>CAWBYS010000008.1:0-118848 GCA_963793055.1 uncultured Actinomycetota bacterium | reverse complement strand
GTGAGTCGTGGCCCGACGCCATAATGGCGACAGCGATGACGACGGCCGCGACGGGAATTGTTCCGGCCGCAATCAGCCACTTGGCTCGTGTCACCGGGGTCGCGTCATGATCGGTGGCGATGGAGGGAGGCCACTGAGACCGCCGATCGGTACCCCGCCCTGATAGGTGAACTGTCCTCCGCAGCCATCGGGGAGGTAATAAGCGGTTCCCGTGTTCTGTGCCGACAATGTGGCAATTTGATTCAGCGCTATGGGTTTCCAATCGTGGTCGATCTTCGGAATTGCTGGGATGCCGCCGAGGTCACCATCCGTGCCCTTGAAGGTGACGTCGCCGCCGAAAAGCATCTGCGTGTTTCGTTGGTACTCGTAAACGTTGCGAACCCAACGTTCCTGTTGCCATGCGCCGTTCTCGTTGACCATCCGTGTATAGGTCGTAGCTTCCGTCCCCGCGATTCGGAATCGGAACTCTTCCTGAAGCTGTGCGTAAGGCTCGTCGGCCACCCAGCTCTTGCCGGGTGTATACCAGCCGGTTGTACCACCGGTCTTCAGCGGGGTCCCGCCCGGGAAGGGCCGGTACTGGTCAGTCAATGGCGGCGGAGTAGATCCGGTGTATGGCGGCGCGATCACGGCTTCCCAGTGACCGAATCTTTGATCACCGATGAACGGATCAGCAGGATCTACGGGCCGTCCCGGCATGATCGGCGGTGGCTCAGTCGCCGGTCCAGCCTTGAAATCGACAGCTCGTGCAGTAACGGGTTCTCCGGAGCCGTCCCTCTTCCCGAGATTCTGGCTGTCCAGCGCTTGGTACTCGTCACCGATGCCGCGAATCTCTTCGCCGATTGAGTTCAGAGCGCCGTTGGAGCGCTGAACGATTTCCTGAAGCCGGGTCAGGCCCTTTTGAATGACCGCCATCAGGATTCGCTCGCCCGCCTCGTTCTGAGGGGTGCTCTCCGCGGCATCGACGACCCACTTGAGTAGCGAGTCCAGGTCGCGACGTCCGGCGCCGATCACCTGTGCGGATCGGCCAACCTCAGCAGCAAGGCGTCGGTCAAGTCCGGCGAGAGCTCCGACGGCGCTGCGGTGCGCGGTGTTGGCTAGGTCGTAGTTGGCGGCTGCTTTTCCGTCCAATGCGGGCCCGCTGCAGCCGAAGCAAGATCGTATTCCATTGCCCGCAGGGCGGTGCCGGTGTTGTCGTACGCATCGCCGCGTTGCGGCGTGCCCACTCCGAACGTCGATCGGGCGGTGGACCAGGTGGACAAAAACGCGTCGAGCACGCTCACGTCAAACCGTCGCCTCGGTGGCGACAGCGTCAGAATTCAGAACGCTCAGGTGCTGCCAGTAGATCCAGTCAGCGATGGCCGCGCGTTGTTCGGCCGCTTCAGTTGCCGTGTGCGCCTTGTGGAGAGCCAACTCTTGCGCATGCTCGGCGTAGGTGACGAAGGCACGAAGTTGCTCCGGCGCGCGCGCGGGGACGTTGCTCAGCAATGGGCGGAACACCTCAAACCACAACGCCGGTCTGTTGTCTTCGGGGGCGGCAGCATCCGCTGGCGGGGGCGGCAGCAATTCGGTGAGCGCTTTACCGCTGACGGACGCGATCTGCAACGCCGCCTCGGGTGCGATGACTTGTAGCCGGTGACGACCCTCCATTTGTCCCGTCTCGGGGATGTCGTCCGGCCGCAGGATGATCTTCGCCGCACCGGGATCGAAGCCTTTGAATTGCTCCTCGGTGGCGATGACCGCGCGAAGCTCGGTGTTGTGTGCTTGAGCCCAGCCATGAAGCGCCAGAATCGGATAGGTCGCCCAGGTTCCGCGGACATTGGCGGGGATGCTTTCGTCCGCGGTGACCATCTTGACGTTTTCGGGCAGGTTGACGTGCTCGGGTATGTAGCCGAGGGCGTAGTTGTTTGCGACGAGAATCGCGCCGTCCTTGGCTAAACCGGTGATCCAAACGAACCCAACATCGGTGCTGTGGGCATTGAGAGCGGCGGCGATTCGCTGGGCATACATCGAAGGATCGCTACCGGTCGCCTTGCGGCGCAGCGCGCCGGCTGTCGCGGCAGCCGCCGCGGCCTCACGCTCGGCGCGGGCGGCCGACACCGGCACGGGAGCGGGGGCGCCGACGCTGCCTGCGGCGGCGGAAGCGGGCGCGACGCTCGGGCCAAGGGGAGCGGCAGGCGCTGACACCGGCGCTGCCGGAGGCGGTGTCGGCGGCGGTCCCAGTTGCATCGGCGGGCCCGTTGGTGCTCCTGCTCCAGGAGCAGGCGCAACAGGTGCCGCGGTACCGCTGGGCGGACCGGAAGCTACTGGTGCTTGTGACGGCGGTGGCGCGGGCGGCATTTCAGGCATAGGCGGGGGCGTCGGTGGGTGAGCAACTGGTGCGCCGCCGAGTGGTGTCGATGGTTGCGCGGGAGGAATAGGCGGTTGGGCTGCCTTCGTCGCAGCGTCCGACATTGCGCGATTGAATTCAGCCGGCTGTGCTTGATTAACAGCTGTGGCAGCGGGATTCGCAGAGCTGGCGACGTGGGCGTGGCCGTCGTAGGTGCCGGGTGTGCCGGACAGTGGGTTGTCGGCACGCTGCCGCTCGGAGCAGACGGTGTGCCGACCGGCCCGGCATACCGGACCGCCGAGGCTCTGATACCAGGGGTTTCCACAGCGGGGGCAACGGGTGGTGGCGCAGAGACTGTGAGGCGCCGATCCTCCCGACGATCCGGGATTGCTCGCTGCTGGTGGCACTGGTGTCGGGACTGAGTCTGGCGACGGCAGCGTCTCTGGGATTGCGCGTCCTGGAGAACCGGGCTGGCTCGCAGCGGGGGCGGACGACTCACTTGCGGGCGATTCTGCTGCGGGTCCTTCTGGCGGTGGAGTTGCTGGGACGACCTGGACTGAATGAGGTAGTGCTTCAGGTCGAGATTGTCCTGGGAGGCCGGGTTGACTCGCTGCTGGTCCGTCCTGAGGAGGTCTGCCGCTCGTGAGCAAATCAATTTTGTTGTCGGCCTGCGTTGTCGCATCAGGCGAGCGGCGCGGCGGCGGAATTACGTTGCTACCTTCGGCAGCGACAACCTCCATGTTCTCACTTCGGGTCGCTTCAACGATCGCCTGAATAGCCCTTCGTCTTTGCGCTGTCCGATGCTTCTTCATCGCTGAGGCTCAGGATGTTGTCGATCAGCTTGTTCGCGGAGGAGACGTTGTCGATTATCTGGTTCTTCGCGCTGACGACTGCGTCATGCTGCCATCGAAAAGAGCTTGGCGGAGGCATCTAGTCTGATGCTTCAACGAAGCAAGATCCGTGATGCGCTTTTCGAGCGTGCTGGCCGCAGTCCTCGCGGCACCACCGCCCAAAGGCCGACACCTTCGAAGATGGTTGTCCGTTCAGCTCGAGCTGAGTCCAACTGCGCTGCAAGCACTTTAGAGGCGTTGTTGAATGCTTCCGCGCAACCCTGCAAAACGTCCTCGTCAACATCGGGCCATGCGGGTGGCGCCGTCATATCGTAGGGATCGGCTGGCCTTGCGATACTCATGCTTATCCCTCGAGCTGCCTTACACGCTTCCCAGATCGTGGATGTCGTCTCCGAAGCAGTGCCCGACAGGTATGCGTCTGGAATTGTGTACGTCGGCAATGCGCAGCGTAAGCGCGACGGTACTGGGCAGCGAAGGTCGCGAAATCCCTAACGACAGGGTTGGCACCAGCGCGTCCCAACTTCTCCATATCGTCGGCCACCTGCCTCATCACTGGAATGGTCGCGTCATGGTGGCCCGCTGTTCCGGGCTCCAGTTGCTCGCTGTTATCGCAGGATCGAGCGCCTGCCATGCTTTGGTGTCTTGGTCGAACCGGTCGAGCAATCGAAACCACTCATCGCAAGAAGGATCTCCGCCTGCGACGAACTCGCTGGGGCGTGCTGGGATCCGTAACCGGTGCAATGTCCTTTGGCGCCTCGGGTGCCGACACTAGTGGGCGCGCGAGCTAAGCGCGGACCCGTATGTGATTGCCTTGCATACGTTCGCTATTGCGCTGGCGCTCGACGTAAACACACGCGCCAGGTGATCATCTTGGGGTTCGTAAGTCGGAACGGAATCGCTGTATGCGCGCGCGTATGCGATAAATTGCTCGTAGAATTCACGCATCACACGGTGGGGGGTCACCTTCGCCAATCTGCACTGTCTGATTAGCCGCATTGAGCGCCGCCTGCGCGACCGTCTGGTACTGAGCGCGCTGTTGTGGCGTCCACGCGGTCGCCGGAATGGCAGGGTCTCGTTCATCCCAGCCCTTGCTCTACTCGACATCGATGAGGTCTGCGAATCGGCTGCCACGCGGCACAACTCGGGTCCTCGGTGATGATGTTCACTGGGCCTTTGTCGTCGGCGCTCGCAAGACCGAATGTGTCGCCAGTCGGCTGCGGACCACCACCGTCGCCGCCGCGATCCCTAGTAACCGAAATCGTCACTGCAGCAGTCACTCCGATGACCACCAGCAGCGCCACCGCACCGAGCGCCCATTTCCAGCCATTCCCTCGCCTCTTCGGGGGTGGCCCAGGCGACCACGGCTGTTGCGGCGGCCACGGCGGTTGAGGGCCCGAATACCCCTGCGGCGGATAGGGATTACCGGGCGGTGGCGGCGGCCCTCCCGGTGGCGGCGGATAACTCACAGCGCAATCTCCGGCGACCCGGCTGGTCGCGTCGGCGCGGGCCTAGGCGCCTCAGGCGGTGCCTGTTGTGGTGCCGGCCGCTGCTGCTCCGGAGCCCGCTCGCCCGTATTGTCGCCCGGCGCAGCCTGATCCGACGGCGTCCTATCGGGCTCATCAGGACGGTGCTCGGCTACCTCTTCCGGAGACTTAGCGGAGTCGTCGTCCGGCTTCTCCGAACCCGACATCTCCGAAGCTTGCCCTGCCTGCTGTAATGCGCCCTGAACCCCCTGTATCATCGCCGCGGGAATCGACGCGGCCATGCCCGCCAACTGCATTGGGATCTGCGCCGCCTGCTGTGCCATCTGCATCGGCATCTGCATCATCTGGCCCAACTGCCCGGCCTGCTGCGCGGCAACCGACGCCTGAGACGCCCCAGATGACGCGGCGCCACCAGCCCCAGTCGACGCAGCCCCCGTCGCGCCGGAACCTGTCGCTGCGGCACCACCCGCTCCGCCGCCGTCCGTCTGCGCGGAATCGAGTTCCTGCAACCGCTTGAGAATCTCCTCAGCGATCTGTCGGTCGGCAGCGTCATATGCATTGGCGGCGTTCACCACATTCTGCGCATACCGCGTCAGCTCTTCCTTGGTGATCGGCAGCTGTGCGATCGCCGGGTCCACCACTTCGGCGACCTTGCCCGAGATCGCCGTCGACAGCGCATCCGCGCCCGTCGGGCTGAACGATGCCGGCGGCGGCGGGATCGCGCCCGCGATGCCCTGCAGCCGACCACCGGCTTCGAGCACCAGTCCGGTGTCGATCCGCAAAGTCTCAGTCATTGTCACTCCGCATATCGATCGGCATCGCACCGATCCCGTGGCAAGCCCCCTCAGGCGTCACCAGGCAAATGCTACCCGAACAGCAACACCCGTAACCGCACGAATTCCGGCCGCCGATTCTCGACCGATAGCTGATCAACTCACGGCCCTCTACCAGCCAAGAATGCCGCCAACCCGCCTCGGGGAGTTACCGAATACGGCTGCACGCGGTTGTCGACCAGCACTGGACAACGCAACAACATCGAAATAATCAGCAAACTCCGCACGGCAATCTCGCGGACCAAATGGCGCGTCACAATTCCGGCGGATCTCGCCAATCGCCTCGATGCAACTCCGTCGTGATCTCGGCGACCGCATCATCGATACGCTCTCTGTCGGCCTCGATCGACGCCGACGCGGCGGCCGTCGCGTTCTGCAACGCCTCGTTCAACCGCTGCTCCACCGTCTCGGCGCCCAGCCGCAGCAAGCCGTCCTCGATGAACGCCCCGGTCACGTGGTGATGGCCGTTGAGGGTCACCTCGACGGTGCGCGCTTCGTCTGTGGCCGTGAACGTTTGGTTGTTCATCCGGTGCAACTGCTCGTCGAGCACCGACTGCAGCTGCTGTGCCTGATTCAAGACAGCCGCGACGTCCGGATGCATCTCGTCGGTCACTTGGAGTCCTTGCCGTCCTGCACGTCACTGCGACGGCGATTACCGATGACCCCCTCGGTCCACGCACGGTCCTCTTTGTACAGATCCTCGTCGGCCGACAGACTCGGATACGCCGCTTCTCCTTGCCCTGTTGGCCACCGTGCTCCGTGCATGGGAGCCATGCCGCCGCCCATGTCCGTCCCGCTTGCCGCGCCTGTCGACGCCGCTGCGGAGCGCGCCCGACGCAGCGGCCGCCGTGGCCCTGCAGCCACGGTTTCGGCGCAAACCGCCGGCGACAGCGGCGCATCTCGGGCCCCCCCGCCGCCGCCACCACCGGCACCCGCCTGAACCGCCCCCGCCGGCTGATGCCGCCGGCTTGAGGCCGGCATCCGTCGGCAGCTTCGGCGTACCCGTCGATGGGCTTGTACCCGGCAGCCCGCCCGGCATGCCGCCGCCCGACGGTGATCCGCCACCGGATGGCGAGCCGCCTCCCGAAGGCGAGCCGCCACTCGACGGCCGACCCGGCACTTGTCGGCCGCCCCAGAGACTGCCCCATCTTGTCGGCCATCGCCTGCGGGTCGCCGGTGGGCTGATCGCCGCTGCCGCCGCCGCCACCGGCTCCGCCGCCACCGGTCTGCCCGTCGTTGGGACCGGGCGGGTCCTGGCCCTGCACCCCGAGTCGAGCCGGGCGGATCCGTCGGGCTGCAATGTTGTCGGTCGCCGCGTTCTTCGCGTACTCGTCGCGCACTTCGTCCGACTGGCGCTGCAACTCCTTCATCTGCTGCGGCTATGGCGTCCGCATTGATCGAATTGCCCACCCCGGTCTGCGATTCCAGATTCACGTACGCCGTGTATTTCGGCAGGTGCTCGGCGATCGCGACCTGGTGGGCCGCTCGATCTTGGCCGCCTCTTCGGCGAGTCGACCCCACGCAGCCGACAGTTGGTTCAACCAGTCGCGAAATCGTTCATCCGGGCGAACGCCGCGTCAGCAGCGTCACCCTCCCAGTCGCCGGGAAACCCGATTGGAGTGCACCGCGATCGTTGCGCCGCCTTCTGCCAGTCGCACCACCGCCGCTTCGAGTGACACACCCTCGTCGCCGACCACTGAATCGCCTGCGTCTGAGGGGACCTGTGCTGTACCCGCCGCCTCCGGAGCAGTCGGAGCGGCCGGCAGCTCGGGAAGTGGCGGCTGGGGAATTTGGGCGCCGGGAGCTGGATCGCGTCGACCGCCGCCTCGCGACCCGGGTCGTTCAACTTGTCCTTGTATTCCTGGTCGACCTTCTCGTAGGCCTCCGCGGCGTTGGTGAAGTTCTCGGCGATGCGCTCGTTCTCGGCCTCGGCCCACCGCTGAAATTCAATCAACACCTGCGCGTTCGCGTTGAGGTTGTCCACCGCAGTCTGCGATAGGGGCAACGCGTCCGGCGCCTTCGCGTTGCGCAGACGGCGTCTGCCACGGCACAGCCGTCATCCCCGCGGCCAGAAGCCGCAGCGCCGCCGGATTCACCTGCATCTCGGTGGCATGGGCTATACCTCCGTCCCCACAGCCTGTGTAATCAATTGTCAGCCCTCCAGAGCCATCTGATAGCGGCTTTCCTCGCGCGGATTGATCAGCCGGATCGGCAGCTGCTCGTGCCGTGGGGTGTCGATGAAGTTGTGCGCGCAACACCACTCGGCCGATGCCGGGATGCGGGCCGAGATATGTCGTCGCATTTGGCCACGCCATCTTGGCCACCTGCCCGATCTGCCCGTTGACGAATCCGGCGAACTCGCCGAACTGCGGTAGCAGCGTGACCACGGCACCGGCCGCCGCCGATCGCACGACGAATTGCGTGAACATCCGGGCGTCGCCGAGATTGATGCTGACGTCGACGTCGTCGAACGGCATGTACACCGGATAGCGGTCAGCCGTCTCACCGACCAGCACGCCCGCCGACCCGATCGGCAGTTCGTAGTGACGGTCGGTCACCGGACTGATGCCGTGCAGCGCCGCCCGCTGCCCACCGAACAGGCACGAAAACCCGCGCGGCGTAGACGGATTGGCCAACGTCGTCAACAGCACCGTCGATGTCGGCGCCGCACCCGGCCGGATCCGGACCCGGGTGATGGTGTGATCCGCCCGCGCCGACCACCACACATCGGGACCCCCGGCCGCGCTGTAGGCGGCGGTGAAGGTGCTGCGTCCCTTGATCGCCGACCACATCTCGCGCTCGAAGCTGATCTCGGTGGCGTGGTCGAAGTCGTCGAAGCTGCGGACCGGCCGCGCGTCAACCCCGTTGCTGGCCAATTGATCTGCGATACGGGTTGCCGACGCCACCAGGTAGCGCGCCAGCCCGGCCACACCGGACTCCCGACGCTGCGACGACTTGCGTGTCTGCTCGGGGTCGGCCCGCAGCACGATCCAGGTGCGCCGATTCGCCGGTGCCGGATACGGCCCGACGACCTGCTCGTAGAGCGCCACCAGGCTCGCCGGCGCGGTCTTGCCCACTCGATAGCCCGCCGACACCACGTCGGCCTCGAGGTCCGGGCAGTGCGCCGCGACCAGTTGCTCGACGAGCCGGGTGTCGACCACGTCGTCGGTGATAGGCCTCCCCGTTGACGATCACCGTCGGCGTGAACGGCCGCGGCACCAACTCGATCGCCGACACCAGGTACCCGTCCTGCCAGCGAACCGCGACGTGATCGCCGGGCATGACGGTGGCGCCGACGGCCGGTTCCGATGGCGGCCTCGGGGACATTGCGATGGCGGCGACGCCACGCGAACACCGCCGCGACCCACCCGGTCGCCCGCCGGCCGCGAATGGTCAACACCGTCGCGAGCGCGATGATCACCGCCAGCGTGATGCCCAGCCACAGCAGATTCAAGTGCCAGGAACAGCACGATGCACGCCGGAATCAACGCCGCCGCCCAGACGGCGTGACCGGTGCGTGAAGCGCAGCCCGAACAGGCCGAAGACCTTGTTCATCGGCGCCTCAACGCGCGTCGGGCCATGGCGCCGAGCCCCAGGGCCAGCGCGAGGACGACGCCCGGTGACGACCACCGCCGTGATCGGTCCGCGGTCGGGCGGCGGGATGTAGCACCGGGGGCGGGATCTCCTTGACCTTGTACGGAACCTGCTGCGGGCCGGCGGGCACGTCCCACGTCAGCGCCGCGACCGGGTCGATGACTCCGGCGCCGACGTAGTTGTCGACGCCGCCACCGGGATGGCGGGCGGTCGCGGTGATCCGGTTGATGATCTGCGCGGGCGTCAGGTTGGGGAAGCGCTGCTTGAGCAGCGCCGCGAGCCCCGATACGTAGGCCGCCGCGAACGACGTGCCGCTGATCGGGATCGGGCCGTCCTGCCCCTGCAGCGCGTTGACCGGATTGCCGTCGTAGCCCAGCGCGATGACGTTCTCGGCGGGCGCCGCGGCGCCCACCCACGGTCCGGACATCGAGAAGTTGCTCGGCTGCCCGTTCTGGGCGATGCCGCCGACGGTCAGCACCAGCGGCGAGTACCACGCGGGGCTGACGATCGTCTGCACCTGCTTCCACCCGCGCGGATCCGCGGGCACCGCCGGATCGGGAGCCGGGTTCTGCGTGCAATCCTGGCCGGTGTTGCCCGCAGCGACGATGATCACCGCGCCCTTGACGTTGCACCGCGTAGTTGATCGCGGCGCCCAGGCCGGTCTCGTTGATCGGCCGGGTCACCTTGTAGCAGGCGGCCTCACTGATGTTGATCACCTGCGCGCCCGATATTCGCCGCGTGCACCACCGCACGCGCCAGGCTGCGTAGCGAGCCCGCCGTCTGCGTGGTGTTCGGGTCGTTGGGGTCGGTGCGCGAGCCGACCGGCTGGAAGGCCTCCGACGTCTGTCGCAGCGACAGGATGCCGGGCGTCGGGCGCGACGCCGACGAACCCGTCGGTCGGCGCGGGCCTGCCGGCGATGATCGACGCCGTCAGCGTGCCGTGCGAATCGCAATCGGACATGCCGTTGCCGGCCTGGTCGACGAAGTCGCCGCCAGGCTCGGCGGGCACCCGCGGTGACCCCTGCACGCCGGTGTCGATCACCGCGACGGTCACCCCGGCGCCGGTCGCGAACTTCTGCGCCTCGCTCAGCCGCAGGTAGTCATTTGCCCACGGCTTATCGGCGAAGTTCGAGTTGGGAAACACCGTCGGCGCCGAGCAGACCCGGCGCTGTTCGGTCGGTTGGTCGGGCCCCGTCTCGTCGGGCGGTACAGCCGCCGGGTCGATCGTGGGAGGCTCGATCGCCGTCGCGGGAGGAGCGCAGAACAACGTCAACAACAGCGCCGCCAGCAGCACACCAATGCGGTGCACGCGCTACGCACCTCCCTCGTCGCCGGGCCGGCTGGAAGTGTGCTGGCACACCCACAGCAAACTCCGCGCCGGTCCGTTGGCAGCGCAAATTCTCACGTCAAGCCGATTGGCTGAATGCACGCAGCCAATCTTAGGGGGCTGCCGTGGGGGTCGAGTCCGCAATCTTGCCCGCACGGGTCCTACCGGCCGTGGTCAGCGGTCGATTCGCCGCAGGTGAGCCCTACCAACAGGTATCGCAGACGTCTTCGGCGGCGAATCTGTGGACCGGCCCTCGATCGCGACGCGGATGCGGGTGATCTTGATCGTGGGGATGCTGCGGTCAGCTAGCTAGGCGTCGAGGTCTTGCTGGACCAACTCCGCGACGGTCTTGAGGGCGGCCTCGTCGTCGGATTCCACGGTCACCTGGGCGCCGTTGCCTGCGCCCAGCGTCATGATCATCAGCGCCGACCCCGCGTCGACGGGCTCGCCGCCGTCCATCGAGAGCGTGACGGGCACCCCGGCGTTCACCACGGCCTCGGCGATGATCGCGGCGGGTCGGGCATGCAGGCCGATGGCCGAGCCGACGGTGACGGTTTTCGTGGGCATTGCAGTTCTCCTTCGATGATCAGACGGTGGCCAACGCGGGTGCGTCGTCCGCCGCTTTGACGGCGGGTCTGATGAGTTGTTTGGCGGCGATGACGGCCAGCGCGCCGGCGACCGTCCCGACGAGGATGGCGATGATGAACCAGAGCAGATGGCCGATGGCGAAGAACACGAAGATGCCGCCGTGGGGTGCCCGGGAGGTGACACCCGCGGCCATGCACAGCGCACCGGTGATCGCGCCACCGAACATCATCGACGGGATGACGCGGAACGGGTCGGCGGCCGCGAACGGTATCGCGCCTTCGGAGATGAAGCAGGCCCCGAGAAGCACTGCGGCCCTGCCATTTTCGCGTTCGGGCTCGCTGAAGAGTGCGGGCCGGACGAACGTCGCCAATGCCATCGCCAGCGGCGGCACCATGCCTGCGGCCATCACCGCCGCCATGATCTCGAGCGACGCGGTGGTCGCCGCGGTCAGCCCGGCGGTCGCGAATGCGTACGCCGCCTTGTTCACCGGGCCGCCGAGGTCGAAGCACATCATCAGGCCGAGGATGATGCCGAGCAGAACCGCAGAAGCTGCCGGACATGCCCGACAGCCAGTCGGTCAGGCTCGTGGTGACCCGGCAAGCGGTCGGCCGAGCAGCATGAACATCAGCAGGCCGACGGCCAGCGAGGCGAAGAGCGGGATGATGACGACCGGCATCAGTCCGCGGAACCACTGCGGCACACCGATTCTGCTGATCCACAGCGCCGCGAAGCCGGCGATGAGGCCACCGACGATGCCGCCGATGAATCCGGCGCCGACGAACCCTGCGACCGCGCCTGCGGTGAAGCCCGGCGCGATGCCGGGCCGGTCGGCGATCGCGAACGCGATGTAGCCGGCCAGCGCAGGAACCAGGAAGCCGAACGCCAGGCCGCCGAGGCTGAACAGCACCGCGCCCAGGTACTGCGCGAACCCGCCGGGCGGCAGGTTCCACAATGAGTTGTTGAGCGCATAGATGTGTGCGAACGAGTCCGTGCCACCGTCGGGTTTGTTGGCGATCTGGTAGCCGCCGAACAGGAAGCCGAGCGCGATCAACAGACCACCCGCGGCGACGAACGGGATCATGTAGCTCACGCCGGTCAGCAGGATCTGTCGGGTCCGGGTGCCCCAGCCGACGCCACCGCTCGGTGCAGCGGTCGGCGCCGCGTCGCCGGTGCGGCCCTCGACGCGGGCGGCGTTCGGATCGGCCGCGGCGGCAAGTGCTTCGGCGACCATCTTGTCCGGTTCGTTGATGGCGCGTTTGACGCCGGAGGCGACCACCGGCTTGCCCGCGAAGCGCTGCTTGTCCTTGACACCGACGTCGGTGGCGAAGATGACGGCATCGGCCTTGGCGATCGTCGATGCATCCAGTGGTGTGCTGCCGGAGGAGCCCTGCGTCTCCACGTGCAGCGTGACGCCGGCTTTCTTGGCCGCGGCGGCCAGCGAGTCGGCGGCCATATAAGTGTGCGCGATTCCGGTTGGGCAGGCCGTGATCGCCACCAGCGTCTTGGCCTGTTCTGGCTCGGATATGGTTGCGGCAGTGGGCTTGTCGGGATTCAACACACGGTCGACCAACCCGACCACCTCATCGGCCGTCGACGCTTGACGCAATGACTCGACGAAGTCCTTGCGGACCAGGGCGCGCGCGAGGCTGGACAGCAGCTTCATGTGCTCGCTGCCGCCGGCTTCCGGCGCCGCGATCAGGAACGCCAGATCGGCTGGACCGTCGGGCGCCCCGAAGTCCACCGGCGGGTTCAGCCGCGCGAAGCCGATCGAGGCGGTGTCGACGTGGGCCGACCGGCAGTGCGGAATGGCGATCCCGCCGGGCAGCCCGGTGGCCGACTGCTCCTCCCGCGCCATCGCCGCGGCCAGCAAGCCGTCGGTGTCGCTGGTGCGGCCCGCGTCGGCGAGCCTGTCGACGAGCCGGCCGATCACGGCCCGCTTGTCTCCTCCTGCATCGACGTCGAGCAGAACCATGTCGGTGTTGATGATTGAGGCGGTCGGGGTTGTCATGGCAGTACTTTCGTGTTGGTGGTGGGGACTGTCGGGGCGATGGGGGTGACGCGGACGGCGTCGAGGGTGATGTCGGCCGGCGCGGGCAACGCCGATCCGGGAAGCGCGGCGGCGGCGCTGCCGTAGGCGACGGCCATCTGCAGGCGCTGCGGCGGGACGGCCCCGCCCACGTCGGCGCGGAGGTATCCGGCCAACGATGCGTCGCCCGCGCCCACGGTGCTGCGCACAACGATCGGCGGCGGTGTGGCCAACCAGGCGCCGGTTTCGTCGACCAGCACAGCGCCGGCCGATCCGAGTGTGGCGAGCACGGCACGCACACCCTGCTCGACCAACCGGCTCGCCGCCATTACCACCGGCCCCGGATCTCCCTGAGCGACAGCGGCTTCCAGTGCGTGCGGCGAGAGTCCCACCACGCTGGCCAGTTCTTCGGCATTCGGCTTGATGAGGTCGGGCGCGGCGCGGTCGAAAGCATTGACAAGGGCTGCCAACGGCTCGTCGGACGTGTCGACCGCGACTCGGCACGGGTAGGACGCCAGCAGCGCCACGATGTCGGCGTACCAGCGGTCGGCGCATTCCGGGCGGCAGCGACCCCGACAGCACCACCCACGAGGCGGATTGCGCGGCGGTGAGCACGGACTGCGTGAGGGCGTCGACGACGCCCGCGTCGACCGTCGCGCCGCGTTCGTTGAATTTCGTTGTGGTGCCGTCGGTTTCGGTGATCGCGAGATTGATACGGGCAGGCTTGTCGGTGGGAACACACCGAAACGGCACCGCGCCGGCCTGGAGCGCGGTGATCAGCGGATCGGTGCCGGAAGCCGGCAGCAGCGCCACGGCGTCCACGCCGGCCAATGTCAGCGCCCGTGCGACGTTGACTCCCTTGCCGCCGGCTTCGGTGGTGACGGTCTGGACTCGGTGGACCGCACCGCGGGTCAGGGGCGACGACAGAGTGATCGTCCGATCGATGCTCGGGTTGGGGGTGACGGTGACGATCATGCGGTCACCACCTCGACGCCGTGTTCGGCCAGTTCCGCGCGATCTGCGGTGCCGATCTCACCGTCGGTGATGAGTGTGTCGACGCTGGAGATCGGTGCGAAGCTGACCAGATCCTCCCGGCCGACCTTCGACGAGTCCGCGGCCACCACGACGTAATTCGCTGCTTTGACCATGGCGCGCTTGACGGCGGCCTCATCGCTGTCCGGCGTGGACAACCCGTGCCGGACGCTGATGCCGTTGGTGCCGATGAAGGCGATGTCGACCCGCAGCGTGTCCAGCATCCGAAGCGCTTGTTCGCCGACGGCGGCCTGGGTGAGCCCGCGAACCCGGCCGCCGAGCAGCTGCAGGGAGATGGTCGGCACGGTGGCCAGGCGCGCGGCTATGGGCACCGAGTTGGTGACGACCACCAGGTCGCGGTCCGACGGAACGTGCGCGGCGATGCGGGCGGTCGTGGTCCCGGCGTCGAGCAGCACGCTTCCGCCGGTCAGCGGGAAGAACTCGGCGGCGGCGGCCGCGATGGCGTCCTTGTGCTCGGCCCGCGTGGTCTCGCGTTCACCGACGCCGGGTTCGACGAGGTGGAGTGCACGAGCAGGAACTGCGCCGCCGTGGACTCGTCGCAGCAGCCCGGCCTTGTCCAGCACCGCGAGATCACGCCGAACCGTCTCGGTGGTGACGTCGTAGTCCTGCGCCAGCTCGGTGACCGAGGCGCGGCCGTTGGCCATCACCCGAGCGGCGATGGCTTGCTGGCGTTCTTCGGCATACATGAGGCTCCATCTATGTGGGAAACGAACCTGAGGAGATGTTGGTTTATTTGGTTTTACTACTGATCGTGTTGACTTGTCAAGATTTCGTTGTAATCTGCTTCACATGACCACTTCATCCCGTCCCACATCACTACAAGCGCCGCAGCCGGACACTGACCTGCCTGCGGGCACTGTTCTGCGCGGTGTGCCGGTGGTCCCCGGGGTGCAATTCGCGCCGGCGATCCGTCCCGGCCGGCTTCCGGCGCTCGACGGGGAGTGGTCCGGCGACATCGCCGAATCCGACCGGGCCGCGGAGACGGCCCGCTTCTCGGCTGCGGCCTCCGCGGTCGCGGGCCGGCTGCGTGAGCGGGCCGCCCACGCAACAGGTGCTGCGTCTGAAGTGCTGGCTGCGACGGCCACGCTGGCGCAGGACCGGGCCTGGCTCGGGGCGACGGAGAAGCGCATCGGTACCGGTGCACCGGCGGTGCGCGCGGTGATGGGTGCCGTCGAGCAGTTCGTCGACATGTTCACCCAGCTCGGCGGGTTGATGGCGGAACGCGTGACGGACCTGCGTGACATTCGCGATCGCGTCATCGCCGAACTCATGGGCCTGCCCGAGCCCGGCGTTCCAGACCCGGCGGTCCCGTCGATCCTCTGCGCCGAAGATCTCGCGCCGGCTGATACCGCCGGTCTGGATCCGTCCCGAGTCGTTGCGCTGGCCACCTCGCTGGGCGGACCGACCAGCCACACCGCGATCATCGCCCGTCAACTCGGGATCCCCTGTGTTGTCGCCGTCGACGGACTGGACGCGGTCGGCGCCGGCACCATGGTTCTGGTCGACGGCACCAGCGGCACCGTCACCGTGTCCCCCGACGAGGACGTCGCACGCGAGGCGGTCGCCCGAGCGCAACGCGATGCCCAGCGAGCCGCGCACTGGTCTGGGCCCGGCGCCACGACGGACGGCCACGCCGTCGCAATCCTCGCCAATGTCCAGGACGGCGCCGCAGCCCGCAGCGCGCGGGACACCCCCGCCGAGGGCGTCGGACTGTTCCGCACCGAGCTGTGTTTCCTGAACCGGGACACCGAGCCGAGCGTCGACGAGCAAGCCGGCATCTATGCCGAGGTTCTCGAGGCCTTCGCCGGGCACAAGGTGGTCATCAGGACGCTCGACGCCGGGTCCGACAAGCCGCTGAAGTTCGCCGGGCACCCAGACGAGGCCAACCCCGCCCTCGGCGTGCGGGGCATCCGCATCGCCGCGGGCAACCCCGGGCTGCTGGATCGTCAGCTCGAGGCCATCGCCGCCGCCGGCCGGCGGACAGGCAACCAGCCATGGGTGATGGCGCCCATGATCGCGACCGCCTGACGAAGCCAAACACTTTGCCGCACAGGTGCGTTCGAAGGGGCTCACGCCGGGCGTGATGATCGAGGTGCCCGCGGCCGCGCTGCTGGCCGACCGCATTCTCGAGCACGTCGACTTCCTGTCGATCGGCACGAACGACCTAGCCCAGTACACGATGGCCGCCGACCGCATGTCGGCCGAACTCGCCACGCTCACCGATCCATGGCAGCCGGCGGTGCTGGCATTGGTGGCCCATGCGGCCCGAGCGGGCGCAGCGGTGGGCAAGCCCGTCGGCGTCTGCGGGGAAGCCGCCGCCGACCCGCTCCTCGCGTGCGTGCTCGCCGGCCTCGGCGTCACGTCGTTGTCGGCCGCGGCGGCCGCGATTAGGGGTGTCGGCTCCATGCTCGCCCGCGTCACCTTGCAGCAGTGCCGTGACGCCGCGGACGCGGTGCTTGCGGCGGCATCGGCCGCGGACGCCCGCGCGGCCGCACTCGCCGTGCTCGGGTAGGAATATCGGCGCGCTCATGCCACACCGGGTTTGACGGAGTTCGGGTACAGCAACTCCAGCGCGCCGATGTGCGCCGCCACGGTGACAAGCGGTAGCGCCGCCGCGACCGCAAGGTCATCATCGGTGGCCTGCGCACGCAGCGCCATGACGAAGTCGTCGGAGATCGGCTGACGGCGCCCCGTGGCCTTACCGGCGACTTGGGTGCAGGCGGCCCGCGCGTGGGCTTCGAGCACCTCGCGGGTCTGGTCGTAAACGCCGTGCGGGGGAGGGACGACATCGGCGATGAGCTCGGCAGAAGCCCGCAGCCGTACCGCGCGATTGGCGGCGTGAACCACCGGCCCGCGCACGTCCGTGGCGCCGCTGCTTTCCGAAAGGTATTGGCGCACAGCGTCATCAACCGTCCGGGACGCCTCGAGCGCGTCGTGGCTGAGTGCCAGTACCCGGTCCGTCGCCTCTTCGGATGCGCCCCGGGTGACGCGTAGCACGGCCGCCATCAGAAACTTCGCGCCGACCGCGAACGCGCCGTCGATCGCCTTGGACACCGTCGCGCCCGCACCGAGAGGCCACAGCAGAACCGAGACGACAACGCCAACGGAGGCGCCGATCACCACGTCTTCGACGCGGATCAGTCCGACGCTCCAGCCCGTCGGCACCATCAGGTTGAAGATGATCAGCACCATCACGGTAAACGCCACCTGGCCCGCGACGAATGACGCGACCTCGGGCACGAACGCCGAACCGAACGCCACGACGGGCAGCAGCACCCACATGACGATCCGGTCGGTTCCCAGCAGCTCGATGACCACCACGCCGAGGACGAACCCGATGACGGTGCCGATCACGGCACGCCAGACGCGGCTGCCGGTGGTCAGCGCGCTGGTGCGCAATACCGACATGGCGCCGAGCACCACCCAGAAATCGTTCTGCAGCGGAAAGACATGTGTGACCGCGACCGCCAGCGCCAGACCCAGGCCCGTGCGCAGGCTGTTGCGCAACACCGCCGCCCTGGTGGCCAGGAAACCCTTGGTGATCGCGGCGACCGCGGTGGTCTCCGGCATGACCCAGTCCGCGGTGCCGGTCTGCGGCAGCCCGCGGCCGAGAACCCGCGCCCACACGGGACGGGCGTCGGCGGCGGCCGCGTTGCGGATGATGCGACCGGTGACGCCGACGGTGGCCGAGAACGTTCGCCTGCCGAGCAGTCTGCGGCCGATCGCGACGGCGGTCGCGTCATCCGGCTCACCGAGGATCGCCATGATGTCCTCGCGGTAGCGGCCCTGGGCGACGGACCGCAACTCGATCAGTGCAGTGTCAAGGTCGGCGCTTCGGGCGGCGCGTTCGGTGGCGTTGGAGATCCGCAGCACGGCAGCAGAATCACGCAGGACACGTACCAGGGGCCGCTTCATGTCGCCCAGCAGCGCGCCGGTGTCATCGGTGATGCGATCCGACAGCCAGCCGAGGTCATCGGTGACGCGAACCAGCGCCCGGCTGCCCGCGGTGAGGCCCACGGGGCGATAGTCGGCGCCGAGAAAGCTCTCCCAGAGTGCGTTCATGGCGCGCGTGACGTCCTTGGCTGTCGCGGTGCCCTCCAAGGCATCGGCCAACAGGCCGCAGACTCGCGCTGAGTGCTGCCGAAGCTCGTCGTGGTGACGTGGCGGAAATACGAACAGCGCGGCCGGTACGCACACCGCCAGGGCGATCAGCCAACCGAGCAGCCGGTCTGGGATCGGGCCGACCGGGGTGCACGCCGGCAGCACGAACGTCAGCAAGGTGGCGCGGCGGCCCGCGGCGACGATCTCGCTTAGCACCCCGGAGAACGTCACCACCACACCCAGTACGAACATGACGACGACGCTCAAGACGGGATGCGGCGAGACCAGAGTGCCGAGCGCGATGAGAACGGCACCGTTGACTCCCAGCCCGCTGTAGGCCACCGCACGGGCCGGGCGGTTTCCGGGAAAGTCCACCAGGATCAGCAGTGCCACCGAGCCGAAGATGGCGAAAAGCGTTGTCTGCGGCCCGTTTCCGAGGGTGAAGCTCAGCGCGGCGGCGACGGGAACCACGATGGCGGCCCTTGCCGCTCGGCGCAGCGCGTCGTATTCGGGGTCGCGCTGGCGGATACGGTCCGTCACGCGGCGCCACAGCTTCGCCATGTCGGTGGGCAAGCGCGTCAGTCGTGGTCGGGCATTGTCGAGAACACCCCCGAATCCAGCGATCCGAGCCACTGGCCGGCGATCCATGCCAGCGCGCCCGGATCGCTCGGCAGGGTCGCCTGCTCGTAACCCACGAGGAGATAGACGCCCCACGCCGCGAACACCTGCGCCTGCCGCTTGTGCTGAAGGATTTCGAAGGCCGACTCGTAGAGCACGTCGAAGCGCTGTAAGCCGCCGTAACCGAGATCGGACAGCACGTCGAGGCCCGTCTCGAAGTAGGACTCACGCGAAACGACGCTGGCCATGGGACGGCACCCTAGTTCGTCTCCCCGGCGGTTTGCCACGGCGAAACTTCGCCTCGGCGGGCGCGACGATTTGCTGAAACGACACAAAGAGGTATCCGACCGGGCATACCTGGTAGGTCGCCTAGTGAGCTGTGGCACAATTTGACCGTGCCGCAACATACCGCAAGTAGGGGCCCTGGTCGTCCGCCTGCAGCGAAGGCCGCCGAAACGCGGGAGCGCATCATACAAGCCGCCCGTGAGGTCTTCAGCGAACTCGGGTACGACGCCGCCACCTTTCAGGCGATCGCGATTCGCGCCGACTTGACCCGTCCGGCGATCAACCACTACTTCGCCAGCAAGCGTGTGCTGTGGAGCGAAGTCGTCGAACAAACTGACGCGCAAGTAGTTAGCGCAGGGCGCGCCCGTGCGGAGAACGCGACGAATCTGCTCGAGCGATTGTCCGCGTTCTTCTCCGCGGCGATGCAGGCCGACACCGAAGACCGCTCGGCGGCAGCGTTTTTGGTGACTTCCGTGTTGGAGTCCCAGCGCCATCCCGAGCTGGCCGGCGACGACCATGACTCGCTGAAGAACTCGCGCGAGTTCATCCAGTGGGCGGTCAACGACGCCATCGAGCGCGGCGAGCTCACCACTGACACCGACGTCAGCTATCTCGTGGAGATGCTGGTGGCCGTCATGTGGGGCATGGGTTTCTATGCCGGGTTCGTCGGCGACCACGACGAACTGGCCGCGGTGGTGGACAAGCTCGAACTGCTCATGGCCAACAAGCTCTGGAGCCTCAACCACTGACGCACCTGCCACGGTGAGATCGACCACAGTTCGCATAGATTAGCTAACTTTTTAGATAGCATGGCGAACTATGAGCACGCTGCGCACCGAAGGTGACACCTGGGACATCGCGACCAGCGTCGGATCGACCGCCGTTTTCGTTGCCGCCGCCCGGGCCGCCGAAACCGAGCGGGACAACCCGCTGATCCAAGACCCTTACGCGAAGGTGCTGGTCTCCGGCGCCGGCACCGGCATTTGGGAGTACATGGCCGACGAGGAGTTCGTCGCCAAGGTGGCCGACGCCGACGCCGAGGTCGCCACGATCTTCGAGCACATGGGCGCCTACCAGGCGGTGCGGACACATTTCTTCGACGCCTTCTTCGCCGAAGCAGTTGCCGCTGGAATCCGCCAGGTCGTGATCCTGGCGTCGGGTCTGGATTCCCGCGCCTATCGGCTGCCGTGGCCCGCGAACACGAGGGTCTTCGAGATCGATCAGCCGAAGGTTCTCGAATACAAGGCCGCTACCCTGGCCGCGAGCGGCGCCACGCCGATGGCGCAGCGGCACGAAGTTCCGATCGACCTTCGCTACGACTGGCCCGCGGCTTTGCGCGCCGCCGGCTTCGACCCCGCCGCGCCGACCGCATGGCTGGCCGAGGGACTGTTGATGTATCTGCCCGCCGACGCCCAGGACCGGCTCTTCGATCAGGTCACCGAGCTCAGCGCCGCGGGCAGCCGGATCGCGGTGGAAACCATGGGCACCCACGCCGAGGAACGCCGCGAGCGGATGCGCGATCGCTTCGAGCGCATCGCCGAGCAGCTCGGCGTGCAGGAGACGGTCGACATCCAGGGCTTGATGTACGAGGACCCCGACCGCGCCGATGTAGCCGACTGGCTGGACGGGCACGGCTGGGCGGCCAAGGCCGTCACCTCGCGGGACGAGATGCGCCGGCTGGGCCGCTGGGTGTCGCCGCCCGACGAATCGGGTGAGGACTCGTTCTCGTCGTTCGTCACCGCAGAAAAGGGCTGAACCCGGTCGGTTACCTTTGTCGCGGCGGGACTTCTGGACGGCCCAACTACTCCAACGACCAGTTGGTTAGGATCGCGGGTATTCGTCGGGTCAGGAAGGACACCCACCATGACCGCAGAATCCATCGCCGCTCCGGCACAGACCACGCCTGACATCCCGGGCATCGTTCGCAAGCTGCGCGAGACGTTCGCGTCGGGGCGCACCCGCAGCGTGGAGTGGCGCAAACAGCAACTACACGCCCTCGAGAAGATGATGGTCGACAACGAGGACGCCATCACCGACGCCCTCGAGAAGGACCTCGGCCGCAGCCCGTTCGAGGCGTGGCTGGCCGACATCGCCAGCACCGCGGGCGAAGCGAAGGACGCCGCGAAGAACGTCAAGAAATGGATGCGCCGCCGCTACCGCCTCCTGGAGATGTCGCAGCTGCCAGGGCGCGGCTGGGTCGAGTACGAGCCCTACGGCACGGTCCTGGTCATCGGCGCTTGGAACTTCCCGTTCGTGCTGACCCTGGGGCCCGCCGTCGCGGCGATCGCCGCGGGCAATACCGTCGTCCTCAAACCCTCCGAGGTCTGCCCGGCGTCGTCGGCCCTGATGGCCGAGCTGGTGCCGAAGTACCTCGACAACGATGCGATCGTCGTCGTCGAGGGCGACGGCGCGGTCAGCCAGGAGCTCATCGCGCAGGGCTTCGACCACATCTGCTTCACCGGCGGCACCGAGATCGGCCGTAAGGTCTACGAGGGAGCCGCGCCGCACCTGACGCCGGTCACCCTCGAGCTCGGGGGTAAGAGCCCGGTGATCGTCGCCGCCGACGCCGATATCGACGTCGCCGCCAAGCGGATCGCCTGGACCAAGCTGATCAACTCCGGCCAGATCTGCATCGCACCGGACTATGTATTGGTCGACGCGAAGGTTCGCGACCAACTGGTCGGCAAGCTCGCCGACGCCATCGCCACCTTCGAGGCCGACAACCCCGACGGGAAGCGCATCGTCAACCAGCGCCACTACGACCGCTTGACGGCGACGCTTGCCGCCACCAAGGGTGAGATCGCCGTCGGAGGTAAGCCCGACGCGAAGGACATGCACATCCACCCGACCGTCGTCGTCGATCCCGATCCGGCCGAGCCGTTGATGACCGACGAGATCTTCGGCCCGATCCTGCCTGTGGTGACGGTCCAATCCCTCGACGACGCAATCAGTTTCGTCAACTCGCGGCCGAAACCGCTGGCGGCCTACCTGTTCACCAAGACCAAGGGCATCCGCGAGCGAGTGATCAAAGAGGTGTCCGCCGGCGGCATGGTGGTCAACCACCTGCTGTTCCACTTCGCCACCAACAAGCTGCCGTTCGGCGGCGTTGGCCCGTCGGGCATGGGGGCCTACCACGGCAAGTTCGGCTTCGAGCAGTTCAGCCACAAGAAGACCGTGATGACCAAGCCGACCCGACCCGATGTCGCCGCCTTCATCTATCCCCCGTATACAGAGAAGGCTTTCAAGCTCGCCAAGCGGCTTTTCTAGAAAGGAACCTCATGCCAGGAGTGCAGGACCGCGTCATCGTCGTCACCGGGGCCGGAGGCGGACTCGGACGCGAGTACGCGTTGACGCTCGCCAAGGAGGGCGCCAGCGTCGTCGTCAACGATCTCGGTGGTGCCCGAGACGGCACCGGCGCCGGACACAACATGGCCGACCAGGTGGTCCAGGAGATCAAGGACGCGGGCGGTCGCGCGGTGGCCAACTACGACTCCGTCGCCGAGCCCGAGGGCGCCGAGAACATCATCAAGACCGCGGTCGACGAGTTCGGCAAGGTCGACGGCGTGGTGAGCAACGCGGGCATCCTGCGCGACGGCACGTTCCACAAGATGGAGTTCGCGCAACTGGGACTCCGTGCTCAAGGTGCACCTGTACGGCGGCTACAACGTGATCCGCGCGGCGTGGCCGCACTTCCGCGAGAACAGCTACGGCCGCGTCGTGGTGGCGACCTCGACCAGCGGCCTGTTCGGCAACTTCGGGCAGGCCAACTACAGCGCCGCCAAGCTCGGCCTGGTCGGCCTGATCAACACGCTCGCCCAGGAGGGCGCGAAGTACAACATCAAGGCCAACGCCGTCGCGCCGATCGCGGCCACCCGCATGACCGAGGACATCCTGCCCAAGGAGGTCCTGGCGAAGCTGACGCCGGAATACGTCGCGCCCGGTGGTCGCCCAGCTGTGCACCGAGGAGTGCCCGAAACCGCGTCGATCTTCATCGTCGGCGGCGGCAAGGTGCAGCGCGCCGCGCTGTTCCAGAACGAGGGCGTCACGTTCTCCGACGTGCCGTCGGTCGACGAGGTCGCCGCGAAGTGGGGCGAGATCACCGACCTGTCGGCGGCCAAGCAGGCGACCTTCGCCCTCGGCTGACGCTGGATGAAAGCGCTTGTAGCGCAAGAGCTTTCCGGTCCTTCCGGCCTGGTGTACACCGACGTCGACGACCCAGCCGATGTCGGCGGTCACGACGTGGTGGTCGTCGACGTCGGCGCCGCCGGGGTGAGCTTTCCCGACCTGCTGCTCCTGCGCGGCGAGTATCAGCTGCGACTGGAACCGCCGTTCATCCCCGGCATGGAAGCGGCCGGCGTGGTGCGCTCGGCGCCCGTACGACTCGGGGTTCAAACCGGGACAACGGGTCACGGCGCTGACGATGCTGAACGCGTGGGCCGAGCAGGTGGCGGTGGCGCCGGCCAACCTCAGGCCCACCCCGGACGACCTCGACGACGCCGCAAGCCGTCGCGCTGCTGGGCAATTACCAGACGATGTACTTCGCGCTGGCCAAGCGCGGCGCGTCTGCGGGCCGGCGAGACGGTACTGGTGCTCGGATCCGCGGGCGGTGTCGGCACCGCGGCGATCCAGGTCGCGAAGGCGTTGGGCGCCAAGGTGATTGCGATGGTGCACCGGCAGCACGGCAGTCGAGTTCGTGGAGTCGTTGGGCGCCGACGTGGTGCTGCCGCTGACCGACGGCTGGCTGCAGGCCGTCAAGGACCACACCGAGGGCCGCGGCGTCGACCTGGTGGTCGACCCGATCGGCGGTGAGGTGTTCGACGACGCGATCCGCGCGCTGGCCACCGAGGGCCGGCTACTGGTACTCGGATTCGCCTCGGGCGGCGGAATTCCCACCGTCAAGGTCAATCGGCTGCTGCTTCGCAACGTCTCGCGTCATCGGTGTCGGCTACGGCGAGTTCGTCAACCGCACGCCGGGTGCGCAGTCGCTGTTCGAGTTCGGCGTCGCCGAGTTGGTCCGCGCCGGCCTGAGACCCCCTCCGCCGGTGCGCTTTCCGCTGTCGAAGGGTGCCGACGCGCTGCAGAGCCTGGCCGACGGCGGGGTGCTCGGCAAGGTGGTGCTGGAGCCGTAGCTCCGGCATGAGCCCGAAGGCGCTGGCGTTCGACACGTTCGGCACCGTCGTCGACTGGCGCTCTAGCGTCATCGGCGAGCTCGAGGCATTCGGCGAAACCCATGGTGTCCAGACGGACTGGCCGGCGTTCGCCGACAACTGGCGCAAGGGTTACCTGCCCGCGATGGACCGGGTGCGCCGCGGCGAACTGCCCTGGACCAAGATCGACGATCTGCACCGCATGATCCTCGACGAACTGCTGCGCGACGCGGGCATCACCGTCGTCGGCGACGCCGACGTCGACCACCTGAACCGCGCGTGGCACCGGCTGGATCCGTGGCCCGACACCGTCGCGGCCTCACCCGGTTGAAGCAACGGTTCGTCATCACCACGCTGTCCAACGGGAACGTGTCACTGCTGACCAACATGGCCAAACGCGCAGGCCTGCCGTGGGACTGCGTGATCTCGGCCGAACTGTTCCACCACTACAAGCCCGACCCCGAGGCCTACCTCGGCTGCGCCGACCTGCTCGACGTGGCACCCGAGTGAGCTGATGCTCGTCGCGGCCCATCCCGGCGACCTCCGGGCGGCACGCGACGCGGGGCTGATGACCGCATATGTGACCCGCCCGCTGGAGTACGGCCCCAACCAGCGGCCTCATAGATTCGACGAGGGCGAATTCGACTTCACCGCAACGGATTTTCTCGATCTCGCCGACCAGCTGGGCGCCTGAATTCCGGGCGTAACGTGGAAGAGTGACCGACCAGACCATGACCGAGTTGCCGCCCGCGCTGAGCCGGGCACTGGATCTCCTCGCCGATCCGCCTGCGAACCCGGACGTCGGCAATGGCTATCTCGACCTCCTTGACGACTTGCCCGCGGCAGGCCGCACCGCCGAAGAACACGGGTCCATCCAATCGGTGTGGGCTTCCGGAGTGGGTCGATGCTCTACGACAACGCACAGGCTTTAGCGCGTCAGATTCGTGGGTGCCTGGCAGCTGCCGATCGACTGGTTGAGCATTCCCTCCGGGCGGCGTCGCCCTCGACGTCGGTAGCGGACCCGGCAACGTCACCGCGGCGCTGGCGCGCGCGCCGGGCCCCGACGGACTCGCGTTCGGCGTGGACATCTCCGAGCCGATGCTGGCCCGCGCGGTCAATGCGGAAGCGGGGCCGAATGTCGGTTTCCTGCGCGCCGACGCCCAGCAGCTTCCGCTGCGCGACGAGACTGTCGATGCGACGTCTCCCTCGCCGTCCTGCAGCTGATCCCCAACCCGCCGTCGACGCTCGCCGAGATGGTTCGGGTCCTCAAACCGGGTGGCCGGATGGCGGTGATGGTGCCCACGGCCGGTCGCGCCGGTGAGCTCTGCGCTCCTGCCCAACGGCGGCGCGCACTTCTTCACCGACGACGAAATCGGCGACACCCTCGAAGAGCTCGGCCTGGTCAGCGTGCGGACGAAGAGCATCGGCAATATCCAGTGGGTCCGCGGGCGACGGCCCTGACCGTAGATTCGACCTCGCACGAGGAGGTGCAGGCCATGACCGTCCACGACCTATCGGCATTGTGGATGCGCACTGCAGGTGCGAGTTCGAGACGCGCGATGTCGACGCCACCATCGCCACGATGGTCGCCGAGCCGTACGTGAATCACATCCCGACCACTGTCGGCGAGAGCTCCGTCGTCGATGAGTTCATTCTGCGGTTCACTCACACGACAGTGATGGTCCATGAGCACATCTACTGGGATCAGGCCAGCGTGCTGGTGCAACTGGGACTGCTCGATGCCGGGGGCTCCCGTCGCCGGCGCCGCGACTGCGCACAAGGTGCTCGACGTCTCCCTGCCCAGCAACGCATTGATGAAACTGTGAGCACCGGCGGCATCGTCCTGGTGGCGCTCGCGATCGCCGTCGGGCTGATCGGCATTGTGTTGCCGCTGCTGCCGGGCACACTGCTGGTGTTCGCCGCCATCGGGTGTGGGCGTTCCTCGAGAACAACACGGCCGCGTGGGTGACGTTCGGCGTCGCCACCGCGCTGCTCGGCGTCTCGCTGATGATCAAGTACACGTGGCCGGTCAAGCGTATGCGTGCCGCCGACGTGCGCACGTTGAGTCTGTTCGTCGGAGCGGTACTCGGCGTCATCGGGTTCTTCGTGATTCCGGTGTTGGGACTGGTCATCGGTTTCGTGCTCGGCGTCTATCTCTCCGAACTGGTCAACCGGCGCGATCAGCGGCTCGCATGGTCGTCGACGAAGCACGCCATCAAGGGCGTGGCGCTGTCGGTCGGTGTGGAGTTGGCGGGGGCGCTGCTCGCGACTGTGGCGTGGGTGTTGGGCGTTTATGTAACTCAGTGATTCTGCGGCGAGATCTGGATAGGTTTTCATGCCATGGCAAGTTGCGTTTCGGATACTTCATCGCACCGTTCCATCGCGCCGGAACGAATCCGACACTGGCGCTTCAGCGTGATCTGGAGTTCGTGGAGCACCTCGACCGGGTGGGCTTCGATGAAGTGTGGATCGGCGAACACCACTCTGCCGGAAGCGAGATCATCAGCTCGCCGGAGGTGTTCATCGCCGCGGCCGCCGAACGCGCGAAGCGGATCACGTTCGGTACGGGCGTCATTTCGCTGGCGTATCACAACCCACTGTGGACGGCCGATCGGCTGATGCTGCTAGACCATCTCACCCATGGCCGGATCATCGGCGGCATGGGTCCGGGCTCGCTGCCCACCGACTCGGCGATGATCGGCCTGACCCCCACCGACACGCGGGAATTGTTGGAAACCAACCTTGACATCGTGGTGCGTCTACTTGCCGGCGAAACCGTGTCCGCCAAGACACCGACACACGAATTGTTCGACGCCAAGCTGCAACTCGCGCCATACAGCGACGACGGGATCCCGCTGTCAGTGGCCGCGTGTCGCCTCACCGACGGGCGCGCGGCTTGCCGGAAAGCACGGCATCGGCTTGTTGTCGATCGGCGCCACGCTCGTTGTCGAGGGCTTCGATGCGTTGGCCTTTCACTGGGGCATCGCCGAGGAACGCGCAGCAGCCTTCGGGACGACAGTGGACCGCAAGAACTGGTCGCTGGTCGTGTCCGATGCACATCGCAGAGACCGAGGAACAGGCCCGCGCTGATGTCCGGTTCGGCATCGCACCGTGGTCCAACTACTTCCAGAAGGTCGCGGCGTTCCCTCAGATGACGATGCCCGGGGACCAGGCTGACGAGATGGTCGACATCATCAACGGGGCAGGCGCGGGCGTCATCGGCACGCCGGAGCAAGCCAGCGCGCAGGTGCAACGGCTGTGGGATCAGTCCGGCGGATTCGGCTGCATGCTGCAGATGGGGCACGAATGGGCCAATCCCGCGGCAACCAGGCGATCAGCGGAACTCTTTGCCGCTGAGGTCATTCCGCACTTCCAGGGGCAGGCGCAACCGACGCTGGACGCCGCTGCGCGCGCCAGTGACGCGCGAGAAGACCTGGCGCAGACGCAGTCGAGCGCCATCGAGCACATGACCAAGAAGTACGAAGCGGAAAAAGGCGGCCGTAGGCTCCTCCTGCGCGCGAGATCAGAGCAGCATTGCGCGCAACTTCGCGACGTCCTCGTCCGTCACGCCGGCTGCCTCGAGATAGCTCTTCAATCCGCCGAAGTTGGCCTCGATCGAGCGGCGGGCGGCGTCGAGGTACTCCTGCTGCACCCCGAGCACTGCGTCGGTCAGCCGCGCCTCGGCGAACGTGACCTCTTCGTCGGTCTCGGTCCGCTCACGAACAGACTCGAGGATCGCGTCCCGCAACTGCGGCACGGCGTCGTTGCTGCGAAGGAAATCGGCTAGGACAGCGTCGGGGTCGACGCCGATGGCATCCAGCACCGTGGCGACCGTGAAGCCGGTTCTGTCCTTACCCGCGAAGCAGTGTGTGATCACCGGACGGCCGGACGCCAGCAGCGAAATGACCTGCCGGACTGCGCGTTGCGCGCCGCCCAGTGTCGGGAACCGTTGATACTCCTCCGTCATGAACCGCCGGGCCGCCACGGCGATGTCCTCGTCGTCGGGCTTCTCGGTCATCATCTTCTGGAAGGCCGACTCGTGCGGTGCCTCACCGTCCACCGCCGAGAGTTCATGGAAATGAAGATGGTGCACCTGTACACCGGTCGGCATTGCTCCCGTGCCGTGGCGCTCGACCTCGCGCGCCGATCGCAGGTCGGCGACATCGGTGATGCCCAACCGGCGGAAGACGTCCCGCCCGCTGTCGTCGAGCCGGCTCAACTCGCTGGACCGGAAGAACCTCCCGGGCTGGACACCCGTCTGCTCGGCGACGTCACGGAAGTTCCACGCCCCCGACAGCTCTCCGAGTTCGACGGCCACTACGTAGTCACCGCCGAAGCGAAAGCCGACTTCTCGCGGCCCAGCTCGGCCCGGGCGATGGTGCGCATGTGTACCTCGTCGGGGCCGTCGAACAGCCGCATCGCCCGGTGCCAGCCGTACAGCCGGGCCAGCACCGTGTCGTCACTGACACCCGCCGCACCGTGCACCTGGATCGCGCGGTCGAGGACGTTGCACGCCATCTGAGGCGCCACGGACTTGATCATCGACACCAGCTGACGGGCTTCCTTGCTCTGATTGCCGTGCTGGTCGATCACCCAGGCGGCCTTGTGGCACAACAAACGGCTCTGGTCGATCTCGTTGCGGGACAGCGCAATCTGCTGTTGCACCACACCCTGTTCCGCCAGGGGCTTGCCGAACGCGATGCGCGTCTGTTCACCCGGTCGATCATCAACGCCATGGCGCGCTCGGCCACCCCGATCGCACGCATGCAGTGATGAATGCGGCCGGGGCCGAGCCGCGCCTGGGCGATCGCGAAACCGCTGCCCTCCTCGTCGAGCAGATTCGACACCGGCACCCGCACGTTGTCGAAGGTGATCTCGCAGTGCCCGTGCTGGTCCTGCCAGCCGAACACCGGCAGCGACCGCTCGATCGACACACCGGCGGTGTCGACGGGGACCAGGATCATCGACTGCTGCTGATGGCTAGCGGCGTCGGGGTTGGTCCGGCCCATGACGATGAGGATCTTGCAGCGCGGGTCGGCCGCACCGGAGATCCACCACTTGCGGCCGTTGATGACGTAGTCGCCGCCGTCGCGCAGCATGGTCGTCTGGATGTTGCGGGCGTCGCTGGACGCCACCGCGGGCTCGGTCATCGCAAACGCGCTGCGGATCTCGCCGTTCAGCAGCGGCTCGAGCCACTGCTTGCTCTGCTCGGGATTGGCGAACAGGTGCAGGGTCTCCATGTTGCCGGTGTCGGGGGCCGCGCAGTTGGTAGCCTCGGGCGCGATCTCCATGCTCCAGCCGGTCAGCTCGGCGAGCGGCGCGTACTCCGAGATTGGTCAGCCCCGAGATCGAGGGCAGGAAGAGGTTCCACAGCCCGCGCTCCTTGGCCAGTTTCTTGAGTTCCTCGATGATCGGCGGGACGGTGTGGTCGCCGCGACGCCGGCCGCCACGCGATAGTCGTGGTAGTCCTTCTCGGCGGGGAAGACGAATTCCGTCATGAAATCGGTGAGCCGCTTGTGGTAGTCCTGCGCCTTGGCCGACATCGCGAAGTCCATGCCAGTCACCCTAAACGGTCCCGACAATGGGGTGATGACCGAGAGCCGACCCCCGTTTCCGCCCTTCACGCTCGAGACCGCGCGGGAGAAGGTGCAGGCCGCCGAAAACGCGTGGAACACCCGCGACCCCGAACACGTCAGCCTGGCCTACACCGTCGACTCGCAATGGCGCAACCGCGACGAGCACGTCGTCGGGCGCGCCGCGATCGTCGCTTTCCTGACCCGGAAATGGGAGCGCGAACTCGACTACGTGCTGCGCAAGAGCCTGTGGGGATTCCGCGAGAACCGGATGGCGGTGCGGTTCCAATACGAATGCCGCGACGCCGGCGGCCAGTGGTACCGCAGCTACGGCAACGAGCTGTGGGAGTTCACTCCCGAGGGGCTGATGGCACGGCGCGAAGCCAGCATCAACGACGTAAGGATCGACGAGTCGCAGCGGCGCTATTTCGGCCCGCGCCCGCAGTCCGATTACGGCGTCGACATCCCGCTGTGGTGACCGACGCCGACGAGGCTCACGCCGGGAATCGTGTAGCCGCTCGCATCCGCGAACCCTTGCAGAGCCGATTCGGCGTTCGCGCGGATCGTCGAGGTCACGTCATCGGGGAGCGAGCCGAGGAGCGCCGCCACCGGACCGGCCAACGCCGGCACGACGGTCCACCATTGTCGAACGACGCGACGTGCATCGGGCACGCCACCTCGCGACGTCGATGTCGTCGAAGCCGGCATCGGAGAGCACCTCGCGCGAGTGCGCCGTCCTCGGACAGCGAGAACGGCCCCGGCACGCCGGGGGCGGGACGGGTGCGCCGAGCGCGGCGCCCACCGCATCTACAAACGTGCTCAGCCATGGATTCGCCGCCGGTAACCCCACACGGCGAACACGGCGCGGCCGCCGGGCCGCAGAAGACGCAGCGTCTCGCGAGCTGCCACGCGCGGATCGGCGACGAGCATCAGCGCCTCGCGGCACAGGACCTTGTCGAAGGACGAGTCCGGCTCGTCGATGTTCTCCATGTCCAGCTCCCGGGTCGCGACATTGTGCAAACCGTGCTCGCTGTGCGCGCTCCTGCGCGATCGCCGTCATCTCGGGCACCACGTCGGACAACACGACCTGACTTCGTGGTCCCACGATTCCGCCGCGGCAAAACCGACGCCGCCGGGACCGCAGCCCAGTTCGAGCACCTCGTCACCCGGCTGCAGATCGGCGGCGGCGAGCATCGCCGCACCGACGGTAGCGCCCCGCTCGTCGACGAAATCGGCGTACTCATCCCAGGTGAGGCCACGTTGGACCAGATCGCATGCAGCGGGTTCGGGGTCATCATGTGAGTGTAGGAGCCAATGGCTCGAATTCGCCCTACGGCATCTGACCCGCACCGAGAGGCCCCCTCCGTGTGCCAGCGGAGGGGGCCTCGGTGAGGAAGCTCGTTTCAGTTGCCCGACAAATCGATGTGCCAGCGGTGACGCTCGCGGTGCCAGCGGGCACCCGGAGTCGCGCCGGCCGGCGGCTGCGCCCTGACGGTCGGCCCGGCGACGATGCCGGGGCGGGGCTCCGGGTGGTGCGAGTAGGTGCCGGCACTGGCCATTCCGGCCAGGCCGAGCGCGGCACCGCCGAGGATGCCGGCCGAGATGGCGGGCAGGGCGATGTAGCGGGCGATGCGGTTCATTGCGAGTTCTCCTGTGCGACTGTCGTTTTCTGTCTTGGTGCCGGTTGTTTCGGCGTTGGTATTACTGTCGCGCACCGCGACGCCCGAGTCTGTCGGGTGATCAGCCGGTGCACCGGTGGAATCGCGTGTCCCCCGATCGGGGGACACGCAGCGATACGTCGGCGAGATCCGACTCGTGACACGCGAAACCGGCCCGCCGCGTACTGGAACCTCATTTCGTGCCACGGAAAGTCAAGGAAAGTGTGGGAAGCTGGATCTCGTGATGACGCCTTGACCAGCGAAAAGGTCCGCGTGGTTGTGGGCGACGACCACCCGATGTTCCGTGACGGCGTGGTTCGTGCGCTGACGTCCAGCGGAACGATCGACGTCGTCGCCGAGGCCGACGACGGCCTGAGCGCGCTCGAGGCGATCCGCGAGCACTCGCCGCAGGTCGCGCTGTTGGACTACCGGATGCCCGGGATGGACGGCGCCGAGGTCGCGGCCGCCGTCCAGCGCGACGAGCTGCCGACGCGGGTGCTGCTGATCTCGGCGCACGACGAGTCCGAGATCGTCTACCGCGCACTGCAGGAGGGCGCGGCCGGCTTCCTGCCCAAGGAGTCGAGCAGATCCGAGTTGGTCAACGCGGTACTGGATTGCGCCAAGGGCCGCGATGTCGTCGCACCCAGCCTGGCCGCGGGGTTGGCGGGCGAGATTCGAAGACGAGCCGAGCCTGAGGGGCCCGTACTGAGCCCACGCGAGCGTGAGGTGCTCAAGCTCATCGCCTCGGGCAGCAGCATCCCCGCGATGGCGAAGGAGCTGTTTCTCGCACCCTCGACCGTCAAGACCCACGTGCAACGTCTCTACGAGAAGCTGGGCGTGAGCGATCGAGCCGCCGCGGTCGCCGAGGCGATGCGGCGCAAGCTGCTGGAGTAGCGTGCTCGACCGCATCGCGAGCTATTTCGCCGCTGAACCCGTTCGCGTCACCGCCTTCCTACGCCTGCCGCTGATCGCGCTGATCGGACTGCTGGTGTGGACATGGGAAGTCGACCACTGGCTGCCCGGTGTCTACGAGGTGGTGTTGGGCTTCTACGCCGCGGCCGCGGTGGTGTGGCTGATCGTCGTGCTGCGCGGTCCCGTGCCGCGCTGGGCGGGCTGGACGTCGACGACGGTCGACGTGCTCGTGGTGGTGGTGCTGTGCCTGGTGTCGGGCGGAGCGACTGCTGCGCTGCTCCCGGTGTTCTTCCTGTTGCCGATAGCCGTCGCGTTCCAGGACCGCCCGATGCGGACTGCGATCCTGGGAACCGGTACCGCCCTGTGCTATCTGGCGGTGTGGATCGTTTACTCAAAACGCGACGACACCGTCGGCATGCCCGACATCGTCTACACCCACTTCGGCTTCCTGCTGTGGGCCGCGGTGGCGACGACAGCGCTGTGTCTGGTGCTGGTGCGGCGCCAGGCCCGTGTCACGAAACTGCAAGACGTACGCCGCCAATTGGTTTCCGAAGCGATGCAGGCCGACGAACGACACAACCGAGAGGTCGCCGAACACCTTCACGACGGCCCACTCCAGACTCTGCTGGCCGCGCGCCTCGACCTGGACGAGATACGGGAGCGCAGTGACGACCCCGCACTCGCGGCAGTTCACGATGCGCTGCAACAAACCGCGGCGCAGTTGCGTTCGACCGTGACCGAGCTGCATCCCCAGGTGCTCGCGCAGCTGGGCCTGACGCCTGCTGTCCGCGAACTGTTGCGGCAGTTCGAGTCTCGCGGTGACTACACAGTCGACGCGCACCTCGATGATGTCGGCAAGCCGGAGTCACAGCAGCTGTTGTATCGGGCGGCCAGAGAGCTGCTGGCCAACATTCACAAACACGCCCGCGCCACGACCGTGCGCATGGGCCTGACCCGGCAAGGCGACCGCATCGTGCTGACGATCTCCGACGACGGGCAGGGTTTCGATCCGGCGATCGTCGAGCAGTATGTCGCCGACGGACACATCGGCCTCGGGTCGCTGCTCGCGCGCTTCGATGCGATGGGCGGCTCGATGGACGTCAACTCCGTGCCCGGATACGGCACGCAGGTGACCGTGACGTCACCTCCCGAGCCGGTCACCACCTCCGGCGAGCAGACGTGAAACTGCCCTTTTTTGCGGCTATTTAGGGCTCTACTGACTGATCTGTGGGTGTTTGGTTCGGCCGGGTAGGGCGGGGCGGTGGCCGCCGAGGGCGAGCATGGCTAGGGCGATGAGTGCTTGCGGGGAGCGAAATCCGAACGCGATGCGGGTCAGGAGCCGGATCTTGGTGTTGGTGGATTCGATCAACGCGTTGGACAGGCCGTGGTCGAGGGCGGCGTCGATGGCTTCGCGGTGCTTGATGATGCGCCGGGCCAGTTCGACGAATACCGGGATGCGGCAGCGCCGTGCCCAGGAGATCCACCGGTCCAGAGCTTGCTTGCCTTCCTCGCCTTTGACCGAAAACACATGCCGCAGCCCCTCTTTGAGAAGATATGCGCGATGCAAGCGCGGGTCGGTCTTGGCGACCCAGGCCAGCTTGGCGGTTTGGCGTTCGGTGAGGTCCTCGGGGTTCTTCCACAACGCGTAGCGGGCACCCTTGAGCCGCCGTGCCCGCTCGCGCCCCGGCCGAGGCGCAGTATCTTTGCCGGGGCGCCCGCGACCCCATTTGGCCTCGGTGCGGGCCAGTGCCCGCGCGTCATTCCAGGCGCGGCGCCGCTCGGCATCGAGCGCCTCGGTGGCCCAGGCCACCACGTGAAACGGATCGGCGCAGCGGATCGCGGTCGGGCAGCGTTCGGCGACCACGTCGCTGATCCAATCCGCCGCGTCAGCGGAGACATGGGTGATCTGCGCGCACCGCTGGGCGCCCAGTGCATCGAAGAAGCCCCGCAGGGTGGCGGTGTCGCGGCCCGGGGCGGCCCACACCAGCCGGCCGCTGTCGTGGTCGACCACCACCGTCAAATACTTGTGGTGGCGCTTATAGGAAATCTCATCGATCCCGATCCGGTACAGGCCGGCGAACCTGTCGATGCGCTTGTCGGTGTCGGCCCACACGCGGGCCACGATCGCCCCGACGGTGCGCCAGGCGATCCGCATCAGTTCGCAGACAGCGGTTTTCGAACACGCCACCGCCAGCCAGGCCACCGTGTCATCGAAGGCCAACGTATGCCCAGCATGGTGGCGCGCCCATGGCACCGCTACCACGGTGGGTCCATGGGCGGGGCAGTTGACCCGCGGTGCGTCGGCCTCCAGCACCACCTGCACCGTGCCCCAATCCAGGCCCCGCCACCGACGCGGACCGGCACCGCGGTCATACCACGGCGCCCTGCGGCCACAGCGACCACACCGACGCGAAACACCACTTCGCGGCCGCACCCGGGCGACCACCAGCGTGTCGCCGTCGGCCTCTTCCTCCTCGAACTCCTCGAACTCGATGTCCTCGATCACGGTGCGCTGGTCGACACCCAGCAGCGCACGCCATAACCTCACATTGCGCACGTCGTTGCCCGCTCCTTTGGTTCCTGACCCTTGACAAGCCAGAAACCTTAAGCGACAACGACGTGCGCCTCTCTAGATCAAAAACCCGCCCACGGAAATGTCAGTAGAGCCCTATTTAGGCAGTTTTGCGTCTGCTCGCGTCTGGGCCGGGCTCGCGCTAAGAAATCAGCCCCCGTGAAATGACCAGCCGCTGAATCTGATTGGTGCCCTCGAAGATCTGCATGATCTTCGCTTCACGCATGTAGCGCTCGACGCGGTAGTCGCGGGTGTAGCCGACACCGCCGAACACCTGCACCGCGTCGGTGGTGACCTTCATCGCCGCGTCGGTGGCGACCAGCTTGGCCACACTGGCCTGCTGCGAATAGGGCCGGCCGGCATCGCGTCGGCGCGCCGCGTCCAAGTATGTGGCGCGCGCGCTGGCCACCGCTGCGGCCATGTCCGCGAGCAGGAAGCCGAGACCCTGGTGGTCGATGATCTTGCGGCCGAACGTCGTTCGCTCATTGGCGTACTTCACCGCTTCGTCGAGCGCGGCCTGCGCCAGACCGGTCGCGACGGCGGCGATGCCCAACCGGCCGGAATCCAACGCGGAGAACGCGATCTGCAGGCCCTGGCCCTCTTCGCCGATCAATCGGTCGGCCTCGATGTGGGCGTGGTCGTAGAACGCCGACGTGGTCGGAACGGCGTGCAAACCCATCTTCTCCTCGGGCTTGCCGAAGCTCAGACCCGACAGATCGCCGGGCACCAGGAAGCAGGAGATACCACGCGAACCTTCGCCGGTACGGGCGAACAAGGTGTAGAAGTCCGCGCGCCCGCCGTGAGTTATCCACGCCTTGGACCCGTCGAGTACGTAACCGCCTTCGGCTCTCGTGGCCGCGCACCGCAGGGCCGCCGCGTCGGATCCCGCCTGCGGTTCCGACAGGCTGTACGCGCCGATCTGCTCACCCGAGAGCATGCCGGGCAGCCAACGCTGCCGCTGCTCGTCGGTCCCGAACGCCAGCAGCGGATGCGACGACAGGCTGTGCACGCTGACCGCGACGGCGACCGCCGCCCACCGCGCCGCGAGCTCCTCGAGCACCTGCAGGTACACCTCGTAGGGCTGACCGCCGCCACCCCACTCCTCGGGCTGCGGCAGGCTCAACAGCCCCGCGGCGCCGAGTTGCCCGAACACGCCCTCGGGATAGGTTTCAGCCTTTTCGTGTGCGTCGACGATCGGGTCGAGCACCTTGTCGGCCACATCGCGGGTGAGCGCAATGAGGTCTTCTGCCTCCTGCGACGGCAAGAGCCGGTCGACCGTCACGGGGGCCTAAACCTTCTCGGTGACCGAGAGCGACGAGTTGATCGCGTCGACCCGGTCTTTGGCGTCACCGAACAGCATCTGGGTGTTCTGCCGGAAGAACAACGGGTTCTGCACGCCGGCATAGCCAGAGGCCATGGACCGCTTGAAGACGATGACATTGTTGGCGTTCCACACCTTGAGCACCGGCATGCCGGCGATCGGACTACCCGGGTCCTCTGAGGCCGCCGGGTTGACGGTGTCGTTGGCGCCGATGACCAGCACGACGTCGGTGTCGTCGAAGTCGTCGTTGATCTCGTCCATCTCCAGCACGATGTCGTAGGGTACCTTGGCCTCGGCCAGCAGCACGTTCATGTGGCCGGGTAGGCGTCCAGCGACGGGGTGGATTCCGAACCGGACGTTGACGCCGCGGTCGCGCAGCTTGCGGGTCAGGTCGGCGACGCCGTACTGGGCCTGGGCGACGGCCATGCCGTAGCCCGGCGTGATGATCACCGAACTGGCCGAGGAGAGCAGTTCGGCGGCGCCGTCGGCGTTGATCTCGCGGTGCTCGCCGTAATCCTTGTCGTCCGCGGGCCCGGCCTCGATGCCGAAGCCGCCGGCGATCACCGAGATGAACGACCGGTTCATCGCCTTGCACATGATGTAGGACAGGTACGCACCCGAGGAACCGACCAGCGCGCCGGTGACGATGAGTAGGTCGTTGGACAGCAGGAAGCCCGATGCCGCGGCGGCCCAGCCGGAATAGCTGTTGAGCATCGACACCACGACGGGCATGTCGCCGCCGCCGATCGAGGCGACCAGGTGCCAGCCGAGCAGCAGCGCCAGCACGGTGACCGCCACCAGCAGCCACAGCTGCGGGTCGATCACGAACCAAACGGTGAGCGCCGCGAAGACCACGAGCGCGCCGACGTTGAGGAAGTTCTTGCCGGGCAGCATCATCGGCGCGGACTTGATGCGGGCCGAGAGCTTCAGGTTGGCGACGATCGAACCGGTGAACGTCACGGCGCCGATGAAGATTCCGATGACGACCTCGGCCGAGTGGATGCCGAGCATGCCCTCGTTATGCAGCAGCACGGCCTCGGATCCGGCGAGATCACGCTCGACGTGCAGGTAGCCGTTCCAGCCGACCAGCACGGCGGCCAGGCCGACGAACGAGTGCAGCAGCGCGATCAGCTCGGGCATGCCGGTCATCTCCACGACCTTGGCGCGCCATAGCCCGATGGCCGCACCGATGGCCATGGCGCCGGCCAGCAGCGCCACCCCCAGCGGCTCGATGTGCCGGGCCAGCGCCAGCGCGATGGTCGCGATCAGGGCGACGGCCATTCCGGCGATACCGAAAGTGTTACCCGCCCTGGATGTTTCGTGCTTGGACAGTCCGGCCAGCGCCAGGATGAACAGCAGGGCCGCGACGACGTACGCCGCGGTTGCGGTGGTTTCTACGTTTATTCCGTGGAACATTCTCTTAGCTCCTCGAGAACATCGCGAGCATGCGGCGGGTGACGGCGAAGCCGCCGAAGACATTGATGCTGGCGAGCAGGATCGCCAGGGTTGCCAGCGAGGTGATGACCACCCCCCCGGTGTAGATGCCGTGCCCGATCTGCAGCAATGCACCGACGACGATGATCCCGGAGATCGCGTTGGTCACCGACATCAGTGGGGTGTGCAGCGCGTGGTGCACATTGCCGATCACGTAGTAGCCGATCACGATGGCCAACGCGAACACGGTCAGGTGCACCTGCAACGCGGCCGGCGAGAGCGCGATCAGCGCGAAGAGCACTGCCGCGGCGACGAAGGTCACCCCCAACCGGCGCGCGGTGCTCATATGTTCCTTGGCCGGCTTGGTCTCGACCGGAGCCTTCGCAGCGGCCGGCGCCGCCGACACCTGCACGGGCGGCGGCGGCCAGGTGGTCTCGCCGTCGCGGACGACCGTCACCGAGCGCTGCACCACGTCGTCCCAGTCCAGTGTGAGCTGACCGTCTTTCTCCGGCGTCAGCAGCTTGAGCAGGTTGACCAGGTTGGTGCCGTACAGCTGTGACGCCGTGGCGGGCAGCCGGCCCGCCAGGTCGGTGTAGCCGATGATCGTCACGCCGTGGTCGGTGACGATCGTCTGGTCCTTGACGGTGCCCTCGACATTGCCGCCGTTGGAAGCGGCCATGTCGACGATCACGCTGCCCGGCTTCATCGACGCGACCATCTCGGCGGTGATGATGCGCGGTGCCGGCTTACCCGGGATCAGCGCGGTCGTGATGATGATGTCGACGTCGCCTGCCTGGTCGGCGTACAGCGCAGCCTCGCGTGCCTTGTAATCGTCGCCCATCTCCTTGGCGTAGCCGGTGGCCGAAACCTCGGTTTCCGCCGATTCGATCGAAAGGTATTCACCACCAAGAGATTTGACCTGGTCGGCGACCTCGGGCCGGGGATCGGTGGCGCGCACGATCGCACCGAGGCTGCCCGCCGCTCCGATGGCGGCCAGACCGGCAACGCCGGCGCCGACGACGAGTACCTTGGCCGGCGGCACCTTCCCCGCCGCGGTCACTTGCCCGGTGAAGAACCGCCCGAAGCTGTGCGCGGCCTCGACAACCGCCCGGTACCCGGCGATGTTCGCCATCGAGGACAGCACGTCCAGCGACTGCGCTCGCGAGATGCGCGGCACGGCGTCCATCGCCAGCACCGTGATCGGGCGGGCGGACAACTTCTCCACCAGTTCCGGGTTCAGCGCCGGCGAGATCAGGCTGACCAGCGTCGCGCCGTCGCGTATTGCCGCGATCTCCTCATCGGTGGGTGCGTTGACCTTGAGTACGACGTCAGCGGCCCACGGGTCACCGATCTCGGCGCCGGCCTCGACGTAGGCGGCATCGGCGAAGCTGGAGGCAGCGCCGGCACCCGACTCAACCACCACGGAATAGCCCAATTTGAGGAGCGCTCCGACGGTCTGCGGCGTGGCGGCGACGCGCGTCTCGCCCGCGTGGGATTCGCGCGGTATCCCGATGATCATCCGAAAAGTCTCCCATCCACCTTCTGACGACCCGCGTGCCCCTCCGCCGGTAAGCGGTGCGCTTACCCCCGATCGCTGCAGCGCGCACGCCACGGGGCAGGCGTCGCAGTGCGGCGGCCGCGTTGCTCAAGGCGCTGTAGCGCGGCAGATCTCGAAACGGCACCGATCAGGCATCGAGACTTATTTACCTCTACGTAGAAGCGCCGTCGAGGCCGCACGATATCGAGCGTGAGCATGGTGGTCGAACGCGGACTCGCGCGGTGCCCGCGTTGCGTGACGATGGCGGACTACGTCTTCATCGAGTCTGAAACCAAGGCGATGCGCTACGAAGTGAGCTGCCCCAAGTGCGGCGAGTGCTACGGGGAGAACAGCATGCCGTGGTCGCCGCCCGCGGCGATCAGACGGGAACCGCCCATGCAATGGCCACCCGACTGCGAACCGGCGCCTCGCCGCGACTGGCGCACGGAGGTGCGAGAGCGGATGTCGGTGTCCGCACGGCGCGGCAGGGCAGGAATCGAAATACTCGGGATGCACACGCGCATGATGATCGAGCGTGCGCGCACGCAACTGCGGGAACGTGGAACTGGCGATAGAGAGGATCAGACCGGGGGATAGGCGGGCGGCGGGTAGACGCCGCGCAGGATCCAGGCCCACCAGGCCATGCCGTACTCCAGCTCGTCGCTCGCGTCGTAATCGGGGTTGGGATCCACGTCATCACCTCTCGCGTAGCAGCCGGTACTCGGGCAAGTCTAGACCCGCCGTCACCGCGGCGACACCCCGAACACCTAGACTGCCAACCAGCCAGTTGATTGACGCCCGCACACGCCCCGGGCCTGCATATAGTGAGTCGCCATGCCGTCTGTGCCCTCTGGGGAAACCGCCAACGGGATGTCCCGTCGCGAGGAGCTGCTGGCAGTCGCCACCAAGCTCTTCGCCGCGCGCGGCTACCACGGCACCCGGATGGACGACGTCGCGGATGCGGTCGGGCTCAACAAGGCCACGGTGTATCACTACTACGCCAGCAAGTCGTTGATCCTCTACGACATCTACCAGGGCGCCGCCGACTCCACGGTGGACGCGCTGCATGACGATCCGACTGCGTCAGCACGTGAGACGATCTACCACTTCACCAGGCGGCTGCTGGTCGGCATCGCCGGTGACATCGAGCGCGCGGCGGTGTACTTCCAGGAGGGGCCGTACATCACCGAGTGGTTCACCGAGGACCAGGTGGCGTACATCCGCGAAAAGGAGACGCAGGTCTACGAGCATGTGCGCGACGTCATCGATCGCGGCATCGCCAGCGGCGAGTTCTACGACTGCGACTCCCACGTGCTCGCCCTCGGCTACATCGGCATGACGCTGGGCTCCTACCGCTGGCTTCGGCCGCACGGCCGGCGCACGGCGCAAGAGATTGCCATCGAGTTCAGCACCGCACTGCTGCGAGGCCTGATCCGCGACGAGTCGGTGCGCGTCGACTCGCCGCTGGGCATCGACGCGCAAGCCACGACGCAGTCGAGCCAGGCGTGAAGTCCAACCTGGCTGTCGCGACGCGATCTCGATTTCCTGCTCTACGAGTGGCTGAGGGTCGACGAGCTGACCAAGCGGGAACGCTTCACCGAGCATTCCCGCGAGACGTTCGACGCCGTCCTGGATCTGTCCGAACAACTGGCCACGCGGTACTTCGCCCCGCACAACAAGACCAGCGATGCCAACGAGCCGAGCTTCGACGGGGAGAAGGTCACCGTCATCGCAGAGGTCAAGGCCGCGCTGGACGCGTTCACCGAGGCCGATCTGATCGGCATGTCGATGGACAGCGAATTCGGCGGGGCGCAACTTCCGGTGACCGTCGCCGAAGCGGCCTTCGCGTGGTTCTCGGCGGCCAATATCAGCACAACCGGCTATCTGATGCTCACCATCGCCAACGCCAACCTGCTGGCGAAGTTCGGCAGCCGCGAGCAGATCGAGATGTTCATGCGGCCGATGCTGGCCGGCCGGTTCTCCGGGACGATGGCCCTGTCCGAGACGCAGGCCGGCTCGTCACTGGCCGACATCCTCACCCGCGCCGAACCGCAGGACGACGGCAGCTACCGGCTGTTCGGTTCCAAGATGTGGATCTCGGGTGCCGAGCACGAGCTCACCGACAACATCGTCAACCTGGTGCTGGCCAAGATTGCCGGCGGGCCGCCGGGCACCAGAGGCATCTCACTGTTCATTGTGCCGAAATACCTTGTGCAACAAGATGGTTCGCTTGGCGAACGCAATGACGTGGTGCTGGCCGGACTCAACCACAAGATGGGCCAGCGGGGCATCACCAACACGGTGCTGAACTTCGGCGAAGGCAAGTTCAGTCCGGGTGGCAGGCCGGGCGCCGTCGGTTACCTCGTCGGTGAGCCGCACCGCGGGCTGGCCTACATGTTCCACATGATGAACGAGGCCCGCCTCGGTGTCGGGATGGGCGCGGTCTCGCTCGGCTACACCGGATACCTCAAGTCGCTGCAGTACGCGCGGGAACGGCCGCAGGGCAGGCCGGTGACGGCCAAGGATCCGTCGGCGCCACAGGTCCCGATCATCGATCACCCGGACGTCAAACGAATGCTGTTGGCGCAGAAGGCTTATGCCGAGGGCGGGATGGCGCTGCTGCTGTATTGCGCGAAGCTCGTCGACCTGCAGCACAGCGCCGAGTCGGACGAGGAACGCGACAGAATCGCGCTGCTGCTCGACATTCTGACGCCGGTCGGCAAGAGCTGGCCGTCGCAGTGGTGTCTGGAGGCCAACAGCCTGGCGATACAGGTGCACGGCGGGTACGGCTACACCCGCGAGTACGACGTCGAGCAGCACTACCGCGACAACCGGCTCAACCCGATCCACGAGGGCACGCACGGAATCCAGAGCCTGGACCTGTTGGGCCGCAAGGTGACTCAGCGCGGCGGGGCCAGCCTGGTCGCATTGGGCACGGCCATCACGCAGACAGTCGACGCGGCCGGCGCGGTCGGCGGCGAGGCTGCGGAGTTGGCGGGTCAGCTCAGCGGCACGTGGCAGCGGCTGGTCGCGATCACCACGGCGATGTTCAACTCCGGCAACATCGAGGCCGCGCTCGCCAACAGCGTCGTCTACCTCGAAGCGTTCGGGCACATCGTCGTCGCCTGGATCTGGTTGGAACAGCTAGTGGCCTGCAACGGCTGCTCGGGCGATTTCTACGACGGCAAGCGGCAGGCCGCCCGGTTCTTCTACCGCTACGAGCTGCCGAAAACCGCACCGCAACTCGATCTGCTCGAGAGCCTGGATCGCACCACGATGGACATGCGTGACGAGTGGTACTGACCACTTGAGTGTTTGACTCCCCCGCGCACGCGGGAAGACATGCGCCGGTATGTCTGTAAACCTTGACACCCTGAGCCATTGGCTGCTGACAAAAGGACTGCACATCGCGTTGGTGCTGGTGTTCGCGCTCATCGCGACGCGGCTGATCCGGTGGGTTGCGAAGCGAATCAGCAACCGCCTCGACCGCGGTGATGGTGGCGATGCGGTGCTGCGCCCGGAAAGCGTCAAGCACCGCCGGGCCGTCGCGTCGGTTATCTCGTCGGTGACGATCGCCGTTATGTACATCATGGTGTTGGTCGACATCGCCGATCAGCTCGGCCTGCCCGTCGGCTCGCTGGTGGCACCCGCGGCGGTGCTGGGTGCGGCGCTGGGCTTCGGCGCCCGGCGCATCGTGCAGGACCTGTTGAGCGGCTTTTTCATCATCACCGAGAAGCAGTACGGCTTCGGTGACCTGGTGGCCTTGACGGTTTCCGCGGGAGGCGATCCGGCGCGCGGCACCGTGGAGGACGTCACGCTGCGGGTCACCAAGCTGCGCACCAGTGACGGTGAGATGTACACCGTCCCCAACGGCCAGATCGTGAAATCGCTGAACCTGTCGAAGGATTGGGCACGCGCCGTAGTGGACGTGCCGGTGCCGACGTCGGCCGACATCAATCGCGTCGCCGATGCGTTGCGTGACGTGTCCGAGTCGGCCATGGCCGACGACGGTCTGCCGGATCTTCTGCTCGATGAGCCGCAACTGATGGGCGTGGAGAGTATTGAGAAGGACACCGTCAACATGCGCATCGTGGCGCGCACCCTGCCGGGCAAGCAGTTCGAGGTCGGTCGTCGACTGCGGGCGTTGATCGTGAGTTCGTTGCGCAGTGCCGGGGTTGCCGACCCCGAAGCGGTATCCAGTCGCACCGGTTGACCCCGATATGCTCGTCCGATGCCCCTCGTGAGTAAGACCGTCGAGGTCGCGGCGCCCGCCGAGGCGATCATGTCGATCGTCGCCGACTTCGAGGCGTACCCCCAGTGGAACGATGAGATCAAAGGCTGCTGGGTGCTGGCGCGCTACGAGGACGGCCGCCCCAGCCAGCTGCGGCTCGACGTCGTGGTGCAGGGACAGTCCGGCACGTTCATCACTGCCGTGTACTACCCGGGGGAAGATCAGATCTACACGGTGCTGCAGCAGGGCGACCATTTCGACAAGCAGGAACAGAAGTTTTCGGTGGTGCCGATCGGGACGACGTCACTGCTGACCGTGGACCTCGATGTCGAGACCAAGCTCCCAATCCCGAAACAGATGGTGAAGAAGGCGATCGCCGACACCCTGGACTATCTGGCCGACAACTTGAAGGCGCGCGCCGAGCATCTGGCCGCGACGTAGCGTCAGGCAGGCAGGGCGTCCCAGAACGCGTCGTCGTCACGGCCGGTGATGAGCGCGGCCTCCGCACGGAGTTCCACTACCTGCTTGTGGATGTAGTGCTCCGTGGAGCGCGGCATCTCGCCGGGCCCGTAGAGCCCGCGGCGGAGCCGGCGGACCCGGCCCCGGCGTAGCTCCCAGCGCAGCGCGTCAGCCACCACCTTCGGTGCGTACCCGGCGACGGCGAAGCCCTGGTAGGCGAGCAGGTCGATCATTTCGTAAATCGTGGCCCTGCCATGCACCGACAGATTGGTAGTGAGGACATACCGCAATTCGGTCCCTCGCAGGAGCTTCGCGTTCGGCATGACCTCGACGCTCGCATCGAGGGCTGACAACTGGGCGTTCGAATTCGCATTCGCACGATTAGGCCTGGGGATGAGCCCGACCAACTCCGGCCGGGAACGGGTGCGTCGATGCCAACCTCGTAGCGAAACTTTCGCTCGCCTCGGGGCCCGCGCTACGCCGTAGCGAACAATTCGCTCCGAGGTTGGCACCGCGGTAGGTGCCTGCCCGCTGACGAGCCAAAAGAAAACTTCTCGAAAAACTGGGGGAATCGTGGTGGCCCGTCGCTCCTAACAGATGACAGCAGCCCACAAAGGGGTTGCGACAACCTGAAGGAGAACACCATGTATGCCAAGAAGAACTCATCCGCCCGGCGGATGACTGCTGCCACACTGATGGTCGCCGCCGCTGGCGCCCTCGCGGTCGGAGGACTGGGCGCTGCGGCGACCGCCAATGCCAAGCCGATCGTCAACAACCCCGCGCCTGGTGTGCCGAGCGCGCCGCTGGCCCCTGCGGGTGGCGAGGCCTACGCCGCAATCGCGTTCTCGCCGGCCAACGGAACCTGGGCCAGTTTCACCAACGCCTCGTCGTTCATCGACGCCAGCGTCGGCGCCGTGAACGCCTGCCGCGACGCCGGCGGCGGGCTCTGCGTGCTCACCGGCTCCACCAACGTCACCGGCGCCGGCGCCAGCTGCGTCGCGCTCGCGGTTGACCCGGTGCACTGGCTGCTCTGGCACGGCGGAACCGGGCCGACGCAGATCAGCGCGATGACCGCAGCCCTGGACGGAAAGGACCGCCGCATCGCGACGACCACGTGCACGACGGTCGGCGGCGCGCCGAACCTATCTTTCACCGGACACGTGAATCAGCTGTCGGGCTCGTAGTCGATGGCGAGGCGACAATCGTCGACAGGCGAGCGATAAGCACCTCAGGCGGGCCAACGCGACTGCAGCGTCTGCGGTGTCCACGCCGGCCAGTCGGTGGAGCCGACGATGAACCCGTCGGTCATCTGGGCGACGATGCGCGGGCCTGTGATGCCGCTGTTGTCGTAGACGGTGGCTTGGTCGCAGCGGCCGATCGCCTCGGCCAGCAGTGCCCACACGCGGTGGTAGCGCCCGCGAATCTTGTTCTCGGGCACCGAATGTCCGCCAGCGCGCACGCGGTAGACCACGCGCGCCACCGCCAGCTCTTCGGGGATCAGCAGCACATGCAGCACCACGGTGTAACCCGCGGCGTGCGCGGTGTCGATCAGCTCGAGCTTGGACGGATGGGAGAACACCGTCTCGGCGATGAACGGCCGGCCCAGCCCGATGAGCTGTTTCGCGTGTCTGCGCGGCGATGCGCGCCGCCTCGTATGCGTGCGCCGACGGGTCCTGCGGCCAGCGCTGTGTGGCGATCTCGTCGGCGTTGACGAACACGCTGGTCTTCAGCAGCGGCGCGAGGGTGAGCTCAACGAAGGTGGACTTGCCCGCGCCGTTGGGACCGGCGACGAGGTCGAGCCGGTTCACGGCGTGGTGACAGCGTGGGATTCCGTTTCAGATCTTCTCACCGGCCGCGCACCACGACCGAGCTGCCGTCAGGTCGGTGCTCGACGATCTCGCCCTTGTCGTTGACGTCGACGGTGGTGATGCCGCGCCCGGCCAGCACCCGGCCGTAGTCGGTGCCCGCGAGGTTCTCCTGGATCGCCGCGGAGATCTCGGCGTTGAACACCACGCCTTCTTCCTCGGACAGTTCGGTCAGCTCCAGCTCGCCGGTCAGGGCGGCCTCCACCTTGCGGCGGGCCGCGCTGTGCCGGCTGGACACCGCGCGCCCGACGCGGGCCCAGTGGTCGAGTTGCTGCTTGGCCGAGCGGCTCTGGCGCGCACCCTCGGCCGCCGCGCTGTCGAACAGGTCGGCGGCGAATCGGGTCACCCGATCGGCGGTCTCAGCCATCGCCCCTCCAAATGTAGCGATCTGCAACAGAGCGTAGCAGATTGCTACGGGCCGACGATGTCGTTGCCGTTAGCGCATCAAGCGGTGCTGGGCTCGGTCGGAACGGTGGCGGACCGATTTGGTGTGTCAGCTCCAGAGCCCCGTCTCGTCGAGACGAGCGATGAGCCGCTGCGCACCGTCGGTGAACTCACCGCCGGTCAGCCCGACCACCGTTGCGACGTCTCGCCGCCGCAATGCCGCGATCAGATCGCGATGGCCGCGCACCGCTGACAGGCCCCACTGCGGGTCACCCGCGTAGATCTGCCCAGGCAGATACCGTGCGACGTGGAGCAGAAACCACGCCAGCTTGATCCGGCCGGTGGACCGGTTGAACGCACGATGGAAGGCGAACTCCGCGGAGGTGATCGCGCCGACGTCGCCGGCATCGACGGCCGCGGCCAACCCCTCGTTGAGCCGGTCCAGCTCGTCGATCTCGGCCTCGGTGATCCGCTCGACGGCGGTGGCCGCCAACTCCTTGGCGATCGCGGCCTGCAGCCAGAAGATGTCCTCGACGTCACCTCGGGTAAGCGGCACCACGACGTGACCGCGATGAGGTTCGAGCGCCACCATGCCCTCGCCACGCAGCGTCCGCAGCGCCTCCCGCACGGGCGTGATGCTCACCCCGAGTTGCGCCGCGGTCTCGTCGAGCCGGATGTAGGTGCCGGGCCTCAGCGCACCGGTCATGATGTCGGCGCGAAGGCGCCCGGCGACCTCGTCGGATAGCTGTTCGCGGCGGACCGCAGGTCGTGGCCTCGCTCGAGGTCCGGCGGGTGCGTTCACTGGACTCTCCGGTCTGTTGGCGTGGGGTTGTACCCGAGCCGCCGAGGCCATAGTGTGACCGGGGCAACACCATGTTTGATCACATATCAACGACGCGCAACCCAGGCAGTGGGCCCCCGCGTGGCCACGGGAGGAGCACTCGCTGTTGACTTCCCCCTTGATGCCGGACCCCACCGCGCAGCCATACCTGTCGCGCCGGCAGAACTGGACGAACCAACTGGCGCGGCACGCGATGATGCAGCCCGACACCACCGCTCTTCGCTTCCTCGGCCACACCACGACGTGGGGTGAACTCGACCGTCGCGTGACCGCACTCGCCGGCGCGCTCAGCCGGCGCGGAGTCGCGTTCGGCGATCGCGTGCTGATCCTGATGCTCAACCGCCCCGAATTCATCGAGTCGTTTCTGGCGGTCAACAAGCTCGGCGCCATCGCCGTGCCGGTCAACTTCCGGATGACCCCGCCCGAAGTCGCCTTCCTGGTCAGTGACTGCCAGGCCGCGGTGGTGATCACCGAGTCCGTGCTCGCCAAGGTCGCGGTGGCCGTCCGCGAGCTGGAGCCGACCCTGCAGACCGTCATCGTGGCCGGCGCCGCCGACGAGCGTGTGCTCGACTACGACGAGTTGCTCGCCGAACAGGCTCCGGCCCCGGTGGTCGACATCCCCAACGACTCGCCGGCGCTGATCATGTACACCTCGGGCACCACCGGCCACCCCAAGGGCGCGGTGCTCACCCACGCCAACATCGCCGGACAGGCGATGACGAACCTGCTGACGATGCGGCCCGAGGCCACGGACGTCGGCTTCATCGGGGTGCCGCTGTTCCACATCGCCGGCGTCGGCAACACGATCAGCTCCCTGCAGCTCGGACTGCCCGTGGTCGTCTATCCGCTGGGTGCCTTCGACCCCGGAGCTCTCCTCGACGTCCTGGAGGCCGAAAAGGTCACCTCGATGTTCCTGGTGCCCGCCCAATGGCAGGTGGTGTGCGCGGAGCAGCGTGCCAAGCCGCGGAGACTGGCGCTGCGGACCCTGTCCTGGGGTGCCGCACCTGCGTCTGACACAGTGTTGCGCGACATGATCGACACGTTCCCCGGACGCCCAGATCTACGCCGCCTTCGGCCAGACCGAGATGTCGCCGGTGACCTGTATGTTGTTGGCGCAGGACGCAATTCGTAAACTCGGCTCGGTCGGCAAAGTCATTCCGACGGTGGCCGCGCGCGTCGTCGACGACAACATGAACGACGTAGCGGTCGGCGAGGTCGGCGAGATCGTCTACCGGGCGCCCACCTTGATGGCGGGTTACTGGAACAACCCGAAGGCCACCGCCGAGGCGTTCGCCGGCGGCTGGTTCCACTCCGGCGACCTGGTCCGCCAGGACGAGGAGGGCTACGTCTGGGTCGTCGACCGCAAGAAGGACATGATCATCTCCGGCGGAGAGAACATCTACTGCGCGGAGGTGGAGAACGTCCTGGCCGGCCACCCGGCTATCGCCGAGGTGGCGGTGATCGGACGCCCGGACGAGAAGTGGGGCGAAGTACCCGTCGCCGTCGTGGCACTCGGATCCGACGGCACGGATAGCGGCGTCACACTGTCCGATCTTGACGGATTCCTCACCGAGCGGCTGGCGCGGTACAAGCATCCGAAGGCCCTCGAGGTCGTCGACGCCCTGCCGCGCAACCCCGCCGGCAAAGTACTCAAGACTGAACTGCGGGCGCGTTTCGGGGCCGGCAAAGAGATTGACGCCGGCGAAAGTTCCACTCCGCCAACGGTTTCTGCTGGCGCACAAGACATTTAGCGGAATGGGTGTGAGTTTGCTAACGGTTAATGGCTCAATCCTGCGGATGCGGTGCACGGGGGATACAGCATCGGGTACAGTCCTGTGGTCCGTCTTACTACCCGCGAGTAGGGAGACGCCGGTCACAACCACGGGTTCGGGGCAAGGAGGGGGCGTGCGACAGGCTCTGCCGCTGCGCCGCGACAGGCGCTTCGTCGTGGGAGTGCACAGGTGACGACGTCAGCCGGGGTCGTCGATTACGTCCGCGATCAGACGCAGGCCCGCTCTCGAGGCGGTCGGCGGCTTCACGCGCATGTGCGTCCTGACCGGAAAGGCCCTGCTGCGCCCCTTTCCAATGGCGCGAGTTCATCCTGCAGAGCTGGTTCCTGTTGCGGGTGTCGTTCCTGCCAACCCTCGCGGTGTCCACACCGCTGACCGTGCTCCTGATCTTCATTCTCAACATCCTGCTGGCCGAGTTCGGCGCCGCTGACGTCTCCGGCGCCGGCGCGGCGATCGGCGCCGTCACCCAGCTCGGCCCCCTGGTGACGGTGCTCGTGGTGGCCGGCGCCGGGCTCGACGGCCATCTGCGCCGACCTCGGCGCGCGCACCATCCGCGAAGAGATCGACGCGCTCGAGGTCCTCGGGATCGACCCGATCCACCGGCTGGTGGTGCCCCGCGTGGTCGCCTCGACATTCGTCGCCCTGTTGCTCAACGGCGCCGTGGTCACCATCGGCCTGGTCGGCGGCTTCATCTTCGGCGTCTATCTGCAGAACGTCTCCGCGGGCGCCTATGTCTCCACGCTCACCCTGATCACCGGGCTGCCCGAAGTCCTGATCTCCATCATCAAGGCCGGGACATTCGGCCTGATCGCCGGTCTGGTCGGCTGTTATCGCGGCCTGACCGTCTCCGGCGGCGCCAAAGGTGTGGGCACCGCCGTCAACGAGACGCTGGTGCTGTGCGTGATCGCCCTGTTCGCCGTCAATGTGGTGCTGACCACGATCGGTGTCCGGTTCGGAACGGGGAACTGACATGTCGACGACCCAGGTCCTGCGTTCTCGATTCCCGCGGGCGTTCTCGCGCGGTTCAGAGCTCGTCACCATCCCGACCCGTTTCCTCGACAGCGTCGGCCACGTCGCGTGGTTCGTGGTCACCGCGATCGGCTCGATCGGTCACGCGTTGCGCTACTACCGCAAGGAAACGCTGCGGCTGATCGCCGAGATCGGCATGGGCACCGGCGCGATGGCCGTCATCGGCGGCACCTCGCGATCGTCGGCTTCGTCAGCCTCTCCGGGTCGTCGCTGGTCGCCATCCAGGGCTTCGCGTCGCTCGGCAATATCGGTGTCGAGGCGTTCACCGGCTTCTTCGCCGCGATGATCAACGTGCGGTCGGCCGCGCCGCTGGTGTCCGGTGTGGCGTTGGCCGCGGTAGTCGGCGCCGGCGCCACGGCCGAGCTAGGCGCCATGCGGATCAGCGAGGAGATCGACGCCCTCGAGGTGATGGGCATCAAGTCGATCTCATACCTGGTGTCGACGCGCATCCTGGCCGGGTTCGTCGTGATCATCCCGCTTTACGCGATGGCGATGATCCTGTCCTTCCTGTCGGGCCAGGTGACCACCACACTCTTCTACGGTCAGTCGACCGGCACCTATGAGCACTATTTCCAGACCTTCCTGCGGCCTGGCGACGTGTTCTGGTCGTTCATGGATGCGGTGATCATCTCCGTGATCGTGATGGTCAATCACTGCTATTACGGGTATTTCGCCAGCGGCGGACCGGTGGGTGTGGGCGAGGCCGTCGGCCGGGCGATGCGTGCCTCATTGGTGGCGGTCGTGATGGTGGTTCTGTTCGTTGCGTTGGCGCTCTACGGCGTCGACCCGAACTTCAACCTCACGGTGTAGCGCCATGACCGCACCGCTCAACACGAGACGCGAACCGCCATACAAGTTCATCGGGTTGGTGCTGGCGCTGCTGACCGTCGCCATCCTGGTGTTCGTCTACTTGCAGTTCCGTGGCGACTTCCTCAATCGGGAGAAGCTGACGATGATCTCCGCGCGCGCAGGACTGTCGATGGACCCCGGTGCGAAGGTCACCTACAACGGTGTCGAGATCGGCCGGGTCGGCTCCGTCGACGCGGTTGACATCGGTGGGGAGCCGCACGCCAAGCTCACGCTCGAGGTGAACCGCAAGTACCTGGATCTGATTCCGAAGAACGTCGAGGCCAACATCCAGGCCACCACGGTGTTCGGTAACAAGTACATCTCTTTCACAACGCCGAAAAATCCTGCCTCCGCAACGGATTACAGCCAGCGATGTGATCGATGCGTCATCCGTGACCACCGAGTTCAACACGCTGTTCGAGACGGTGGTGGATGTCGCGCAGCAGGTGGATCCGATCAAGCTGAACCAGACACTGTCGGCCACCGCCGAGGCGCTGGACGGACTGGGCGACAAGTTCGGGCAGTCGATCGTCCACGGCAACGAAATCCTCGGCGACATCAACCCGCAGATGCCTCAGATCCGCCAGGACAATCAGCTGTTGGCCGACCTCGGTGACGTGTACGCCAACGCTGCGCCCGACCTGTTCGACGGCCTGGAGAACGCGGTCACCACCGCCCGCACCCTGAACCAGGAACAGGGGAACATCGACCAGGCGCTGATGGCTGCCGTCGGATTCGGCAACACCGGCGGCGACATCTTCGAACGCAGCGCCCCCTACCTGGTGCGCGGCACCCAGGACCTGGTCGTCACATCCAAGACGCTCGACGAGTACAGCCCGGCGCTGTTCTGCACGATCCGCAACTTCCACGACGTCGAGCCCAAGGTCGCGGCCTCGCTGGGCGGCAACGGTTACTCCCTGCGGACGCTGTCGGAGCTGATGGGCGCGGGTAACCCGTACGTGTATCCGGACAACCTGCCTCGCGTGAACGCCCGCGGCGGCCCCGAGGGCCGGCCCGGCTGCTGGCAGCCCATCACCCGTGACCTGTGGCCCGCGCCCTACCTCGTCATGGACGACGGCGCATCGATCGCGCCGTACAACCACTTCGAGCTGGGCCAGCCGATCCTGATCGAGTACGTCTGGGGACGCCAGATTGGGGAGAACACGATCAACCCATGAAAATCACCGGTACCGCTATCAAGCTCGGCATCTTCTCCCTGGTGCTGCTGCTGTTCACGGCGATCATCATCGTCGTCTTCGGTCAGATGCGCTTCGACCGCACCACCGGGTATTCGGCGATCTTCTCCAACGTCAGCGGGCTTCGGTCGGGGCAGTTCGTCCGTGCCTCCGGTGTAGAGGTCGGCAAGGTCTCCAACATCGAACTGATCAACGGCGGTTCGCAGGCCAAGGTCGACTTCAACGTCGACCGCTCGTTGCCGATGTTCGAGGGAACCACCGCCTCGGTGCGCTACCTCAACCTGATCGGCGACCGGTACCTGGAACTCAAGCGCGGCGACAGCGACAAGCGGTTACCCGCAGGCGGCACCATTCCGGTCGAACGCACCGAGCCCGCACTCGACCTCGACGCCTTGATCGGCGGCTTCCGGCCGGTGTTCCGCTCCCTGGACCCCGACAAGGTCAACGTCATCGCCCAGTCGATCATCACGATCTTCCAGGGCCAGGGCGGCACCATCAACGACATCCTCGACCAGACCGCGTCGCTGACCTCGCAACTGGCGGACCGTGATCAGGCGATCGGCGAGGTGATCCGCAACCTCAACACAGTGCTCGACACGACGGTCAAGCATCAGGCGCAGTTCGACCAGACTGTGCAGGACTTCGAGAAGCTGATCACCGGTCTGAAGAACCGGGCCGATCCGATCGCGAACTCCGTCGCCGACATCAGCAACGCGGCCGGAACAGTCGGCGACCTGCTCGCCGACAACCGCCCACTGCTGCAGGGCACGATCGCCTACCTCGATGGCGTCCAACAGCCGCTGGTCGATCAGAAGGACAAGTTGAACGACATCCTGCTGCGACTGCCGACCGCGTTCAAGATCATCGGACGTGCCGGCGGTATCTACGGCGACTTCTTCAACTTCTACTCGTGCGATATCTCGATCCGCATGAACGGGCTGCAGCCCGGCGGGCCCGTGCGCACCGTGAAGCTCTTCAGCCAGCCCTCGGGTAGGTGCTCGCCGCAATGAGAACTCTGGAGGGAACGAACCGGGTCCGCAACGGCTTGCTGGGCATCCTCGTGGTGATCCTGGTGATCGGTGTCGGGCAGAGCATCGGCAGCGTGCCGATGCTGTTTGCGACGCCGACCTACTACGCAGAGTTCTCCGATACCGGCGGCATCGGGGCGGGCGACAAGGTGCGTATCGCCGGGGTTGACGTCGGCAAGGTGCGCAGCATGGAGATCGAAGGCGACAAGGTCAAGATCGGATATTCGCTCAACGGCACCGAGATCGGCACCGAGAGCCGGGCCGCGATCCGCACGGACACGATCCTGGGTCGGCGCAACATCGAGATCGAGCCGCGTGGAACGAAAGCTTTGCGCGCCAACGGAGTTCTGCCGCTGGGCCAGACCACTACGCCATACCAGATCTATGACGCGTTCTTCGACGTGACCAAGTCGGCGTCGAACTGGGACACCCAGACGGTGAAGAAGTCGCTGAACGTGCTGTCGGAAACCATCGACCAGACCTATCCGCACCTCAGCGCCGCACTCGACGGCGTGGCACGGTTCTCCGACACCATCGGCAAGCGCGACGACCAGATCAAGCAACTGTTGGCCAACGCCAACAAGATCGCCGGCATCCTCGGCAGCCGCAGCGAGCAGATCAACCAGTTGCTCGTCAACGCCCAAACCTTGCTCGGCGCGATCAACCAACGCAACTACGCGGTCAGCATGCTGCTCGAGCGGGTCTCCGAATTCTCAGAGCAGGTCAAGGGATTCATCGACGACAACCCGAATCTCAACCGCGTGCTCGAGCAGCTGAGGGTGGTCAGCGACGTGCTCAACGAACGCCGCGGCGATCTGATGGACACGCTCACCACGGTCGCGAGCTTCGTGGCCTCGCTGGGTGAGGCGGTCGCCTCCGGCCCGTACTTCAAGGTGATGCTGGTGAACCTGCTGCCGGGTCAGATCCTGCAGCCGTTCATCGATGCCGCATTCAAGAAGCGCGGCATCGACCCGGAGAAGTTCTGGGGCGACGCGGGCCTGCCCGCGGGTCGCTTCCCCGATCCGAACGGTGCGCGGTTCCCCAACGGCGCGCCTGCACCGGGACCAGCGATCCTGGAAGGCACCCCGGAGCATCCCGGCCCCGGCATCCTCAAGGGCTCCCCGTGCTCGTACACGCCCGCTGTTCCAGAGGGCCTGCCACGACCCGGCGACCCGCTGCCATGCGCCGCGCTGACGCAGGGACCGTTCGGCGGCCCCGAGTACGGGCCGCCCGACGTCGTGACGTCCGATCCGAACCCGAACGGCCCCGGCTTCACCCCAGGTGTTCCGGCCGCGGCCATCCCCGGCCAGTTGCCGCCGGATATGCCGGGAGTGCCGGCGCCGCTACCGCCCGCGCCGCCCGGCGCGCGCACGGTGCCGGTGGGCCCGCTGCCTCCGGAGGGGCCGGACTTCACGCCCGGCATCGCACCGCTGCCGCCGGCTTTGAACGGACCGCCGCCACCGCCAGGACCGGGACCGGACGCCGGGCCCGCAGGCACACCGCCGCTGCCGGGTAATCCGCCATTCCTGCCGCCGCTATCGCAGGGACAGGGGCCCAACTGATGACGACGATCTTCAACGTTCGAAACCTGAAGATGCCGAAGTTTTCTCGCGCAACGGTGATCATCGGCGCGCTGATCGTGGTGCTGGCGTTGGTCGCTGCCCTGGTGGGGTAGAACCTGTACAAGAAGCTGACGAACAACACGGTCGTCGCCTATTTCCCCGAGACGCTTGCGCTCTATCCCGGCGACAAGATCCAGATCATGGGTGTCAAGGTGGGCTCGATCGACAGCATCGAGCCTGCCGGCGACAAGATGAAGGTCACCTTCAGCTACGAAAAGAAGTTCAAGGTCCCCGCGAACGCCACGGCGTCGATCCTCAACCCCAGCCTGGTGGCATCGCGCACCATTCAGCTGTCTCCGCCGTACACGGGCGGGCCGGTGATGGAGGACGGCGCGACCATCCCGATCGACCGCACCCAGGTGCCCGTCGAGTACGACCAACTGCGTGACTCCATCAATCGCATCCTGCGCGACCTGGGTCCGACACCCGAACAGCCCAAGGGACCGTTCGGCGACATCATCGAGTCGGCCGCCGACGGGTTCGCCGGCAAAGGCGAGCAGCTGAACAAGACGCTTGAACGGCCTGTCGGAAGCCCTGTTCACGTTGAACGAGGGCCGCGGCGACTTCTTCGGCGTCATCAAGTCTCTGGCGCTGTTCGTCAACGCGCTGTACCAGAGCGACCAGCAGTTCGTGGCGCTGAACCGCGACCTCGCGACGTTCACCAACTCGTTCACCAACACCGACCGCGAAGTTTCGAACGCACTCAAGGACCTCAACCAGTTGCTGGGCACCACCCGCCAGTTCCTGGACAAGAACTCCGAGGTGCTCACTCACGACATCGACAACCTCGCGAACACGACGAACGCGATCCTGCAGCCCGATCCCCTCAACGGTCTGGAAACCGCGCTGCACGTGTTCCCCACGCTCGGGGCGAACCTGATGAACATCATCTCGCCGGTCACCGGCGGCGTGATGGGCATCCCGGTGATCAACAACTTCGCCAACCCAATTCAGTTCGTCTGCAGCGCGATTCAGGCCGGCAGCCGGTTGGGCTATCAGGAGTCGGCGGAGATGTGCGCACAGTATCTGGCGCCCATCCTCGATGCGATCAAGTTCAACTACCCGCCGTTCGGCCTCAACCAGTTCAGCTCGGCGATGACGCTGCCCAAGCAGGTCGCCTATTCCGAGCCGCGGTTGCAGCCGCCGCCTGGATACAAGGACACCACCGTGCCGGGCATCTGGTCCCGCGACACCTTGTTCTCGCACGGCAACCACGAGCAGGGCTGGGTCACCGCACCGGGCATGCAGGGCATCGACGTGCAGCCGTTCACCGCCAACATGATGTTCCCGGAGTGCCTGGCGGAACTGATGGGTGGCCCCGACTGCGCCTACCCGGACGCGCCGCCGACCTTCGGTGGCCCGCACCAGGCCGGCCCGCCGGACGCCTACACCGAGAACAGCCCGCTGCCGCCACCGTGGTACCCGCAGCCAGGACCGCCGCCAGGCCCCGCGCCCGGTGTCATCCCGGGTGACCCGGGTGGCTCGCCGATGAGCGCACCCGCTGCCAACCCCGGCCCTGGCCCGGCAGGCCCGGCCCCGGCCGCGCCGGCGGGACCACCGCTACCGGCTGAGGCAGGTGGATGATGCGGGCACGACGAAAAGTGGTGATGAGCCGCTTGCGCGAAGAACAGAAGGTACCGACCATGAAGCGCACATGGAGCCGGTTCGCGGTTCGCACCGCTGCGCTGACCATGGTCGCGCTCGTGCTGAGTTCATGCGGGTCGTGGAAGGGCATATCCAACGTCGCGCTTCCCGGCGGCCCGGGCACCGGTTCCGACCGGATGACGATTTACGTGCAGATGCCGGATACGTTGGCGCTCAACGTGAACAGCCGCGTGCGGGTGGCCGATGTCTTCGTCGGGCGCGTACGGGCGATCGAGCTCAAGAACTGGATCGCCACCCTGACTCTGGATGTGCAGCCGAACCTGAAGCTGCCGTCGAACGCGTTGGCCAAGATCGGGCAGACCAGCCTCCTCGGCTCGCAGCACGTCGAGTTGATGCCGCCGCCGGATCCGCAGGGACAGTTGCGCAGCGGCGACACCATTCCACTGAAGAACGCCTCGGCCTTCCCCACCACCGAGCGGGTACTGGCCAGCATCGCGACGATTCTGCGTGGCGGTGGCGTGCAGAATCTCGAGACGATCCAGACCGAGATCTTCAATGTGCTCAACGGCCGCGCCGACCAGATCAGGGAGTTCCTGAACCGACTGAACACGTTTACCGACGAGCTGAACAAGCAGACTCAGGACATCACCCGCGCGATCGATTCGACCAACCGGCTGTTGGCGGTCGTCGGCCAGCGCAACGAGACGCTCGACCGGGTGCTCACCGAGTTCCCGCCGCTGATCAAGCATTTCGCCGACACTCGTGACTTGTTCGCCGACGCCACCGTCGCCCTCGGTCGGGTGAGCAAGGCGGCCGACGACGCGCTCGCCCCGTCGAGCGCCAACCTGCACACGAACCTGCAGAATCTGCAGCGTCCGCTCAAGCAGTTGGGCCGGGCCTCGCCGTATCTGATCGGTGCGCTCAAGCTGATGCTCACCGCACCTTTCTCCATCGAGAACGTGCCGAAGGTGGTGCGCGGTGACTATCTGAACGCGTCGCTGACGGTTGACCTGACACTGTCCGGAATCGACAACAGCATCCTGTCGGGCACCGGAGTCTCGGGCATGTTGCGTGCGCTCGAACAGGCCTGGGGCCGCGACCCGGCGACGATGATCCCGGATGTGCGGTTCACGCCGAACCCGCACAACGTGCCGGGCGGACCGCTGGTGGAAAGGGGTGAGTGAGCAGTGCTGACCAGGTTCGTCAAGATTCAGCTGATTGTGTTCGCCATCCTGACCATCATCGCGGTGGTCGTGCTGGGCTGGTACTACCTCAAGCTGCCCAGCGTGGCCGGCATCGGGCAGTACAAGTTGTATGCCGACCTTCCGCGCTCCGGTGGTCTGTATGCGACTGCGAACGTCACGTATCGCGGCACGCAGATCGGCAAGGTCACCGCGGTCGAGCCCACAGAGCACGGGGCGCGGGCCACGATGAGCATCGACAGCCGTTACAAGATCCCGGTTGACGCGTCGGCGAACGTGCATTCGGTGTCGGCCATCGGTGAGCAGTACCTGGACCTGGTCTCGACGGGCAACCCAGGTCAGTACTTCAACTCCGGCGCGACCATCACCGACAGCACAGTGCCGAGCGAGGTCGGGCCCGCGATCGATGCGGCCGAGCAAGGCCTTGCCGTGCTGCCGAAGGAGAAGATCGACACACTGCTCACCGAAACGTCAAAGGCGGTGGGCGGATTGGGCCCGGCGTTGCAGCGCCTGGTCGACTCGACCACGGTCGTGGCCGCAGGGCTTCAAGGACAACCTGCCGCAGGTGAACGACATCATCGCCAACTCGGCGCCGATCCTGAACAGCCAGGTGCAGTCCGGCGACAACATCGAGCAGTGGTCGCGCAATCTGAACATCATCGCCTCGCAGTCGGCCGAGCAGGATGCGGCGTTGCGCAGCGGTCTGGAGCAGGCGGCGCCGACGCTCGACCAGGTGAACAACGTGTTCAGCGGCGTGCGCGACTCGCTGCCGCAGACGCTGGCGAACCTGGCGGTCGTCATCGACATGCTCAAGCGCTACAACAAGGGTCTCGAGCAGACGCTGGTCATCCTCCCGCAGGGCGCGGCCGCCAGCCAGGCGGGCACGCTCTTCGAGGACGTCGGTCAGCTGCCGCTCGCGCTGTCGATCAACCAGCCGCCGCCGTGCCTGACCGGTTTCCTGCCGGCGTCCGAATGGCGCTCGCCCGCGGACACCAGCATGAAGCCGTTGCCCCGCGGCACCTACTGCAAGATCCCGAAGGATTACCAGGCCAACGTCGTTCGCGGTGCGCGCAACTATCCGTGCGTCGATGTGCCGGGTAAGCGCGCCGCCACCCCGATGGAGTGCCGCAGCAACGAACCCTACGTGCCGCTGGGCACCAACCCGTGGTACGGCGACCCGAACCAGGTGCTGTCGTGCCCGGCGCCGGGTGCGCGCTGCGATCAAGGCGTCAACCCCGGTCGCGGGGTGATCCCGGCGCCGACGGTCAACAACGGGATGAATCCGGCGCCTGCGGACCAGTTGCCCCCGCCGAACGACACGGCGCCGATCAGCGACCCGCTGAGCCCGCCGGGGTCCGGCTCGGTCAGCTGCAGTGGACAACAGCCCAACCCCTGCATCTACACTCCGGCAGCAGGGCCACCCGGCTCTACGGCGGTGTACAGCCCGACCAGCGGTCAGGTAGTGGGGCCTGACGGCGTCAGGTACAACGTCAGCAATTCGAATAACCCAGGAGACGACGGATGGAAGGCAATGCTGGCGCCAGCCAGCTGAACCCCACCGATGCTGATTCTGCGCCCGACGATGCGTTAGCAGTATCCCCAGAAGAGCAAACCGAAGAAGCCACCGCCGAGCAGTCGACCGATTCACGAGGCTGACGGCGAAGCCGGCGACGCGCGCCGCCCGTCCCGGATCGGGCGCGGCATGGCAGCCGCGATCTGCGCCGCGCTGTTGGTACTGGCCGCCGGGGGTGCGGTCGGCGGCTACCTGGCCCTACGGTCCCATCAACAGAGTGAGGACATCGCCCGCGCCGAAGCTGCCGCACTGGGGGCCGCAAAGGATTGCGTCGCCGCCACGCATGCGCCCGACACCGCGGCGATGAGCGCGGCACAGGCGAAGATCATCCAGTGCTCAACGGGTGACTTCGGCGCACAGGCCAGCCTCTACAGTGGGGTGCTCGTCGATGCCTACCAGGCCGCCAACGTCAAGGTGCAGGTGTCCGATATGCGGGCGGCGGTCGAGAAGCGCAACGACGACGGTTCCTTCGAGATCCTGGTCGCGGTGCGGGTGAAGGTGACCAACTCCGACACCGCCGATCAGGAACAGGGGTACCGCCTGCGGGTACAGATGGCGCCCGATGAGGGCACGTACAAGGTGGCCAAACTGGATCAGGTCACCTCGTCGTGACGGCTGTGCTCGACTCCGAGATCTCCGCGTCGGCCACCGACGCGGACGCGTTGCCGCAGTTGGCCTCGTGGCCGAAGCGGGTGGGTGCGTTCGCGATCGATGTGCTGCTGCCGGTCGCGGTGATCGCCACACTGGCGCTGGTGGCCTGGACGGCGCCGCTCGAAGGTTGGCTGTGGTGGGTGTTCATCGGCGCGGGTGCGCTGACCTTCGTGGCGACCGCGGCCAACCGCTGGCTGCTGCCCGCCATCACGGGGTGGAGCCTCGGCCGTGGACTGTGCGGCATCGCGGTACGTAATCGCGACGGCTCCCCGGCGGGACTCCTCCGACTGTTGTTGCGCGACGTGGCCCATCTCCTCGACACCGCAGCGCTTTTCGTCGGGTGGCTGTGGCCGCTGTGGGATCGCCGCAACCGCACCTTCGCTGATCTGTTGCTGCGCACCGAGGTCCACGACGTCGCACCGCCGCAGCGTGACATGCGGCGAGTGACCGCCATCGTGTTGATAGCGGCGGCGCTGTTGTGTGCAGCGAGCGTCGGGCTGAGCTATCTGGTGGTCTACCGGCACGAGCGGGCAACCGACACGGCCCGCCAGCAGATCGCCGAACAGGGGCCCCGCATCGTCGAACAGATGCTCAGCTTCAACAAAGACACTCTGCAGCAAGACTTTTCCCGAGCCCAGCAGCTCACGACTGACAGCTACCGGCAACAGCTGATCACCCAGCAGCAGGGCGATCACGGCGGCGGGTGCGACCTCGAACGAGTACTTCGCCGTGAGCAGCGCCGTGCTGCCCATGCCCGAACCGACGCCCACGACAGCGTCGATGCTGGTGGCGCTGCAGGGGCAGCGTGGCTCTGATCCCAACAATCTGAAGTTCATCACCGCGACGGTGCGGGTCGAGTTCGAGAAGTCACGCGAGGGCCACTGGCGCATCGCCAATCTCACCGTGCTGAAGAGGCCCGTGATGAATGCGGCGGGCCGATGAGTCCGCGGCGGAAGCTCGAGCCTGACGAGCAGGACTTCTTCGAGGTGGCGCCGAAACCGCCGCGTCGCTGGGGCTTGGCGGTTGTCTCCGTCGCGGCGTCGGCATTGATCGCGGCCGCGTGTGCGTTGGGCACGCTGATGTTGATCAGCCACGAAAAGGATCACCGGACGGCTGTCAACGACGCGGCCGCGCTGGGATACGTGAGCGAGTTCATGAAGGCATACACCTCACTGGACCCGTTCAACGCCAACGCCTACGTTGACCGGATCATGGCTCAGGGCACCGGTGACTTCGCGAAGACGTTCAAGGAGAAGGAGAACGAGATCCTCATCCGGGTGGCGCAGGCGGAGCCGACCCAGGGTTCGGTGGTGGATGCCGGTGTGCAGCGCTGGAACGACGACGGCAGCGCCGACATCCTGGTCGCCACCAAGGTCACCTCGAAGTCGCCCGACGGCAAGCAGACGATCGAGAGCGGGAACCGTTGGGTCGCAACGGCAATCAGGGAAGGACAGCAGTGGAAGATCAGCCAGCTGATTCAGGTGATCTGACCACCGACGCCCAAGCGCCCCGGCGGCGGCATCGGATGCGCCTTCGCCGGCGCTGGTTCTCCCTGCGGCGTCAGCCGAAAAGCACTGTTTCCGAGGAAGTTCCGTCTGTAGACGCGGCACCCGGTGAGACAACGCCGGCACCTCGGACTCCAGTCGGCAAGGCCGGCCGCACCGCGAAGACGCCGGAGCCCGTCGCAGACGTGACCGTGCAGACAGCGGCCACCGAGGCCGACGCAGCCGACGCGGTCGGCGCAGCGGACGACGCTACACCCGAGGAAGATCAGATCCTGGTGCCGCACCAGCCGGTTGGGAAGCGGCTCATCATCGCCGCGGTCGCCGCCGGGGTGCTGTTCGTTGCCGCTGCCGCGTTCGCTGGTGCCACCCTGCAGCCCTACCTCGCCGACCGCGCGGCCGTCGACACCAAACTCGATGTGGCGCGCACGGCGGCGAGCGCGATCTCGACACTGTGGACGTACACGCCCGACAACATGGAGTCGCTGCCGGATCGGTCGGCGCACTTCCTCGGCGGCGACTTCGCGAACGAGTACCGCAAGTACATCGACGCGATCGTCGCGCCCAACAAGCAGGCACAGGTCACCAACACCACCCAGGTGATGGGGACGGCGGTCGAGACCCTGACCCCGACAGAGGCCACCGCGATCGTCTATACGAACTCGGTGGCGACCAGCCCCGTGACGAAGAACATTCCGTCGCTGCGCTACTTGTCGTATCGGCTCACGATGCAGCGCCATGATGCGGACTGGTTGATCACCCGCATGTCGACCGTGACGTCATTGGATCTGACCCCCCAGCTGTAGGACGGGACACGCACGTGGCCGCCGATTCGCCGGTGTCGCAACGGTTGACGGTCGCCGCACTGCTGCTCTTGACCTTCGCGACGGGACTCGTCGACGCGGTGAGCGTGCTCGAACTCGGCCATGTGTTCGTCGCGAACATGACCGGTAACGTCGTGTTCCTCGGCTTCTGGCTGGCGCCCCGAACAGTCGTCGACGTCACCGCCGCGGTCGTGTCCTTCGCCTGTTTCGTGGTGGGCGCCGCGCTCGGCGGCCGGCTGGCCCGACACCTCGACGGCGACGTTCGACGGTGGCTCGGAATCACGCTCTCGCTGGAGGTGGCGATGCTGCTGACGCTGTCGACTCTGGCGGGCGCCGGTGTCCTCGACTACCACGACAACAGGAAGCTCATTCTGATCGCGGGACTGGCGCTGACGTTCGGCATCCAGAACTCGACGGCCCGCCAGTTCGGCATCCAGGAGCTGTCCACCACGGTCCTGACGACGACCATCTCGGGCCTCGGGTTCGACAGTCGACTGGCCGGCGGAACCGGCGAGCGCCAAAAGCTGAGGTATGGCGTCGTGCTCTCGCTGTTCCTGGGCGCCGCGGTCGGCGCCACCATGACCCGGTTCACCGTCGCGCCGGTGATCGCCGTGGCGGCCGGTGTGGTGGCGACCAGCGCCGCGATCTTCTGGTTCGGCGCGCGCCCGGCGCGGGGTTAGTCTTCGCTGTATGCCATCAGTTCTCGTCACCGGCGCATCGCGAGGGATCGGCAAGGCGATCGTCGAGCATCTGGCCGATCGGGGCTGGGACGTCATCGCCGGCGTGCGCAGTCAGCAGGACGCCGACGCGGTCGTCAAGCTCAATCCACAACGCATCTCGTCGGTCATCCTCGATGTCACGTCGGCCGACGACATCGCGGCTCTGGACGCGGCGCTGCCCGAACGACTGGACGCGATCGTCAACAACGCCGGTGTTGCGGTGGGCGGCGCGATGGAGACCCTGCGCCCCGACGAGTGGCGAAAGCAATTGGAGATCAACGTGATCGGAGCGTTGGCTGTGACCCAGGCCGTGATACCACGCGTGCGGAGGTCCAAGGGGCGAATCGTCTTCATCTCCAGTGTGAACGGCCGCATGTCGATGCCCCTAGTCGGTGCGTACGCGGCGAGCAAGTTCGCACTCGAGGCCGCCGCCGACGCATTGCGGATGGAACTCGCGCAGTGGGGGATTCCGGTGGCCATCGTCGAGCCGGCGCAGACCGACACCGACATGTGGCGCACCGCTGACACTATGGTCGAAGAGCTCGAGGCGGGACTGAGCCAGGAACACCGCGACCTGTACGCCAGACACATCGCGGGATTCAAGAAGACAATCCCGTTGTCGCAGCGCATCGCCGTGCCCGCGCAGAAGGTGTCCGCCGTCGTCGAGGAGGCACTGACCGCGCGGCGGCCCCGTGCTCGCTATGTCGTCGGTCTCGGCCCCAAGCTCCAGGTTGCGGTCATGACCAATCTGCCGACCAGAGTCCGCGACCGGGTGCTGCGCCGGGTATCCGGCCAGCCGTAGGCATGGCGGAGTTCGTCAAGCGCAACGCCTGCGCCCCCGCGGGATTCTTCGCGTGCGAAGCCGCTGGACTGCGATGGCTTTCGTCGGAAGACGGCGGCGTGAGGTGTGCCGAAGTCCTCGGCTACGACGATGCCAGCCTCACACTCCAACGCTTGCATACCGTCGCGCCCACCCGCGCGGCCGCGCACGACTTCGGTCGCCGGCTGGCCCGTACACATGATGCGGGTGCCGACGCGTTCGGCGCTCCGCCCGAGGGGTGGACCGGTGGCGGCTTCTTCGGCCCAATGCACCAACCGCTGCCGATGTCGCTGACGAGTCACGATCGATGGGGCACTTTCTACGGCACCGAGCGGTTGGCGCCGATGCTCGAACGCGCGGCCGATCAGCTGGATGCGGACGCGCGAGCGGCCGTCGACGCGGCGATAATCCGCTGCGCTGCGGGCGATTTCGATGACGAAGACCAGCCGGCGCGGCTACACGGGGACCTTTGGAGCGGCAACGTGATGTGGACACCCGACGGTGTCGTGCTCATCGACCCGGCGGCACACGGCGGCCACCGCGAGACCGATCTCGCCATGCTGGCGCTGTTCGGGTGCCCGTTCCTCGACGCGGTGATCGACGGCTATGAGTCTCATCGGCGGCTTCGTGACGGCTGGCGGGGGCGCGTCTCACTCCATCAGCTCTACCCGCTGCTTGCGCATGTAGTGCTCTTCGGCGGGGGCTACGCAGAGCAGACTGCGGCTGCGGCGCGAAGCGCACTGAGGTCGCTTTAGTTGAACGCGAGCCAGCTCGGCAAGGCGCGCTCGCGCGAGTCGCACAGCACTTGCCGGGTGTCGCACGATCCCTTCGGTACCCCGGCGCCGGCCCACATGCCGCCGGTGTCGCGGCGCAGGACGATCGCCGACGATCCACCGCCGTCAAGCAGCACCGCGGTGTCGCTTCCCAACCCGCGGAACAGGTCCTGGATCTGGTCGGGTGTGTAACTGCCGCCCTGGAAGACGTACATCTCGTCCTTGCCTTTGGCGTACGCGATCGCGGTGCGGGCGGCACTGGGTCCGCCGTCGTTGAGTTGGCCGGTGTCACCCGGGGCCAGCAGGCCGATGCCTGCGACGGCGACGAAGCGCGCACCCTTGTCGAGCAGGCCCGTGATCGTCGGTGTGGCGGCGTCGTAGTCGTCCGGGTTACGCGGCGGCACCACATACGGCGCGCCCCCGGCGGGCAGGATCATCGTCGACAACGCCTTCCAGTGCTCATTGCCTCCGGACAGGCCCTGCTTGCCTGCGTAGGCCACCGTGCCGGTGACCGCGGTGTTGGCCCGGCCCTGCCCGCGGGTGTTGTCGACGTATGCGCCGAGCGGCGAGCTGCAGCCGGTCGACTTCCACGATCCGCCCGTCTGCCCGCGCACGTCGAAGAAGTTGGCGTTGATCGCGATCGTCGGCTGGCCGAGCGCCTGCCATGCCTGAAGCGGGGAGAAGATCTCGGAGGCCTGCGTCAATCCCTCGCCGGTGCGCGCACGCGGATCGCGTTCGCAGCGCGCCTGATATCCGGTGTGCGAATCCACGAGCAACCGAGGCGCCAGCCGTCCGGCCGCCGACTTGATGATCATCAGATGTCCGCCGTTGTCCATCTCGTACCACCCGCCGCCCGCGTTGAGCAGCGGCGCCGGATGACCGCCGCCGAAGTTGTACACCAGGTAGGAACCCCGGGTGGAGGAAATGGCGCTGGCGAGAAGCTCGCGGGCGTTGGCGGCGTGCGCGGCCGGGATGCCTGCGGTCGTCGACGGCGCAGCGCACACCAGCAGCGCCGCGGCGCAGGCCGCAAAACGCCGCAACATGCTGGCTGAGGTCGACATGGGTGCCCTTCGAGACGACAGTTAGCACGGACACCTCAATCCCAGCAGACACACAGTCAACTTTCGTCACAGAGGCATCACGATCCGATTTCGGCGTTAGTAAGTCGAGAACGGGGTAATCGCACGCCATGCCGACAGTGTCGAGAACCTTCTCAGTCAGTCCGCCCCCCAATCGGGTGGTGGAGTACCTCAAGGACTTCAGCAATGCCGAGCAGTGGGATCCGGGCACGGTGCGCTGTACACGAAATGGCAGCGGGCCGATCGGCGAGGGCTCGTCGTGGCACAACGTCTCCAAGATCGTCGGGGTGACCGCGGAGCTGACCTACACCCTCGAGCGGCTCTCCGATTCCGAACTGGTCTTCGTCGGCAAGAACAAGTCGTCGACATCGATCGACACGATCTCGATCGACGCCGAGGACGGTGGGTCAGTGCTCACCTATCGAGCCGACCTGGAGATGCACGGATTGGCGAAGCTGCTTAATCCGGTGATGAAGGTGGTGTTCGAAAAGCTCGCGAACGACACCGAGAAGCAGATGACAATCGTCCTCAACGGACTAGAGATCAAGGAGAAGAAATGATCGGGACAATCCTCAGCGCGCTCGTCGTCGGTCTGATCGTAGGTGCGCTTGCGCGCCTGATCATGCCGGGCAAGCAGAACATCGGTGTGATCATGACGATCGTTCTGGGCGCCGTCGGATCCTTCGTCGGAACCTGGCTGACGTACAAGCTCGGCTACTCGAATTCCAATGGGGGATGGGAGGTCATTCCATTCCTCGTCGGGATCATCGTCGCGATCGTATTGATCGCGATCTACGTCGGTATCACGGGCCGCCGGGGCACGACGCGAGGCACCACGGTCCGCTAGCGGACGGGAGGGGCCAGTCGGTACACCGCACCGGCGTAGTCGTCGGTGATGTACACCGCGCCGTCCGGCCCCACGACCGCGCCGACGGGGCGGCCCCACCGCGATCCGTCCTCGGCCTGAAACCCGCCTACGAGGGTCTGCTGATTTCCGAGATTGCCGGCGTCCCAGGCGAAGAACGACACCTCGGGCGCGCGCGGCGGTTGCCGGTTCCAGGATCCGTGCACACCGACGAGCGCCCCGCTGGAGTACGGCGCAGGCAGCACCCCATCGGTGAAGCTCATACCCAGCGGTGCGGCATGCGAGCCGAGGCTCTGCTCGATCGGGGACAGTGAGGCGCAGTCGAGTTCGCGGCCGTCGGCGTTGGTCTGCACATCGCGAATCAGCGGCAGGTCGGCCGGACCGCCGTCGGGATTGCAGTAGGGCCAACCAAGTTCGCGTCCTTCTGTGAGCTTGGCGACGGATTCGGGCGGATGCTCGGCGACGTATGCGGCGTCGGCTCGGCCGGTCCGCGGATCGACGACGTTGTCGCGGTTGTTGACCGCTGTCCACACCGCACCGTCGGGCGCGATCGCCAGGCCGGTGCCGTTGCGCACACCCGTCGCGAAGGGCTGTGCCGGACCACCGCCGGGCGGCACCCGCATGATGGTCGCCCGCGGCGGCGTGGCCTGGCGGTCGGCTGCGGTGATGTTGCCCGTCGACCCGATCGAGAAATACAGGGAACCATCGACGCCCACCGCGACGCTCTTGAGTGCGTGGGCGTAAGCACCTTGCAAGTCCGGGCTTTTCGCATCGGGCAGGTCGGCGGCGACGGTGCGCCGGTCGGTTGCCGCGCCGTTGGCGTAAACGTATGTGTCGATCTGATCGCTCTCGGCGACATAGAGCGTGTCACCGACGAAGGCCAAGCCGTGGGGCTGGTCCAGTCCGTCCAGCAGCACCGACTGGCGAGGCGCTCCCGTCCCCGGTTGCAGCGCAAGCACCTGCCCGGTGCTCGGTAGGGAGACCAGCAGCGCGCCGTCGGGCGTCCACGCCGCCAATCGCGCCTTGGGGATGCGGGCCCACACCGACAGCGTCCACCCCGTCGGGACCATCGCTTGGCGCGGTTGGTCGAAGGGTGCCTGGGCCAGGTCGGGACTCACCTGCACGGTGACTGGCGCAAGGCCTGCCGTCGACTGCGCCGTGGGTGTGGTCGACGATGGTGCGGGAGCGGGAGCCGTCGAACATGCGGTCAGCAGCGCCAGTGCGATCAGGCAGGCGCCAATTCTGTTATGCCGCAGCCAAACCCGCATGCATCTCCCAGACCAGAATCTCGGCGGCCTCAGTCGCGGTGACGCGCTGCCCGCCGGACGCAGTGAATCGGACGGCGTCACCCTGGCGCAACCGCCCGGCGCCCTCGAGTGTCACTTCGCCACGTGGCACGAACAAGTGCAGGTACGGCGCCTCGGGTAGTTCCACGGAGTCGCCGGCCTGCAGGCGGGCACCGTGTAACGCCGCGTACCTGTTGCGGATCGCGATGGCCGCCTGGTCGCGGTGCTCGGGCATGCCCGACGCGATGGTCACCAACCCGCCGCGCAGCAACTCGTCGTCGATCTCGAGCTGTTGATAGCCGGGATCGATGCCGTTCTCGTCGGGCATCACCCACATCTGGACGAAATGCACTGGTTCGCTATGGGATTGCTCGCCGGTCAGCGTCCAGGCGTCGTTCTTCTCCGAATGCAGGATGCCGCGGCCCGCCGACATCCGTTGGGCCAGGCCCGGGTAGATCACGCCCGAGTGCCCGGTGGAATCCTGGTGCACCAGCGAGCCACGCAGTACCCACGTGACGATCTCCATATCGCGGTGCGGGTGGGTGTCAAAGCCGGTGCCCGGTTTGACGATGTCGTCGTTGTTCACCAGCAGTAGGCCGTGGTGGGTGTTGCCGGGGTCGTAATGGCTGCCGAACGAGAACGAGTGCTTGGAGTCGAGCCAGTCGATCTTCGTCTTCGCGCGATCGTCGGCGCGACGGATGTCGACGGTGGGGGTCATTGCATCGCTCCTCTGGAGTTCCTGTCAGCCTAGGTGGCTGCCGTTGACGGCGACAACATAGATGATGTGTCATGTATTCCATGTGGCTGACTGGCGAGCAACAGCGGATCTGGCGTGACTACCTGACGGTGGTGAGCAGGCTGCAAACCGCGATGAATCGCCAGCTGCAGCAGGACTGTGAGCTCTCGCTGTCGGACTACGACGTGCTGGTCGCGCTGGCGGAGGGCGGGCGACTGCGGATCGGCGAGCTCGGCGAGATGCTGGCGTGGGAGCAGAGCCGGCTGTCGCACCAGCTGCGCCGGATGCGGGATCGCAGTCTCGTCGTGCGCCACGGTGCCGAGGCCGACCGGCGCGGGGCCACCGTCGAGCTGACCGCGCAGGGGCGTCAGGCGTTGAAGTCCGCCGCTGCCGGGCACGCGGAGTTGGTGCGCAGCGTGATGTTCGACGGGCTGCCCGTCGCGCAGGTGCGCGCGTTCGGTGCGGTGCTGTCGAGGGTCGCCGAGCGGTTGGCTACCAGTCCGACTCGTCGAACGTGATGACGCCGCGGATGTTCTTGCCGTCGAGCATGTCCGCATACCCCTGGTTGATGTCCTCGAGGCGGTAGGTGGTGGTCACCATCTCGTCGACCTTGAGCAGGCCGGACTTGTAGAGCCCCACCAGCTTCGGTGTCTCGACGTGTGAGTTGCCGCCGCCGAAGATGTTGCCCTTCAACGTCTTCTGCAACATGGTGAACAGGAACAGGTTCAGCTTGACGTCGACGTCCATCATCGATCCCATGCCCGTCACCACGCAGGTCCCGGTCTTGGTCGTCAATGTCAGCGCCTCTTCGATGTATTCGCCCTTCATGTCGCCCACGGCGATGATCGTCTTGTCGGCCATGATGCCGTGCGTGATGTCGATGACGGGTGCGATGGCCTCGGCCATCGACGGGAACACGTGGGTGGCGCCGAACTTGATCGCCTGATCACGCTTCCAGTCGTTGGGGTCGATGGCGATGACGTTGCGAGCCCCGGAGATCACGGCGCCCTGCAGGGCGCTCATGCCGATGCCGCCGACGCCTACGATCACGACGGTCTCGGCGGGTGCGACCTCGGCGACGTTGGTGGCCGACCCGAAGCCGGTGGGCACCGCGCAGCCCATGATGGCGGCGGTCTCGAACGGGATGTCGTCGTCGATCTTGACGACGGAGTCCTTGTGGACGGTCATGTACGGGGCGAAGGTGCCGAGCAGGTTCATCGGCGAGACCTCGGTGGCACCGGCGTGGACGCGGGAGGTGCCGTCGGCGATGGCCTTACCACCCAGCAGTACCGCGCCACGGTCGCACAGCGAGCGGTACCCCTTGCGGCACGGCGGGCACTCGCCGCAGGCCGGGATGAACGCGAGGATGACGTGGTCGCCCTCGGCCAGCCCGGTGACGTTGCGGCCGACCTTGGTGATTACCCCGGCGCCTTCGTGGCCGCCGAGTGCGGGCAGGCCGATCGGGGTCGCGCCGGTGGTCAGGTGGTAGTCGGAGTGGCACATGCCCGCGGCGTGCACGCGGATCTGTACCTCGTCGTCGACTGGGTCGCCGACCTCGATCTCGTCGATCCGAAACGGCGTGTTGAGCTCCCACAGCAGAGCGCCCTTGGTCTTCATGACCGGCGATCATAGAACACGTTACAGAACAGGTGTCAAATACTCCTGCTAGCTGCGGCGACAATGCACTAGACATCGTCGAGTGTCGGGTCGTGTCACGCCTGTGGATAAACCGCGTGGCAGAACCCGACATTCGGCGGGCTAGAGCGTGGCGGGGAGGCCCCAGGGCTCGAAGGTCGACGCGTGGAACGCGACGACGTGCGATATGCCCTCGGCGTTGATCGCGAGGACGTGCATCTGGAGCGGCTCGTGCTTACCTGTCTCGCGGTTGAGGATGTACAGCGCGGCCGCGGGCTGACCATTCGCGGTGGTGCGGATGAACCGCATGTCTCCGGGGCCCTCGGCCGGGCAGTGCGTCTTCGACAGCAACACGATGTTCTCGGGGCCCTGGTACCAGCCGTCGAACGGCGGCATCTCCCACACCGCTTCAGCGGTGAACAGTTCGACGAGCTTGTCCATGTCGTAGCTCTCGAACGCGGCGATGTAGCGCGTCAGCATGTCCTGCGCCTCTTGCGACTCGGGCGCCTGCAGCTGGTCGTCCTCACTGGGGCCGACGGCCTCGAGCTGTGCCCGTGCCCGCTGCAGCAAGCTGTTGACCGCGGCCGTCGACGTGCCGATCGCGTCGGCCACCTCGGCGGCCTTCCACTGCAGCACCTCACGCATCACCAGCACGGCGCGCTGGCGCGCCGACAGGTGCTGCAGCGCCGCGACGAAGGCGAGCCGCACCGACTCCCGGGACCCCACGATGTTGGACGGGTCGGTCGAGTCGTCGGGCAACGGTTCCAGCCAGGGCACCTCGTCGCGCGCGACGATGTCGTCGACGGGATCCGAACTCGGCGCGCCCAGGCCGGTGGGCAGCGGCCGCCGTTGCCGACTGTCCAGCGCCGTCAAACACGTGTTCGTGGCGATCCGGTACAACCAGGTGCGCACCGAGGCTTTGCCTTGAAAGCCGCTATACGACTTCCACGCCCGCAGATACGTTTCCTGCACCAGATCCTCGGCGTCGTGCAGGGATCCGGTCATCCGATAGCAGTGCGCGAGTAGCTCACGGCGATACCGCTGGGCGTCGGCAAGAAAGGCGTCTTCGTCGCTGCGGTCGTCGAGACTGTGGGCAAGGACAGTCATGTAGCCGAGCTTACGCAGCGCCCCGGACAATTCCAGACACGCACTCGCTAGTCTCCCTGGGTGGCCACAACCCGCAGCGAACGAAGCTTCGACGGCGTCGGCGGCGTGCGCATCGTCTACGACGTATGGGCTCCCGACACACCTGCGCGCGGTGTCGTGGTGCTCTGCCACGGATATGCCGAGCACGCCCGTCGTTACGACCATGTCGCGCAGCGACTCGGCGAGGCGGGGCTCGTCACCTATGCGCTGGACCTTCGCGGCCACGGCCGTTCCGGCGGCAAACGGGTGTACCTACGTGACATCTCCGAGTACACCGGGGACTTCCACTCTCTGGTCGGCATCGCGGCCGCCGAACAGCCCGACCTGGGAAGAGTCGTGCTCGGCCACAGCATGGGCGGCGGCGTCGTCTTCGCCTACGGAGCCGAACACCCCGACGACTACATCGCGATGGTGCTGTCCGGGCCCGCCGTCTACGCGCAGGACGCCGTCTCGTCGATCATGATCAACGTGGCCAAGGTCGTCGGCAGTGTTCTTCCCGGCCTGCCCGTCGAGAAGCTGCCCACCGACGCGGTGTCACGCGATCCCGAGGTCGTCGCCGCCTACAACGCCGACCCGATGGTGCATCACGGCAAGCTGCCCGCCGGCATCGCCAAGGCGTTGCTCGGGGTCGGCGAGACCATGCCGCAGCGCGCGTCCGCGCTGACCGCGCCGCTGCTGGTCGTGCACGGCGAACAAGACAAGCTGATCCCGGTCGAGGGCAGCCGCCGCCTGATGGAATGCGTGGCGTCGACGGACTCGCACCTCAAGGTCTACCCAGAGCTGTACCACGAGGTCTTCAACGAGCCCGAACGGGCGCTGGTGCTCGACGACGTCACCTCGTGGATTGAGGCCAAACTTTGAAAGCCATTGCAGCCCTGATCCTTTCGGTCCTGCTGACGCTGACAGCATGCTCGTCGGAGCCCCAGGACCGCTGGGTCAACGACGATGTCAGCTTCGTCGCCGACGGGCTGACCATTTACGGCACCTATCGCCACCAGCGCGACGCCCCGAAGCCTGGGCCGGCCGCCCTGCTGATCTCCGAGAGCGGCAACACCGACCGCAACGGCGACAACGCGGTCGCGGGCCCGGTGGGCAACATGCGTCAGCTCGCCGAACTCTTGTCGGGCCACGATGTGGCCAGCCTGCGTTACGACAAGATCGGCACGGGGAAGACCGGCCTCGGTCCGTTCGCGCAGCGGCCGACCGAGGTCGTCAGCGCTGTCTACACCTCCGGCGCGGCGGCCGCGGTGCGTTACCTCGCCGACCAGCCTGGCACCGACAAGTCCCACATCTCGGTCTACGCGCTCGGCGAAGGCACGATTCACGCGATAGCGCTGGCCACTACCGCAGCTCCCGGGGCGCCAAAGATCCACTCGCTCGGCCTTTTTCAGCCACTGCCGGGCCGATACCTGGACATCATCACCAATCGGGTCCGAGACAACGGTGACCCCGCGGTGCTCAAGACGTGGCTGGCCGCCGTCGACCAGGTCCGCACCAAGGGCACCATCCCCCCGAACCTCCCTGAGGGCCTCGGCGCGCTGCTGAATCCGGGCAATGTCAAGGCTGTCATCGAAGCGGACAAGATCGACCCCGTGGCGCTCGCCGCCAAAGTACCCGCGGGCACGCCCGTGCTGCTGACCTGTTCGGACTCCGACGGCCAGGCCAAATGCGACACCCTCAAGCCTCTTATCGACGCGCTCGCACACACGGCCCTGACGGTCGTCGAACTCAAGGGCGTCAACCACGTCCTGCGCGACGACCCCAGCGACAACGTCGCCAACTACGCCAAACAGGATCCGATTTCTCCACAGGTCGTCAGCGCGCTCGATCAGTTTGTCACCAAGTAGACCTAGTCTGGCGCCATGACTTGCAAGCGAGAAGTGAAGCGGATCGCGCATGACTGACGACAAGATGCTGGCGCGCATCGCCGCCCTGCTGCGCCAGGCCGAGGGCACCGACAACCCACATGAAGCCGACGCGTTCATGGCCGCCGCGCAACGCCTGGCCACCGCGACGTCGATCGACCTGGCCGTCGCGCGTTCCCACTCGGATAAGCGCACGAAGGCGCAGTCGCCCGTTCAGCGGACCATCACCATCGGCAATGCCGGCACGCGCGGCCTGCGCACCTATGTGCAACTGTTCACGGTGATCGCACACGCCAATGACGTCAAGTGTGACGTCGCGTCCAACTCAACGTTCGTCTACGCATACGGGTTCGCCGAGGACATCGACGCCAGCCACGCGCTGTACGCCAGCCTGCTGATGCAGATGGTCAAGGCCTCCGAAACGTACATCGGTTCGGGTCAGCACCGGCCGACGCCGACGATCACCGCGCGGATCAACTTCCAGCTCGCCTTCGGCGCGCGCATCGGCAGGCGCCTGGCCGAGGCACGCGACGAGGCTCAGCGCGCCGCCACGAAGGGCAGGCACAGCCAGCCGGGTACCGCAATCGCCCTGCGTAACAAGGACATCGAGCTGAAGGACTTCTACCGGGAGGCGTCCCCGGCGCGCGGCACGTGGCGCGCCAACACTGCCACCGCGGGGTACTCTTCGGCGGCGCGGCGGGCGGGCGATCGCGCCGGCAGAAAAGCCAGGCTGGGCCACAGCCCGGAGTTCGCCGGTGCCCGGTCCGCCTTGGAGAAGTGAGCCCGAGAGACTCGCAGCGGGCCAAGGTCTATGCCGCCGAGGAGTTCGTCCGAACCTTGTTCGACAGGGCCGATGAGCGTGGCAACCGGGCGGTGGAGTTCTTCGGCACCCAGCTGACGCTGCCGCCCGAGGCGCGGTTCGCGTCGACGGACGCGGTGCAACGCTACGTTGACGACGTCCTTGGCATGGCGGCGGTTCGGGCACGCTGGCCCGGCACCCCCCGACTCGCCGTGCGGGCGCGCCGCGGCGCCACCGCCGCACACTACGAGCGGACCGACGACGGCGCGCTCATCGCGGTGCCCGACTCGCGTATCAGCTGGGCACTGCGCGAATTGGTGGTGCTACACGAGATTGCGCACCACCTGAGCGCCGCCGACCCGCCGCACGGAACGGCATTCGTCGCGACGTTCTGCGAGCTCGCGGAGGCGGTGATGGGACCGGAGGTCGCCCACGTGCTGAGAGTTGTGTACGCCAAAGAGGGTGTGCGCTAACGGCGATCAGTCGTAGTCGTGGTTCGGGCATGCGACATCGACGTACAGCGTGGTGAAGGCGCCCGGCGCCGGTGGCGACGAATCGGGATTGTTGATGTCGGTCACCCAGCACACCGACAGCGGTTTGGTGTCGTAACCGGTCAGCCAGTTGATGACGACGTTGTACCCATCGGCCTCCAGCGCGTCGATGATCGACTGTGCTGAGCCGTTGTAGGACTGCGGATCCGCAGCAGCGGTTCCGGCGGCGCCCACGACTCCGCCGACCACCACAAACGAAGCCAGCCAGCGCGACACTCTCCAATTGTGCCCCCACCGGCTAGCGTCTAGGACGTGACGGCGCCCGAACCCCACCCAGATCCCGCAGCGCTCGACGAACTGTTCAACCGCGTCCTGCACACCGAAGACGACGCGCTGATTGCGACGCGACAGGCGGCCGACGCGGCCGGCATGCCCGCCATCGAGGTGTCCGCTCAGCACGGGAAGCTGCTGTTTCTGCTCGCAACGGCGATGCATGCCACCCGCGTGCTGGAGATCGGCACTCTCGCCGGATACAGCACCATCAACCTGGCCCGCGCCGTGGGTGACGGCGGCCGCGTCGTCACGCTGGAATACGAACCCAAACACGCCGAGGTGGCCCGCGTGAACCTCGCCCGCGCCGGTGTGGGCGACCGTGTTGAGGTGATCGTGGGTACCGCACTGGATACGCTGCCGCGGCTGGCCGAGCGGGGCGAGCCGTTCGACCTGATCTTCATCGACGCGGACAAGGAAAACAACGTCAACTATGTCGAGTGGGCGATCACGCTGGGCCGTCGCGGCTCAATCATTGTGGTGGACAACATCGCTCGCTTCGGTCGGGTGCTCGACCCCGCACCCGATGACCACCAGGCACGTGGGGTCCGCGACATGCTCGACATGATGGGTGAGCATCCTCGGCTCGACGCCGCGGCGATTCAGACTCTCGGGACCAAGGGTTGGGACGGTTTCGCCCTCGCGGTGATCAACGCCGACTAACTCGGCCAGCGCACCGAGCGCAAGGCCTTCACGATCCGCTTCTCGTTTGCGGTGAAGCGGTCGGTCGGTGCGGGTACCGAGATCGCGACGATGTGCCCGCCGACCGTACGGCCCGCGATTCCTGCCGCCGAGATGCCGGCGGTGTGTTCGTCGCGGTCGAACGTGACGTCGCTGAGTGAGGCGCCGGAGTCGTTCAGCAGCGTCTGTGCCGCCTTGCCGTTGGCGGCCGACTCGAGCGGGAACCGCACACCCACCGCGGATACCGCGCGCAAACGATGGGCGGACTCGACCTGGTCGATGAACAACATCTGCCCGCCGCGAAGCACCGACAGGTCGACTGTTTCGCCGGTCGCCCGCGCGACGTGCTCCAACGCCGGCCGGAACAGAGCGGTCAGGCTGGCGTCGTCGGCGCCGCCCAGCCCAAGGAGTCGGTCGCCGAGGCCGATGCGGCCGGCGTCGTCGATACTGGCGAACCCCACCTCGACCAGGCCGACCAGCAGCCGCCGCACGGTCGACTTCGCCAATCCGAGCCGGGCGCCCAGGTCAACCAATCGGAGCTGCCCTGGCGACGCGGCTATTTCGTCGAGCGCGGCCGCGGCTCGCCGCAGCACCTGGATTCCTTCTCCACGGCCGGATCCACTTCCGTCAATTTCCTCCGTGGCCGCCACAGGGCCACTATATTGATCCGTACTTCGAATCACAATGGTCCGAGATGCGGATCTAGGAGTTCCTATGGTGGCACTTCCCGCCGGGCGGTATTTCTTCCGCGGCGATGACGGATACGAGGCGGCGCGGCTCGCGACTGTCTGGAATCAGCGCGTCCCCGACCGCTACCCGGACGTCATCGTGCAGGCCGCCGACGCCGACGACGTCGTCGCCGCCATCCGGTACGCCAAGGCCAACGGTCATCACGTCGGCATCCGGTCGGGCGGGCACAGCTGGGCTGCGAGCCATCTGCGCGACGGCGGTGTGCTACTCGATGTGCACGGGCTCGACCACAGCACCGTCGACACGGAACGCAACGTCGCGATCGTCGGGACCGGCAAGGGCGGCAGCATCCTGGCGGGCGAACTCGATGCGCTCGGGCTGTTCTTCCCGGCCGGACACTGCAAGGGCGTCTGCATCGGCGGATACCTACTGCAGGGTGGCTACGGCTGGAACAGCCGGATCCTCGGGCCGGCGTGCGAGAGCGTCATCGGCCTCGACGTCGTCACCGCCGATGGCGATCAAATCTACTGTGATGCAGACAATTACGCGGACCTGTATTGGTCGGCGCGCGGGTCCGGTCCGGGGTTCTTCGCCGCCGTCACTGCGTTCCACCTCAAGGTCTATCCGAAGCCCGCGGTCTGTGGCACCAGCCTGTACGCCTATCCCTTCGACTACGCCGACGAGATCTTCACCTGGGCACGATCGATCAGCGCCGAGGTCGACCGACGCGTCGAGATTCAGATCGTCGCGTCGCAAAGCGTGCCCGCCGCCGGCCTCGACAGCCCGGCGATCGTCTTCGCGTCGCCGGCGTTCGCGGACTCGGAGGAGGAAGCCGAGAAGGCCCTCGCGCTGCTGACCACCTGCCCGGTGATCGATAAGGCGCTGGTCGCAATTCCCTACGCCCCCACCGACTTACCCACCTGGTACACCGCCGTGATGAACAACTACCTGGCCGACCACCGCTACGCCGCCGACAACATGTGGACGTCAGCCTCAGCCGACGATCTGCTCCCGGGCATCCACCGAATCCTCGACACCATGCCGCCTCATCCGAGCCACTTCCTCTGGCTGAACTGGGGGCCGTCGCCTGCCCGTCAGGACATGGCCTACAGCCTCGAAGACGAGATCTATCTGGCTTGTTACGGCGGCTGGATGGACTCCGCCGACGACGACAAGTACGCCGACTGGGCGCGGTCCAACATGGCGGCGATGTCGCACCTCGCGAGCGGCATCCAGTTGGCCGACGAGAATCTCGGCCAGCGGCCCGCCCGGTTCGCCACCGACGCGAGCATGGAGCGCCTCGACAAGGCGCGGGCCCACTACGACCCCGACGGGCGGTTCCACAGCTGGATGGGACGGCTGTGATGACGGGCGACGGCTATCTCGGCTACCGCCGGGGCGACGACGACACGCCGTTCGCGGACTTCTTTCGACCCGAAATGGCGCGGCTGCCAAGGCATGTGGTCGAGGCGCTGGAACACGGCCCACAGGCCGCCCCGGCGCTGCCCGCATTCGACGACACCGCGGCTTTGGTCGAGAGCGGCTATCAGCAGACCGAGAACGGCTACGGAGTGCTTCGTGACGACGGCATCCAGGTGTCGGTACGCACCGATATGCCCGGCGTGACCCCGGCGATGTGGGCCTGGTGGTTCGGCTGGCACGGCAGCGACTCGCGCCGCTACAAGTTGTGGCACCCGCGTGCACACGTGTCGGCGAAATGGAGTGACGGCGGCGGCGACGGCAGCTACGTCGGCCGGACGTCACTGGTCTGCGAATACCTGGGGTCGGCGTTCTCCCGAGTCGCGATTGCGTTCGTCGAGCCGTCCGAGTTGAAGCTGACGGGCCTTGCCGGCGACGAAGTCGCGATCTGCGCCCGACTCGGGTCCAGTGACATCCCGGTCGACGTCGGATGGCTGGTGCATCACGTGCGGCCGACACCCGACGGTGCCGAGATGCGGTCGCGGTTCTGGATGGGCGGACGCCACGTGTCGCTGAGGTCAGGAAAGTCGTTGGCCGACAGGGCGCTTCGACCCATCGCTGCCCGTCAACTGCCCGCGCCGCGCGACCTCATGGTGCATTGCGCGCAGGAGATGAACCACCTCGCCGGATTCCTGCCCGCCCTGTTCGAGCGATTCGCCGACGCTTGACAGGCCGGTGTGTTACCCAGGCACGATGAGGAGAATCGCAGGGATCGGCGCCTTAGCTGCAAGCACTTTGTCGATCGTGTCGGGGGTTGCCCATGCCGATCGCGGTGAACCGCCGCCGATGTACGGGTTTTACGACGTGTCCATCGACTTCTCGAAGCAGACCTTCAACGGCATGCCGACACCGATGAATCCGATGACGTTTCCGGTCGAATTCACCACCCAATGTGACGTGAACGGTTGCGTCGTTCACATGGACAACACCGACGACCATGCCCGCAATCCGGGCGCGCCCGTGGCCTACGAGTACAGATGGAACAACGACCGTTGGGAAACGAGCGGAGAGTATCCCTACTTCTGCGATCGCAACGACCCAAGCAGCGCCGTGACGGCCCAACGCTCGGACTATTGGATGCCGAACCCCGACGGCAGCTTCTTCGGCCAGCGCACCCTTGTCGTCGGTGGAGCGGGGTGCCCAGGCGAGGGGCCGGGCACCCACGTGGTGCCGATATCGGCGACCCCCATCGATCCACCGCCGGGCTGAGCCCGCGCGGCGCACCGTATGCGCTGTTCAGCAATAAATGTCGGCCCGGGTGTGTTACTCAGAGCCAGTGATTTCAAAGGTCCTGTCAATCGGGTCGTTTGCAGTGTGCGTCGCGCTGATCGCGGCGCCGGTTGCGCATGCGGACCGTGCTGAACCCGTACCGATGTACGGCTACTACAACTCGGTGACCGATCACTCGCGACAGACGTTCAACGGCATGCCCAGGTTCTCGGATCCGTCGACGTTCTTGGGACTGTTCACCACACATTGCGATCTGAACGGGTGTGTTGTCGACTGGCTCAGGGAAACCGAGATCACCCAGAACCCCAATGCGCCGGCGCTCTACGAGTACAGGTGGAACAACGACCGCTGGGAATCCAGCGGTGACTATCCGTTCTACTGCAACCCTGACGGCAGCGGCGGCTTGGTCAACACGTTCCGGTCGGACTGGTTGAAACCCAACGGTGACGGAACATTTTCCGGCGAACGTACTTTCAGCGTTCCCGCGCCCGGCTGCCCGGGTGACGGGCCGGGTACCTATTGGGTACCGCTGACACTCACCCCGGTCGATCCGCCAGCTCCCCCGCGGTAGCGCGACCACCTATCGTCGGGGTGAGTGTCGGGTTGACGCACACATTTCGGGCGAATTGCGCGCAATATCCCAACACTGGAACCGGGTTCGGCGTTTGAACCCTTGCCTGCGGGGGCACCGCGTGGGGAATGCACATCACTCTGCGTGACGGCATGCCGACCGTTGAGCGGAAGCTGGCCGCGCCTGCCGAAGCCGTGTGGAGACTCTTGACGGATCTCGACGCCTGGCCGCAGTGGGGACCGTCCGTTCAGCGCGCCGAGCTGGCCGAGCCCGGTCCTCTGAGGCAGGGCTCGCACGGAAAAGTCTGGACTCCGGTCGGCGTCGCGCTGCCGTTCACGATCACCGAGTTCGACTTCGGCCGCCATTGGGCGTGGCGGGTCGCCGGAGTACCGGCGACCAAACATGGGGTCGACCCCGAGGCCCGCGGCTGCGGTGTCTGGATGAGCGCCCCGGTGTGGGCGCCGGCCTACCTACCGGTGCTGGCGGTCGCGCTGCGTCGCATCGAGGCGATGGCGAGCGGCTAGCCGCAGACCGCGCCGAAGGCCGCTGACCCGACCAGCTTGGTGTACTTGGCCAGCACGCCCGTGGTGTAGCGCGGGGGTAAAGGCTTGAAACCTGCCTTGCGTGAGTCGAATTCGTTCGGATCCACCAGCACGTCGAGCGTGCCGTTGGCGACGTCGAGCTGGATTCGGTCGCCGTCGCGCAGGAATGCGATGGGGCCGCCGTCGGCCGCCTCGGGCGCGATATGGCCGACGCACAGGCCGGTGGTGCCGCCGGAGAACCGGCCGTCGGTCATCAGCAGCACATCCTTGCCGAGTCCCGCGCCCTTGATGGCGCCGGTGATCGCCAACATCTCCCGCATACCGGGTCCGCCCTTGGGCCCTTCGTAGCGGATGACGACCACGTCGCCCGCGGTGATGGTGCCGTCTTCCAGTGCATCCAGGGCGGCGCGCTCCCGCTCGAAAACCCTTGCAGTTCCCTCGAATACATCCGAGTCGAAGCCAGCCGACTTCACCACCGCACCCTCGGGTGCCAGCGAACCGTGCAGGATCGAGATGCCTCCGGTGGGGTGGATCGGGTTGTTCAGCGCCCGCAACACCTTGCCGTCGGGGTCCGGTGGCGCGATGTGGGCCAGGTTCTGCGCCATCGTCTCGCCGGTGACGGTCAGGCAATCACCGTGCATCAGACCGGCATCCAGCAGCGCCTTCATCACCACGGGCACGCCGCCGATGCGGTCGACGTCGGTCATCACGTGCTGTCCGAACGGCTTGACGTTGGCCAGGTGGGGCACCTTGTTGCCGACGCGGGTGAAGTCCTCCAAGGACAGCTTCACGTTCGCCTCGTGTGCGATGGCCAGCAGGTGCAGCACCGCATTGGTGGAGCCGCCGAACGCCATCACCACCGCGATCGCGTTCTCGAACGCCTCCTTGGTGAGGATGTCGCGCGCGGTGATGCCGCGGCGGAGCAGTTCGACGACGGCCGCACCGCTGCGCCGGGCGAACCCGTCGCGGCGACGGTCGGTGGCGGGCGGAGCTGCGCTGCCCGGCAACGACATACCGAGGGCCTCGGCGGCACTGGCCATGGTGTTGGCGGTGTACATGCCGCCGCACGCGCCCTCGCCCGGGCAGATCGCGCGTTCGATGGCGTCGACGTCCTCGCGCGGCATCAATCCACGGGCGCACGCGCCGACGGCCTCGAACGCGTCGATGATCGTCACCTCTTTTTCGGTGCCGTCCGACAGCTTGGCGATGCCCGGCAGGATCGAGCCGGCGTAGAGGAAGACGCTCGCCAGATCCAGCCGCGCCGCGGCCATCAGCATGCCGGGCAGCGACTTGTCGCAGCCGGCCAGCAGCACCGACCCGTCGAGGCGCTCGGCTTGCATGACCGTCTCCACGCTGTCGGCGATGACTTCGCGCGACACCAGAGAGAAGTGCATGCCTTCGTGGCCCATCGAGATGCCATCGGACACCGAGATCGTGCCGAACTCCATCGGGTAGCCGCCCGCTGCGAACACGCCGTCCTTGACGGCCTTGGCCAGCCGGTCGAGAGAGAGATTGCACGGCGTGATCTCGTTCCACGACGACCCGACACCGATCTGCGGTTTGGCGAAGTCGTCGTCTCCCATGCCTACCGCTCGCAGCATCCCGCGGGCGGCGGCCTTCTCCAGACCGTCGGTGACGTCGCGGCTACGAGGCTTGATGTCGGGCTCCGCCCGACGTGAGGCTTCAGTATCAGGACCTGAGGGCATGACGATCAGTATGCCCTCGGCGTTTCACCCGGCCAAACCAATACCGATACCCCCGAGGGGTATCGGGTACGGTGGTCTCATGACCTCTCGTATCGCTCGCACCGGCGCAGCGGCCGCCGCCCTGACCGCCGCGCTGCTTCTGGCCTCCTGTTCGGCTGCTACGCCCGAGGACCACACCAACCACACCTCCGACACGCCCGTCATCACCGCCCCGCCCGCCGGTTTCGATGCCGACGACGTGGCGTTCGCGACCAACATGATCCCGCACCACGAGCAGGCGGTCGAGTTATCGGCGCTGGTTGCCGACCGCACCACCAACCAGGAGCTGATCGCATTGGCCAACCAGATCTCGGCCGCGCAACAGCCCGAGATCAACGCCATGCGGGTGTTCCTGGTGCAGTGGAACGAGAATCCCGAAGACAGCAGCGGCAACGGCGGCCACGCAATGCACGGCGCCATGCAGGGCATGGTCGACGAGGCCACGATGGCGAAGTTGAAGTCGCTGAACGGTGCGGAGTTCGACAAGCTGTGGCTGCAGTCGATGATCAGCCACCACCAGGGGGCGATCGAGATGGCCAAGGCCGAGCTGGCCAACGGTCAAAACGTCGACGCCAAGCGCATGGCGCAGAGCATCGTCGACACGCAGCAGGCCGAGATCACGCAGATGAACCAGATGCTCGGAGGAGGCTAGAGATGGCTGGCCAGACTGGCGTACACGGCTATTCGTCGCAGAAGGAGAACTACGCGAAGCGACTGCGTCGCATCGAGGGACAGGTGCGCGGAATCGCGAAGATGATCGACGACGACAAGTACTGCATCGACGTCCTGACCCAGATCAGCGCCGTGAACAGCGCCTTGCAGTCGGTCGCGCTGGGGCTGCTCGACGAGCACCTCGGGCACTGCGTCACCCAGGCCGTCGCCGAAGGCGGGGATGAGGCCGACGTCAAGCTCGCCGAAGCGTCTGCTGCCATCGCCCGGTTGGTGCGGGCCTAGAGTCTGGCCGATTACTGCTTGCTGTATCCCGTCGGGCGCACGACGAGGATCACGCGGTCGGCCTTATCCGGCGGCGGCTCGGTGAGTGGGCCGCTGTAGCGGTCGTTGAGGCGAAGGTAGAAGGCGCCCGTCGGGTCCGGCACGATCTCCTCGACCACGCCCCGCACCTCGAGGTACCGGTACGGGTCGTCCGGGTCGCTGATCGACATGGCGACGTTCGGGTTGGTGGTGATGTTGCGGTACTTCTGTCGCTTGGCGGTGTGGGTGAACCGCAGCACCTCACCGTCGAATTCGAACCACATGGGGTTCACCTGCGGATTGCCGTCCGGTCGCACCGTGGCCAGGTGCCCGTACAGCGGGCGCTCCAGCAGCGATTCGTATCCCTCCGGGATGGCGGCCATCTGAATCCTCTCGGGTGGTCGGAATGGGCATCACGGGGGACAACCCGCGGCGACCGGATTCCCATCCCTGTCCGATTAACCACAGGATTTCTCGACGTAACCACCAGGTTGTAACGCACGCCGCTGCACAGCGATTAACTCAGCAGGTCAGGGCCCCGAAAGGGGCGTTCAGCAGGGGTCTCGCAGCACCCCGACGGCAAAAGCCGCTTCTGGTGCTGTGCCACACTGGATGAACATCATGAGACTGGGAGGTTTCGTATGCGGCTGCCTATGAGGAGGCGACTGCTCACCGCGATCATGGCGGCTGGACTGGTCGGCGGAATGGTGCTGAGCAGCCCATCCGTCCTCGCCCAGCCCGACGATCCCGTACCGCCGCCCGCGCCGGTCGAGCCGGCCGCGGCCCCGGCTCCGCCACCCCCGGTGGACCCCTTCGCGCCTCCTCCACCCGCTGATCCGCTCGCGGTGCCCGCGCCACCCCCGCCCGCCGATCCGCTCGCCCCGCCGCCTGCGCCCGGGTTGCCCGGACTGCCGCCGTTCGCGGATCCGCTCGCCGCGCCGCAGACCATCCCGGAGGGCACGCCCGCGGGCCAGAACCCGACGCCATATGTGGGTCAGCCGGTGTTCGCGCCGCCGTCATTCAATCCGACCAACGGCTCCAAGGTCGGCGCGGCCAAACCGATCTACATCAACTTCCAGCGGCCCATCGCCGACCGGGCGATGGCTGAGCAGGCAATCCACATCTCATCGGTTCCGCCGGTGCCCGGCCGGTTCTACTGGACCAGCGACACCCAGGTGCGCTGGCGACCCCAGGACTTCTGGCCCGCCGGGACCGTCGTGAACATCGACGCCGGCGGAACCAAGTCCAGTTTCACCGTCCCGGAGCAGTTGGTGGCGACCATCGATGACGCCACTCACCAGATGACCGTCGTACGCAACGGCAAAGTGGAAAAGACCATCCCGGTGTCGATGGGGATGGCCGCCGGCGGACACACGACCCCGAACGGCACGTATTACGTGCTCGAAAAGTTCCCCACTATCGTCATGGACTCCTCGACATACGGCGTGCCCGTCAATTCGGCCAATGGCTACAAGGTCAATGTGCAGCTCGCCGTCCGGATCGACAACAGCGGCAACTTCGTGCACAGCGCGCCGTGGTCCGTCGGTGACCAGGGCAAGCGGAACGTCAGCCATGGCTGCATCAACATCAGCCCGGACAATGCGAAGTGGTTCTACGACAACTTCGGCAGCGGCGATCCGATTGTGGTCAAGAACTCCAAGGGCCTCTACAACCAGCCTGACGGCGCGTCAGACTGGCAGATGTTCTAGTTCCAGATCCGCACCCGCAGCTGCGGGTCCAGGTAGAGCGCGTCGGACTCGTTGACCTCGAAGGCTTCGTAGAACGCGTCCATGTTGCGGATGACGCCGTTGCACCGGAACTCCGGTGGCGAGTGCGGGTCGATCGCCAGGCGCCGGATGGCCTCGGCGTCACGGGATTTCGTGCGCCACACCTGCGCCCAGCCATAGAAGACTCGTTGCACACCCGTCATTCCGTCAATGACCGGGCCGTCAGCGCCGCCGAGCGACAGGCGGTAGGCCAGTAGGGCTATCGACAGGCCGCCGAGATCGCCGATGTTCTCGCCGACGGTGAAGGCGCCGTTCACGTGATGGCCGTTGCCGTCGAGCTGACGGGGAGTGTACTGCTCGTACTGTTCGATCAATGCCTTTGTCCGCGCGCCGAACTCGGTTCGGTCCGCGTCGGTCCACCAGTCCACGAGATTGCCGTCGCCGTCGTACTTGGCGCCCTGGTCGTCGAACCCATGCCCGATCTCATGACCGATCACCGCCCCGATCCCGCCGTAGTTGGCAGCGTCGTCGGCGTCGGCATCGAAGAACGGCGGCTGCAGAATCGCTGCGGGGAAGACGATTTCGTTCATCCCGGGGTTGTAGTACGCGTTGACGGTCTGCGGCGTCATGAACCACTCGTCGCGGTCCACCGGACCGCCCAGTTTCGCCAGCTCCCGATCGGAGCTCACGGCATAGCCACGCAGGTAGTTCCCGTATAGGTCGTCGCGTTCGATGACGAGATTCGAATAGTCGCGCCACTTCTTCGGGTAGCCGATCTTGGGGGTGAACTTGTCGAGCTTGGCCAGCGCGCGCTCGCGCGTCTGCGGCGTCATCCATTCCAGGTCGTTGATGCTGACGCGGTATGCCTCGCGCAGATTGGCCACCAACTCGTCCATGCGCGCCTTGGCCTGCGCTGGAAAGTGCCGCTCGACATACAGCTTGCCGACGGCGTCGCCCATCAGGCTCTCGACGACCGACACCGCGCGCTTCCAGCGGTCGCGGATCTGCTCGGTGCCCGAGAGCCGGCGGCCGTAGAACCCGAAGTTCTCGGCTACCAGGTCATCGGTCAGCAGAGACGCACGGGCATTGATCACCCGCCACCGTAGCCACGACTTCCAATCCTCGATGTCCTCGCCCGACCATGCCGCCGCGAAAGCCGTCAGATAATCAGGCTGGCGCACAACAACTTCGGCAGGCAGCCTCTGGTTGCCAAAAACGCCAGTGCCCAGCGATGTGACCCAACCGGCCCAGTCGAAACCGGGCGCCTCGGACGACAGGTCGGTGAATGCGCGCAGGTTGTAGGTGAGATCGGCATCGCGGCGTTTCACCACGTCCCAATGCGCGGCCGCCAGCTTGGTCTCCAGCGCGACGATGCGCGCCGCGGTTTCGGCGTGCTCGCCCTCGCCGTAGACGAGCGTGAGCATCGCCGCGATGTGCAGCGGGTAGGCAGCGAGGATTTCGGCGTGCTGCTCATCGCGGTAGTACGACTCGTCGGGCAGTCCGAGCCCGGACTGGCTCAGGTGCACCAGATATCGGGTGGAGTCCTTGGAGTCGGTGTCGATGTAGACACCGGTCCCGCCGCCGACCCCGGTGCGCTGAAACGCGCCCAGCACGGCGGCCAGTTCGGCGGGGGACTTCGCGCCGTCGATGGTGGCCAGCTCGTCGAGCAGGGGCAGCACACCACGTTCGGCCACCGTGTTCTCGTCCATGAAGCTGGCGTACAGATCGCCGATGCGCTGTTCGTCGGTGCTTCCGCAGGTCGGCGCCGCTGCGTCTGATGTCGCCGCCGCAGCGGCTCCGGTGATCAGGTCGCGGACCTGCTCCTCGGCGCGGTCGTGGAGCAACCGGAAGGCGCCGTCGGTGGCGCGATCGGCCGGCATCTCGTGCTCGGTCAACCAGCGGCCGTTGACGTGGCCGAACAGGTCGTCTTGGGGGCGGGCAGCAGCGTCGACGTAGCTCAGGTCGATGCCTGATCTGATTGTCGCTCCCGCTCCGCCACGGGTGGCTTCCACAGTCACCCCACCAGGGTGCCAGACGTCGCCCGGTAGCCTCACGCGCATGCCCGACGACGAGCCCACGCCGGACGACAGCGACCACGGCCGCGTCTTCAGCAGCTACGGCATCGCCTCGGCAGCGCTCGGTCTGATCGCCGTGGCGGCGGTGGTGCTGGCCGCCATCATCTGGACGCAGCACCGCGCCGATGTCGACGAGCTGCGCTACCGGGCCCGGTCGATGCAGGCCGCCGCGGACTGGACCAACGTCCTGATCAACATGAACAAGGACACCGTCGAGGCGAGCATGGTCAAGCTGCACGAGGGCACCGTCGGCCAGCTCAACGCCGACTTCGACGCGGCCGTCGAGCCGTACCGCAAATTGGTGCAGACAATGCAGGCCAAAACGACCGGCCAGGTCGACTCTGTCGCGGTGGAATCGATTCACCACGAGCAGCGCCCCAGCGGTCCGCCCCGACAACAACCCGAGCTGACGGCGTCGGCGTCGCGCACCGACACCGTGCTGGTGGTGGCGACGTCGGTCAGCGAGAATGCCGGCGGCGACAAGCCGCAGACCGTGCGCTGGACGCTGCGCCTCGACGTGGCCGACGTGGACGGCAAGCTGCTGATCTCGCGGCTGGAGCCGATCCGATGAGAAACCTCTGGCGGGTAGTCGCTTTCGACGTGCTGGCCCCGCTGGCCGCGGTCGCCGCGCTGATCTACATCGGCGTCGCCCTGGCGTGGCCGCTGTGGTGGGTGTCGGTGTGCTCGGTGCTGTGTGTGCTGATCGTCGAGGGCGTCGTCGTCAACATCGTGTTGGCGCGACGTGACGCGGTGACCATGGGCACCGACGACGACGGGCCCGGCCTGCGGCTGGTGGTGGCCGCGGTGGCGACCGCAGCGCTCGCGGCCGCCGTCTTCGTGGGCTACTCGAAATGGACGGTGTCGGACAAAGACCTGAACAACGACACCGAGGAGGTCGTCGGCATCGCGAGCAGCGTCGCGGAGGCGTCGGCGACGTTCACCCCGCAGAGTCCGACCGCCTCCATAGACAAGGCGGCCGCATTGATGTCGCCGAAGAGCGCTGAGGCGTTGAAGGCCGAATTCGCCACCGTGGCAAAGGAATTGACTAGCCGTAACGTCTCGGCCCAGGCCAGTACCGTGTCGGCCGGCGTCGAGGCGATCGGTCCGTCGGCGGCCAGCGTCGCCGTCGTACTTCGTGGCACGCAGAACATCCCCGGCAAGCCGCCCGACACCGCGGTCCTCGCGCTGCGCGTGGCGCTGTCCAAAGACGGTGGCCGCTGGTTGGTCGACGACGTGTCGCCGATCCACTCCCGTTAGCCCAGCAGTCGGGCGTGGTCGACCTTCAGGCAACGATCCATGACGACCTGTAGACCGGCCGCGGCGCCGTCGCGCGCCACGCGCTCATCGCGCAGACCCAGCTGTAGCCACAACACCTTGGCGCCGACGCCGATCGTGTCCTCGAGCACCGCCGGAAGGTAGTCGCGCCGGCGGAAGACGTCGACCAGGTCGGGCACCACCGGCAGGTGCGCCAGCGACGGGTACACCGGCGTGCCGTCGATCTCGTCGATCGTCGGGTTCACCAGATACAGCGCGTAGTCGCTCGCCGACTTCAGATACGTCCACACTTCGTGGCTGGCCCGCGCCGGATTGGCCGACGCGCCGACGATCGCAACCGTGCGGGTGTCGCGCAGGATCCGCTCAAGGTCCATCGCGGCGCGCCGAACGCATCTTGTCGAAGCGGTCGGCCAGGTTGCGCATCCGTACGATCAGGGCCGCCGACGGGCTGGCTTTACCCTGCAGATACGCAGCGAAGTCTTCACTCGGCACACCGATGCGCGAGGCGAACTCCTGCTGCCCTAGACCGGACATCTCCAGGAGTGCGTGAATGTGCCGGGCCACTTCGGCCCGCTCGTTGGCCTCCAGATGCTCCCGGGTGCGCACGAGCACCTCGGCGAGCGCCTTGGACACGCCGTAGGGCCGAGCGGTCTGCAGCACCTCCTCGACCTGGCGGGCGGTGCGGCCGAACGGATCACGCTTGATGGCGGCGACGATGCGCTGCCAGACGGCAAGGTCGTCGGTCTCCAGGGCGGCGCGGATCGCGGCCGTCGGCCAGAATTCCACCGGCTTGCCTTCGACGGGAGGCCGTCCCGCGGGGGCCGGTCGGGTGGGTCCGCCGTTGGCCTCGCGGCGGCGGGGATCCCGAATCTCGGGAGTCACCGTCACCTCGCTTCCTCCAGCATCGCTATCGCCACTGACAGGCAACGTTCCCTCACCCTGGCCCAATCGGCCTCCGCTTCCGGTCCTGACATGCGGGTGTCGTGCTCGTCGGACGGTTGGGGATCGGCCAGTCGACGCACCAACTGGGTAGCCACCCATTGTTTCCTCGAACGCCGTCCACAGTAGTACCGGTCCATTCCGGCCAGCACCTCCGCAGCGGTATGTGTTTCCATGGAGTCCACCAAATCGGCGAATTCCGCGAAGTCCCGGGTGCTGTTGCGACACATGATGAGGTAACTCTTCATCCGCAGCGTTTCGGCACCGGTCGGGACCTGCAACCGGTCGCCCGTCGGCAGCTGCACGTTGGTGGTCTCCACCGGGCTGCGCCGCTCCATCGGCGCGTGCCCGAACTCGGACTGCGTCTCCAGCGCATCCAGTGCGACCGACAGCCGACCGCGCCACATCGTCACCGGATGCACCGGCAACTTCGTCTTCACCGTGTCGCCTCCTGTGACACCACCGTTGCGATGGCTGCCGTTGAGCCGCTCCGCCGACCGGAGCGCCTTGGCGGGCAGGCAGCCGCTGAACGCCAGCGGGTCGGCCACCGTGACAGCTTCGGGCGCAAGGTTTTTCAGCTTCGCTGCGGACTTGACCACCATCCGAAGATCGGACCCGGTAGGACCGAGTGATGAGATGTCGTCGGGGATGATGACCAGGTTGGGGATGTCGACCTTGGGCAGCGGCTTCTCGAAGTCGACCGACGGCAGGATGCGGTCCAGCCAGCGGGGCAGCCACCAGTTCCACTCGTCGAACATCGCCATCAGCGCGGGCACCAGCACCAGGCGGACAACCGTCGCGTCGACAGCGATGGCCACCGCACACGCGACCCCGAGCTGGGCGACCAGGGGCATGCCCGCGAACGCGAAGCCGATGAACACCGCGATCATGATCAGCGCGGCGCTGGTGATGGTGCGGGCGCTGGTGCTGACCCCGTAGGCGACCGCGTCGCGGGTGTTTCTGGTCTGCAGGAACCGTTCCCGGATACGGGTCAGCAGGAAGATCTCGTAGTCCATCGACAGACCGAACGTCATCGCCAGCACCAGCGGCGGGATCGTGCTGTCCAGCGACGAGATGGGCTTGAAGCCGAGGTTCTCCAGCCAGCCCCATTGGAAGACGACGACGAGGCTGCCGTACGCGGCCGCGACCGACAGCACGGTCATCACCACGCCTTTGAACGCCAGGAACACCGATCGGATGGAGATCAGCAGCATCACGAACGCGATGAGCGCGACGAACGCGAACACCAACGGCTGAGTCTTGCTCACCCGATCGTCGAAATCCTTGATCAGCGCCGTCGGGCCGCCGACATCGACGCGGGCATCGGCCAGTCCGGGCACGCGCGGTAGCTCCGAGCGCATCCAGCCGATGGTGTTTCGGGCCCCCATGTCCTCGGGATCCACCGACAACACCGCCGACAGCAGGGCATGGCGGTAGTCCTCGCCGAACACCGGCGGCGCCACCGATACGACGTTGGGCCCCTGCGCCATTCGCTGGCGTACCGCATCGAGCACCGGCGCCTTGGCGGGCGCCGACGCCGCGTTGCCGTCGGGGAAGCTCACCAGCACCCGCACCGGCCCGAGCGCGCCGGGCCCCAACGCCTCGGCCGCGGCGTTGACGCCGCCGCGGATCTCGTGCGTCGGGTCGAACTGGCGTTGCATGCTGTTGCCGAGCACCATCGAGAAGGCCGGCGCAGCCAGCGTGAGCAGCAACACCGAGGCCAAGAGCGCCGACGCCCACGGGCGCCGCATCACCCAGCCCGTCCAGCGGGTCCAGAACCGCGACTGGGCGCTGTCCGGTCGACGCGACCAGTGCAGGTACGACGAGCGTTTGGCCGCCGCCCGGCCGAACGTCGCCAGCACCGCCGGTGTCAGCGTCGTCGAGGTCAGCACGGCCAGCGCCACGGCAAGAATCGCTCCGGTGGCCATCGACACCAGGACGGGAGTCTGGATCAGGTAGATGCCGGTCACCGACGCGATGACGGTCAGCCCGGACAGCACCACCGCCAGACCCGACGTGGCCATCGCGGCGTCGGCCGCCTGCTGCGGGTCGCGACCGGCGCGCAGTTCTTCGCGGAACCGCATGAGAATGAACAGCGAATAGTCGATCGCCAGCGCGATGCCGAACATCGATACCGTCGACGTCACGAACACCGACATCGTGGTGTACATCGACAGCAGATAGACCAGGCCCATGGTCACGACGACCGTGCAGATGCCGAGCAGCAAGGGCATGGCGGCTGCCGCGAGCGATCCGAAGACCGCGAGCAAAACAATCAGGACGATCGGAAGGTTCCACTGCTCGGCCTGAGCGATGTCGTGCTTGGTGGCCTGAGTCGCCGCCGCGCCGAGCGCGCCCTGGCCGATGACGTATAGCCTGACCTTGCCGTTCGCGATCTCGCCGGGGTCCTCGCCGTTGATTCCGACCTTCTGGCGGAGTTGCTTGGCGACGTCGACCGCGCCGGTGTTGTTGAAGTCCAGTTGCAGCGTGATCACATAGGGCCGGTCCGGCTGGGGGGCCGGCTGCGCCGGGTTGGGCATCACCTTGACGCTGGGCACCGAAGTGGCAATGCGCTCGAGTTGGGCGACGGCGACGTTCATGTCGTCATACGACGCGTCGGCGCGCGGTGCGGCGACCAACGCCAGGGGCGAGGCGCCCTGGTCGGGGAAGTACTTCTCGAGTTCGCGCTGCACGTGCAGGGACTGCGAACCCTCGACCTCGAAGCCACCGCCGGTGAGGTTGCCGGACTGGTTCATCGCCAGATAGATTGCGGGCACCAGGAGAAGTAGCCACACAGCGAAGACCGCCCAGCGATATCTGCGCAGGTTGCTACTCAAGCGCATCATGAACTGCTGGATAGCGAACTCCCCGCTTTCTCCCCGGCGTTGCGTACGTGAGCGTACAACAGCATGTGATAAGGCGACGACGCGCGATAACGCCTTCAGCAACGCCTTAACCAGCTCTAACCGTCTTTTTGTAGTGCGCTCGGGCGCGTTGACCGGCCCCCGTTGACCTCCTGTTATTGACGTGTGTGTTTGCTCGCTGAATCAGCAGGACCGGTCAAAGTGATCGCAACACGTACGCACTGCGAGCACTCGGAGAGCAAGCGAATGTTCGCAAACTGTAAGGAGCGCTTTATGTCGCCGACACCCTTTGCGGTGCGACACGGCCTGCTCGGCGCTGAAACAGCCCGCAAGGCGGCGCCGACAGCGATGGTGAGCTGCGATTTTGGACACGCTTGCCACTGGTTGGGCGCAAGGCAAGAAAGTCGGCACCGATTCTGCTTAGCTATTCGGTGTCGGTAACCGCCCACGGTTACTGCCTTTCACTTCGGACGAAGGAGCTTGTCCATGTTGCTCTCGGCCCGTACTGCTCGACGTGCGGTTGCTGGCGCGTTCGGCACCGGCGCGATCGCCGGCGCGATGTTCTTCGGTGCCATCCCGGTGGCAACTGCCGATGACCCGGCCAACAACCCACCGAACTGCACGGCGGCCGACCTGGCCGGGGTGGCATCGGGTGTCTCCGCGGCGACGTCTGCCTACCTGTTCACCCATCCCGACGTGAACTGGTTCTTCACCAGCCTGGAAGGCCAGAGCCGCGAGGACATTCGCGATGACGTCCAGAACTACCTGAATCAGAATCCTCAGGCGAAGGCCGATCTCACCGGGATCCGTCAGCCGCTGCTCGACCTGAAGAATCGCTGCGGCGACACAAACGGCGACGGCATCGCCGATCAGTAGGCCTGCGTCCGGATGGCACTAGAGCCGTCCGCCGCAGAAGGTGCCGGCCGCACCGTGCTGATGGTCGACGACGATCCGGACGTCAGAACCTCCGTCGCGCGTGGATTGCGGCACTCGGGGTTCGACGTACGGGTCGCGGCGACCGGCAAGGAGGCACTGCGGCTGTTGTCCAACGAGTCACATGACGCGTTGGTCCTCGATGTGCAGATGCCAGAACTCGACGGTGTGGCGGTGGTTACCGCGTTGCGCGCGTTGGGAAACGACATACCGATCTGCGTGCTGTCCGCCCGCGACACCGTCAACGACCGCATCGCCGGGCTGGAAGCCGGCGCCGACGACTATCTGACCAAGCCGTTCGATCTCGGTGAACTCGTGGCGCGGCTGCATGCACTGCTGCGTCGCTCGAGCCACTCCGATCAGCACTCCGACACGATGACGGTCGGGCCACTGACGATCGACACCGCCCGCCGGCTGGTGTTCACGGACGGCGAGCGCGTCGAGCTGACCAAGCGTGAATTCGATCTGCTCGCCGTGCTGGCCGAGAACGCCGGTGTGGTGTTGAGCCGTCAGCGGTTGCTCGAACTGGTGTGGGGTTACGACTTCGACGTGGAGACCAATGTCGCCGACGTGTTCATCTCCTACCTTCGGCGCAAGCTGGAACGCGACGGCCTGCCGCGGGTCATCCACACCGTCCGCGGTATCGGGTACGTGTTGCGAGACGAGGGGTGAGGGCGCCGCGATTTCTGCGGTCGGCTTCGCTGCGCACCCGGGTAGCCATCGCGGCCGCCGCCGCGGCGGCCGCCGTCGTCGCCGTCTTCACGATTCTCACTTCGTTGGTGCTGGCCAATAACGATGCAGTGCAACTGGATCGGCGACTCGATTCGATCGTCGACGCCAGCATGTACCCCGAGCAGTTGCAGGACCCACGTCGCGGTGTCCTGACGACGGGCCGGTCCCGGTCCACCGGGCAGGTGGTGTTTCAACGCGGCTTCCAACTTCCCCAGCTGCCGCCGGGCACCGCCACCGTCGAAGTGAACGGTGTCGACTACCGGGTGCGCACGCTGCCCGTCGAGCAGGAGGGCGGCGTGATCATGTCGATCGGCATCCGCGCCGACAGCGTTCTGCTGAACCGCGCCCGGATTCCGCTGTACTCGGCGGTGGGCGTCGTCACGGTGCTGATCGCCGGGGGCCTGGGCTGGATGCTTGCCGGACCGGCGATCCGACCGCTGCGCAGGTTGACCGAGCACACCAAGCAACTGCAGAAGGGCAGCGAGCAGATGCCAGAGGTGCGCGGGGTTCGCGAGGCCGAGGACCTGTCGGAGGCGATGTCGGCGATGTTGAGCAGGCTGGCCGACGCGCAGAAGGCGACCACCAACTCGCTGCAGGCGGCGCAGGACTTCGCCGCCAACGCCGCCCATGAGCTGCGCACGCCGCTCACCGCGATGCGTGCCGATCTGGACACGCTGCGGATCCATGACTTGCCCGCCGACGAGCGTGAGGAGGTCGTGGCCGATCTGTCGCGTGCGCAGCGCCGGGTCGAGGCGATCATCACGGCGCTCGGTCAGCTGGCGTCCGGGCAACTGGCGCAGGCCGAGGACCGCGAGCTCATCGACGTCACTGACCTGCTCGACCGCGTCGCCCGGGAGAACATGCGGCCGGGTGGCTCGGTCGAAGTCGTCGTCGAGGCGCCCGATGACCTCGGCACCATCTGGGGCTGGCCTGGCGGACTACGGCTCGCGGTCGACAACCTGGTGCGCAACGCGATCACGCACGGTGAAGCGACGCGGATTGTGCTTGCCGCACAACGCCGAGACGGCGTGATGACGATCGTGGTCGACGACAACGGGCGCGGTCTGCCCGTCGACGAGCATCAAGTCGTGTTGGGCCGGTTCTCGCGGGGCAGCACCGCCGCGCCCGGAGGATCGGGCCTCGGCCTGGCGCTCGTCGCGCAACAGGCGGCGCTGCACGGCGGCCGCATCGAACTGTCCGATGGACCGCTCGGCGGTTTGCGTGCAACGCTGACGGTGTCAGTCGCGGGCCGTCAACCTGACGGCGACGCGCCAACCGACTAGTAGCAACCCCGTCGAAAGAGATGCCACCACAACGAAACTCGGTGCCACCCCGGCAGAGCTGAGTTTGCGCAACAGCATTCCGACCGTGACGGTGCAGATCCACACCGTCACCCCGGTGGGGAGCACGGCCAGTGGTTTACGCCACCCGCGGGACAGCAGCCAGCCGGCGGCGGTGCCGGACAAGAACGGCCATGCGGTCTCGGCGATGCCTGCGAGGTTGACGCCCTCGTCATGACTGCGCCTGCCGATCGCGCAGAACACGAGGACACAGACGACGTCGGCGAGCAGCGCGATCAGCACGGAGCGAGAGCGCACACGGCTATCGACCGGCATAGGTCATCACGTCGAGTTCCAAAGGCATGACGTCGTTTTCGTCGCGCGCGGCAAAGCCGGCCTGCATCGGCGCGACCCGGCCGTCGAACACCGAGTCGAGGTCTTTCTCGTCGGCGATCCGTGCGTCCAGGCGCAGGTTGGAGAACACGAAGGGCAAACCGTCGGAGCGCAGCGGGTCGGGCGTGCTCATCACATGGAAGTGCAGGTGTGGCGCCGTCGAGTTGCCGGAGTTGCCCACCGAGCCGATGACCTGGCCGGTGCTCAGCCGGTCGCCGGGCTTGACCTTCACGGTGCCGGTCTTGATGTGGGCGTACAGCGCGTAGTTGCCGTCACCGAGGTCTTGCACGATGTGGTTGCCCGCGTACTGGTCGAGGGGCAACCCCTCGGGAGCCTTGCCGGGCGTCTGTTCCGGGAGCCCGTCGAGCACGCCGACGACGGTGCCGTCCCCGACGGCGTGAATGTCGGCGCCGAAGTAGGGGAAACTTTCGAGCTTGTCCGGGTTGCCGGTCACCATGCGGTAGCCGGGGTCGAGTTGGACGTAGTCGATCGCGAATCGTTCGGCGCCCCATAGTTGTCCGTTGATCGGGTTGAGCGCCGAGCGGTGCGCGCTGGTGTCACAGCAGCCGTCGCCGTCGACCCAGTTCGGACCCGTCAGGGGCGGCGCGATGGTCACCGGCTTACGGGTCTGCAGGGTGACCGGTGCGACGTTCACGGTCTGGGTGGCCCCGAACAGCGGTGGTTGGGGTTGCGGGTTGGTCAGCGCGATGGCGTGGGTCAGCTGTGCGGGCACCACGGCACCTTTGTCGAGGGTGACGTCGAACCAGATGACGGCGGTCTGAGCGGGGCCGATCGTCGTTGTGGGCGTGTGGTTTCCGAGCACGCGGGTCCAGTGGGCGAGCGCCTCGCCGGTGAGGTTGAGCAGCGCGACATCACGGTCCAGCACAGTTGCCGACGTGAGTGTCAGCTCGTGCGGTAGCACGTTGGTGAGCTGCAATTCGTAGGCGAGGTGCACCTTGCCGTCAGTCGCGGGCACCGGGATGGGCGCGGCGAGAACACTGGCGATCACCGGCGTCACGACTGCCGGTTCCGGCGCTCGGATGGGGCCGGCACTGGTCGATTCGGGAGTCGATGCCGAGGGCTGCTCGGTCGACGAAGAGCAACCGGCGAGCAGGGCGACCGCGCACAGGACCGCTACGGCTGCTCGGGTTCGCATCCGGTTTCGCTTCGGGTTGCGGCGTCGGGGTCGAGGTCGCTCTCGGTGCGGAACATGAAGAAGAAGACCACCCAGCCGATCGCGGCGATGTAGACCCAGCTGACCAACCGGTAGATGAGCATGGCGGAGATCGCGGAGGCAAGAGTCATCCCGCTCGATACCAGTCCGGGCACCAGCACCGCCTCGACCACGAGCAGGCCGCCGGGCATCAGCGGGATGGAGCCGACCGCCCGGGCAGCGACATACGCGACGATCACGCCGAGCGGCGACGGACGTCCGTCCGCCGCGTAGCACGAGAACAGCAGCGTGGCGACGCCGGTGACCAGCGTGAACATCGACCAGACGAACGCGACGCTCAACTGTCGCCGGGACAGCTTCACCGACTCGAGCTGCTCCAGCGTTGCCCGCCACTTGTCCAACCCGTTGTCGGCCGGCTTGGCGCGCAGATAGTTGATCCACGACAGCACCCGCACGCCGATGCCGTCGAGCAGGTCCGGCCTCGAGGCCACCGCCTGGGCGAGCACGATCAGCATCACGAACCCGGCGAACGTGAAGACAAGTGAGAACGGGTTGTGTTTGGCGCCGAGGAAGAACGCGCTGCCCAATCCGAGCAACGTCAGGCTGATGACTTGGAGGGCACCCGACATCACCAACTGCCACGACGCGACGACCGGCGAGGCGCCCCAGATGCGCTGTTGGCGGTAGATGAAGGTGGCCGACAGCACGGGCCCGCCGGGCAGCGTGGTGCTCAACGAGTTGCCCGCGTAGAAGGCGGCCTGGGACCGCCACTCCCGCACGGGCACGCCCGCCGACCGCAACAGCTTGCGCTGGATATCGCCGAAGAAGTGCATCGACGTCATCGCCGCGCCCACCGCCGCGAGGACCCACCACCAGTTGGCCGAGTAGACACTGCGCCACGCCTTGGCGAGTTGGTCCCAGACCAGCCCGAGTTCGACGCTGAGCACGACGAGGACGACAGCGACGATCACCCATCGCAGCCACCAGTACTTTCCGCGCAGCGGGCGCTCCTGGCTCCCTCTTCCGGGCTGGGCGCCGCGCGGCGGCGCGTCGTATGACACGACCTACAGGGTAAAGCGTGTGGTGGCAGATTCCCCAGATCGACGAAGTTAGCCGAACAGCCGTTACGCTAGCGAAATGCCGGAGGCCCGCGCTGTCGGTGATCAGGCGGTGACTCCGTTGGTGCGCAAGGCCGCGGCGTGGTCGTGGCGGTTGTTGGTGATCTTCGCGGCCGTCGTCGCACTGCTCTGGGCCCTCAAGCGACTCGAAGTGATCGTCGTGCCGGTCGCGCTGGCCACCATGCTGGCCGCGTTGCTGCTACCCGCGGTGGACTTTCTTGATCGGCGTGGCCTGCCGCGCGGCATCGCGGTGGCCGTGATGTTGCTGACCGGTTTCGCCGCGGTCGGCGGCATCCTCGCCTTCGTCATCAACCAATTCATCAACGGCGCACCGGCTTTGACCGAGCAGGTGAGTAGAAGCATCGACGGCGCCAAGGTGTGGCTGTTGAAGCTGCCGATCGGCCTGACCGAACAACAGCTCAACGCACCCGGCAAGGCGACCGTCGATGCGCTGCGCGCCAACCAGGAGAAGTTGACCAGCGGCGCATTGTCGACGGCGGGCACCGTGGCCGAGATCGTCACCGGCGCCGTGCTCGTGCTGTTCACGCTGATCTTCCTGCTGCACGGCGGGCGCAACATCTTCACGTTCGTCACCAAGATCTTCCCGACGGGTGTGCGCGATCGGGTGCGCGATGCCGGCCGTGCCGGCTTCGGCTCGCTGATCGGGTACGTGCGGGCGACATTCCTGGTGGCGCTGGTCGACGCGGCCGGCATCGGCACCGGTCTGGCGATCATGGGCGTGCCGCTGGCGCTTCCGTTGGCGTCGCTGGTGTTCCTGGGTGCGTTCGTGCCCTTGGTCGGTGCGGTGGTGGCGGGGTTCCTGGCGGTGATCGTCGCGCTGATCGCCAAGGGCTGGGTCTTCGCGTTGATCACACTCGGCCTGATCATCGCCGTGCAGCAGTTGGAGGGCCACGTCCTGCAACCGTTGGTGATGGGCCGCGCGGTGTCGGTTCACCCGCTTGCGGTGGTGCTGGCGATCGCCACGGGCGCGGTCCTGGCGGGCGTCGCCGGGGCGCTGCTGGCGGTACCCCTGGTGGCGTTCCTCAACAGTGCGGTGCGGATACTCCTCGCCGAGGATCCCGCCGAGGAGCAGGAGGCCCTGGAGGCCGAAGGCGGGCCGGTCGTCAAGTCCGAGGCAGACGACGTCGAGGCCGCAGCGAAAAACGACTAGCGCCGGCAGTAACGCTATGGCGGAAAATCCGCCGAAACCGCGCCGTGGCGTTACCGCGGTGGCCTCGGCCGGAATCTGGTGTCGGGGCGGCGCGGCACACTTCGGTCGTGAACGGACCCTTCATTGGCAGTGAAGCGACGGCCAGCGGGGCGTTGCCGCGACATGCGCTGCGGCGAGACTTCGTCGCGCTTCACCAGGACGTGTACCTCCGTCGCGGTGTCACGATCACGCCGTCGCGGAAAGCACGGGCGGCGTGGCTGCGGTCGAGGCGGCGTGGAATTCTCGCCGGACATTCAGCTGCCGCATTGCACGGTGCGAAATGGATCGACAGCGGCCCGCCCGCCACAATCGTCGACTCCAACCGCCGACCTAGGCGCGGCGTGAACGCGTGGAACGTCGCGATCGAGGAGGACGAGATCGTCGTGATCGACGGTATGCGGGTAACCGATCCCGCCCGCACGGCGCTCGATCTCGCCCGCCGCTACCCCATCGACGAAGTGATGCCGGTCCTCGACTCGCTGGCGCGCGCGACCCGCTTCAACTTGGCCGACGTTGAGCGGCTTATCGACCGGTATCGCGGACGGTACAAAATCCGCGAGGCGCGTGCCGCATTGGAGCTTGTGGATCCCGGCGCCGAATCGCCCAGGGAGACCTGGTTACGAATGATCTTCATTCGTAACGGCTTTCGGCGGCCCCAGACACAGATCCCCGTTTACAACGAGTACGGCGTGCTGGTCGCCGAACTCGACATGGGGTGGGAGGACGTCATGGTGGCCGCCGAATATGAGGGGGACCACCACCGGAGCGACCCCGACGAGTTCCACAAGGGCATCCGTCGCCATGAGGACGTGGCCGAGCTCGGCTGGATCGACGTACGCGTCACGAAACGGGATACCGAGGCCGGCGTCGTGCGACGGGTCGCTGCGGCATTCGAACGTCGAGGCCGAAGCATCCAACTGCGGTAACGCCATGGCGGAAAATCCGCTGAAATCGCGCCGTGGCGTTACCGCGGCGGAGGGCACATTCGGCGAGACGTTACAGGCGGCCTTCGCGGCGCAGCAGCTCCTGAGCGCTCATACCGCCGCCGCGACGCTTACGCTCGTCGTTCTCGCCGGTGTTGAGCTTCTCCGTGGCTTCTGGATCTCCCCTGCCTTCCGGCGGGGTCCCCAGTTGCTGGGGAGTGGGAATCGCCGTCGTCGCATCGGCGTCCTGCGGCCTGGCGCGCGGCGTCGGGATCGCCGTCGTCGGTTCGTTCCCCGGCGTCGGGCGAGGCGGCCGCGGTCTTGCCGCCGGAGGAGGCGGCGGGGCGGGTGCGCCGGTGCCGCGCAATTCGCCCAGCCACGACTCGATTTCGCGTTCCTCGCGCTGTGGCGGGGCCGGCGGCCGGGCCGCCTGGCGCGTCGCGGCCGCGGCATTGTTCACCGCATTGCGTACGGCGTTCTTGGCGATCGACAGGCGTGTGGTCTGCGGTTCGTCGGCCGGGGTGTGGGGTGTCGGAATCCGCGTGGTGCCCGCACCCGAGGGCGCATTCGTCCGCGGAGGGGTCGCGATGCGCGTCGTCGCACCGGGGCGGGACGCGCCCTCAACGCCCGGATGCGTGGGGTCGTGCGGCGGTCGGGGCCTCGCCGAAGGGGGAGGTGCGATCGGTGCACCCACGCCGACCAGCGCCTCTTCCGGTTCGCGCACCGTGGGCCGCTGGCGTTCATCGGGCAGTTCGGTCTCGCCGAGCCCGAGACGCTCCTGGAGGCGCTTCATCCAGCGCGGTGCCCACCAGCAGTCGTCGCCAAGCAGCTTCATGATCGCGGGAACCAGGAACATTCGCACGATGGTGGCGTCCAGCAGCAGCGCGATGAGCAGCCCGAACGCGAGGTACTTCATCATCACCAGGTCGGAGAAGACGAACGCGCCGGCCACCACCGCCAGGACCAGTGCCGCACCGGTGATGAGTCGACCGGTGGTGGCGGTACCGATGCGGATCGCCTCGGTGGTGGACATGCCACGCTCGCGGGCCTCCACCATGCGGGAGACCAGGAACACCTCATAGTCGGTCGACAGGCCCCAAATGACGGCGATGATCAGGCCGATCATCGGCGCCATCAGTGGCTGCGGCGTGTAGTTCATCAGGCCGGAGCCGTGGCCGTCGACGAACATCCAGGTGAGTATGCCCATCGTCGAACCGAGCGTGAGCGCGCTCATCAGCGCGGCCTTGATCGGCAGCACCACCGATCCGAACGCCAGGAACATCAGGATCGTGGTCGTGGTGATGAGCAGCACGACCATCAACGGCAGCTTCTCGAAGAGACTGTGAATACTGTCCTGCTCGAGGGCCGGCGTACCACCGATCGACATGGTGACGCCCCGCGGCGGTGGGATCGCCCGCAGCGCGGAGATCTGCGTGGCGGCGTCGTTTCGGTTGACCAGGCCGTTCTGGATCACCCGCACGTCGGGGCTCTTGGACGCGCCGTCGAGGTAAGGCCGTTCTTTCCACATGTTGGCTGTGTCGTTCTCGGGTTCGATGAACCCGGGAATCGCCATGGCCTTGCTGCGGACTTCGGCGATCTGCTGATCGGTGATGGGTTGACCGTTGTTGCTTTCCATCACGATGGTCAGCGGTTCGGTGCGGAAGCCGGGGAAGATCTTGTCGAACTCCTCCTGCGCCTGACGTACTGAATTGTTCGGCGGCAGATACTTCTCGCTGATGCCGCCGAGGGCGAGCTGTCCGAGCGGAATGATCAGCAAGATCATCACGATCACGATGGGTGCGGCGAATGCGATGGGCCGCTTCATCACCCGGTTGACCAGCTTGCCCCAGAAGCCCTTCTCGACCTCGGCGCGCGTCTTGGTCTTCTGCGTCTTCTCCGACAGCCATTCGAGGTAGACGCGCATCGGCTTCCAGTTACGGAAGAACGGCACCCGCAGCAGGGTGCGCACGCCGAGCGCGTCGACGTTGGGGCCGAGGATGGCCAGCGCGGCGGCCAGGACGGTGATCGACAGGATCGCGGCGAGCATGACCGACGCGATGATCGCGTAGGTGATGGACTTCAGGAATCCCTGCGGGAACAACAGCAGCGGCACCGACGACGCCACCAGGATCACCGCGGAGAACATGATCGTTCGGCCCGAGGTCATCACGGTTCTTCGGACCGCGGCCTCGGTGTCGTAGCCCTCGGCGATCTCCTCGCGGAACCGGCTCACCATGAACAGGCCGTAGTCGACCGCGATGCCGAGCCCCATCAGGGTCACCACCGGCTGGGCGAAGAAGTGCACCGGCATGAATTCGGCGAGCAGTCGCATGATGCCCAGCGCGCCCGCAATGGTCAGGCCGCCGATGATGCCGGGGAGCGCGGCCGCGACCACACCGCCGAACACGAAGAACAGGACCACACACACCAGCGGGATGGCCGCGACCTCCGCGCGACGCTGGTCGTCGCCGATGGTGCCGGTCAGCTCGGCGGCCAGCGGCTGCAGGCCGGCCAGCTTCACGTTGACGCCGTCGTCCTTCACGGACAGCAGGTCGTCCTTGACCAACTTGTAGTTGCTCAGGATCGCGTCGTCGTTGTCGCCTTTGAGCTGGATCGACATGAACGCGTGCTGTTTGTCCCCGTCGGCCATGTTCTTCAGGACGTCGGGGCTCTTGAAGTAGCCGATCGAGCGCAGGATCTGGTCGGGGTGGTCCTTTTCGACTTGTGCGAGGTTGTCCAGAACCTTCTTCTGGAAGTCGGGATCGTCGACGGTCTTGCCGTCGGGGGCGGTGTAGATCCCGATGATGTGGCCGGATGTGTCGCGGCCGTAGGCTTTGTCCGCGGTCACCGATGCGTGGACCGACTGGCTGCCTTCGTCATAGAAGCCGCTCTGGGTGACGTGCTCGCCGAGGCTGATTCCGAAGACGCCGCCGCCCAGGCATAGCGCGACCATGACGCCGATAACGATGTACCGATGTCGGTACACCATTCGACCCCACCAGGCGAACAAGTCAGCTCCTAACTAAGTCTTTGTCGGTCGGTCGCGCCTCTACGCAGTTCAGTTGTTGACGCGGGAGGTCAGCAGCGAGGACAGCGGCCGGAACGGCTGCAGCCAAGCCCCCTGCTCAGGCAGCGAATCAAGGCCGATTCGCGGTAGCGGCTCCCGGAACACACCAGGTATGTCCTCCAGGTCGACGAACTCCAAGGTATCCGACGCTAGCGCCCAGCTCGCATGTTCGCGAAATCCGAGCACCGCCACAGGTACGCCGTCCCGGGCGATCTCCTCCAGCGGCAGCTTGAACGCCTGACCGTCCGCGGAGGCCACCAGCACCCCCGCCAACCCCTGGCTGCGTCGCAGCGCGATGTGGTTGAGCATGTCGACGTCGACATCGCTGTCGTCGTCGATCTTCGGTTTGGCGAAGACCGCGAAGCCCACGTTACGCAACGCCTCCACCCAGGGGCGTACGACGTCGGCGCTACCTGGGGCGATGTTGGTGAACACGGTGGCCTCGGGCTCCAGCGTGCGGTCCGGACAGGCCGCCGACAGCTCCGCGGTCCGCGACAGCAGCCAGCGGCCCAGCGCGTCGAACCGCGGTCGGTGCGCTGCTGTTGGACGGCCGCCGAGGATCGAGCCCAGGCCCATGTCGAGGTTGGGGGCGTCCCAGACCAGCAGCACGCGGGCGGTCGCCTCGGTCGGCGCCGCCGGCGGCGGCGTCACCTCATCTATGTGTTGGATGTCTTCGGTGAGGCTCATTGATCCCACCTCTCCCAGATCAGTTCTGCGATTGAGCTGCCCGCGTTGAGGCCCTTGTCCTCATATTTGGTGACCGGACGCGCGACGGATATCGGCAAGTCGTCGGTGCCGGTGATCCGTCGCAGCCGCGGCTCGGCGTCGCCGACCTCGGCGATGTGCTCGGCGTATCCCGCGTGATCCGTCGCGGCGTGCAGGATCCCGCCTGGCTGCAGCCGGTCGGCGATGAGCGCGACGGTGGCCGGCTGCAGCAGTCGGCGCTTGTGGTGGCGCGCCTTGGGCCACGGGTCGGGGAAGAACACCCGCACCCCGGCGAGCGAGCCGGGCGCAAACATGTGCGCCAAGACGTCTACGCCGTCCCCTCGGACCAGCCGGATATTGGTGATGCCCTCACGGGCGATGCCGGACAGCAACTGCGCGAGCCCGCGCCGGTAGACCTCCACCGCCACCACATCGAGTTGGGGTTCGGCCTGCGCCATCGCCAGTGTTGAGGTACCGGCTCCGCACCCGATCTCCAGCACGACGGGCGCCGAGCGGCCGAACCACGCCTCGGTGTCCAGCAGCGGCGCGGGCCCGTCGGCGTCGCGGGCGTGCATGCCCAACTCGGGCCATAGCCGATCCCACGTCGCCTGCTGGGCGCCGGAGAGCGTCGTGCGCCGGGTCCGGAAGCTCGTGACCCGGGGATACAGATGCGGGCTCGCGACATCTGCCGCCGGAGCCGGGTAGTCGGCGACATCGGGCCGACGCGAATGCATCCGTCCATGTTCGCTCATAGAGGCTTGAGTACCCGCATCGTGGTACAGATTGATACCCAACAGTTGCCTTCGGCTGGTACTGGGATGCCCCGCCGGACGACGTCATCCCCAGACCGCCGCAACGACCGCTCGCGCCGGGCCTCAGAAGGTGCCAACATCGGGGTAAAGGACCGGATCCGGTCTGGTGGGGAATCAAGGAAGGCTGCCTGATTTTCGTCGAAGCGCTGATGCGATTCGCTGAGCAGAGCCGCAATCCGCGGTTGACGCCGATCATCCGGCGTCTCGCCGCGCCGCTGCGCGTTGCAGTACGGGGTCGTGCCGGAGTGGGGCGCACGACGGTGGTGGCGGCGCTGACTTCAGCAGGCGTGACAGTGAGCCCCGACGACGACGCCGCCGACGTCGACGTGGTGGTGATCGCCGAGTCGCTCAAGCCTGAAGACCGGTTGTCGATCGGGCGACGGGAAGCCTTGCTCGTCCTCAACAAGGCGGACCTGACCGGCTTCGGGCCGGGCGGACCGTTGGCGTCGGCCCATCGCCGGGCAGCAGAATGCCGCGCGCGCACGGGTGTGCCCGCTGTGCCGATGGTCGCCCTGCTCGCGACTGCAGAACTCGACGACGAGATGATCGGCGCGCTGCGGGTTCTGGTGCATGAGCCCGCCGACCTGAGTTCGACCGACGCGTTCGTCCAGTGCGACCATCGGCTTTCGCAAGGAGTGCGACGACGCCTGCTCGCCGCGCTGGACCGGTTCGGCATCGCGCACGCCGTTTTGGCCGGCGCCGACGTCTCCGCGCTGCCTGCGCTGCTGCGTCAACTCAGCCTCGTCGACCGGGTCGTCGAGCATCTCGACGCCGTCGGCGCGCCGGTCCGGTATCGCCGGACACGGTCGGCGATCGGTGAATTGCATGCGCTCGCAGCACAATCCGGCGACCAACAGCTCGCCGAGTTCCTGTCGGCCGATGATACGGTGCTCGCCGATGATGGCGGCGGCGGTAGACGTTGTCGAAGCCGCAGGCGCGCGCGTCGACAGGGGCGACCACCCCGCGGCGCATTTGCGCAGAGCGGTGTATTGGCGGCGGTATGGCCGCGGTCCGGTCGGCGCACTGCATCAAAGCTGTTCGGCCGATATCTGTCGGGGCTCGCTGCGACTGCTCGGGCAGTCACGATGACCGCGGACGCGAGGAGCGGAGACGTCACAGATCCGATCGCAGAGGCCGATGCCCTGGTGACGGCGATCGACCCAGGTGTGCGCTCGCCCGGTGTGCTTAGCAGCGACGCGATCCTGGTGACGGGACCCTGGCTGGCGGGCACCACGAGCCTGATCGCCGCGTTGCGTGACCGGATGCCCGAACACACTTTCGTTGAGGCCGACGAGTTGGGGCCGGCGGATGCGCCGGCCGCGGTCGTGTTCGTCGTCTCGGCTGTTACCCCGGTGAGTGAATCCGATTGTGCGTTAATCGATCTGGCGACGAACTACACCGATCTCGTAGTGGGTGTGGTGTCGAAGATCGATGCGCACCGCAACTGGCGCGACGTACTGGCGACCAACCGCTCGCTGTTGACCGAGCGCGCCCCGCACTACACCCGCGTGCAGTGGGTGGGCGCGGCGGCAGCCCCGGACCTCGGTGAGCCTCGACTCGACGAACTCGTCGGGGTGCTGCGGCAGCGGTTGTCCGACCCCGACACGGCGCGCCGAAACCGGTTGCGGGCGTGGGAGAGTCGGCTGGCGCGGGTGATCGGGCGTCACCAGTCTGACGGCGGCGGGGTCGACCGGCGGGCCCGGGTCACCGCGCTGCGTCAGAACCGCGAAGACATCTTGCGCGCCAGGCATGTGGCGAAGACGGAGCGTGGCATCGCGTTGCGCAGCCAGATCCAGCAAGCGCGCGTGCAGCTCGGTTACTCCGCGCGCAACCGGTCCACGTCGGTGCGGTCGGAGTTGGCAGAGGACGCCGCGCAGCGCAGCCGTCGTCGGCTGGGCACCTTCGAGTGCGACGTGCGGACCAGGTTCGGTGAAATCGCCGACGAAGTGGACGAGGGCATCACTGAACACGTGGGGGCGGTCGCCGCCGAGCTCGGACTGCCGGCACCTCCGCTGCCCGCGCCGCCGCCTCAGCCGCAGATCCCGGCACCGCCGCTGAAGTCGCGGCGGCTGGAAACGCAGCTGATGATGATCCTCGGCGCGGGCTTCGGGCTCGGCGTAGCGCTCGCAGTCACCCGTTTGTTCGCTGGTCTGGAACCAGGGCTGACCGTCGCCGGCCTGGCGACGGGTGGGCTGGTAGGGCTGCTGTTGACGGTGTGGGTCGTGGGCATCCGCGGGCTTCTGCACGACCGCGCAGTGCTGGACCGCTGGGTCAGCGACATCACCCACACGCTGCGCTCGGCGGTGGAGGAGCGCGTCGCCACTCGCGTACTCGTGGCCGAAACCGCGCTCACGTCCGAGCTTAGGGCCCGCGATCAGATCGAGAGCAACGCCGCCGCGGATCGGATCGCCGAGATCGACGCTGAGCTGCGTGAGCACGCGATCCAGACCGCGCGAGCGGCCGCGGTGCGAGACCGTCGGCTACCGCCGCTTCAGCAAGCGCTCGACAAGGTCCGGGTGGAACTCTACGGATCACCGGACTTGGGGACCGGTGGCCGAGTCGCTATCGGTGCAGTTCAGCCGTGAAAACTGAGTTGCCGGCGTGACGGCGCCGAGACCCTGTGTTAACTGAACCGATCAACGGCCCCGATCGGTTTTCTGAATCGTTCTTGTGAGTGATCGGACATACTCCCAATTAACCGCGGGTATGTCACCCGCGTTAACCTCTAGGTACGGGGACGACCGGATGCGCTGCCCTTATCTGTTGGGCCTGCGCTCTGGGCGCCTGGAGGCTGACGAAACCGCACACAGGAGATTTTGATGACCGCAGCGACCATTCCGGGTCTGGACACCGCACCGACGAAGCACAAGGGGCTGCTCGCCTGGGTTCAGGAGGTCGCCGAACTGACGCAGCCGGAGCGCGTGGTGTTTGCCGACGGCTCCGATGAGGAGAACGCGCGGCTGTGTGAGCAACTCGAAGCCGCGGGCACCTTCAAGCGTCTCGACGACGACAAGAAGCCGAACTCTTACCTGGCGCTATCGGACCCGTCCGACGTGGCGCGGGTGGAATCGCGCACCTTCATCTGTACTGAGAACGAGATCGACGCCGGCCCCACCAACAACTGGATGGACCCGGCCGAGATGCGCGGCATCATGAGCGACCTGTACCGCGGCAGCATGCGCGGCCGCACCATGTATGTGGTGCCGTTCTGCATGGGCCCGCTCGGCGCCGACGACCCGAAGCTCGGTGTCGAGATCACCGACTCCGAATACGTCGTCGTCTCGATGCGCACCATGACCCGGATGGGCAAGGCCGCGCTGGACAAGATGGGCACCGACGGCTTCTTCGTCAAGGCGCTGCACTCGATCGGTGCGCCGCTGGAGCCCGGCCAGAAGGATGTGCCGTGGCCCTGCAACGACACGAAGTACATCACCCACTTCCCCGAAACCCGCGAGATCTGGAGCTACGGCTCGGGCTACGGCGGTAACGCGCTGCTGGGCAAGAAGTGCTACTCGCTGCGCATCGCCTCGGCGATGGCCCGCGACGAGGGCTGGCTCGCCGAGCACATGCTGATCCTCAAGCTGATCTCACCGGAGAACAAGGCGTACTTCGTTGCCGCCGCGTTCCCGTCGGCGTGCGGCAAGACCAACCTCGCGATGCTGCAGCCGACGGTCCCCGGCTGGCGGGCCGAGACCATCGGTGACGACATCGCCTGGATGCGGTTCGGCAAGGACGGCCGGCTGTACGCGGTCAACCCGGAGTTCGGCTTCTTCGGCGTCGCGCCCGGCACCAACTGGAAGTCCAATCCGAACGCGATGAAGACCATTGAGGCCGGCAACACCGTGTTCACCAACGTCGCGCTGACCGACGACAACGACATTTGGTGGGAGGGTTTGGAGGGCGACCACAAGCACCTCATCGACTGGAAGGGTCGCGACTGGACGCCCGACTCCGATGAGAAGGCCGCGCACCCGAACTCGCGCTACTGCACCCCGATGTCGCAGTGCCCGACGCTGGCCCCGGAGTGGGACGACCCCCAGGGTGTGCCGATCTCGGCGATCCTGTTCGGCGCCCGCCGCAAGACGACGGTGCCGCTGGTGACGCAGGCCCGCGACTGGCAGCACGGTGTGTTCATCGGCGCGACGATGGGCTCGGAGCAGACCGCCGCAGCCGAGGGCAAGGTCGGCACCGTGCGCCGCGACCCGATGGCGATGCTGCCGTTCCTGGGCTACAACGTCGGCGACTACTTCGCCCACTGGATCAAGCTCGGCAAGGAGTCCGACGAGTCGAAGATGCCGAAGATCTTCTTCGTCAACTGGTTCCGCCGTGGCGACGACGGCCGCTTCCTGTGGCCGGGCTTCGGTGAGAACAGCCGCGTGATGAAGTGGATCATCGACCGCATCGAGCACAGGGCCGGCGGCAGGACCACGCCGATCGGTACCGTGCCGACTGCCGAGGACCTGGATCTCGATGGCCTCGATGTCGATGCCGCCGATGTGGACGCCGCGCTGGCCGTCAACGTCGCGGAGTGGCGTGAGGAGCTCCCGCAGATCGAGGAGTGGTTCGAGTTCGTCGGCGAGAAGCTGCCGACCGGCATCAAGGACGAGTTCGACGCCCTGAAGCACCGCTTGGCCGAGTCCGACTAGCTGGCGCGAGCAGACGCAAAACCCCCCGAAGATTCAGCTTTTTGGGGGGTTTCGCGTCTGCTGGGCAGCCGTTAGGTGTGCGCGCGCACGGTCGATCTGCTCGACTGCATAGTCGACCATGGCGCCGGTGGACATCGATTCGCCTGCCCGCGAGAGGCTTTCGAACTTCCGCTCGCCGAGCATAGAGCGCAGGTGGTCAATGGCGGCCGCCAGTTCCTGGTTGGCTGACTGGGTCCACGCCGTCGTGGCGAAGCCACTGATGGTGGCGGCGGGCTCGTGATAACCCAATCGATCGAACAGCGCGGTCAGTATCGCAAGCGGGCTGTAGAGCAGAGAGAAGCTTCCCGAGTCGTAGAAGTCGCGGATTGCCGATGCGAGATACCCCAGCGCGTCGACAGGTTCGCCGTACGTTGCTGCGAGGCGCGACACCGTCGTGGTCAGATGGCCCCACATCATGTGGTTGTTTGTTTCCTGGGCGATAGTCAGGCCGCGCTCCAGAATGCGTTGCGCTGCGACGGGATCAACGCTGCGCTGTGCGATTCCTGCCGCGAGCAAAGCGACACAGGCGAGCTGAGGATTGTCGGTTACGTCCGCATCATCGAGCAGACCGACCGCAGCGGCGCGCATCTCGTCGGCCCGCCCAACTATGTTCAGCGCCAGGACCATGAATGCGCGCGCGTTCAGGTTGTCGTCCGGTCGGCGTGCTAACGATCTGCGGCACTGGTCAACCCAGCGATGCGGTTCTCCAAGCGCGATGTAGGCGCCGCCGAACCACGCCTCGAAGCCTGGAGGGATTTGGGCATAACGGCCGCTGTCTATCGCCTGCTCTGCGATGGAGATGTATTCGACCGCATCGTCGAGGCGGCCGGTGATGAAGCAAGCCGCGGCAAGCGTCGAGAGCTGCGCGAGCCGTGGGTGGTCAACGGATCGGGCCGCTTCGATGAGTTCCTCGGTCCAGCCGACGGGTTCGTACTGTTCCAGCCAGAAGCCGAGGAACGCGGCATAGAACGCGATAGTGGCCGCGGTATCCAGATCGTCGCGGTCAGCAGCCCATCGGAAGGCCGCACGCAGATTCGGCAGCTCTAATGCGAACCACGCGTAGGCGTCCCGCTGCCTGGGGCCATCCCAGAGTGTGAGGACTTCGGACTCGCGTCCCGCGAAGTAGTGGGCATGCGAATTGCGGGCGGCAGCGGCATCACCCGCAGCCACCAGTTGTTGCTCGGCGAACTGGCGAATGGTCTCCAGCATCGAGAATCGAGTCCGGTCGGCTCCCCGGTACGTCACCAAGAGCGACTTACGGACCAGTGATTCAAGCAAGTCCAGCGCGGCGTACTCGTCGCTCAGGCCGGCCACCGCAGACGCCCCCGCGACGTCGAACCCGCCGACCAACACCGAACAGCGTTGCAACAGCCCCTTTTCGGCTTCCTCAAGCAGGTCGTATGACCATTGCACGGCGTGCAGCAGCGTCTGGTGGCGCGCCAATGCCCGGCGGGACCCGACCAGTAGGCGAAATCGGTCATCCAGTCGGTCCCGAATCTCAGCTGCGCTCATGGACACCATGCGCGACGCGGCAAGTTCGATCGCCAAGGGCATGCCGTCGAGCCGGCGACAGATTTCGGAAATTGCCTCGTCGTCGCTCGTCGCTACGCCGGGTGCGACACCGCATGCACGCTCGACAAAGAGCGTCACCGCAGAGCTGTCCGCATCAAGGGAGGGCACCGGCCAGAGTTGTTCCTCGGCCAGCCGCAGGCCCTCGCGGCTGGTGGCGATGACCGCGACGGTCGTCGACGCAGCCATGATCGACCCGATCATGTCGGCCGCACCGTCGAGGACGTGCTCGCAATTGTCGAACACCAGCAGACGCGAACGATCTGCTAACGCAGCAGCGATGCTTTCGGTCATGCTCTTGCTCTGCTGCTGGACGATGCCGAGCACGGACGCCACGGCGTCAGGGATGGCGGCGGAATCGGTTATCGCCGCCAGTTGGATCACGAACACGCCGTCCGGATAGCCCGTCGCGCAGCGCGCAGCCAGTTCCAACGCCAATCGCGTCTTGCCGACACCGCCGACACCGGTCAGCGTGACGAGCCGATGTGCTTTCAGCACCGTCTGAAGCTCAGCCAGTTCCGCCTCGCGCCCGATGAGGCTTGTCGACGGTACGTGCAGATTGCCCGGGGTGGGATCGTCGGTCTTCAAGGGCGGGAACTCGTTGGGCAGGCCGTCGGCTTGGATCTGGAAGACCTCGACAGGTTTCGCGATATCGCGTAATCGCCTGCTGCCCAGTGGCATGAGGTCGACGTCAGTCAGTAGTCCGGCCGTTGCTCCGTCGAGCAGGATCTGTCCGCCGTGTCCGGCCGCCATCACGCGCGCGGCGCGGTTGAGCACCGCGCCGAAATAGTCGCCATCGCGCAGTTCAGCCTCGCCCGTGGCGATGCCCATGCGCACCGGCAACGTCAGTTCGCGTTGCGCGGCCACCGCGGCCTCGACGGCGTGCTTAGGCGAGTTGAACACCGCGCACACACCGTCGCCGGTGTGTTTGAACAGTGATCCGCTCAGATCGTTAATGGCTTGTCGCAGTGCGGCGTCGTGGTCGGCCAGAGCCGAGCGCATTGCATCGGCGTCGGCGTCCCAGCGCCGAGTCGAACCCTCGATGTCCGTGAACAGGAACGTGACCACTCCTGAGGCGTTGCCGCTCATGACGACCCACCGGCAGTCGCGAGGTCAGCACGCGCCAGTGCAATCTGCTCAAGCGCATAAGTGGCCATGGCAGCGTTGCTCATTGCAGCGCCGACCCGTGAGAATTGCTCAAATTTCTCGTCGCCGAGAACCTCGCGCAATTGCGCTATTGCACTATTCAGTTCCAGGTATGCCAGCTGCGTCATGGGGGTGACGGCTTTTCCGATGACCGTCGCCGCCGGTTCATAGAGTCCGAGTTGCACGAATTGTGTTGCAAGGATTGCCAGGGGGCTGTCCATGAGACGGAAACTGCCCGCGTCGTAGCGGGTCCGAATCGCGAGCGCCAGGTGGTCGAAGGCGTCGTGAGGGTGAACTTGCTTGACGGCGAGCCAACCTAGACTTACCGCGATCGACGACTCGTACTGCCGATTACCGCTCTCACGCGCGATTGCGAGGCCACGGCTGAGAGCGCGATACGCCACGGGCGGATCAGTGTTGCGGCGCGCAATACCATAGGCAAACAGCGCAAAGCTCGCACGCTGCGGATTGTCGGTGGTCTCGGCAGCGGTGAGCAGTTCTTCTGATTCTGCGAGTGCTTCCTCGGTCCGGCCAGCGATCGCCAATGCCGAAACCATTGCGCTCCTGGCGTACATACGAGCCTTTGGCCGCCGTGCGATTACGTCACGGCACAGATCGACCCACCTATCAGGTTGGCCGATGGCTGCGTAGAACGCCCCGATCGCGGTTTCGAGCTCGAATGGAAACTCGTCGTAGCGGCCGGATTCCACAGCCGCTTGCGCCGCGCGCGCGAAATTGGCCGCGTCGTCTAGCCGGCCGCTGTAGTAGCACAGCGTTGTAATCGCGTAAAGCTGTGCGAGCCGCGGATGATCGATCTTCACTGCCGGATCCACGAGTTCCTCAGCCCAGCCGTAGGGCTCGTGTTGGTCGACACCTGTTCCCAGGAAAGAACCGTAGACGGCAATGGCAACTGCGTTGTCGAGATCACCGCTGTCGGCCGCCCATCGGAATGCGGCCCGCAGATTCGACAGCTCGGCACTGAACCAGTCGTAAGCTTCGCGCTGGCGTGGACTGTCCCACAGCGCAAGCACTTCGGCTTCCCGCGAGGCGAAGTACTGGGCGTGCGCGGTACGCGTTTCCTCTGCCGAACCGTCGGCCACGAGCCGTGCTTCTGCGAACCGGCGGATGGTCTCCAGCATCGCGAACCGCGTCCGGCCTGCCGACCGGTCGGCGACAAGCAGTGACTTGCGCACCAGGGCATCGAGCAGATCGAGCGTCGTCATGTCGTCGGTTCGGTTAACCGCACACGCTCCCCCAAGCCCGAATCCGCCCGCGAAGACGGAACACCTCGTCAGCAAGGCCTTTTCATCGGCGTGCAGCAGGTCATACGACCACTGGACTGCGTGACGCAGTGTCTGGTGGCGCTCCAATCCGCGCCGGGAGCCGACGAGAAGCCGGAACCGGTCGTCGAGGCGGTCGCGCACCTCGGTGACCGTCATCGACTGCATACGTGACGCGGCGAGTTCGATCGCCAGCGGGATGCCGTCAAGACGGCGACAGATCTCGCCGATCGCCGCCGTGTCATCGTCGAGCGGTACCGCAGGAGCCACAGCGGATGCCCGCTCGATGAAGAGCGTCGCGGCGCTCGATCGAACGTCAAGCGACGGGACGGGCCACAGCTGCTCCGCGGCCAGTCCCAACCCCTCTCGGCTTGTCGCGATCACCTTCACCGCGGACGACGCCGCGAGGATCGCCTCGATCATGTCGGCCGCCGCGTCCAGGACGTGCTCGCAGTTGTCGAAGATCAACAATCGCGATCGACCCTCGAGTGCGGAAGCGATGCTGTCGGCCAGGCTCAGCCCGGGTTGTTGAACGATGCCCAGGACAGCCGCGACAGCCTCGGGCACCGCGGTCGGATCCCCAATCGTGGCAAGCTCGATCATCCACACCCCGTCGGGATAGGCACTCGCTTCTATCGAGGCGAGTTCCCGGGCCAGGCGCGTCTTGCCCACCCCGCCCACGCCGGTCAACGTGAGTAATCGATGGGCCTTGAGCGCGGTTTGCAGCTCGGCCAACTCCGCGTCGCGTCCGATGAAGCTCGTCGCGGTAGGTCGCAAGTTTCCCGGCGTCGTGTCGAGCGTTCGCAGCGGCGGGAACTCGGTGCGCAGTCCGGGCGCACTGACTTGGAAGATGTCGACCGCCTTGGCGATGTCACGCAACCGCCGCGAGCCGAGTTCGACCGTGTCGACGCCGTTGAGCAGACTCGCTGTCGTCCCCTCGAGGAGGATCTGGCCGCCGTGGCCCGCTGCCATCAATCGCGCCACCCGGTTGAGCACATTCCCGAAGTAGTCGTCCGCGCGGAACTCCGCTTCGCCCGTGGCGATGCCCATTCGCACGGGCAATCCGAGATCGCGTTGTGCAGACACCGCCGCATCAACGGCCGCCTTCGGTGACGCGAACACCGCGCAGATCCCGTCACCGGTGTGTTTGAACAGCCAGCCGTCGTGCGCCTCGATCGCTTCACGCAGCAGGTCGTCGTGGGCGGACAGCGCCGCTCTCATGCCGTCAGCGTCAGCCTCCCACCGCCGGGTCGAACCCTCGATGTCTGTGAATAGGAAAGTAACGACCCCCGACGGCGGCGTGCGCTGCGAGCCGCTGTTCATCCGGTCACCGCCCCACCCCAGATTTCCTGCGGATTCATGCTAAGTCGGCAACCCGAGTATCGGATGGATACGACCAGTTGACACCCGTCAAGTGTTGGCATCGTAAAGTCAGCGCCATGCAGATTCGCGAGCATGCCGAGGCCACTCCCGACAAGGCCGCGGTCATCATCCACCCGTCGGGCACAGTGGTGACGTTCGCCGAGCTGGAGGCGCGTGCCAACCGCCTCGCCCACTTCTTCCGCGCCCACGGCTTACGCGAGGGTGACGCGGTCGCGATTCTGATGGAGAACAACGAGCACTACCACGCGGTCATGTGGGCGGCGCGCCGCTGCGGCCTCTACTACGTGCCGATCAACACGCATCTGACGGCGGCCGAGGCGGCATACATCGTCGACAACTGCAGCGCCAAGGCCATCGTTGGCTCGGCGGCACTCCGCAAGACCCTCGTCGACATCGAGGGACTGCCCGACTTGCGCATCATCGCCGACGGAGCCGAAACGTCGGCGACAGACGCCTCCAGCGACGTCGACGGCTGGTACCGCTATCCCGAATGCGTTGCGGATCAGCCTGATACGCCGATCGACGACGAGATCGAAGGCGATCTGCTGCAGTACTCCTCGGGGACCACCGGCCGTCCGAAGGGCATCAAGCGCGAACTACCGCACCTACCGCCGGCCGAGGTACCCGGCATGATGTCGGGCCTGGTCGGCTTCTGGTTGGACCCCGAGGCTGTCTATGTAAGCCCCGCACCGCTGTATCACACCGCCCCGTCGGTGTGGTCGATGACGATTCAAAGTGCAGGCATCACCACCGTGGTGATGGAGAAGTTCGACGCCGAAGGTTGCCTTGACGCGATCCAGCGGCATCGCGTGACACACGGCCAATTCGTTCCGGTGATGTTCGTCCGGATGCTGAAACTTCCTGAGTCGGTGCGTGATTCGTATGACCTGTCGAGCCTGAAGCGCGCGATGCACGCCGCGGCACCGTGCCCGGTCGAGATCAAGAAGCAGATGATGGACTGGTGGGGCCCGATCATCGACGAGTACTACGCCTCCTCCGAAGCCATCGGATCGACTTTGATCACCGCCGAGGACTGGTTGGCACACCCCGGATCGGTCGGCAAGCCGATGGTCGGCGGGTTGCACATCCTCGACGAGGACGGCAACGAACTGCCCCCGAATGAGGCCGGGGAGATCTACTTCGAAGGCGGCTTCGACTTCGAGTACCTCAACGATCCCGAGAAGACCGCCAAGTCACGCGACCAGCACGGCTGGAAGACCGTCGGCGACATCGGATATCTCGACGAAGACGGCTACCTGTACCTCACCGACCGCCGGCACCACATGATCATCTCCGGCGGGGTGAACATCTACCCGCAGGAGGCGGAGAACATGCTGGTGACCCATCCCAAGGTGATGGACGCCGCGGTGTTCGGCATCCCCGACGACGAGATGGGCCAGGCGGTAAAGGGTGTCGTCCAGACCATCGACCCCGCCGATGCGACCGACGAGTTCGCCGAAGAATTGGTGACCTGGCTACGAGATCGGCTGTCGCACTACAAATGTCCGCGGTCGATCTCGTTTGAGGCTGCGCTGCCGCGGACAGACACCGGCAAGCTGTACAAGCAGGAGCTGATCAAGAAGTTCTCGTGACACACGTCGAGCTAGCGTCGGGAGTCGTCGTCGCCGTCGGATCACCGTCCGACGACGCGACTTTCACCCTCACCGAAGAGGGCAGCGACGACCGCCGCGTCGTGACGGTGGAGTCCGTCCAGGACGCGCTCGACGAACTGCGCGAGCGTTGCGATCGCTGGCCGCACGCCGCGGCCGTCTGCGCCGACGTGCTTCGCGCCGTCGACCCCGCCGCGCCCGCGTTCAACGGTGTGATCACCGAATCGCTGGCGTACTCGACCCTGCAAGCGGGCCCGGAGTTCACACGCTGGCACACCGAGCGTGGGCCGGCCGCGGTTCCCGAGATCACCGATCCCGTACAGGCCGAACGCGTCGACGACACCTTGTTCGTGCGGTTCAACCGGCCGCAGCGGCACAACGCGTTCTCGACGGACGCTCGCGCCGCGTTGCTCGAGGCCCTCGAAGTCGCTCGTCTCGATCCTTCGGTCAACGAGGTGGTGTTGTCAGGAAACGGTCCATCGTTCTGCAGCGGTGGCGATCTCGCGGAGTTCGGCAGCTTCACCGACCCGGCCAGTGCGCATCTGGCCCGGACCCGGCACAGTCCGGCGCTGGTGCTCGACGAACTGACCGCACGACTCGGCAGTCGATGCCGCGCACGGGTACACGGTCAGGTGCTCGGCAGTGGGCTGGAGATGGCCGCCTTCTGCGGATGGGTGCAGGCGCCGTCCGACGCCGTCTTCGGGCTTCCGGAGCTGAGCCTCGGCCTGCTTCCCGGCGCCGGCGGCACCGTCAGCATCACTCGCCGCATCGGCCGCTGGCGCACGGCATACCTGGTGCTGTCCGGCCGGACGATCGACGCCGAAAAAGCTATGCAGTGGGGATTGATCGACGAAATCGGTTGACTTGGAAGCGCTACGACCGCTCAGCGATCGCAAGCGCGCCCAAATCGAAACCCCTCGATCAGGGCGCAGCCGGGCCGCCTGCGCCGCCAGCGCCGCCGGTGCCGCCGTCGCCGTTGGACTGGCCTGGCTGGCCGACGCTTCCGGGTCCGCCGGAAGTAGCGTCGGAACCGGGGCCGCCGAGGCCGCCTTGGCCGCCGGTCGCCGCCGCTGCGCCCGAAGAGTTCCGTCCCGGTGCCCGTGCCGCCCTGCGCCGCCGTTGGCGCCGTTACCGCCGTTGCCGCCCCAAAACCCGGCGTTGCCGCCGTTGCATGCGTCGCCTGTGCAGTCCGCTGCAGCATCGATGCCGTCACCGAACAACCACCCGCCCTTGCCGATGGGATTGAAGAGGTTGAAGCTTCCGGCGTTGCCGGCGGCCGCCAGCGGATTCGGAGCGACCAACGCCGAGCCGATCAGGCTCTTGCCGTCGTTCAGCCAGAACTGGTCGTCGGTGGCCGGTGCCAACGGCGCCAATACCGAGTCGAAGGACGCCAGTTGCACCTCTGCGGTGACCGACACTGGTGCCGGTACTCCCGGGGGAGAGGCCAGCAGCGGGCCCACGCCGACCATCGCTGCACCACTGACTCCGGTGGCCACATACTGGCGAGCCGACATCCGCGACGTGCGCTTCATTGCACTCTTTTTTGACACCTGGATCCCTCCAAACAGACGTGCAGCCTGCCGCGGGCAATTCGCCATGTGATTGCGATCACACAGAGCTTAGGATTCGCTGAGAGCGGGGTCAAGATTTTGCATTCAACTACATAGCAAATTCCCGAATTGCGATCGTCGGCAACTAACGGCGACTGGGCTTCGGTTGAACAACTCCGGCAGGCCAGCCATCTAGGATTGCCCAGAACGGTAATTGACGTGCATCTAAAGGCGCGATGCACGGCCAGCTACGTGCAAGCGGTTTCGCTGTACAGCCTCCGCTGCCATTCACCATCTAGCGCCGCCAGCCGGGCTGGGAATCAACTCGGCAAATACAAAGATGCAGCGAGCGCCACATTCGCGGAGATCCGCCAAATAGCCAGACAGATGCTCAGCCCGAGCGTCGCAACGTGACCCGATAGGTGTACTGCTCGGGCAGGAAGTGGCTGACCGACAGCTCGACCGGTCGACCGCTTAGATCCGAGTAGAGCCGATCCACTCGCAACATCGGATGCCCGGGCTCGCACGCCACCGCATCCGCCACCGGCGCGTCGGCGGCCGCGACCGTGATCGACTGCGCTGCTTCGGAGATGGGCTCGACCAGATGTGGTTCGAGGAGCCCGATGACGGTCTGGGTGCCCACCGCGCCATCGGCCAGGTCCGGCGAGGTCAGCACCGATGCCGCCGCAGAGGGAACCAGATGCACGGTCGTGCTCACGAAGGGCACGCCGTCGTGGAGGCGGCGGAAGACGACGGTGTAGACGACGTCGTCGTCCAACCGCAGCCGGCTGGCCGCCTCGACGTCCACCCGACGTCGCAAGCCGGACAGAACCTCCATCGTGGTGTCGTCGGACAGGCTCATCAGGTCTTCGATCGAGCCGAGTTGACGTAGATAGCGCTGCCCGGCCTCGCTGGCATATGTGCCGCGGCCCGGCACGCGGTACACGATGCCCTCGGCTACCAGATCCTGAAACGCTCGCCGTACCGTCTGACGTGAAAGTCCATGGTGGCTGACCAATTCGGATTCGGTAGGCAACCGCGTGCCGTCGCGATACCGTCCGGCGGCGATCTCGTCGCGAAGATGCTCGCGCAGAGTTTGATACGCGGGCAGAGCCTTCACGTCAGATTCCGCCCCGCGCAACCAATTGCGCCGCGATCACGTTGCGCTGAATCTCGTTGGTGCCCTCGCCGACGATCATCAGCGGCGCGTCGCGGAAGTAGCGCTCCACATCGAATTCCGTGGAATAGCCGTAGCCACCGTGAATCCGAACGGCATTGAGCGCGATCTCCATCGCGACCTCGGAGGCGAACAGCTTCGCCATCCCGGCCTCCATGTCGCAGCGTTCGCCACTGTCGTAGCGTTCGGCGGCGTACCTCGTGAGTTGACGGGCGGCCGTCAGCTTGGTCGCCATGTCGGCCAGATAGTTGCCGACCGACTGGTGCTTCCAGATCGGCTGGCCGAAACTTTCCCGCTCCTGCGCATACTTCAATGAATCCTCCAGCGCCGCGGTGGCCACTCCGAGTGCACGCGAGGCAACCTGAATACGGCCTGTCTCAAGCCCTTTCATCATCTGCGCAAAGCCCTTGCCCGGATCGCCGCCCAGCACGGCCGACGACGGCACTCGATAGTCCGCGAAAGTAAGTTCACACGACTCGACGCCCTTGTAGCCGAGCTTCGGCAGGTCGCGCGAAACCGTCAGCCCTGGACTCAGCCTGAAGTCGAGGCCCGGCACGGCCTCTCGTGCTCCACCAGCACCACCGAGATGCCCTTGTGCTTCGGCTGTGCCGAGGGATCGGTCTTGCACAGCAGCGCGATCAACCCGGACCGGCGTGCATTGCTGATCCACGTCTTCGAGCCGTTGATAACCAGATCGGAGCCGTCGACAGCAGCGGTGGTCGTCATGTTCTGCAGATCCGAGCCGCCCCCGGGCTCGGTCAGCGCCATCGTCGCCCGCAACTCTCCGGTCGCCATCGGTGGCAGGTACTTCTGCTTCTGCTCGTCGGTGCCGAACAGGACGAGCAGCTTGGCCACCACGGTGTGCCCGCCCATCGC
>CAWBYS010000007.1:0-352153 GCA_963793055.1 uncultured Actinomycetota bacterium | reverse complement strand
AGATTCGTCACCGGGATGTTCCTGGCCGGCGTCTATCCGGTGGGCATGAAATTGATGGCGTCCTGGTCGGCATCCACGGATCGAGGGCGTACGTTCGGGATCCTGTTGGCAGCGTTGACCATTGGCTCCGCCCTCCCGCACCTCATCACCGGCCTCGGACCGCTGCCGTGGCGAACGGTGATGCTGGCCGCGGCGGCACTGACTGCGACGGGCGCCGTCGTCGCGCTCACGGCGGTTCGGCCCGGCCCGCATCTGGCCGCCCGCACGGTCAGCCCGAATCCGCGCTACGCGCTTGCTCTGCTCACCGACCGCGGACCGCGGCTGGCCAGTTTCGGCTATTTCGGGCACATGTGGGAGCTCTACGCCCTGTGGACCTGGCTGCCGATGTTCGTCGTCGCCGGCCGGGCCGCACGAGGCGACGCGAACCTGGGGTCCACCGGGTTCATCGCCTTCGGGGCGATCGGGGTCGCAGGGACTGTCGGATGCCTATTGGGTGGTTGGGCGTCAGACCGGTTCGGTCGCCCTCCGACAGCGCTGGCGGCACTGGTGATCAGCGGAACCTGCTGCGTGGCATCACCACTGTTCTTCGCCGGCCCGACGCTGGTTCTGGTGGGTTTCCTCTTGGTGTGGGGTAGCGCCGTCATCGCCGACTCGGGCGTCTTCTCCACCGTGCTCAGCGAGACGACGGACACCCGGTTCGTCGGCACCGCCCTGACCGCGCAGACCGCAACGGGTTTCCTGCTGACGGTCGTCACCATCCAACTCGTTCCCGTCGTCGCCGAACTGATCGGTTGGCAGTACGCGTTTCTGCTCCTTGCACCCGGCCCCCTGCTCGGTGCCGTAGCGATGTCGGCCCTACACAACCACCACCCACTCAAGGAGGAAAGCAATGATCACCAGCTCGACGCGCACGACACCGTTCGTCGGTCAGACAGCCCAGCTCTCGCGCACCGTCGGTGACAACGACATCGCGCTGTTCACCGAGATCAGCGGCGACCGCAACCCTTTGCACTACGACGAAGCGGCGGCCAAGGCGTCGCGGTTCGGCGAAATCGTCGTTCAGGGCGGGGTCACCAGCGCCATCCTGAATGCCGTTGTAGCGGAGGAACTTCCGGGTCCAGGCACGGTCTTTCTGAACGTCAATTGGGCCTTCAGGGCACCGGTGCGCTGCGGTGACACGATCACGGGCAGCGTCGAAGTCATCTCGGTGCGCACCGACAAACCGATCACCGAACTGCGGACCACCGTGACGCGGGACGACGGAACGATCGTGCTGGACGGAACAGCGGTGTGCTACACGATGGATATCGGCACCAGAGGGCGGAGCCGATGACGGGAATCGAACCCGCTTATTCAGCTTGGGAAGCGGCGTTGTAGGTCGTGATGCGGTGACGATGACCCCGATGCGTGAGTTGTGGCCGCGATCGCCGCGGCCAACGTGAGTCGTTCGAGCACGCTGCCGCCATTGTTGTGGGCGATCTAGGTGCGCAGCGCGGGGGCGTCGGCTAAGAACACGGCGTCCAGCCCTGCGGTTTCGGCGTGGCGAGCCAGCTGTATGTAGTAGTCAACGTCGTAGAGACGTTCAGCGGGGGAAGCGGCCAGACGCCAGGATGCTTCGTGGTGGCCGGTGGGGACGATGAACGCCACCCAGCGCCATGCGGTCTCGGTGTCGCGGGGCGGGCTCGGCGGTCATGATCGCGGCCGCACGGCCAGTTGCATCGCCCGGTCCTGGCGATCGACGAACAGTATCCGGGCGTGTCCCGGCGGTGGTGGCAGAGAGTCTTCGTGGAGCCGGGTGGTGAAGTGCGAAAAGGTCACCGAGTCGGGGGGATACCGGTCGATGAGTGTCCACTGCAGATCGTCGGGGGGTAAGTGCCAGAGGCGGGCGAGACGTTCGACCAGCAGCCCTACGCGGTTGTGCCGGTTGAAGCGAGGATTGCATTCGATGACGTTGACGCGTTTGCCACTGGGCAGACGATGCCCGTGGAGCCCCCACCGGGCGGCGGCGCCGATGATGACGTCGATGGCCACGACGCCGACGCAGCCGTCGTGGTGCATTGCCGAGATCACTGGCGCTAGCCAGTCCAGCAGCGCCTCGAGGTCGTCCGGGCTCATGCCGGCAGAGCTGCGCGATCCGACAAATCGCGCGCGGCGACGGTCGACAAGCTGTTGGCACACAGCAACCACCTGGGGCGGTTGGTTCTGCGGTGGTAGCAGATAGGACACAGACTGTGTTGTGTTCCAATGCATCCACTCTTCGATTACGACGTCGACTGGCGCGGGTGAGAACCGGTGCCATTGGTCGGCGATAGCGCGCCGCCAGTCCTGAACCGTGGCCGGACACACCATGATGTTGCCGGCGCCGCCGATGCCAGGGAACTTGACAATGACGGTGTCGGCCGGGTCGCGGCGGAACGCCTCGAGCGCGCGGTCGACGTCGCCGCATTCGGAGGCGACTATCTCGGTTCCCCGCGGTTGCGCTTTGGCGCCGAGCAGTTCGCGGCACCTTCGGCGGAAGGCGACTTTACTGCCCCAGCGCAACCATGCGGCCGGCGGGGTGTACCAGAGTTGTTCTCCCAGATGCGCCTTGAGGGCGTCGAGGGCCGCGGCGTCTTCGACGAGCGGGTCGACGAGGAATCCTTCGTGGATGACGCGGCGACCTGTGAGCGTCAGCCAGTCCTGGTGAGCTAGCACGCCGCTGGCGGGGCAGCGGAACACTGAGCTGGCTGTGCAGGGGCCGAACGCCTCCATGGTGCGCTGCAGACGTGCGCGGCGCCAGCCTTCAGTCGGCTGGGGTGCAAGCACAGCGTGGGTCGCGAAGGCGGCGGCGCCCAACTCATTCTCGGCGGGGTGGGCGGCGGTGACGACGGCGAAGTCGTCGATGAGGCTGGAGTATGCGGTGGTGGTCATCGGTCAGGACTGCCGCGCTTGGGGTCGACGAGAAGGCGCACCCCGCGTTCATAGGTGTCGATCGCTGCCCGGACGTCTGCGGTGGTGGGGGCGACATAGGTGACATAGGTGTAGGTGGCTACACCTACACCGGTAAATCCGGTCGCAGGTGGTCGGCGGGGTTTGATGACGCAGCGCCCGACCTCGGCCAGTAGCTCCTGGGCGTCGCCCGGATCGCCGCCAGGGTGAGTCGGTTCTGTTGTGGGTCGCGGTGCGCCCATACGCGGATCCAATCGTTCTCGTTATCTGGGGACGACTTCGTCGCGTCGATTGAGCACCTCCTACGGGCTGATGAGCAAACGCGCATGACCGTCGCCGGTGTACTCCACGGTCCTGCCACCGTAGCGGCGTGCCACCGCCGCCGTGCGCTCCAATAGCTCGGTCATGATCTCGCGCAGCCGCTCCATGTCCAGAGCGGCCGCGATGTCCATCGACCGCACCACATCGGCGAACAGCACCGTCCCTGTTTGTACTCAGCGTGCTCGCTGGCCACTGCAATGGGCGAACCGCAGGCGTCACAAAACCGCGCGCCCTCACGCGGTTCGGTGTCACACGTACGGCACTCGGTCGCTGCGGTCATCAGACCCTCCGCAGCCCAGGCCCCAGCGTCTCCAGGGTTCTCCCAGCATAGGGCCCTGGCCCGGATGACGAGGCGGTTTATCAGGTGGCGGCGGCATCGTGACACCGAGGCCGAGATTCGAACAGATCGAACAGCATTCGCGCTGGTGAACGTGGAGCCGATGACGGGAATCGAACCCGCGTATTCAGCTTGGGAAGCTGATGTTCTGCCATTGAACTACATCGGCCTGTTCGGCTTGTGATCACGAAGGCTAACATCCGAGCGGCTACGCTCGTCGCGTGCTGCTCTCCGATCGCGACATCCGCGCCGAAATCGCTGCCGGGCGACTGGGCATCGATCCGTTCGACGACAAGCCTCGTGCAGCCGTCGAGCGTCGACGTCCGGCTCGACAACCTGTTCCGCGTCTTCAACAACACGCGCTACACCCACATCGACCCGTCGACCCGCAGGACGACCTCACCACGCTGGTCGAGCCGAAGGAGGGCGAGCCGTTCGTCCTGCACCCCGGCGAGTTCGTCCTCGGCTCGACGCTGGAACGGTGCACGCTGCCCGACGACCTCGCCGGCCGGCTGGAAGGCAAGTCGTCGCTCGGCCGCCTCGGCCTGCTGACCCACTCCACCGCGGGCTTCATCGACCCGGGCTTTTCCGGGCACATCACCCTCGAGCTGTCGAACGTCGCGAACCTGCCGATCACGCTGTGGCCGGGCATGAAGATCGGCCAGCTCTGCCTGCTGCGGCTGACCAGCCCCGCCGAGCACCCCTACGGCAGCGCGCAGGTCGGCTCGAAATACCAGGGCCAGCGCGGCCCGACGCCGTCGCGCTCGTATCAGAACTTCATCAAGTCCCCGCTGACCGTGAGCTTCCGGTAACCCGGCCGGAACACGAAACATTTCGGAAACACATTTGCCGCGCGCCTGAAACGCGCGGCCGACATGCTCTTCGGGACCGCGAGGGAGCCCGAATTGTCGGCGATCGATCCTGCCGCCACCGCCTGGCTGCTCGCCAGCACCGCGCTCGTCCTGCTGATGACACCGGGACTGGCCATCTTCTACGGCGGCATGGTGCGCACCACCGGCGTGCTCAACATGATCATGATGAGCTTCATCTCGATCCCGTTGGTGACGGTGGCCTGGCTGCTGGTCGGCTACACGCTCGCGTTCTCCGAAGACGGCGGTGGCGGCTTCATCGGCAACCTCGCGCACATCGGGATGCTCGGCATCGACCCGGACACCGCGCGCGGGCCCGGTCCCTGAACTGCTTTTCGCCACATTCCAATTGGGCTTCGCGATCGTCACCGCCGCACTCGTCAGCGGCGCGATCGCCGACCGCGCGAGGTTCTCGGCGTGGATGGTCTTCGTCCCGCTGTGGACCGTCGCGGTGTACGCCGTCGTCGCGCACTGGGTGTGGGCGCCCGGCGGCTGGCTGTTCGAGCTGGGTGCACTCGACTACGCAGGCGGCCTGGTGGTCGAGATCGTCTCCGGCATGTCGGCGCTGGCGCTGGCCCTGGTGCTCGGGCCGCGCATCGGCTTCAAGACGGACGCCATGCGTCCGCACAACCTGCCGTTCGTTCTGCTCGGCTGCGGCCTGCTGTGGTTCGGCTGGTTCGGGTTCAACGCCGGTTCGGCCCTGGCCGCCAACGGAATGGCGGCCGCCGTCTTCCTGAACACGCTCGTGGCCGGCTGCCTCGGCATGCTGGGCTGGATCTGCGTGGAGCGTATCCGCGACGGCAGGCCGACGACGTTCGGCGCCGCGTCGGGTGTCATCGCCGGCCTGGTCGCGATCACCCCGTCCTGCGGAACGGTGAACACCCTCGGCGCCGTGGTCGTCGGGCTGGCCGCGGGACTCGTCTGTTCGTTCGCGGTCGGCGCGAAATTCCGGTTCGGCTACGACGACTCGCTCGACGTCGTCGGCGTGCACTTCGTCGGTGGCGTCGTCGGTGTCCTGCTGATCGGATTCCTGGCCACCGCGGTGATGACGGGCGGCGCCCAGGGCCTCTTCTATGGCGGCGGATTCGCCCTGCTCGGCAAGCAGGCGCTGGGCGCGGTGGTCGTCGGCGCGCTACGCATTCGTCGTGTCGTTCGTGCTGGGCAAGGTGATCGACAAGGTCATGGGCTTCCGGCGTGAGCGCCGAGGACGAGACGACCGGCGTCGACTTCACCCAGCATGCCGAGACCGCCTACGCCGAGGGCGTGCACGGGCACCAGCCGTCCGGCGCCCGTCGCTCGGCCACTGGGCTTCTGGAACAGCGCGCCCGCGGCCATTGAGCCAGGAATAAGAAGGTCAGGGCTCGACGAGACGTTTGAGTTTGAACGGCCGGGCGCGTTCGGTCGTTGAGCCGAGTAGGGTTCTTAAGTACCGGCGTCGGCGTACAACTTGATCGCCGCCAGCTAACGCGGCTGGATGTAACGCTGCAGCTGACCGCGTCGATTAAGTACTAGTTGTCGGCTCGTGCAGCGTGTGAGGCCCGGCGACAGAATAGGGAGCGTAGCAAACTTATTGGAGGATAAGTGGACATCGTATTAGGTGTGTCGATGACACCTAGGACGGTCCGCATGGTGCTGGTCGAAGGCGATAAGGCCGACGGCGTGACCGTCGATCACGATGCCTTCGATATCACCGCCGTAGAAGGCTCGGCAACATCTGAGCGCCGCCGAACAGGTCGTCGAGGCCGTGCTGGGAACCCAGGAGAGCGCCGTCGGCGGGCGGCCACCATCTCAAGGCGATCGGCGTCACGTGGAGTGACCATGCCGAAGGCGCCGCGCTGCGCGATGCGCTCGCCGCCCGCGGACTCGACGACGTGATGCTCGTGTCCGAGGGCCACGCCGCCGCGGCGCTCGCCCAGGCGGTCGGCCGGGCGGTCGGATACGCCACCACCGCGCTGTTCTTCATCGACCGCGACACCGCCACGCTGTCGGTCGTGCAGACCGACGACGGTTCGGTCGTCAAGGTGCTGAGCCGCACCCTGCACAGCGATGACGCGATGGCCGTGCTCACCGAGATGGCCGCCGCGGTCGACGCACAGGATTCGCCGCCGCAGGGCATGTTCGTCGTCGGCTCCGGCGTCGATGTCAGCTCGGTGAAGGCCCACCTCGAGCACCTCGTCAGCGTGCCGGTCAGCGCGCCCGACGAACCCGAGCTCGCGCTGGCCCGCGGTGCGGCGCTGGCGGCGGCCAACGCCCCCGCGCTCGAGGCGTCCACCGTCGGGCTGGCCTACTCGCAGGATCCCGACGGCACCACCGCGGGTGCCGCCTATGCCGGGCTTGCCGCCGCCGCGACTCAGCTGGCGCCGGTCGGCGCGGCCGACTCCGCTGCTCGACGACTATCGATCCGCGCACGGATCTGCAAGGCCGTCGAGGGCGAGCGCAAGCCGTTCCTGCTCGTCGGCAGCGCGTTGACGTCGATCTTCGTGGTTGGCGTTGTGGCACTGGTCATTTCGCTCGCGGTGAGCATTCGGCCGACCGCCGACCAGCGGCCCAGCCCCGGCCGAGAGTGCGATCGTGCCGAGCGTCCCCAGGCCCTGGCGCCCTCGCCCGAGCCGGCGCCCGTGCCGGAAGCCGCGCCCGTCGAGGCGCCGCCTCCGCCGGCCGGAGACCATCAAGGCGCCGGTGCCCGTCGTGCAGCAGGCCCCTGCCGCCCCGCCGCGGACGGTCTACGTCGAGCAGCCGGCGGCGCCCGCGCCGCAGGCGCCCCCTCCTGCGGCCGCCCGCCGCCGGCCCCCGCGCCCGCCGCGCCGGTTCCGGTACCCGTGGCGCCCGCACCCGTCGCCGGTCTACCTCCCGCCGAGTGTGTACAACCCGTACAACCCCGGCTACTACCCGCGCCCGCAACGGCCCTGGACACCGCCGTGGCAGCCGCCGCAGCAGCAGAACCCGTGGCACCCGTGGCCGCAGGACCCGCCGCAGGCGCCTGCGCCACCTGAGGAACCGCAGACACCCCAGGTCCCGCAGGCGCCCCAGGCCCCGCAGTTGCCGTGGCAGAACGGCACGGGTCCAACGGTTCGAGTTCACACGGCTCCGACGGCTCCAGCATCTACGGACGCTCTGGTAATGACGGCTCGCGGCGCTCGGGCGGCTACGGCTGGCAGGTGGCGGCGGCGGCGGCGGCTGCTTCCTGATCTTCTGCAGCGGAGGTCGTTAGCCCCCACTCGTAACCTTCCGTTGGCCTGGCGCTCAGTGTCACTTAGCAGTTAGCTCATCGCCGCTGCCTATAGAGGCAGTATGCGATGCACTGTCTTCGGCACGGGCTACCTCGGCGCCACGCATGCCGCCGGAATGGCCGAACTCGGACACGACGTGATCGGCGTCGACATCGACCCGGGCAAGGTCGCCAAGCTTGCCGCCGGGGACGTCCCGTTCTACGAACCCGGCCTGCGAAAGATGTTGCAGCGACAACCTCGCTGCCGGCCGGCTGCGCTTCACCACCGACTATGACGAAGCGGCCGAATTCGCCGACGTGCATTTCCTGGGCGTCGGCACCCCGCAGAAGAAGGGCGAATACGGCGCCGATCTTGTGCATGTGCACGCGGTGATCGAATCGCTGGCACCGCGGCTGCGCCGGCCCGCGGTGATCGTCGGCAAGTCCACGGTGCCGGTCGGCACGGCCGCCGAGATCGGCGAGAAGGCTCGCGCGCTGGCGCCCGAGGGCATCGACGTCGAGGTGGCGTGGAATCCCGAGTTCCTTCGCGAGGGCTTCGCCGTCCAGGACACGCTGCATCCCGACCGCATTGTGCTTGGCGTGCAGCGGGATTCGGTGCGCGCCGAGGTGGCGCTACGCGAGCTCTATGCGCCGCTGCTCGACGAGGGCGTGCCGTTCCTGGTCACCGACCTGCAGACCGCCGAACTCGTCAAGGTGTCGGCGAACGCCTTCCTGGCGACCAAGATCTCGTTCATCAACGCGATCTCCGAGGTGTGCGAGGCCGTGGACGCCGACGTCACGCTGCTCGCCGATGCGCTTGGGCTACGACCCGCGGATCGGGCGGCGATTCCTCAACGCGGGCTTGGGTTTCGGCGGCGGCTGCCTGCCTAAGGACATCCGCGCATTCATGGCCCGGGCCGGCGAGCTCGGCGCCAACCACGCGCTGACGTTCCTGCGCGAGGTCGACAGCATCAACATGCGCCGGCGCACCCGCATGGTGGAGCTGGCCACCACGGCGTGCGGTGGCTCGCTGCTCGGCGCGAACGTCGCGGTACTCGGTGCCGCGTTCAAACCCGAATCCGATGACGTCCGTGACTCGCCTGCGCTCAACGTCGCAGGCATGCTGCAACTCAACGGCGCCACGGTCAACGTCTACGACCCCAAGGCGATGGAGAACTCGCAGCGCCTGTTCCCGACGCTGAACTACTCGACGTCGGTGGTGGAAGCGTGTGCGCGCGCCGACGCGGTGCTGGTGCTCACCGAATGGCGCGAGTTCGTCGAACTCGATCCGGCCGAGCTGGGCGGCACGGTGCGCGCGAAAGTCGTTGTGGACGGCCGCAATTGCCTCGATCGACACGCGTGTGGACGCGCGCCGGGTGGCGGGTGTACTGCCTTGGCAAGAGCGCCGATGGCAGTCAACTCGGGCAGACGACCTGCTTGAGCATCCCGTCGAAGCCCTGCCACAGCAGCATGAAGACGAGCTCGACGACCCGTTCGCGCGGCACATCACGGTTCTCGTACCACCAGGTGGCAACGCCTCCGCACGCCGACTGAGTCGCGCGGGCCAGGATCCACGCCCCGTCGTCGACGGAGATGCCCTTCACCGACTTCGCATCCGCGGCGCCGAATCGGATCAGGTCCGCGATGCCGGCGGTCCCGCGGTCGGCGAGTTCCAGACACACCGCGGCGATCTCGGGGTCGGCGGGCGGGTCGCGGTGCAGGAACCGCCACATGAACGGATCCTCCTCGACGAACTCGAAGTAGTTGGCGATGCTCGCGCGGACCAACTCCTCGGGCGACGCCCCCTCGACGACGGCGCAGCGAGCGCTCCCTCAACCGCTCGGCATGCTGCTCGAGCACGGTGATGAACAGCTCCCGCTTGGAGCCGAAGTGGTCGTAGAGGACGGACGGCACGACGCCGGCGCGGGCGGCGATGTCCTGCATTTTGGCCGTGTCATATCCAAGTTCGGCGAACACCTCGACCGCCGCGTCGAAGATGCGAATGCGGCGCTCCTCGGCCGGTATCCGCTTCCTTGCCATACCGAATGATAATTCGGTAAGCTCCGATGACATTACCGAACGGCAATTCGGTTGGGAGTGTCATGGCGCAAGGTCCAATCAGGCAACGGCTCCACTGGCTGTCCGTGCATGGTGTGATCCGCGGGATTTCGAAGGTCTTCGCCCGTCGCGGTGACCCGCAGGGCCGGCTGATCATCGATCCGGAAGTGCGAGCCGACCCCGTCGCCTTCACCGACGAGTTACGGGCGCGGGGCCGTCCGATCGTCAAGTGCCGCGCCATCTACATGACGGTCGACCACAAAGTCGCCAACGATCTGCTGCGATCCGACGATTTCCACGTCTTCGGGCTTGGGACGAACCTGCCCAAGCCGCTGCAATGGCTGGCCGATCGCACCAAGCCCGACCTGCTGCACCCGATCCAGCCGCCATCGATGCTGTCGGTCGAGCCGCCCGACCACACGCGGTACCGCAAGCTGGTGTCGTCGGTGTTCACCACGCGTGCCGTGGCCGCGCTGCGCGATCGCGTGCAGGAGACCGCCAACTCGCTGCTAGACGACCTCGCGGAGACCGCCGGCACCGTCGACATCGTCGAGAAGTACTGCTCGCAGCTTCCCGTCACCGTGATCGGCGACATCCTCGGAGTACCCGACGAGGCGCGGCCACGCATTCTGGAGTTCGGTGAACTCGGCGCGCCAAGCCTCGACATCGGCCTGACCTGGCAGCAGTACAAACGCGTCTATCGCGGCATCGAAGGCTTCAACGACTGGTTGTCCAACCACCTGCACGATCTGCGTCGCAACCCCGGCGACGACCTGATGAGCCAGATCATCGTGGCGTCGGCGAAGGCCGACGGCGGCCCGCTGACCCACAAGGAACTGCTGGCGACCGCGGGACTCGTGCTGGCCGCGGGCTTCGAGACCACAGTCAACCTGCTGGGCAACGGAATTCGCATGTTGCTCGACACGCCTGAGCACCTCGAGACGCTGGCCGAGCGCCCCGAGCTATGGCCGACGGCAGTCGAGGAGATCCTGCGGCTGGACTCGCCGGTTCAACTCAGCGCGCGAATTGCGGCCAAGGACACCGAGATTGCGGGCACCAGCATCCGGCGCGGCGAAGGCGTCATCCTCTACCTGGCGGGCGCCAACCGCGACCCGAAGGTTTTCACCGACCCGCACCGGTTCGACATCGAGCGGGACAACGCGGGCAAGCACCTGTCGTTCTCCGGCGGCAGGCACTTCTGCCTCGGCGCCGCGCTGGCCCGCGCCGAAGGCGAGGTCGGGCTGCGAACGTTCTTCGAGCGGTTCCCCGACGCGCGATTGGACGGTGTCGGCGCCCGCCGCGACACCCGGGTGCTGCGCGGATGGTCGTCCCTTCCGATCACGCTTGGCAACGGCGCGGACCGCTGTAAGTTCGTGACGTGGATTTCCGAGCGGCGCTGCTGGACGAGACCCGAGCCTTTGGTGAACTGATCCGCAGCGCAGACCCGTCGACGCCCGTGCCGACCTGCCCCGACTGGACGATCGCGCAGTTGTTCCGCCACGTCGGTCGCGGAAACCGATGGTCGGCGCAGATCATCGCCGAGCAACGCACCGGGGCGCTCGACCCGCGCGAGGTGCGGGACGGAAGGCCGCCCGACGACGCGGATGCGGCCATCGACTGGCTGAACGACGGCGTGAAGCTGATCATCGACGCGGTCGACATGGTCGGTCCGCAGACGCGGGTGTGGACGTTCTGGGGGCCACGCCCCGCCGGCTGGTGGATCCGTAGGCGACTGCACGAGGTGGCGGTGCACCGCGCCGACGCCGCGCTCGCAGTGGGCAGCGAGTTCGAGGCTGGCGCCGGAACTGGCCGCCGACGCGGTCAGCGAGTGGATCGAGCTGATGGCGAACAACAAATCGTCGCAACCCGCCGCTGGACCGTGGCCGCTCGATACATCTGCACGCCACCGACGACGGACTGGGACCGACCGGGGAGTGGACCATCGTCCACGACGAAGACGGTGTGTCGTGGTCGCACGACCACGGCAAGGGCGACGTCGCGCTGCGGGGATCGGCCTCGGACCTGTTGCTGGCGATCACGCGGCGCCGAACAGCCGCCGAACTCGGCATCGAGGTGTTCGGCGACGTCGCGGTGTGGGACGGGTGGCTGGAGCGCACCGGCTTCTGAATGAGCGTACGTTGCCACCATGACGACTTCGGAGATCGCGACCGTGCTCGCCTGGCATGACGCGCTTAACGAGCAGGACTTCGACACCCTGCTACAGGTGTCCAGCGACGATATCGAGTTCGGTGATGCGAACGGGGCAGGCCAGGGCCACGAAGCCCTGCGCGAATGGGCGAGTTCGTTGGGAGTCAGTGCTGCCGACCCGGGCCGGATGTATGTCCGCGACGGTGTTGTCGTCGTCGAAGAGCAGGACGGCGAGGCGGTGGCGTTCCGGGTGGTGCGCGACCACGTCACGTCGGTGTTCCGGCACAGCGACCTCGCGTCCGCGTTGGCCGCCACCGAGCTGACCGAGAAAGACCTCACGGGCTGATGCGCGGCATCATCCTGGCGGGCGGATCCGGGACGCGGCTGTACCCGATCACCATGGGCATCAGCAAGCAACTGCTGCCCGTGTACGACAAGCCGATGATCTACTACCCGCTGTCCACCTTGATGATGGCCGGCATTCGCGACATCCTGGTGATCACCACCGCCGCGGACGCGCCGGGGTTTCACCGATTGCTCGGCGACGGTGCGCATTTCGGCATCAACCTCACCTATGCGGTGCAGGAGCGGCCCGACGGCCTCGCCCAGGCGTTCGTGATCGGTGCGGAACACATCGGCAACGAGCCGGTGGCCCTTGTGTTGGGGGACAACATCTTCTACGGTCCCGGTCTCGGCACCAGCCTCAACCGATTCCAAAACGTCAGCGGGGGAGCAATTTTCGCGTACTGGGTGGCCAACCCGTCGGCATACGGGGTGGTCGACTTCGCCGCCGACGGCACGGCGCTGTCGCTGGAGGAGAAGCCGGCGACCCCGAAGTCGAACTACGCCGTTCCTGGTCTGTACTTCTACGACAACGACGTCATCGAGATCGCCCGCTCGCTCAAGCCTTCGGCCAGGGGGGAATACGAGATCACCGATGTCAATCAGACCTACCTCAACCAGGGTCGACTGTCGGTCGAGGCGCTGGCACGCGGAACCGCATGGCTGGACACCGGGACGTTCGACTCGCTGCTGGACGCCAGTGACTATGTGCGCACGATCGAGCGGCGGCAGGGGCTGAAGATCAGCGTGCCGGAGGAGGTCGCCTGGCGCGTCGGCTTCATCTCGGACGACGAATTAGCCTCTCGCGCAAAGACGTTGCTCAAGTCGGGATACGGCGCCTACCTGTTGGGGCTGCTGGATCGCTAGCGGCCTGCGGGGTGGCCAGCACCGCCGCGATGGCCGTCGTCAGAGGTACGGACAGCGCGAGCGCGACACCGCCCACTGCGGAGCGGGCGATTTCGATCGCCACGCTTTCACTGGTCAGGACGTCGCCGAGAGACCGATTGGCGACACTGAACAGAAGCAGAAGAGGCAGGGCGCTGCCCGCGTAAGCCAGCACCAGCGTGTAGACGGTGCTCGCGATGTGGTCGCGGCCCACCCGCATCGCGCCCAGGAAGATCTGCCTCCGCGACGCGCCCGCCGAGCCCGGCCAGCTCGAACACCGTCGACGCCTGAGTGACGGTGACGTCGTTGAGCACGCCGAGCGAGCCGACGATGAATCCGGCCAGCAGCAGGCCGGTGATCGACACGTTGCCGAGGTAGGCCGCGACCTCGTTGTTCTGATCCTCCGACAGGCCGGTCAGGTGAGCCAGTTCGATTGCGCCCCAGGACAACCCAGCGGCAAGCAGGAGAGCTGTGAGGGTACCGAGCAGCGCCGCACTGGTCCGCAGGCTCACACCGTGCGCCAGGTAGATCACCGCGTACAGGATCACCGCATGAGGCCACCAACGCGACCGGGATGGCCGCTGCGCCGTCGCGCAGCGCCGGCAGCATGAACACCGCCAACACCACGAACGCGACGAGAATGCCGACCAGCGCGCGTAATCCGCGCCAGCCGGCGACCGCGACGACCACCAACGCGAACATTCCGGCCAGCGCGATCAGCGGCCACGTGCGCTCATAGTCGTAGAAGGCGTAGGTGGTGGTTCCGGACTGGTCGACCTGGCGGCTGATCGCGTACATGGTCACCGACCGAGAGATCGGGCTGGCCAGGCCCACCGCTGAATTCCAGAAGTGTGTAGGCGCCGTCGTTGGGACCGGAGTCGATGGCCACAAGCGTTTGAACACAATCTGCGGCGCCTTGACTGTTGGTGGTCGACGGCGTGGCGGTCAAGACCTGCCCGGCGGCCGGACTGCCGCACGTCGCGGCGCTGCTCGACAGCACGTGCCCGGCTTCGGTGCTGACGGCGCCGCCCGCGGCGTTCTGGAACGGCAGCGGGATGTCGACCTTCTCCCGGCTCGGCCACAGCAGCGCGGCACCGGCCAGCACGGCGATACCTGTCGCGACGAGCAGCGCGACGACGATCTTGGCGGCCGCCGGTCCCAGCGGCGATGGGCCGTTGCGTGAGTGCGAGTGGGCGTGCGAGTGAGTCACGCGCAACAGGGTAGAGGCAGTAGCTGATTGCTACTGGCGGTAGCCTGCCAGGAAGTTGCCCAGCCGCTCGATGGCGTTGGCCAGATCGCGTGCCCACGGCAGCGTGACGATGCGCAGGTGATCCGGTGTCGGCCAGTTGAACCCGGTGCCCTGTGTGACGAGGATCTTCTCCTGCAGCAGCAGGTCGAGAACGAGTTGCTCGTCGTCGGAGATGTCATAGACCTCGGGATCCAGGCGCGGGAACGTGTAGAGCGCGCCCTCCGGCTTCACACACGAAACCCCGGGAATCTCGTTGAGCTTCGTCCACGCCACATCACGCTGTTCGAGCAGTCGGCCGCCGGGCAGAACAAGGTCCTCGATGCTCTGATGGCCGCCCAGCGCAACCTGAATCGCGTGCTGCGCAGGGACATTCGGGCACAGTCGCATGTTTGCCAGCAGGCTGATGCCCTCGATGAAGCTGCTCGCATGCTCCTTGGGGCCGGTGATGACCAGCCAACCGGACCGGTAGCCCGCGACCCGGTAGGCCTTCGACAAGCCGTTGAAGGTCAGGGTCAGCACATCGGGCGCGACGGACGCCATCGCGATGTGCTTGGCGTCGTCGTAGAGGATCTTGTCGTAGATCTCGTCGGCAAGCAGAAGAAGCTGGTGCTTACGCGCGAGATCGGCTATCTGAGTGAGGATTTCGCGGGTGTACACCGCGCCGGTGGGGTTGTTCGGGTTGATCACCACGATCGCCTTGGTGCGATCGGTGATCTTCGACTCCAGGTCGGCGATGTCTGGCATCCACCCCTGCGTCTCGTCGCACAGGTAGTGCACCGGCGTGCCACCCGCCAACGAGGTACACGCCGTCCACAGCGGATAGTCGGGTGCGGGGATCAGCACCTGGTCGCCGTTGTCCAACAGCGCCTGCAGTGTCATCTGGATCAGCTCGGAGGCGCCGTTGCCGAGATAGACGTCGTCGACGTCGAACTTCGGGAAGCCGTCCACGAGTTCATAGCGGGTGAACACCGCCCGGCGGGCGGGCATGATGCCCTTGGAGTCCGAGTAACCCTGCGCATACGGCAGGGCCGAGATGATGTCGCGCATGATCACGTCCGGCGCCTCGAAGCCGAATGGCGCGGGGTTGCCGATGTTCAGCTTGAGGATGCGGTGACCCTCGGACTCCAGCCGCGACGCGTGCTCGTGTACCGGCCCACGGATCTCATACAGGACGTCCTGCAGCTTGGACGACTGCGTGAACGTGCGCTGCCGCGGATGGTGCCCGGTGGCATGAAACGGCACGTGGTGGGTGGTCACGCCGACCATTTTCGCATCGACGTCCAGCGAATATCGAAAAACGCTGGTCAGCGCTGCCGGGCGAACTACCGCTTGCCGGGCGGCCGCGCTCCCTTGGCGAGGCCGAGTCCCTTGACCGGCGGCGCCGCCGACTGCTCACCGTTGCCGTCAGAGGCCGGCTCGGGCGCAGCACCGGATTCACCATCGGTTTGCGGTTCCGGCTCTGGCGCAGCGGGTTTTGATGTGGCGGGAGTCGCCGCCTTCTTCGCCCCTGGCCGACGGGCGCCTGCTGCGATGCCGAGGCCCCTGACTTCGGGTTCGGGCTTGGGCTCGGGAGCGGCAGGTGCCTCCGGTGCCTTGGTCTCGGCGGCCTCAGCGGCTGGGGCGGCCGCAGCGGTCTTCTTCGCGCCGGGACGCTTGGCGCCCGCGGCGATGCCGAGACCACCCGCGGCCGGCGCTGCGGCGGCGGCGGGCTTTTCTGCGGCCTCCGTCGTGGCCGCCTTCTTCGCGCCCGGGCGCTTGGCACCCCCCGCGATACCGAGGCCCGTGACCGGCTTGGTTCCTGCCGGCGGAGCCGGCGATTGCGCCTCCGTGGCGATCGAGGCTTTCGCCTCAGCCGGCGCCGCCTTCTCGGTCTCGGCGGGCGCCTCTTTCTCGGCTGCGGGAGCCGACGCCTCGACACGTGCGGCGCGCTCTTCGGATTCCTTGGCGGCCGTCCCCCTTTCGGGCAGCTTGACAGCGCTCTTGTCGATGGAGTCGAGCAGCAGCTGCGCGACATCCTTCACCTCAGCCTTGGGCAGGTCGTTGGCTGCAGCGACATCGTCGACACCGTCGGTGATCATCACCCGGCAGAACGGGCAGCCCGTGGCGATCGTGGACGCGCCGGTGTCCAGCGCCTCCTCGACGCGTTCGTGGTTCACGCGCTTGCCGATGTGTTCTTCCATCCACATCCGGGCACCACCTGCGCCGCAGCACAATCCGCGGTCGGCGTGACGCGGCATCTCCGTCAGCTTCGCTCCGGACGCGCCGATGAGTTCACGGGGTGCCTCGTAGACCTTGTTGTGCCGACCCAGGTAGCACGGGTCGTGGTAAGTGATGTCTTGCCCATTTGCGCCGCCCGGCCCGTTTGAGCCGGGGGTCTGTACCGGCACCAGCTTCTTGTCGCGAACCAGCCGGTTCAGCAGCTGCGTGTGGTGCAGCACCGTGTAATCGCCGCCCACTTGCGGGTATTCGCGGCCGAGCGTGTTGAAGCAGTGCGGGCAGGTGACGACGACCTTGCGGTCCACCCGCTCGACACCTGAGAACAGGTCGTTGAGTGTCTCGACGTTCTGCGCGGCGAGTTGCTGAAACAGGAACTCGTTGCCCGAGCGGCGGGCCGAGTCGCCGTTGCAGGTCTCGCCCTCGCCGAGCACCAGGTACTTCACGCCCGCGGTCGCGAGCAGTTCTGCCACGGCCTTGGTGGTCTTCTTGGCGCGGTCCTCGTAGGCGCCCGCGCAGCCGACCCAGAACAGGTACTCGTAGCCCTCGAAGGAGTCGACGTCCTTGCCGTAGACCGGCACGTCGAAGTCGACCTCGTCGATCCAGTTCGTTCGATCCTTGGCGTTCTGGCCCCACGGATTGCCCTTGGTCTCAAGGTTTTTGAACAGCACGCCCAGCTCGGAGGGGAACTCCGACTCCATCATCACCTGGTAGCGGCGCATGTCGACGATGTGGTCGATGTGTTCGATGTCCACCGGGCACTGCTCCACGCACGCGCCGCAGGTCGTGCACGACCACAACACGTCGGGGTCGATGACACCGCCCTGCTCGGCGGTGCCGACGAGCGGACGGGTCGCCTGCTCGGGGCCAGAACCCATCACCCGCTCGAAGCCCGACTCGGGGACGTGGTGCTCCTCGTCGTGCCTGGTCTCGATGAACCCGCCCTCGGCCGACTCGAGTTCCTTGGCAGCCGACTCGTCGCCGGGCATCGGCTTCTCGCCCAGAATGTATGGCGCCTTGGCGAACATGTGGTCGCGCAGGTTCATGATCACGAGCTTGGGAGACAACGGCTTTCCGGTGTTCCACGCGGGGCACTGCGACTGGCAGCGGCCACACTCGGTGCACGTGGTGAAGTCGAGGTAGCCCTTCCAGGTGAAGTCCTCGATCTTGCCCCGGCCCAGCACCGCGTCCTCGGCGGGGTCCTCGAAGTCGATCGCTTTGCCCTTGTGCTCGACAGCCAGCAGCGGACCGAGAGCGTTGGGCAGTCGCTTGAAGGTGATGTTGATCGGCGCCAGGAAGATGTGCAGGTGTTTGGAGTGCAGCACGATCAACAGGAAGAACAGCGCTACGGCGATGTGGGCCAGCAGCGCGACCGTCTCGATCCATTCGTTGGCGGTGTGGCCGAACACCTGCATCCACGCGCCCATGCCATGGGAGAAGAACGCCGCCTTGCCGTACGGGAGGTTGTCGGTCACCACCGCGGCGCCACGGAAGAACGCGTAGCTGAAGATGACCAGGAAGATCATGAACAGGATCAGCCACGCGCCGCCGGTGTGTGAGCCGTAGAACCGCGACGACCGGCCATGTTCCTTGGGTTCGGTGCGCAGTCGGATGATCGCGAACGTGATGATGCCTGCGAGCACGGCCAGCGCGATGAAGTCCTGGAGGAAGCCCAGCGCTGCCCAGCGTCCGACGAGCGGGATGTGGAAGTTGGGTACGAAGAGCGTGCCGTACGCCTCGATGTAGACGGTGATCAGAATGAAAAAGCCCCACATCGTGAAGAAGTGGGCCAAGCCCGGGATGGACCAGCGCAGCATGCGGGTCTGAGCGAACACCTCTTTGACCTGGGTGCCGATGCGTTCACCCATGTGATCTGTGCGGCCGTTCTCCTCGCCGACGGGTTGCCCGGCGCGCACCAGAGTGAACAGCCACAGCACTCGCCGAAGAGCGAAAACTGCCACGACCGCCGTCAGTGCGAGCCCAACGATGACCCTGATCAGCGTCTGGGTGTCCACGCGTGCCTCCCGTCGCTAAGTTACCCAAGGGTAACTTATCGGATGTTACTGGCCGGTAACTTCGCTCAGGGCCTGCTCAGCCCGGGCTCATAGTTGCATCTCGCGGGGAAACGCCGCTACGAAGGTTCCCCTAACTAGGATTCGCTGCCCGTTCCGGGGTCGCTTCCAGGGGTGTCCGTCCCCGTTCCGCCGTCGCCGGGACCGGGGTCAACCGGCGGTGGAGACGACGGCGGCGATGACGGTGGCGACGAGGGCGGCGATGACGGGGGCGACGAGGGTGGCGACGACGGGGGCGATGACGGCGGCGTGGACGGTGGCGTCGTCGTCGGTGGAGTGGTGGTCGGCGGCGTCGTCGTCGGTGGAGTGGTCGGTGGGGTGGCAGGCGGTTGAGCAGCCGACGGCGCCTGCTGCGGCCGCGGCTGCGGGTTGGCCCGTTGCACCGGATTGACCACCACAGTGGTGACGAGGGGGGCCTGCGGCGCCGGGGGTGCGGGAGAGGGGGCCGGCGCCGCAGGCGCGGGGGAAGGCGCGACAGTTGTCGCCGCCTCGACTGGGGTGGTGGTGATGTCGGACAGTTGCATCAGGCCGAACACCGCGGCGGTGAGCGCCGCGGCGGCTGCCGACAGCGCGAACAACAGATCGGCGTACGGCGGGGAGGGGCTTCTTCTTCTCGCCATTCGTCGTGCCGGAATCGGAGTTCGGGTCGGGATGACTCCGGCTCGGCGTATGGAAGCAGTTCGCTGCCCTCGTCACTCGACCATGCCAGCGCCGCCAGCGTCGTCGACGGCTCGCCCGCGCCGAACGCTGTCGTCGCCGCCTTCAGGCGGGCGCAGGTGTCATGTGGTAGCCGCGTCGGTGACACGGCTGCGCTGCGCGATCAGCGCGGCGCCTTCGGCAGCGGTGAGTGTGGGTGTGCTGTGGTCACCACCGGCGCACGCAGGTGTTCGGAGAGACGCTGGGTCACCAGCGGGATGCGCGCGCCGCCACCCGACTGTGGCGACGGCCGAGATGCCGGCCACCGGAACGCCGTAGCGGTCGAGCGTATCGTCCAGCGCGGCAAGGAAATCCGTGAAGCGGCCGGATCAGGTCCTCGAGCTCGGCCCGGGTGGCGCGCACTTCAGTTCGCTGCCCGGGCAGCTCGACCGCTACGGCGGTGGCCGTCTCCGCGGAGAGCCGCTCCTTGGCGGCGCGGCACTCGTCGCGCAGCGACGCCAGCGAGCCGACCATCGCGGTGCCGAACGGGTCGCAGTGATGCGACACCGAGTTCGGACACAACATGGCTGAGCAGCGCCTGGTCGATCTGATCACCGGAGAAATCGGCGAAGCGAACGGTTTCGCCGACGACGGCGTAGTTCGACGACGCGTTGGCAAGCGTGATGCTCGTTCCGCTGCCGCCGAAGTCGCACAGCACGATCACGCCGCGGCCGGCAAGGCCGGGGTTGGCGCGCAGCGCGGTCAGCGCGGCGGTCGCGTCGGACACCACCGGCACCCCGTGCGCACCGTGCGGCGAAGGCTGTCGACGGCCGATGGCCGCCAGTGCGCCGGGACGGTCACCGCCATCTCGGACACCCGCATGCCGCCAGTCACCGACGGCGCGACCGTGCCCAGAGCCTCCGCGAGCAGAAGCTCGGGGCGATGACTCAGAACCGTCGGGCGCCACCATCGGCACCGGGTCACCGACGCGGTCGACGAATCCGGTCAGCCGCTGCCCGTGCAGTGTCAGCTCGGACGGCGCGCACCCGGCTGCGCCGCCATGCGTTGCCGGCGAGGTTGGTCGCGCCCACCGAGAGGCCAAGGTTCGGCCCCGCCGCTGCGGATTGCCTGGTGAATCGAACATGCGAATGACGGTATGGCGATCGGCGGCGCGGCAAATCCGGTGGCGAACCCGTGCCTGAATCATGCTCCTATAGGGGATTTCGCTAGGGGATAGGGGCGCGTTGGGGGATTCAGGCCTGCGGCGCCAGCATCGCCCGCAGCATCGACAACATCTCCGAGCGCGATTCGGCGCCGAGCCGGCGGCGTATCCGCGCGACGTGATGCTCGACCGTCTTCGCCGAGATGAACAGCTGGGTACCGATGTCGCGGTAGGGCATGCCCAGCAGCAACAGTTCGGCGACTTCGCGCTCGCGGTCCGACAGCCTCGACGACGCCGGACGCGCCGGCCCGGCCGGCTGGGATGTCGGCGCGGCCGCGACCGTCGGCCCGCCCGGCTCGTCGACGGCGATGGTCTGCTTGAGGTCGCGGGCCAACTGCAGCATCGCCCCCGAGACGCGGCCGTCGGGCGTCTGCAGGGCGGCCTGGCCGGCCAGCCGGGTGGCGTCCCACGTCAGCCCGAACTGCGACAGCGACTTCGCCGCGGCGGTCACCTCGTCGGTGTCGACGTGGTTGGCCAGCACGCGCAGCCAGGTGCGGCCCGCGCCTGGCCAGGGCCCTGGCGAATGCGCTGTGGCCGGCGGCGGCCGTCAGCGCCTGGCCGTGCGGCGCGACCGCGTCCGGCGAGTTGGCCAGGATGCCCGGCGTGCACACCCGCCCAGTGCAGCGGCACCGACCACAGCAACGGATTGCCGAGCGCCGTCAAGCAGCGCGAACGCCTCGTCGATGGTGTGCTGCAGCCGGTCGACCTGACGAATCCGCGCGGCGGCGACCCACAGCTCGCCCAGCGGCAGCAGCGAGAACAGATCCATGGAGTACTCGGCGAGCACTTCCATCGCCTGCGTACCAATGCTTCTGCATCGCACCGCTGTCGCCGCTGCGGCGGGCGATCGCGGTCTGCAGCGCGGCAGCCCACAGTGCGTCGCGGCGGTGCAGCGTGCCGCGGAGCGTTTCGGGGTCGTCAGTCGCGGCCGCGACATCGGCCGCGCGGCCGGCAGTTGGCCGTCCTGCATCCTCACCCAGCCGAGCAGTAGGCGATGTCTGCGCGCGACGAAGACCGTGTTCTCGGCGCTGTCCTCGAGTCCGGCCCGCACCGCCCGGCCGATCACGCTGCGGGCACGAACCGGGTCGCCGCCGTGCAGGGCCGCCAGCGTCACCAGCGCGGCGGGCGTGTCGGGCGCGACGCCCGTCGTGCTGTTGTTCGGCGGTGATCGACTGGCCAAGGCGCGCAACGGCAGTCGGATAGGGCAGCTCGAGCGATTGCAGGAGTCCTTCGGCGAGGCTGCGGGCGGCGCGCGCGGTCGACGTCGGCGGCCCGGCGCTCTCGGCGCTCAGCGCCGCACGTGCGGCGGGCAGATCACCCGCGGCGAGCGCCACGATCGCTCCCGCCGCGCTGACGAACGCGTCGGGATACGGCCCGAGCCACCGGAACAGTTCGGCCGCCTGGGCCGCGCTGCCGTCGTGCATGGCGATGCTGGCGGCGATCCGCACCGCGGCGGCGCGTTCGGCGGCGTCCTCGGAGCCGAGCAGTTCGTCGGCCAGACGTCCCGCGGTGGCGCAGTCGCCGGTCAGCGCGAGCGCATCGGCCAGTTGCGAAGTCAGCGTCGTCGCGCCGGCGTCGGCGGCCGCGCGGTACAGCCGTGCGGCCCTCGCGGGTTGGCCGTGGCTGTCGGACGCCAGCTGCGTCAATGCAGCCGGCCAGCCGGTCGTCGCGCAGGCCGTGCTCGGCCAGGCTGTAAGCGCGAGATCAGCTGACAGCGTTGATGATTCGATCTGCGAGACGAGAAGCGAGATCTCGGTGTCGTGGTGCCGCGCGGTGCCGATGATCTGCGCGACGCAGCGGTGCACCGACCGCAGGAAGGCGGGGCTGTGCGACGGCTCGATCAGGCCGCCGGCGCGGGCGCGGTCCACCAGGGCGTGAGCCTCGTCAGCGCCGATCCGCAACGTCGCCGCGACGTCGTCGGGTCCGAGTTCCGGGCTCAGCGACGAGCACCAGCAAGCGCATCGAGCACCGGTTCGTCCAGTCGGCGCAACCGTTCGATCAGCGCGAACTTGGCGGCTTCTGCGATCGACGGTCGGTGGGCGGACCTCGTCGCCACGGCCGGCGCCGCGGCGATCGCGGGCCGCACCAGGAACGGCAGCCCTGCCGTCGCTACCATCACCGACCGCATGATCTCGGGAGTCGGTGCGGCGCCGAGGATTTCACCGGCGATGCGGGCCACTTCGGGTGGCGCCAGCGCGCCCAGCGACACGAACGGGTTCTCCCGCTCGATCGCGGTGGCCAGCGCGCGCAGCGACGGCCGGTGCGCCAGTGGTTCGCCGGCTATCACGACCGTCGACGCCGGATCGGCGACGCGGTCGGTCAGAGCAGGCGAGTTCGGCGTCGTCGAGCAGGTGCGCGTCGTCGATGACCACCGGCGCGCCCGCGATCGTCGTCCTGACGCGGCGGCCTTGTCAGCACGGGAACCCCGGCGTCGCGCAACGCGGAACGGATCGGCGGCGAGCACCGAACTCTTGCCGGTGCCGATGCTGCCCGACACCAGACGCTTGACCGGGTCGGTCGGCGCGGCGATCAGCGTCGCGACGACGTCACGCGCAGCCGGCGGAATGTCGGCTCGAGTGATTCCGGCGCCGGTTTCGCCATGGGTCACGGCTCGTTCGGCACCAGCGCCTCGGCCGTCGTGGTCGTGACTTCGCTGCGTGGTCGTCGGCGGCTTCGACGTCGGTGGTCGTGGCTGTTGTCGTGGTGGTGGGCGGCGTCGTGGTCGTCGTGGTCGTGCGTGGTCGTCGTGGTCGTGGTGGTTGTGGTGGTGGTGGTCGTTGTCGTGGGTTGACGTGGTCGTTTCGCGACGTCGGCGGTGGCGGTACCACTGTCGTGCTCGGTTCGCCGTTCGGCCCGGTGACGGTGATGGTCTGCGGCTGCTTGTGAAGTCGGCGGGTTGTCCCGGCGACGGGCCGGTCTCGACGGTCGTCGCCGTCTCGGTGACCGGGCCGGTGTTGCCGCTCGTGCTCGTCAGCGTGATCGCCAGGCCGCCGATGGCCAGCAGCGCCGCCGCGGCGGCCGCCCCGAACAGCATGGTCGGTCGCCGGTACCAGGGCAGACATCGGCTCGGGCTCGGGCTCGTAGCCCTCTTCCTCGTGGGCGAAATCCATCGGCGGGCGCGCGGCGGCCGTCGCTCGGCTCGAAGGTGTAGTCCTCGCCGGCGTACGGCACCGGCTCGCCGGCCGGCGCATCGTCCTGCGACCACGCCAGCGCACGGAAGGTCGCCGAGCCCGCGCCGTCGGACGCCGATTCGGCCGGCGGCCAGCCCCGCGGCGCCTGCGGCCCAGCCCGCGGCGGCCATGCCGGTCGGCGCGTCGGCGCGGCGCGGCCAACCCCGTTGCCGCGTCGGCGCGTGTCGGCGACCAGTGCAGCTCCTGCCGCCACGTTGAGCTGCGACTGCGGCGTGGTGACGACGGGCGCCCGCAGCCGGGTCGACAGCTGCTGGGTGACCAACGGGATGTTCGCCCCACCGCCGACGGTCGCGACGGCGGACGATCGCGCGACAGCGGAATATTGTTGCGCTGCAACGTTTCTTCGACTGTGTTGAGCACGCCGCCAGTGGCTCGGCGATGAGCTGCTCGAGCTCGGTGCGTGTCACCCGCACATCGGAGGTGAAGCCCGGGTAGCTCGGCGCGCACGACCGTTGCGGTCTCGGCGGACAACCGCTCCTTGGCCAGCCGGCACTCGTTGCGCAGCCGGGCCAGCGAGCCGACCGCCGCGGTGCTCGCCGGGTCGGCGTCGTTGGCTTCGGCGATGCCCGCGACGACGTGGTTGAGCAGCGCCTGGTCGATCTGGTCGCCGGAGAACTCGGAGTAGCGGACTGTCTCGCCGATGGTCTGGAAGTTCGACCGCGCGTCGGCCAGTGTGACGCTGGTTCCGCTGCCGCCGAAATCGCACAGCACCACAACGCCGTTCGACGGCAGTCCCGGCGCGGCCTGCAGCGCCGAGAGCGCCGCGACGGAATCCGGGACAGAGCGCGGCGGGCACCCCGTTCGGGGCCAGGCTCGGCGTGGCGCGCAGCGCCTCGCCCAGCGCGCCGACGGTCGCCGGCCCCCAGTGCGCGGGCACGGCGATCGCGATCGGGGCGCCGCCGCCGACCGTGCGCGCCATCGCGTCGAGGGCCTCGACGAGCACCCGATCGCCGCTGATGCGACGAGCCGTCGGCGGCCACCAACGGCACCGGGTCACCGACCCGTTCGACGAACCCGCTCAGCACCATGCCGGGCTGCTTGAGATTCGGGATTCTCCGACGGGACGCCGACCTCGGGCGGGGCGATCGTCGAAGAGGGTGAGCACCGATCGGCGCATGACCGGGGGGCGGCCGATGCGGGCCGCCACTAGATTGGTCATTCCAATCGACAACCCGAGTGAGTCGCTCATGTTTTCCTCTTGCGTTTGGCCGGTCCTCACGATAGCGGCTTGAGCGCCCCATTCACGGCGACATCCCCCTAACGCGGCGAAAACCCCTAACGCCGAGTCCCCTAACGCGTGCCGGTAGAGGTGGGTTCGACACCGATCACCGGGGCGGACGCCGTCGATAGCATCGTCTCAAGCCTGATGGCTACCGCCGCATATATCTACATCGGGAAGGAGGGCGTTTCATGGCCAACGAGCTATCTGGACTTCGTGATGTCGTCTGGTCCGCGATCCCGACGCCGCCGCCCGCTACGCCGATAACCCGGACCAGGCCATTCATGACGCCAACCTGACGAATGTGACCAGCGTCGACGTCAGCAACCTGATCCCGGTTGTGTCGGAATCGCTGTCAACCGCGGTGCCCACCGACGGGCGCCGACGGTGTGGTGCACGACGCTGGCGAGCAATGTCTGGGCCAGTGGCGCAGCGACGGCGGCGTTCGACGCATTCGACGATCATGTGCCTGTTCAGGCGGTCGACGATGCTCACAGTCGGCGATCTCCGACTTCTCGGGTATCGCCGATCAGCCAGACCCGGCGCTGCAGTCGGGCTCGACGCGATCGCCGATCCCGGCCTGCACGATGTCGTCGGCGCCGACGACGCGTCGCTGCATCTCGACCACCCCGTCATCGACGATCGCGCCGATCGTCGACGTCCATCCGGCCGGCGATATCGAGCCACGCCATCGTCGAGGTTGCTGACATGGATTCCGACCCGTCGGGATTCGACATCTTCTGAGTACGGCACTCGACGACTGACACGGACTGCGCGGCCGGAACCGGCCGCGCAGTTCGTGTTTCGCAGGGCGCCGAACCGGCACCCCCTAACAACCCCCTAATCCCCTAACGTGGATCCGGTGCGACAGCCCCGGGACGGCGTCGCCAGGGAGGGGATTCGACCCCGTTCCGCGGGGTCGTCCGGGTCCATAACGTAGTCACCAGATCGCCGGACAGCCCGGCGACGAGCCCCAGACAACACAACCAAAGGACATCGACATGACCAACGTCATCGACTGGATTCTCGACCTGTTCCGCGACCCGGTTCGGCCCAGGACTTCGTCAACGACCCCGAGCGCTCCATGGCCGCACGCCAACGTCTCCGAACGTGACCGCCGCCCAGGTGCAGGCCGTGGCCGCCACGGTGGCGCCCGCCGCAGTGATCCATGGCGGCGGCAACCCGGTCGCCGGCCTGCAGCAGGCCGTGGCCCAGACCCACGGCATCGCCTTCGATCCCGCATTGCCCCGAGACCGAGGCGTTCAGCGGCAACGACACGCTGAGCCACAACGACACGCCGGTTCCTGAGCCCGGAGGCCGGACACGATCGTCCAGCAGGGCGTCGATCCTGGACTTCGGCGACGTCACCTTCGGTGACAAGACCAACACCGCCACCGACGGCAGGGTGGTCATCGACGCGGCAACGCCGGCGACATCGACAACACCGACGTCCACGGTCGGGAAGCAGGACGGCGATGGCAACACCGGCGCCAACACCGGCGACATCCTACGCCGGTGAGCGGCTCGCACGGTGCAGGCCGGCGGTGTGGGCAACGACCAGCGACAACACGGCAGCACCACCAACACCGGTGGTGGCGACATCATCTCCGGCAACGACGGCCCGGTGGTCAAGACCGGTGACATCGACTCCAGCGGTGGCGGTGCGGTCGGCGGTGACGGCGGCCACGGTGGCGGCATCCTGTCCGGTGGTGGCGGCGACGGCGGCGATGCCACCGGTGGTGCCGGCGGCGGCGTGGTGATCAACGTGCCGCACCGACAACTCCACCCACACCGGCGGCGGTGATGTCACCACCGTCGACACCGACGGCGGGGACATCTCCGGGGGCATCGACGCCAGTCCCACGATGACAATTCGTCGAACAGCCACAACGACAGCTCCACCCACGACAGCCACGACACGATCGACAACTCGGTGCACGACATCCGTGCACCAAGACGTCGATCACGGCAACGTCGACATCTACGTGAGCAGGCTGATCTGACCGGACGACAACCAAATAGCGCAACTGGCGGGGATCAACCTCTGATCCCCGCCAGTTGGCACATCTACCGTTACCAAGACGGCGCTTTCGACAAGGGACCCCATGACGCAACCGAGTGGCCCCGCGCAAACGGTCAAGGTCATCGTCGAGCTGATCGACCACACCACCAAGATCGCCGAGGTGAACGAGCGCGGCGACCTGGTCGAGCGGATGGCCAGGGCCAAGGAGCGGATCACCGACCCCCAGATCCGGGTGGTGATCGCCGGCCAGCTCAAGCAGGGTAAGAGCCAGTTGCTCAACTCGCTGCTGAATGTGCCCGTGGCCCGGGTCGGCGACGACGAGAGCACCGTGCTGGCCACGATGGTGTCCTTCGGCGAAAACGCCACGGCCAAGCTGATCGTCGCCCGCGGCCGAGGGTGGCGAGCCCGAGGCGATCGAGATCCCGATGGCCGACATCAAGACCGACCTGCGCCGCGCACCCGCAAGCGGGTGGCCGGGAAGTGCTGCGGGTCGAGGTCACCGCCACCAGCCCACTGCTCAAGGACGGATCTGGCATTCGTCGACACGCCCGGCGTCGGCGGTCACGGTCAGCCGCACCTCTCGGCGACGCTGGGTCTGCTGCCCGACGCAGACGCGCATGCTGATATGTCAGCGACACCAGCCAGGAGTTCACCGAGCCGGAGATGACGTTCATCCGGCAGGCATTCGAAATCTGCCCGCTGGCAACGATTATCGCGACCAAGACCGACCTGTACCCGCACTGGCGCGAGATCGTCGAGGCCAACAAGGCGCACCTGCAGCGAGCGGGCCTTTCGATACTCGATGATCCCGGCGTCGTCGCTGCTGCGCAGCCACGCGATCCAGCTCAACGACAAGGAACTCAACGAGGAGTCCAATTTCCCGGCCATCGTGAAGTTCCTCAGCGAAAGCGTGCTGTCGCGGGAGAACGACCGGGTGCGCGACCAGGTACTTCGCCGAAATCACGTTCGTCTGCAGAGCATTTGACGCTCGCAGCTGGATCCGAGCTGTCGGCGTGTCAACGATCCCGGCGTGCCGCGACCGGCTGAAGGCCGAGCTGCAGCGTCGCAAAGCAGGAAGCCCAAGACGCGCTGCAACAGACCGCGCTGTGGCAGCAGGTGCTCAACGACGGAATCGCCGACCTGACCGCGGATGTCGACCACGACCTGCGGGGGCGGTTCCGCGTCATCACCCAGCACGCCGAAAAGCAGATCGACACCGCGACCCGACCCGGCAACTGGGCCGAGATCGGCGCCGAGCTGGAGAACGCGATCGCCACCGCGGTCGGCGACAACTTCGTCTGGGCCTATCAGCGGGCCCAGGTTCTCGCGCAGGAAGTGGCCCGCACTTTCATCGAGGCCGGGCTCGAGGCGGTCGAGATGCCGCGCATCGACGCCCGCGAGATGGGCGCCAGCCTGGGTGAAATCAAGTCGCTGGCCAAGCTGGAGTCCAAGCCGGTCGGCAAGGCGGGCAAGGTCACCATGGGGATGCGCGGCTCCTACGGCGGCGTGCTGATGTTCGGCATGATGACGTCGTTCGCCGGCCTGGGAATGTTCAATCCGCTGTCGCTGGGCGCGGGCCTGCTGATGGGCCGCACCGCCTTCCGGGAGAACATGGACAACCGCATGCTGCGGGTGCGCAACGAAGCGAAGATGAACACCCGCCGCTTCATCGACGACGTGTCGTTCGTCGTCAACAAGGAGTCGCGGGACCGGCTCAAAGGCATCCAGCGTCAGTTGCGCGACCACTACCGCGGCATTGCCAACCAATTGACGAGGTCGCTGAACGAGTCGCTGCAGGCGACGATCGCCGCCGCGCAACTCGAGGAGAACGAGCGCAACACTCGCACCCGCGAACTCGAGCGTCAGCTCAACATCCTCAAGCAGGTGACCGAGCACGCCGAGAAGCTGGCCGCCGAAGGAGCCGCGGCCGTTGGGGGTGCTTAAGCTCGCGGGATGAGCACGAGCGATCAGGTGCGTGCGATCCTGGGCGGAACCATCGAGGCGTACCGGGCAGATCCCGCCTACCGGCAGCGCCCCGACGTGCACAACGAGCTGGACCGGATCGGTCGTCGACTCAATCAGCCGATCCGCATCGCGCTGGCCGGCACCCTGAAGGCCGGTAAGTCGACCTTGGTGAACGCCCTTGTGGGCGAGGACATTGCGCCCACCGATGCCACCGAGGCCACCCGCATCGTGACGTGGTTCCGGCACGGGCCGACGCCGAAGGTGACCGCCAACCACCGCGGCGGCCGGCGGTCCAACGTGCCGATCGGGCGTGACCAGAAGGAGGGCGGGCTCACCTTCGACTTCGCCAGCCTCGACCCCGAGGACGTCGTCGATCTCGATGTGGAGTGGCCCGCCGCGGAGCTGATCGACGCCACGATAATCGACACCCCCGGCACGTCGTCGCTGTCGCGAGACGTCTCCGAACGCACGTTGCGGCTCCTGGTTCCCGACGACGGCGTCCCGCGCGTCGATGCGGTGGTCTTCCTGCTGCGCACGCTCAACGCCGCCGACATCGCGCTGCTGAAGCAGATCGGCGAATTGGTCGGCGGCTCCACCGGGGCGCTCGGAGTGATCGGGGTGGCGTCACGCGCCGACGAGATCGGTGCGGGGCGCATCGACGCGATGCTCTCGGCCAAGGACGTCGCCAAGCGATTCACCGTCGAGATGGAAAAGACCGGCATCTGCCAGGCGGTGATCCCGGTGTCGGGGCTACTGGCGCTGACCGCTCGCACACTGCGGCAGAGCGAGTTCGTCGCGCTCGAGAAGCTGGCCGGCGTCGACGCCGCCGAGCTCACCAAGGCCATGCTGTCGGTGGACCGGTTCGTGCGCGAGGACAGCGAGCTTCCGGTCGACGCCGCGACCCGGGCCGCCCTGTTGGAACGGTTCGGCATGTTCGGGATCAGGATCTCGATCGCGGTGCTGCGGGCGGGTGTCAGCGACTCCGTTTCGCTTGCCGACGAGCTGCTCGAGCGCAGCGGGCTGGTCGCGCTGCGCGACGTCATCGACCAGCAGTTCGCGCAGCGGTCCGATCTGCTCAAGGCGCACACCGTGCTGGTGTCGCTGCGGCGATTCGTGCAGAACAACCCGATCTACGCCAGCCGCTACATCATCGCCGACATCGATCCGCTGCTGGCCGACACGCACGCATTCGAAGAGTTGCGGCTGCTGAGCCAATTACGTTCCCGCGCAACCACATTGAACGAGGATGAGATGGCTTCACTGCGCCGGATCATCGGTGGTTCGGGAACTGACGCCGCCAGTCGACTCGGGCTGCAACCCGAAGCGCCCTACGACGGGCCGCGCGCCGCATTCGCCGCGGCGCAGCGGTGGCGCCGCCGGGCCGAACACCCGCTCAACGATCCCTTCACCACGCGGGCCTGCCGCGCGGCGGTGCGCAGCGCTGAGGCGTTGGTCGCGGCCTACGCGGCGCGCGGCCACCAGTAATCTACGGCGGCGGCGCTGTCACCGTCGCGGTCACCGTGCTGGTGCTCGTACTGACGCTGACACTCGTGCTGACGCTGGTGCTCGTGCTGACGCTGGTGCTTGGCTCCGTGGTGGTCGTCGTGGTTGTGGTGGTCGGCTCGGTCGTCGTGGTGGTGGTGGTGTCCGGCGTGGTCGTCGTCGCGGTGGTGGTCTCGGTGGCGGTGGACGTCGACGGGGTGGTCGTCGTGGCCGACCTCGACGTCGTGGTGAGCGGCGTCAGTGATGTTGATTCACCGGGCGAGTTGCCGCCGGTGATCAGCTTGGCAAGGCCGAAGACGATCAGCGCGATCACCACCGCGCCGACGGCGCCGAACGCGACAAGCGCCGCCGGCCTGCGGTACCACGGGACGGGTTCACCGATGGGCTGGCCCAGGTACTGGGTCGGTGCGTCATTCGGATAGTTCGGGTCGTCGGGGGGTCCTCCCCACCCTTCGTTGCGCGCCACGGGCACCGATCCTAGGCGCTTCAGGGGGTGAACGGGACGACTGTGCGCGTCACGTTCGTGCGCGGTCGGCTGCGTGTGGTGCGGGTCGTGGTTTCGTCTTCGTCACGCGTGCGGGCGGTGGTCGACTCGGTGCTCGAGGACGTCTCACTGCTCGATGTCGTCGTCGACTCGCCCGGCGACAGGTCGGTCGTCTGCGGGGGGCTTGTGGTGGTGATCGTCTGGGTGGTGGTGGCCGGCGCGGTCGACGATGCGGTCTGCGTTGTGGAGAACGAGGGTTCGACGAACTCGAGCGGCGCGTCGTCCGGCTTGCCGAACTCACGCGAGATGAAGGACACCGCGAGAAGGACGATTCCGATCGCCACCAGGCCGAGAATGCTGGCGCCGATCACCGCGGGGGTGCGGTTGTGCCAGGGCTGCTCCGACGACGGTTCGTCGTCGTTGTCGGAGTCCTGCTCGGCCACGGCCACCGATAGTAGCCGGGGCGTATTGCTCGCGACGGTTATGTCAACCGAGTTGCGGGATCACGTCGCTCGCGAAGAACTCGACGTGGTCGAGGTCGGACATGTCGAGAAGCTGCAGGTAGACGCGCTCAACGCCGACCTGTCGGTACGCGCCGAATTTGTCGGCGATCTCGGCGGGCGTCCCGACGGCGGGGGAGTTGCTGCGCAGCTCGTCGACTTCGCGGCCGATCGCGGCGGCGCGGCGGGCGATCTCGGCGTCGTCGCGGCCCGCGCAGACCACGAACGCCGCCGAGTACGTCATCGAATCCTTCGCGCGCCCGGCATCGGTTACTGCCGCGGCCACCCGCTCGAACTGGGTCTTGGCCTGCTCCACCGGCGCGAAGGGCACGTTGAATTCGGCGGCGAAGGCGGCGGCCAGCGCCGGTGTGCGTTTGGCACCCGCGCCGCCGATGATGATCGGCGGATGCGGTGACTGGACCGGCTTGGGCAGTGCAGGCGAGTCGACGACGGTGTACTGGGCACCCGAGTAGTCGAACGTCTCGCCGACGGGCGTGGTCCACAGGCCCGTGATGATGTGGAGCTGTTCGGTCAGCCGGTCGAACCGCTCGCCAAGCGGGGGGAACGGAATCGCGTAGGCCTTGTGTTCGGCTTCGAACCAGCCGGCGCCGATGCCCAATTCGACTCGGCCGCCGCTCATTTCGTCGACCTGCGCGACGGAGATCGCCAGCGGGCCGGGATGGCGGAAGGTGGCCGAGCTGACCATCGTGCCGAGCCGGATCGTCGACGTCTCGCGTGCGATGGCGCCCAGCGTCACCCAGGAGTCGGTCGGCCCGGGCAGCCCGTCCCCGCTCATCGCGGTGTAGTGGTCGGAGCGGAAGAACGCCGAGTAGCCGGCGGCCTCCGCCGCGCGGGCGACGGCGAGCTGGTCGGCGTAGGTGGCACCCTGCTGCGGTTCGACGAAGACCCGGAAATCCACGACGCCAGAGTAGAGGGATTTACAGCCCGCGGCGCGCGGCGCGGACGGCCTGGACGACCTGTGCGTCGGAGAAAGTCAGCTGGGCCTCGTCGCGCCCCGCGACGAACATCGTGAGCTCGCCGACGTCGCCGGTGACCGTCAGCTCCTGGCCGCGGCCCACGGTGGCGACCGTTTCGCCCTCGGGCGTGCGAAGCGTCACCCGGGCGGGCACCTTGCCCATCGTCAGCCGGGCCATGAGGCCGATGGGCCGTCGCAACGCCGCCGCGGTGTCGGCATCGAGCGCGCGCGCCTCCCAGTTCGGTTGGGCGCGACGGACGTCCTCGTGATGGACGAACATCTCGTCCATGTTGGCCACGGCATCGACGAGCTTGAACGGCGACAGCAACGGCGGGCCGGACGCGATCTTGTCCAGCAGGTCATCCCAGTCGGCGGAGGCCGCGGTCTGGCGCTGCACCCGGTCGGTGTAGCCGGCCAGGAACGGGACCATGATGCCCGGCGCGGCGTCCGGCCTGCGCTCCCGCACCACCAGATGCGCCGCCAGATCGCGGGTCGTCCAGCCTTCGCAGAGGGTGGGCGCGTCAGGCCCGACCGTGCGCATCGTCGCCACCAGAGCAGCGCGTTCGCGTTGTGCGGCAGTCATGGGTGAAACCCTAAATCGCCGCCATTGCGGAGTACCCGTCGGCCAGCGACCGCAGTTGGCTGGCGCCGTCCCCAGTGAACGTCGAGCCGTGCATCAGCGCCAGCGTCGTGGGGCCCAGCGCTGCGAGCCCTTCGAGCGTCGGACCCAGATTCGCGGTCAAACCGGTGGCGTGGAAGATCTCCTCGGCCTCCAGCGCGGGCGCGACGCAGTCCGACTCGGTGAGTGCCGGGCACTGGCCGGTATGGGTGAGCAGGTCGCCGGCCAGCAGGGTGGAGGTGGTCTCGTCGAACCACAGCCCCGCCTCCCAGTTGTGTGGGACGTGCGGGGTGGGGATGAACCGCAGCCGATGGCCACCGGTGTCGTGCACGCCGTCCTCGGGCGCGACGACGGGCGGGCGATCGCACAGGTCGACCAACGACACCATGCAGGCGAGCGCGCCGTGGATCACCTCGGCGTTCGGCGCCGCGTCGAGCAGCATGTTCATGGCACCGCATTCGTCGGCCTCGACGTGGCCGAACGAGATCCACCGCAGCTTCTCCAGCGGGAAGACCCGGTTGATGGCTTCCGAGACCGTTCCGAACAACTGCCGATGACCGCAGTGGAACAGGAACGGCTCGTCACCGAGGAGCAGGAACTGGTTGAACGTGAAGCCGTGTTCGGTGATGTCGGGGACATAGGTGGACAGCCGAAAGATGTCGGTTCCGATCTCGTCGACCGTGGTGTTCATGCGGATATGGTGCGCCGATTTCTGCGTGAAGGTCGTGGATCGGGCCGACGGCGATACTCGAACACGCGGATGGAGGTCCGCAAGCGGCGACGAACGTAGTGCCATCGGGTGACTTAGTCCCCTACGCCTCCCACCGAGGGGCGACGTTCACTGAGCAAACAACGTGTTCGTCTGAACAGCGGGACCCGAGGAACTATGACAACGACTGCCGATGCGCCCATCGAGACCACATCACCGACGCTGACGTGGCAGCTGGTGCACGCTCAGCCCGGCGCGTTGATCTACGCGCTGCCCGGGATTAGCCCGCCGCAGCATCCGCTGGTGCGCCGCACGACCGGCCACCCCGACGGGTGGTTACCGGGCGGAACGCCCCCGGCGCCGCACCCCGATAGCCCCGTCGAGCATTCGGCGCTGCACTATGCCGAATACATCGGCCGCGTCGCGGTATTGGCCGCGGCACTCGGCGTCGGCGCCGCGGTGGCCGGCGTGGCGGGTATCGCGGCGGCCGAGCTCGCCGACACCACGGCCTCGACGTCGGCCGAGCCCGCCGACACCACGTCCTCGACGTCGGCCGAGGCCGAGACCGGGTCCGCATCGCAGGCCGCGGAAGCCGGCGAAACCCGGCCCGCCCCCACCAGTGAGGTCAGCAGCTCAGACGACGCACACGACTCGCAAACCGCTGCGCAAACCTCGCCGGCCTCGGAAGCCTCCACGTCGCAGACCACGTCGACGCTCACCGCCCCAGGCAGCGACAGCCCACCGGTGGTGGTGAGCAGCTCCGGCGGCGCCCACACCGCCGGCACCGAGGCGGGTAAGCAGGCCGCCATCACCGAGGTCGCCCCGACCACCGAGCCCACCGAAGCCGTCCCGGCCGCCGAGACCACGGCTGAGGCGCCGCAGGCCGCCGCTGTCAAGGCGCCAGAGGCGAGCACGCCCGTCGAAACGGTGGAGACCAACTCCGGGTCGCGCCATGCCACCGCACCGGCGATTACGCCGGTTGAAACGACACCCGCCGTAACTCCGACCGGCGGGCAGAGCCCGGCGATGCTTCAGGCCCCCGCGCCCCTGACCGCCGACTCCAACAGCGGCGGCGAGGCCGCCACCGACCAACCCTTGATAACCAGTGTGGCCAGCGCACAACCCACCACGGCCGGCGAGGCCGTCCCCGCAGCCACGCCAGCGCCGGCCGGCCCGATCAGTCGGTTCGTCAACACCGTGCTGGCCCCGTTCAGCCCGGCCAGCTCCACCCCGGCTGCAGCTCAAGCCGCCCAAACCCCGCTCCAGTGGGGCCTGTTGGCTTGGGCGCGGCGCGCCTTCTCCAACTCCACCCCAACCGCGGCTGCCGGTGTCGAAACCGCTCAGGTCGTCAACCCTGACGGGTCCGTGACGATCAGGGGCGCCCTGCACGTCGCTAACCCGCTCCACGACACCCTCAGCTACACCGTCGCCGGCGGGCCCGCCGAGGGCACTGTCACCATCGAGCCGGACGGCACATTTACGTATGCCCCCACTGGGCAAGCCCTCCGCGACACCGCCGCCGAGCTGCAGGACAGCTTCACCATCAGGGTCGGCGACGCCCACGGCGGCACCACTACCGTGCCCGTCCGGGTGGCCATCGACCCGGCCACCGCCCCGCTGGCAAAGAGCCTGATGCTCAGCGACCCCGACGGCGGCACCGATGCGGTGAACGTGTCGGTTACCGTCACCGACCCCGAAACCGACCCGGTCACCTACCTCGTGGTCCACGACCCGTCGTACAGCACTATCGCCCCGCCTGCGGCGCAGCCGGACGACTCGGTCGCCACCACTGTCGGCGTGGGCAACCATCCCACTGAGGTGGCGGTCAGTCCCGACGGCACCCGCGCCTATGTCACCAACGCCGACAGCAAGTCGGTGTCGGTGATCGACACCGCCACCAACACGGTGGTCGCCACCTTCGGCGTGGGCAACCATCCCACCGGGGTGGCCCTCAGCCCTGACGGCACCCGCGCCTACGTCACCAACAGCGCCGGCAAGTCGGTGTCGGTGATCGACACCAAGACCAACGCCGTGCTGGCCACCATTCGGGTGGGCAAGAAACCCACCGCGGTGACGGTCAGCCCCGACGGCGCCCGCGCCTACGTCACCAACACCGACAGCAGGTCGGTGTCGGTGATCGACACCGCCACCAACACGGTGCTGGCCACCGTGGGGGTCGGCGTCCACCCCACCGAGGTGGCCGTCAGCCCCAACGGCACCCGCGCCTACGTCACCAATGCCTACGACAAGTCGGTGTCGGTGATCGACACCGCCACCAACACCGTGCTCGCCACCGTGGGCGTGGGCAACCGGCCCACCGAGGTGGCCCTCAGCCCCGACGGCAGCCGCGCCTACGTCAGCAACTTCTACAGCAGGTCGGTGTCGGTGATCGACACCGCCACCAACACCGTGCTCGCCACCGTCGGCGTGGGCGATCACCCCACCGAAGTAGCGGTTAGCTCCGACGGCACCCGGGCCTACGTCACCAACACCGACGACAGGTCGGTGTCGGTGATCGACACCGCCACCGACACGGTGCTCGCCACCGTGGGCGTCGGCAAAAAGCCCACCGGGTGGCGGTCAGCCCCGACGGCACCCGCGCCTATGTCACCAACACCAACAGCAAGACGGTGTCGGTGATCGACACCACCACCAACACCGTGATCGACACCATCGGCGTCGGCAACGGCCCGACCGCGCTGGCGATCAGCGTCGGCAGCGGCAGCGGACCCATCGTCACCCCGCCGTCCCCGCCCAGCCCACCGGATCCGGCCACCGGCGACGTCACCGGCTCCCTGGGTGTGGTCGACCCCGCCGGTAACCCGTTCACCATCACCTACGCCCCCGGCGGCGCCCCCCGATACGGCACCGTCACCTTCGACGACCTCACCGCCACCTACACCTATGTCCCCAACCAGGCCGGACAAATCCGCGCCGGACTGGGCCTGGGCAACGAAGACAGCTTCACCGTCAACGTCACCCAGCCCGGCATCCCGACCCAAAACACCCAGATCTATGTGGTCAACACCAACAGCAACACCGTGTCGGTCATCGGCGTCCAACCCGCCCCCGCCCCCCAAACACTAAGGGCCGCAGCCGCACCCGCCGCGCTCACCGCACCGAGGATGGGTTCGCCACCCAGGTCACCATCGACGGCATCCAAATCGAACCCGAACAATTCGTCATCGGTGACCCGATCCCGGTGGGCGCAATCCATACGGGGTGGCGGTCACTCCCGACGGCACCCGCGCCTACGTCACCAACAATGTCGGCGGCACCGTGTCGGTGATCGACACCGCCACCAACACCGTGATCGACGGGCCCATCGACGTCGGCGGGTTACCGCTCACGGTGGCGGTCAGCCCCGATGGCACCCGCGCCTACGTCGCCAACAGCCCCGGCACCGTCTCGGTGATCAATACCGCCAACAACAAGCTGGTCACCACCGTCAAGTTCTCCGACAACGCCATCCCGCTCGCATTGGCAGTCAGCCCCTACGGCCCGGCGGCCGGCAACCTCTACGTCGCCACCTCGTCACACAGGGCACCTTAGCAGCAGCGTGTCGGTGATCCGCGCCGACACGGTCCACGACGTTTACACCGTGATCGACGGCCCCATCGAGGTCGGCGCCGGCCCGTGGGGGGCGGCGGTCAGCTCCGACGGCACCCACGTCTACGTCGGCAATTGTTCGACCCCGCCGGCGGCGAAATGTCGGTGATCGATACCGCCACCAACACCGTCACCGACCACATCCCGGTCGGCATCGCCTCATACGCGGTCGCGGCCAACCCCGACAGCCCCTACGTGTACGTCACCGGCGGCTATGTCGCCGACGACCCCGTCACCTTCCACCCGACCATGTCGGTCATCGACACCGACCCCGACCACGCCACCACCTTCAACAAAGTCATCGGCGCTGTCGAGATCCCGGTCGACGTCCTGGACATCCAGTATGGGGGGATCGCGGTCAGCACCGACGGCAGCCTGGCCTACCTCACCCACCACAACGGCGGCACCATGTCGGTCATCGACATCACCGACGCTGCCCATCCCACCGTGATCGGCAACCCCATCCCGGTCGGCCTCGGCCCGTTCCTGGTGGCCGCTCAGGGCAACCACATCTACGTCACCAAACGGAAGTCCGCTCAACACCCTCACCCCCATCTCCATCTTCCCGACCGCGCCTTAAACCGCGCACCCGGCCCCTGGAGGCGAACGGAATGAATCATCGGACTCGTTACGGGGTCCCCTGCACAGGTCGATACGGGGTCTCCTGCACAGGTAAGGAATCGCGATGAGCCAGCAGAATTCGCCGGGCGATCCCTACGCCGCGGAGCCCCGTGATGCCGAGGCGTTCACGTCACGGTTTGATCGTCTCTATTCGCGGCTAGCCCGGCCCTACGACTTGGCAGTCAGGGTCCTGCCGGTGTGGAGGCACTGGATCAGCGCAGCGCTTCCACACATCCGCGGCCCGCGTGTGCTCGAAGTCTCCTTCGGCACCGGCTGGTTGCTCACGCGCTACGCCGGCAACTTCGAAACCTACGGCGTCGACCTCAACGAACGCATGGTGGCGATCGCGCGGCGCAATCTACAGCGGGCGGGCGTGACCGCCGAACTGCGGCAGGCGAACGTCGAGGCGCTGCCCTATCCTGACGGCCACTTCGACACCATCGTCAACACAATGGCGTTCAGTGGCTACCCCAACGGTCAACGGGCGATATCCGAAATGCATCGCGTGCTGCGCCCACAGGGGCGACTGGTGTTGATCGACGTTGGCTATCCACACGACGGCAATCGGCTAGGCAGCGCGCTGGTCGGTATCTGGAAGCGTTCGGGGGACGTGATTCGTGACATGGCTCCGCTCTTTGAGCGCTTCGGGTTCGATGCCAACCACGAGCAGATCGGTGGTTTCGGCAGCGTCCATCTCTACGTGGCGACCAAGCAGTGAAGCCCGAGCAGGCTAAGGCCGTGTACAACCGGATCGGCCGTATGCAAGATTGGCAATTCTACGAAGACCGTGCCGTGGCGCAGTTGCTGGCAGACTCCGCATTACAGACAGCGCATGCCATCTTCGAGTTCGGTTGTGGCACAGGCAAGCTGGCCGCCCGGATACTGGAGTTGCTGCCACCCACAGCGCGCTATCTCGGAGTGGACGTCAGCCCAGTAATGGTCGACCTGGCGACCAGACGACTCGCGGCGTGGGGCGACCGCGCACAAGTGCGCCTCGTCGATGGGTCGATGCCGGTGCCTGCCGACACCAATAGCGCCGACCGCGTCGTCTCCACATACGTTCTCGATCTGCTCGACGACGCGGACGCCGTTGCGGTGCTGCGTGAGTTCGAACGCATCCTCACCAATGACGGCCTGGTGTGCCTGGTTAGCCTCAGGCCCGGAATCACGCGATTCGAACGACTGGTATCGGATTTGTGGACGATGGTGTGGCGACGCGCACCGCAACTGATGGGAGGCTGCCGACCTATCCAGCTGGATCAACTGCTGGACGAACGATGGACAATCCGCCAGCGGCGCGTGGTCCACGCCTGGGGCTTGGTTTCCGAAGTGGTCGTCGCCGGGCCACGGCAAAGCGGAGGTGGGCCGCTCCGGCCGGACCACGACTAGACAGCGCTGGTCCTCCAGCTCTACAACACATCCGATCACCCGGGAACAAAACCAGGTCGACCCGCCGTTGACCACTTCGACAGTTGAGCGCATAAGACTCAAGTCTGGCTTGACACGGAAGCATCCACAGTAGCAGTCTTGAGCGCGGTCCACTCAGACCCCACAAAAGCTATTGCAGGAGGAAATAACCATGGCTCGTGCGGTCGGAATCGACCTCGGGACCACCAACTCCGTCGTCGCGGTACTGGAGGGTGGCGACCCCGTTGTCGTAGCCAACTCGGAGGGCTCCCGCACCACGCCGTCCGTCGTCGCGTTCGCGCGCAACGGAGAGGTGCTGGTCGGCCAGCCCGCCAAGAACCAGGCGGTGACCAACGTCGACCGGACCATCCGTTCGGTCAAGCGCGAAATGGGCACCGACTGGTCTGTCGAGATCGACGGCAAGAAATACACCGCGCAGGAGATCAGCGCGCGATGCTGATGAAGCTCAAGCGCGACGCGGAGGGCTATCTCGGTGAGGACATCACCGACGCGGTCATCACCGTGCCCGCCTACTTCAACGACGCTCAGCGTCAGGCCACCAAGGAAGCCGGCCAGATCGCCGGCCTCAACGTGCTGCGGATCGTCAACGAACCGACCGCTGCTGCGCTGGCCTACGGCTGGACAAGGGCGAGAAGGAACAGACCATCCTCGTGTTCGACCTCGGTGGCGGCACGTTCGACGTGTCGCTGCTCGAGATCGGTGAGGGCGTCGTCGAGGTGCGTGCCACCTCGGGTGACAACCACCTGGGCGGCGACGACTGGGACGACCGGATCGTCGAGTGGCTCGTCGACAAGTTCAAGGGCACGGCGGGTATCGACCTGACCAAGGACAAGATGGCGATGCAGCGGCTTCGTGAGGCCGCCGAGAAGGCCAAGATCGAGCTCTCGAGTTCGCAGAGCACCTCGATCAACCTGCCCTACATCACCGTCGACGCGGACAAGAACCCGCTGTTCCTCGACGAGCAGCTGACCCGCGCCGAGTTCCAGAAGATCACCCAGGATCTGCTGGACCGCACCCGTCAGCCGTTCCAGTCGGTGATCAAGGACGCCGGTATCTCGGTGTCCGACATCGACCACGTCGTGCTGGTCGGCGGTTCGACCCGCATGCCCGCGGTGTCGGATCTGGTCAAGGAGATGACAGGCGGCAAGGAGCCCAACAAGGGCGTCAACCCCGACGAGGTCGTCGCCGTGGGCGCCGCGCTGCAGGCCGGCGTGCTCAAGGGCGAGGTGAAAGACGTTCTGCTGCTTGACGTCACCCCGCTGTCCCTCGGTATCGAGACCAAGGGCGGTGTGATGACCAAGCTGATCGAGCGCAACACCACGATCCCGACCAAGCGCAGCGAGACGTTCACCACGGCCGACGACAACCAGCCGTCGGTGCAGATCCAGGTCTTCCAGGGTGAGCGTGAGATCGCCTCTCACAACAAGCTGCTCGGCAGCTTCGAGTTGACCGGCATCCCGCCCGCTCCGCGTGGTGTGCCCCAGATCGAGGTGACGTTCGACATCGACGCCAACGGCATCGTGCACGTCACCGCGAAGGACAAGGGCACCGGCAAGGAGAACACGATCCGCATCCAGGAGGGCTCCGGCCTGTCCAAGGAGGAGATCGACCGGATGATCAAGGACGCCGAGGCGCACGCCGACGAGGATCGTCAGCGTCGCGAGGAGGCCGACGTCCGCAACCAGGCCGAGTCGCTGGTCTACCAGACGGAGAAGTTCGTCTCCGAGCAGCGTGAGGCCGAAGGCGGATCGAAGGTCCCCGAGGACACCCTGACCAAGGTGGACGCCGCGATCGCCGAGGCCAAGTCGGCGCTGGAAGGCACCGACATCTCCGCGATCAAGTCCGCGATGGAGAAGCTGGGCGTCGAGAGCCAGGCGCTGGGACAGGCCATCTACGAGGCCACCCAGGCCGAGCAGGCCGCGAGCGGCGCAGATGCCGCCGGGGCCGGATCGTCGCAGGACGACGTCGTCGACGCCGAGGTTGTCGAAGACGATCAGGAGAACAAGTGAGTTCAAGCGATCCGCACGAGCCGGTGACCTTCACCGACAAACGGCGTGTCGATCCCGTGACCGGCGAGGTTCGCCATAGCGCTGCCGGCCCGGCCCCCAGTGGGCCGGGCTCGGCAGAGTTCGCGGGCGAAACACCGGAAGAGGCAGGCAAGGCCGACGAGTTACTCGCCGACCTGCAACGGGTGCAGGCCGACTTCACCAACTACCGCAAGCGCGCGCTGCGCGACCAGCAGGTCGCGACCGAACGTGCCAAGGCCTCGGTGATCACCCAACTGCTGCCGGTGCTCGACGATCTCGACCGCGCTCGCAGCCACGGCGACCTGGAGTCTGGACCGCTCAAGGCGGTCGCCGACAAATTCGTCAGCGTCCTTGACGGGCTTGGCGTTTCGGGTTTCGGTACCGAGGGCGACGAATTCGATCCGGCGCTTCACGAAGCTGTTCAGCACGAGGGCGAAGGCACGCATCCGATCGTCGGAACCGTGATGCGGCGCGGCTACAAGGTCGGCGAGCTGGTCGTGCGGCACGCCCTCGTCGGCGTGGTCGACACCGTGCCCGACGCCGAGGACGCCCCGCATAACGGAGGCGAGCCGGCTCAAGAACCCGCAGAATCAAACGACAACTGAGCACCCGGTGAGGAGGTGACGCGGTATGGCCCAACGCGAATGGGTCGAGAAGGACTTCTACAAGGAGCTCGGCGTCTCCTCTGACGCCGACGCCAAGGCCGTCAAGGCGGCTTACCGCAAACTGGCCTCCGAGCTGCACCCGGACAAGAACCCCGCCGGAGCGGAGCGGTTCAAGGCCGTCTCCGAGGCCTACAGCGTGCTGTCCGACGAAGCCAAGCGCAAGGAATACGACGAGACCAGGCGGCTGTTCGCCAACGGCGGTTTCGGCCGCGGGCGCTTCGGCGGTGGTGGCGGCAACTTCGGCGGGTTCAGTGGTGACGGCGGCGAGTTCAACCTGAACGACCTCTTCGACGCCGCCGGTCAGACCGGCGGCGCGAACATCGGAGATCTGTTCGGCGGGCTGTTCGGCCGCGGTGCCCAGCAGCCCCGGCCCAGCAGGCCGCGGCGAGGCAACGACCTGGAGACCGAGACCGAGCTGTCGTTTCTCGAGGCCACCAAGGGCGTGGCGATGCCGTTGCGGCTCACCAGCCCTGCGCCGTGCACCAACTGTCACGGCAGCGGTGCGCGCCCGGGTACCAGCCCGAAGGTGTGTCCCAACTGCAACGGCTCGGGTGTCATCAACCGCAACCAAGGTGCGTTCGGTTTCTCCGAGCCGTGCACCGAGTGCCGGGGCAGCGGCTCGATCATCGAGCACCCGTGCCAGGAGTGCAAAGGCACCGGAGTGACCACGCGCACCCGCACCATCAATGTCCGGATACCACCGGGCGTCGAGGACGGCCAGCGGATCCGGCTGGCCGGCCAGGGTGAGGCCGGGCTTCGCGGCGCTCCGTCCGGCGACCTGTACGTGACCGTACATGTCAGGCCGGACAAGGTGTTCGGCCGCGACGGCGACGATCTCACCGTTACCGTTCCGGTTGCCTTCCATGAATTAGCTTTGGGCACAACACTTTCCGTTCCTACGCTGGAGGGCAAGGTCGGCGTTCGCGTCCCCAAGGGCACGTCGGACGGACGAATTCTTCGTGTGCGTGGGCGTGGCGTGCCGAAGCGGTCGGGCGGTCACGGCGATCTGCTCGTCACCGTCAAGGTCGCGGTTCCGCCGAGCCTCGAGGGTGAAGCGCAAGAGGCCCTGGAGGCCTACGCGAAGGCCGAGCGCGCCAGTGGCTTTGACCCGCGGGCGAATTGGTCGGGTGCGTGATGAGCGCTTGCGCGAAGAGCCGAGGGCACTGATGAGCAAGCGATCCAGTGACGACGCGCGCACGTTCCTGATCTCGGTCGCCGCCGAGCTCGCCGGCATGCACGCGCAGACGCTGCGCACGTACGACCGGCTCGGTCTGGTCAGCCCGCAGCGCACCTCGGGCGGCGGCAGGCGTTACTCGCAGCACGACGTCGATCTGTTGCGCGAGGTGCAACGGCTGTCACAGGACGAGGGCGTGAACCTCGCGGGCATCAAACGCATCATCGAGCTGACCAACCAGGTCGAGGCACTTCAGGCCCGCGTCAAAGAGATGGCGCGGGAGATCGACGAGTTGCGGGCGCAGCCGCGGACCAAGAGCACGGCTCTGGTCGTGTGGCAGCCGCGCAACAAGCGCTGAGTCTCCCTGATTTCTTGCGCGACACTCGCGGAGCGCTAGGTCACCGTGATCGAGAAGCGCGTCGTCTCCGCGCTGCCCGCCACCGCATAACGGTATGTGCCGCGGCGCAGTGAGTCGGTCGGCGCGGCCATCGGCTCGATCGCCACGATGTCGTCGCTGTCGGGCGCGAACAGTTGCGCTGCCGGATAACCTTTTCCGAACCTGACGTCGACACGGCGGTCGCCACCCGACAGCGTGAACACCGCGCCGTCGGGCACGTTGTCGAAGCCGTCGTCGTACTGCACGTTCTTCAGCGCCTCGGTGCCGCCCTCCCAGTCCTCGTGTGCTCCGGTGGGGATGCCCCGGTTGTCCACCGGCAGATGCCGCATCGACGGGGTGGCCAACTGCCACTCCCCGCGGGGCACACCGGGAATCGTGAAATACGGGTGATAGCCGAAGCACAGCGGCACGGATGCCGAGGTCGTCGGCATCACGGTGGTTTCGATGGTCAGCGTGCGATCGGCCAGCATCACGTGTTGCGTCAGCACATGAGGAAACGGGAACGATGCGAGCAGTTTGGGATCGCGGCCGTATTCGAGGACAGCCGTCAGCGTGTTCTCCGATCGATCACGCACCTGCCAGCCGGGATAGGCGGCAAGCACGCCGTGAATCGGCAACCCGTGTTCGTCGACCCGAACCCCACCGGTGCCCGGGCTCAGCGTGACGACCGTCCCGTCAACCCTATATTCGTTGGCGCTCAACCGGTTTGCCCACGGGTACAGGATCGGGATACCCATCGTCTTACCGGCGTCCACGTAGGCGTCCAGACCGCGGCGCTGGCCGAGGAACTCGTCGCCGCCGTCAGCGAGCGAGGTGCCGATCATGCCCGCGGCAGGGACGAAGGTGGCTGTCACCGATGACGACGCGTCCTTCAGCGTGACGCTCTCAAACTCGGCCATGGCTGACGATCCTGCCACTCGACGGGGTTACCCCGCCAGCGGATCGTGCTGAATACGTTCGGCCGGTGCGCCTTTGGCGATCAGCGCGGCCTTCGTGGCCTCGACCATTTCGGGGCCGCCGCAGATCAGGATCTGCCGGTCGCTCCAGCTGCCGTATCGAGTCACGACGTCGGCCAGGGTGCCGGTCTGACGGACGTGCAGACCGCGGGGCGGTGCGACGTCGGGATAGTCCGACGCCCAGGGCGGGTCGACGTTGTACTCCGAGACCGGAGTCACCGACAGCCACGGGTTCTGCGAGGCGATCTGCCACAGGGTCGGCAGGTCATAGAGTTCCGACGGGTAGCGGGCCCCGAAGAACAGGTGCACCCGCGGATTGACCGCCCAGCGGGTGAGGTCCATGATCAGCGTTCGTAACGGGGCCAGGCCCGTGCTTCCCGCCACCATCAGCACGTCACCACCGTCACGCTCGACGTGCATGCCGCCGTGTGGGTTGGACAGCCGCCACCGGTCGCCGGGCCGGGTTTCGCCGACGATCGTCGGGCTCACCATGCCGCCGGCTACCGAGCGGACATGGAACTCGATTCCGCCGCCACGGTCCGCCGGAATCGCCGGGCTCAGATAGCGCCATCGCCGGGGCCACTGTGGGATCTGAACGGTGACGTACTGACCGGGGTGGTAGAACAGCGGGCGGTCCAGCTGAACACGCACCACCGAAACGTCGCGCGTCGCGCGGATGTGCTCGAGCACCGTTCCGTCACGGTAGGGCGGTCCTTTCTCGGCGTCAGCGGCGCCGCGCATCACCCCGATCATCAGGGTGATGGCATCGTGCGCGGTCGCGGCGAGTCCGTCGTCCCACCTGTCGATCAGGTGGCTGCGCAGGGTGGTTAGCAGCGCGTCCTGCATGCTGTCGTAATGCCGTTGCGTCACACCGTATTTGCGGTGATCCCGGCCCAGCTGGGCAAGGAATGCCACCGGCTCCTCGGCCCGCTGCGCGATGAGCTCACCGAGCAGCCATGTCATGGCGCGGGCGAAAGCGCGGCGCTGTTCGTCCATGTCCGGCGGGAACAGGTCGCGGACCGAGATGTCGATGGCGAACCAGCGCGTATAGAACCTGCGAATCAGCTCGTCGGAGCCGAGCGCGGGATCGACCGCGTCGCGCAGCAGGCGCAGCGCGTCACGGTCGTCGAGTCCCACGCCGTTCGATAGTAGTTACGCGGTCGCCATTCTCGGTCGGCGCAGCGCGGCGACGATGACCAGGGCCGCGCCCGCGACGATCCAGCAGGTCAATGCCACGATGGGCATCGCGGCTCCCGCGCCGTCGAAGAACGCCGTCGACCGCAGCAGCGTGGCGTTGGCCCCTTGTGGCAACCACTGGCCGACGAGTCCCCAACCGCCCGGCAGCATCTCCGGCGCGCTGTTGAGCCCGGACAGCGGGTTGCCCACCAGCAGGGCCAGCACCGCGCCGAGTCCGAGGCCGATGCGCCCGAACAGCGAGCCAAGGCCGAGGATCGTCAGTCCGCTGGCCAACGTGCCCAGCGTGAGACCACCGGCGACTCCCCAGAAGTTCTGATCGATGGAACCGAGCACGTACTGCAGCAGCGCCGCTATCGTCACGCCGGCAACACCGGCGAAGACCACGACCGCCGCCAACCGCGTCCACACCTCGCGACGCAGCACGATGACCAAGGCGATCGCGGGGAGCAGTCCGGCGAGAGTGATCGGCAGCGCGGATGCGGCCAACCCGGCGCCGCGTGGGTCGTCCTTGGTCGGTGGCGCGAGATCCTCGGTGCGCAGCGGTACACCCGCGTGTTGGGCGATGCCGTTGCCGATCTGCGTGAGCATCTGCGCGACCATCGGACTGCCGCCGGTGGCGATCAGCAGGCTCCGCCCGTCGGGCCCGAAAGCGATGCCGCCGTAGACATCCCGATTGCGAATCGCCTCCTTCAGGGCGGCTTCGCCCGGGTAATAGGTGACGGCGAAGACGCCCGGAGCCTGCTTGTCCAGGATCGCGGCGACTTGGCCGCTGGCCGCCTGCGGGCCCGCCGCGCCGACGGGCACATCGCGGGGTGCGGTGCGTGCAGCGGGGAGTGCGAACGCGATCGCGACGACGGCGAGTACCAGCGCGAGCGCGACCACCACTCCGGTCGCCCGGATCGCCGCCGGCGGTGCATGCTCGGCGACTGCATGGTGATCGGGCCTCGGAACCGTGGTGGTGGTCATGGTCAGCTCTTTTCATCCGACGTTGAATTAATCCCTGCGACGAGCGTAACTCCGATCCCGCTAGATTTCAACAACTATTGAAATGGTACTGTCGGCATATGCCTTCACCAGCCAAGACGACGAGGCGGCGCGGTCGCCGGCAGGGGGAGCCGGTGTCTCGCGAGGCAGTGTTGACCGCGGCAAAAGCCCGCTTCGCCACCGAGGGTTACGAGAGGACGACGCTGCGGGCGATCGCTGCGGATGCCCACGTCGATCCATCGATGGTGCTGTATCTGTTCGGGTCGAAGGCGGACCTCTACCGGGAGTCGCTCCGGCTGATCATCGATCCCGATCTGCTGGTCGCGGCGATGGCCGGGGCGGCCGACGACGACGCGGACATCGGCACTCGGATGGTGCGGACCTATCTGCGAATCTGGGAGGGACCCGACACGGGTCCGACCATGGTGGCGATGCTGCAGTCGGCCACGTCGAACTCCGACGCACATGAGGCGTTTCGCGCCTTCATGCAGGATTACGTTCTGACCGCAGTGTCCGGTGAGCTCGGCGGGGGCGAGCAGGCGCGGCTGCGCGCAATGCTGGCCGCAAGCCAGCTCGTTGGCGCCGCGATGTTGCGCTATGTCATGAAGATCGCGCCGCTGGCCGACCTGTCGGGCGACGAGGTGGTGCGCCTGATCGCCCCGACGGTCACGCGCTACCTGACCGCCGACGCCGCGGAGTTGGGGCTGCCCGCGCTATAGGCCGTGAATTCCCTTGTACAGCACCAAAAGACCGATAACCATCAGGATTGCGGCCACTAGCGTGGCGTGCTGCTCCTCCATCCAGTCCTTGAGCCGAGCCAGCGGGGCGTCGAGACGGTCGCCCGACACCGTGTAGGCCAGAATCGGAACTGCGACAGTCAGCCGGCGGCCGCGACATACCAGGCCTCCGCGGCCCATGCATCGGCCGCACTGTCCAGGCCGGCGGTGCCGATCGCCAAACCCGCTGCCGCACAGATGAAGAGCACCTTGGGATTGACGATGGTGAGCGCGATGCCGGCAAGACCTGCTCGAAGCGGCGTGAGCTTGGTCAGGCTCTGCATCCACTTCGGCGTGTGCGCCGACTTCTTGCGCGTCAGCCAGCGATAGACACCGAAGACGATCAGCGCGCCGCCGATCGCGATGCGCAGCCACGACGCCCAGCTCGGCGGCTTGTCGCGCAATCCGCCGAGCAGGCTGGAAACCTCGACGAAGACGGCCGTCAGCGCCGCGAGGCCGACCAGCCACCCGGTCAGGAAGGCAAGTCCCGTCGGGCGTGGTCGCGGCGTGTGCAGCACCAGCACCGCAGGGATGATCGACAGCGGCGACAGCGCGACGACCAACGCGAGCGGAATGAGTTCGGTCAGCACAGATTTCCAATCACCGGACACCAGGTGGCCCTAGGCCGATGTCCGGAGACGTACCGGCAGGCCTTCCAGTCCGCGCCGTCGCGCAGGAACTCGATGTCGAGGGTCTTGGTTCGTGGTCGGCCGCGTCGAACCGGACGTTGGCCACGGCTAGATAAGGGGGGCCGCCCTTGACGCCGACCGAGTTGACGGTGATCTGAGTGGGGCCGTCGGTCTTCCTGCTCTGATACCAGCCCGCGCGAAACCGGCGGTCTGGCGTCATGGTCGGACACAGGTGTGAGGCGAACGCGGAGAAGTCGGTTCCGTTGTATGCGGCGTTCATCCGCTCGAGGACCGTCCGGACCTGCTCCTCGTCGGACGCGGCGTACGCGGGACCGCTCATCGCCACGGCCAGGCTGAGCGAAACTGCGAGTGCCGCGCCGCACTGCGGGCATTGATGCGCATGCGCTCAGCGTGCCGGTTACGCGAGTGACAATTGGTGCATCTGAGCGGCGTGTCGCATAACAATCGGCTCAATTGGCCACTGCGCAGGCGCCGGTGTCAAAAGGCCCTAGCTCCCGGCGGCGAAAATTCGCTAAAGTTGAGCGAAATAGACTCAACCTTGACGGCGTTGAAACACCCGACAAGCATTTTCACCATCCCTTAAAGGACAGATTGGAGGTAGTCGTGGATTCGTTCAACCCGACGACGAAGACCCAGGCTGCGCTGACCGCGGCATTGCAGGCGGCGAGTACCGCCGGCAATCCGCAGATCATGCCGGCCCACTTGTTGATGGCACTGCTCACCCAGAACGATGGCATTGCCGCTCCCCTGTTGGAGGCCGTCGGCGTCGACCCCGCGACCATCCGCACCGAGACGCAACGGCTCGTCGACCAGCTGCCCAGCGCCAGTGGCGCCAGCTCGCAGCCGCAGCTGTCCCGTGAGTCGCTCGCCGCGATCACCGCGGCACAGCACCTCGCCACCGAGATGGACGACGAGTACGTCTCGACCGAACACCTGATGGTCGGCCTGGCCACCGGCGACTCGGACGTCGCCAAGCTGCTGACCGGCCACGGCGCGTCGCCCACAGGCGTTGCGTGAGGCGTTCGTCAAGGTGCGCGGCAGCGCCCGCGTCACCAGCCCCGACCCCGAGGGCAGCTATCAGGCGCTCGAGAAGTACTCCACCGACCTGACCGCGCGTGCGCGCGAAGGCAAGCTCGACCCGGTCATCGGGCGCGACAACGAGATTCGTCGTGTCGTGCAGGTGCTGAGCCGTCGTACGAAGAACAACCCGGTGCTGATCGGCGAGCCCGGCGTCGGCAAGACCGCGATCGTCGAGGGCCTGGCCCAGCGCATCGTCGCCGGCGACGTACCGGAGAGCCTTCGCGACAAGACCGTCATCTCACTGGACCTCGGTTCGATGGTCGCGGGATCGAAGTACCGCGGCGAGTTCGAGGAACGGCTCAAGGCCGTGCTCGACGACATCAAGAACTCGGCCGGCCAGATCATCACGTTCATCGACGAGCTGCACACCATCGTGGGTGCGGGCGCCACCGGCGACTCGTCGATGGACGCGGGCAACATGATCAAGCCGATGCTGGCGCGCGGCGAGCTGCGGCTGGTCGGCGCCACCACGCTCGACGAGTACCGCAAGTACATCGAGAAGGACGCCGCGCTGGAACGCCGCTTCCAGCAGGTGTTCGTCGGCGAGCCGTCGGTGGAGGACACCGTCGGCATCCTGCGCGGGCTCAAGGATCGCTACGAGGTGCACCACGGCGTGCGAATCACCGACTCCGCGCTGGTCGCGGCGGCCACGCTGTCCGACCGCTACATCACGTCGCGGTTCCTGCCGGACAAGGCCATCGACCTGGTCGACGAGGCCGCGTCGCGGCTGCGCATGGAGATCGACTCCCGCCCCGTCGAGGTCGACGAGGTCGAGCGGCTGGTCCGTCGCCTCGAGATCGAGGAGATGGCGCTGGCCAAGGAAGAGGATGACGCTTCCAAGGACAGGCTCGAGAAGCTGCGCGCCGAACTGGCCGACAAGAAGGAACAGCTGGCTGAGCTGACCACCCGCTGGCAGAACGAGAAGAGCGCCATCGACGCGGTCCGTGAGCTCACCGAACAGCTCGATCATCTGCGCGGTGAGTCCGAGCGGGCTGAGCGCGACGGGGACCTGGCCAAGGCCGCCGAGCTGCGTTACGGGCGAATCCCCGAGATCGAGAAGAAACTCGAATCGGCGCTGCCGCATGCCGAGGCGCGCGAGGGCGTCATGCTCAAGGAGGACGTCGGGCCCGACGACATCGCCGATGTGGTGTCGGCGTGGACCGGTATCCCGGCGGGCCGGATGCTCGAGGGCGAGACGGCCAAGCTGCTGCGCATGGAGGACGAGCTCGGCAAGCGCGTCGTCGGCCAGCGCAAGGCCGTGCAGGCCGTGTCGGATGCGGTGCGCCGCAGCCGGGCCGGCGTGGCGGACCCGAACCGTCCGACGGGCTCGTTCATGTTCCTCGGCCCGACCGGCGTCGGCAAGACCGAACTGGCAAAAGCGTTGGCGGAGTTCCTGTTCGACGACGAACGCGCGATGGTCCGCATCGACATGAGCGAGTACGGCGAGAAGCACTCGGTGGCCCGCCTCGTCGGTGCGCCTCCCGGCTACATCGGCTACGACCAGGGCGGTCAGCTGACCGAGGCGGTGCGCCGGCGCCCGTACACGGTGATCCTGTTCGACGAGATCGAGAAGGCCCACCCGGATGTGTTCGACGTGCTGCTGGCCGTGCTCGACGAGGGCCGGTTGACCGACGGCCAGGGCCGCACGGTCGACTTCCGCAACACGATCCTGATTCTGACGTCCAACCTCGGCGCCGGTGGCACCGAGGAGCAGGTGATGGCCGCGGTGCGCTCGGCGTTCAAGCCCGAGTTCATCAACCGCCTCGACGACGTCATCGTCTTCGATGCGCTCAACCCCGAACAGTTGGTGCGGATCGTCGACATCCAGCTGCAGCAGTTGGACAAGCGGCTGGCGCAGAGGCGCCTCACCCTCGAGGTGTCATTGCCCGCCAAGGAGTGGCTGGCCGAGCGGGGCTTCGATCCGCAGTACGGCGCCCGCCCGCTGCGTCGGTTGATCCAGCAGGCCATCGGTGACCAGCTGGCCAAGATGCTGTTGGCCGGTGAGGTGCACGACGGCGACGTGGTGCCGGTCAACGTCAGTCCCGACGGCGACTCGCTCGTCCTGGGCTGAGGCGCAGAACGCGACAACCCCGATGCTGCGGCGTCGGGGTTGTTCGCGTTTGCGCGGAGAGCCAACTCACAAATTGACGTTTCCGTCGTATGGGACCGGGCTACCCCTCGATTGACGAGGAGGTAAATCACATGTCGCAGACATCATGGGTTCTAGTAGCAGTCCTGGTGGTCATCGTCATCCTGGCGGTCGCCATCGGCTGGGCGTTGGGGCGCCGCAACAGATCGGCCCGGCTACGCAAGCGGTTTGGTCCTGAGTACGAGCACACGGTCGACGAGCTCGGCGAGAAACGCGCCGCCGAAGCCGAGCTCTTAGAGCGTGAGAAGAAGCGCAAGAAGCTCGACATCGTCGAGCTGTCGCCGGAGGCGCGCCACGCGCACGCGGCGACGTGGACCAAGGTCCAGACCGATTTCGTCGACGCCCCGCAAGACGCCGTCGGCCGGGCCGAGCGGCTGGTCACGCGCGTCATGCGCGAGCGTGGCTATCCCATCGACGATTTCGATCAGCGCGCGGCCGACATCTCGGTCGACCATCCCGACATCGTCGAGAACTATCGCAGCGCGCATGCGATCTACGTCTCGCAGCGCGACGGCGATATCAGCACCGAAGATGCGCGACAGGCGTTCGTGCACTACCGCGCGCTCTTCGACCGGCTACTCGGATCCGACTCGGACACCGACGGCCGCGAGGTCCACCAGGAAACCGAGACGCGACGGAGGCAGGCCCATGACCACGCATGACACCCAACCCGAAGTGAATGCCGCGCCGAGCGAACCCGAAGCTGCCGCTGTGCCGACCCAAGAGCGGCCGACCCAAGAGCGGCCGACCGAAGAGCGCCAAACGCTCTTCGCCGACGGCGAACGGTCCGATCTGCATACGCGCTGGGCCGAGCTTCAGGCGGCATTCGTCGACGATCCGCGCGACTGCGTGCAGAAGGCGGACGCCCTGGTGTCCGATGTCGTCGAGCGGCTGACCGCCGGCTTTACCGAGGCCAGGTCACGCCTCGAAGAGCAATGGGCCCGCGGCGAGGAGGTCTCGACCGAGAACCTCCGCATCGCGCTCAAGCGGTATCGCGAATTCTTCGAGCGCCTGCTTGCCGTTTAACACTGCGTCGGCCGGGGCATGCGAGGTCCGTGAGGCCTCGTGTGACGGGGTTGTGACCTGCTTGAGTTCGGGATTAATCCCCCCTAGAAGTTAGGCTAGGCCCAATGGTCCCGCTTTGGTTCACGCTGTCCGCGCTCTGTTTCACAGGTGCGGCGGTTCTGCTGTACGTCGACATCGACCGTCGGCGCGGACTGGGACGCCGCCGCAAGTCGTGGGCGAAGTCGCACGGCTTCGACTACGAGCACGAATCGGCCGACATCATCAAGCGCTGGAAACGCGGGGTGATGTCGACGGTCGGCGACATCTCCGCCAAGAACGTGGTGCTCGGCCAGATCCGCGGCGAGGCCGTGTTCATCTTCGACCTCGAAGACGTCGCGACGGTGATCGCGCTGCACCGCAAGGTCGGCACCAACGTCGTGGTCGACCTTCGGCTCAAAGGCATCAAGGAGCCGCGCGAGAACGACATCTGGCTGCTCGGCGCGATCGGCCCCCGCATGGTGTACTCCACCAATCTCGACGCCGCGCGCCGCGCGTGTGACCGGCGGATGGTGACGTTCGCCCACACCGCGCCGGACTGCGCGGAGATCATGTGGAACGAGCAGCACTGGACGCTGGTGTCGATGCCGGTCACCAGCACCCGCGCACAGTGGGACGAAGGCCTGCGCACGGTGCGGCAGTTCAACGACCTGCTGCGGGTGCTGCCGCCGACACCGCAGGCGCTCGCCGGTCAGTCCGTCGCCCGTCGCAGCGGCTCTCCGAGTCGCCCGCTCACGCCCTCGCCTGCGCGCTCCGAACTTCCGGCGGGCCGCACGGATCTGCCGCCCGGGCGGGCCGACGTGAGCCGCTACACGCAGCAGCCGCCCGCTCGACGCGAAGCGGCCCGGCGCCAGCCGCCGCAGGCGCGAAATGGGAGACAGTCGCCGCACTATCAGCGGTAAGCGTTCTCTTCAGTAATGTCTTGAGCATGTCACGCCCCGTCGCATTGATCACTGGACCGACGTCCGGACTGGGCGCGGGGTTCGCCCGCAGATACGCGATCGACGGTTACGACCTCGTCCTGGTCGCCCGTGACGTAGCGCGGCTCGAGGCGCTCGCAGCCGAGCTGCACGATGAGGCAGGCGCGAACGTCGAAGTGCTCGTCGCCAATCTGGCCGACGCCGCCGACCGCGCCAAGGTGGCCGACAGGCTGGCCGCGGGGGTGCGTGTCCTGGTCAACAACGCGGGCTTCGGCACCTCCGGCGAGTTCTGGCAGACCGACTTCGCGGTGTTGCAGTCGCAGCTGGACGTGAACGTCACCGCGGTCATGCAGCTGACGCACGCGGCGTTGCCGCCCATGCTGGCCGCGGGTGCGGGAACCGTACTCAACGTCGCCAGCGTCGCGGGCCTGCTGCCCGGCCGCGGATCGACGTACTCGGCGTCCAAGGCGTGGGTGGTCGCGTTCTCCGAGGGCCTGTCCAACGGTCTGGGCGGCACTGGCGTCGGCGTGCATGCGTTGTGCCCGGGCTTCGTGCACACCGAATTTCACGCGCGGGCCGGCATCGAGATGAGCGGGACACCGTCGTTTCTGTGGTTGGAAGTCGACGACGTGGTGCGCGAGACGATGGCGGACGTCGCCAAGGGCAAGGTGGTGATCGTGCCTGGCCTGCAGTACAAGGCCCTGACCACCGGCGGGCGAATGGTGCCGCGAAATCTGGTGCGGGCCATGACGAAAGTCGTTGGCCGCGGCCGGAATAGAACCTAAAGCCGGACTTAAGTGCGCGCACTGATCGCAACGCTGGCGACGATCGTCCTCGCCGCGTCGGCATGCTCCGGCGATGCGCAGCCCGCCAACCGTTATTCCGCCGCGTCGGCGGCCATGGGTGAGTCGCTGGCGACGCTGGGCTGGAACATGTCGGTGTCGAACCTGCGCTTCGACGGCGACTACGTGCTGATCGACGTCGACGCCTCGCCCGCGCAGGCAGGCGGTGCCCACGCCAAACCCGAGGACGTGCGGTTCGGTCTCTACGGGGCGCTTGCGCATCCGATCGAAGCCAACGCCATCGGCAGTTGCCGCGACGTGACCGACCTCAAGGTGCAGCCGTTGTCGGCGCAGGGACCCGACCGGCTCAGTGGCACAGTGTGTTTGGGACCGCAACGCGATCAGTCCCAGGTGCGCGGCATCTATGTGTACTCGCCGCGTGACCGGACGCCGGGCACCACGACAGCACTGCCCGCCGCCTTCCCGGTCGGTCTGCCGCAGACCCGGGACAACGACACCGGCTTGTCGATCAAGACGACGAGCGTGGACGCGTTCCGCGCGGACGGCGCGATGCTCGACCCCGCTTCACTCGGCGACCAGGCGGCCTTCACCGGCGGCGGGTACATGCTGCTGGGTCTCGAAATCACCGGTCTGGCAGCGCAATACCGCGACGTGTCCGCGACGCGTGGTGGACCGACGATGGTGCTCGTCGCACCGACGCGGCCACCGCCGGGGCTCAGCCACGCCTGCGACGTCTATGGCTCGTCGGTGCTCGTGCTGCCCGACGCCTCACGCGACGCGGTCGCGGTCCGGGTGACATTGTGTACGCAGGGCGAGATCACCGCCGCGTTGCTGTACCCGACGCTGTCGCTCGTCGGCACCCATGCCGGATTGTGGACCACCGATGAGTGATGTCGGTCCCACCGAATGGGGCGAGGCGCCAGGCGTCGGACCGTGGCAGGGCGCCCCACCCGACGACCCGCGCTACGATCCCACTCTGCTGCGCGACGGCGACACCCGCAACGTCGTTGACGCATACCGCTATTGGACCCGCGAAGCGATCGTCGCCGACATCGACACTCGTAGGCATCCGCTGCACATCGCGATCGAGAACTTCGGCAACGACGCCAACATCGGTGCAGTGGTGCGCACCGCCAATGCCTTCGCCGTGGACACCGTGCACATCGTCGGGCGGCGGCGCTGGAACCGCCGCGGCGCCATGGTGACCGATCGGTACCAGCGACTGCGCCATCACGACACCACCGCCGAACTCCTGGAGTTCGCAGCTCGGGCCGGCCTGGCCGTCGTCGCCGTCGACAACGTGCCCGGCGCCGCGCGCATCGAACAGACTTCGCTGCCACGGGAATGTCTACTGCTCTTCGGTCAGGAGGGGCCCGGCATCACCGACGACGCCAAGGCCGGGGCGGCCGTCACGGTGTCGATCGCCCAGTTCGGTTCCACCCGCAGTATCAATGCCGGCGTCGCCGCGGGCATCGCCATGCACACGTGGATCGCCCAACATAGCAACCTCAACCAGGCGTGGTAGGGCAGGATCAACGGCATGGATCAGCTATGGGCCAACCGCGCTGAAAGCGCCGAGGCCGCGATCGCCGCGCGCCATCTCAAGCGCCTGTGGGGATTGCCGGGCACACAGCTGGGCGTGGTCGCTTGGCCGGCCGCGCGCAGGTACCGCCAGTTCGGAGTGTGGCACTACTGGTGGCAGGCACACCTGCTCGACTGTCTGGTCGACGCCGAACTGCGTGCCCCCGACCCCGAACGTCAGAAGCAGATCGCGCGGCAGATCCGCGGCCACCGACTGCGCAACAACATGTCGTGGGTCAACGACTACTACGACGACATGGCCTGGCTGGCGGTGGCGCTCGAGCGCGCCGGCCGACTCGCGGGGGTGGAGCGGCCGAAGGCGTTGCACAAGCTCTCCGAGCAGTTCCTCAACGCCTGGGTGCCCGAGGACGGCGGCGGCATTCCCTGGCGCAAACAGGATCAGTTCTTCAACGCGCCGGCAAACGGTCCGGCGGGGATATTCCTGGCCCGCTACGACCGGCTGCGCCGTGCGCAGCAGATGTCCGACTGGATCGACGAGGTGCTCATCGACCCCGACACCCATCTGGTGTTCGACGGCATCAAGAGCGGCTCGATGGTGCGCGCGCAATACACCTACTGCCAAGGGGTGGTGCTGGGGCTGGAGACCGAACTCGCGGCGCGCACCGAAGATCCCGACCACGCCGCCCGAGTGCATCGGTTGGTCGCCGCGGTGCGTGACCACATGGCGCCCGACGGCATCATCAACGGCGCCGGCGGGGGTGACGGCGGACTGTTCAACGGAATCCTGGCGCGGTACCTCGCGCTGGTCGTCACGACGCTGCCGCAGAACGGACCCGACGACGCTACCGCCCGGGACACCGCCAAGACGCTGGTGCTGACATCGGCGAACGCGGCGTGGGACAACCGCCAAACCGTCGACGGACTGCCGCTGTTCGCCGCGTTCTGGGACCGCACCGCCGAACTCCCCACCGCGGGCGGCATCCAGGCCGAGTTCGTCGAGGGCGCCGTCAACGCCTCCGAGGTGCCCGAACGCGACCTGTCGGTACAGCTGTCGGGGTGGATGCTGATGGAAGCGGCCTGCCAGGTGGCCGACGGAGTCGCAGCCGCGGCGACATCCGAGTCCGAGGCGTGAGCGCAGAGTCCGTTCCGCGCATCGTTCGCCTGCTTCCTACGCGCTTTCACCGCGATCCCAAGGCGATCAACACCGGCGAGAAGGCCGCCGCCGGACTGCTCCTGTTGTTCACCCTGCTGGCCATCGTCTGGGCCAATTCGCCATGGGCGGCGAGCTATTGGGCGCTGTTGGACACGCATGTCGGTGCGTCGTTCGGTGATCGTCACTTCGAGCTGACCGTCAAGCATCTGGTCAACGACGGCGCCATGACGTTCTTCTTCTTCGTCGTCGGTCTTGAGGTGACACGGGAGTTCGCGATCGGCGAGCTCACCGACCGAGCCAGGGCCGCGGTTCCGGTGATCGCCGCGATCGCCGGGCTCGCCGTGCCCGCCGCCATCTTCCTGCTGTTCAACCGCACGGGCGAGAACGCGCAGGCGTGGGGTGTGGTGATAAGCACCGACACGGCGTTCCTCATCGGTGCGTTGGCGATCATCAAGCCGAAATTCCCAGGGCGGCTGCGCATCTTCCTTCTCACGCTGGCTGTGGTGGACGACGTCGGAGCGTTGTGTGTGATCGCACTCTTCTACTCCGACGCCATCCGGGTGCCCGCCCTCGTGGCGTCTGTGGTGCTGATCGTGGCCCTGGCGCTGGTGCGGTTCATGCCCGCGGGCCGCGGCCCGGCGTACGCCGTGCTGGGCCTCACGTTGTGGGTCGCGCTGTTCAACGCGGGAATCCATCCGACGCTCGCGGGGGTTGCGGTGGCGTTGCTGATCCCGGTCTTCGCGCCCGCCCGAGCGCAGGTGGAGGAGGCGGTCGACGTGATCCGGGCGTTCCGCCAGTCGCCGAATTCGGAGTATGCGCGGACCGCCACCCGCCGTCTGCGCCAGTCGATTTCGATCAACGAGCGGCTGCAGACCGACGTCGGGCCGTACGTGTCGTTCGTACTGCTGCCACTGTTCGCCTTGGTCAACGCCGGCGTCCGACTCGACGCGGACGGCGTCACGGCGGCCTTCCGGTCGCCGTTGACGTGGGGCATCGTCGTGGGTCTGGTGGCAGGCAAGTTCATCGGCATCACCAGTGCGACCTGGTTCATGCGGCGCACGCGGATCGGCCAGCTTGCGCCGGGCCTGACACTGCGCCGGGTGTCCGGGGGCGCCGCGCTGTCCGGAATCGGTTTCACCATCTCGCTTTTCATCGTCGACATCGCAATCGACGAGCCGGCACGCCAGGACCAGGCGCGCATCGGCGTGCTGGTCGCCTCGGTGGTGGCCTTCATCGCCGGCTGGGCGATCTTCCGGGTCACCGATTGGATCAGTCCGCCAGAACCCATCGGGCTCAAGCTGATTCGGCCCGTCGATCCCGACCGGGACCACATCCGTGGTGACCCCGACGCGCCACTGACGCTGGTCGAGTACGGGGACTACGAATGCCCGTTCTGCAGCCGCGTCACCGGTAGTATCGACGAAGTCCGCGATCACTTCGGTGCCGAGTTGCGTTATGTGTGGCGGCACTTTCCGCTCGAGCGCGCGCATCCCCGCGCATTCGACGCGGCCAGGGCGGCCGAGGCGGCCGGGCTGCAGGGCAAGTACTTCGAGATGGGCTTCGAGTTGTTCGCCCACCAGGACGACCTGGACTGGTCGGACATCTACCGGTATGCCAACTCGATCGGGCTGGATCTCGACCGGTTCGACCAGGACGTCCGGGTGCATCCGTCCAAGGTCCTGCACCGCGTACAGGACGACGCCCAGGACGCCGAGCTGATGGACCTCAACACAACGCCGACGTTCTTCGTCAACGGCAAGCGGCACAAGGGTCCGTGGGACGCGGCGAGCCTGATCCGCGCGCTGGAGGCAGGCCGCTAAGCGGGCGGTTCGCTCGCAGGCGTGTCGGCGGCGGCCCTCTTGGCCGCGCGCCTGCGCTTGTACCACTCGATGAGCATCGGCGTGATGGATGCGACCGCGATGAGGATGAAGATCGGCTCGAGCAGCTTCTGGATGATCTCGAACTGGCCGAGCCCGAAGCCGAGGAGCGTCAGGCCCACCCCCCACACGACGGCACCGATGACATTGAAGAGTGTGAACACGCCGTAGTTCATCCGGGCCGCACCCGCGGTGATCGGCGCCAGCGTCCGCACGATCGGTACAAAGCGCGCGATGACGATGGCGAACGGCCCGCGCTCCTCGAAGAAGGCATGGGCCTCGTCGAGGTAGCGCTGTTTGAGCACCCGGGCGTTCGGCTTGAACATCGCGGTCCCGACGTAGCGGCCGATGGCATAGCCGACCTGCCCACCGAGGATGGCGGCGATGGGGACGAACACCAGCAGCTGCCACAGCCGGAAATCGGCCTGTCCCGCAGCGGCCGTGCCAGCGGCGAGCATGCCCGCGACGAACAGCAGCGTGTCGCCGGGCAGGACGGGGAACAGCACCCCCGACTCGACGAAGATCACGACCAACAGTCCGACCAGGGCCCAGGCGCCGAAATAGCCGATGAGCTTGAGCGGGTCGAGGAAATCGGGCATGAGTGCCAGGGTGGTGCTGGTCATGATCGTCAAACTTACCGTCGGCGCCTGCAGGCACGCCAAACGCCGATCCCGTGGCTAGGGTTTGCACTATGCCCACCCACAAAGCCGTGCACGTCGCAGCCGCCAACGAACCGCTGGTCCTCACCGATGTCGAGACCGCGTCGCCTCCGGCCGATCACGTCCGTATCGCCGTCTCCGCGTGCGGTGTGTGCGGCACCGATCATGGTTTCGTCGCCGGTGGTTTCCCGGACATGACCTGGCCCGTCACGCTGGGCCACGAGATCGCGGGCACGATCGCCGAGCTCGGTCAAGGTGTTGAAGGTGTCGGGGACTTCGCCGTCGGCGACCGGGTGGCCGTCGGATGGTTCGGTGGCAACTGCAACCGTTGTGTGCCCTGTCGCAAGGGCCAGTTCATGTCGTGTCAGCGCTTGCAGGTGCCCAGCTGGCACTATCCGGGCGGCTACGCCGAATCGGTGACGGCGCCGGCCACGGCGCTGGCGCGCATCCCCGACGGGCTGTCGTTCCCCGAGGCCGCGCCGATGGGATGTGCGGGCGTCACCACCTTCAACGGTCTGCGCCAGACCGACGCCACGGCCGGGGACCTGGTGGCCGTGCTGGGCGTCGGCGGTCTCGGGCATCTGGGCGTGCAGTGGTCGCGCGCGATGGGTTTCGAGACCGTGGCGATCGCTCGCGGAGCCGACAAGGAGGCCGACGCGCGTGCGTTGGGCGCCCACCACTACATCGACTCGAGGGCCGTCGACGTCAGCGCGGCGCTCAAGGATCTCGGCGGCGCCGTGGTGGTGCTGGCGACCGCGGCCAACTCGCAGGCGATGGCCGACACCGTCGGCGGGCTGGCGCCCGAGGGTGAACTCGTGATCATCGGCGTGACGCCGGACCCGTTGCCGATCGCGCCGCTGCAGTTGATCACCGACGGGTTGAGGATCACCGGCCATCCGTCGGGCACCGCGCGCGACGTCGAGGAGACCATGCACTTCGCCCTGCAGTCCGGTGTTCGGGCGAGGATCGAGGAACGGCCGCTGGCCGACGCCGCCGAGGCCTATGCGGCCATGGATCAGGGCCGCGCGCGCTACCGCATGGTCCTGACGATGTGAGGCCCGGGCTATTTGATGCCGACGGCGACGAAGGCGTCGGTGATCGCCTGCAGCTGCGACGTAGTGAACCCCTGACTCTTCGCTGAGCTGAGCACGGCGGCCCGCGCATCGAGGAAGGTGGCGTTGCTCGACAGCTTGAACAGCGAGCCGTAGAAGACCTTGGCCCACCGGGCGGTGGACACCCCGGTCGTGCGGGTGTCGACCATCATCTTGTAGGCCGCGAAGTTGAAGATGCCGCTGTTGGTGTGGACTCCGCCGTAGTCGGCGGTACCCGTGTACCGCTTCGCGTAGTTCTCCGGCTGGCCGTAACGCGACGGTTTGGACATATCGCGGATGGCGCACGACGAATACCCGCATCCGTAGTCCTCGGCGATCAACCACTTACCCGTGCCGGTCTTGTTCTCGATCAGGCTGCCCATGATGTCGGCGTAGGACTCGTTGAGCGCACCGGACTCCTTCTGGTACAGCAGCCCTTTGCCGTTCGCGACCGCGTAATTGATGACCCCGTGGGTGAATTCGTGGCCGACCACGTCGAGGGCGGCTTCGGTGTCGTGTCCGAACACCAGCGTCCTCAGGCTCGGGTCCCAGTAGGCGTTGTTGAAACTGTTAGGCAGGACGCTGGTCCGAACGGCCGATCCGATACCGTCAAAAGACGTGCGCGACAGGTTGTTTCGATAGTAGTCCCACACCACTTCGGTGTTGGCCTGGGCCGAGACGGCCGACGGGTCCCAACCCCACCACCAGACCTTTGTGGCGATCGTCCCGGGAACCGTCGATGTCGAGGAGGTGGCATAGGTGCTCACCTTGCGCACGACGTCGTTGGCCCGGTATGTGGCGCTGCTCTGTTGGTACTGCACGTACATCGTGCGCGTCACGTTGCGCAGATCCTTCGCGGTGGTCGAGGTCGACACCCACGTCGTCGATGCGTCCTGCAGATTCGAGATCGCCGCGAACACGTCACCGGTGTCGGTGCCGTTCGCGTAGACGTAGTAGTCGGTGCTCACCACCGGAACGGGATCGAGGCTCGGATCTGTCGGCACCACGCTGGTGTAGACGGTGACACGTCTGGCCAGACGAGGTGCCACGTCGGGATCGACGTCGTAGATGACGAGGTCGCTGGCCATCGACACCGCGGCGAGGACGGCGGCCGGGTCGTTCTGGCCGCTGAGGCTCTTGAGTAGTGCGGCGCGGGCTGCCGCGAACGCGACCGCCTCCTCGTCGAGATTGGCAGCCGACGTGGTGTCGACGCCGTTGACCCTGCCGTCGTAGCTGCTGAACACGCCGGTGACGGTGCCCTGGCCGTCGGTCGAGAGCACTACCTGGCTGTTAAGGGTCGGGATGCCGTTGACGGTGGGTTGCAGGCGGTAGATCACCTCGGTCGGGGCACCGCCGTCGACAGGCCCGAGGACCTGGCTGGTGATCGCCCGCCCTTCGGCGACATCGGCGGGGGCGCCCAGGAGTCGGGCGACGCTGTTGATCACCCGCGCGGCGTCGTCGTTGGAGCGCACGGCGCTGTCGGTGAACGAGCCGTCGATGATGCGGACGGTGCCGTTCTTGTTCGCGGCGACTTGGACTTTGCCGTCGGCGACGAGGCCGACGAGCTCGGAGGCATCCAGCGTCGTCGGATCGGGCTCGGTGTCCCCGACCGGAAGCACCGACACCAGGACCGTCGCCGTGGCGGGTTCGCTGCGATCAGCGCCGGTGATGGCGGAGACGAAGTCCCGCAGTGCATTCCACGGGGAGTTGTCCGGCGGCGTGGTCGCCGCGACGGTGAAGGTGTCGATACCGCCGGATCGCGCCAACGCCTCGCCCGGGGTGTAGGTGAACTCACCGGTGCTCGGATCCACCGCGACGGTGCCGTTCGCGGGTCCTGTGGTCACGCTCAGCGCGACGGGCGTCGAATACGGTCCGACGCGCGAGATCGTGCCGGTGACGACCCCTGTCTCGGACTGGCTCGTGGTGACGGGCCCGAACCCGAATTGCGGTGTCCCGCCGAACAACACGTCTTCGACTTGTCGGCGCGCCCAGGCCAGTACCACCCACGCGATGGGTGGCTCGACCGGGATCGCGGGATTCGTTGACTCCGACGGCGACAGAAACGACATCAGGCCCGCGGCCACCGACACCACCCGGGTCACGACGGCGGTGATCGGATCGACCGGCGCGGCCACCGGGTCCGCTGACGGGCTGATCAGCGCGACCGTCGCGGCCGCCCGTGGCGCCGGGTCGCTCGTCGCGACCAGCGCGGTGCGTGCGGTGCCCGACACGCGATCGGGATTCGCCGTCGACGACACCGTATTGGCCGACAGCATCGACGTGGGCGGGGTGCGGTCGACGACGTCGGTGACCGGTGACGTTCCCTTCGTCTTGTCCGTGTCGTCCGCCGTGTCGGGGGCGATGGCCGCCAACGCCGCCGGGGTGGTGTCCGACGCGATCAAGCCGGCGACCTCGGCGGTGTCGTCGGACGTCGTGACCGTGGTGTTCGCGCCCCCGCTGGCCTGGACCGCCGCCTCGCCCGGGGCGGACGGCGTTGCCGCGGTAGTCGGGTCCGGAGTCGATCCGGCCGCCGTATCGGTCAACGTCGCCGTGGCCGGTGTCTGCCCGGTCGCCGCAGTATCGGGACTGGGCGTTGAACTCTGCTGTGCGCCAGCCGCTTCCGACCCAGAGGTGTCGGCGTCGGGACCCGCGAGGGCGATCCCCGGCGCAGTCATCACCGCCGCGCCGATTCCGAGGGCTACCGCCAACGCCCCGACTCGGCCGACGTGACGCGCGGCGCGGCGGTCGTGCGCCGCGCCTGCCGCTGGTGGGTCAGTCGTGTCCAAGATTGCCGGAGATTAGCATTTGCTCAGGCGTCAATTACCGACTTCACTCGTTTGCTATCAGCTCGTTTCGCAATCGTTCGCCCAGTGTCCGGACGGTGACAACTAGCGAAGCGAAGTCGCCGACCTGCCGAGTTGGCGTCATTCCTGAAATACTTGCCTCCAATAGGCGGAACAGCCGAGAGGGGAACGTCATGCCCATAGCAACGCCCGAGGTCTACGCCGAAATGCTGGGCCGGGCCAAGGAGCACTCGTATCGCGTTCCCCGCCATCAACTGCGTGGGGTCGGAGATCCGTCAACGCGGCGATCAAGGGCTTCGCCGACGCAGGCAGCGACGGCATCATCCAGTTCTCCACCGGCGGGGCGGAGTTCGCCTCCGGCCTCGGCGTCAAGGACATGGTGACCGGCGCCGTCGCGCTGGCCGAATTCGCCCATGTGATCGCCGAGCAAATACCCGATCACCGTGGCGCTGCACACCGACCACTGCCCGAAGGACAAGCTCGACACCTACGTGAGGCCGCTGCTGGCGATTTCGCAGCAGCGGGTGGCCGACGGCGGCAACCCGCTGTTCCACTCCCACATGTGGGACGGCTCGGCGGTGCCGATCGACGAGAACCTCGAGATCGCCCGCGAACTGCTCAAGCAGGCGGCGGCCGCCAAGATCGTCCTCGAGATCGAGATCGGCGTGGTCGGCGGCGAGGAGGACGGCGTGGCCGCACGAGATCAACGACAAGCTCTACACCACCGCCCGAGGACTTCGAGAAGACCATCGACGCGCTGGGGGCAGGCGAGCACGGCAAGTACCTGTTGGCCGCGACGTTCGGCAACGTGCACGGTGTCTACAAGCCCGGCAACGTCAAGCTCAAGCCCGAAGTGCTGGCCGAGGGGCAGAAGGTTGCCGCCGCCAAGCTCGGGCTACCAAGTGATGCAAAGCCTTTCGACTTCGTGTTCCACGGTGGTTCGGGCTCGTTGAAGTCCGAGATCGAGGACTCGCTGCGCTACGGCGTGGTGAAGATGAACGTCGACACCGACACCCAGTACGCATTCACCCGGCCGGTCGCCGGCCACATGTTCACCAACTTCGACGGTGTGCTCAAGATCGACGGCGAGGTCGGCAACAAGAAGGCCTACGACCCGCGCAGCTACCTGAAGAAGGCCGAGGCGTCGATGACAGAACGCGTCGTCGAGGCGTGCAGGGACCTGCACAGCGCGGGCCGGTCCGTCACGGCCGCAGCCGCTGCTGAGCCTGGGTAGGGTTGTCGCCGTGAAGCGTGGAATTCTGGTTGACCCGCTGGCAGCCGCGACCGTGATGGGCTCGATCGCCAGCCCGATCGCGCAGTCGCATCGCCGTCCGCCGCAGCCAATGACTGCCCTTACGGCACCATTCCCGACGCGGTTTCCGGGCGTATGCACGCAAGGTGTGGGAGGTGGCGGGCCCGCGGCGATCACCGTGCCGGTGCAGGGCTCGAGCAGCGCCGACGTTGCCCAGCTGCCGAACCAACTCCCGACCATCAACGGGATCCCGTGCAATTTGGAGCATGCGAACACCTGCTGGGCGATGCAGCAGCCGGGCAGCAACTAGCCGTTGGGCGCCTGACAGATCTTCCACTGCTCGTCGCGGAACTGCAGGTCGAAGCTCCGAGTCGAGCGGGTCTGCGGCGCATAGGCCATGAACGTGGTCACGTTGGCCTCGGCGTGCTCGCCATTGACCACCACCTGGTCGATGCTCGCGACGACCGGATACTGCTTGGCCGCGGCCACCCGCGCGTGCGTCTCCGACCACGCCCGGTCGTTGTAGTTGACGTAGCTGTCGCGCGTCGCGCCGCAGGTGATGCTGCGCAGCGTGGCCAGGTCGCCGTTCTGGATCGCGATGTCGAAGTTCTGAATCGTCGTGCGGACGTTGTCCTCCTGCGACGCCTTGGTATCCGAGCCGCGGGTCAGCAGCACCGTTCCCAGCACCGCGATGGCCACCAGCGCGGCGATCACCAGCAGAAGCGCGATCACCCAGCCCCAGCTGCGGTGCTTCGACGGTGCCTTGACGGTATCCCCGCGCGGCGGAATGACCTGCGGTGCAACGGGTTTCTGCCCGGAACCGGGCGCCGTGGCGAAGACCTCGGTGGCGGGGTCGGCAGGTCTGTCGATGCGCTGCGTGGAGCCCGGCGTCGAAACCTGACGGCGCAGTGAAGCGACGTTCGGGCTGGGGCTGCGCCTCGGCTGCCTCGGTCGCGGGCTCGGCGGGCTCCATGATCTCGGTCGCCGGTTCGTGTTCGGGATCCGGTGGCGCCATCACCTCGGTGGCCGCGTCGGAATCCGTCGCGGTGTCGTCGGCGGTGACGTCGTCGGTGGCCGCCTCGTTGCTGACGTCATCCGGCTCGTGCGGCCCTGATGGGTTCGACATCCCTGCTGCAATCTCCTTCACGACGCTACGGCCGGAAGCTTAGCCATTCGGCGGGACGAGTGCCGCGACCCATGCCGGGGACGACGGCGGGAATCCGCACGGCACAATGGGGCCATGACGCGGATGGGCGATCTCCTGGGACCGGATCCGGTACTGCTTCCCGGCGACCCCGCCGCCGAGGCCGAACTGGCCGCCGCCGAAAACCCGTCGATCGTGGCCGCGGCGCATCCCTCGGCTTCGGTCGCGTGGGCCGCGCTGGCCGAGGACGCTCTCGCCGACGACCGGGCCGTCACCGCGTACGCCTATGCGCGCACCGGCTATCACCGCGGCCTGGATCAGTTGCGACGCAACGGCTGGAAGGGATTCGGTCCGGTCCCGTACCGCCACGAACCCAACCGCGGGTTCCTGCGCTGCGTCGCCGCGCTGGCGCGGGCCGCCGATGCGATCGGCGAAAACGACGAGCGCCAACGCTGCCTGGACCTGCTCGATGACTGCGACCCGCAGGCACGCTCGGCGCTCGGCCTGAACTAACGCGTCACTGCTCGGCTTCGCACTCGCAATCCGCGGCCGCATCCGGCGGCTCAACCTGCACGGTCGCGTGGTCCAGTCCGCGCGCGGTCAGCACCGCACGGGCCTCGTCGAGCACCAGAGCCGAGTCTCTCGTGCTGGTCAGATGGGCGGTCACCATGTCTTTGCCCGGGACCAGCGTCCACACGTGCAGGTCGTGCACTTCGGTGACGCCCTCGACGGCGCACAGCGCCGAGCGCAACTCGTCGACGTCGATGTGGCGCGGCGACGACTCGGACAGGATGCGCAGGGCCGCGCGGGCCAGTGCGACGGCGCGGGGCAACACCCACAGCGCAACGAATATCGCGACCACCACGTCGGCGTACGGCCAGTGCGTCGTCACCGTCACGATGCCCGCGATCAGCACGCCGATGCTGCCGACCGTGTCGGCCACGACCTCCATGTAGGCGCCCTTGACGGCGAGGCTTTCCTTCGAGTGCGACCTCAGCAGCAGCACCACGGCGGCGTTGGCGGCCAGTCCCGCGAGCGCGACGACGATCATCGGCACACCCGGGATCTCGGGTGCGCCACCGAGCCGTCTTATCGCTTCGTAGAGGATGAACACCGCCACGCCCAGCAGCAGCACGGCATTGGCGACGGCGGTGAACACCTCGGCGCGGTGCCAACCATAGGTGCGGGCCGGTGACGTGCTGCCGCGGCGGGCGAGCAGCACCGCCGTCAGGCCCATGAACATCGCGACCAGGTCGGTGAGCATGTGGCCGGCGTCGGAAAGCAGGGCAAGCGAGTTGATCAACAGCGCGGTCGTCAGCTCGAGGACGAAGAACGCGGTCAGGATCACCGCGGCGAGGACCATCCGGCTGACGCGGGCGTCGGGCGAACTGTGATCGTGTCCGGCACCCATGGCTAGCAATCTATGCGTCAATACGCATATGTCGCAAGTGTCCGGGTCAGAAGGCAGACCAGAACCGGGTCAGCGAGTAACCGGTGCCGACGAGCGCGTCCGGCACCCCGAAGGCGGCGAAGAACCAGTTCACCAGAGCGAAGAAGTAGCCGTTGAGCGGCGTCGCGAGCAGCAGCAGCAACAGCAGGAAGAAGGCCCACTGCTTGAAGGGCTCCAGCGCGCGCTGCGTCTGCGGGCTCAGGTGCGGTTCGAGTGCGCCGTAGCCGTCCAACCCGGGAATCGGCAACAGGTTCAGTACGGCGGCGGTCACCTGGAGAAAGCCCATGAACGCCACCCCCGACCAGAACACCAGATGCCCGTAGTCGTAGAACAGCCGCGTCAACACCAGCAGCACGATCGCCGTCACCACGTTCGTGGCCGGCCCGGCCAGGCTGACCACCGACTTCTGCCACTTCGTCATGAACGACGTCCGTACCCACACCGCACCGCCGGGCAGGCCGATGCCGCCGATCAGGATGATCAGCACCGGGAACACCACCGACAGCACCGGGTGCGCGTACTTGAACGGATTGAGGGTCAGGTAGCCGCGCACCGGCACGTCGCGGTCGCCGAACCGCCACGCGGCGTAGGCGTGGCCGAACTCGTGCAGGCTCAGCGACACGATCCAGCCGGCGATGATGAAGATGAACACCCCGACATAGGCCAGCGGTTTGAAGCTCGCCGCGGAGATCCACGCCAGCACGCCACCTGCCGCGGTCAGCGCGACGATGAGCAGGAAGATCGGGCTGGGCCGCACCGATTGCGGGTGTAGCGGACGGACGTTCACACGTCGAGAATGCACTGAGGGCTGTGAAAACGCACGGATCACGACCCTGGGCGCAGTCTCGGCGGGTTGTCAGCCCACCCGCAGCCAGCCCTCGGTGTGCCGGTAGAACGTCGACCGTTTGACCGGTCGCGGACCCGGCACTCCGTCGCGCACCACCGTCGCACCGGTGGTGCCCAGCTGAGCGGCGCGGCCGGTGACCCAGCGCCGCGGCCGCATGCGGTGCGACAGCGTGCTCGCCCGCAGCCCGGGCAGGTCTGCTGTCGGCTCGATCCGCACACTCCTCACCTGGCCGTCGAACAGCATCGTGTCGTCGACGGTCGCCTCGCCCTCGATCGCGACGACGTCCTCGGAGGGCGGCAGCCAGTAGGCCGATTTCGTGATCACGGCGCCGGTCTCGTCGCGGATCAGCGGCACACGCCTGGCCGAGCCGTGCCGAGCCGGTCGCGCCGATCGCCACGGACGCACGTGGGCGACCTCGATGTCGAGCCGATCCGCGCGCAACAGCCGGGTCAACACGTCGGCCAGGTCGGCATGCGACCCGACGACGATCACTCTGCGGGCCGTGGTGATGTCGTCGAGACCGACGATGTCCAGACCTCGCAGTGCGCGCGGCAGGCGTCGGCTCCCGAACAACACCACCACGCTCGTCACCGTTGGATTGTTGCGCGGCGACATCGAGGAGATCAAAACGCCCAAACGCCGCCGAACATCGCGAATGTTGAGTAGAAAGCGCCAATGGATTCGTGCGACACGGTCGAGCGGGCGTTGACCGGCCATGAATCCTTTGGTGCCTCGTCGCCGATTCTCGACCACCGGCGCGACTGCCTCGTCGCTCAGCTCGAAGTGCTGGCCCCCGAATTGCCCTCGGCGCGCGAACTTCTGGAGTCCGCACCGCGCCATTCGGCCCGGCTGTTCACCGAGCCGACCCTGAGATCGGCGATCGGCCACGCACACAATCAGTTGACGGCGACCTCCCCGCGTGGGCCGCATCTGCTTCCACTGCCCGCTTGCTCGGCGGTCCTTACCGAGGCCGCCCGCTACATACGGGACGGCGGCACCGACACGCCGCTGCAGGACGGCTCATTGATCGCTTTGCGTGCGGATGATGACGACTGCCGGCTCTGGTCTGATGAGCACACCGACGATGCCTACGGCCGCGCCTTCCGTGAACTGGTGGCAGCGCGCTACGGCGCGTCGCCGGGTTCCTTCGACACCGACAGCATCGAGATGTTGCGAGCCGGCGCTCGGCTGCTCGACGAGCTGCTTCCCGCTTTGGGCCGCAGCGCTTTACGGCATGCCCACGTCATCGCCTGCGTGCCGGACACCAGGCGGTTCGGTTCCAGCTCGCGTCCCGATCTCGGCGGCGTCGCCTTCCTGCGCCGGAGCCCGCCCAGCGCCTGGTGGGTGGCCGAGGGCCTGCTGCACGAGTCGACGCACTTGAAGCTCTACGACCTGCTCGGCGGCGACACGTTCACTCAATCCGACGGCACCCAGCGATCCGTGCTCGTGCCCTGGAACCCGTCACAGCTCTGCGGTGCGAATCGATGGCACGCCTGGCGGGTGCTCGCTGCGATGCACGTCTACGTGCATCTCGCGCTGCTCAACACCGTGGCCGAGCGTCGGGGCGCCGAGCTCACGAGCAGGTACGGCCCTGTCTACGGGATGACCGGAAGCCACCGCGCCGCGGCGCGTGCCCGCTACCTCGGCCGGCAGCTGCGCGCGCAGACCGAATGTTGGGACTTGCTGGGCCCCGTCGGACGTGGGTTGACGGATTGGCTGCTCTCGCTGATGGACGTCCTCGAACCGGCGCCCGCACCCGAGGGGGCGACCCTGCATCTGTACCTCGACCTCTATCGCCGCGAGACCGACCGGGTCGAACGCATCCTCGCCGATCCCGCCCGACATACCGACACCGAAAGGGTCTTGAGTGCCATTGCCCGACAGGATGTTTCGCGTGCGCGGGCGATTCTCTGCGAGCTCGGTGCCGACGCGCACGTCGCGGAGCTGGATGCGGCCGCCGGGTATCCCGGGATCCGACGCATCATCGAAAGGTGCCTGTTGGCGGCGTCCCTGGACGGGTACCGAATGAGCGAGTCCGCGCGTCACGACGCGATGGTGGCCGAACTGGTCAGCGCGTCGAGCGACGCTCTTCACGCGCTGGCGTCGCCTCGAGGTCCGTGAGCGCGACCGGAGAAGTCGATACGCGCGAACTCGGCGACGGGTTCGAAACCGATGCCTCGGTAGACGCCGGCGATCGCGGGTTTGGTCTGATCGGTGAACAGCACCACCTCGTCGGCGCCGGCGTCCAAGGCCCACGCCGCGGCGGCGGCGGTCACCGCTGAACCGTAGCCGCGTTCGCGGCGATCGGCCGGGGTGAAGACGGGCCCGATGCGCGACACGCCGGCCGCGGGCCGTCGCACCCCGGCCATGCTCACCGGTTCGCCGTCCACAGTCCACACGATGATTTCGTCCGGCGGCTCCTTCGCGGTTCGAACTCGCCTTGGGTCGATACCGGGGTCGACGACCACACCGAGCGATTCGCCGCGAAACATGTTGAGCCACTGAGCGATCAGCTGTTCATCGCAGGAATCTGCGAGCCGGCTTTCGCCCGCTGTCGCGGTCGGTGCGCTCACGCCCGCCGAGCGATGCAGCAGTTCTGACGTGCTCACCGCACTCCGTGCGCCGGTGGCCGCGCACCAGGCCGCCGCGAATGTCGTTACGGTGCCCAGGGGTCCGTGCACGCCATTGAGATTCGTGTTCGCGCCGACGAGTGCGGCGACGACGGCATCGACGGCCGCCTCGGGCAGGCCGCCGCACAACAGCGGGGACCGCAACGTCTGAAACGCCGCGCCGACCGTCACTTCGCCGTCGGCGACTGTGAGCAGCACCGGCGCCGGATTGCGGTCCACAAGACGACCCCTCAGCACCATGAGTTCGATTGTCGCCATGACCGGGTCGCGCAGGTAGACGTCGACCGCGACGGAGCGGAACGCATCCAGGGAAGCGTGCAGGCGCACCTCCATGTCGGCGTTCATCCCGAAAAGTTTGCCACGGCAAGCATTCCTGCATCGAATATCGGGCGTTTAGCTGGTCCGATGACGGCCATGTGAGCCTATTGACGCAGAAATGTGAAATTGCTGTGTGCTGACCCGCCCGCTGCTACGGTCTGGCCTATCAACTGCCCACGTCAGGGCACAAATATCAGTCTGAGGGAGACTGCCATGTTGACCATTCGAGATCACACAGTTGATGACTACGAACAACTCGGCGACATGGACGCCAGCGATGTCGGCGTGCTGACCGAGGACGACCGCGACACCATCGCGGAACTGGGGGACTATCTGCTCGCGTCCGGCGGCTGGGAACGATTCTCAGTGTGGTTGCTGCACAAGCACTTTCTGCCTGAGCCGGGGGAGGTCTTCGTCGAACGCGCCATCGGTAGGCCGCCGCAGACCCACACCACGCTGATCGACCGGTCCGCGTTCTCCGCGAGCGGACTGCAGCCCACCTCGCTGCGGTTCGACCCCGAGGCCACCTCGGACGTGCGCCTGATCGGCATGGAATTCGCCGGTCCGGCCGACTTCGGGCCGGTGTCACCGATCGGCCCGGCGGACGAAGCCGTGTTGGCCGGGTTCGCCAAACGACTGCGCGCCCGAGGCAAACTCGACCGCTTCGGTGTCCGGCTGATCCGCAATCAGCTCGGCATCTCCGATGACAAAGACCTGATGGAAACATGTGACAAGCCGCGCCGTGCCCTGCACTGTGCCGTCATGGACACCGCCGAGATCCCGCGCGACGACGCCATCGAGACGACATGGCGCATCAAGCCGGTCGAGGACGAGGACGGTCCCACGGCGTCGCAATGGTGTGGCGGCGTGCACTGCTACCACTACTGCTGGGGCTGCTGACGCGCCGTTCGCGGTCGTCAAGCGGGCGCTCACACAGTGCTGGGATAAGGTGTCTCACCGGCTGAAACAAATCAAGCGGGAGACACACCATGCCGGCGATTGTGCTCATCGGCGCCCAGTGGGGCGACGAGGGCAAAGGTAAAGCCACCGATCTGCTCGGTGGCCGGGTCCAGTGGGTCGTGCGCTACCAGGGCGGCAACAACGCCGGCCATACCGTGGTCCTGCCCACGGGTGAGAACTTCGCCCTGCATCTCATCCCGTCGGGCATCCTCACGCCGGGCGTGACCAACGTGATCGGCAACGGTGTGGTCGTCGACCCCGGTGTCCTGCTCAACGAGCTCAAGGGCCTCGAGGACCGCGGCGTGGACACCGAGCGGCTGCTGATCTCGGCCGACGCGCACCTGCTGATGCCCTACCACGTCGCGATCGACAAGGTCGTCGAGCGCTATGCGGGCAGTAAGAAGATCGGCACCACCGGGCGCGGCATCGGCCCGTGCTATCAAGACAAGATCGCCCGCATCGGGATTCGCGTCGCCGACGTCCTCGACGAGGGGTTGCTGGCCGAAAAGATCGAGGGCGCACTGGAGTTCAAGAACCAGGTGTTGGTCAAGATCTACAACCGCAAGGCGCTGGATTCCGCCGAGGTACTCGAGCACCTGATGGCGCAGGCCGAGGGCTTCAAACACCGCATTGCCGATGCGCGCTATCTCCTGAACACCGCCCTCGAGCAGGGCGAGACCGTGCTGCTGGAAGGTTCGCAGGGCACGCTGCTCGACGTCGACCATGGCACGTATCCCTTTGTCACGTCGTCGAATCCGACGGCGGGCGGCGCGGCGGTCGGGTCCGGAATCGGGCCCACCCGCATCACCGCGGTGCTGGGCATCCTCAAGGCGTACACCACCCGGGTGGGCTCGGGTCCGTTCCCCACCGAGTTGTTCGACGCCAACGGCGAGTACCTGTCCAAGACGGGCGGGGAGTTCGGTGTGACGACGGGACGTCGCCGCCGGTGCGGATGGTTCGACGCGGTCATCGCGCGCTACGCCACCCGCGTCAACGGGATCACCGACTACTTCCTCACCAAGCTCGACGTGTTGTCCAGCCTCGAGACGGTGCCGGTGTGCGTGGGCTATCGCGTGAACGGCAAACAGGTCAATGAGATGCCGATGACGCAAAGCGATATCGCGCATGCCGAGCCCATCTACGAGGAACTGCCCGGCTGGTGGGAAGACATCTCGGATGCGCGCCAGTTCGACGACCTGCCCGCCAAGGCGCGTGACTACGTGCTTCGACTGGAAGAGCTTGCCGGAGCTCATGTTTCGTGCATCGGTGTCGGGCCGGGCCGCGACCAGACCATCGTGCGTCGCGACGTGCTGGCGGAGCGATGAGCGCTTGCGCGAAGAGCAGAAGGCAGCGGCCGTGACGGCAGACGATCCCAGGCTCGTCGACCCCGACTATTACAAGCACGGCGGCTTCCCGGACTTCGAGGCCGCCGAGCCCGGCCCGGGGTTCGGCCGGTACCTTGCCGCGATGCGGCGGGCCCAGGATCTCGCGGTGTCCGCCGACCCCGACAGCGACACCTGGGAGCAGGCCGCCGACCGCGCGGAGGAAATGGTCAAGCTGCTCGACCCGTTCGAGGCCGCCGAGGGCGTCGGTCCGGCCAACCGGGTGCCCAGCCTGCCCGGCTCGGGAAGCCTGCTGATGCCGCCGTATCGGGTGACCAAGTTCGACGCCGAGGCCGTCGAGCTGACCGTGCAGTTCAGCCGGTATCACGTCGGCGGCAACTACGCGGTGCACGGTGGCGTGCTGCCGCTGATGTTCGACTCGGTGTTCGGTATGGTGATCCACGCGACCGGCAGGCCGATCAGCCGCACCGGCTTTCTGCACGTCGACTATCGCAAGGTCACCCCGATCGACACTCCGCTGTCGATCCGTGGCTGGGTGCGGGAGGCCGAGGGCCGCAAGTCGTTCGTCAACGCCGAGATGCGCAATCCCGACGGCGAACTCACCGCCGAGGCCAACGGCCTGATGATCCAGTTGCTTCCGGGCCAGCCGTGAGGTCTGGTGTGTCACGATGACGGCGTGACAACGCACACCAACCATCCGTTGCGCCGCTTGACAACGCCGCGAGCGGCCGCGATCGCGGGCGTGTTGTTCGCACTGCTGTTCGGGACCGCGCTGGTGCTGATCCGGCTGGAACTCCCGGAGGGCGCAGAGCCCGGTGCGCAGTGGTTGATAAAGGGCAGCCCCAATCTCAAAGTCGCCGCGATGATCATGCCGTTCGCCGGCATCGCGTTCCTGTGGTTCATGGGGGTGGTGCGCGACGGGCTGGGCCGCTACGAGGACAAGTTCTTCTCGACGGTGTTCGTCGGAAGTGGACTGCTGTTCCTGGCGATGATGTTCGTCGCCTCCGGTGTGGGCGCCGGGCTCGATGGCGGTGTCACAGACCCCACCGTCGCCACCTTCGGCCAGATGATCCTGCTGACCGTCACCAAGACCTATGCGTTGCGAATGGCGGCCGTCTTCATGATCTCGCTGGCCACCATCTGGCTCAAGACGGGGTTGATGCCGCGTTGGCTGGTGATCGTGACTTACGTTGCCGCCGTGGGCCTTCTGGTGTCCAGCGACATCAGCATGTGGCTGGTATTGGCGTTCCCGATCTGGGTTCTCGTGGTCAGCGTGCTGCTGTTGGTGCGCGCAGGCGTCATCGACCTCGACGACTAGTTCGGCCCCTCAGTTGGGCCGCGGTACCGGGCTCTCCGACGAAACCCTCAGATCGAGCGTGAAGTGGGTGATCTTCGGCTTCTCGCTCTCCACGATCTCCCGCAGCTTGGCGAAGGCCTTGTCGAGCGCCTCCATCGGGTCGACGTCGCGCGGGACGACCGAGATGTCAATGTCGAACCAATGCCCGCCATAGCGAGTCAGGCCGTGCGCGAAACCGGGAAGGTCGATATGGTCCTCGGGATCCCACGTAATGACTTCTAGAGATTTGTCGCTCACTGTTGTTCCTCCTCCCGGCCACGGTATCGAGGCGTGCGCCCGTTACCCAGGAGTCGAAAGGCCTTAATCCTCGACGATTCGCAGCGCCTGAGAGGGGCAGAGCTTCACGGCTTCTCGCGCGTGGTCCTTCTCGGCCTCGGGCACCTCGCCTGTTTGGACGGCTCCGCCGTCCGTGCCGCCGAGCACCACGACGATGCCGTCGTCGTCCTGGTCGAACACCGCGTCGGCGACCATCACGCAGTTGCCCGCCTGGATGCACACCTCGCGATCGGCTTGTACTTTCACCATTTCACCGCCAGAGACTTCAGGCCGTAGATGAAATGGAACGAGCGAAAAGCCACGTCGTCGAATTCCTCGGCGAGCGCGAGCGTCGGGAAGCGGCGCAGCAGCATCGGGAACGCAATGCGCATCTCCATCCTGGCCAGCGGCGCCCCGAGGCAGTGATGCACGCCGTGGCCGAACGCGAGATGTCCTGGCGCACCGCGCCGGATGTCGAGCGCCTCGGGTGAGTCGATGAAGTCCGGATCCCGATTGGCCGACGGCAGCGAGACGAACACCAACTGGCCGGCCGGAATCGACACGCCGGCGATGTCGACGTCGCACGTCGTGATCCGCGGAATCGCGCTGTGCACGATCGACAGCCAGCGCAGCAGTTCCTCGACCGCGGGCCCGACGGCGTCCGGGTCGTCACGGACCGCGGCCAGCTGGTCGGGGTGTCTCAGCAGGGCCAACGTGCCCAGGCCCAGCATGTTCGACGTGGTTTCGTGTCCGGCGAGCAGCAGCAGGCCCGCGATGCCGACGAGCTCGTTGTCGGTGAGCTCGGCGCCGTGTTCGCGGACCAGCATGCCGAGGATGTCGTCGCCGGGATGCTGCCGGGAACGTTCGACCAGCGACTGCATGTAGGCGCGGGCCTGGCGCTGCAGCTCGAGGCGTTCGGGGATCGGGATGGACAGATCCAGTTGGCGCGCGCTGCGCCGCTGGAAGTCGTCGCGGTCGTCGTAGGGCACACCCAGCAGCTCGCAGATGACCAGAGACGGGATCGGCAGGGCGAAGGTGTCCACCAAATCGACTGGCGGCCCGGCATTTTCCATCGCGGCGAGTTGCGCATCGACGATCTCGACGATGCGGGGCTCCAACCGTTTCATTCGCCGGATGGTGAACTCGGGGGTCAGCATTCGGCGCAGCCGCTGGTGCTCGGGCGGATCCATGGCCAGCAGGTTTCCCGCCCGCGCGCTCGCCACCTCCTCGTCGGACATCTCGGGCGCCCCGGGCACCCGGAATTCCGGTGGCCGTCCGTTGGAGAATCGCTCGTGGTCGGCGAGCACCGCTTTGACGTCTTCGTGCCGGGTCACCAGGTAGACCTGCATGCCGAACGAGTTGGTGATGACGCGCACGCCGGTGGTCTCGCGGATCTCGCGCAGTGCCGGAATGGGGTCGAAGGCGTTGCGCCTCATGTGCAACGGCAGCTCCGCGGCTTCGCCGTGCCGAGGCGCGGCATCAGTGCTAGTCATGTCTCGACGCTACCCGCGGAAAACGAACTCCTCGATGAGCTTGTTGACGAGCTCGGGGTTCTCCAGCCCGGCCAGGTGCGCGACGCCTTCGAGCACGGCGATGCCCGCGTCCGGGATGGCTTCGGCCATCTTGATCGTCTCCGGCAACGAGAACGTGGCGTCCTCGGCACCCGCGACCACCAGCACCGGCGTGCGCACCCGGCCCAGCAGCGCGTGCTGATCCGGGCGCGCGACGATGCTCTTGACAGCCCATCCGGCAGACTTCACGTCGACGGCCTCGACGGTGCTGCGCACGTATTCCACGACGTCTGGACGGGTGCGCATCGTCGTCGGCCCGAGGAAGGCCTTGAGCACCGATCGGGTCACCGGCGGGCGGATCCGGCCCATGAGTTCGCGGTGCGAAGCAACAGCCCGAACTCGACCTTCTGGCGCCTACCCGCCATCGACGCGGTGCAGTTCATCAGCACGGCGTGGCCGACGCGGTCGGGATACATCGCAGCGAAGGTGCCGCCGATCATCCCACCCCACGAGTTGCCGACGAAGTGGGTGCGCGGCAGCCCGAGGCTGTCGAGGATGTCGACGACAACCGCAGCGCACTGGTCGAAGGTGAATGGCGCCGTGAGCTTTTCGCTGCCACCGTGGCCGGGTGGATCGACGAGGATGACCTGCCGGTGCGGGCTGAAGTAGGTGGCCGCCGCCGACCACATGTCGCCGGTCATGAGCAGGCTCGGCCAGAACATCATGGCCTCACCCGAGCCACTAGTGCGTATCCGCACCCGTCCGAGCGCGGTGTCGACCGCCTGTTGGTTCACCGTTGGAACCGTAGCCCTCCTGGCGCAGCGCGGGCCACCAGATGCGCGGTCCGATGAGGGTGAACAGCGCGGGGATGATCACCGTGCGCACGACGAACGTGTCGAGCAGGATGCCGAGGCCGACGATGATGCCCACCTGGGTCAGCACGATCAGCGGCAGCACACCGAGCACGCAGAACACTGCGGCCAGCACGATGCCGGCACTGGTGATGACGGCGCCGGTTGCCGAGACGGCGCGGACGATTCCGTCGCGGGTGCCGTGCGCCGGGGTTTCCTCGCGAGCGCGGGTGACGAGGAAGATCGTGTAGTCCACCCCGAGCGCCACCAGGAACAGGAATGCGAACAGCGGAGCGGTGTTGTCCAGCGCGGGGAAGCCGAACAGATGCACGCTGGCCCAGCCGCCGAGCCCGAGTGCCGCGACGGCGCTGAGCACCGTCACCGCCACCAGGATCAGCGGTGCGAGCGCGGAGCGCAGCAGGACGTAGAGCACCGCCAGCACCACGATCAGGATCGCGGGAATCACGATCAGGCGGTCGTGTGCCGCCGCGGCGGCTGCGTCGCGGGCCGTGGCATCCGAACCGCCGACCAGCGCGCCCGGATCGATCGCCTGCACCGAATTGCGCAGCGCATCAATGGTTTCGAAAGCTTTTTCGGAGGCCGGTGCGGCATCGAGGACGACCGACCATTGCGTCTGGCCACCTGCGCTGCGGCCGGCCTCGGTCGCCGACACCACGCCGGGGGTCTCGGCGATTGCGCGCTGGATGTCGGCGGCGCGGTCCGTCGAGCGCGATCACCCGGGTGGGATCGGTCAGGCCGCTCGGGAAATGCGCCGCCAGCGTCTGGTATCCGTTGACCGATTCGGCCTGCACCCGGAACTGTTCGATCTGCGAGAGTCCGACCGGCGTCGTGAACAGTCCGACGCACAGCAGGGCCAATCCCGCGATCGCCACCACCGCGACCCGGCCCGGTCGGCGTGCCACTGCTTCGGCGATGCGGTGCCAGATCCCGCTGTCGGTAAGAGGTTTGGCGCCCACCTGCGGGACGAACGGCCAGAACAGACGCTTGCCGAACAACGCGAGTAGGGGCGGCAATACCAGCGAGGACGAAGACGGCCGCAACCACCAGTCCCGCCGCGGCCTGCACACCCAGGCTGCGCACGCTGGGAGAGGACGCGAAGAGCAACGTCAAGCAGCGCCAGCACCACTGTCGCATTGCTGGCGATGATCGCGGGCGCGGCCTGGCGAACGGCGACGGCGAGCGCCTCGCGGTGATCGTCTCCAACGTTCCTGCGGCCCAGCTCTTCTCGATAGCGGGAGATGAGAAGCAGCGCATAGTTGGTGCCCGCCCCGAACACCAGCACGCTGGTGATGCCCGACGTGGAACCGTCGGGGCTCATGCCGAGTCCGCTGGCCACCGCGGTGCCGACCACTGCGGCGACCCGGTCGGCGAAGCCGATGACGACCAGCGGCACCAGCCACAGCACCGGGGAGCGGTACGTGACGATCAGCAGCAGGGCCACGACCGCGGCGGTCACCGCCAGCAGCGTGATGTTGGCTCCGGAGAACGAGTTCGCGATGTCGGCACCGAACGCCGGGCCGCCGGTGACCTCGGTGCGCAGATCGTCCGGCAAGCCGTCGGCGGCACTCTGCCGCAGCGCCTTGACCGCGTCGCCGAGTGCGAACCCGGTCAGGTCGGCGTTCATCGGCACCACCGCCACGGCGGCCGCTCCGTCGGCGGACACCTGGGCCGGCCACTTCTGGCTTGATCGCATCGAGGTCGGCGGGGCTCAGCGGCGTGCCGTCACCGCGGGTGACGACGATGATGGCCGGGACGCGATCGCCGCCGGGGAACTGGGCCCGCACGGCGTCGGCGCGCGCCGACTCCGCGGTGTCGGGAACGGGCACCGGGGACCGGGCCGCGGAATCGTCCGCCGCCGATCAGCGCCATGCAGCGCGACGGAGACGCCGACCACCACCAAGGCGAGGATCCACGAGACGCGCCGCGACATGACCCTAATATTTCAGTTACTTAACAATTAATCAAACGAGCCTTATGCTCGTCGGGTGCGACCGCGACGCTATGGAGTCGACGATTGCCGCCGACCTTCGGGCGATGAACGCCGAGTCCGAGCAGATCGGACGCCACTTCGCCGGGCGCCACGACGTCGGCGCCAACGACTTTCGCGCGCTGCTGTTCGTCATGGTCGCCGAAGCCGCGGGCACCCCGCTGACCGCGGGTGAACTGCGCAAGCGGATGGGGGTGTCCGGCGCGGCGATCACCTACCTCGTCGAGCGGATGATCGCGTCCGACCACTTCGTGCGCGAATCCGATCCGGCCGACCGCCGCAAGGTCATCCTGCGCGTCGCCGATCACGGAATGGACGTGGCGCGAGGCTTCTTCATGCCGCTGCGCGATCACACGCGCGTCGCGCTGGCCGGGCTGCCCGACGCCGACCTGGCCGCCGCGCACCGCACGTTCACCGCGCTCATCGACGCGATGCGCGCATTCCGGGTCGAACTCGACGAAACGCCTACTTCCGGTTGAGCGTGGCCTCCTCGAGATCGAGCCCGTGCAGCATCGAGCGCAGCATCTCGTCGTTGATTCGGCCCGCATCGCGTTCGTCGATGAACGTCTTGCGTTCGGCGGCAAGCATTTCCAGTCGCAGCCGACGAAACGCGGCGGTCGGGCTCTCGCCGATCTCCTCTTCGGTGCGGCCCAGCCGTTCCCATGCGCTGTTGAGCCGTCTGGTGTTCCAGTGCCGCAGCACCTCGGCGGCTCGTTCCGGTACATCGGAGGAGCCCGCCGGATCCGCCAGCAGCGCGTCGAGTCGGTCGGCCGCGGCTCGCGCCGCCCTGTCCTGAGCCTGCACCGCCGCGAGCTGATCCTTCTGCGGATCGTCGCCCTCGACGTTGAGCAGGCGGATCACCCACGGCAACGTCAACCCGTGCAGCAACAGCGTGCCGACCACGACGACGAACGTCAGGAACATGAGCTGCGGCCGGCCGGGGAACGGCTCTCCCGACAACGTTGTCAGCGGGACGGCGGCCGCGGCGGCCAATGACACCACGCCGCGCATGCCCGCCCACGCCAGCACGAACACCTGCGACGGCGGCGGCGTGGGTTCGCGCTCCCGGATCCGGCGCGACAGCAGCGGCGGCAGGTAGGCGAACAGATACATCCAGACGATCCGGACGCACGATCACCGTGGCCAGCACCGCAACCGAGGACGTGATGAACACCGAGGCGCGGATGCCCGACAGCTCGCTGATCACCTTCGGCAGCTGCAGGCCGATCAGCAGGAATGCGAACGACTCCAGGATCAGCACAAGGGCCTGCCACAGCGCGAAGTCCTGCAGCCGAGTCGCGTACCCGGCGTGGGTCGAGCGCTGGCCGAGGATCAGCGCGGCCACCACCACCGCGATCACCCCGGAGCCGTGCACCCACTCGGCGACGAAGTAGATGACGAACGGGGCGACCAGCCCGATCGCGCTCTCCACCACGGGATCGTCGAGTCGCGACCGGATGAACGTGATCAAGCGCGCCGAACGCGGACACCGATCGCGACGCCGCCCACGGCCGCGAGCGCGAACGTGCCCATCGCCGATCCCCACGACGCGGCGGTACCCGACTGCCGCGGCCAACGCCACCTTGTAGGCGGTCAGCGCGGTCGCGTCGTTGAGCAGGCTCTCGCCGCCGAGAAGAGTCATGGTCCGCCGCGGCAGACCGAGCCGTCGGCCCACCGCGGTCGCCGACACCGCGTCGGGCGGCGCCACGATCGCCCCGAGCGTCACGCGCAGCGGCCAGCGTCAGCTCGGGCACCGTCTTGTAGGCGACGAAACCGACTGCGAACGTCGTCGCGAGCGGCAGTCCGACCGCGAGCAGGCTGATCGGGCGGATGTTCTTGCGCAGCGCGACGTAGCTGCTCTCGGTTCCCGCCGACCACAGCAGGGGCGGCAGGATGACGTACAGGACCAGCTCGGGGTCGAGCACGACGTCGTGCAGGACCGGGATGGTGCTGGCCGCCAGACCCGCGATCACCAGCGCCAGCGGCGCCGACATGTCATACCGTCGGGCCACCGCGGCCAGCAGGACCGCCACGACCAGAACGGCCAGCAATGAGGCTTCCACGTCGCCGTCCTCCTTTGTTCAGTCCGTCCGTATCCTTGGTCAGCATGCTGAGGAGATCACGCCGGCGCGGTGCAGACTCAGCCGCGGTCCCTGACACCTGCGAACACCTCGAGGCCGCGGTTGATGCCGCCGAGCCCGAACCGCGAACGCCGGGGCACTGCCAGGACTGCAAAGAGGACGGCATCGACGCATGGGCGCACCTGCGGATGTGCCTGACGTGTGGCCACGTCGGCTGCTGCGACTCCAGCCCGCACCGGCACGCCAGCGAACACTTCACCGCGACCGGCCATCCGGTGATGCGCTCCGTCGAGCCGGGCGAGGACTGGCGGTGGTGCTACATCGACGTCCGAATGGGTTGAGCATCTGGCAGTCTGGGACTTGCGATGAGTGAAACGACCGACAGTAGCGCGCCAGAAGCGCAGACCGAACCGCCGACGAGGCGGTCACCGGTCCCGAACCCGACCAGGCGGCAGACCCGCCGACCGACCGCGAGCTCGACGGTGATGCTGCTCGGCGCCGGCGAATTGAGCCGTGAGTTGGCGCTTGGCGTTCCAGCGGCTCGGCGCCGACGTCATCGCGGTCGACCGCTATGCGGTGCGCCCGGCCTACCGCGTCGCCGACCGAACCGCCGTCGTCAAGCTGAACGACGCCGAGGCGCTGACCGCGCTGATCGAGAAGGAGAGGCCGCGCTACGTCGTGGCCGAGGCGAGCCTGATCGCCGCCGACGCGCTGATCGCCGTCGCCGAGCGCGGCGACGTCGAGGTGTTCCCACGCCGCGCAGCACGCGGCTGTCGCTGGACCGGGAGGGCATGCGCCGGCTGGCCGCCGATGAGCTCGGCCTGCCGACCGCGCCGTTCTGGTTCGCCGGGTCGGTCGAGGAGCTGACCGCCGTCGCGCAGCACGCCGGCTTCCCGCTGGTGGTCAAGCCGATCGCGGCAGCGGCCGGGCGAGGGCGAATCGGTGCTGCTGCGCGCACGAGGACGTCGAACCGGCGTGGCAGCGCGCCGTTGGCTGCAGGCCGCATCCCGCACAACCGGGTGATGGCCGAGACCGTGGTCGAGGTCGACGTCGAGGTCACGCTGCTGACCGTCCGCACCACCGGGCCGACGGGGCCGGCGGTGCACTTCTGCGAGCCGATCGGTCACCGCTCAGGCCGACGGTGGTGCTGGAGTCGCTGGCAGCCGCAGCAGATGTCGCGACGCGGCGCTGGACGCCGCGAAGTCGATCGCGGCGCGGATCGTCAACTCGCTGGGCGGGCGCGGCGTGTTCGGGGTCGAACTGCTGGTGCGCGGCGACGAGGTCTACTTCGACAGCGTGCGGCCGCGACCACTCGACAGCGGCCTGGTGACGCTGCGCTCGCAACGGCTTTCGGAGTTCGAGCTGCATGCTCGCGCGATCCTCGGCCAGCCGGTGGACACCATCATGATTTCGCCGGCCGCCGCCGAGGTGAGCTATGCCGGGGCCGAGGCCGCGCACGGTCACGCGGCCGACCTGCAGGCGGTCCTCGACGAGGCGCTCTGCCGTCGCCGAGAGCGACGTCCGGCTGTTCGGCCGGCCCGACGAGACGCGATACGCCGCGACGGCTCGGCGTGGCGCTGGCCACCGCCCCCGACCCGATCATCGCGCGGGACCGGGCCCGCCGGGTGTCGACGGCGCTGCGCAAACTCTGGTGACCGAGCCGGCCGACCGGCCCACGATGGCCCCGTTCCTCGGCGCCCTGGCGATCTTTGTGCTCGTCGTGATCGGAATCGGGCTGGCCAACTTGCTCGGCGACGACGACGTGCCCGACGACCAGCAGGTGGGGCGGGCCGCGGTCGGCCAGAACGATGCGCTGCAGCGGCAGAACTACGCCGACTTCCGCAAGTACACCTGCCGCGGTCAGCAGGGCAACGAAGCCGAAGTGCTTGCCCGGCAACGTGATTCGGTGGCCAAGCGCGGAGAGCGGTTCGTCGACGACGTCACCAAGGTGGTGATCGACGGCGACCACGCCACCGCCACGGTGACCTACCATTTCGCCAAGGCGCCCGACGCCAAGACGGGCGCCGAGATGACCTTCGCGCGCGAGGACGGAGCCTGGAAGGTCTGTTCGACCGGTCCCAGCTAGGCTCGCTGTTCGATACCCATTAGCTGTGGAAGACTCACGACCGTGAGCTATGCCGGAGACATCACGCCCGAGGAGGCCTGGAAACTGCTGACCGACAACCCCGAAGCGGTGCTGGTCGACTGTCGCACGGACGCCGAGTGGCGCTTCGTCGGGGTCCCCGATCTGTCCAGCCTGCAGCGCGATGTGGTCTACGTCGAGTGGAACACGCTCCGACGGCACGCGCAACGATGCCTTCGTCGACGATCTCGTCGCCGCCGGTGTCACGCCCGGTGACACGGCCGGTGGTCTTCCTGTGCCGCTCAGGCAACCGCTCGATCGGTGCCGCCGAGGCCGCGACCGGAGCGGGTATCGCCCCGTCCTACAACGTGCTCGGGACGGCTTCGAGGGCAACCTCGACGAGCAGGGCCATCGCGGCAGCACCGGCTGGAAGGCCGTCGGCCTGCCCTGGAAGCAGTCATGACCTCGAGTTCGGACAACGACGTGCCGTCGGTCCGTCGGCCCGCGCAACTTCCCGACGGCGTCAGCCAGGCCACCATCGGTGTGCGCGGCGGGCTGCTGCGGTCGGGCTTCGAGGAGACCGCCGAGGCGATGTATCTGACGTCGGGATATGTGTACTCGTCGGCCGCCGAGGCGGAGAAGGCGTTCACCGGCGACATCGACCGCTATGTGTACTCGCGCTACGGCAATCCGACGATCTCGATGTTCGAGGAGCGGCTGCGGCTGATCGAGGGCGCGCCCGCGTGCTTCGCGACGGCCACCGGGATGGCGGCGGTGTTCACCTCGCTGGGGGCGCTGCTCGGCGCGGGTGACCGGCTGGTCGCCGCGCGCAGCCTTGTTCGGGTCGTGCTTCGTGGTGTGCAACGAGATCCTGCCGCGCTGGGGCGTAGAGACGGTGTTCGTCGACGGTGACGACCTGTCGCAGTGGGAAGAGGCGCTGTCGGTGCCGACGCAGGCGGTGTTCTTCGAGACGCCGTCGAACCCGATGCAGTCGCTGGTCGACATCGCCGCGGTGTGCGATCTTGCGCACGCCGCCGGGGCGAAAGTGGTGCTGGACAACGTGTTTGCCACGCCGATCCTGCAGCAGGGCTTCCCGCTGGGCGTCGACGTGGTCGTGTACTCGGGCACCAAACACATCGACGGGCAGGGCCGCGTGCTCGGCGGCGCGATCCTCGGCGACAAGCAGTACATCGACGAGCCGGTGCAGAAGCTGATGCGCCACACCGGCCCCGCGCTGAGCCCGTTCAACGCCTGGGTTCTGCTCAAAGGCCTTGAGACGCTGGCGGTCCGGGTGGACTATCCAGAACGCGTCGGCGCATCGCATCGCCGAGTTCCTCGAGAAGCACACGTCGGTGAGCTGGGTGCGCTACCCGTTCCTGGAGTCGCATCCGCAGTACGACCTGGCAAAGCGACAGATGACCGGTGGCGGCACCGTCATCACGTTCGAGCTCGAGGGCGGCACCAAGGACCGCGGCGTTCGAGGTTCTGGACAAGCTGCGGATCGATCGACATCTCCAACAACCTCGGCGACGCGAAGTCGCTGATCACTCATCCCGCGACGACGACGCACCGCGCCATGGGCCCAGAAGGCCGGGCCGCGATCGGCCTCGGTGACGGCGTGGTGCGAATCTCGGTGGGGCTGGAGGGAACTGAGGATTTGATCGGCGATCTCGACCAGGCTCTGGGCTGAATGTCCCGGAAGTCGCCCGCGCACGCGAGGAGCAAGAAGGCGGAAGCCAAGCAGGCTCGCCGGAACAAGCGGCGGGCGGTCAGGGACGCGAGGTGGCTTACCGGAGACGGTCCTCGACGGGCTGTCCGAGGACATCGAGATCGCTGCGGTGCTCGAGCGCTTCGACGAGCGAATCACGCAGCACGGCTGGGTATTCGACGAGGAAGCCTCGGACGAGGAGTCGGCGCTGTGGTCCTACCCGCCGTCGGCGTCGGCGGTCGAGGCTGACGAGTTGGCCGGGGCGACGACGATTGTGATGACGGCCGACGACGGCGGCCCAGATCGTGCATGTGGTGTTCGTCGGGACGGCCGACGACTACCAGTTCGATCTGGAGGAGTTGTTCGACAACCTCGATGCCATCGAGGCATACCGAGTAGGCGGGCCGATCGCCGGAGTTCGCTTAGCCCTTGCTTGTTCGGGCCCTTCGACGACGCCCTGCGCGCTCTGCGCGCGTTGCTCGTAGGCCTGCCGCGCCGTGGGGTCGAATCGACAGGAAACACGGTGTCAGTTGCCCATCTTGTGCGAGAGCCAGCGCCGCGCCTTGGCCGACATCAGCCGGCGTGATCGCCGCGAAGAATCGCGCCCCACGCCGGGACCGACGCCAATGGGCTTCGGCTTGTCCAGCACCTTGACCACCGCGGCCGCGATGTCCTCGGGCTCCACCGGCTTCTGCGCCGCGGAGGTGTGGGTGCCGGTGATCAATTCGGTGTTGGTGAATGTCGGCATCACACGAGCTCACTTCGACACCATGCGGGGCGAACTCGTCGGCCAACCCGGACGACAGGCCGACCACGGCGAACTTGGTGCCGGCATAGACGACCTGTCCCGGCACGGCGAGCATTCCGGCCAGTGAGGCGATGTTGACGATGTGGCCGCTGCGCCGCGCGACCATCTCGGGCAACACCAGTTGGCAGCCGGTGAGCACCCCGTAGAAGTTCACCTCGATGGTGGAGCGGATGGTCTGCTCCGACTGCTCGAGGAACGGGCCGATCGGCATCACGCCCGCGTTGTTGATCAGCACGTCGATGCGGCCGCCGCCGTCGGTCCGCGCCTTGTCGAGGAACGCCGCAAAGGACTCCCGGTCGGTGACGTCCAAGGGGTAGCCGGAGACCGGTCCGAGGTTGGTGAGCTTGGCGACGGCAGACTCCTGCAACGCGACCTCGCGGTCGCCGATGACCACCCGCGCACCCCGCGCCAGCAGCGCCTTTGCGGTCGCGAAGCCGATGCCACGGGCGGCGCCGGTGATCGCGATGGTCTTGCCCCTGATGTTGTCCATGCGGCCGAACTTTACACGTGTCAAGTTTGAGGCGGAACCCGCTCGACTGGGCTTGTCGGTGGGGCGTGGCATGATCGAACGTATGTTCGAAGGACGTGGATGAGGCGGGGTTGGTGGCCACGGTCGCTGACGCCACCCGCGCCGAGGCGGCCGCGGCAGCATTGCGGACGGCGGCCATCGGTGAACTCGTCTCGCGGCGTATCGGTGACGATGGTGATGATCCGCGGGCCTGGTGGGTCTGCGATGTGTGGGACTCCGCCGCCGCCGAGATCGCGGCAGCGATGAACATCAGCCACCGCAAAGCCTCCGGGCAGATGCGGATCGCCGAAACCCTGCGCGATCATCTGCCCGCAGCTGGCGAGCCTGTTCGCCGCCGGCCAGGTCAGCGCCCGGGTGGTCGCGGTGATCACCTGGCGCACCCGGTTGATCACCGACGAGGCGGTGTGGGCGCAGATCGATACCGAGCTTGCGGCGCGGGCCACCCAGTGGGGGCCGCTGTCCGAGGACAAGCTCCTGGCCGCCGTGGATGCGCTGGTGGCAGCGGTTTGACCGCTCGGCGGTGATCACCGCCCAGACCGCCATGGATGCCCGCGACTTCGCCGTGGGGCATTTCGATGACGAGGCCGGGGTGGCCTCGGTGTGGGGCATGCTGCTGGCCACCGACGCCGCACGTGCTGACAAGAAGGTCGCCGCCATCACGGCCACGGTGTGTGACAACGATCCGCGCAGCGCCAAGGAACGCCGCTCGGATGCCGCCGGCGCGTGGGCCAACGGCAACGACCACCTGATCTGTGGCTGCGGATCACCGACCTGCCCGGTCGCCGACGGGCCGGCACCCAAATCCTCGGTCGTCATCAACGTCGTCGCCGACCAGACCGCGATCGACGCCGCCCGCGCGATCGGCCACGACGCGCGCCAACAGTGCTCACGACACGGGCACGCCCCAGACACGGGCACGCCCCACGACAGGGGCACGCCGCACGACAGGGGCACCGCGATCCTGCCCGGCGGCGCGTGCTGCCCACCCCGATGCTGGCCGAACTGCTGCGCAACGGCGCCACCCTGCAACCGCTGTGCACCCCCGACGATCAACCCGAACCCCGCTATCGCCCGTCGGCGAAGTTGGCGCGGTGGGTGCGGGCACGGGATATGACCTGCCGGTTCCCGGGCTGCACCGTGGCCGCGGAGTGCTGCGATATCGACCATGTCATCCCGTATCCGATCGGGGCGACCCACGCGTCGAATTTGGTGTGTCTGTGTCGTAAACACCACCTGTTGAAAACCTTTTGGGTCGGGGACTGGGCGCTGATGCTGCTCGCTGATGGCACCGCGATCTGGACAAGTCCCACCGGGCAGACGTACACGACCCATCCGGGGGTCGCAGTATGTCTTCCCAGAATGGGACACCACCACGGGTGCAGCCCCGCCACAGTCCGAGCCGCGCGACGCCGACTACACACCCATCACCAAAATGCCCATCCGCAAACTCACCCGCGCCGCCGAACGCGCCACCCGCATCAACGCCGAACGCGCACACAACAACTCAGACCCACCGTTCTGACGTCGCTCATGAGGCCGTCGACTGCATCGCGCGTAATTGCTCGAGCATTCTTCTGGCCAGCCGCAGCGCCAACGCGGGCGAGAGCCGCTCGAGGTACCACCACGCCTTCCACCAGGCAGGCACCACGATGATCACGTCGTCCTTCAACACCGCGCGAATGACCCGACCCGCGAACTTCTCGGGCGCCATCGGTCGCAGCTGCTCCCAGGATTTGAGGATTTCGTCTGGGGTGAGACCGGGCATGTTGATACGTCCGTACTCGCCGCCGGTGAGGATCGGGGTGCGGATGACGCCTGGACACAGCACAGAGACTCGAACGCCGTGGCGCTCGGCTTCGACCCGCAGTGTCCTCGAGAGTGCGACTACGGCATGTTTGGTAGCGGTGTAGCTCGCCTGGCCGACAGTGGTCGTCAACCCCGCCATCGATGCCGTGTTGACGATGTGACCCGAATGCTGGCGGATCATCACCGGGTAGGCGGCCTGGATGCCGTGCACCACTCCGCGCAGGTTCACATCGAAGACGTCGTTCCAGTCATCGAGCGTGTACGAGTCGATCTCACCCGAGACCCCGATACCTGCGTTGTTGAACAGATAATCGATCCTGCCCGACTGCTCGACCGCCTCGGCGACAGCGCGCTCGAACGCCGGGTAGTCGCGCACGTCGAGCTCGATCGCGTGTGCCTTCGCGCCCCTGTTGTTCAGACGTCGCGCCGCCTGGATCGCCGCCGCGATCTGTCGATCGGCGATCCAGACCTCCGCGCCGCGGCCGGCCAGCTCGGCCGTGAGCGCGGCACCGATACCGGACGCACCGCCGGTGATGAATGCCACCTTCCCTGACAAGTTCGTCGACATGATGCGAACGCTAGTCGGAAGTTTTGGAATGCGTCCCGGCGCACGGCGTTAGACAGTTAAGTGAAGCCCGTGCCAGCCGTAAATGCGCTGCGGTTCATGGCGGTCGGCCAGGACGATCCTCTGGCTGAGCCGCTGCTGGCCGAACTCGCGATCGAATATGCCACCCGGTACGGCGCAACAGAGGAAGCGGTGTCGAAATGGCTGCGCCACCATCCCGCCGAGGAGTTCGCCGCACCGAATGGCGGTCTGCTTATCGGCCTTCTCGACGGACAACCCGTCACCGGCGGTGCGTTCTGTCGCTTCGACGACACGACGGCCGAACTCAAACGCATCTGGACCGACAGCCGGTTTCGACGCCGGGGCCTCGCCAAGGCACTACTCGTCGAACTGGAGCGCGAGATCGTCGCGCGCGGCTATCGACGTGCATACCTGACGACCGGTGACCGCCAACCCGAGGCCGAGGCGCTGTATCTGTCGGCCGGCTATTCGCGGCTGGCCGAGCCGTTGCCCGCCGAGGGCGACGTCTATCCGCTTGCCTTCATGAAAGATTTGCGATGACAGCCGGTTAGGCTTGCCCCGAGGTGTCGGCAACACCGGGGAGTGCGCATGGGCCTGTCACAGGCGACGGTCGGGTGGTTGCTTCTCGCAGCCGCTCCGCTGACGTTTGTCATCGGCTTCGTGTCGCGGGTGTTCATCGGCCGCCGGCGGCACTCCAAATCGGTCCGCGCGATGGTGCGCACGTTCCGCAGAACCGGCGTCGCGCGGGTGCTCTTCGGGCGCTTCGAGGGTGAAGTGCTCGACGACGACGAACTCGACAGCATGATCCTGATGCCCACTGTCGTCGTGGCGTGCGGATTCGCCCTGACGGCCCTGTTCCTGCTCGGCTACGCGACCCTGGCCTGAATAACGGCTCAACCAAACGCAGTGACCGGGTCGTCGAAAGTAACGTGAGGGCGAAGAAAAAGGCGAAATCCCGCCATGGCGTTACCAGCGCCGCATGCGGCTAGCGATCGCCTGAGCTTCTTCCGCGGCCTCGCGGATCGAGCCCCGCCACACCGGGCCGTGGCCGGGCAGCAGCACCTCGGTGTCCAGCAGCCCCAGCGCCGCCAGACTTCGCACGCACCCGTCCTCATCGTGGTTGAACAACCGGGCAGCAGTTGCGGGCCGGTGCGCGGTGCCAGCGGATGGCCGGTGACCAAGGCGTCGCCGCTGACCAGCACCCCGTCCACGATGAACGAGCAGTGCCCGCCGGTATGGCCCGGCGTGGGAACCGCGCTCGGCTTGCCGGGCAGGTCGCGCCGCGACCTCCTCGGTGAGCGCGCGCGTCGTCGGGATGCCTTCCCGAGTCAGCGCGCCCTTCCGGGAGATCGCCACCGACCAGGTGAGATAGCGGGGCGCCCAGATGTGTTTGGCGATGTCCACCGGCGACGCCTGTTCCAGGTACTCCCGCTTGGAGTGCCCCACCTCCGCGGCATGGCAATACACCGGCGTGCCATGGGTTTTCGCGAACCAGATGGCCGAACCGAAGTGGTCGATGTGCGCGTGGGTCAGCAGGATGGCACGCAGGTCGTCGACGCCGAAACCGAGCTTGCGCAATGAGGCCAGCACGTCGTCACGGCTTCCCGGGAACCCCGCGTCGATCAGCAGGACACCGTCGTCGTCAGCGACGAGTGTCCAATTGACGAGGTCGGTGTAGGCGAAGTGCACGTTGTCGGTGATGGCGCTCAGGGTTGCTGCCATGCCGCGAGTGTAAGCAGTGGAGTAGAAACGAACACGTGGACTTGAAACTGGGATACAAGGCGTCGGCCGAACAGTTCGCGCCGCGTGAACTCGTCGAGCTGGGGGTCGCGGCCGAGGAGCACGGCATGGACAGTGCGGTCGTCAGCGACCACTTCCAGCCGTGGCGTCACGAGGGCGGTCATGCGCCGTTCTCTCTGGCCTGGATGACCGCGGTGGGCGAGCGCACCGAGCGGCTCATGCTGGGCACGTCGGTGCTGACGCCGACCTTCCGTTACAACCCGGCCGTCATCGCGCAGGCGTTCGCCACCATGGGCTGCCTGTACCCGGGCCGGATCTTGCTCGGCGTCGGCACCGGCGAGGCGCTCAACGAGATCGCAACGGGCTACGAGGGCGAATGGCCCGAGTTCAAGGAACGGTTCGCGCGGCTGCGCGAGGCGGTCAAGCTGATGCGCGAGCTGTGGCTCGGCGATCGGGTGGACTTCGACGGCGAGTACTACCACACCAAGGGCGCGTCGATCTACGACGTGCCCGAGGGCGGCATCCCGGTCTACATCGCCGCAGGCGGCCCGGCGGTGGCCAAGTACGCCGGTCGCGCGGGCGACGGTTTCATCTGTACATCCGGCAAGGGCGAAGAGCTCTACGCGGACAAACTCATTCCCGCGATGAAGGAGGGCGCAGAGGCGGCGGGCAACCGCAATCCCGACGAGATCGACCGGATGATCGAGATCAAGATCTCCTACGACCCCGACCCGAAACAGGCGCTGGAGAACACCCGGTTCTGGGCGCCGCTGTCGCTGACCGCAGAACAGAAGCACAGCATCGACGACCCCCTCGAGATGGAGAAGGCCGCCAACGCGCTGCCCATCGAGCAGGTCGCCAAGCGCTGGATCGTCGCGTCGGATCCCGACGAGGCCGTCGAGATGGTCGGGCAGTACGTGAAGTGGGGGCTGAACCACCTGGTGTTCCACGACCCTCGGCCACGATCAACGCCGGTTCCTGGAGCTGTTTCAAAAGGATTTGGAGCCGCGGCTGCGCCGGCTCGGCTGATACGGCAGGCTCTGGAGCGTGCCAAGCGCGATTTATGTGGCCTCGCCCGAGGGCGATACCGGCAAGTCGACCATCGCGCTCGGGATCCTGCATCGGCTCGCGGCCACGGTCGCCAAGGTCGGGGTCTTCCGCCCGATCGCCCGCGGCGACGACCAGCGGGACTACATCCTCGACCTGCTGCTGGCGCACACCACCGCCGGGCTGCCCTACGAGGAGTGCGTGGGCATCGGCTACCAGCAGCTGCACGATGATCCCGACTCCGCGATCGGCGACATCGTCGATCGCTATCACCACGTGGCAGACGAGTGCGACGCGGTACTGATCGTCGGCAGCGACTACACCGACGTCGCGGCGCCGAGCGAGCTGTCCACCAATGCGCGCATCGCGGCCAACCTCGGCGCGCCCATCGTGTTGGCGGTGAAGGCCAAAGACCGCACCCCGGACCAGGTCGCCTCGCTTGTCGACGTATGCCTGACCGAGATCGCCGGCCAGCATGCCCACACTGCGGCGGTGGTCGCCAACCGGTGCGAGCCCGGTCAGATGGACGCGGTGGCTGCGGCGCTTCGAGCACGTTCGAGCCCAAGTGCTACGTCATGCCCGAAGAGCCGCTCTTGGTCGCGCCGTCGGTAGCCGAACTGCAGGAAGCGGTCGAAGGCACGATGATCGGCGGCGACCCGGCATTGATGTCCCGCGAGGCCATGGATGTGTTGGTGGCCGGGCATGACCGCCGAACATGTGCTCGAGCGGCTGACGGAGAGCGTGGCCGTCGATCACCCCGGGCGACAGATCGGACGTCGTGCTGGCAGTTATGAGTGCGCATGCCGCAGAAGGCTTTCCGTCGCTCTCCTGTGTCATCCTCAACGGCGGCCTCGAGCTGCACCCGTCGATCGAGTCGCTGGTGACCGGGCTGGGCTTGCGGCTGCCGATCATCACGACCGAGATTCGGCACCTTCGAGACCGCGAGCCGGGTCGCGTCGGCGCGCGGTCGGGTCACTGACGAAGTCGCTGCGCAAGATCGATACCGCGCTGACTCTGATGGACGCTCACGTCGATACCGCGGATCTGATGGCGCAGTTGGCGATCCCGATTCCGTCGGTTGTCACCCCGCAGATGTTCACCTACCAGCTGGTGGACTGGGCGCGCTCGGACCGCAAACATATCGTGCTGCCCGAAGGCGATGACGACCGCATCCTCACCGCGGCGGGCCGACTGCTGCAACGTGGCGTGGCGGAGCTGACGATCCTGGGCGAGGAGAGCGATATCCGTGCGCGGGCAGCCGAATTCGGTGTCGATCTGTCGGCGGCCGCGGTGCTGGACCCGAAGACCAGCGAGCTGAGCGACAAGTTCGCCGAGCAGTACGCCGAGCTCCGAAAGCACAAGGGCATCACGGTCGAACAGGCTCGCGAGACCATCCACGACGTCTCGTACTTCGGGACGATGCTCGTGCACAACGACATGGTCGACGGCATGGTTTCGGGTGCCCGCCACACCACGGCGCACACGGTGCGGCCCGCGTTCGAGATCATCAAGACGCATGCCCGACGTGTCGACGGTGTCGAGCATCTTCCTGATGTGCCTGGCAGACCGGGTACTCGCCTACGGTGACTGCGCGATCGTGCCGGACCCGACGTCCGAACAGCTTGCCGACATCGCCGTCTCGTCGGCGCGCACCGCGGCCAGGTTCGGCATCGAACCGCGGATCGCCATGCTGTCCTACTCGACCGGCACCAGCGGATCCGGAGCCGACGTAGACAAGGTCAGGGCGGCGACAGAGCTTGTGCGCCAACGCGAACCGGACCTGCTCGTCGACGGCCCGATCCAGTACGACGCGGCGGTGGAACCATCCGTGGCGGCCACGAAGATGCCGGACTCGAAGGTCGCGGGTCGCGCAACGGTGCTGATCTTCCCCGACCTCAACACCGGCAACAACACCTATAAGGCTGTGCAGCGGAGTGCAGGCGCGATCGCGATCGGCCCGGTGCTTCAGGGCCTGCAGCAAGCCCGTCAACGACCTGTCCCGAGGAGCGCTGGTCGAAGACATCGTCAACACCGTCGCGATCACCGCCATCCAGGCGCAGGACCAGAAGTGAGCCATCCGCGTTCTGGTGTTGAACTCCGGGTTCGTCCTCGCTGAAATATGCTGTGGTCGATGCCTGATTCGGGCGACACCATCGCCGACGGCATCGTCGAGCGGATCGGGGACAGCGAGGTTGGCGATCACGCCGCGGCGTTACGGGTGGTGTTCGACGAGCTTTCCGACGACATGGCCGATCTGGTCGCAGTCGGCCATCGGGTCGTGCACGGTGGCCCGGATCTGTATCGGCCGACCATCGTCGACGACGCACTGATCCAAAAGCTCGAACGAGCTGTCCTCGCTCGCACCACTGCACAATCCGCCCGCCGTGCTGGGTATCGAGGAGGCCCGAAAGGCGTTGCCGGGCCTTCCGCACGTCGCCGTGTTCGACACAGCCTTCTTCCACGACCTTCCCGCCGAGGCGGCCACCTACGCCATCGATCGAGACCTCGCGGCGCAGTGGCATATTCGCCGCTATGGGTTTCACGGCACGTCACACCAGTACGTCAGTGAACAGGCCGCTGAATACCTCGGCGTGCCGTCGACGTCGTTGCGCCAGATCGTGCTGCATCTCGGTAACGGTGCGTCGGCGTCAGCCATTGATCGGCGGCCGGCCCGTGGAGACGTCGATGGGGTTGACCCCGATGGAGGGACTGGTCATGGGCACCCGCTCCGGGCGACATCGACCCGGGGATCCTCGTCCTACCTCTGGCGGACAGCGGGGATGAGTGTGGAGGACATCGAGTCGATGCTCAACCGTTGTGCCGGGAATGCTGGGGCTGGGCGGGGAGATCGACTTCCGGGTGATCCACCGGCGAATCGAATCAGGCCCGGAATCCGACCGGGCCGCAGCGAAACTGGCCTATGACGTGTACATCCACCGGTTGCGCAAGTACATCGGTGCATACCTGGCGGTGCTCGGCTGCGCCGACGTCATCACGTTCACCGCGGGCGTCGGTGAGAACGACGCAGTTGTCCGGCGCGACGCGTTGAGCGGGCTGACGGCGCTGGGCATCGAGCTCGACGAGAGGCGGAACACCAGCTCCGACAGGTCGGCCCGGCGAATCTCGGCCGAGACGTCGCGCACAGCGGTGCTGGTGATTCCCACCGACGAGGAGCTCGCGATCGCCCGAGCCTGCATGCAGGCGATCTGAGAGGAATTCAACATGGGTCAGCTCGATGGCAAGGTCGCCATCGTCACCGGAACCAGCCGGGGCGTCGGAGTTGGTGTCGCGCACGAGCTTTTACGGGAGGGCGCCACCGTCGTCGGCTGTTCGCGGTCACCGATGGATGCGCTGCCCGGCGTCGACCAGGAGCCGCGGTGGGCGCGGCGCAGCGCCCACATGGTATGCGACCAAGGCGATTACCGCGCCATCGATACGTTCGTGCAGCAGGTCGTGGACACCTACGGCCGGATCGACATCCTGGTCAACAATGCGGGTGGCACGGTGCCGACGCCGCATGTGGAGGACGTCCCAGAGCTGGTGCAGAAATTGCAGGGCACACCGCGGTCCGATGACGACTTCGAACGCACCGTGCTGTTCCACGCGTTCGCCGTCCAGATGAATCTGATCAGCCCGATGTGGTTCGCCATCCGGGTTTATCGCCAGATGAAGGACCAGGACGGCACAGGCTGCATCGTCAACATCTCAAGCGGCGCAGGCCATCCCGCCGGTTCACCGACGCTGGTGTCCTACGGCGCGGCGAAGTCCGGTCTCAATCACATGACCCGCTCACTCGCGCAGGAGTGGGGCCCCAAAGTACGGGTCAACTGCGTGGCACTCGGACCGACGATCACCGAGAACTTCCGGTCATTCGTGCTGCCCAAGGACGACCCGACTGGCGTGAAGTATTTCGACGCCGTGCCGATGAAGCGTGGCGGAGAACCCGCCGAGGTCGGCCGCACGGTCGTCTTCCTGGCCTCGGGCACAGCTGATTTCGTCAACGGCACCACCATCGAGATGGACGGCGGCATGCTCCCGGGGGTGCTCTACGAGGCCGGTTTGAAGACCATCACCGACCTGCTGTGACGGCGCGGTCGACCATGATCTGAGTCCAGATCGTCGAGGACCGACTGTGGCGCTTTGAGCGGAAGCGTGCCGTCGGGATCACAGATCGTCAAGAGTCGACGAACCTGGCGTCCGGCCTGCATCGTCCAGTCGATGCCATAGCGGGAGCAGATCACGTTGATGTTGTGCAGTGCGGCGAAGGCGGCTGTGCCGAAGAAGTCCACGAGTCGAAGGTCGAGTACCAGCCGCGCCGAACCCGCGCATCTGTCGTTCGATGTAGCTGGCGAGGCTGCGGTATTGGTCGCGTCGACTTCGCCTTGGACCGCGATCACCACCGTTGAGTCCGGCGAGTGAGACGCGGAGAAGCTGGCACAACGTGGACTTCATGTTGGTCGAGTGATCCGGGCTCTGCTCTGAACACCCGGCAGGTGCAGATATCGGGCATCTGTGCGGCCCCCTTCGATACTCGAATCAGTGGATCTCGTCAGGGGTGGGGCCCTAGTTCTTAAAGCCGCCGCAGCGGGGATGCCGCCGCGTACGCCGATGACGTCTCCATGCCGGCTGTGAACTCAACCTGAATAGGACGCTACTACGGAATCCGTCGCGTGACCATGAAGATTTGCAGATTCACATCGGCCCCTTACCTGCGGCTTTGTCGAATTTGTCATCGCGCACGTCTTTTCGATCGAGAACAACTTCGCGTTCTGGCCACTGATCTCGTGGCGGGATCAGAACGTGCTGGTCGGGCGCACGCTGTTGGCCAGATCGACCAGCGCGTAGCGGTGGGCCTGCGTAGGCGCGACGCGCGCGAGGCTGCGCAGCGACGACTCGACCCCGAGCTGCAGCCCGTGTTCGGTGAACGGGAAGCCGAGGATGTGGTTGGTGCTGGCGGTGTTGTCGGCCAGCCAGTCCATCGCGGTTCCCAGCACCAGCGCCCGGATCTGCAGCACCCGCGGCTCGGTGTCGGGCAGCGCCTCCACGCGCCGGGCGGCGTCGCGGATGTGCTGCTCGGTGACCTCACTCATCGACCGGCCCGACAGCAACGTCACCGCGCTGGTCAGTCGCGCGGTCGTGAAATGCCGTGACATGGCGGGCACTTTGTCAAGCGTCCGCACCGCGGCGGTCGCGGTCGCCTGCCGCCGACTGCGCACGCGCCAGCCCGAAGCCCGCCGAGATCACGCCGTTGTCGGTCGACCACACCGTGTTGTAGAACTTGCGCGCGGGGCGCTTCCATAGACGCCGCCGGCGAGTTCGGCCGTCGCGGCAAGCGCCAGCTTGGGCGCCAGCTCACCGGGCATGGTGTCGAGCACCTCGGTGAAATGCTTTGTGGCCGAATCGTAGTCGGCAGTCAGCATCTCCGATACCGCGCGGAACCACACCAGCCGCCAGCGCCAACCGACCCGGTCGGCCAGGTCGTCGAGCTTGCGAGTGGCCTTGGCGACGTCGCCGAGATCGAGCAGCGCGCGCACCTCCATCAGTGGCAGCTCGATCGACTCGGCAGAGGTCGATGCCTTCGGAGTCCAGCGCACCGTGCCGCGCGGCGCGCAGTTGAGTCGAGCGTCTGCACGGGCTGCGATAGCACGCTCGCCGACAACACCGGCGCGCCCGATGTCGGTTGGATCCACCAGCGGCACCGGCAGCGCCTTGACGATCTCCTGCGCGGTCAGCCGCTCGGAATGCACCTGGCCGTCGAGGTAGACGTCGGTGTGCGCGACGAGCAGGTCGACCCCGAATGTCGACCGCGACGGGCGAGAACACTGTCGACAGGCCGGGCCGCGGCACCCCGGTGTCCTGCGCGACGACCTCGCGCAGCACGCCGAGCAGCTGTCCCGACATCTCCTCGGCGCTGGCGAACCGCCGCCGCGGATCCGGGTCGATGGCGCGGCGCAGCAACCGGCCGAACGAGTCGTACTCGGCGAGCACCGGATCGTCCTCGGGCAGTCCGTCGACGTAGCGGCCCTTGCGGGTGCGCAGGTTCGAGCGTCAGCGCGGCCAGAGTGCGGCCCACCGTATAGATGTCGGTGGCCACCGTCGGCCCGGTGCGCACGATCTCGGGCGCCTGGTAACCCGGCGTGCCGTAGAGGTATCCGAACGAGTTGATCGTCGACACCGCACCGAGGTCGATCAGCTTGAGCTGCTCCTCGGTGATCATGATGTTCTCGGGCTTGAGGTCGTTGTACGTCAAGCCCGATCGAGTGCAGATAGCCCAGTGCGGGCAGGATTTCGAGCATGTAGCCGATGGCCTGGGCCACCGGCAGCTTCTCGCCCTTGGCCTGCTTGAGCGACGTGCCGCCGACGTACTCCATCACGATGTAGCCGACGGGATTGCCGTGCTTGTCCGTCGTGCTCGACGAAGTTGTAGATCTTCACGATTCCCGGGATGGGTCACCTCGGCGAGGAACTGGCGCTCGGCCATCGCGATCTTCTGCGCCTCGGCGTCGCCGGAATGCACCAGGCCCTTGAGCACGACGGGCCGCTCGTTGACGTTGTGGTCGAACGCCAGATACACCCAGCCCAACGCCGCCGTGGGCGATGCAGCCCTTGATCTCGTACTGATCGGCGACCATGTCGCCCGGACTCAGTTGCGGCAGAAACGAATACGCGCTGCCGCAGTGCGGGCACCAGCCCTCCGACAGCGCATGGCCGTCGGTCAGTCGATCGCCCGACCGGGCGGCCGCAGTTCCAGCAGAACCGCTTCGACTCGGCGACCACCGGATTCGTCATCAAGGCTTGGAGCGGATCCTTGGCGGGTACTCGCGGGATCTCGACCAGGCCACCGCCGAGGCGGCGAGTCGGCGACAACGCCCGCGTGGCCGTGGTGTGGTCCTGGGGTTCGGTGTCCCCGGTGACCGTGCAGCGCTGTCGGAGTCGTCGTCGAAATGCGGGCGGAACACCGCCTGAGTGGCCATCGGCCGCATGTGGACGCGGAGTCCATGCCCATGTCGTCGAAGCTGGCCGGTTGGGTGCCCGGCCCATCTTCGGGACCTCGCCGTCGAAGTCTTCGTCGCCGGATCTCGGCCATCAGCCGATGTACCTCGCAACCGGGGGGCCGGGGCCGGGCCGAGCACGGTCAACCACTTGCGGTACAGCGTGTTCCACGTGCCGTCGCGGCGGATCCGCTCCAGCGTGCCGTTGACGAACCGCACCAGACTCGGTGTTCTGCAGAGTTGATCCCGATGCCGTATGGCTCCTCGTTGAGGCTCGGACCCGACGATATGGAGGTACGGATCCTGCGACACCAGCCCGGCCAGGATCGAGTCGTCGGTGCTGACCGCGTCGACCTGCCGCTGCTGCAGGGCCACCAGACAGTCCGCCCACGTGACCACCCCGACGATGATCGGCGGCGGCGTGATCTCCTGGATGCGCTGCAGCGATGTGGTGCCCTTCGCGACGCACACCCGCTTTCCGGACAGATCCGACGGCTGCGAGATCGTCGAATCCCGAGGCGCCAGGATCCGCTGGTTGGCGTTGAAGTACACGGTCGAGAAGTCGACCAGTTTCTTGCGCTCACAGGTGATGGTCATCGTCTTGACGACGACGTCGACCTGATTGTTCTGCAGTGCCGCGATCCGGTCGGCCGACGAGAGGATGCGGTACTCGACCTGTGACGGCGTGCCGAAGATGTCGCGGGCGATCTCGCCGGCGATGTCGACGTCGAAACCGGTGATCTCCCCGGTGATCGGGTCACGGAAAGAGAACAGGTTGCTGCCGATGTCGAGGCCGACGATCAGCCGCCCGCGCGCCTTGCATGTTGGCGACGGCCGCGTCCGCCTCGGCCTTGTTGGTCAAACGGCCGCAGGCTCGCGGTGCGGTTGCAGTCGTCCGTCTCCTCGTCGGGGCACGCGCACCGGCTCGGGCGGTACCTCCTCCATACCGGCAGGGGTCGGGGGAGCCAGCGTGACGCCGGGTATCGGCGTCACCGATGCGGCCTGCGCGCAGCCGGTCATCAACACCGCCGCGGCGAGCCGAGCATGATCATCCGAGTCTTTCTTCTCGCGAGCGCTCATCACCCGTTGTCTGTTCTTCGCGCGAGCGCTCATCACCCGTTGTCTGTTCTTCGCGCGAGCGCTCATCACCCGTTGTCTGTTCTTCGCGCGAGCGCTCATCACCGGTACTCACTAAGCCTCGGCCACAACCCCAGCGCCACCGCCACGGCGGCGATGACGCTGAGCACGGCGGCGCCGACCGTCGCACCCGACAGCACCCGGAACGCGTTGCTGGATGTCGTTGCGCAACTGGTTGCGGCTCTCCTCGATGCCCTTGGTGAGCGCCTCGTCGAGCTTGTCGAAGGCGGGGGTGGAGTCGTCCTCGCCGGTGCCCAGCGCGACCTGGGTCGCGGCCTGGTAGTTGCCGACGCCGATGTAGGCGTTGATCCGATCGTCGGCGGCGCGCCAGCGCTTCAGCAACTGCTCGGCGTCGGCGAGGTCGCTCTTGTCGATCGCGTCGTCGCGGTCGAGGTACTCCGACAGCTGCTGCTCCATCATGTCGATGCGCTGGTAGTAGGACTGCTTGCGGACGCTTTCGTCGCCGCGCCGGATCAACGATAACGTTTCGTCGGCGCGCGCCTGCTGCGCGGTGATCGCGAGCGTGGTGACGGTCTTCAGCGACTCAGCCGCAGTACTTTTCGCGCTGCGGCTGTCGGCGGTCGAGATCACCAGTGCCGTGCCCACCCACATCAACATGACGAGTACGGCAAGACCGCCCGCGACGAAGCCGATGTTGATGCGCCGTCGGGTCCGGCGCGCCAGCCAGCGGTTGGCGAACGCCCCGAACAACAACGTCGCGAGCACCACGAGGATGACTGGTCCGGGAATCCGCGTCGACGCGGTGGTCTCGGCGTCCACCCGCGATGACGTCTCCTCGTACAGCCGCTGAGCGCTGGGCAGGATCTGGGTCTGCATCAACGCCGACGCCTCGGACAGGTACGACGAGCCGACCGGGTTTCCGGCCCGGTTGTTGGTCCGCGCGGTTTCGACGAGACCCGTGTAGACCGAGAGTTGGGCGTTGAGCCGGCCGAGCAGCTGCACCATCGGCTCGTCGGTGAGCCCGCTCGACGCGCGGGTCACCGCGACGGACGCGTCGGTGATCGCCTGCTCGTAGCGCTGCCGGACGGCGCGTGGTTCGGTGCCCGCGATGAACGCGGTGGCCGCGGCGGCGTCGGCCACCGACAACGTCGTGTAGAGCTGGCCGGCCGCGAACGACAGCGGCTCGGTGTGATTGAGAACCGTGGTCAGCGCCTCTTGGCGATTGTTGATCGTCGTCGATGTGGCGAACGCGCTGGCGATCACTAACGCGGACAGCACGACATCCGATGGTCAGGATCCGGCCTGGGGTGGTCCAGAGGAACCACCAGCGCTGATGCGCTGGTGTCGTGGGCGACCGCGACGCGAGTGGCTCGGTCGACGGGTGCGCCAACTCCACAGTCACGTCTGCGCCGACCTCATCTTTGCTCTCCGGCTATCGTTTCCGATCGCTCCCAACTCTATAAAAGAATTCTAAGAGCTTCAGCGACGACGCGCGTCCGTATTCTGAACCCGTGCGCGGCGACGGTGACGGCTGGGTGGTGTCCGACACCGGCGCCGCATTCTGGGGCAGGCATGGTGCGGCCGGCCTGTTGCTGCGGGCGCCACGGCCCGACGGGTCGGCCGCGGTGCTGTTGCAACACCGCGCGCCGTGGAGTCATCAAGGCGGGACCTGGGGTCTGCCCGGCGGCGCCCGCGACAGCCACGAGACCGCAGAACAGGCCGCTGTTCGCGAAGCGCACGAGGAAGCGGGTCTGCCAGCCGATCTGGCTCACTGTGCGCACGACGGTGATCACCGCCGAGTCTCGGGTGCCGGTGGCTCCTACTGGACCTACACCACCGTCATCGCCGATGCGCCCGAACTGCTGGAGACCACGCCCAACCGGGAGAGCGCGGAACTGCGGTGGGTCGGCGTGGACGAGGTGCGTCGAGCTACCGCTGCACCCCGGATTCGCGGCGAGCTGGCAACGGCTACGCGAGGTCACGGCGTCGATCCCGCTTGCTACTCAACGGACAGGATCTGAGCGCCGCCTTCAGGTGTCGCGCCGCGGCCCGTGGGTCCTCGGCGGCGGTGATCGCGCGCACGACCACCATCCGGCGCGCGCCGGCCTCGAGGACCTCGGGCAGCCGATGCGCATCGATGCCGCCGATGGCGAACCATGGTTTCTCCGTTGCCAATTCGGCAGTCGTGCGGACGAGGTCGAGTCCCGGCGCCGGTCGGCCGGGCTTCGTCGGGGTCGGCCAGCACGGGCCGACGCAGAAATAGTCGACGGCTTCGTCGATCGCCGCGGACACCTGGCTCTGCGTCGTGCGTGGACCGGCCGATCAGCGGTTCGGACCCGATGACGTCGCGCGCGACGGCCAACGGCAGGTCGTCCTGGCCGAGGTGCAGCACGTCGGCGCCCGCGGCCAGTGCGATGTCCGCCCGGTCGTTGACCGCCAAAAGTGCGCCGTGGCGTCGCGCCGCATCGGCGAGGGTGGCCAGTAGCTCGAGTTCCTCGCGCGCCTCGAGTGGCCCGAACTGCTGCTCACCGCGCGAACCCTTGTCCCGCAACTGGATGATGTCGACGCCGCCGGCGAGTGCCGCATCGGCGAACTCGGCGAGGTCGCCGCGCTCGCGTCGCGCGTCCGTACACAGGTAGAGCGACGCCGTCGTCAGCCGTTGTGAGGGTTGGTGCACACCGCGACGGTAGCGATCGCGTGCGAGGCGTTGGAGTAGCCGACTACGCTATTCGCTCCTGAGGTGCGGCGACATGGTCGACTCATGGCAAAAATCGGCGAACATGCGGTGGTGCTGGGCGCGAGCATGGGCGGGCTGTCTGCCGCACGTGTCCTCGCGGACTTCTACGAGGCGGTGACCGTCGTCGAGCGCGACGTGCTGCCGGAGGCGGCGGCCAACCGGCGGGGCGTTCCGCAGGGCAGGCACGGTCACGCGATCCTGGGACGGGGCCTTGCGGTGCTCGGCGAGTTCTTCCCGGGGTTCGCCGAGGATCTGGAGGCCGCTGGAGTCCCTTCGATCGATTATCGCGACCTGTCCGAGATGTATCTGTCGTTCGCGGGTCATCTGATCCCTCGCAGCGGCGGCTTCGCGAATGTGCCCGCTGTCTATGTACCGAGTCGGCCACTTCTGGAAGGCGTTGTCCGGCAACGGCTTCGCGCCATAGGGAATGTGACGATCCTTGACGAGTACGACGTCGTCGGGCTGGCGACATCGGCGAACGGGGACCGGGTCACCGGTGCGCGGGTCAGGCCTCACGGCGGCGACCGTGAGCACCTGCTGAACGCGGATCTGGTTGTCGATGTCACCGGTCGGGGCGCGCGGACGCCGGCATTCCTGGAAGCGCTGGGGTACGACAGGCCGCCCGAGGAGCAGATCAAGGTGCGAGTGACATATTCGAGTCAACTGTTGCGCCTACCGCCGGGCACCTTGGGGGAGAAGATCGTGCTGGTCGGCGCCGTTCCCGGCAGGCCGACCGGAATGGCGATGTTCAGCTACGAGAACGACACGTGGATGCTCACTGTCTTCGGCATGGCCGGCTGTGAGCCTCCCGGCGACTTGGCTGAGATGATCGCGTTCATCCGCGGCTTCACACCCGAACACGTGGTGGAGGCGATCGGTGCAGGTGAGCCGCTTGGTGACGCGTGCGCGTTCCGCTATCCGGAAAGCCGGTGGCGTCGGTTCGACAAACTCAGTCGGTTCCCCGACGGTCTTGTGGTGCTCGGAGACGCGATGTGCAGCTTCAATCCCATTTACGGGCAGGGCATGACCGTGGCGATGCTGGAGGCGCAAGCGCTCGGCCAGTGCCTGCGGGAGGGACAGAAGGATCTGGCGCGCCGATACTTCCGTGCGGCGGCCAAACCGATCGGCGTCGCGTGGCGGTTCGCGGCCGGCGGAGACCTCAACATGCCGGAAGTCGAAGGCGATCGACCGCTGGGCCTGCGACTGTCCAACAAGTACGCCGAACGCCTTCAGGCTGCGTATGAGACCGACGTATCCGTCGCTGAACAGTTCGTTCGTGTGGTGGGTCTGCTCGATCCCCCTGACCGGCTGCTTCGACCCAAGATGCTGTTGAGTGCGGCGCGGCGGCGCCAGCGCACGCCGAAGATCGAGGCGCCGGTGGTCTTCGCCCGGTCCTAGTACCCTGGACAGCTGACACGGGAGTCCCGGGACCGGGGACTGAGAGTCGGCACGCCCTGCCCTTACCGTCAGACCTGATCCGGGTCATGCCGGCGAAGGAAGGGGTTATGTCCAAGGGATCACTAGCAGTCGTCGGCGGCGGCGTCATCGGGCTGTCGGTTGCCCGCAGGGCGGCACTCGACGGCTGGACCGTGCGGGTGCACCGTAGCGACGATCCCGGCGCGTCATGGGTGGCCGGCGGAATGCTCGCACCGCACAGCGAGGGTTGGCCGGGTGAGGAACGTGCGCTGCAGCTGGGATTGGCGTCGCTGCGGTTGTGGCACGGCGGGTTCCTCGACGGCCTGCCCGACAGCGTTGTGACGGCGCACGAGTCGTTGGTCGTCGCCGTCGACCGGGCTGACGCCGCCGACTTGAAGACCGTCGGTGAATGGCTTTCTGCGCAAGGACATCCGGTGACGCTCACCACCGCGGCGCGTGAGGTGGAGCCACTGCTGGCGCAGGGGATCCGTCACGGCTTTGTCGCCGAAACCGAACTGGCCGTGGACAACCGGGCGGTCGTCGACGCGCTCGCAGCACATTGTGAACGGCTGGGCGTGCAATGGGCGCCACCGATCGGTTCGTTGACGGAGGCCGACGCCGACAGCGTGGTGATCGCGAACGGCATCGACGCGCCGGCCCTGTGGCCAGGACTGCCGATCCGGCCGGTTAAGGGTGAGGTCCTTCGGCTGCGTTGGCGTCGCGGATGTATGCCGCTGCCGCAGCGCGTGATTCGCGCCAGAGTGCACGGGCGTCAGGTCTATCTCGTGCCGCGGGCCGATGGCGTGGTGGTGGGTGCGACGCAATACGAACACGGCCGCGACACCGCGCCGGCCGTGACGGGCGTGCGGGAACTGCTCGACGATGCGTGCACGGTGATGCCGGCACTGGGCGAGTACGAATTCGCGGAATGTGCCGCCGGTTTGCGGCCGGTGACGCCCGACGGTCTGCCGATCGTCGGGCGCCTCGACGAGCGCACCCTGGTGGCTGCAGGCCACGGTCGCAACGGTTTCCTGCTCGCGCCGTGGACGGCCGAGGCAATTGTGGGCGAATTGACCGGCGCGCCGTTGCCCGAGGCTGGTTTAGTGGGTACGCGATGAAGGTCACCGTGAACGATCAAGCAGTCGAGGTCGCCGAGCACACCACGGTGGCGGCGCTGCTCGAGCATCTCGGATATCCGGAGAAGGGCATCGCGGTGGCGATCGACTGGTCGGTGCTGCCCCGATCGGAGTGGGAGACCGCGCTGTCCGACGGGGCACGCGTGGAGGTGGTGACGGCGGTGCAGGGTGGCTGATTCCAAATTGACGATCGCCGGCCGCGAGTTCGGCTCGCGACTCATCATGGGCACCGGGGGTGCGGCCAACCTCGCGGTGCTGGAGGAGGTGCTCATCGCGTCGGGCACCGAGATGACGACGGTCGCGATGCGCCGCATCGATAGCGAAGGCGGCACCGGAGTCCTCGATCTGCTGAACCGATTGGGGATCGCGCCACTACCGAACACCGCTGGTTGTCGTGGTGCAGCCGAGGCAGTGCTGACCGCGCAGCTGGCGCGGGAAGCGTTGCAGACGGATTGGGTGAAGCTCGAGGTCATTGCCGACGAGCGCACCCTGCTGCCTGATGCGATCGAATTGGTCAGGGCGGCAGAGCAATTGGTAGACGACGGCTTTGTCGTGCTGCCCTACACCAATGATGATCCCGTGCTGGCGCGTCGGCTCGAAGACACCGGCTGCGCGGCGGTGATGCCGTTGGGGTCGCCCATCGGCACCGGGCTTGGCATCGCGAACCCGCACAACATCGAGATGATCGTCGAGCAAGCTTCGGTACCGGTGATCCTCGACGCGGGCATCGGCACCGCCAGTGATGCGGCGTTGGCAATGGAGTTAGGTTGCGATGCAGTGCTTTTGGCTACTGCTGTCACCCGCGCCGCCGATCCACCCACGATGGCCGCCGCGATGGCGGCGGCGGTCACCGCCGGCTTGCTCGCCCGGCAGGCGGGCAGGATCCCGAAACGATTCTGGGCGCAGGCGTCAAGCCCGTCGTTATGAGCCGTTATGTCGCGCTTGGCAGTTCGATGGCTGCCGGGCCGGGAATCAGTCCGCGGGCTGACGGTGCACCGTTTCTTGCGGGACGTTCGGCGCGCAACTATCCGCATCTGGTGGCCGAACGGTTGGGTCTCGACCTCGTCGACGTGACGTACTCGGGTGCCACCACTGCGAATGTGCTCGCCGAGTCGCAACACGGAGCGCCACCTCAGGCTGACGCGCTCAACGGCACAGAGGAGCTCGTTACCGTGACAATTGGCGGCAACGACGTTGGTTATGTGCCAATGCTTTTCGCGGCCGGACTGCCCAGCCCGATGCGGTCATTGCCGATGTTGGGTGGCAGGCTGCGGGAAATGCTTGACCCCAGCGCGCGTGATCGGGCGCTGGACGAGGTGGCCACCTCACTCGAAGAGGTCGGCCGAACTTTGCGGCAGCGATCGCCGCGGGCCAAGGTGCTCTTTGTCGACTACCTCACCTTGCTTCCGCCGCAAGGCATCTCCGCGCCGCCGCTGTCGGACGCCGACGTCGACACCGGCCGCCATGTCGCCGCCAGGCTGGAACAACTGACTGCCGCGGCGGCGGTCGAGACCGGATGCGGCCTGGTGGCCGCCGCCGAGCACAGCCGTGCGCATCACGCCTGGTCGCCCGATCCTTGGACGACAGCCTTCGACCTTTGGGCGCTCGTCAACCCCGGCCGCCCCAAGCCGCTACATCCCAACGCAGCAGGTATGCGAGTGGTGGCGGACCTGGTCGTGGCGGCGGCCGCCTGAAATCATGGGCCGATGATCGAGTTGTCGGCCCTGACCAAGGTCTTCGGCCGGACGCGGGCCGTCGACGATCTGACCTGCTCGATAGAGCCCGGCATGGTGACGGGCTTTCTGGGGCCCAACGGCGCGGGTAAGACCACCACGATGCGATTGATCCTGGGTTTGGATCGTCCGACTGCGGGCACAGCCACGATCGGTGGGCAGCCCTACCGCCGGTTGACCGACCCGCTACACCGGGTCGGCGCGCTGCTGGACGCCAGGCAGGCACATCCCAGCCGGTCGGCGCGAAATCATCTGCGCTGGATGGCGGCGACCAACCGCATACCCGCAAAACGGGTCGACGAGGTACTCGAGATGGTCGGCCTGGCCTCGGTGGCGGACAAGAAGGCTGGCGCGCTGTCCCTCGGTATGAGCCAGCGACTGGGCATCGCCGGCGCGATGCTCGGCGATCCACCGGTGCTGCTGTTCGATGAACCGGTCAATGGCCTGGACCCCGAGGGGATCCGCTGGGTTCGCACGCTGATGCGAACGCTGGCGGGGGAGGGCCGGACTGTATTCGTGTCCAGCCACCTGCTTTCCGAGATGGCCAACACCGCTGACCGATTGGTGGTGATCGGGAAGGGCAGGCTGATCGCGTCGACGACGGTGAGCGAGTTCGTCAGCCGTTCCGGAGCCGACACCGTGCGCGTACGCAGCCCACAACTGGATGAGCTGCGCCGGGCGCTGACCGAGGCCGGGTTGATGGCGCATCACGAGCCGGGTGACTCAGCGCTGCTGGTGCGTGGTGCGGCGATCGAAGCGGTCGGTGACCTCGCGGGGCGCAACGGAATCACGCTGCACGAGTTGAGTACCCAGCAGGCGTCGCTCGAAGAGGCGTATATGAAACTCACTGACGAGGCCGTCGAGTACCGGACGGCGAACCCGTGAGCGCGGTCGGGTTGGTCAACGCCGAACGGATCAAACTGTCGACGACGCGCGCGACGCTGTGGATCGCGGGCGCCGTCGCCGCCATCAGTCTGATGCTGGCCGCATTGCAGGGTGCGCTAGCAAGTCCCTGGTCGTCGTTCGGGCCCGAGAACGCCGCGCTCGGCGTGGTCGTCTTCGGCGTCCCGGTGTTGATGGTGTCGGCCTCGATGACCGTCACGGCCGAATACCGCACCGGAATGATTCGCACCACGTTCATCGCCGCGCCGGAGCGAACCAAGGTACTGATCGCCAAAGGCATTGTGACATCGGTATTTTCGGCCGCCTTTGCGGCAGTACTGGCAGTGTGCTCGGTATTGGTGGCCCGACTGTTCGCCGTGCCGCCGGCGGGGGCCGAGCTGTCACTGTCTTCTCCGGCTGTGTGGCACCTTGCGGGTGCCGTGGCGCTGTACGGGGTATTGGCCGCCGTGCTGGGCGTGGGTGTCGGCGCATTGTTGCGCGCGGGGCCGGGCGCCGTCGCGGTTCTGCTGCTGTGGCCGTTGGTGGTCGAGCCGATAATGGCCAACCTGCCCGACATCGGGCCTCGAGTCGGGCCCTACTTACCGTTCGCGAACATCTTCGTCTTCACTGGCGTTCCGTGGCTGTACCCCTATTACGCCATGCCATGGGGCGCGGTCGGTTCGCTGGTCTATTTCGCGGTCTTCGTAGCGTTCGTCTTCGTCGCAGCGAGCGTCGTGCTGAACATGCGTGACGCCTGATCGGCGAGACCTGTACCCACGCGGATCCATCTAGTCGATGTGTCGGCGACAGAATCTTTGCATCAGCAAATCTCTCTGTGCGTCAGTAATCCGACTAGGGAGCGTTGCTGTGCGCATAGCAGCGCAATCGGTTCTCTTGAAAGTGCAAGATAAGTTGTTCGACCCCGCCGGGGTGACTGTGCTCGCCAATACGGCCCCCGTCGTCACTACCTCGCTGGTCCAGACGTACGACTCAGGAAATACGGCGGCGGTGCCGAGCCCGTTGACCACCATCGTCGACGACTCATCGTTCATCGCGAGTGCCAGCATCTCGATCGTCCTCGGCCTGACGGCGGGAGACGTCCTCGCGTTCACGCAGCCGTTGGGTAGCGATATCGTCGGTAACTACAGCTCAGGAACGCTGACGCTGACTGGTTTGGGCACGGTAGCGCAGTATCAGGAGGCGCTGCAGTCGGTGACGTTCTTCGCGACCAACACCCTCCTCCCCTCGACCAGGACGATCTGGTTCACAGTGACCGATCAACAAGGCGCCACCAGCCTCGTCTCCACGCCGTTGGTGTTGACCGTCCTTTAGTCGTAGCGCCATCGGAAACCGGAACGACCCGGCTAACGTGGTGGGCGATGGGACAGACGACGTGGTTGAAGCTCGGCGCGCTGGCGATGGCCGCGGCCATGACTCTGGGCGGGTGTGGGCGCGACGTTCGCCCGCAGCCGACGGTACAGCCGGCCGGGCCAAGCGCGGCCGCAGTCGATTTCGCGCAGAAGCTGAAACAGCGCGTGACCGGCGACGCGATGATCGCGCATCTGGCCAAGCTGCAGGAGATCGCCAACGCGAACGGCGGCACCCGTGCCCTGGGCACTCCCGGCTACGACGCCAGCGTCGACTATGTCGCGAATACATTGCGGGGCAAGGGCTTCGATGTCCAAACCCCCGAGTTCGAGGTGCGGCTGCCGTTCGCCGACGAACCCGCTCTCAGTGTCAGCGGGGCAACGATCGCCGCCAGGCCGCTGGAGTTCACCATCGGCACCCCACCCGACGGGATATCCGGTCCGCTGGTGGCGGCCCCTGCCGACGATTCGCCGGGCTGCACCGCCTCTGACTACGACGGGCTTCCGGTCGCGGGCGCAGTGGTACTCGTGGACCGTGGCACGTGCCAGTTCGGCGAGAAGCAAGCGATCGCCGCGGAACGCGGCGCGGTCGCGCTGATCGTCGCCAACAATGTCGACGGCGACGAGATGGGCGGCACGCTCGGCGAGGCGACGGATGTGAAGATACCCGTCATCAGTATCACGAAGGCGTCCGGCGCACGTCTGCGCGGCGATCACGGTGACGCCACCATCAAGCTGCACGCGGGCGTACGCGTCGAGCGGACACGCAATGTCATCGCTCAGACCAAGACCGGATCAACCTCCGATGTCGTGATGATCGGCGCGCACCTCGACAGTGTCCCCGACGGTCCGGGCATCAATGACAATGGTTCTGGCTCGGCAGCAATCCTGGAAACCGCGATGCAACTGGGCAGCTCTCCACAGGTGAAGTACGCGGTCCGGTTCGGCTTCTGGGGCGCCGAAGAGGAGGGACTGTTGGGGTCGAGCAACTATGTGCAATCGCTGGATGTCGATGCGCTCAAGGATATTTCGCTCTATCTCAACTTCGACATGCTAGCCTCGCCCAACGCCGGTTACTTCACCATCGACGGCGATCAGTCCGCCGCACCCGACGACCAACAGCCCATACCCCGGGTACCAGAGGGGTCGGCGGGAATCGAGCGCACGCTGGTGGCCTATCTGAAGGATGCCGGAAAGTCGCCCGAGGACATCAACTTCGAAGGCCGGTCCGACTACAGCAGTTTCACCCTGGCCGGTGTTCCCGCGGGTGGCATCTTCTCCGGCGCCGAGGAGAAGATGACCCCTGCCCAGGCCGAACGGTGGGGAGGTCAAGCGGGCCAACCGTTCGATCCCAACTACCATAAGGACACCGACACCCTGGACCACATCAACCGCACTGCGATGGAGATCAATGGTCGCGGTGTGGCGTATTCGGTTGGCATCTATGCGCAAGATCAAGGTGGTCGCAACGGGATTCCGGTCCGCGACGACCGCACACGGCACAAGATCGAATCATGATGCGATGGGCGGCGGTTGTCGGACTCGTCGCGATGCTGACGTCGTGCGCCTCTCATGAATCCGGTGGTGGAGCATCGCAGAATCTGCCGACGGAACTGGCGGGCAAGGTCAGCACGGACGGCATGATGGCACATCTCCGCAAGCTGCAGGAGATCGCCGACGCCAACAACAACACCAGGGCCTACGGCACGCCCGGCTACGAAGCCAGCGTGGACTATGCCGCGCAATTCCTGAGGGACAAGGGATTCGACGTCCAGACGCCCGAGGTCGAGGTGCTCGATCGGATTCAGGGCGGCAACCCGGCGTTGACGGTCGGTGCCGCCAGTTATCCGCGTCGACCAAGCCTCTCTACTCGTCGTGACGCCGCCAGGGGGTCTCAACGCGACCTCTCTGCGTCCGCAGAAGAGGGCGGGTTGCAGCCGCCGCCGACTATGGTGCGGTATCGGTAAAGGGCGCGATCGCGGTCGTCGATGACACCGGATGCTCGGTCGTCGACAAGCAGAACGCCGCCGTTGCCAAAGGTGCTGTCGGACTGCTCGTCGTCAGCGCCGCCAGCTCGAGGGGCGCTCCGGCCGGCCTGTTCCCGCCGGGTTACTACGAGAAACTGACGATCCCGGTGGGAGTCATCGACAGCAACGCCGACGCGGCGCTACGCCGCACCAACGCGCCGGTCCGAATAGTCTTGGATGGCCGGCCCGCCATGAAGAAGGTTCGAAATGTGCTGGCGCAGAGCAAGACCGGTGACTCATCTAACGTCGTCATGGTCGGTGCCCATCTCGACAGCGCTCCCAAGAGCCCCGGCATCAACGACGACAGCTCCGGGGTGGCGGCGGTGCTCGAGACCGCGGCAGCGCTCGGATCACAGACCCAGACCACCAATGCAGTGCGGTTCGCGCTCTGGGGATCGGAGGAGTACGCGTTACAGGGCCCGGCGAAGTACGTGCGCGGATTGCCGCGCGAACAACTCGACGACATCGCAATGTATCTGGACCTCGATATGGTCGGCTCACCGAACGCCGGGTACTTCACGTACGACGGTGACCAGTCAGCCCAGCCAAACCCCGACATCCCCATAAACGCGGTGCCGCAGGGTTCGGCAGGCATCGAGCGCACCCTGGCGGGATACCTCAACTCGGCGGGAGTGCGGCCTGCCGATATGCCTCTGGCCAGGAACACCGACTACTATCCCTTCCTCGCTGCCGGCGTTCCGATAGGCGGCCTGACGACGGGAGCATCACAGCGGAAAACCGAAGTGCAGGCCAGACTTTGGGGTGGTAAGGCCGGCGCCCCGTTCGATCCTGCGTGGCGCACACCGCGTGACTCGATCGAGAACATCGACCCGCACGCCCTCACGGTGATGGGAGCCGCGACCGCTTTCGCGGTCGCCACTTATGCGCAGTCGGTCGACGGGGTCAATGGTGTTCCAGCGCGGGGCCAGCGGCACCGGAGTACGCCCTAGCGACGCGCGTCACGAACTGGTACACGCCATCCTCGTCGGGTGATAGTGGTCCAGGCCGGGCGTGCGGCGAGGACAGGCCCCGCTGCACGGATTCGCAGGCCGCCCAGTCCTGCCGGTTGGTCAGATCCCAGAAGTCGACAGCGTAGGACGGGTCGAAATCAGGTTTTGCAGCAACCTCTTTCGGGAAGGCCCACGCACACTCGACATGCGTGCGGTCAGCACTCAGCGGGGTCATCAGGTGCGTCATCACATAGTCGGGATGCAAGCTCACCAACAGGTTGGGAAACCCGACGAGATACATCACGCTGCGCAATTCGTGCTCCGACAGGCCGTCAATGGCGACGCCACCGCTCTCCCCGGTCAGTGACATCGTTTCGGCGCCTTCAACTATCGACATCCAGCCGCCCATCCAGGAGCCCTTCAGGTCGAGATTCTCGCCGCTGGTCGGCGGGCTGATGCGCGACAGTTCCGGATGAATGGCAGAGCAGTGGTAGCACTCCTGGTAGTTCTCGGCGATGACCTTCCAGTTGGTCGCCAGCTCGTAGGAGTGGCGGGCCACGACGGTCAGGTCCTCAGGGCAGTAGGGGCTGATGACTTCCTCCAAACCCGCCACGTGCTCGCCGAATTCGACGTCAGTTCCGCTAGGGTCGACGAACAGCCAGCCATGCCAGTTCTCGAGACGCAGTTCGGCAAGCCCGAATTCGCTGGTGTCGAAACCCTCGACGTCGCGGAAGCCGGGCGCGTTGCGCAGGCGGCCGTCGAGGCGATACGACCAGGAGTGGTAGGGGCACACGATGCGGCGCCCCTTCGTCGAGGCATTGCAGGCGAGTAACTCGTGGCCGCGATGCCTGCAGGTGTTGGCGAAGGCGCGGACGATGTCGTCGTCGCCGCGGACCAACAGTGCCGAGTGAGGACCGTTTCGGACCGCTTTCTGCGCGCCCACGGTGTCGAGGTCGCATGCGTGCCCGACACAGGTCCAGCCGGAGAAGATGTTGTGCTGCTCCCATTCGAACACCGCAGGGTCGACATAGGCCTCGCGCGGCAACATCCGCGACTGCCCGAACGGGGCCAGCGCCGCAGCGAGACCATCGGCCGGAACCGGAGCCGGAGCGCCCCGTTTGAACATACAGTCAGCCTACTGCGCGGGCGAGCCGCGGTCTACAGCGCATGCGCGACGTGTTTGATCCTCGTGTAGTCGTCCAGACCGTAAAGGCCGAGGTCCTTGCCATAGCCCGAGGAGCCGAACCCGCCGTGCGGGAGCTCCGAGCCCATCGGTGCGTGGGCGTTGACCGACACGGCGCCGAAGTCGAGGTCGCGCAGGAATCGCATTGCGCGCGAGTGCGAATGCGTCCACACGCTGGCCGTCAGGCCCTGCTCGACGCCGTTGGCCATGTCGATCGCCTCGTCGTCGCTGCCGCACGATTGGACAGTCATCACCGGACCGAAGATCTCGGACTGCACCAGCTCGTCGTCCTGACGCAGTCCCGCGACCACCGTGGGCTCGACGAAGAATCCCTCGCGCCGCTGGGCCTTGCCGCCTGTGACGATCGTCGCGTGCGCGGGGGTGTCGGCCAGCATCTTCAGCACCCGATCGCGATGGTCGGCCGAGATGACCGGGCCGATAGACGTCGCGCGGGCGGCTTTGGTCAACTTCTGGACGACCTCGTCGTAGACGTCCTCATGCGCGATCACCCGACTGGCCGCCGTGCAATCCTGCCCCGCGTTGTAGAACGCGGCGAATGCCACCAGTTCCACGGCGTGGTCGAGATCCGCGTCCTCACAGATGATCACCGGGGCGTTGCCGCCGAGCTCGAGATGCACTCGGGCGAACCGGTCCGCGGCGGCGTGTGCGACCGCTCGGCCGGCACGCGGCGATCCGGTGACCGACACCATCGCGACGCCGGGATGTGCGGCCAGCGTGGCCCCGACCTCGGGGCCGCCGCACACGACGTTGAGAACTCCTCGCGGCAGGACGTCGATGAGCAACGCCGCCATGCGTGATGTCGACGACGGCGTCAGCTCGGAAGGCTTCAGTACCACCGTGTTTCCCGCGGCGACCGCAGGTGCCCATTTCCACACCGCCATCATGAAGGGGTAGTTCCAGGGTGTGATCTGTCCGCAGACGCCGACGGGTTCGCGCCGGATACCCGACGTGATGCCGTCGATGTACTCGCCGGTGCCGCGGCCTTCGGGCAAGCGGCAGGCGCCCGCGAAGAAGCGGATCACATCGATGCTTGCGGGAAACTCTTCGTCGCGCATGGCGTTCAGTGGCTTGCCGGTGTCCGCGATCTCCGAGGCGATCAGGTGTTCCGCGTGGTCCTCGAGAGCGTGGGCGGCTTCGAGCAGAACCGATGACCGTTGGGCGGGGGTGGTTCGCCGCCATGTGCGTAGCGCTTCGGCCGCCGCGGCCACAGCGTGGTCGACGTCAGCGGCGCTGGACTCGGTGGCGACGGCGTGCACGGAACCGGTCGCCGGATTGGTCAGTTCGCGCACCGCACCCCCCGCCGACGGCACGTGTCGTCCGCCAATGATGTTGTCGATCAACGTGATTAAACCTCTCCGGCGAAGGCCCCGATTCCGCGGTCCTTGGTGGTGGTGTCCGTCCGTGTCAGGTGGCGGTACACCAGGAAGCCGATGACAACAGCGGCCAAGGCCGCCGCCAACAACAGTGTGGCCAGTGCGTTGAGTGCCGGTGTGGGTGCTCCGCGTGCGGTGTTGTAGATCTTCACCGACACCGGTTCGGTCGACGCGTTCCCGGAGAGGTAACGCACGAGTACGAAGTCATCGATGACGTCGGCGAACACCAGAACCGTGCTGGCGAAGATCGCCGGCATCAACATCGGCACGATAACCCTGCGCAGGGCACCGAGTGGCGACGCACCGAGATCCATTGCCGCCTCTTCGTATTGGTTGCCGATGGTCGCCAACCGGGCCCGAACCAGTACGGCGGGATACGACACCTGGAACGTGATCAGCCCGATCACCTGAGCTGTCGTGCCGAGTTCGATCGGCACCGCGACCGCGGTGATCACGAACAGCAGAGCCACCGCGAGCAGTACCTCGGGAAGCACGAAGGAGATAAGCATGAGAAAGTTCGCACCCGCTGGCAATCGTCCTCGCCATCGGTCAATGCCGATGGCGAACAGGACGCCGAGCGGCACCGTGATCAGTGTGGTGATCACACCCAGCTTCACGGTCTGCACCAGGGCCGTGTGCAGGGCGTCGCTGTGCCAGACCGACAGTGTCTCGTCTCCCCAGTACCACCGGAAAGAGAAGCCCTGCCACGTGGTTCGGGACCGGCCGGCATTGAAGGAGTACAGGACCGCGATCGCGACCGGCAGCAGTGACCACGCGAGGTATCCGATAGTGATGCCAACCAGGAACCGGGGTGGTCGCCACGGATCGTTCCACCAGGTGATGGGCCCTCTCATGAGGACACCTCGCTACCGCGCGACGTCACTCGGATGTAGTACAGCATCGGGATGAGCGCAACCAAGAAGACGAGCATGACGAATGCGCCCGCTTGCCCGGTCTGCCCGGGGGACTGGACGCCGTCATTGATGAGGTTGCCGACCATCGCGGTCTTCGGCGAGGCGGACAGCATGTCGCTGGTGAAGTAGTCGCCGAGCATCGGAAGGCAGGTCAGCAGTACGGCGGCGACGATCGTCGGTCGGCAGAGCGGCAGCGTGACGCGCCAGAATGACGAAACACGGTTGGCGCCGAGGTCACGCGAAGCCTCGAGCATGGGCTGTGACAGCCGGTCGAGGCCGGCGTACAGCGGCAGGATCATGTAGGGCACATAGCCGTAGACCAATCCGAGAATCACCACCATCGGTTGGCCGACGAGCCAGTTGACGTCGACGTGGAACAGTCCGCCAAGACTGAGCGTCTTGTTGAACAGACCGTCGTCCTGAAGAAGATTGACCCACGCGAACATTCGCATCATGTAGCTGATCCAGAACGGCGCGATGAGCAGCGCCAGCAGCAGGCCTTTGCGTCTACCCGAGAGCCGGGCCACGTAGTAGCTGACCGGGAACGCGATGAGCAGGCACAGCGAGCTGGCGACGATGACGTACACCGCGGTGCGCAGCAGCGCCGGCCCGAACACGCCGTCGCGGCCGACGATATGGGTCAGCACGTAAGTGAATTGGGTGGGGTCCCATTGCAGGGGGTTCCAGACCGGAACGGGAGTGCGGAACAGCGGGTCCAACTGACCGAACACGATGCACAGCACGACGTACATCGGGAAGATGAAAAATACGGCTAGCCAGGCGATTCCGGGTGCGGCCAGCGCGGGCCAGATGCCGCGGCCGCGCTGGCGGCGCGGTCGGGCGGCCCGCGTCGGCGCAGCGATTATCGGGACCGCCACCGCCGCTACGATCCGCCGGCGTTGAAGGCCTGCCACACGTTGTGCCAGGCGGCGTCGTTCGCGGCGTCGAGTTCCAGCAACCGGTAGCCGGTTTCGAAGTACTCCGGCTTGACGATCGCGGTGCGCAGGTTGTCGGGAATGAAGTCCTGGGCCACCAGAGAATCCGCCGTGATGGAGTTCTGCGGTGGCTGGTACCCGATCGACGCGAAGTTCTGCATCGCGACCTCGGGCTCCAGCATGTGGTTGAGGAACAAGTGTGCGAGAACAGGATTCTTGCCGCCCCGCAGCAGCACCATCAAATCGTTGTCCACCAAGCCCTTGCCGTCGGCCGGGAACCAGTACCGCAGGATCTCGGTCGACTGGTCGTCCGGCAGATAGGACTGCGCATTGATGATGTCGCCCGACCACATCTGGCAGATGCCGAGCTGGCCGGCGGGCAAGTCGTTGTACATCGTGATGGTGACCTTCGGCGACGTCGCGGCGACCATTGCCTTGAGTTGCTCACCGATCATCTTCAGATCCGCTGCCGACGACGTGTTGACGTCCGTGATGCCTTGGCGCAGGAGCACCATCGCCATCGCCGTGTGCCAGTCATCGATGACGGCGGTCTTGCCTTTGTACGCCGGGTCCCACAGCGCGTCGTACGGGTTCTTCATTCCGGCGATGTCGGCAGGCACCTGGTCCTTACGCCAGCCGATGCCGGTGGTGTAGATGGTGTACGGCACGGTGTAGCGCCACTCCTGGTCGTACCAAGGATTGGCGAAACCTTCCCAGACGTTCTTGATGTTCGGTATGTAGCTGTGGTTCAGCGGCCGCAACAGCTTGCCCGAGACCAGTCGACTCAGTTGGTCATAGCTCGGATAGAAGATGTCGTAGTCGACGTTGCCGCCGCGGATCTTGGTGATCGCCTCGTCGGTGTCGTTGAACGTCGAGATCTGGACCTGCACGCCGTACTTGTCCTGGAACGACTTCACCGCGTCGGGACTGACGTAGTCGGCGTAGCTGTAGAGCTGAAGAGTTGCGCCCTTCTCCGGCGCCAGACCGTCGGCGATCGGCTTGTTGTCGTCGGCGATGTCCCACTTGACCGGATTGTTCGGCGCAGCCAGCGTCAGACTCGGCCCCGAGGACGACGGCCCGGATTTCGAACACGCCTGCAGGAACGCGCCGAGTGTCGGTGCGGTGGCGGCGAGAAGCGCTGCGCGCGTCAGGAACTGCCGCCGGTTCGGAGGTGTGGGCATCGGGGCCTCCCCTTGATTCCGCGTCTTGTCGCTGGTAGGACTCTCGCATAGACTGAATGCTCAGTCAACCGTTCCAGAGCGGAGGTTTCCCGTGTCTTCGTCGGTGGCCCAGAGTCGGGTCGAAAGCGTGGACCAGCTGATTGCCGACGAGGAGCGCGTTTTTCTGCGCCGTCAGCCGCGCAGCACCGAGCTCATCGCCAGCTCGCGCGAGCATCTCGCCGGCGGTGCGACCTCCAATTGGCAGATCGCGCAACCGCAAGCGGTGTGGATGAGCCATGGTCAAGGATCGAAGGTCTACGACGTAGACGGCACCGAGTACGTCGACATGCATGGCGGCTACGGCGTCTCCATCGCCGGTCACGCGCATCCCGCGATCGTTGACGCGGTGAGCGACCGGGTGCGCCGCGGCACCCACTTCGCGCAACCCACCGAGGACGCCATCTGGATCGCCGACGAGCTCGCGCGTCGCTTCGAGTTGCCGTTGTGGCGGTTCGCCAACTCCGGCACCGAGGCCACGATGGATGCCGTCCACCTCGCGCGCGCGGCAACCGGACGCGATTTCATCATCAAGGTCGAGGGCTGCTATCACGGCCACCACGACTCGGTGCAGGTTTCGGTGCTGCCTGAGGCCGACGAAGTGGGACCGCGCGATCATCCCGTCCGAGTGGCGGGCAACAGCGGGATTCCCGCCGCGATCCGCGACCTCGTGATCGTGGTGCCCTTCAACGACATCGATGCCGTCGCGCGTGCGCTCAACGAGAACCGGGGCCGGGTGGCCGCGATGATCCTCGAGCCGGTGATGATGAACGCCGGCATCATCCCGTCCGATGACGGCTACCTCGCCGCGATCCGCGAACTACTGCACGCCGACGGCGCACTGCTGATCTATGACGAAGTCAAAACCGGCTTCACGACGGGACCCGGCGGCATCACTGCGCGCAGCGGCGTCGTTCCCGACATCGTGTGCCTGGCCAAGGCACTCGGCGGGGGGATCGCAGTAGCGGCGATCGGCGGCACCCGTCCCGTCATGTCGTTGATCGCCGACGGTCGCTACGAACAGGTCGGCACCTTCAACGGCAACCCCCTGGCAATGGCGGCCGCACGCGCAACGCTCACCGATGTGCTTACGCCGCAGGCCTATACCCACATGGACGAGCTCGCCGACCGCTTGCGCACCTCGCTGGAGAACGTGATCGCCCGGCACGACTTCCCTTGGCACGTCGTCACCGTCGGCGCCAAGGGGTGCGTGACCTTCCGCCGCGACCGGGTGCGCGAGTTCCGCGACTTCTTGACCATTGATGCCCGACTCGGCCACTTGCACTGGCTCATGCAGCACAATGGCGGGGTATTCCTCCCGCCATGGGGGAAGGTGGAGCAATGGCTGTTGTCCGTTCAGCACGACGACGACGATGTCGACCGGTTCGCGACCAACTTCGCCCGCTTCGCGGAAGCTTGGCGCCCCGCTAACGGAGCGGCTTCCGTGACGGGCGGCGCGATCCGGTTGGACCAACTGGTGAAGTCGTTCGGCGGCGTGCCCGCTGTGACCGGAATCGATCTCGACATCCCCGCCGGCCAGTTCTACTCGCTGCTGGGTGCTTCCGGGTGTGGCAAGACCACCACACTGAGGATGATCGCGGGGTTCGAGAAACCCGATTCGGGCCGGATCGAACTCGACGGGCGTGACGTCGCAGGCGATCCGCCACACAAGCGGCCTGTCAACACCGTCTTCCAGACTTATGCGCTGTTCCCGTTCATGTCGGTGTCAGACAACGTCGCGTTCGGCGTGAAGTACCAGAAGTCATCGCGCGAGGAGACCAGGCGACGTGTCGGCGAGGCGCTGGAGCTGGTGCGCATGACCGATTATGCGAACCGCCGCCCGGCGCAGCTCTCCGGCGGACAGCAGCAGCGCGTCGCGCTGGCCCGGGCGTTGGTGCTGCGGCCGAGGGTGCTGCTGCTCGACGAGCCGCTCGGCGCGCTTGATGCCAAGCTGCGCAAGCAGCTGCAGCTCGAACTGCGGGCAGTGCAGCGCGAGGTCGGCATCACGTTCGTGTACGTGACGCACGACCAGGAAGAGGCGCTCACCATGAGCGACCAGATCGCGGTGCTTGCCGACGGCCGCGTCGAGCAGGTCGGGCCACCGCAGGAGATCTACTCGGCACCGGCTACCACCTTCGTCGCCGGATTCTTGGGCGCTGCCAACATCTTCGACGCCGATGTGCTCGAAAAAGCCGACGGCACGGCCGTGTGCTCGGCACTGGACACCCGGCTCGGCGCGGCCGTCGACGAGTCGCAAGGCACCGGAGCGGCAGCCATCGTGATCCGGCCGGAGCGCATCGCGCTGCAGTCGCCCGGCGACCCGATAGGGCCGGGCCGCAATGCCATTGACGGCGTCGTGTCACAGGTGGTGTATCTCGGCAACTGCACCCAGGTGCACGTCGATGTCGGGGCTTCTGCCGACTTGATCGTCGAGGTGCCCAACCATGCCGGTCCGGCGTCGGTGACGCATCAGCCGGGGACGAAGGTAATTGCGTCTGTACGCATGACGCGGTCCGGGTGCTGCAGCGCAGTTCGGCCGTGCCGATCACCGACCCGGTGGCCGAGCAGGCCGGCGCACTCAGCTCTTCTTAACCTTCGCCCTGCCGTTCAAGCTCTTCTTTGCGGGCGCGAGATCGAGTTCCCGCTCGGCGAATCGCATGGCGATGTCGTAGGCGACGTCGGAGTCGACCTCCGGGTCCTCCAGGGCAACCTGAATCGAGAGCCCGTCCAGCAGCGCCGAGAACTCCAGCGCGAAGGTGTGGGGGTCGACCTTCTCGTCGAACTCAGACGCCTCGGCCGACCTGATCGCATCGATGATCATCTTGCGCCACCGCGCATCGAGTTCGGCTCGGCCGGCCTTGATCTCGTCGTGCCGAAACGCCTGCGCCCACAGGTCGAACCACAATCCCCACGCACCGGGTATCTCGTAGTCACCCTCCGGCACACACGTCCAGCTGATCAGCAACGAGAGCCGTTCGCGCAGCGAGCTGACCTCGGCCAGCATCTTCTCGGCGGCTTCGTAGAAGGACTCCTCGGAATGCCGCAACGCGTCGACGAGCAATCGATCCCGGGTGCCGAAGTAGTAGATGACGAGCGCTGAGCTGACGCCGGCGCGCTTGGCGACGTCGGCGATGCGGGTGTCGCCGAATCCTCGCTCACAGATCAGCTCCGCTGCGGCACGGAGCATTTCGATACGACGCGCTTCGTTCTGTTCGGTCGCTGGTGCGGGATCGGCCATGGCGTACGTGTTCCCCCTAGGTGATATCGCGGCCACTGACCGCGATGGTCGCGGCGCTGCTACTTGTCTGTAGCGTAACACTTCGTTAGATTGAACAGTCAGTCAGGACTCTCGGCGGCGGCGAAAGTGGGTCTGCGATGACGAATGAATACGACGCTCTGGTCGTCGGCGGCGGCCACAACGGTCTGGTCGCCGCGGCATACCTGGCGCGGTCGGGTGCGAAGACCCTCGTGTTGGAGGGCCGCGCCACGCTCGGCGGCGCCGCGACCACCGAGGCGCCCTGGGAGGACGCGCCGCATCTGCGCGTCACGCGGCTGTCGTATGTGATGAGCCTGATGCCGCCGACCATTGTGCGAGAACTCGATCTACCCAGACACGGCTACAAGGTGTACCCGATGGGACCGTATTACCAGGCGTTTCCAGAGGGTGGGTCGCTGACGATCTACGAAGACGATCCGGCACGAACCCACGAGCAACTGGCGAAGTGGTCGAAGAAGGACGCCGAAGCGTGGCCGAAGTGGAACGCGTGGCTGGAGGGCATCGCCGACGTCATGGGGCCGCTGTTGACCCAGGTGCCGCCGAACCTCGGCTCGAAACGCCCGGGTGATCTGCTCGATCTCGCCAGGCTGGCGTGGAGCCAGCGTGGCATCACGGTGCGCTCCACCGGCGACATCACTCGGCTGCTGACGATGAGCATCGCCGACCTGCTCGACGACTGGTTCGAATCACCGCAGATCAAGGGCGCGCTCGCGGTCAACGGCGTAATCGGCACCTGGGCGGGGCCGTACGAGCCGGGCACGGCGTACGTGATGGCGCATCATTCGATCGGTGACGTCGGCGACGGCCAGCTGGGCAGCTGGGGCTATCCCGAGGGCGGGATGGGCGCCGTCTCCGAGGCTATCGCCCGTGCTGCGAGAGGGTTCGGTGCCGAGATCCGCACCAAGGCAAAGGTTTCCAACCTCCTGGTGTCCGGCGGCCGGGTCCGCGGCGCCGTTCTCGAGAACGGTGAGGAATTTCGCGCACCGATGGTGGTCACCACGCTGCACCCGAAGATCGCGTTCCTCGACCACGTTCCACGCACCGAACTAGCCGACGATTTCGTCCGCGACATCGAGCACTGGAAGACGCGCAGCGGCGTGGTGAAGATCAACCTCGCACTCGGCGAGCTACCGAACTTCACGGCGGACCCGAGCTCGGGCCAGGCCGAGCACCACACGGGGTCGGTGGAGATGGCGCCCACCATGGAGTACATCGAGTCGGCATTTGCCGACGCCCGCGCCGGTCGCCCCGCGCTGATGCCGTTCAGCGACGGCGTCATTCCGACGACCCTGGACAAGACGCTGAATCCCGATGGCACTCACATCATGTCGCTTTTCACCCAGTGGGTGCCCGCACAGTGGAGCGATGCGCCGCACACCGAGGAACTCGACGCATACGCCGACCGGTTGATCGACCTCTACGATCAGGTCGCGCCAGGCTTCAAATCCTCTATCCTGCACCGCGATATCGTCGGGCCACACCAGATGGAGCAGGAGTACGGTCTGGTCGGTGGCAACATCTTCCACGGTGAGCTGTCCTTGGAGCAGTTGTTCCACATGCGCCCCGCACCCGGCTACGCCGACTATCGCACTCCGATCGCGGGCCTGTACAACGGTGGCTCCGGTACCCATGCCGGTGGTGGGGTCTGCGGCATCCCGGGTTGGCAGGCGGCTCGGGCGGCGTTGGCGGACAAGAAACGTTCGTGGCGCCGCCCCCGACGGTGAGCGACGCGCGGCGGGCGGCGGTGGCCGCCATGCTCGGCGCCCGATCGATGGCGGTGGTCGGCGCGAGCCCGCGGCCGAACAGCTTCGGCTCGAGGATGGTGCTGGAGGCTCAACGCGGCTCGGCGCGTGTGCATTTGGTCAACCCGCGATATGACAAGATCGGCGACGCGGCTTGCGCGCCGTCACTGGCAGACGTTGACGATGAGGTCGACGTCGTCTTGATCGGCGTGCCCGACGACGCGTTGGTGGGGCAGTTGGAAGCCGCCGCGACGATCGGTGCCAGATCGGCGGTGCTGTTCGGCACCGCGCACGCGCTGCGGGAGAAGGTCACCGCGATCGCGACAGAAGCGGGAATGGCGTTGTGCGGCGCCGGTTGCATGGGATTCGTCAACAACGCACTGGGTGTGCGCGCGCTGGGCTACCTCGAGCCCGATCCGCTGCCGGCCGGCGGCATCAGCCTCGTCACCCACTCGGGGTCGGCGTTCTCCACACTCTTGCGCGCCCACCGGGGTTTCGGCTTTCGCCTCGCGGTGTCGTCCGGCCAGGAACTCGTGACCGACACCGCGGACTACGTCGACTACGCGCTCGGCGACTCCGACACTCGGATCATCGCGCTACTGATGGAAACACCTCGCGCTGTGCCCCGACTGCGCCGCGCACTCCTACGGGCCGCCGAACACGGCGTACCCGTGGTCGTCCTGACCGTCGGCGGATCGCCGCGAGGCCGGGCGATGGTGGCCGCTCACTCGGGTGCGCTGGCGGGCGATAGGGCCGCCTGGGAGGCGTTCTGCGCGGCGACCGGTGCGGTGCATGTCGGCGACCTGGCGGAGCTCGCCGACACCCTCGAGCTGTTCTCGGCGCCGAGGCGATCTCGGGGCGGCGGCGTGGGGACCGTGCATGATTCGGGCGCGGAGCGTGCCCTGGTGGCCGACCTCGCCCATGATCTGGGCGTCGAGTTCGCCGACCTGACCGGCGCCACGCTGTCGACGCTCGGCGACTTGCTCGACGAGGGGCTGACCGCCACCAATCCGCTCGACGTGTGGGGTACCGGCGCGGACACCCGAAACCTGTTCGGACGCTGCCTACGGGCGATGGCCGAGGATCCCGGCGTCGGTGTCGCAGCCCTTGCGGTGGACCTCGTCACCGAGTTCGACGACGACACCGCGTATGCCGACGCGGTGCTCGACGTCGCCGAGGATGTGGACACGCCGCTGGCGGTTTTGACCTCGATCGCATCAGCGATCGATGGTGCAACGGCACAACGTCTGCGCGACAACAGCATTCCGGTGCTCGAAGGAGCTCGCAGCGGCTTGGCCGCGCTGGGTCATCTCTGCCGTTGGCCCCTGCCGGTCGAAACCGGGCCGGCGCGTTGGACTCGCCGCGAAATCGACGATGCGGCGATGCCGCTGGACCTGCTCGCCGCATACGGAATCCCGGTCGTGAAGTCTGCGCCGGCGGATTCGCTCGATGAGGCGCTCGCCGTCGCCCGTGCGATCGGATACCCTGTCGTCCTGAAAACCACTGGCGCCCTGCACAAAACCGATGTCGCGGGTGTGGCGCTCGGCCTGCGCGGCGACGACGACGTGAAGGAGGCATACGCATCGATCGCGTCGCGGTTGGGTCCCGCGGTCAGTGTCGAGCCGGTGGTCGACGACGGGGTGGAGATCTCGGTGGGGTTCGTGCGCGACGACGTGTTCGGGCCGCTGGTGATCGTCGCGGCGGGCGGCACATTGGTCGAGCTGATGGCGGACCGCGCGGTGGCTTGTCCGCCGCTGACACGGGCCGGGGCACGTCGACTTCTCGACAGCCTGCGTCTGGCACCGCTTCTCGCGGGCTGGCGCGGGGCACCTGCCTCCGACATCGAGGCGTTGACCGATGTGGTCGTGAGCTTTTCGGAGATGGCCGCTGACCATGGCGAGAAGTTCGACGCGGTGGAGGCCAACCCGGTCATCGTCGCACCGAACGGCGTGGTAGCCGTCGACGCCTTGGCAATCGCGAGGAAGATCGGCTGAATATTGCGCCCCTGGCTGTGAATTCGACACAACCACAACCCTGGATGCAAAATTGCGGGCCCACCGCGCGGCTAACCCGAAACCGCCTCGGGGAAGGGCAGCGAGATCGGTTCGGGCGCAACGCGACTATTGCCCTCGGCGTCGAAGCGGTCCAGCCCGAGATCGGTGAGGTCGAGCCAGCTGCATTCGCCGGCCGTCGTCAGATCCGCGGCGACCTGCGCGACCGCGGGGCCCCACATCATCCCGTGGCCGGCCGGGCCGGCCACCACCGCGCCCGACACAGGGCCGTCGTCCGTCAGCAGCGGGCCGAGGATGGGCAGATGGTCAGGCGTGTAGTCGATCGTCGCCGCCCATGCCCGTCGCAGACCCAGACCCCTGACCGCGGGGAACAACTCCTCCATGCGGTCGCGCGCCTTGCGGTAGTACCCGGTGTCGAAGTCGGTAGCCGCGCCCGGTGCCTCGTCGGGATTGCTCATACCCCACAGCAGTCCACCGGATTCGCCTGGCCGCCAATAGATTCCGGAGGTGACGTCGAAGACCATCGGCAGGTCGTCGACGTCGAGACCCGGCACCGGCGCGGTGACAACCACCTGGTGGCGGGTCCCGCCCGCGGGAATCCGGGCACCCGCAGCGGCACCCACCTCCGCCAACTGCGGCCCACCCGTCAGCACGACGCGGTCGGTGTCGATCGGGCCGTCCGAGGTGTCGACGCCGACGACGCGCCCGCCCGCGGTGCGAAGGCCTGTGAACGCGGTGCGCTCCCGGATGTCGACGCCGTGCGCGGTCAGAGCGGCGGTATAGGCGAGCACGTTGCGCGGCGCATCGATGTATCCGTCGCCGGCGGCGTAGGACGCTCCCAGCGTCGCGCCGGGCGCCAGGCCCGTCAGTCGATCGTCGAGATCAGCGGCGGACAGCCAGTCCACCGCGAGGCCCAGCGTGCGCTGCAGCGCGATCCGCGCATGCGCCTGCTCCACCTCGGCGGTGGTGAAGCACGGCATCAGGTAACCCTGTGCCACAAAGCCGCAATCCAGCGGGAAGCGGTCCCCGCTTGCGGCGTAGAAGCTCTGGGTGAAAAGCCCGAGCCGAATGGCGGTCTCGGTGCCGCCCTGCGCGCGCACCATGCCGGCGGCACGGCTGCTGGCGCCGTCGCCGAGGGTCTTCGCCTCGAGGAGCACGACGTTTCGCACGCCCGCCTCGGCGAGCAGGACGGCGGTCCAGGCGCCGACGGTCCCACCGCCCACCACCACGACGTCGGCGCTGCGAGAGCTGGTCATATCCTGCAACGCTGGCATAGACTGAACGCTCAGTCAAGGGGTTAGGAGCGGCATGTACGGGCTGACGGAAACGGATCGACGCATCCGGAACACGGCGCGCGAGTTCGTCGAATCCTTGATGCCGCATGAGGTCGAAGCCGAGCTGGCTGGTGGCATCCTGCCCAAGGAGCTGACGGCCGAGCACCAAGCCCGCGCAATCGAATTGGGGCTCTACGCCACCAACATGCCGGTCTCGGTCGGCGGCCCGGGCTGCACGGCGCTCCAGCAGGTGCTGGTGCAGGAGCAGTGCGGGCGCGTCACCAATGGGTTGGCCTGGGTGATGGCGACACCGCCGCAGTGGTGGGTCGACGTGGCCACCGACTACCAACTCCAACGCTGGCTGCTGCCGTCGGTGCGCGGGGAGAAGCACGAGGCATACGCGATCACCGAGGAGTTCGCCGGATCCGACGTGTCCGCTCTGCTGGCGACCGCGCACCGTGACGGCGACGAGTACGTCATCAACGGGACCAAGTGGCATGTCACGTCGTTCAACCTCGCCGATTACTGCTTCGTCGAGGCGGTGCTCGACACCGGAGACCACGTGCTCCTCGTTGTCGACCTGCCGTGGCCTGGAGTGGAAGTGGTTCGTACTCCCAAGTATTCGCATCACATCGCCGATGAACACCCGATCGTCTCGTTCACCGGCGTGCGGGTGCCGCTGGAGAACTTGGTGGGTACCGAGGGCGGCCCGATGACCTTCACCCAGGATTGGTTCCGATTCGAACGGATGATGGTGGCGGCCCGGTGCGTGGGGGCCGCGCAACGCCTGGTCGACGAGATGACCGAATTCGCCCGTAGCCGCACCGTCGACGGCCGCCCACTGGGTGAACATCAACTGGTGGCGGGGATGATGGCCGACAGTGCGACCGAACTGTTCGCCGCCCGCACGATGCTCTACGAGGTGGCCCGTTCCATCGACGCCGGCCACGACCGAAAGACTCTGCACGGCCAGGCATCGATGGCCAAGCTGTACTGCTCCGAGATGGCCGGCCGGGTCGCCGATCGCGCGGTGCAGGTCTTCGGTGGGCGGGGCTACATGCGCGAGAACGTCGCCGAACGGATGTTCCGGGAACTGCGGGTGGAGCGAATCTGGGAGGGCGCCAGCGAGATTCAGCGGATCATCGTGGCGCGGCAGATGATGACTCGCGGTCCGTCGGCGCTGCTCGACCCTGCCTGAAGCCCAGCAGCCGCATCCCGTGGTACACCAGCAGCGCGGCGATCGAGCCGAGAGCGATGCCGGTGAACGTCAAATTGCCTGCCTGCCAGGTGAAGTCGGCGATGCCGATAATCAGCGGAATAGCGGCGGTCATCTGGTTGATCGGCTTGGTGAAGTCGACGTGATTGGTCAGCCAGATCCGTATTCCGAGCACGCCGACCAGTCCGTACAGCACGACCGTCGCGCCGCCGAGAACCCCGGCCGGAATCGCCGAGATCGCCGCACCCACTTTTGGGCACAGCGACAGCATGATGGCGACTGCCGCCGCGACCCAGTACGCCGCCGTCGAGTACACACGGGTGGCCGCCATGACGCCGATGTTCTCCGCATACGTGGTGGTCGCCGACCCGCCGCCCAGACCCGCCAACGTCGTCGCGACGCCGTCGGCGGCGATCGCGCGGCCCATCACCGGGTCGACCTCGGTGTCGGTCATCTGGCCCACCGACTTGACGTGTCCGATGTTCTCGGCGAGCAGCGCGATGACGGCGGGCAGGAACATCGGCAGCACCGCCAACGTGAACGTCGGCGTCTGGAACTCGGGCAGGCCCAGCCACGGCGCGGTCTTGATGGCCGAGGTGTCGACGTCGCCGAGGATCAGTGCCAGCACATACCCGGCGACGACCGCGAGGAAGATCGCCAGCCGTCCGATCATGCCGCGGAAGAAGGCCAGCATCGCTACCAGCAGCACCAGGGTCACCAGGGCGACGAGCGGCCCCTTCTCGAAGTTCGACTTGGCGGCCGGGGCGAGGTTGAGCCCGATCAGCGCGACGATCGCCCCGGTCACCACCGGCGGCAGCGTCACGTCGATCCAGTGGGTGCCGACCAGCGCAACGACCGCCCCGATGACGATCAGCGTGACGCCGAGGGCCACCAGGCCACCGAGCGCGCTGCCGGCGCCATGCGAGGCCACCGCCGCGATCACGGGCGCGATCACCGAGAAGCTCGACCCCAGGTAGCTCGGCAACCGGTTACCGGTGATCAGCAGGAACAGCACCGTGCCGACGCCGGAGAACAGCAGGGTGGTCGCGGGCGGGAAGCCGGTGAGCACCGGCACCAGGAACGTGGCGCCGAACATCGCGACCACGTGCTGTGCGCCGATACCGATGGTGCGCGCCCAGCTCAGCCGTTCGTCGGGGGCGACGACGAAGTCGCTGTCCGCCCGGGCGTCGACGCGTTTCCATGTCAGCAAAGCCACGCTCGCATACCGTAGGCGACCGCGCCGACGAGCACCACGCAGACGCCCGCGAGGACGGACGACGGCGGTAGCAGGGACGCCAGCAGCAGGCAGCCGGCCAGTCCGACCGCCGGAATCACCCTGCGCCCAATGGTCTGATGTCGCCGGCCTTCCGGCTCCAGAGTCCACGCCGATGCGTTGGCGATCGCGTAGTACAACAGCACCGCGAAGGACGAGAAACCGATCGCACCGCGCACGTCGACCAGGGCCGCCGAGAGGGCCACCACGACACCGACCCCGACCTCGGCGCGGTACGGGCTGCCGAAGCGCGGGTGCACGGCCGCCAGCGCGTGCGGCAGATGACGGTCGCGCGCCATCGCCAGTGTGGTGCGCGAGACCCCGAGGATGAGCGCCAGCAACGAGCCGACCGCCGCCACCGCCGCACCGACCCGGACCACCGGCGTGAAACCTCCGAAGCCCGCCGCGGTCACCGCATCGGCGAGTGGTGCCGTGGCCGAAGCCATTGCACCGCTGCCTAATTCGGCCAGCACCGTGGCTGCCACCACGCCGTAGACCACCAGCGTGATGCCCAGCGCGATCGGGATCGCGCGCGGAATGGTGCGGGCGGGATCGCTGACCTCCTCGCCCAGCGTGGCGATCCGCGCGTAGCCGGCGAAGGCGAAGAACAGCAACCCGGCCGCCTGCAGCACGCCGACGACGGAGACGTCGTCGGCGATCACCAGCCGCGCACCGTCGACGTCACCGAAGCCGAGCACGACGATCACCACCGCGGCGAGCACCGCCAACACCACCGCGACGATCGCCCGGGTTGCCATCGCCGACTTCTGGATGCCCGCGTAGTTCACCACCGTCAGGGCCACCACGGCGGCAACCGCGACCGCATGGGCGTACGGGGGCCACACGTAGTACCCGACGGTCAGCGCCATTGCAGCGCAGGACGCGGTCTTCCCGACGACGAAACTCCATCCGGCGGTGTAGCCCCAGAACTCGCCGAGGCGTTCCTTGCCGTAGACGTAGGTACCGCCCGACTGCGGGTAGCGGGCGGCCAGGCGGGCCGACGAGGTGGCGTTGCAGTACGCGACGACGGCGGCGACGGCGAGCCCGATGAGCAGGCCGGAGCCCGCCGACGCGGCGGCCGGCGCGAGTGCGACGAAGATGCCCGCGCCGACCATCGAGCCCAGCCCGATGGACACGGCGTCGAACGTTCCGAGCCGCCGCTGCAGCGCCTGACCGTCCGGCGTGCTCACACCGGCGATGCTAGGTCAGGCGGGGTCGCGGCGCGGCAGAAGAGATTCGCGGGCCGACGTCGTCGCCGACGCGACCAGCACCGCGAGCAGGACGATTCCGCCGGCCACCGCGAGCGGATAGGTCCACGCGCGGCGTATCAGCAAGGCGGTTTCACAGGCGTCGACGTAGTTCTTGCCGCCCACGGCCGCGGCGGCCTGCGACAGCTCGGAGAGATAGCCCGTGCCGCACTTGATCTGCCAGCCGTACTGGTCGTAGTCGTCGAGGAAGACCGGAAAGTTCAAGGCGAACAGTGCCAGCCCCAGCACCACGGCGGCGATGATGCCGGTGTAGGCGAGGCGATGATGCCGGTGTTCCAAGGTGTCCCCCGTTCATGTCATGCAGACATCTGCGAACAGCAGCACCGGCCAGGACACGATCGACCCGAGGTAGGACACCACCAGGTCGGCGCCGGACATGTGCTGCAGATGTTCGGTGTGCGTGCTCGACCAGATGACCCCGACGACCAGGTATGGCGTACCGACAACGAGCGCCGCCACGATCAGCTCGCCGACGGTCACCTGGAAGCCCAGGAGCCTGCGCAGCGCACCGAACATGCCATTATGTTAATGGCGATTCTTCGCGGTGTGACGTCTTTGACGATTATTTGCAACCGAAGTCGGCCACTATGTGGGCATAAGGTCCGTTATGGTGTCCCCATGGCGCGCTCCAGGCCCACCGGTGGTGACGCCGTGCGGCGCCGGCCCAAGGACCGCAAAGTACAGATCGCCCGGGCATCGGCCGAGGCGTTCAGCGCGCTGGGCTTCTACGGCGTGAGCATGGAGACCATCGCCTCGCGGGTGGGGATCTCCGCCGCCGCGTTGTACCGACACTATTCGAGTAAGTACGAGCTGTTCCGCGACGCGGTACTCGGTCTCGGTCAGCAGTTGGTGGATTGCACCGCCCTCGTCGACGACGACGCACCCGGCGATCCGCAGCTGACGTTGCGCCGGCTCATCGCGGCGCTCATCGACACGGCGATGGCCAACCGCGACTCCGGCGGGTTGTACCGCTGGGAGGGCCGCTACCTACGCGGTGACGACCAGGCCACCCTGATATCGCAGATGCGTAGTGTTCATCATCGAATTCAGGAGCCGCTGAGCATGATTCGGCCAGAGCTGACGTCACACCAACGATGGACTCTGTCTACCGCGGCGCTCTCCGTGATCGGCAGCATCGTCGATCACCGTGCCAAGCTGCCCGCCATTCAGGTCCGCGCGCTGCTCGCAGATCTCGCGGAGACCGTCCTGGCCGCCGAACTGCCCGACGAAGTGGATGTCGCGGAAGTGCTGCCCCGCGGCGCGTCGGGGCCAACAGATCCGTCGAAATACGAAGCGCTGCTGGGCGACTCGATGCGGTTGTTCAATCTTCAGGGTTACCGCGACACCAGCATGGAAGACATCGCGGCCGAGGTCGGGATGCCTGCGTCGGGCATCTACCGCTATTTCTCGGGCAAGAGCGATATCCTCGCGGCCGCCTTCCGGCGGGCGGCAGACCGGCTGTCGGCCGAGATGTCATCGATCACCACCACGATCGCGGATCCGGAAGAGGCGCTGACGGCGGTCATCGACGCCTATGTGGCGCGGTCCTTCGACCAGCCGGAGCTGGACTACGTCTATTACAGCGAGCGCCTCAACATGACGGCGGCCGACCAGAAGATTCTGCGTAACATGCAGCGCGCCACGGTGGAGTCATGGGTCGAGCTGTTGGTCGCGGTTCGACCGGATTGGACATCCGCGCAGGCCCGGTTCGTCGTTCACGCCGCGATGTCGTTGGTCATCGACCTGGGGCGGTTGATGCAGTACCGCTACTCGGCGCACAGCGTCGCCATGGTGGAACGGCTTGTCGACCTTACGTTGTTGGGCCGCTATCGATTACGCGCCACGTTGCCCGCCAAGTAGGCGACGTATCCGAGAGCTCCGACGAGGGCGAACTTGCGGGTTTTCGGTGCGGCAAGGCCGAGTCCGAGTGCTGTTTCGATGCCGCCGTCGACGTAGATGTGCTGGCGTGTGTTCTTCGGGAACGCCTGTCGGGTCATCGAATCGAACAGCTGCGGGGCGACGAAGTGCGCGAGCCCGACACCGGCGAGGCCGAGGCCTCCAAACGTGGCGACGCGCGAATTCTGTTTCGGCACAGCTGTCCTCTCTCACGCAATCTGGTAGTCGCTCAGAGGGTACTCGGACGCCTCCTTGATCGCGGTGCGGGTCGACATCGGCCGAAGCAGCGAGGCCTCGCCGATAGGATTGAAGTAGTAGGACCGTCGACGTCGCACAGTTGCCGACAGTGAACACCGAATCGCCGACGAGTTCGGTCATCCGATCCAGGTAGCGGGTGTTGGCGTCCTCGGTGACTTCGAATGTCGTCGCACCGCGGCGCTTCATCTCCCCGAACAGTCGATCCATGTGGCGCATCTGGTACTCCATCGAGTTGAAGAAGTTCAACCCGAGGAACGCGTACGGACTGGCGAGGCTGAGATAGTTGGGAAAGTACGGCACCGTGACACCTTGGTAAGCCTGGAATCTGGTGTCGCGCCACCATTTTCCGAGATTACGCCCCTCGCGGCCGACGATCTCGATGGCGGGGAAGTTCGCCTCCCACAGGTCGAATCCGGTGGCCAGCACGAGGGTGTCGATGACGGTCTTGGTGCCGTCGTTGGCCACGATGGCGTCGGGTTCGATGCGTTCGATCCCGCTGGTCTGCAGGTGCACGTTCGGTTTGGTGAAGACGCGGTAGTAGCTGTTGGAGAAGGTCGGCCGTTTGCAGCCGAAGTCGTAGTCGGGGGTCAGCTGCTTGCGCAGCTCGGGATCGCGGATCGACAGGAAACGGTGCAACTTGGCCAGGTCGGACGCGCCGATGTTGAGCCGCCGGAACGAGAAGCGTCGGTGGTGCAGTACGACGTAGTTGAAGAACTCGTAGACGGCATCGGTGACAGCACGAATCGAGCCGTTGCGTCAATGGGACCCGGGCGAACAGCTGCTTCGCGCGCTCGGAGAAGCGGAAGTCGATCTTGGGCACCACCCAGATCGGGGTGCGCTGATAGACGGTGAGGTCGGCCGCCGATCTTGCGCCAGTTCGGGGATGAGCTGGACCGCGGTGGCGCCGGTGCCGATGATGGCAACCCGCTTGCCCTCGAGGTCGTAGGTGTCGTCCCAGGCGGTGGTGTGGATGACCTTGCCCGCGAATCTCGGTGATGCCCGGGATGTCCGGCGTGTTCGGCTGCGACAGGAATCCTGTTGCGGTGATCAGGTACGCGTCGTCAGCGTCTCGCCGCCGGCCAGCGCGACCCGCCAGACCTTCGGCGTCCTCATCCCAGCGCGCGCCTTCGACGCTGGTGTTGAACCGCATGTGCCTGCGCACGTCGTACTTGTCGGCGACATCGTCGGCGTACTGCTTGATCTCGGCGCCGGTGGAGAACAGCCGCGACCAGTTCGGGTTCGGCTCGAAGAAGTACGAGTAGGTGGTCGTGGGGACGTCGACGGCAAGGCCCGGGTAGCGATTGACGTGCCAGGTGCCGCCGAGGTCGTCCTCGCGGTCGAGGATCACGAAGTTCTCGTAACCCATCGCTTGAGCTGGATGGCTGCGCCGATCCCGCGCGAACCCGGCCCCCACGATGACCGCGTCGAATTGCTCCGAAGTCATGAGCAGACGGTACCTCAGGTACCGGCCAACCTCAGGTGACGGCTCAGCCCTTGATCGTTCCCTTTCGCGGCGGGTCCAGCGTGGCGATGCAGGTCACCGCCCTATCGCCCTGCTCCCACGTCTCGGCCGTCGGATAGAGCACATAGAGCTGGACCGTTTCGTCGGCCATGGCGTCGGGAGCGTACTTCGCCAGCTCCGGGCTGCACTTGTCCGCATACTTCTCGATCGCGGGCTGTCCCGGGAAGTCGCCGTCTGGCATCAGGAGCACCGCGAACACCTCGCCCGCGTGTGACTCCTCGCACCCGACCGTGTTGAGCGTCAACACCCGGGAATCGTTGGGGATCTCCTTGAGACAGTCGCCGACCTTGACGTCCGTCGCGGTGACGACGCCCTTACCGACAACCATGAAGAACACGACGCCGGCCACCACGCCGAGCACAAGGAGGCCCACCACGATGCCGAGCACCCAGTAGAGCGTCTTGCGCGACCCCTTCTGCGGAGGCGGGGCGTAGTACCCGGGGGCTGTTGGGTGTAGGGCAGCGGAGGCGGTGGCGGGTAGACGACGCGGGGGGAGGCGGCGGATACGGATTCGACGGCGGCTGCCCATAGGGCGGCTGCCCATAAGGTGGCTGGCCGGATGGCGGGGGATTGCCCGGCGGCATGGTCACCCGAGTAACAGTAATGCAGCATCGACGGCCAGGGCGGGAACATCGAGTGTCTTGGAGCCGAGATCGTGCCGGGCGCCGGTGATCTCGACGATCTCGGTGCGCGCGTGAATCAGCGCCGCGGCAGGGCGCAGCTCGTCGATGGAGCCGAACGGATCTGACGTGCCGTGGGTGAACACGGTCGGCACGCTCGATCCGAGGCAGATGTTCGGTGCGGGCCCGCTCGGGCTTGCCCGGCGGATGCAGCGGATACGAGAACAGGGTCAGCACGTCGACGTCCGCCGCTCTTGTCCGCGACCACCATCGACGTCATCCGGCCGCCGTACGAATGCCCGCCGGCGATCACCGGGCCGTCCGAGCGCGTGCGGGCGAACTCGACGGCTTCGACGACGCCGGCCTGGTCGGAGGCGGCGGAGCCGGACGGCGGCCCCTTCGGACGCCGCCGCCGATACGGCAGGTTGTAGCGTACGGCGAGCCACCCGCGGCGCGCCCACTCGTCGCAGATTCGTTGCAGCAAGGGCGATTCCCGGCTACCGCCGGCGCCGTGTGTCAGCACGACCACCCCCTTGGCGATTGCCCTTCGGGCTCGTGGGCGACACCCGCGATCTGATCCAGGGTCATTCGCCCAGCCTGAACAGATGCCGACACCGGTCCGTGGCCGTGGCCCAACGGGTATGCGGCGCGCAGACATTCGGTCACCCAGCTGTTTCCCGAACGCGACCGCGTCGGGGACGGAGTAGCCGTGGGCGAGAGCGCAGGCGACCGCGGCAGCGAGGGTGTCGCCCGCGCCGTGGTCGTGGGTGGTGTCGATCCGGGTGGCATCGAACTCGTGAAACTCCGAGCCGTCGAACAACAAATCGGGGCTGTGCGATGAGGCCCGCAGATGGCCGCCCTTGACCAGCGCCCACTGCGGGCCCAGCGCGTGCAGGGCGCGGGCCGCGGCGCGCTGGCTGGCGGACGTCGATGACCTCTATACCGGTGAGCAGTCGCACCTCGTCGAGGTTCGGCGTCACCAGGGTTGCCAATGGAAACAACTGCTTCTTGAGGGCACCCAACGCGCTGGGATGCAAGCAGCGGGATCGCCGTGCATCGACGCGCACACCGGATCCACCACCAGCGGCACCGTTGCCCGCCAGGCCTTCTCGGCGCCAGGTATCGGCGACGGTGTCGATGATCTCCGAGGAAGCCAGCATGCCCGTCTTGGCGGCCTGCACGCCGATGTCTGATGGCGACCGCTTCGATCTGGCCCGCGATGACGTCCACGGGAATCTCGTGAAAGCCTTTGACGCCCATCGAGTTCTGCACCGTCACCGCGGTGACCGCCACCAGGCCGTGCACGCCGAGCAGGGCGAACGTGCGCATATCGGCCTGGATGCCCGCGCCACCGCCCGAGTCGGATCCCGCGATGGTCAGCACGCGCACCGGTGTTTCGCGGGGCGGCGTCAACGCAAGGTAGCTCATCACGGCGCCAAGGGTAGATAGATCTGGTTGCCGTGTTCGGCGAATTCCACGGACTTCTCGGCCATCGCGTCGCGAACATCGGCGGTGATCCGCATCGAGCAGAACTTCGGGCCGCACATCGAGCAGAAGTGCGCGGTCTTGGCCGGCTCGGCGGGCAGGGTCTCGTCGTGGAACGCGCGGGCGGTATCGGGGTCGAGCGCCAACGCGAACTGGTCGTGCCAGCGGAACTCGAAGCGCGCCTGCGACAACGCGTCATCGCGTTCCTGGGCGCGAGGATGTCCCTTGGCCAGATCGGCCGCGTGGGCGGCGATCTTGTAGGCGATGACGCCGTCCTTGACGTCCTTGCGGTCGGGCAGACCGAGGTGCTCCTTGGGTGTGACGTAACACAGCATCGCGGTGCCGGCCTGGGCGATGATCGCCGCGCCGATCGCCGACGTGATGTGGTCGTACCCCGGCGCGATGTCGGTGGCCAACGGGCCCGAGGGTGTAGAAGGGCGCCTCCTCGCAGAGTTCCTCTTCCAGCCTCACGTTCTCCACGATCTTGTGCATTGGAACGTGTCCGGGTCCCTCGATCATCACCTGCACACCATGGGATTTCGCAATCCTGGTCAACTCCCCGAGGGTGCGGAGTTCGGCGAACTGGGCCGCGTCGTTGGCGTCGGCGATGGAGCCGGGCCGAAGCCCGTCGCCGAGCGAGAAGGTGACGTCGTAGCGCTGCAGGATCTCGCAGAGCTCGTCGAAATGCGTGTAGAGAAACGACTCCTGGTGATGGGCCAGACATCCACGCCGCCATGATGGCGCCCCCGCGGCTGACGATGCCGGTGACGCGGTTGACGGTGAGCGGGATGTAGCGCAGCAGCACGCCGGCGTGCACGGTCATGTAGTCCACGCCCTGCTCGCATTGCTCAATCACAGTGTCGCGGTAGCACTCCCACGTCAGCGCCGCCGGATCGCCGTTGACCTTCTCCAGCGCCTGGTAGATCGGCACCGTGCCGACTGGCACGGGCGAATTGCGCAGGATCCATTCCCGGGTCTTGTGGATGTCGCGGCCGGTGGACAGGTCCATGATGGTGTCGGCACCCCAGCGGGTAGCCCACACCATCTTGTCGACCTCCTCGGCGATCGAACTTGTAACGGCCGAATTGCCGATATTGGCATTGACTTTCACCGCGAATGCCTTGCCGATGACCATCGGCTCGGCTTCGGGATGGTTGTGTTCGCCGGAATGACCGCGCGGCCGCGGGCCACCTCGTCGCGCACCAACTCGGCGGACATGCCTTCGCGGACGGCGATGAACGCCATCTCCGCCGTCACCTCACCATCGCGGGCGCGCTGCAGCTGGGTGCCGCGGTCGCGCACCACGCCGGCGCCGCGGCGACAGGCCCCGGTGCAGATCGATGGCTGCTTGCGGATCGCTGTACGGCCCAGACGTGTCGTACAGGTCGAGGTGCTCGCCGTTGGAGAGGTTGACCCGGCGGAACGGCACGCCGTCCCGGTAGATCTTGCTGCTGCCCGCGATGGGGCCGGTGGTCACAGGAAATGAATCGGAAACATCAGACAGTGCCATCTCTTAAAGACTCCCTACGCCGGCATTACCCGGTCAGGTTCGTACGGTCGACGGGCCTACCCGTCCTCTCAGCGCACTCGGCGTGCGCTCCCGTGTTGGACGCCTGCCACGCTATCGCAGGGGTCGGTGCAGGAGGGAATACGAATTGCTCCCCGTTGCTTTGTATAGCTAACATATGTGTTTTGTGCCGATAGCTGTATGGATACGTGAGCGAATCAGATGACGACTGAGATTGAGATGACGAAACCTCCGATCGGCGGGCAGGAGCGCAGGGCCCACGCCGCCGAGGCAGGGGACGACCGGGGAGTTGTTGTGGCGGCCACTCCTGACGCGGCTCTCGAGGAGACCGCGCGCCGCCGCGTCCGGATGGACCACGAGCACCCTTCTACAAGTGGATCGTGCTGTCCAACACCACGCTGGGCATGCTGCTGGCCGCGATCAATGCCTCGATCGTGCTGATCTCGTTGCCCGCCATCTTCCGCGGTATCGGGCTGAACCCGCTGGCCCCCGCCAACGTCGGCTACCTGCTGTGGATGCTGATGGGCTACCTCGTGGTGACCGCGGTGCTCGTCGTGTTCTTCGGTCGCCTCGGTGACATGTACGGCCGGGTCCGCATCTACAACCTCGGGTTCGTCGTCTTCACGGTCGCGGCGATCGCGTTGTCCGTCGATCCGTTCCACCTCGGTGGGGGAGCCGTGTGGCTGATCGCGTGGCGGGTGGTGCAGGGTGTCGGCGGGGCGATGCTGATGGCGTCGTCGGGTGCGATCCTGACCGATGCGTTCCCGTCCAATGAGCGTGGTTTCGCGCTGGGCATCAACATGGTGGCCGCGGTCGCAGGCTCCTTCCTGGGTCTGCTCATCGGCGGAGTGCTGTCCGAGATCCACTGGCAGGCGATCTTCTGGGTCGGCGTCCCGGTCGGGCTGCTCGGCACCATCTGGAGCTACCGCTCCCTGAGGGAGCTGGGGTCCGAAGCCCGGGCAGGCTCGACTGGGCGGGCACGTTGACGTTCGGAATCGGACTCACGGCACTGCTGACCGGAATCACGTACGGCATTCAGCCGTATGGGAACTCGACGACGGGCTGGACCAACCCGTGGGTGCTGGGTGCGATCATCGGCGGCCTGCTGTTGCTCGTCGGGTTCTGCTTCATCGAGCTGCGGGTGCCCGAGCCGATGGTCAACATCCGGCTGTTCCGTTCGACGTCCTTCGGCATGGGCAACCTCGCCGGGCTGATGGCGTCCTGTGGGCGCGGCGGCCTGCAGTTCATGCTGATCATCTGGTTGCAGGGCATTTGGCTTCCGTTGCACGGCTACACCTTTGAGTCGACGCCGTTGTGGTCGGGTATCTACCTGCTGCCCGCGACGTTCGGTTTCTTGATCGCGGCGCCGCTGGCCGGAAGGCTTGCGGACCGCTTCGGCGCCCGGCTGTTCACCGTCGGCGGCATGTTCTTGACGGCGGTGACGTTCATCGCGCTGGTGATGATCCCGGTCAACTTCGACTACTGGATCTTCGCAATTCTGGTGTTCTTCAACGGGCTCGGCGGCGGCATCTTCACCGCGCCGAACACCGCGGCGATCATGTCCAGCGTTCCGGCCGCCGAACGCGGCGCCGCATCGGGGGTGCGCGCCACCTTCTTCAACGCCGGCTCCTCGCTGTCGATCGGGATCTTCTTCTCGCTGATGATCGTCGGCCTGGCCCACTCGCTGCCCGGCGCAATGAGCGCGGGTCTGCAGGAGCAGGGGGTCTCAGCGTCGGTGGCGCACGAAGTGGCCAATCTGCCGCCGGTCGGCAGCCTGTTCGCGGCATTCCTGGGCTACAACCCGATCGCCGAGTTGCTGGCGCCGTTCAACGCACTGCAACAGCCCGGCGTCAACGCCGACGTGCTCACCGGCCAGACGTTCTTCCCCCACCTGATCATCGAGCCGTTCCACTCCGGACTGGTCGTGGTGTTCGTCGCGGCGGCGATCATGATGGTGATCGGTCTGATCGCGTCGATCTTCAACCCCGGCCGCTACGGCGACGAGGAGAACGTCGACAACGAGGCGTAGCCGTCGGCAAAGGGTGTCTCACTCTGCCCACGCCGCAACGGCTTTCGCGATAATCGAAGGTAGACCATCGACTAGCCGCTCGAGCTGGGCATGCTCGTCGGCTAGACGCCCCGTGCTCTTTCTGCGTGCAGTGCGCCCCCGGACGATAGTCGTGCTCCTTTCGCCAGCCGCAGCATAGAGTCCCTGTTTTGCAGCTCAGCATTTAAATTCAGGTGGACGGCGGGTCTAGCAAAGGACTAGCGTGGTGCTCGCTACAGCCGCGGCAGGCGAGCCGGACGGGGTGTGGAAGGCGGGTGGCGCAATGTACCGGGCGCTTGATGATCCGCAACCTGCTCCCTGCCCCGAAGATCGAGTAATCGACGGCACGACGCCGTCAGCCGTTGTCCAGGCTGCGGTCCAGCAAATTGAAGACTGGCTCTTGACTAGTCGCATCCAGCTAAGGGGTGGCCCTCAGCGCGGCGGCATTGCCGGGTGGCTCGACGGCGACGGGCGGCCGGAGTTCGTCTACCTCGAGATCACGGGTTATTACCTCACCGCGATGGCCTGGTTGGCCTCCGGTGCGGCGTATTCCGCGGAGAATTTCGACACGGCGAGGAGGCGGGCGCGGTTGGCCGCAGGCTGGATTGCCTCTGTATTCGACAATGAATCCGCCCCCCCCACTCGGCTGTACCTCTGCGGGCATCCAGTTGACTGGCGAAACAGTGCAGTGTTCTCCTTCGATCTCGCGATGGCCGCACGGGGTATCGGGTCCGCGTCGCAGCTCGTTGGCTCGCCCGAACGTGGACAGACACTGCGGGGACTGTGTGGCCGGCTCGATCGGATCTCGTCGGGTTCCGACATCATGGAGTCCCACGAGCTCGTAGTGGGTCATGCGACGATGCCTGACCGGTGGTCCACGCGTCGGGGGCCGCACCATCTCAAAGCTGCTGCTGTAGTGCTCCGCCTACCGAAACGAGTGCTCGGCGATGCCATGACCGTGAAGGCGCAGCGGACGTGTGACCACTGGGCGAAATCTTTCGCGGACGAAGCGTGGCTGTGCGACGAATTGCACGCCGCCCTATATGCATTGGAGGGCATGCTGTTGTGTGCTCGGGTGCCGGGCGAGCTCGCCGCTGTCGAGCGAGCATTCGTTCGACTCATGGAGCTGCAGGGGCCGGATGGGAGCTTGCCGCCGACCGTCGCAGGCGGCCCGGTTCGTTCGGACGTGTTGGCACAGGCCCTACGGATGGGCATGTTGTTGCGCGGTCGCGGATATCTGAACGAGCAGCGCTGGACCGACAAGATTGACCTACTGACCGCCGCGCTGCTGGAATACGTACGACCTGATGGCGGCGTCTTGTTCTCCTTCGATCAGCCCATGGCAAATGCCTGGTGCGCGATGTTCGCACACCAGGCGCTCTACTTGCGTGGCTGCAACGGTGCGATACCGCCAACCGCATACGACCTCTTGGTTTGATGACGATGCGAACACGGTGCGAAGCTCCCGAGGTTCACCTATTCGAACCCTCCGGATACGCAGGCGTGTTTCAGCACACATGCCAGCTCGCACAAGGGCTCAGTCGACGTGGCTGCCGCGTTGTTCTCCACACCGGTCATGAGCACGAACAAGTGGATGTCAAGGGCATCGTCGTGTGTCGCTGCTCGTGGTGGCCGCGATCGGACGCGCGTGGGCAGCGAAAGACTCTGCAGCAGGCTGTGATTGCTCGACGGCTGATTCAGCGGACCTTGCCGCATCTGGTGAGGTCCGTACCCTCCGACGCCGTATTGCACCTGCAGGGCATCGCTTCTGGCGGTGGACTCAACCTGCTTACTTTGTGTGTGATACGAGCCGCTGGTCGTCGTGTCGTTTACTCCCCACACGATCTGTTCTCGCGCCGCGGCAAAATCGACGGCGTACTACTTCGGCTCGCGCACCGGGTGCCGCACGCTATCATCGCCCACTCGCGCGCTGATGAGAATCAGTTGCGGTTTCGGGCTTCCCGCGTGCACTACTCGCCGCTGATCCAACTGGCGCCCCAACCATCCGAGGAGGAACGCCGGAGCTGGCGACGCGAATGGCGAGTGAACGGAGTCGAGAAGGTCGTCCTGTTCGCCGGGTTCGTCCGCCCCGAGAAGAGGCTCGACGTATTGGTCGAGAGCGCCCGTCAATGGCCGCCCGGCCGCCGGCTGGCGGTTGTTGGGCTCGATCGTGGCGGTTGGGAACGTTGCGACCAGCTCGCGGACAGATACGCCCTCGACATCGCGGCCAGGCTGGAATTCGTTGACCTCGCGAAGTTTGCGGCCGCGATCGCAGCAGCCGATGTCGTTGTGGTTCCCTCGGAGCGGGCCAGCCAAAGCGGCGTGCTAGCCGTTGCTCGCCTACTTGGGACACCCACGGTCGCTGCCGACGTCGGCGGCATGGCTGAACTTGCTTCCCGCACGTTCGCCGCCGGAAGCGTCGACGATCTGAATCGCGCCATCGACGCAGAGCTGGGGAACAGTCACCATCGAGCCCAACCGCTGGACGAAAGCGACCAGGCGGTGTGCGTCCACCTACGTGCGTATGAAGGGCCATCATGACGACCTACGACGTTGCACTCGCACGCATCCGCGAGGTTGCCCGCTGGTGGCCGTTGATTCTGCTCCCCGCGCTCATCGCCGTCGCGGGGGCGGTGTGGTCAGTGAGCCAGCAGCATCCGACGTACTCAGCAACAACCAAGCTTGAACTCGCCCCATTGGCGCAGTGGGATGAGACGTTCCTGGGTACCACCCTCGTCCGTGATGCAGGTGACCCCAAACGCACCGCCACAACGGTTGCGGCGTTGCTTGATTCCCGCGACGCCGCGACCACGGCGGCACAGCATCTCGGGAATGGTTGGACGCCGGAAGCAGTCGACACGGCGATCAAAGTGGCGGCTGAACAGAATGCCAACGTCATCGACATCGTTTCTACAACAAGGGATCCCGACAGCGCCGTTCGCGTCGCCCAGGAATTCGCGAAGGCGACGTTGGATGAACGGTGGCGAACCATAGCCGCCGAACTAGATGCACGGATTGCTTCTGTGCCACCCGCGCCCACGGACACGATAGCGGCGCGCCGGCAGACCATCGTCGACGTTCGGCAGGGTGGTACCGATCCGACACTGCGAATGGACTCGACGAGTCCGGCGGTCGAGAATGCTCGACAGCCGGTTGCCCTGACGGTCGGGCTAGCGGCAGCGGGTGGACTGTTCATCGGCGTGCTGGCGGCCGCCGGGATCATAGAAATGCGACGTCGGCGCCGCTCGGCCAATGGCAAAGTGCCGGAGACTGTTACCGATGCCGAGCCGGCAATTTCACCGAGCGCTGGCGGTTGAGGACCATGCCTCGCCTCATGGGTATGCCTGTCGACGCGGTTACGCTGGACGATGCCGTCGGTCAGGTGCTCGATGGTGTCGCGCGGGGTAGCGGTGGAACAGTTCTGACACCAAACATCGACATCTTGCGCCAGTACCGCTCGAGGTCCCAGGTGCAGATGAAGTTCGAGCAGACCAATCTCCTTGTCGCCGACGGCATGCCAATTGTGATGGCGATGCGTCTGCAACGCACGCCGGTGCCACGTCAAATCACCGGTACTGACCTAGTGTGGGCGGTCTGCGCCGAAGCCGCTGTGCGCGGCCGTTCCGTCATGCTGGCTGGGGGGAGACTCGGCGATGCAAGCCGAGCGGTTGACAGGGTGCGCGAGAAAAGCCCAAGGCTCATCGCCTATGCCCGGGCCTGTTATGTCCGGCCGGACACCGAGGCGCAGGAAATCGCCGGGCTCGCGGAATCTCTCATGGCGACACGGCCGGATATCGTCTTTCTTGGATTGCCCTTCTTGTCCCAGATCGCGGCGATGACTTACTTGCGCGACAAGCTGCCTGCCGTCTGGTTCATCGGCGTGGGCTCTAGTTTCGACCTGGTCAACGGCGACCGGACCCGGCCTCCGCGCTGGTTGCAGTTGTTGTGTCTGGAATGGCTATGGCGGCTGTCCAAGCAGCCTTCGTTGTGGCGTCGCTATTTCGTCCATGGGACGCCCATCGCGGCCCGTCTCGCATTCGCCGCGCTGTCGGCAAGGTGGCAATCAGAACCTAAGCGACAGGCGATATTCGCACCGAGGTCCGCATGAGCAACACTGCTCATCGGATATTCTCTGCACCTTCGGCGCATTCGCTGACCGGACGGGCGCTTCTGGCCTCAGCGTGGTGGATGACCGGAAGCAATCTAGTCGCACAGAGTTTCGCGTACGCCTCGCTCATCCTGCTGGCACGGTGGCTGCCGACTGCCAGCTTCGGAACGGTTGCGGTGGGTACAGCCATCGTCTACTTCGCCAATCTCTTTGTCGACGGCGGCACCCTTGGCGCGCTAGTCGTTGCATCCCATATCGATCGAGTGGATGCGGTTCGGGCCGCCCGACGCTGCATGGTCAGGGCGCTGGTGCTCACCGTCGCGATGGCGGCTGCGGCACCTGTTGTGGTGGACAAGTTCGCGAGCGGCGGTGACACGGCGGCGGTGGCCGCTCTGGCGCTATGCCTGCCGCTGTCAGCAATGACCGTCGTTCCAAGGGCGTTGCTGCAGAAGGCGATGCACTTTCGCAGCCTCGCCGCCCTCAACGCCGTGGCGAACATCCTGTCAGCGTTAATCGCCATCGCCTTGGCGATAACAGGCTTCGGTGTGTGGGCCCTGGTGGCAAGGCAATTGATGCTGTTCGCCGTGATTGCGGCACTCGCGAGTGCGTTGTGCTTCAAGGCGTTTCGCGCGGGGCGCCTCGTCCTCAAGACAGTACACACGATCGACCGTTCGCCACACACCGAGCGATGGTTCTTCCTGTTCGGAATTCTTCTCATGGCTACCTTGAACATGGACAACCTGGTGGTGGGTGCCTCCGGAAGTGCCAGTCTGGTCGGGTTATACGCGTTGGCGTTCGCGATCGCGATGGCTCCGACGACGCAACTCTCCGAGCCGGTCGGTAAGGTCCTTTCCGCCGCGGCGGCGCTGCGGCCTGACAACAGCGCCGAACAGGCTGAGCAATCAGTGCGGCTCATGTCGACGCTGTTGGTTCCGCTATTGCCGGTCGGCATTCTGGCCGCGCCGTGGTTCCTTCCCGCGGTGTTGGGTTCGAAGTGGGAACCCATCGTGGTGCCTTTCCAGGTGCTGCTTGTGGTTGGAGTCGGCCACGCCATCGTCAACTGCGTGGGCGAGGTTTTGTCCGGCAACGGGCACATTGCCTTCCGCGCGAAGGTCATGATCGTGCGGTGTGCTGCGACCTTGGTCGCCCTATTGATATTGGTGCACACCGATGGCATTCGCGGAGCCGCCCTGGCGCAGCTCCTTGTGCTCATGTTGTATGCGGCTATCCTCCTGCCCGCGGGAGCGCGACGGGCCGGCACCTCAACGATTGCGCTGGGTCGGGCGTTGCGCCCCGCCTCCGTCGTGTTGCTCGTTCAGGTGGCCGCTGCCGGAGCCGTCCTGCTGGCCCTCGGAAAGTCGGAAAACGCCGAGCTGGTTGCCGCTGGTGTGGCGGCGACCGCCGGTGTCGTCGCATACGCACCAGCCCTCTTTCACCTCCACAGGCGGATGCGGTCGTCATGAGCCAGACGCTGACCCACAACACCATCTCCGCTCCCGACAGGGAAGAGGGACTCGGGTCGCGGCTAGGTGTGATCGCAGCGGTATGCGCGGGCGCGCTTGCCTTCGGGGCGTTGGTGCCCATCGCGCCGCTCACCGCGGTGTTCACCGTCGTGATTGTTCCGCTCGCGTTCTTGGCACCTTTCGCCTCACTGTCAGTGCTGATCGCATTGACGGTTCTGGTGCCCTTCGAAATCCAGGACAGCTTCTCGGTGATCGGTGGCCGGGACCAGCCGGGTTTGTTGGTCGTCGACGCGGTGCTGATCCTGAGCTTGATTCGGCTGGCTTGGTTGTTGGTGCGCCGTAAGGTGCCCATCGATGCGGGGCTACTCGCGGGATTCGCGATGGCGCTGGTGTGCGTCGCGGCACTGGCCACCGGCATCGCGTTAGGTGCGGACGTGAGCGAAGCCGGACACGAAGCGAGGCGGGTGGTTCTCGGCGTCGGTACATTCCTGATCGCATGGCCGCTCCTGCACGACCGTCGAAACCGCCGGCGGTTGGCCTGGCTCTTATTGGTGGTTGGAGTGGCACTGGGGCTGTGGGGCCTTGTGCAATGGATCTTTTCGGTTGGCTTTACCTGGTCGGACATTGGTGTGCGGCCAGGAGTGGAACAGACGTCCGCGGGCCGAGGTCAGTTGAAAGGTGGAATGGCCGCGTACCCCGTCGCTGTGATATTGGCGTGGTCGGTGCTGCTATCGGGCCATGTACGACGCGTCGCTGTCCGGTGCCTGCTCGTGCTAGTGATCCTGCTCAACGGTGTGTGCTTGCTGCTCGGCTATGAGCGCACGATGTGGGCAACGACCGCCGGTGCATCACTTCTCCTTGTGCTCGCAGCCGGGCCCGCAGCGCGTCGGATGGCGGCGCGGGCGGTCATCGTTGCGCTGGCCGTCACGGTATTTCTCGCTGCCGTCGCCCCGCGGGAAGCACGGGCGGCGATCGAGCGTCTGCTGTCGGTGGCGCGGTACTCTACCGACGAGTCATTCATTTACCGAATGATTGAATCCCGCAACGTAACTGAACTCATCACTTCGCGGCCTTTGACCGGCTCTGGCTTCGGCGCGACCATCACCTGGGGCGCCGAGGATCAATTCGGGCTCTTAACAACACCTTATGTGCACAACGGGTATCTATGGCTGGCATGGAAGATCGGCATTCCGGCGACGGTATTTCTTGTATTGCTGTTGTGCGGTGCCCTGTTCAGGAAATCCCCGAGGGAGGAGACCGACTACTGGCGCGCCATGCGACGCGGCAGCCAGGCCGCGCTGCTCGCGCTCCTCCTGATCAGCGCGATGTTCGCGGCCTTCAACATTCTTGGGGTCACCGCTGTGATGGGCTTGCTGGTGGCCGTTTGCTACTCACCGGCGGACACTGAGCGCGAGGATCCGGGCTGATGAACTGCGTTGGTGAAGTCGACGTCGTGATCCCGACCCGTGACCGTCCGAGTCGACTATGGGCATGTTTGAACGCACTGGCCGATCAGAAGTTCGATCGTTTCGGCGTGATTGTCGTTGACGACGCTGGACCTATGCCTGCAGCGGACCTCGTGCCCGATGAGCTGCTCCGCCGGTTGCGAATCACGTTCGTTCGCAACGACACTTCCATCGGAGCAGGTGCGTGCCGCAATCGTGGTGTCGAGGCATCCGCTGCCGCCCATTTGGTCTTCCTCGACGACGACTGCATCGCCTCCGCGGAACTGATCGGACGGCATCAGACTGCGCTGGCCGTCAACGACCCGGTGGTTTCGCTCGGACCGATCCTGTCTCCGCCGGGACAGCGCATGCCGGTATGGACCCACTGGGACGCCGACCGGCTCGAGCGCGAATACGATCTGCTGACCGACGGCCGGCGCAGTCCCGACTGGACGCATCTCTACACCGGCAACGTTGGCATCCGTCGCGCCGATTTCCTTGCCGCCGGCGGATTCGACCCTCGCTTCGCCCGGCAGGAAGACATCGAGCTCGGGCATCGCCTCGCCCGGCTGGGCTGTCGCTTTGAGTTCGACCCCGCCGCCGTGGTCTGGCACGACAGCGAGCGCTCCCTACGTACTTGGACGTCCATACCGGCGTCGAGCGCGGCCTTCGATGTGTTGATGGATCGGTTGGATCCCGAATCCCACCGGTTAGCCAGGGTCCGAAAGGATCTGGGCGCTCGGCACTGGGCGCTGCGTATCACGCGCCACATTGTGACTGTTCCCGCCGCCCAGCGGGGCGCTGTAGCCGTTGCGATCGGGGCGGGTCGGCTACTGCACGCGGTGCGGGTGGATCGTCCGGCGCTGTCAGCGTTCAGCTTGGTGTGGGACCTGACATACACGCGTGCGTTGCGCGATGCGACAGCCGAGGCGCAGCCATGACGGCCCGCAGTGTATGGCTCGTCGGCGGCACCCGTCCCGAAGCGATCAAATTGGCGCCAGTCGCGATAGCTCTGGCGAATCATCATTTTATTCGGCCCATCATCGTCGCGACCGGACAGCATCCGTCGATGTTCCAACAAGCATTGGGCACCTTCGCCTTACAGCCCGACCGTGAGTTCCGTCCGGAACGCGCTACCGGTAGCCAAGCGGAGCTGGTTACCCGACTGGCGGAGTTACTGGATGCGCAACTGCATATCGACTCGCCGGATGCAGTTCTCGTACAAGGTGACACTACGAGCGCCCTCATTGGAGCGCTCACGGCATTCTGGCGGCGGATACCGGTCGTGCACCTGGAGGCGGGATTGCGCTCGCATGACCTGGCGGCGCCATTCCCGGAGGAAGCGAACCGGCGGATGGTGGATCAGGTTGCGGCGCTTCATCTCGCCCCCACGCAGGCCGCAGCGGCCAACCTCCTCGCAGAGGGAATCTCGGCGGAGCGGATCGACGTCATCGGCAACACGGTTGTCGATGCAGTGCTGTCGATGGCCGGCACCACGAATCGATTCAGCGAACCATCACTCGAGCCGGTTGATGCATGCGTGTCGGAGGGCCGTCGACTGCTCCTGGTGACCGTGCACCGGCGCGAATCATGGGGCAAGCCAATGCGTTCGGTGCTGCATGCGGTTCGTGACATTCTCGACGCGCATCCTGATGTCGTCGCCGCCTTACCGGTTCATCCCAATCCGTCGGTGCGGGCCGACGTCGTCTCGGTGCTCGGAACGGATCGACGTGTCATCATCAGCCCCCCGGTGGAGTATCCGGATCTCGTCCGCCTGATGGAATCGTCCACCCTAATTCTGAGCGATTCTGGAGGGATTCAGGAGGAGGCGCCCAGCTTCGGTGTACCCGTCTTGGTTCTGCGTGAAAAGACTGAACGGCTTGAGGCGGTCCAGGCGGGGTGCGCGTTTGTGGTTGGAACTGATCGGTCCCGCATCGTCGCCGAGGCGAATCGGCTGCTCTCAGCTGGTGTTTGGTGGGATTCCACCTTGAGCAATCCGTTCGGCGACGGGCGCGCAGGAGAGCGGGCGGCGATTTCGCTCGCCCGATTTCTTGCGGCTTCGATGGAACCGCCGGCGTCGTCGAACTACTTGAATCCGCATCGCGACGGTTGGCAATGAGCAACTGGCGCAACAAGTCAAGCGCGGTCGCGATCGTGGGAATGGCGGGGCGATTTCCCGGCGCCGATGACGTCGACGAGCTCTGGAACCTCGTTCGTGATGGCGAAGAAGGTCTGCGCGACCTTACCGACGAGGAGCTGCGTACCGCCGGTGTTGATCAGGCGGCGGCCGCCAACCCGGATTACGTCAAGCGGGCTGGTGTGCTACGCGACGTCGCCGGCTTCGACGCCGAATTCTTCGGCATCGGGCCACGCGATGCTGCCGTCATGGATCCGCAGCACCGTCACTTCTACGAATGCGCCTGGGCGGCGCTCGAGTCCGCTGGCCATGTACCCGAACGCTTCAGCGGCAGGATCGGCGTGTTTGGCGGCTGCGGTGCGAACCGGTATCTGATGAACAACCTGCTCGCCGGCCCAGGGCTGCTCGACAGCATGGGCTGGTTCCTGTTACGGCACACTGCGAACGACAAGGATTTCCTCACTACCGGGGTGTCCTACAGGCTTGGCCTGCGCGGCCCGAGCGTGAACATCCAGACGGCGTCATCGACGTCTCTTGTCGCCGTGCACTTCGCCGTTCAGAGTCTGTTGTCGGGTGAATGTGACCTGGCTCTGGCCGGCGGCTCGACAATTGAATTTCCACACGGCGTCGGGTACTTGTTCCGGGACGGCGAGATACTCGCCCCCGATGGCCACTGCCGCGCGTTCGACGAGGAGTCCGCGGGCACCGTGTTCACAAGCGGAGTTGCTGTCGTCACCCTGCGTCGACTGGAAGACGCAATGGCAGAAGGTGATCCGATCCTCGCCATCATCCGCGGCTCGGCAATCAACAACGATGGCGCCGGCAAGGACAGCTATCTCGGACCCAGTGTCGACGGCCACGCAGCCGTCGTGCGCGAGGCGCTCGCTATCGCAGAAGTCGACGCACGTACGGTGACGCTGCTGGAAGCGCACGGCACCGGCACACGTGTCGGTGACCCGATCGAGGTCGCCGCGCTTACGGCGGCTTTCCGTGAAGCCACGTACGACGAAGGGTTTTGCTGGCTTACGTCGACGAAGCCCAACATCGGTCACGTCGACACCGCCGCCGGAGTGGCCAGCCTCATCAAAGTTGTCCAGGCCATGCGTAACCAGTGGCTGCCGCCCATGGCGGGGCACACCGCACCGAGCCGACTGCTCGACATCGATCGAACTCCCTTCAAGCTGTCTGCGATCGGCGCGCGATGGGACACCGACGGCACGCCCAGACGAGCAGGTGTCAGTTCCCTCGGTGTCGGCGGGACAAACGCTCACGTCGTGGTCGAAGAGGCACCACCGGTGCCGCAATCCGACACCGCACCGGGCCCACATCTTCTTCTGGTCTCCGCGCGTACGCGCGCCGCCGCCGACACCGCGGCCGAGCGCCTTGCCGGTCACCTCGTCGCAGGAGCCGACAACCTCGCTGACGTCGCTCACACGTTGTGCATCGGCCGGCGAGCATTTGCGCATCGGCGAGCCGTTGTCGCGGAATCGATAGATGAGGCTATAGCGGGGCTCTCTGGACAGCTACGCGCCCCATCCGCCATCGGCGAGGTGCCCGAGACACCGCCTGGGGTGATTCTCAGCTTTCCGGGTGGCGGCGCCCAATACCCCGGCATGGCCGCCGGTCTCGCCAATGGGGACAGACGTTTTGGCGTCTTCGGGTCGGTCCTGCAGGAGGCCAGTGACGAGTTCCGCCGGCTTGCAGGGATCGACCTACGCCCGCTGCTCGCGGCGGGCCGTGCCGATGATGACCGCTCGGCCACGCTCCGAAAGCCGAGGGTGTCGCTGCCTGCCACGTTCATTGTTGAGGTCGCCCTGGCGCGCCAACTCATCGACTGGGGTATCCGACCCCGCGCGCTCGTCGGACACAGTCTCGGCGAATACACCGCGGCCCACCTCGCGGGGGTCTTCGACCTCAGTAGCGCGTTGGAGCTCGTGCTCGCCCGATCCGAGCTCATTGAGCAGGCCAGCGTCTCGGGAGTCATGGGAACGGTCGCACTCGGTGAAGACGAGTTGGCGCCGCGGCTCGGCGATGCCGTGTCGCTCGCGGTGGTGAATGCCAGCGATGAATGCGTGGTGTCGGGCCGCGCCGATGCCGTCGAAGAGCTCCTTGCCAGCCTGGCCTCCGAAGGAATCCAAACCCAGCGGATCCCGCTGAGGGCCGCTGCGCATTCGCACCTGCTCGACCCAGTGCTGGGTCAGTTCGCCGAAATCGTCCGAGGGGTAACGCTTTCCGAACCCACGATGGCATATGCGTCAAATGTGACCGGCACGTGGATCACGCCGGAACAGGCGACCGATCCCGACGCATGGGCACGTCACTTACGGGGCACCGTGCGGTTCAGCGAAGGGCTCGCGACGGCGCTCGCAGACGGTCCCGCCGTCGTCGTCGAGGTAGGTCCTGGTTGCGCTTTGACGTCGTACGCCCAGCGGCACCGTCCTGTGGCAGCGGTGTCGACGATTCGCCACATGAACGACCCGACTCCCGATGCCGTATACCTCCTTCGCACGATGGCGCAATTGTGGACGATCGGCTTCGACGGTGACTGGGGCCGCATCGTCACCGCGCCCGGCCGCCGCCGCAAGCTCACACTGCCGACCTATCCGTTCCAACATCGGAGGTACTTGATCGAGCACGGTGAGGAGCGCGTCACCCTCGACGCCACAGCAGACAGAGTGACCCGCGCTGCCGACTCGACTGAATCAGGCGTCGACGACGGAAACGGCGAAAAAGATGGGACTCTCGAGTTTGTAAGGGCGCTGTGGGAGAAGCTGCTCGGGGTCGATGTGGTCGCCGCCGACAGCGATTTCTTCGAGTTGGGCGGCCACTCGCTTATCGCGGCGCGCGTAGTCGCAGCGGTCCGAGAACAGATCGGTCCGCGCCTGCCGCTCACGGCGTTGGTCGAACATCCCACGGCCGAGAAATTCGCAGCTGCCATCGGCGCGGCATTGAACGGGCGGTCATCGCTGTCGGTCGGACTGCCCAGCGTGCTCGTGCCCCTGCGACCAGAGGGCACGAAGCGGCCGTTCTTCGTGGTACACGGCGCAGGCGGCCACGTCCTGAACCTGCAGAGCCTCGCCCGCAGCATGCACATCGGCCGGCCGGTGTGGGGGATTCAAGCCCATGGCAACGAGGGTGTCGAACCACCGGATTCCACGATTGAACAGATGGCACACCGCTACCTCGAGGCCATTCGCCGCGTCCAGCGGTCGGGTCCGTACCTGATCGGTGGTTATTCCGGCGGCGGAATCATCGCGTTGGAGATGTCGCGCCAGGCGGCGGAGGTCGGCGACCACGTAGATCTTGTTGTCCTTTTCGACACGTACCGTCCGAGGTCCGCGAAACAAACACGAATAAAGAAGATACGCAACCTTTCTCGCAACATGCGTGACGGCTACGGGCTCGCGGACACGATCAGCTGGATGGGCGATGTGGCCCGCAACCGTCTGGTACGGGTGGGACTTGCAGAAGACCCGACGCGGATCGAGAACATCGGGCTTGAGGACGAATTCAGAGAAGCTGAAGCCAAGTATCGATTCAGGCGATACCCGACTGACGTCTTGTTGCTTCGCGCTGCGCCTGTGCGCCCGACGTTCGCGTTCAACTATTTGTGGCCCGAGGTCGCAGGTGTGGTGCGCGAGCGCAAAGTCGCTGGCACCCACCGAACCATCTTCGCCGCGGAACACGTCACGGTCCTGGCGATGCTCGTCGGCGATGCCCTCGACGCCGCCGACCAGCAGTAGTACCGGTCCGTATCTGAAGTCGCGAGGCCCGCACAACAACACGGCAGAGGTCGACCGCGCGGGGCTCGGCACGCTGATCGCGGATCGCACGCAGTCCGGTCAGTAGGCGCGCCGCCGTGGATCGAGACGGACCTGGACGGCGGTCGGAATACGGCGCAGAGCGTAGACAAAAACACCTATCCAGGCGTAGATGGCGTCGCCCGGCGACCAGCGCCCGGTCTCGTAGCCAAGCCGCACCAGCTGTCGATGACAGAGCGCCTCGACCGCGCGCTGCTCTCGCACCGACATGCCGGAACGCCAGTCGCGCAACCCGGTGGTCAACGGCTCGCGCACGTGCTCGGTGACTTTGTCGTCCTCGGCGAACAGCGTGCGGGCCCGCGCGGGGAACTCGAGCATATTTTGTTGAAACTGTTCACCGAGGAAGTCGCATAGTTCGCGGACTTTGGTTTCTGGATCGATGATCAAGTCGTCCAGCTTCAGCTCGATGTAGCGACCGGTGCCCATACGAGCGCCCGCACGCCTCCCGGCGCTCACCTTGCGTCGCCACCAAAGTGCCCCAATCACAGGCCTTTCCGGTCCCCAGGCTTGTTCGGCCAGCGACGCGGCAACGTCGCGCCCGTCGCGTACGACATGTACGAATTGGGCGTCGGGGAACACGCGCAGCAGTTGCGGCAAATAGCTGACGTAGCCGGGCGTCTTGTCACCCCAGCGGTGCTTGCCGTGGTCAACCGCGTACCAATCGAAGACAGCGCTGACCAGTTCCCGATAGCTCGTCGGGAATGCGGCATCTACCCAGCGTCGTAGCGCCTCAGCGTCGGCATTCCACGCCCTGAACGCAGGGTGCGCCATGATGTCGTCGAGCGTCGCCGCGCCGCGCCGCCCGCGCCGTGCCAGTGCGACCACGAAATGCGATTCGGGCGGGATGCTGAGGCGTGAATGCCCGTCGAGGATCGTGCGTACCAGCGTTGTGCCAGAGCGCGGACATCCCACCACGAAGAAGGGGCGATCGTTCATTGAGGAAAGAGTAGATTGGCGCAGTTGGAAGCGTGCACGCGTTGGGCTAGTCGATTTCGCATCGCCGCGCGCGAAGTGTGTTGCGGATAGGTCTGATTCGGGCGGTCTTCTCACGTGAGCGGCTGCGCAGGCGGGGTGTGCGCGTGATGCAGGCTGGGCGCATCTGGGAAAAGTCCGGGATCTCCGCGTGGGTGACGCGGCGCGCCAGCGCGGGTGAGGCGAGAATGAAGTCGATGCGCATTCCGCGGTCCTCGGGAAACCGCAACCTTGTACACCCGCACCCCGCCACACGTCGGGCCGAGCGCACGCGCCTCGGCCGCCGCCTCCACGTCGGGCTGGTCGCTCCACGTCGGTTGCCCGTCGAAACCGACCCCGTTCCACTGGCTGAAGCCGCAGTGCACGACGTCGTAACCGGCAGCGAGAAACGGCATGGTGGGAATTGTTCGTCGGAGCACTTGGTCTCCTAAATGGCCAGCACGTCGACGTCGGCGCGCTGTAGCCAGTCCGTCACCCGGTCGACCCGCGCGCGGATCGAGTTGACATTCCAGGTCGCCAGTCGCATGGACTACAGGTTACGGAGCGTCTTTGGGTATAAAGACCCTGACTTGCAGGCCGGCAGCACGCCTAGCATTCGCAAATGGCAGCGTCGCCAATGGTCCAGAAGGCACCGGACCACACGAAGATCGAGAACCGTCCTCCGTCGGTGGCCCACATGGTCGTCGACCGCGTCAAGGCCACGCCACTGGCGGAGGCCTTCCGATATCCCCTTGATCACGGTTGGACGAGCGTCACCTGGCGGCAGGTCGGTGAGCGCGTCGAGCGCATCGCCGCAGGACTCATATCGCTCGGCGTCGCGCCCGAAAACCGGGTGGCGCTCGCGTCGTCGACCCGCTACGAATGGGTGCTCGTCGACTTCGCGGTGATGTGCGCGGGCGCCGCCACCACGACCGTCTATCCGACGACCAACGCCCGCGACGTCGCCTACATCGTCGCGAACTCGGGAAGCCGCGTCGTCGTCGCCGAAGACGAAGTGCAAGTCGACAAGTTGCGTGAGCACCGCGCCGAACTGCCCGACGTGACCAAGGTGGTGGTCATCGACGGCGAGGGTGACGGCGATTGGGTGATCACCCTTGACGACCTCGAGAAGCGCGGGCAGGAGGCGCTCGCCCAGTCGCCCGACATCGTCGACGCGCGGGTGCGGGCCATTTCGTCGAGCCAACTCGCCAGCATCATCTACACCTCCGGTACCACCGGCCGGCCGAAAGGTGTGCGTCTCACCCACGGCGCGTGGACGTACACGGCCGCCGCCATCGACTCGTTGAATGTCCTCGGGCCAGACGACCTCAACTTTCTGTGGCTTCCGCTGGCCCACGCATTCGGCAAGGTGATGCTGGCACTGCCCCTGCTGATCGGCTTCCCCACCGCGATCGACGGCCGGGTCGACCGGATCGTCGACAATCTGGCCGAGTTGCATCCCACCGTGATGGGCGCGGCCCCGCGCATCTTCGAGAAAGCGCACGCCCGCATCGTCGGAATGATCGAAGAAGAGGGCGGCGTCAAGAAGAGGATCTTCGACTGGGCGATCGACGTCGGGCTGAAGATGTCGCGGGCGAGGCAGGCCGGTCACAAGCCGTCCCTGCTCACGGTCGTTCAGCACGCGATCGCGGACAAGCTGGTGTTTTCCACGATTCGTGAGCGCTTCGGCGGGCGCCTGAAGTTCTTCGTCTCCGCTGCGGCCGCTCTTGACCGCAATGTTGCCGAGTGGTTCGACGCCGTCGGCATCGTCGTGCTGGAAGGCTACGGCCTCACCGAGACGGCGGCTGCGTCGTTCATCAACCGGCCCGGCGCGTATCGGTTCGGCACCGTGGGATGGCCGATGCCCGACACCGAAGTCAAGATCGCCAGTGACGGCGAGATCCTGTTGCGGGGACCGGGCGTAATGACTGGCTATCACGAACTGCCTGACGCCACCGCCGAGGCGCTCGAGGTAGACGGCTGGTTTCACACCGGCGACATCGGCGAGATCGACGCCGACGGCTTCCTGCGCATCACCGACCGCAAGAAGGACATGTTCAAGACATCGCAGGGCAAATACGTTGCGCCGTCGCCCATTTCCGCGGCGTTCAAGGGCATCTGTCCATACGTCGGTGAGCTGATCGTGGTCGGTGAGGGCCGTCCGTACTGCGTCGCGCTGATAAGCCTCGACGGAGAGGCGATCACCGAGTGGGCGGCCAAGTTCGGGTTGGCCGGCAAGTCCCTCGCGGAAATCGCGCACGATCCGAACACTCGCGCGATGATCGGCGGATACGTCGACACCCTCAACGCGCAACTCAATCGGTGGGAGCAGATCAAGAAGTTCGCGATCATCGACCGCGAACTGTCGATCGAGTCCGGCGACCTGACGCCGAGCTTGAAGTTGAAACGCAACGTCGTCGTCAAGAGCTGCGCGGACATGATCTCAGCGCTGTACGAGTGAAGCGGGCCGCTGCGCGGGGCGGCCGAGGCCGCGCGCCATCGAACGGGGGCGTGATCAGAACGGTGGTTCGTCCGTGTCCGTGCTTTGGGACAGCATCGGTGGCGGTTCCCAATCCGGCGGAAGCTCCTCGGGTTCGAGTGGTTCGGCTGATCAGGTTAGTTCGACCAGAACGGGCGCGTGGTCGCTGGGCGCCTTGCCTTTGCGTTCCTCGCGGACGATCTCGGCGTGGGTGACTCGCTGCGCCAGTGCGGGGGAGCCGAGAATGAAATCGATGCGCATGCCGCGGTTCTTGGGGAACCGCAACTGCGTGTAGTCCCAGTAGGTGAACACTGCGGGTCCGGGTGTGAACGGTCGCACCACGTCGCTGAATTCGGCGTCCACGATCGCGTTGAACGCCGCTCGTTCGGGCGCGGTGACGTGGGTGCTGTCCTTATAGAACTCGACGCTCCACACGTCCTCGTCGGTCGGGGCGATGTTCCAGTCACCGACCAGGGCGATCTGCGCCGCGGGATCTTCGGCCAGCCACTGGCGTGCCGTATCACGCAGGGCGGCAAGCCATTTGAGTTTATAGGCATAGTGCGGTGAGCCGACGAAGCGCCCGTTGGGCACATACAGGCTCCATACCCGCACCCCGCCACACGTCGCGCCGAGTGCACGCGCCTCGGCTGCGGCCTCAACCTCGGGCTTGTCGCTCCACGTGGGTTGCCCGTCGAATCCGACCTGAACATCGTCGAATCCCACCCGTGACGCGATAGCCACGCCGTTCCACTGGTTGAAGCCGCAGTGCACGACGTCGTAGCCGGCGCGAGCGAACGGCATGGTGGGGAACTGTTCGTCGGAGCACTTGGTCTCCTGCATGGCCAGCACGTCGACGTCGGCGCGCTGTAGCCAATCCGTCACCCGGTCCACCCGTGCGCGGATCGAGTTGACGTTCCAGGTCGCCAATCGCATGGCCTCCAGCCTACGGAGGCCATCCCTGCGATTGAAACGGTCAGGCTCTCACGTAACGCGAGCGGTGGTGAACGCTGAAACCCATCGACTCGAAAAGCGTTATGGCGGATTCGTTTCCGACAAGTGTCTGCACATATCCTCGAGTGGCGCCGCGCTCGGAGCCCCAGGACAACAGCGCCGAAATGAGTGTCCGCGCATGACCGCGTCGGCGCTGCGCCTCGGCCACCCGCACCGCAGACACGCCCACCCACCTGGTGCCGTCGGATGCATCAGTCACCGCGGCCCGTCCCACTGCGGCGCGAGGAATCGACGCGAACACCACGTCGCCGTCGATGACGGCCGTCAGCACGTCGACGGGCACCTCACGCTCATATGTGCGCAACCATGCGGCGTCGGGCGTCGGTAGAAGACGCACACCACTAGGCGGCGCAGCAGCTTCCACGTCACAGGACATGACAAGGGTCTCGAGATGCGCCTCGGTGCCAGGCAGTCGCAGCAGCCGATCCGGCATCGACAGCCACGGCGTCAGGCCGCGCGCTCGCGTACCACTCGATGATCGCGGGCAGTGCGGATGCGTCGGCGTAGACGCCGAGCGGAACGGCCGAATTGGCGCGGTGCGTAACTCCGTTCGCGGCGCGCAGCAGCCATCCGCCGAGCCACTGCTGCTCGACCCCGGGCCAGCCGAGCGCGGCCGCGTGCTCGAGCGAGCGGATGTCGGCCGTGCGCACCGGCGCCGCGGCCAGAGCTTTGACCGCAACGACATCGCCGGCGTCGACGGCCACCACGTCACCGTGCTTCGTCCGCACCCGCAGAGTCGGGCCGGTTTCCACCACATGACCGATCACGTCGGTCAGCGGCGGCACCGAGCCGGCCGGCAGGCGGTACCGCACCACCACCCGCGTTCCGACCGCAGGAGATTCCACGAGCTAGTGGCCGAACGGGTCGGGATCCTCACCCGGCATCCACGAGAGGCCGGGTACGCCCCAGCCGTGCGACTTCACCGCTCGTTTGGCGCTGCGGGCGTGCCTGCCGACCAACCGGTCCACGTACAGGAATCCGTCCAGGTGTCCGGTTTCGTGCTGCAGCATCCGCGCGAACAGGTCGGTGCCTTCAATCGTGATGGGTGTGCCGTCGGCGTCCAGTCCCGTGACCCGCGCCCACTTCGCCCGCCCGGTCGGAAACGACTCGCCCGGCACCGACAGGCAACCCTCGTCGTCGTTTTCGGGGTCGGGCATGGTTTCGGGAACGTCGGACGTCTCGAGCACCGGATTGACGACGACACCCTTGCGACGGGTCGTGCGGCCGCGCTCGTCGGCGCAGTCATAGACGAACACCCGCTTGGACACCCCGATTTGATTGGCGGCCAACCCGACCCCGTTGGCGGCGGCCATCGTGTCGTAAAGATCTGCGATCAAGTCGGCGAGATCGGCAGGCAACGAACCATCGTCGGCGACGGGCACCGGCTCGGTCGCGGTGTGCAGGACTGGATCTCCTACGATGCGGATGGGTACGACAGCCACGCAGAGAGCTTAAGTCGGCAATCTCTGTCATCCGACTCGCGGGTGCGGGTGACGGCTCAGGGCGCAAACCCGTGATTGAATGATCGCCGAACACAGTGATGTCATTTTTGAATGTCGGAAGGGTCCCGAAGCGAGATGGACGGCGCAATCGCGCGGACTGAGCAATCCGGTGACGACGCTGATCTCACCGATGGCCTGACGCGGCGCGAGCACGACATCCTGGCGTTCGAACGTCAGTGGTGGAAATACGCCGGCTCCAAGGAAGACGCCATCAAGGAACTGTTTTCCATGTCGGCCACCCGCTATTACCAGGTGTTGAACGCCTTGGTCGATCGTCCCGAGGCGTTGGCCGCCGACCCGATGCTGGTCAAGCGGTTGCGACGGCTTCGGGCGAGCCGGCAGAAGGCACGGGCGGCGCGTCGCCTCGGCTTCGACGTCACCTAGGTGTTTTCGGGGGCGTCAAGGCGTGCTTGTCCCGCTCGATAAGGTGGGCGCAATGAACCAGCGAAACTCGTCCGGCCTGCCGCTGCGCGCCATGGTCATGGTGTTGCTGTTCCTGGGCGTCGTGTTTCTGCTGGTCGGCTTCCAGGCGATGCGCTCCCATAGCGGCGACGACAGCGGCCAGGCGCCGATCGCGCCGACCACCACGACCGCCGCGTCGGCGACCTCGTCGTCTCCCGCGCCGGCCAAGGCCGACGTGCGTGTTTACAACATCTCGGCGGTCGAGGGCGCTGCGGAAAGCATGGCGAACCGCCTACGAGAAGCCGGATGGAACGTGACCGAAACCGGCAACCTGTCGTTACCGGATGTGCCGGTCACCACGGTGTACTTCAGCGACGCCCCCGGCGAACAGGAAGCTGCCAATGAGATCGGCAAACTCTTGGAGGCACCTGTGCAACCGCGGTTGCCCGAATTGGCTGACCAACCGCCGGGCGTGGTTGTGGTAGTCACCGGCTAGGCTCTAGCTCATGTTCAAGACCGTCGCTGCCTCTGCCTTGTTCGCGGTTCCCGTTGTGGCTTTGAGCGCGTGCAGCGCGCCCGAACAGCCCGCCACCTCTCCAGGTACCACTCCGTCGGTCTGGACGGGCTCGCCGTCGCCGTCGGCGTCGCCCGGCGGTGGCGGAACCCAAGCACAGCCCAGCGGTGAGAAGCTGACCGCCGACCTGAAGCTGGCCGACGGCTCCACGGTCGCCACCGCCGAGATCGAGTTCGCCAACGGATATGCCACCCTCACCGTGCAGACCACCGCGCCGGGCAAGTTGACGCCGGGCTTCCACGGACTGCACATCCACTCGGTCGGCAAGTGCGAAGCGAACTCGGTCGCGCCCACCGGCGGCGCCCCCGGCGACTTCAACTCCGCGGGTGGGCATCTGCAGGTTCCCGGTCACACCGGACATCCCGCCAGCGGCGACCTGACGTCACTGCAGGTTCGTGAGGATGGCACCGCGAAGCTGGTGACGACCACCGACGCGTTCACCGCCGAGGACCTGACGAACGGCGCCAAGACCGCGATCATCATCCACGAGAAGGCGGACAACTTCGCCAACATCCCGCCCGAGCGCTACCAGCAGGTCAACGGGAACCCGCCGCCGGACGAAACCACCTTGGCGACCGGCGATGCCGGAAAGCGCGTGGCGTGCGGTGTCATATCCGCTCAGTAAGGCACCGGCGAGTCGCCACATAGACTTCGCCGGATCGCCTCGGCCGACGCTGGGGGTCGAATGGGAATTCGCACTCGTCGACGCCGATGTCTCGCGACGTAAGCAACGAGGCCGCCGAGGTGATCGAGGAACTCGGTGAGAACAATCCGCGCGTGCATAAGGAACTGCTGCGCAACACCGTCGAGATCGTCACCGGCATCTGTGATTCCGTGCCGGAGGCGATGGATGATCTGCGGTCCACGCTGCAGACCGCCCGCAAGATCGTCCGCGACCGCGACATGGAACTGTTCTGCGCGGGCACGCACCCGTTCGCGAAATGGTCGCCGGAAGTCTGACCGATGCGCCCCGCTACGCCGAGCTCATCAAGCGCACCCAGTGGTGGGGCCGCCAGATGTTGATCTGGGGTGTTCACGTCCACGTCGGAATCTCGTCGGCGCACAAGGTGATGGCGATCATCACCTCACTGCTCAACCACTATCCGCACCTGCTGGCGCTGTCGGCCTCCTCCCCGTTCTGGGACGGCGAGGACACCGGTTACGCCTCCAACCGCGCGATGATGTTCCAACAGCTGCCGACGGCGGGGCTGCCGTTTCACTTCCAGACCTGGGCCGAGTGGGAAGGGTTCGTCCACGACCAGAAGAAGACCGGCATCATCGACCACATGAACGAGATCCGTTGGGACATCCGGCCTTCCCCGCATATCGGCACGGTCGAGGTGCGGATCTTCGACGGGGTGTCCAACCTCAAGCGAGCTCAGCGCACTGGTGGCGTTGACCCACTGCCTGATCGTCGACCTCGACCGCCATCTCGACGCGGGTGAGACGCTTCCGACGATGCCGCCCTGGCATGTGCAGGAAAACAAGTGGCGCGCAGCGCGTTACGGCTTGGACGCGGTCATCATCCTCGACGCGGACAGCAACGAGCGTTTGGTGACCGATGACCTCGACGACCTGCTGAACCGGCTCGAACCGGTGGCCAAGTCGTTGCACTGCGCCGACGAACTCGCCCGCGTCTCCGACATCTACCGGTACGGTGCGTCGTATCAACGCCAGCGTCGCGTCGCCGAGGACAACGACGGTGACCTGCGCGCGGTGGTCGACGCCCTGGTCGCCGAGTTGGACATCTAGCCGTGGCGGCGATGCCGATGTTCCCGCTGCAGGTGGCGATGCTGCCGGGCGAGGAATTGCCGCTGCGGATCTTCGAACCGCGCTACGCCGCGCTGGTGTCGGACTGCCTCGCCAGTCTCGAACGATGACCCGGCCTTCGGGGTGGTGCTGATCGCGGCCGGGCCGCGAGGTCGGCGGCGGGGACACCCGCAGCGATGTCGGTGCGCTCGCCCACATCACCGAGTGCGCCGACTTCGGCGACGGACGCTACCGCCTGCGCTGTGTGATGGGGGAGCGGATCCGGGTGGTGGAATGGCAACCCGACGACCCGTACCCGCGGGCGGCGGTCGAGCCATGGCCCGACCAGCCCGGCGAGACGGTCGACGTGGATGCGATCCGCGAGCCTCGAAGACCGCATGGTGGCGTTGTTCGAGCTGATCGCCGCGCGCGCGCGGTGCCGAGGTCAACGCACGCGATATCGTTGCGGGTGCCGACGCGGCGCCGGATGCGGGAATGTGGTTGTACGCCTTGGCTTCCCGCCTGCCGATCGGGCCGGCCGACAAGTACGCTGTGCTGGCCGCACCCACGCGTCGCGGCGCGGCTGGCGGCGTTGAGCGATGCCGTCGAAACGCGTGACCGCGATGGTCGAGTTCCAGCTGTCGGGCGACTAGCGGGTCAGGTGACCATCGACGAACACCGTGCGCGGTGTGGCGTCATCGGTCTGCTCGGGCTTGTCTGCCGTATCGCGCCATCAGATCGGCGGCGTCGACTGACGTCACCTCCCAGCACTGCTCGCTGCAGCCAGTCGGCGACGTCCGCGCGCTCCTCGACGTACCACAGGTTCTGGACGTCGAATGCCTCCTCGTCGTCGGATGCGCCCGTCTCCTCCCGCAATCGACGCAACTGTGCGCGACGGCTTGCCAGATAGTCGGTATCGAAGAAGCCCGACGCCGAACGCCTCGACCGCGATCCGGCTGCCTCGGGCGCTGAGCCGGTGGATGCGCTCGAACAGCAGGTCCTGGCCTTCCGCAGGCAGATAGGGCAGCAGCCCTTCGGCCGTCCACGCCGTCGGCAGTCCATCTCGAATCCCGCCTCCAGCAATGCCTTCGGCCAGTCCTGCCGCAGATCGATCGGCACCGGGACATACCGCGTGGCCGGTGCCACATCGTGCGCGCGCAGTGTCTCGGCTTTGAATGCCAACACTTTCGGCTGGTCGATCTCGTAGACGACGCTGTCGCCGACCCACGGCAGTCGCCATGCGCGCGAATCCAGGCCGGCGGCGAGGATGACCGTCTGCTCGATCCCGTTCGCACCCGCGGCGATGAAGAACTCGTCGAACAACTTCGTGCGCGACGCGGCATAGTCCGCGATCCGCCGGATGCGCTCGCGGAACACCTCGCCGGGCAGTTGCCAGCCGCGTTGCTGTGCCGCTTCGATGAACAGCTGCGCGTAGGGGTCGGTGAACAACGGGCGTGCCGACGACGCCTCCTGCGACCGCGACCATGCGACACCCAGTGCGGTCGCGCCGACGCCCTCGGTGATGTCCCAGCTATCGTCGTCAGTTCTCGCCATTGCCAATGTTTTCCCCGTTCTGCGCGTACTCATGCATCTCGTCTTTGGTCAACAGGTCGTCTCGGATGTTCTGTTCCCGGTAGGCGAGTTGACCGACGCGGTTCGCGACAACGGGCGCGGTGATCACCGTGAACAAACCGGTGAGGATCACCATGCCGACATCGATGTGGCCGCGCAACCGGACGGCCGCACCGGCGAGCACCAGCAGCAGGCCGAGCACCTGCGGCTTGGACGCGGCGTGCATTCGCGTCAGCGTGTCGGGGAAGCGGACCACGCCGATCGCGGCGGTCAGCGCCAGGCTGGATCCGCCCAGCACCAGAACGGCGCTGACGATGTCGAGGGCGTTCATCGTCGGCCTCCATCGGGGGCGCGGCCTGTCGATGTCGGGCACCCGGAAACGCGCGACGCTGACCGAGCCGACGAAGCTGATCAACGCCAGCGCAGTCAGGCCGTAGGTGACGGTGGTGTCCAGGCTGAATGCCGCCCAGGTGCCGATGCCGCACATCGTCACCGCGACGAGGGTGTCCAGGGCGACGAGCCGGTCCAGTGTGGTCGGCCCGGCCAGCAGCCGGAACATGGTGACGACCGCGGCCGCGGTGAGCATGACCGCGGCGATGATCCAGACGATTGTCATGCGCGATCCGCCTTCGCTTCTCGCTCGCCAGTCATGCGCGTCTCCTCTCCGTCGGTCGTGCCAGGCCGCCAGTCGGCTTCACGCTCGAACGCGTGATCAGCAGTCGCTCGACCTCGGCGACCTGCCGTAGAACCGGTTGACCGCGCGGTCGGACCCGACGTCGATGACGTGCATGTAGAGCATCCGCCGCGTCTGGTCGATCTCCAGCACGATGGAGCCGGGAATCAGGTTGAAGATGTTGACCGCCAGCGCCAGCACCAGATCCGACTTCACCGCAAGATGCGCGCGCAGCACCGCGGACAGCGGCGGCGGTCCGGGCTTGATCGCAAGAAGCGCCACCTGCCACGACGACAGTACGAGGTAGTAGGCGACGGTGAGAACCAGGCGCAGCAGCGACAGCGGGTGGACCTTGCCTTCGACCGGCACCGCAGGCAGCGGCAGCAGCAGAGTGATCAACAGCGCGACGGCCAGTCCGGACAGCACGTTGGCCGCAGAGAAGGTGCCCCACAACAGAATCCACACCAGAGTGAGCCAACACAGCACCCAGGCGCGCAAAGCGGTACTTCTCATCGGTGCCCTCGGCTCTTCGCGCATGCGCTCATCGCGGCCCCACCACCGCGGAGATGTATTGGCCGCGATCGAGCACCTGGCTCGCGGCCCGCTCGCTGTAGGCGAAGATCGGCCCCGCCAGAACCGTCAGCGCCAGGCCGACGGCGATCAGCGCGCCAGTCGGCGCAACCATCCCGACCGGCATCCGGCCCACGTGGTCGCGGTCGACGAACTGGATGTCCTCGGGTTCGTCGAGCAACACCGATGGCGCGGCCCCCGAGAGATGCCCCTCCGGCGCGTCTTCGCGGGATCGCCAGAACGCCTTCGTCCATACCCGCGCCACCACGTAGAGGGTCAGCAGGCTGGTGACTACGCCGCCGCCGACCAGTACCCACGCCATGACCGAACCGTCCTGCGCACCTGCCTCCAGCAGTGCCACCTTGCCGATGAAACCCGAAAATGGCGGAATACCACCGAGATTGAGGGCGGGAACGACGAACACGAAGGCCAGCAGTGGACTGGCGGCCGCCAGTCCGCCCAGCCGCTGCATGGTCGACGCGCCGGCCTGACGTTCGATCAGCCCGACGACCAGGAACAGCGTCGTCTGCACCAGAATATGGTGCGCCACATAGTAGATCGCGCCGGACATGCCGAGCTGGCTCGACAGCGCGATGCCGAACACCATGTAGCCGATGTGGCTGACCAACGTGAACGACAGCAGTCGCTTGATGTCGCTCTGCGCGATGGCGCCGAGGATGCCGATGATCATCGTCAACAGTGCGGCGACCAGCAGCAGCCGGTCCAATCCGCCGCTGGGGAACAGCAGCGAATGCGCCCGAATGATCGCGTAGACACCGACTTTCGTCAGCAGGCCGGCGAAGACGGCGGTGACGGGCGCGGGAGCGGTGGGGTAGGAGTCAGGCAGCCACGTCGACAAGCGGAAACACCGCCGCCTTGATGCCGAATCGCCACCAGCAGCACCGCGAACAACGCGGAGCGGGTGCCCGTCGGTCACGTCGCTGAGCCGCACCGCGATCTCGGCCATGTTCAGCGTCCCGGTGGCGGCGTAGACCAGCGCGATGCCGAACAGGAATACCAGCGACGAAACCATCGACACCATCACGTACGAGATGCCGGCCCGGACGCGGTCCTTGCTGGCGCCGATCGTCAGCAGTACGAAGCTCGCCGTCAGCAGCACCTCGAACCCTACGAAGAGGTTGAACAGGTCGCCGGCCAGAAACGCCGTGCACACTCCCGCCGACAGCACGAGATAGGTGGGCAGGAAGATCGAAACCGGTTGGCGCTCATCGCCGTCGCGGATGCCCTGGCCGATCGCGTAGAACACCACGGCCAGCAACACGATCGACGACACCACCAGCATCAGCGCCGACAGTCGATCCACGACCAGCGTGATGCCCAGCGGGCCCATGCCGACCTCGGACTGGCCCCAGCCGCCGACGGCGACCACGATCGTGCCGTCCCGGTCGGCGAGGTAGAGCAGTGCGCCGCACACCGCGACGATGACGACCAGCGCGGCCAGCGCGATGGCCCGCTGCAGCCGTGGCCGCCGCCCGGCGAACAAAGTTGCGGCGGCACCGAGTGTCGGGATCGAGGACCGGCAGCGGCGTCAGCACCGCGGCGATGTTCATGCGCGTCCGCCTTCGCTTCTCGCTCGGCCGTCACCGCGACCCCTCGTGGCCGGGCAGCGCATCGAGTTCGTCGGGCAGGTCGGTGTCGCGGGCGGGCTCGGCGCGCGGGCGGTCTTCCTCGATGGGCGCGCTGTCCGTCGCGGCCATCTCCGAGACCCTGGCGTCCTCCGGGTCGTCGCCGACCTCTTCCTCGGTGGTCAGCCGATACGAGCGGTAGGCCATCGCCAACACGAACGCCGCGATGCCCATCGTGATGACGATGGCCGTCAGGATCATCCCCTGGGCCAACGGATCTGCGGTGGTCGTGTGGCCGTCGCTGGTGCGGCCCCGAATCGGCGGATTGCCCGACGGGCCGCCCACCACGAGGATCAGCAGATTGATGGCGTTGCCGATCAGCAACAGCCCCAACAGCATTCGGGTCAGGTTCCGCTCGAGTATCAGGTACACACCCGCGCTGGTCAGGCCGCCGATCAGGATGAGCGGAACGATGTATGTCGTCATCGCGCATCCACCGCCGTGTTCCCGCGCTGGCTCATCTCCACATCGATGCGGGCGCCGAGGCTGCGTAACACGTCGAGCACGAGGCCGACGACGATCAGGTACACGCCGAGGTCGAAGAACAGCGCGGTGACGAACTTGACCGTGCCCAGCACCGGAACATCGATCTCGATCAGCGCCGACGACAACACCGGCGCGCCCACCAACAACGAGGCCACCGCCGTGCCCGCCGACAAGGCCAGGCCGACGCCGAGGATCTTGCCTGCGTCCAGCGGCAGCGTCTCGCCGAGCTCGTAGCGTCCGCCGGCCAGATAGCGCAGCACCAGCGCCAGCCCGGCCGTCAGCCCGCCGGCGAAACCGCCGCCCGGTGTGTTGTGCCCCGCGAAGAAGAAGTACGCCGACAGCACCATGATGAGCGGGAAGATGATCCGGGTGGCGACCTCGAGCACCAGCGACCGGTGCCGGGGGTCGCGCAACTCGCTGCCGCGAAGCCAGGTGACGTCGCCGGCGGCCGGGCTGTGCGTGGTCGCGGGCACCCGCCCGATGTCGGGCTGGCCGGCGTCGGCCACTCGGGGTGCGGCCCCGAAACGCCTGTGCCGGAACACCATTGAGGCCACCCCGGTCGCGGCCACCAGCAGCACCATGACCTCGCCCATGGTGTCCCAGGCGCGGATGTCGACGAGCAGCACATTGACGGCGTTGGCGCCGTGACCGCGGTAGTACGCGGCATCGGGGATCAGCGATGCGATCGGTGTGCCGGTGCGCGCGGCCATCGCGTACACGGCCAGCGTGGTGACCGTCGCGCCGACGGCAAGCGCGAGCACGACGCGCGGCAGCCGGTGGCGCTTGATGTGGATGCGATCGGCCTCGGCGGGCAGCGTGCGCAGCACCAACACGAAGATCACCAGCGTCAGCGTCTCGACCAGGAACTGGGTCAGCGCCAGATCCGGCGCGCCGTGGAACGCGAAGATCGCGCCGCAGCCGTAGCCGGTCACGCCGACGAGCAACACCGACGCCAGCCTGTTGCGCATCACCATCGCCCCGAGCGCGGCGGCCAGGATGATCAGGCCGACGACAACCTGAAGCGGGGATCCCCAGAGCGCGAAGTGGGGACGGTCGCGGGCGCCGAGCGCCAACACGATCACCGGCACGAGCACCAATGTGGACAGGATCACCGACTGCGTCGCCGGAATCGAGCCACGCTGAATCGATGCGGTCAGCCGCACCGAGCCCAGGTCGAGTCCGCGCACCACGGCGTCGTAGATGCGGTCGGCGTTGCCCAGCGGTTGGCGTAGCGTTCGCATCCGCCGCAATCGCTCCCGACCGAAGTAGGCGGCCACACCGACCGCGAGCACCAGCGCCGACAGCAACAGCGGCAGGCCGAAACCGTGCCACAGCGCCAAGTGATATTCCGCCCCGCCGGGCACCGTGCCTGCGTAGCCGTCGAGCGCGTCACCGAGACCGACCGGCCAGATCCCGAAGACCAGCCCGGCAACGGCGAGCACGCCGGGCGGCACGAGGAAGGCGATCTCTGGGCGATGCATCTGGGCTACGCGTTTGCTCGGCTCCGGTAATCCCTTGCGGCCGAACGCTCCCCACAGGAATCGCAGGCTGTAAATCGTCGTGAACACCGAGCCGAGAACGATGCCGGTCAGCACGAACGGTGCCGCCGCGCCGAGAGTCGGGCTGTGCAGGACGGTTTCGAAGTCGGCCTCCTTGGCGACGAACCCGAAGAAGGGTGGCAGGGCCGCCATGCTCGCCGTCGCGCCGACGGCGATGACGAGCAGCGGCCGCGCCCGGTCGCCGAGCCAGGCCAGTCGCCGGATGTCGCGGGTGCCGGTGGCGTGGTCGATGACGCCGACGACCATGAACAGCGCGGCCTTGAACATGGCGTGCGCACAGAGCATCGCTAGGCCGGCCAGCATCATGTCCTTGCCGCCCGCGCCGACCATCGCGGTGATCAGGCCGAGCTGGCTGACGGTGCCGAACGCGAGGATCAGCTTGAGGTCGTACTCGCGCACCGCGCGCCAGCCGGCCAGCAGCATGGTCAGCACGCCGAGCGTGATCACGATCGGGCGCCACGGTGGCGAGTCGGCGAACCCGGGCGTCATCCGCGCGACCAGATACACGCCGGCCTTGACCATCGCCGCGGCGTGCAGGTATGCGCTGACCGGTGTCGGGGCGGCCATCGCGCCGGGGAGCCAGAAGTGCAGCGGTACGATCGCCGATTTCGAGAGCGCCCCAACGAGAATGAGCGCGATGCCGATCGACGCCATCAGCCCCGTCGGCGGTGCGGCAATCAGTTCGGACAGCAGATAGGTGCCCGCCATGTTGCCGAGCACGACGATGCCGACCAGCATGGCCAGCCCGCCGAAGGTCGTCACCAGCAAGGCCTGGGTCGCGGCGCGCCGGCTCGTCGCGCGCTCGGCGTAGTGGCCGACGAGCAGGAACGACAACACCGTGGTCAGCTCCCAGAACACATAGAGCAGCAGCATGTTGTCGCTGCAGACCAGCCCGAACATCGCGCCGGAGAACGCGACGAGTTCGGCGGCGAAGCTCGGCAGCCGCTTCTCGACGTGCCCGTCGTGGTGGTGGAAGTAGTCGGCGCAATAAAAGAGGACAAGCGCCCCGATGCCCAGCACGAGCACGCTCATGATCGCCGCGAGGGCGTCGAAACGCATTGCGATGTTCATCGACAACTCGGGAACCCACGGAATGTCAATGGACGCGGCGACGCCCGCCCCCGGCCAGTTCGCGACGACCCAGATCAGCGAGCCCAGCGGAACCAGCGCCAGGGGATAGAACGCCATCCGGCCCCACCGATGTACGAGCAGGGGCGCCAGCGCGGTTGCCGCCGCGTGGGCAGCAAGGATGGCGAGCAAGGCACTCCGATCTTATTGGGGTCGGCGATGAGCCGCCCGGCGAAGAGCAGATATCGGGGTGTCAGCCGGATGCAGTCTCGACTGAACGCCAGTCTACGTGGGCAGGTGCCCGCTACTATCCGGCGTCGTGGACACAACAGATGTAGTGGTCGTGGGTGCGGGCCCGACCGGCCTGATGCTGGCGTGCGAGCTCGCGCTCGGCGGGGTGCGCATCCGGCTGCTCGAAGCGCGCACGGACAAGCCCAACATCACCAGGGCATTCGCCGTGCACGCCCGCACACTCGAGCTGCTCGACGCGCGGGGGATGGCCGACGACCTGCTCAGCCGCGGTGTGCCGGTGTACGAGATCGCCCCGCCCGGCGGGACGGTGATGAATCTGCGCGCTCTGCCGACGCGGTATCCGATGTTGCTCGTGGTTCCGCAGAGCGGAACCGAGCAGGTGCTCGAGGCGCGGGCCGCCGAGCTCCGCGTGCCGATCGTCCGCGGTGCCGAGGTGGTCGGGCTGACGCAGGACGGCGATGGGGTGACCGTCGAAGTGGCCGGCGGCGAGTCCATCCGTGCCCGATACGTGGTGGGCTGCGACGGCGCGCACAGCACCGTCCGGCGACTGCTCGGCATCGACTTCGTCGGCAAGCAGTACGAGACGCACATTCTGCTTGCCGATGTGCGGCTGTCGACGCCGCCGGCCGACACGTTGTCCGGCGTCACCAACGAGCGCGGCGCGGTGATCGTCATACCGTTCGGCGACGGCTGGTTCCGCGCCATCGCGTGGGACCGCTTGCGGGAACAGGCTCCGTTGAAGGAGCCGGTCACCGTGGAGGAGATGCGTGCCGCGTTCCAGCGCATCGCCGGCGAAGACTTCGGCATGACCGAGATGCGGTGGAGTTCGCGGTTCCTCTCGGAGCGCAAGCAGGCCAGGCACTACCGCGCCGGGCGGGTGTTCATCGCCGGCGACGCCGCACATGTGCACTCCCCGCTCGGCGGGCAGGGCATGAACACCGGCATCGGCGACGCGATGAACCTCGGCTGGAAGCTGGCCGCCGCGGTGCGCGGCACGGCGCCGGGCCGGCTGCTCGACAGCTACGAGGGCGAGCGCCATCCGCGTTGGCGCCGCGGTGCTACGGCTGACCGACGCGTTCAATCAACTGGTGCTCGGCCGCACCAAGGTGCAGCGCCTGGTGCAGACCATCGCGATAGGAACGCTGACGCGGATACCGCGCACGAAGCGGTTCATGGCCGAACGGCTCACCCAACTCGGCATCGCGTATCCCCGTGCGCGCGAAGACAATCCGATGGTCGGGCGAAGGATGCCCGACATCGACTGCGACGGCACGCGGCTGTACGAACGGCTGCGCGAAGGCAAGTTCGTCTTGGTCACCGCGGCGCCCGTGGACCTCGACCGGTCCGACATCGTGCAAACCGTCGACAGGCTTTCCGGGCTTCCCGACGCCATCCTGGTTCGACCCGACGGCTATGTCGCCTGGGCGAGTGAACGGATGCCGAGTGCCGCCGAGCTAGCTGTGGCGATCGATCGCTGGCATCGCGTGGCATAGCGCAGGCGTCGCGAAGCGCACGGGGATGGCGTGCGACACAACGCCAATGCCCGCGCCGAGGATGGGCCAGATCGGCCAGAAGTACCAGGCGCCCGCGGTGATTCCGACGGCGAGCCACACCACGAGCACGATCACGACCATCGCGAGGTAAGCGGCCAGATGGATGTGGACGCCGCGGCGAGCGGCCCGCCTGCGTGCGTCCCGCCGCCGCGGATCATTGCGGCTTATCCGCTCGAGCGGTAGATCGACGACGACTTGGCTCAGCTCGGCGGTCGTGTTCGCGGCGAATGCGGCCTGCAGTCGGGCCTCGTACTCGTCCATCGCGAGGTAGCCCTGCGCAAGCGCCTGGCCGAGTTGATTGGCAGTGCGCTCACGCTCGCGATCGCCTGCGCGGACTGCCAGTGGAGTGGTCATGGTCGCCTCCATCCAATCTTGTCAATGGCAAGTTCTGTGCACGACTATCCCCCTTGAACTTGTCACTGTCAAGATGAAATTCCGCTGGCACGGAAATGGCGATGGGACCTGTCAATGCTCAACGTCGGGCCCCGTGAGCGACGACGATGTATGTCTCACTCCCCATCAACTGAAAAGGGGCAGCAATGACTGTCGATGAAGCGAAGTTGAACGAGTTCCTCGGCAAGGCGGTGGGCGATCTCGGCGCCGCGATCAGCGCAACCCTGATACTTGTTGGCGATCGACTCGGGCTGTATCGCGAACTGGCGAAGGGCGCACTGACCCCTGATGAACTGGCACAGCGGACCGGCACCAACGAGCGCTACGTCCGCGAATGGCTCGGCAATCAAGGCGCAGGCGGATATGTGCAGTTCGACCCGGCTTCCGAGACCTGGTCGCTGAGCCCGGAACAGGCGCTGTGCCTGACCGATCCGAATGGGCCGGTCGACATGCCCGGCGCTTACAACATCGTCGAGGCGACATTTCACGCGCTGGGGAACACGCTCGAAAACTTCAAATCCGGCGGCGGCATGGAATGGGGTGAGCACCACCCCTGCCTGTTCGAGGGAACGGAGCGATTCTTCCGCGCGGGCTACAACGCGAGCCTGATCGACTCATGGCTGCCGGCCCTGGACGGCGTCGTCGACAAACTGGGGAGCGGGGCCAAGGTCGCCGACGTCGGGTGTGGGCACGGCGCCAGCACCATCCTGATGGCGATGACCTACCCGGATTCGGAGTTCATCGGCTACGACTATCACGACGAATCCATCATGATCGCAACCGAGAAGGCCGCGGCTGCAGGTGTTTCCAACGCACGGTTCGAGATAGCCGACGCAGTCGGCTACCCGGGGAAGGACTTCGACCTCATCGCGTTCTTCGACTGCCTGCACGATATGGCGGATCCAATCGGTGTGTCCCGGCACGCGCGCGAGGCGATCAGCGACGACGGGACCGCGATGATCGTGGAGCCGTTCGCCAACGACCGGGTGGAGCACAACCTCAACCCGGTGGGTCGTGTGATGTACGGCGCGTCCACCCAGATCTGCGTGCCTGTCTCCTTGGCCCGCAAGGGGCCCGCGCTCGGCGCTCAGGCCGGGGAGGCGCAGTTGCGCGACGTCGTCGTCGACGGCGGCGGTTTCACGCGGTTCCGGCGGGCCACCGAGACTCCGTTCAACCTCGTGCTCGAGGCCCGACCGTAGGCGCTCAGCGCGCGGCCGAGAACGCCCGCAGCGCGTCGACCTGAGCCGGGTCCAGCGACGGCCGCACGGTCTCGCGGGCCTTGGCGACATCCGCGGCGGTGACGTCGGCGGTGTCGATGGACCGTCGCATCGCGGTCAGCGCCGCCTCACGCAGCAGCGCCACACAGTCTGCTGCGCTATAGCCGTCGAGCTCGCCGGCCAGTGCATCGAGATCGACGTCGTCGGCGAGCGGAACGGATTTGCCTGCGGTGCGCAGGATCTCGCGGCGCGCCTCGGCGTCGGGCGGCTCGACGAAGACCAGCTTCTCGAGCCGACCGGGCCGGAGCAGCGCGGGGTCGATGAGGTCGGGCCGGTTGGTCGCACCGAGCACCACCACGTTGCGCAGCGGTTCGATGCCGTCGAGCTCGGTGAGCAAGGCGGCCACCACGCGGTCGGTGACCCCGGAGTCGAAGCTCTGCCCGCGCCGTGGCGCCAGCGCGTCGATCTCGTCGAGGAACACCAACGACGGCGCGGAGTCGCGGGCCCGCCGGAACAGGTCACGAACGGCCTTCTCGGAGGCGCCGACCCACTTGTCCATCAGCTCCGCGCCTTTGACGGCGTGCACGCTCAGCCGTCCGGAGCTCGCGAGCGCGCGCACGACGAAGGTCTTGCCGCAGCCGGGCGGGCCGTACAGCAGAACGCCGCGCGGCGGCTCGACGCCCAGACGTTCGAAAGTATCGGGGTGCTGCAGCGGCCACAGCACCGCCTCGGTCAGCGCCTGCTTGGTATCGGCCATGTCGCCGACGTCGTCGAGGGTGACTGACCCCACCGACACCTCTTCGGTGGCCGACCGGGACAGCGGCCGGATGACGCCGAGGGCGCCCGCGAGATCCTCCTGCTTCAAGGTCGGCGGTTTCCCATCGGCGCTTGCCCGCGCGGCCGCCCGTAGCGCCGCCTCACGTACCAGTGCCGACAGGTCGGCGACAACGAAACCCGGTGTGCGCTCGGCGATCTCGTCGAGATTCAGCTCCTCGCACGGTACGTCGCGCAGAAGCACCTCGAGAAGCTGCTTACGGACCGCGCCGTCGGGCAGGCTCAAGCCGAGTTCGCGGTCGCACAGATCGGGCGCCCGCAGCCGCGGGTCGATACTGTCGGGCTGCTGTGACGTCGCGACGAACGCGACGCCCGGCGTGGCGACCGCGGTGCGCAGTTCGTTGAGGATCAGCGTCGCCACCGGGTTCGGCGGGCGACGGCAGCAGCGCGTCGACGTCGGTGATCAGCAGCACCCCGCCGCCGTCGCGGACGGAGGCCACCGCCGCCGACACACTCTTGAGCCGGTCCTCCGCGCGCAGCGCGCCCACTTCGGGGCCGTCCAGCTCGACGAGCCGCCGGTCGGCGCAGACCGTGCGCACCATCGCAGCCTTGCCCACGCCGGCCGGGCCGGACACCAGCACGCCGAGATTGGCTGTGGCGCCGAGCTTTTCGAGCAATTCCGGTTGATCGAGTGCCAGCTTCAGCCACTCCGTGAGTCGCGAGGCCTGCGCATGGGCGCCCTTGAGATCGTCGAAGCTGTGTCGGGTCCGCGACTCCGTCGGCTTACTGATGGTGTGCTGGCCGGTGGCCGTCTGTGCAACCGGCGCTACGCCGCGGTTCGATGTCGCCGCCGAAGCGGCTCCGTCGCCCCAACTGACCAGTGAATTGGGTTGCACGCTAACCGGTCCTGCCGGATCCACGCCGGTCACGGTCAGCAACTCCGAGGTCCAGGTGATGCCGACCGAGGAGGCCAGCGCGGCGGTCGCCGCCGACGTCGGGATGTCCGGGCCCGAGCTCGCGTGGCAGCAGCGACACCGTGTCACCGACCGTCATCACCTTGCCGAGCAGAGCCTGCCGCAGCGTCGCGGGCGAGATCGACTGCGTCGCCAGCTTCGAGCCGGACAGCGTCACCGAGCGTGCGCCGTACACCGTGACCGGGGCGACGAGAACCGTGCTGTCCTCCCGCAGCCCGGCGTTGGACAAGGTGACGTCGTCGAGCAGCGCGGTGCCGGCAGGGGTGCCGGCGGACGCCACACCTGCCACGGCGGCAGTGGTTCGTGACCCCGTCAGGGTCACCGCGTCCCATTCGCGAATACCAAGTGCGGCAATCGCTTCGGGATGCAGCCGCACCACGCCTCGGCGGGCGTCGGACCGCCGAGGTGTTGAGCCGGGCGGTCAGAGCGAGCTGTCGTCTGATGCCGGACGGTCGTCCTGGCCGTGCCCCGCATCGACTCCCGTCACAGCCGAGAGCCCGGTCGGCGCAACCCGAGACGCATCATCGACCGGCGGTGCGGCTGCGCGCGCCGAATGGCCCGTCGCGCCGCTCGCTGCTGGCGCGGTTTGTCGTCCCACACCTCCGGATGGGCGGCCAGGAAGCGCCGGGTGCGGATCGCGAACGGAATGTGAATGACGTAGGCGGCGATGATCAGCAGGATCACCAGGTAGCCGTACAGGATCGACGCGGCGACGAGAATCGCGAGCAGCGCAAGCAGGGGCGCCACCATGTTCGGCGACACCGAGAAGGTGTGGATCTTTCGCATCGGCAGCGTGCTGACGACCAGCAGCGAGACGCCGACCATCCAGATCACCACCGCGGGCTCGGACGTCCACCAGCCCTCGCCGAACTGCATCTTGGCGGCCAGCGGGCCGATCGCACCGATCGCACCCGCCGGCGCGGGCATGCCGACGAAGTACTCCTTCTCGTAGGCGGGCCGGTCGACGTCGAGCATCGCGTTGAAGCGAGCCAGCCGCAGCACGATGCACACCGAGTACAGCAGCACCACGATCCAGCCGATGCGGGAGTGCGACAGCAGCGTCCCGTAGACGATGAAAGCCGGTGCGACACCGAAATTCACGGCATCGGCAAGCGAGTCGATCTCCTCGCCCATGCGCGACGTCGCCTTCAGCACCCGGGCGATGCGGCCGTCGAGCGCGTCGAGGATCGCGGCGACCGGCGAGGAACGCCATGCGCCTCGGTGGGCCTGTTGTCGAGGGCGATTTTCACCGAGCTCAGGCCCAGGCAGATCGCCGCTACGGTCATCGCACTCGGCAGGATGCGCAGGCTGACGACCGGCGTCTTGACGCGGGGCTTGCGGGGCCCGTCCATGGCAGCTCGGCCAGATACGGTCTCCCCGGCCAGCGCCCGCTGTCCGGTGGTGACGAGGATGTTGGCGCCCGCGGGCAGGTAGGTATCGAGGCGCGAGCCGTACCGGATCAGGCCGTAGGTGTCGCCGATCTCGAGCTTGTCGCCGACCTTGACGTTGCAGACGATGCGGCGTGCCAGAGCCCGGCGATCTGCACGGCGATCACCTCGACACCGTCCGGAGTGCGGATGAGCACGCTGTTGCGTTCGTTGTCCTCGCTGGCGGCCCCAGCTCGGCGGAGAGGAACATGCCGGGGCGATGCGCTACCGCAACCACCTCGCCACCGACGGGGCGCGCTGCACGTGGGCGTCGAGCAGCGACAGGAAGATGCTGATGCGGGGCAACGGCGTTGCGGGCAGGCCGAGTTCAGCCGGCGGCGTCGCTTTGTCGATGAGGCATATCAGCCCGTCGGCGGGCGCGACGACAACACCGGGACGTGTCGGCGGCACCCGGGGTGGGTGCCGGAAGAACGCGGCGTTGGCAGCGGCGGAGGCGAGCCCGACATCGCGCGACCCAACGCCTCCTGCGCCCGCCGCGGCGACCGCAGGCTCGCGCCGACGAACGGCAAGCCGGCGGGATGCATGGGCGGAACCGATCGAGCGCACCAGCGCCGCGAGCCGCGCAGGGCCTGTTTGGAGATCGGGGCGTCTGGCCATCGTGTGGCGATTCTACGGGTGGGCACTCAGCGCATAGCTAAGCCAGGTCCCAGACGTGGACCTGTGAGCCTGCCGCCACCTCGGTGACGTCTTCGTCGATCTCCAGCAGGCAATTCGCCGAGGCCAGCCAGCGCAAATGGTGTGACGCGGGCGGCCCGTAGCTGGTGACGGTGCCGGAGGCGCGGTCGAACACACCGCGGCGGAACTGCCGCTTGCCCCGCGGCGATTTCAGGTCCTCGGTCAGCACGGCCGTGCGCCGCGGGCCGATCCGGGTCGCGGCAGTCCCATCGCGGCGCGCAGCGGCGAGCGGACGAACACCTCGAACGACACCAGTGCGCTGACCGGGTTGCCGGGCAGCGTGACGATCGGTGTGCCGTTCGCACCCGCGAGCCCCGGCGCCCTGCGGCATGCCCGGCTGCATCGCCACCTTGACGAACTCCACGGCTCACCGCCCAGCGCATCCTTCACGACCTCGTAGGCGCCCGCGCTGACCCCGCCGGTGGTGATGATCAGGTCGGCATCGCCCGTGTAACGGTCGAGCACGTCGCGAAACGTCCTCGACGTCGTCGCTCGTCGCCGGCGCAACCACGACGTCCGCGCCGGCGTCGCGCACCGCCGCGGCGAGCATCACCGCATTCGACTCGTAGATCTGGCCCGGCTGCAGCGGCGTGCCGGGCGCCACCAGCTCCGAGCCCGTCGACATCACCAGCACCCGCTGCCGCGGGTACACGCGCAGTTCGCCCAGGCCCAGTGCTGCGGCCAGGCCGAGCGCCGCAGGCGTGACGACCTGTCCCGCCCGCAACACCGTGCTGCCCGCTGTGACGTCCTCGCCCGCGCGCCGGATGTGCTGGCCCGGCTTGGCGCTCGCACGGATCTCGACGGTGTCGGTGGCGCCGTCGTGGCCTCGACGGGCACCACCGCGGTCGCACCCGCAGGCAGCGGGGCGCCGGTCATGATCCGGTGTGCCGTAACGGGTTTCAGCGTAAGCGGGTCGGTGCGGCCCGCCGGGATGTCCTCGGCGACGGGCAGCAGCACCGGTTGGTCCTCGGAGGCGCCCGCGACGTCGTCGGCGACGACGGCGTATCCGTCCATCGCCGAGTTGTCGAAGCCGGGCAGGGACAGCGGGGCCACCACATCGTCGGCCAGCACGAGTCCGAGCGCGTCGGCGAGGGGAACGTTAAACGGCGGCCTGCGGGCGATCAGGCCGGCGACGACGCGACGGTGTTCTTCGACGGACCGCATCAGACGGGGTAGGTCACGCCGGTCAGCTCCTCGGACACCGTCCACAACCGGCGCTGGATGCTCTCGTCGTGCGACTGTGCGCTTGACTTGACGACCTTCGGGTGGCCGCGGGTCTCGCCCAGGCCGTCGGGACCGTAGTACTGGCCGCCTCTGCGCCGTGGGATCGGTGGCCGCGCGCAGGGTCGGGCAGTGCACCCATGTCGGGTTGTTGCGCGATGAGCTGCCAGAAGAACGCGCTGACCTGTCGGACGCCGTTCGGCATGTTGCGCATGCAGCTCGGTGTCCGACCCGCCGGGGTGCGCGGCCAGTGCGATCGTCGGGGCGCCCTTGGCCGCCAGCCGTCGCGCAGTTCGTAGGTGAACATCAAGTTGGCGAGCTTGGACTGCCCGTAGGCGACGACGCGGTTGTAGTTGCGGTCGAGATTCAGGTCGTCGAAGTGGATCTTGGCGCGGATGCGGTGCCCGACGCTGCTGACGGTGACCACGCGCGAGCCTTCGACCGGCAGGCAGGTGGTCGAGCAACAGACCTGTGAGTGCGAAATGGCCGAGGTGGTTGGTGCCGAACTGCGTCTCGAAGCCGTCCTTGGTCGACCCCTTGTCGGTGTACATCACCCCCGCGTTGTTGATCAGCAAGTCGATGCGCGGAAACGCGGTGCGCAGTTCGTCGGCGGCCTTGCGGACGTTGTCCAGCGACATCAGGTCGAGCTGCTGCAGCGTGACGGTGGCGTTCGGGTTGGCCGCCTTGATGCGCGCCACGGCGTCGTTGCCCTTGTCGAGATTTCGCACCGCGAGCACCGTGTGCGCACCCTTGCCGGCGAGAACACTCGCGGTTTCGAAGCCGAGGCCGGTGTTGGCGCCGGTGATGACGGCGACCCGGCCGGTTTGGCCGGGCACGTCGGCTGCGGTCCATTTGCTCATGGGCTCAACATACTCAGCGCCTGCGGACTTGCGCCGCGGGTTACTTTCGTTCGTGTGGATCTCGTCGACCCCGCGAATCGACCGAGCCGCAGGGCGCCGCTGGTGTGGGCGCTGGGCGCGGCGATCCCGTGGCTCGTACTCGCGGTGGCGCAAGCGGTCTGGTTTGCCGTCGATGGAAGGCTGCCGTGGCTGCACGCGCTCGCGGCGGCGGTGACCGTGCTGGGCGTCGTCGTCTTCGTCGCGGTGGTCCCGATATGGCGGTATCGCGTCCACCGGTGGGACATCGACCCTCAGGCTGTGTACACACGGTCGGGCTGGCTGGTGCAGGAGCGCCGCATCGCGCCGATATCGCGGGTGCAGACCGTCGACACCCAGCGCGGCCCGCTGGACCGGTTGTTCGGGCTCGCCAACGTCACGGTGACGACGGCGTCGTCCGCCGGGGCCGTGCACATCTCGGCGCTGGACTCCGACGTCGCCGACGGCGTCGTCGCGCGGCTGACCGACATCGCGGCGATCGGCGCCGAGGACGCGACGTGACCGGCCAGTGGCAACGGCTCAGCCCCCGGATGCTGCTGGTGCACCCCGTGCACGAGGTGGTGCGGCAGGTCCCGGTGCTCATCGGCTCGCTGGTGCTGGGTTCGGCCACCGGCAACCCGATGTGGACGCTGTTCGGGCTCGCCCTGATCGTCGGATATGGTCTCGCGCGCTGGTTCACCACGAGCTACTCCATCGGGGAGGGCGAGCTGAAGCTCCGGACCGGAGTGCTGTCACGCAAGGTTCTCTCGCTGCCGCGCAACAGAATTCGCTCGGTCTCCACCGACGCCCGGCTGCTGCACCGGATGCTCGGCCTGGCGGTGCTTCGAGTGAGCACCGGGCAGGAGGCCAAGGGCGACATGGCGTTCGCGCTCGACGCGGTAAGAGCCCAGCAGGTTCCAGGGCTGCGCGCGACCCTGCTTGCCGACTCGCTGGCTGGCTTCGACGACGCGGTGGCCGCCCCGGGCTCGGAGCTGGCCCGGTGGCGGCCGTCCTGGCTGCGGTACAGCCCGCTGAGCTTCACCGGCCTGGCGATGATCGCCGCGGCGGCAGGGTTGGTCTATCAAGTGGGAGCCGTTGGCACACTTCAGAATTCACAGATCGCCCGTTCCGGCATCGACACTGCCGAGCGGTACGGTCTGTTGGTGAGCTTCGCCGTCGCGGCGGTGGTGTTGCTGCTGGCATCGGTGGTGCTGTCCGTGCTGCAGTCGCTGCTGACTTACGGCAACCTCGTGTTGCGCCGTGACGCCGACGTCCTGCATCTGCAACACGGTTTGTTGCGGGTGCGCGAGCACACGTTCGACATGCGCCGGCTGCGCGGTGGAACGCTGCGAGAACCGTTGCTGGTGAGGCTGTTCGGCGGTGCCCGGCTCGATGCCGTGATGACCGGGGTCGGCGGCGCGGGCGAGGCGTCGATGCTGCTGCCGCCCGCGCCCAAGACCACGGCGGAGGCGGTGTTGACCGGATTGATCTCGCAGCCCGATGCGGTGAGCGGCCCGCTGCGCAGGCACGGGCGCGCGGCGACGCGGAGGCGCTGGACGAGGGCGCTGGCGTTGCCTGTGGTTGGGGCGGTCGTGCTCGCGGTCGCGCCCGTGCCCGCATGGGTGTGGGTGGCTTGGGCGGTGTCCACGGTGTGCTGCGGGCTGCTGGCCTTCGACCGATCGCGGTCGCTGGGCCACCGGGTGGGTGACGGCTGGTTGGTCGCGCGGGCAGGCAGCCTGCACCGCAACCGTGACTGCATCGCCGCGCCCGGCATCATCGGCTGGACGGTGCGCCAGACCTTGATGCAGCGCCGCGCGGGGGTGGCGACGCTGGTGGCGGCCACCGCGGCGGGGGTGAAGCGCTATCGGGTGATCGACGTGCCCGCAGAACTGGCGTGGTCGATCGCCGCGCAGGCGTCGCCGTGGATCTCTGACAGCCGATGGGCGGATCTCGCCTCGGCGGGTGCCCCACAATCGAAGGCGTGATCAAGGGTCTGGCTCATATCGGTGTATGCGTTCCCGACTGCGAGGCCGCGGTGGCGTACTACCGCGATGTGCTCGGATTCTCGGTGCTCTCGCCGCCCTACGTGATGGACGGCGACGCGATCCGCGCCGACATGGGCGAGCTGCTCGCCGATCCCGCGATGAAGGCCGCAATCGTGGGCTTCGGCGACGACGGGGACCGGGTGCTCGAGGTCATCGAGTACCTCCGGGCCGACGGTGGCGACGCGAGACGCACAGCGGGCCTTGCCGACCACGGCCTCACCCACGTCGGGCTGATCTGCGACGATCTGGACGAAACCAGAAAGTCTCTGGCGGACAAGGGAGTTCGCTTCCTGGTCGACGGGATCGCGGACATCGCGGGCGTCCGTACCACGTGGTTTACCGACCCGTGGGGTGTGGTGTTCATCCTGGTCGAGAAGGGCAGGCCCGACCGGCCGTATTTCGCGCAATACGGCTAGCCCCCGACTTGCGCTGATTCATCAGCCGTTTACTGTCGCAACATGGCGATCGGTGGGGTGCTCTTCGACATCGACGGGGTCCTGGTGACCTCGTGGAAGCCGATTGCCGGGGCGTCGGAAACCGTGCGCACGTTGTCCGACAACCAGATTGCCTGCTCGTATCTGACCAACACCACGACCCGCACCCGAGCACAGATCGCCGAGCTGCTCACCGGAGCGGGGATGACCGTGCGCACCGACGAGGTCATCACCGCCGCGGTGCTCACCGCCGAGTATGTCCGCGGCCGGTACCCCGACGCCCGATGTTTCCTCGTCAACAGCGGCCAGATCGCCGAGGACATGCCCGGTATCGACATCGTCTACTCCAGCGAGTTCAGCGGGCCCGAGGCGCCCGAGACGCCTGACGTGGTGCTGCTCGGCGGTGCGGGACCCGAGTACAGCCATCTGACGCTGTCGTGGGTCTACGACTGGATGGCCCAAGGCGTTCCGGTGGTCGCGATGCACCGCAGCACCGCGTGGACCACCACGGATGGCCTCCGGATCGACACCGGCATGTACCTGATCGGAATGGAGCAGACCTCGGGGCGCAAAGCCACCGCCGTCGGAAAGCCGGCGCCCGAGGGATTCCTAGCGGCCGCAAGCCGTCTCGGCGTGGACCCCGACGAGATGTACATGATCGGCGACGACCTCAACAACGACGTGCTGCCCGCGCAGGTGGTCGGTATGACCGGCGTGCTGGTGCGCACCGGAAAGTTCCGCCAGGACACCCTGGACCGATGGGCCGCCGACGAATTCGCGATGCAGCCCAACCACGTCATCGACTCTGTGGCGGACCTGCCCCGCCTGCTGGGCCTGTAGCGAGGGGAGTATGGGACGCGACATGTGGGACCGCACGCAGCAGGCACTGTTCCGGCGGGGGATCAACACCTGGCTGGAGGTCGTCCTGTGGGTCACGTTGTTCTACGTGATCCTCGGCGTGATCTATGCGATGTTCCACATCGAGCTGATCGATCAGCTGGAGAACTCGCTCAGCGGTACGTTCACCATCTTCGCCGATATCGCGGCGCTCATCGTGACAGTGGCAACGTGGCCCTTCCTGTGGATCAGCGCACTGGTGTGCGGGGTCAGCGGCTGCGGCCTGTTCTGACGCGATGAGCTTTCGCGCCCGTGCCGGTCAGTACCACCATGACTGAAGAAAGCGTGACCACCACGACCACTGTCGGTGCGCCGGTCGAGGTCGTCTTCGACGTGCTGGCCGATTCGTCGACCCATGAGGCGATCGACGGGACGGGGTGGGTGCGGCAACCGCTGAACGAGAACCGGCTGACGGAAGTCGGTCAGGTCTTCCGGATGGCGATGTTTCACCCCAACCACCCGGAGAAGGACTACGAGATGTCCAACCGTGTCGAGGTCCTCGACCGGCCGCGGGTGATCGCGTGGCGGCCCGGCCAGGCCCCCGACGACCGCGGCAACCTGATGGGCAATGCCGAGCTGCAGTTCGGCGGCTGGATCTGGCGCTATGACCTCGCGCCCGTTGGCGACGACCGCACCGAGGTTACGCTGACCTACGACTGGTCCGGGGTCCCCGCACACAACCGCGGTATCCAGTTCCCGCCGTTCGACAGGGCGCACCTGGACAACTCGCTCGAGCACCTGGCCGCGCTCGCCGAAGCGCGAGTGTGAAACTCACGACGCCCCATGCGTGTTCTGCGTCGTGAGATTCACGCTCGTGCATGGGAGAACCGGGCCTAGGCCTGCAGTGAGCGCACCGCCTCGATGCGGGCCTTGAGTTGGTCCGTCGTCGCGGCCGCGACCGGCGGCCCGCCGCAGATTCTTCGTAGCTCGTTGTGGATCGCGCCGTGCGACTTGCCGGTGCGGTGATGCGCGATGGACACCAGCGTGTTGAGCTCACGACGAAGCTCTCGCAGCTGTCCGTGCATCGAGACGCGCGGCACCTCGCCGGTTGCGGTCCTCTTGGTCGAGCTGGTCTTCTTGCCTGCGCCGCAACAGGTCTCGCATCTGCTCGGCGTCCAGCAGGCCGGGGATGCCGAGGTAGTCGGCTTCCTCCTCACTGCCGGCGGGTGTCGCCGTGCCGAACGAGGAACCGTCGAAGATGACCTGATCGAGTTCGGCGTCGGCGCCCAGCATCTCGAAGCCGTTGTCACTGTCTTCTCGGTCCCCGGGTTCGTCCTTCTCCTTCGCGGCATCCGCCAGGGCGTCGTCGTCGAAGCCTTCCGATTCGCGGTGCGGCTTGCCGAGCACGTGGTTGCGCTGTGCCTCCATCTCGCTGGCCAGCTGCAGCAGATTCGGCACCGAGGGCAGGAACACGCTCGCCGTTTCGCCGGGCCGCCGAGACCGGACGAACCGGCCGATCACCTGAGCGAAGAACAGCGGCGTGGATGCGCTCGTCGCGTACACCCCGACGGCGAGCCGGGGGACGTCGACGCCCTCGGACACCATGCGCACCGCGACCATCCAGCGGCTGGTGCCCTGCGAGTAGGCGGTGATGCGCTCCGAGGACCCCTTGTCGTCGGACAGCACGACCGTCGGCACCTCACCGGTGAGCCGGGTCAGCAGTCCGGCGTATGCGCGCGCCGCGGTCTGATCGGAGGCGATGATCATGCCGCCCGCATCCGGCACGTGCTGTCGCTTCTGCTGCAGCCGCTTGTCGGCGGCCGCGATCACGGCGGGCATCCAGTCACCGGCCGGGTTCAGCGCGGTGCGCCAGGCCCGCGCCGTCTGCTCCGCGCTCAGCGGCTCGCCGAGGCGGGCCGAATGTTCCTCGCCGGCGCTGTCGCGCCACCGCGACTCGCCCGAGTAGGCCATGAACACCACCGGCCGCACCACGCCGTCGGCAAGCGCGTCGGCGTAGCCGTAGGTGTGGTCGGCCTGCGAACGCATCAGGCCGTCGGCGTCGCGTTCGTAGGTGACGAAGGGGATGGGACTGTCGTCGCTGCGGAACGGCGTGCCTGTCAGCGCCAGTCGGCGGGTGGCGTCGCCGAACGCCTCTCGGATGGCTTCGCCCCAACTCTTCGCGTCGCCGCCGTGGTGGATCTCGTCGAAGACGACGAGTGTGCGCCTGTTCTCGGTGCGCACTCGGTGCCGGGTCGGGTGCTTGGCCACCTGGGCGTAGGTAACGACGACGCCGTGGTACTCCGAGGAGGTCTGTGCGGCCGAGTTGGAGAACTTCGGGTCGAGTGCGATTCCGACCCGCGCGGCCGCCGCAGCCCACTGGATCTTGAGGTGTTCGGTCGGGACGACGACGGTGATGTGCTCGACCACACCGTCGGCGAGCAGTTCTCCCGCGACGCGCAGGGCAAACGCCGTCTTACCGGAACCCGGGGTGGCAACGGCCAGGAAATCTCGCGGCTGCGCGCCAAGATACCGCACCAATGCCCGACGCTGCCAGCCCCGCAAAGCCTGGGTGTCGGGCGCTGCATAAGCCCGCACCCAAAGCTCCTCCGTGATCGGACAGCAGCCTAACGCAAGGGATTACGAGCGCGCATCTTCCTGCGCGTGTCGCGGGCGTGTCACTCCACGAGGAAGTTGTCGTTGCGGATGAACCACTGTTTGCGTTCCTCGTCGGTGAGGTCGGCCAAGTGCGCGAAGCCCTCGAAGTACGCCTCGCGGGGAGCGCCGGGAGCAAACAGCATCAAGATCGACGTCGGTGCGTCGGCTTCATTGCGGAAGCCGTGAATGCCGCCGGGCGGGACGTACAGGAAATCGTTCGGGTGCGCGTCGATCCAATCATTGCCGTCGTAGAGCTTGACCGTTCCCGACAACACGAAGAACGCCTCGGACATGGCGCGGTGGAAATGCGGGCCCGGGCCGCCGCCCTTCGGCGCGATCTCGACGCGGTAGAGGCCATAGTCGCCGTCCGTGGCTTGCTGGTTGGCGAGATAGTGGTATTTCACCAACCCGAACGAGTCGTAATCCGATGGCTGCGTGCCTCGCCGAAGCCAGGCACTGACCTCCGGTTCGTCCTTCGTGTAGCGGGCGGGCGGGTACGGCGGAACGTTTCGCGGATCCCAGAATGACATCGTTTCCACCCTGCCACAGCATCGTCATGGGCGACGTCAGCCGACTGGCGATACCACCCCGGTGAGCTCCTCGGAGACCGTCCACAGCCGGCGCGCTGCGGCAGTGTCGTGCGACGCGTCGGTCGACGCGACGACTTTCGGGTAGCCGCGTTGTTCGGCGAAGCCGTCGGGGCCATAGAACTGGCCGCCGAGTGCCGCGGGATCGGTCGCTGCGCGCAAGCTCGGCAACGCGCCCATGTCGGCCTCCTGGAACAACGGCGTCAACAGCGCACCCACCCCGCGTATCGCGACGGGCAGATTGCGCATGAGTTCGGTGTTCGAGCCGCCGGGGTGCGAGGCGACGGCGATGGTGTCGGTGCCCTTCAATCGTCGCTGCAGCTCATAGGTGAACATCAAGTTCGCCAGCTTGGACTGGCCATATGCGCGGACACGGTTGTAGTCGCGCTCCCACTGGAGATCGTCGAAGCGGATGCCGCGCACCAAGCGGTGGCCGGTGCTGCTGACTGTCACGACCCGCGATCCGGCAGCCGCGAGCAGGCGGTCGAGTAGCAGGTTGGTCAGCGCGAAGTGGCCCAGATGGTTTGTCCCGAACTGCAATTCGAAGCCGTCCTTGGTGGTCGACTTCGGTGTCATCATCACGCCCGCGTTGTTGATCAGCAGGTCGATGGTGTCGTGGCTCGCCCTGAGCTGTTCGGCCGCGGCGCGAACGGAGTCCAGCGACGTCAGGTCCAGCTCCTGCAGCGCGACCTGCGCGCCCGGGGTCGCCTGCTCGATGCGGTCGGCGGCTTCCTTGCCCTTGTCGAGGTTGCGGACCGCGAGCACGACGTTCGCGCCCTTGGCAGCCAGGGCGGCCGCCGTCTCGTAGCCCAGACCGGTGTTGGCGCCGGTGATGACGGCGGTGCGGCCGGTCTGGTCGGGGATGTCGGAGGTGGTCCACCTTGCGACATGGGTTCTCCTCGGTAGAGTGGTAAGCGGAGCGTACGCCCCGGTTGATTACGAATATACGGAACGCGCGCCCCGCTTAGTCCATTCCCGAGGTGTGCATGACCCAAACCGACCGACCGCTACGCGCCGACGCGGCTCGCAATCGCGCGCGCGTGCTGGAGGTCGCCTATGACACCTTCGCGTCTGAGGGGCTCGGGGTGCCGATCGACGAGATTGCCCGGCGGGCCGGCGTCGGGGCGGGCACGGTCTACCGACACTTCCCGACAAAGGACGATCTCTACCGGGCAGTTGTCGAGGACCGAATTCAGCGCGTAGTGAACGAGGGCCGCGCATTGGTCGACGGGCAGGCGCCAGGCGAGGCGCTGTTCGTATTCCTCCGCTCGATCGTGTTGCAGTGGGGCGCGACGGATCAGGGCCTGGCCGACGCGCTGGCCGGAAGTGGCATCGATGTCGAGACCGCGATGCCCGAGACCGAGAACGCGTTCCTGGATCTACTCGATGGCCTGCTGAAACGCGCGCAATCGGCGGGCACCGTGCGGGCGGATGTGAACGTCCGCGACGTCAAGGCGATCCTCGTCGGTTGCCTGGCGATCCAGGAGGCCAACCCTGACGCGGCAGAGCGCCTGACGGAAGTCGTGCTCGACGGTCTGCGGACTCCTGAGCGACCTTGCACTCTCCCTGCCTGAGTGCTAAAAAGGCAGTTGGCACTCGCGACCGGTGAGTGCTAGGTCGGGCCGGTGAGGCCGGGGCCGCACTCGCGGAGCACATCCCCAGCCGTCCGTCGCGGGCACTGAACCCGACCAATAAGACGTGCATCCCCAATCCGGAGGAAACACTTCGCAATGTCCAAGATAATTGCGTACGACGAAGAGGCCCGTCGCGGCCTCGAGCGGGGACTCAATGCCCTCGCCGACGCCGTAAAGGTGACGTTGGGGCCCAAGGGTCGCAACGTTGTCCTGGAGAAGAAGTGGGGCGCCCCCACGATCACCAACGATGGGGTGTCCATCGCCAAGGAGATCGAGCTGGAGGACCCGTACGAGAAGATCGGCGCTGAGCTGGTCAAAGAGGTCGCCAAGAAGACCGACGACGTCGCGGGCGACGGCACCACCACCGCCACCGTGCTGGCCCAGGCGCTGGTGCGCGAGGGCCTGCGCAACGTCGCGGCCGGCGCCAACCCGCTCGGCCTGAAGCGCGGCATCGAGAAGGCCGTCGAGAAGATCACCGAGACGCTGCTCAAGTCGGCCAAAGAGGTCGAGACCAAGGAGCAGATCGCTGCCACCGCCGCGATCTCGGCCGGCGACACCCAGATCGGCGAGCTGATCGCCGAGGCGATGGACAAGGTCGGCAACGAGGGCGTCATCACCGTCGAGGAGTCCAACACCTTCGGCCTGCAGCTCGAGCTGACCGAGGGTATGCGCTTCGACAAGGGCTACATCTCGGGTTACTTCGTCACCGACGCCGAGCGTCAGGAAGCGGTCCTCGAGGATCCGTACATCCTGCTGGTGTCGTCGAAGGTGTCGACGGTCAAGGATCTGCTCCCGCTGCTGGAGAAGGTCATCCAGTCCGGCAAGCCGCTGCTGATCATCGCCGAGGACGTCGAGGGCGAGGCGCTGTCCACCCTGGTCGTCAACAAGATCCGCGGCACCTTCAAGTCCGTCGCCGTCAAGGCACCGGGCTTCGGTGACCGCCGCAAGGCGATGCTGCAGGACATCGCGATCCTCACCGGTGGCCAGGTCGTCAGCGAAGAGGTCGGTCTCTCGCTGGAGACCGCCGACGTCTCGCTGCTGGGCCAGGCCCGCAAGGTCGTCGTCACCAAGGACGAGACCACCATCGTCGAGGGCGCGGGGGATTCCGACGCCATCGCCGGGCGGGTGGCCCAGATCCGCAGTGAGATCGAGAACAGCGACTCCGACTACGACCGCGAGAAGCTGCAGGAGCGCCTGGCCAAGCTGGCCGGCGGTGTAGCGGTGATCAAGGCCGGCGCTGCCACCGAGGTGGAGCTCAAGGAGCGCAAGCACCGCATCGAGGACGCGGTCCGCAACGCCAAGGCCGCCGTCGAGGAGGGCATCGTCGCCGGTGGTGGCGTGGCCCTGCTGCAGTCGGCCCCGGCGCTCGACGAGCTCAAGCTCACCGGCGACGAGGCCACCGGCGCCAACATCGTCCGCGTGGCGCTGTCGGCTCCGCTGAAGCAGATCGCCTTCAACGGCGGGCTCGAGCCTGGCGTGGTCGCCGAGAAGGTCACCAACTCGCCCGCCGGAACCGGCCTGAACGCCGCGACCGGTGAGTACGAGGATCTGCTCAAGGCAGGCGTGGCCGACCCGGTCAAGGTGACGCGTTCGGCGCTGCAGAACGCGGCGTCCATTGCGGCGCTGTTCTTGACCACCGAGGCGGTCGTCGCCGACAAGCCGGAGAAGGCGGCCGCACCTGCGGGCGACCCGACCGGCGGCATGGGCGGCATGGACTTCTAAGTCCTACCCCGAACGAGCCCGGCTCCTCACGAGGGAGCCGGGCTTTTTCGTTGCTGAAACTCGAGTGTCGGGTTATCGCACGCTCTTTCGCGTGGACCGTCGATCAACCCGACACTCGGCGTTTGATCTTGCCGAGTGGGCCTACGCAATTGCCCGCGCGACACCTTGGATGGCGTGTAGCCGTCCGTCGGCGAGCGCGCTGGTCAGATTGGCCACCTTCGCCTCGAAGTCGGTGACGAACGCATGCAGCCCGAGCGGACCGGGGGGCAGTGTCAGCAGCGCGTGCATCAGCGCCGCCGCCTCGTCGGTGAGGTCATTCCAATGCTCAATCACAAACCCCGCCGACTCGATCGTCGAGCGCAACTGGTCGGAAGCCACGAGGTGGCTCCTATCTGGTCCGTCGGCCCACGGCAGCGGGTAGCCGAGTTGGCCGTGGTCGGTAGAAGTGATGTCCCACAGGGCGAGTCGGCCGCCTCCGACCAATACGCGGTGTGCTTCGGCGTACAGCCGAGACTTGTCGGCCACATTCATCTGGACGTGCTGACTGAGCGCGACGTCGAAGGTGCTGTCCGGGAACGGCAGTTCGGTGACGCTTGCCCGGCGCACGGAGATGCGATCGTCCAGTCCGACGAGCTGATCGAGCCAACGGGCCGTCTCGCAGTATTCTTCGGTCAGGTCGACCGCCGTCACTCGGCACCCGAATGTATCCGCGAGAAAGCGTGCAGTGCCGCCGATACCGCTGCCTGCATCGAGGACTTGGTGGTCGGCGGTGATCCCGAGCAGGTCCACGAGTTTGCCCGTCGCGATGCGACCCATCGTGTGGAAGTCCTCGAGCGGAGCGAGGTCGGCGGGCCGAAGGTGAGCGATGTCCAATCCCGCAGCGGTGAGCGCGCGCTCGATGTCCCGCCGAGAGACGCCCGTCGAGTACTGAATGTCGATCGTGGTATCGGCCATGTTCGTCAGCATGGAACGCATCGACCGAGCAAGCCAATCGAACATTTCTGCGCTGTGGGTGAACGACGGTCAGCCGCTCAGTACGACGTTCCGCTTCTTGGCAAGACTGGCGTACACGTGCATCGGCATAGCCAGACCGATCGCCATCCCGGTGACGATGATGGTCGCACCGATCAGGTCGGCGGCCGCTGCGCTGAGCAGTTGCGCCGACGGGGCGCCGGCGAACTCGACGAAGCCGGCCAGCGTGCGGAACACGAAGACCCCGGGCACCAGCGCGACCACAGCGGCGAACCCGATGCCGGCGAACGGGATTCGCATGCGATGCGAAACCGGCACGAGCAGGATTCCGACCAGCAGGCAGGCCGCGAACGCCGCCCATGCCAGGCTGGCGCCCAACTCGAGGGCATACCAGTGCACAGCGTGGGCCAGCATCCCCGCGACGACGGGCCAGCCGATCATCCGCCACCGCATTGAGAAGTAGACCGAATAGGACGCCGCGGCGACGCCGGCGGCGAGGACGTCCACGATCAGGGGCGCGCTGCTCGACGACGCCGTGACCGCCAGGGTTTGACCGCCGGCGGACAACCCGAGGATCAGACCACTGCCGATGGCCGTCAGGATCAGCAGCCCGAAGGCCAGTCGCGCCAGTCCGAGTGTCATCCTCAGGTCCAGCAGATCGAGCGCTCCGTTGAGGATGTGCGGGCCGGGCACCAGCACCATCGCCGGGCAGATGGCGACCAGCGCGGCGGCCGCACCGAGATGCAGGTGGGTGGCCGCAGCGCCGATCGCTCCGCCGAGAAGTGCTGCCGCGAAGGTCTGCACCAGCGGCCCTGCGCCGACGGCGCCCAACCATCGCCGCAGCAGACCGCCGCCGGCCGCCGCCAGCGCGACCAGCAGTATCGCGAACGGCTGAGCAGCTCCGTAGATGATGGACAGCGCCGTGGCACCCGTCGCACAGGCTATCGCGAAAACGGCTGTGCCGGAGAATGATTCAGCTTCGGCCTCGGCCACCCCGGCGGCGACGTGTGCCAGCTCGAGCGGGCCGTCCTGCGCGCGGTCGACGACCGACATCATGCTCGCGACCCGACCCATGTTGATCGCGGTCGGCGACACCGCCGCGGTGAGGACGGTGTTGCGCGACCCGACCGCGGTCAGCGTCAGCATCGACCAGGACGGGACCACCACGGCGTCGAGATCCAGTCCGCGGTTGAGCCGCTCGACCGCGGTCTGGGTCATCTGCGTTGACTGGCCATTGGCATACAGCAGAGCCGCCGCGGCCAACAATGTGTCGTAGCGTTCGTCGGCCGTCATGTGCCGCCGCGTCAGCCTTCGAGCGGCACGCAGTCGTGCAGACAGTCGGGGCTCGTCGACGGAGATTCCGCGGTCGCCTTGCGGTGCAGCACCGCGCGCGTCGGCGTGATTCGCAACGTCGGAGCCGCCCCGGCGGCGACATCGGGCGCGGATTGGCCTGCCTGTGCGGTGCCGTCGACGATCAGCGTGTAGCCACCCGGTTCGCGCGGCGGCCAGATCACCGTCACGTCGGAGTGGGCCGTCACATTGGCCCGGGTGTGTCGGCCGATCTCGCCGACGTCGAGCAGGCCGTCGGCGTAGACGGGGTCGACCGCGACGGTATGCGCGCGGAAGTCGTCGCCGACGGTGACCAGATACGCGAAGGCGAAATCGGACAGCGCGTCAGCCAGCTGGTTGAGATCCACTTTGACGCTCATGCCCACGACGATAGTGCGGCTCCGTCGCGCCTGAGCGGTCCTGGGCCATCCGGCTCCTAGACTTCGCTGCATGAAGCGCTGGGGCGCCACGTTGACGGTGATCTGCGCGCTGGTGAGCGCCGGACCCGCGCCCGTCGCCGCCGCGCAGTCGATTCCGGTGCCCGCGCACATCGTGATCGTCGTCGAGGAGAACAAACCCGACAGCGCGGTCATCGGCAGCAAGTCCGCGCCCTACCTCAACGCGCTGGCCAACAGCGGCGCGAACATGACGCAGTCGTTCGCCGAGACACATCCCAGTGAACCGAACTATCTGGCTCTGTTCTCCGGCGACACCTTCGGGTTGACCTCGGACGCCTGCCCCGTCGATGCAGGTGCAACGCCGAACCTGGCGTCGGAATTGTTGGCGGCGGGCTACACGTTCGCCGGATTCTCGGAGGGCCTGCCTGCCGATCGGTTCGACGGTGTGCAGCGCAGGCAAGTACGCGCGAAAGCACGTGCCGTGGGCCAACTTCACGAACGTGCCCGCGACGGCTTCACTGCCCTTCTCGGCGTTCAACGATCGAACGGATTACGCGAGTCTGCCGACGGTGTCGTTCGTGATCCCGAACCTGGACAACGACATGCACGACGGCACGGTCGCGCAAGCCGACGCGTGGCTCTACACCAACCTCTCGCACTACGCGAACTGGGCGGTGGCCAACAACAGCCTGCTGATCGTCACGTTCGACGAGGATGACGGCGGCGCGACCAACCAGATTCCCACGATCATCTACGGCGCTCACGTCAAACCCGGTAGTTACAGCGAGCCGATCAGCCATTACAACGTGCTGTCGACCATCGAGGGGATGTACGGCCTGCCGAAGAGCGGGCTGGCGGCCGGCGCGCCGCCGATAGCCGACATCTGGGCGTAGCCGCGGCCGGGGAAACAATGGCGGGTGTGCCGACGTTGAGTCAGGCATGCCTCTGCCATCACCCTCGCCCGAATCCACTGCGGTCATCACAGGCGCGTCGTCGGGTATCGGCGCCGACATCGCGCGCGAACTCGCATCCCGAGGGTACGGCGTCACCCTTGTTGCCCGTCGCGAGGACCGACTGCGTGAACTGGCCGCCGAACTGACCAAGAGCGTGCGCGTCGAGGTGATCGCCGCCGATGTGGCCGACGCCGACGCCCGGGCCCGCCTGTTCGACGAGATCGCCGATCGCGGCCTGACCGTCGACATCCTCGTCAACAACGCGGGGATCGGCACCATCGGGGCGGTCGAGAAGTCGACCGTCGCCGACGAGATCAGGCAGGTTCGCGTCAACGTGGAAGCCGTCATCGATCTGAGCACCCGCGCGGTTCAGCAGATGGTGCCCCGCGGCCGCGGCGCGATTCTCAACGTCGGTTCCACCGCGGGCTTCCATCCGTTCCCCGGACAAAGCGGCTACGCGGGGACGAAGGCGTTCGTGAAGACCTACACCGAGGGCCTTCGCGGCGAGCTGGCCGGCACCGGCGTCACGGTCGCCACCCTGCATCCTGGACCTGTGCGCACCGAGTTCCTGGAGGCGGCGGGCATGGACGAGACGGCGTTCGCCGCGTCCTTCCCGAAATTCTTGTGGATGCCCTCGCGCGAGGTGGCCAGGATCGGCGTCGACGCGCTCGAGCACGATCGAGGCGAGGTCATCGCGGGCGTGCAGAACATCTTGAGCACCAGACTCTTTCAGGCCATCCCGCGCCCGCTGCTGCTCAAGGTGCTGTCCAGTCAGCACCCGGCGCTGCGCCGGGATCGTCGCTCAGCCGTCTGACGGCCAGCGCCGCATCCAGCCCTCGACGGGCAGCGCGAGGCCGTTGCACAGCGTGCAGATCGTGCGGTACCAGCCGAGCGCGACGAGCAGTTCCATTCGCTGCTCGTCGTCGAGTTCGCCCCCGAGTGCAGACCACGTCGACTCCGACCACGAACCCCTACGTTCCAGTTCGTCGACGGCGTCGATCAGCACGCGCTCGGATTCACTCCACCCGGGATCGTCTCCGGTCACCAGCGCATCGCACTCGTCGTCGCTGACACCGGCGATCGGACCCCAGAACGCCGCCTGGCCGCCCCATTCGTATTCGCAACGCAGGAGTGCGCAGATCCGCAGGATCGCGATCGTGCGCGTGCGCGGCGGAAGTCGGGCGTCCAAATACAGCGACTCGCCCATCTTACGAAGGCGCGCAGCCAGATTCGGGTGGCGCTGCAGGCAGCGCACCAGCAGTAGCGGCTCATAGGTGCGATCGGGATGACCCCAGCTGTTGATGCTCGCGGCGTCGTCGTCGCTCCACGGCGGAGCCAGCGGCGCGACGCGCGTCATGCCGCGGGCGCGGGCTGGCGGCCGCGGATCAGCTTGCCGGGGCGCGCCTCGGTGGGCACTCCGTTCTCGGCGATGATCTCACCGGACACGATCGTGGCGACGTACCCGTCGGCGGTCTGGTCCAGCCGACGTCCGCCGCGCGGGCAGGTCGTGGGCGATGATCGGCCGGTGCAGATGCATTGCGCCGGCGTCGATCACGTTCAGGTCGGCCTTGTAGCCCACGGCGATCCGGCCGCGGTCCGCCAGCCCTGCGACCCGGGCCGGCGCCGAGGTGAGTTCGCGCACCGCCTCGGCGACCGACAGCCTGCCCGTCGCCCTGTCGCGCACCCAGTGCGTGAGCATGTACGTGGGAAAGCTTGCGTCACAGATCATCCCGTAGTGGGCACCGCCGTCACCGAGGCCAAGGACGACGTCCTCGCGACGGATGAGCTCGGCCACCGTGTCCAGCGTGCCGTCCCGGAAGTTGGCCAACGTGACGAGCAGCATGGCGTGCCCGTCATCGTCGAGCAGCCGATCGTAGGCCTCTTCGAGAGGGCTGACGCCGCGGGCTCGCGCGCGGCTGGCGATACTTTCCTCGCGGGGCGGTTCGTAGTTCGGCGGGTCGCCGAGCGGGAACATCCACTCGAACGCCTGCGCCGCGAACATCAGCGGGTGACCGTCGCCCGCGGGCTTGTCGGCCAAGATACGTTCGCGCACTTCGGGTTTGCGCATCTCCGCGACACGCTCGGCGAGCGGCAGATGGGCGATCTCGCGGTAGCTCGGGTACATGACGAACGGATTGCCCGATAGCTCGAGGCCGATCACCAGGCCGATGGGTCTTGGGAAGATCTGCGCGGTGATGTCGCCGCCTGCGGCGTTCGCTTTCTCCACCAGATTGAGTCCGTCGACGAAGAACGGATCGCCTGCGTTGCCGATCGCGAGGGTGAACGTGACCGGCAGGCCGACATCCTCGGCGACGTCGAACACCGTCTGCAGTGCGGGACCGTAATCGCCCGCGACGAGGTCGGGAACGAATTGGATCAGGCCGCCGCCGGCATCCTTGACGCCCTGGGCGATCGCCTCGATCTCGGCATGGCCCGCCTCGAAACTCGGTATCGGATGGCCGCTTTCGCTCTTGTGCAACGTCAACCGCGACGAGGCGAAGCCCAGTGCGCCGACCTCGACCGCCTCTGCGGCGAGCTTGCGCATCAACGCGAGGTCTTCGGCGGTGGCCGGCTCACGGTCCACGCCGCGCTGCCCCATCACGTAGACCCGCAGCGGCGAGTGTGGCAGGAACGCCGCCACGTCGATATCGCGGGCGCGAGCGTCGAGTGCGTCGAGGAACTCGGGGAACGTCTCCCACGTCCACGGCAGCCCGTCGACCATGACGACGCCGGGGATGTCCTCCACGCCGGCCATGAGGTCGACCAGCACCTCGTGGTCGTCGGCGCGGCACGGCGCGAAGCCGACCCCGCAGTTGCCCATGACCGCGGTCGTGACACCGTGTGCCGACGACGGGGTCAGCCGGTCCGACCAGATGGCCTGCCCGTCGTAGTGCGTATGCAAATCGACGAAGCCGGGCGTGACGAGCAGACCGGTCGCGTCGATCTCCCTGGCCGCGTCGCCCTCCACCGCCCCGAACGCTGCGATCACCCCGTCGGAGACCGCGACGTCGCCGACGTAGGGTTCGCCGCCGAGGCCGTCGACGATGGTGCCGTTGCGGATGATCAAGTCGTACGCCATGAGGCGAATGTACGACGGTGCTGATGGCGTCATGCCAGGATGAGGCCGTGATCGACCACTTCGGTATCAACTGTGCGGACTGGGCGAAATCGAAGGCCTTCTACGACAAGGTCCTGGGCGTGCTGGGCTTCACCCGGCAGATGGACTTCGACGTGGCCATCGGCGGCGCGAGGGCAAGCCCGATTCTGGATCGCCGACATGTCTGCGGGTGACGCCGGGCCCAACCGTGAGATGCACGTCGCGTTCCAGGCCGCCGACGCGACGCCGTGCAGGCGTTCTACGACGCCGCGCTGGAGGCGGGCGCCGAATCACTGCACGCGCCGCGCCTGTGGCCGGAGTACCACCCGGGCTATTTCGGCGCGTTCGTCCGCGACCGACGGCAACAACGTCGAGGCCGTTTTCCACGGCGGGCAACCGCACCGGATAGGTACCGTCGAGGCATGGCAGGCTCTGATGCCGCGGCGGTTCGCGAACTGCTGCGCGACGCGTTCACCAGGCTCATCGAGCATGTCGAGAACCTGACCGACGGGTTGACCGACGAGGTCGCGTTCTTCCGCCCGACCGCACAGGCCAACAGCATCTCGTGGCTGATCTGGCACAGCGCCCGTCAGCACGATCTGCAACTCAGCGATATCGCCGGCACCGAACAGGTGTGGTTGCGCGACGGCTGGGTCGACCGATTCGGCCTCGACCTGCCGCGCGATGCCATGGGCTACGGCCACGACGCCGATGAGGTCGGCCGGGTGCGGGTGTCGGCGGATCTGCTGGCCGGCTACTACCACGCCGTGCACAAGTCCACGCTCGAGTACATCGCCTCGGTGACGCCTGAGGAACTCGAGCCGCGTCGTCGACAAGCGGTGGAACCCGCCCGTCACTGCGAGCGTGCGACTGGTCAGCATCATCGACGACAGCGCCCAGCACCTCGGCCAGGCGGCCTACGTCAGGGGCATCGTGTGATTCGCGGGTGGCCACCGATCGCCATAGCGGCGATGGTGCTGCTGGGGTTGGTCGGTGGGCAAGAACACCACCACCGCTCGACGATGGTTCTTCCAGCTTCGGCGACACGCCGGCCCGCCATCTGCTCTTCTTCTCCTATCCGACGCTGCTCGTGGTCTCGCGATGATGCACCGCCGCGGTGGCGTTCGACAGTCGGACGCGAGCGGCTCGCGGCGCTCGTCGTGCTGACCCCGGCCGTCGCGTGGATTCATCGAGCAGCAGCTCAAGGGGCTGTTCGACCGTCGCAGGGTCGGCGTCCTTGGCGTATCCCAGCGGCCACATCACGCTGACCGTGGTCGTGTGGGGGATGGTCGTGGTGGTCGCCGGGGTGGCGCTGTGGTCGGTGATCACGTCGGTCACCGTCGTCCTGCTCGCCATGATCGGTCAGGCCATCACGCACCACTACTTCACCGACACCGTCGGCGGCGTTACTGCTCGGCACCGCGCTCGTCTGCGCCGCGGCGCTGATCGCCCAACCGAAATTGACAGGTGTCAACCCAATGCGATCTGCGTCACAGGAGATGGTTAACATAAGGCCATGACAGCGACGTCCGACGTTGACCTGCCCGATACCAGCACCATCCGCAATCCGGCGACCGGCGCGGTTGCCGGGACAGTGCGATGGACCGACCCGGCCGACGTCCCGCGCATCGCGGCGGGCCTGCGTGCGGCGCAGCGGCAGTGGGAGTCACGCGGACCGCCGGGCGCGCCAAGGTGCTGGCGCGCTACGCGGTGTGGCTGGGCGAGCACCGCGACGAGATCGAGGCGCTGCTGATCAAGGAGACCGGCAAGTCGGCCACCGACGCCGCGCAAGAAGTGCCGATGCTGATCATGATCGCCTCCTACTACATCAAGACGATGGAGAAGGCGCTGGCGCCCGAAACCCGGCCTGCCGCATTGCCGTTCATGGCGATCAAGAAGATCGAGGTGCACTATCCGGCCGCGGGCGGTCGTCGGCATCATCGCGCCGTGGAACTTCCCCGTCGCCAACGCGATGATGGATGCGCTCGGCGCGCTGGCCGCAGGCTGCGCGGTACTGCTCAAGCCGTCCGAGCGCACGCCGCTGACCGCCGAGCTGCTGCTGCGTGGCTGGCACGACTCGGGCGCGCCCGAGGTGTTCGCGTCTGGCGCAGGGCGCCCGCGAGGTCTCCGAGGCCGTCATCGACAACTCCGATTTCATCCAGTTCACCGGCTCCAGTCGCGACCGGCGCCAAGGTGATGGAGCGCGCCGCGCGCCGGCTCACCCCGGTCAGCCTCGAACTCGGCGGCAAGGACCCGATGATCGTGCTCGAGGACGCCGACGTCGAGCTGGCCGCGCAGGCCGCGGTCTGGGGCGGCATGTTCAACGCGGGCCAGATGTGTGTGTCGGTGGAACGGGTCTACGTGCTCGAGCCCGTCTACGACCAATTCGTCGAGGCGGTGGTCAAAGCCGTGCAACAACCTGAAGATGGGCGCAGGCTACGGTCACGACTTCGGCGCGCTGATCGACGACAGCCAGGTCGCGTCACCGACCGTCATGTCGCCGACGCGATGGCCAAGGGCGCGCGGGCGCTGACCGGGTGGAGAGCGCCCGCGGTGCCCGGCAGCTTCTATCCGCCGACGGTGCTCGTCGACGTCGACCACTCGATGAGCTGCATGACCGAGGAGACGTTCGGTCCGACGCTGCCGATCATGAAGGTGTCCTCGGTCGCCGAAGCGGTGCGGCTGGCCAACGACAGCCCGTACGGCCTGAGCGCCTCGGTGTTCTCCGGTGATGTCGAACGCGCCAAAGATGTTGCACTGCAGCTCGATGCGGGCGCCGTCAACATCAACGACGTGGTCGCCAATCTGATGTGCACCACCGCCCCGATGGGTGGGTGGAAGGAGTCGGGCATCGGCGCGCGGTTCGGCGGTGCCGACGGCATGCGCAAATTCTGCCGGCAGGAGACGGTGGTCACCGCCGCGCACGAAGGTCGGAGCGGGCGGCAACTACTACAACAACTCCGAGCGCGCGCTGAAGCGGATGAACAAGCTGATGACGAAGATGGCGCTCATCCGCCCGCGCCGCGTCGCGAAGTAGCGCGGCCATGCCACCTGTCGTTCATTTCCGTCGTCACCGTCGCGTCTGCGCGCGTCGATACTTTTTGCCGGTGACTCTGGATCCACGCGAATACCTCGTCCATGACGACGACGATGACGATCCCATGCTGCTCGGCCCCGACGGCATCCCGGTCGACACCTGGCGGGAGAACTACCCGTACGACGAGCGCATGTCACGCGACGAGTACGAGGAGCAGAAGCGGATGCTGCAGATCGAGCTGCTCAAGCTGCAGAAGTGGAGCCAATCCAACGGCCATCGGCACGTCATCGTGTTCGAGGGCCGCGACGCCGCGGGCAAGGGCGGCACGATCAAGCGCTTCATGGAACACCTCAACCCGCGCGGCGCGCGTGTGGTCGCGCTCGAGAAGCCGACCGATCGCGAACGCACTCAGTGGTACTTCCAGCGCTACGTCAACCACCTGCCTGCCACGGCGAGATGGTGATGTTCGACCGGTCCTGGTACAACCGCGCCGGCGTGGAACGGGTGATGGGGTTCTGCACGCCCAGGCAGCACGCCGATTGTTCATCCGCCAGGTGCCGCTGTTCGAGCAGATGCTGGTCAACGACGGCATCAGCCTGACCAAGCTGTGGTTCTCGGTGTCGGCCGCCGAGCAGCGCACCCGCTTCACCATCCGCCAGGTGGACCCGGTTCGGCAGTGGAAGCTGTCCCCGACAGACCTTGCCTCGCTGGACAAATGGGACGACTACACCGCGGCCAAGGAAGACATGTTCGCGTGGACGGACACCGAGGTCGCGCCGTGGACGGTGGTCAAGAGCAACGACAAGAAGCGCGCGCGCGTCAACGCCATGCGATACGTGTTGAGTAAGTTCGACTACGACAACAAGGACCATGAGGTGGTCGGCAGGCCGGACCCCCTCATCGTGGGGCGCGCCCTGGCCGACTGACGCAGGCGCGCCCGGAGAAGGAGGACGCGCGTGCGGTTTGTGGCGACCGTGTTCTCTGTGGCTCGTCACGACGGTCGCTGCTGGCGGTGCGGTGCCGACCATGTGGGCGCAGCGAAACGTGGTGAGCGAGGACGGCTACGCCGCGCTCGCCGCGGCCGCGGCGAAGGACCCGACGCTGCAAGCAGCGATGGCGTCGGAGCTGACGACGCAGATCGTCAACTTCGGCGCCGACAGCGGCTATCAGCTCAACAACACCGAACTCGTGCGACGGCGCGGTCGCCACCTACACGGGTAACGACGGCTTTCCCGGCCAGTTCGGCCAGGCCAACCGCATCGCGCATCGCTGGATGTTTACCGATTCGGTCCAGCATGACGACAGCGCTCCGGTGACCGCTGGCTCGTCGACATCGCGCCGATGCTCAACGATTCCTCGCTCAAGGCGACGCTCGGGAATCTCGATCTCGAAGTGCCGCAGACGTTCATGGTGCCGATCACCGTGCCGGAGAACTCGGCGCTGAGGCCGGGACAGTTGCGGGTTCGTGTCGACGTGGGGTCCGTGGATCAGCGTCGGGCGCGACCATCCTGACCGGCGTCTTCGCGCTGCTGATGCTTGCGGCCGCCCGGTCGCGCGGCAAAGCGCTTGCTGCGCTGGGGGTTTCGGCCCTCCTGGTCGGAGGCGCGGGCTGGGCGGGATTGGAGGTGGCGCGCCGCTACATCAACGACGCGCTCAACCAGACCACCGGCAACATCCGCCAGATCGCCGAGGTGATGGTCGGCCACGCCGAGGGCAGCCTGCACCAGTGGCTGAACCTGACGCTGGCCGCGGGCGGCGTGCTGGTGGTGTTCGGGGTGTTCGTCTCGATGCTGGCCGGCCTGCGGCGACGGGACTGAAACGGCGGCGCGGTAGGTTCCTTGGATGCCGTTCGTCTCGGACATCGTGGGGCCGCAGCAGCCTGTCCAGACGACGCCGCCGCTCGTCGCCGGCGTCCTGCGCCGCACCAGCACCATCGACACCCATCCGGCGCGGGTAACCGGGGACCTCCGAGGTCGATCTGCGGGCCCGCGACGTGTCGCCCGCACCCCTGATGCCGTCGACGTGCTCGGCGCAGGTCACCATCGGCGCGCACCTGACCGAACGCGTGATCGATGACATCGCGTCGACCCCGCACGACGACCGACTGCGTCGACGGGCCTGGCCGGCAGCCGGGTCGGTCCGGGTTCCGCTCGACTGTCGGCTTCGCTCCTGCCGGACGAGGTGCAGCAGGCCAGCCTGGTGCATCTGCTGCTCGACGACTGGGTCGGCGCGGCGCTGGTCTCCGGTTACGCGGTGCAGCACGACGGCGATCACCCTAGGCGTCGAGGAGAAGCTGCCGGCAGGCACCGCCGACCACATGGCCGGCATCTGCGCGGGATTCGCCGAAGACGCCTCGCTGGTCGACTATGCCGGCGCAACGGCACCATTCCGTCGGTGCATGGTCCTCGCGCCGCCGCTTGTGTTCGACGGTGAGGCGTTGCATGCCGCGGAACCGCTGCGGCCCATGGCATGCGCCGGTTTCCGCCGGCTCGACCTTCGCCCGGTCGACGCGGCGTCGGCGGACTGCTCGGCCATTCGACGCGCATTTCCGCGACTCGCACGTCGACGGCGAGGGCTGGAGACGATCGTGCACGAGTACACCGTCGACGGGTCGCTGGACACGGCGGCGCGAACCATCACCTCGGTCACGGCCGATGTGCGGGTGCTGCCGTGGCAGGAATGCCCCGGCGCCATCGGCAGTGCGGCGCGGTGGAGGGTATGACGCTGGCGGAGTTGCGGAGCTCGCGTCCGCGGCGAGTTCGTCGGCACCAGCACGTGCACGCATCTCAACGACACGCTGCGCGCGATCGCCGATCTGGACGCGCTGCTCGATCTACGCGCCGGGCATCTAGCTTCGTCACTCCGGTCACAGCGCCCTAGCCAGGCTGCCATGACTGAAAAATCTGATAGCACATGCGATATCAAACTCGCATCGCAATCACGCCTTTCCGAATTTGTGGCGCATGTGAACATTCGCTTTGGCTTGGACGGATATCTGTGCTAGGGCTCGATGACGTGCGACGGGTCGGGACGCCGCTCCGGCGGCGCCTGGCTGTAGTCGCCCCACGGGCCGTCGCGCTGCTCGATCGCGCCCCGAACCCCTTGCGACGGGCGGTTTCGATGAACGCGAGCGCATCGGGGGTGTTGCGCATCAGCCCGTCGAGGATGCCGCCGAGCGTCTGTGTCGAGGACAGGCCCATGTTCTCGTAGGCCTGGTTGACGATGAGCTTCTGCGCCTGCAGCTGCGACAGCGGGATCTTCGCCAGCTTCTCGGCGACCTCGTTGACCCGGGCCTCGAGCCGCTCGAACGGCACCGACTCGTTGATGAGTTCCACTGCGGCAGCCTCTTTCCCGGTCAGCGGCTCGCCGGTCAGCGCAGTGCCACTTCACCTTTGCGAGACTCAGCCGGTACAGCCACATGCCGGTGAGGTAGCGCCCCACATGCGGGCATACGGCGTGCCGATGACGGCGTCGTCGCTGGCGATCACGATGTCCGCGCACAGCGCGTAGTCGCTGGCGCCGCCGACGCACCAGCCGTGCACCTGGGCGATGACGGGTTTGGAGGCGCGCCAGATCGCCATGAATTTCTGGTGGGGCCGGTCACTCGCGGCGATCATGACCATCGCGAAGTCCTTGCCGGGATCCCAGCGTCCGTCGGTGTTCATCGCATCGGCCCAGTACTGGAATCCACCGCCGAAGTCGTAGCCACCGCAGAAGGCGCGGCCCGCGCCCGCGCAACACGATCACCTTGATCGCCGGGTCTCGTTCGGCCAGGCCGATGGCCTGCTCGATCTCGTCGGGCATCGGCGGGACGATGGTGTTGAGGTGCTCGGGCCGGTTCAGGGTGATGGTCGCCACCGGCGGTTCGGCTTTGTAGAGCAGCGTCTCGAATTCGGGCGGCGTCGGCATGGCAGCAGTCGAGTCATTTCGGCCGCGGAAGTCAAGGCTGCGATTTTCTTAGGTGTGCCTACCCTCTTGTCAGAGCCGATGCTATGGTCAGCCTCGCCTAACTGAGAGGTGCAAATGAACCGCATTTCACGCATGGTCCGTGCCCGTCGTCGCACTCGGCCTCGTCGTTGCCGGCTGCTCGTCCGACAAGTCTGCCGGCTCCGCGAGCTCCGAGTCTTCCAGCGCGTCGGCGCGTCGACGGCATCGCCGTCTGTGGCAGCGGCACCGAGTCCCGGAGCTGGACAAGGCCGCAGCCGACTACAAGGCGTACGCCTCGGCGCAGATCGACCAGCTGGTTGCGGGCGTCAAGGTGCTCACCGACGCCGTGCGGGCGGGCGACCTGAAGGCCGCGCAGGACGCCTTCGCCCCGTCACGACAGCCGTGGGAGCGCATCGAGCCGCTGGCCGAACTCGTCGAGAACATCGACGGCGCAGTCGACCCGCGCGTCGACGACTTCGCCGGTGCCGACGATCCGAAGTTCACCGGCTGGCACCGGCTCGAGTATCTTCCTGTTCGAGAAGAACACCACCGAGGGCGGCGCACCGTTCGCCGATCAGCTCGACAAAGACATCGCCGGACTGAAGGACGAATTCGCCAAGGTCGAGGTGAAGCCGATCAATGTCGCCAACGGCGCGGCCGAGCTGATCGAGGAGGTGTCCCAGGGCAAGATGACCGGCGAGGAGGATCGCTACTCCAAGACCGACCTCTGGGACTTCGACGCCAACCTGCAGGGTTCGCAGGTCGCCGATCGACAAGCTGAGCCAGGCGCTGAACCAGGCCGATCCCGAAGCTGCTGAGCAGCATCACGGCCGGCTTTTCACAGGTGTTCGACACCATGCGACCCCTGCGTCGAGGTGACGGCTGGGTGCCGTTCTGCATCGAGAACTCCGAGTTCCCGTCGCCGCGGTGCCCCGAGGTGACGGTCACGCCGCAGGTGCTCGACGCGCTGAAGGCGCAGATCGCCGGCCTCTCGGAGAATCTGTCCAAGGTTGCCGGTGCGCTGAAACTTTCGTGACCGTCTATCGCCGCGCCGGCATCTCGCGCCGGAGTTCGTGACGGCGCGGTCGGCGCCGGTGCCGCGGTTGGCGCGGGCATGGCGTTGGCCGGCTGTTCGAGCGACGACCCCCAAATCGCCGCCCCGGCGCGTCATTCGTACCGTTCGAGGGCCGCACCAGGCGGGTATCACCACACTGCCGATACCCGAGCAGGGCATGATCGCGTCGTTCAACGTGCAGGCAAAAGACCGTGCCGCGCCTGAGGGATATGCTCTCCGCGCTCACCGACGAGATCCGCGGGCTGATGGCGGGCAAGCCACCCGAACAGCGCGACCCGGAGTACCCGCCGGTCGACTCGGGGATCCTGGGCCAGAACCCGCCGCCGGACAATCTCTCGATCCTCGTCGGGGTCGGAGCGTCGTTGTTCGACGACCGGTTCGGCTTGGCCGATCGCAAGCCCAGGGAACTGGAGACGATGCCGTTCCTGGCCAACGACAAGCTGGATCCGAAGCTGTCGCACGGCGATCTGTCGATCATTCTCGAGGCGGGCCACAACGACACGGTGCAGTTCGCATTGCGGCAGCTGATGCGTCGCACCCGCAGGGACCTGGTGTTGCGGTGGATGATCAACGGTTACGCCAGGGGGATCGGTGCCGGCCGGCCTCGGACGCCAACACCCCCCGAAACCTGTTGGGGTTCAAGGACGGAACGGCGAACCTCGACGTCGACGACGCGGCCCTGATGGATCGCCATGTCTGGGTCGGACCCGGTGACGGGGAGCCGGCGTGGGCGGTCGGTGGCTCGTATCAGGCGATCCGCATCATTCGGATGTTCGTCGAGTTCTGGGATCGCACACAGCTGATCGAGCAGGAGAACCTGATCGGCCGGGAGAAGGTCAGCGGTGCACCGCAAGGGCTGACCGGTGAGTTCACCGACCCCGACTATCCCTCGGATCCCGACGGCAAGCGGATCAAGCTCGACGCCCACATCCGGCTGGCCAACCCGCGTACGCCACAGACCGAGGACAACCGCATCCTGCGCCGCGGCTTCAACTACTCGCGTGGGTTCGACGGCGCCGGCCGGCTCGATCAGGGCCTGGCCTTCGTCGCCTACCAGCGCAGCCTGCAGAGGGGCTTCCTCACCGTGCAGGAGCGGCTCAAGGGCGAGCCGCTGGAGGAGTACATCCTGCCGGTCGGCGGCGGCTTCTTCTTCGTGCTGCCCGGGGTCACCGGCGAGGACCGGTTCCTCGGCGACCAGCTGGTCAGCTGAGCTCCGACCACAGGAACTGATAGATCAGCGCGGACCGGAACGCGGTCTGCGCGTTGTCGGCCGCGCCCGCGTGCCCGCCCTCGATGTTCTCGTAATAGCGCACCGGATGTCCGTTCGCCTCCAGCGCCGCGGTCATCTTGCGGGCGTGCCCCGGATGCACCCGGTCATCGCGGGTGGACGTGGTCATCAGCAGCGACGGATACTGCGCATCCGCTGAAATGTTCTGGTACGGGCGAGTATTCGGAGATGAACTCCCAATCGGCGGGATCGTCCGGGTCGCCGTACTCGGCCACCCAGGACGCGCCCGCCAGCAGCAGATGGAAGCGGCGCATGTCGAGCAGTGGGACGCTGCACACCAGCGCCCCGAACAGATCCGGGTACTTCGTGAGCATGATGCCCATCAGCAGTCCGCCGTTGCTGCCGCCCTGCGCGCCCAGTTGATCGACGGTGGTGATGCCTCGCTTGACCAGATCCCTTGCCACCGCGGCGAAATCCTCGGCGACCAGATGTCGGCCCTCGCGCATCGCCTGGGTGTGCCACGTCGGCCCGTATTCGCCGCCGCCGCGGATGTTCGCCAGCACGTACGTGCCGCCGCGCGACAGCCACAGTCGACCCAGCACTCCGTCATAGCCGGGTGTCCGCGCGACCTCGAATCCGCCGTAGCCACCCAGCAGGGTCGGGCCCGCGGCCTCAACGTGTCGGTGACCGACGACGAAATAGGGGATCGCGGTACCGTCGTCGGACGTCGCGAAGTTCTGCGTCACCACCAGATCGGCGGCGTCGAAGAACGTCGGCGCCCGCTTGATCTCGGTCAGCTCGCCGCCGGCCGCACCGTGGAGAAGCCGCGACGGGGTATCGAATCCACTTGAGTCAAGGAATATTTCGTCACCGAGATCGTCGGTGGTCGACGATCACGGTGTTGGTGTTCGGCGGTATGCCGGCGATCGGTTCGGCATGCCAGGAGCCCGGCGTGACAACCTCGACGCGGCTGGCCACGTCGGCCAGTGTGACGATGATCAGTCGGTCGCGGGTCCATGCGTGCTGGTGCAGGCAGGTGTGCGCATCAGGCGCGAACACCACCGCCAATTCGGCTGTGCCCGCGAGGAACTCCTCGTAGTCGGCGGCCAGCAGCGACCCGGCCGCGTACTTCTCGGTAGCGGTGTGCCAGTCGGTGCGCAGCTCGATCAGCAGCCAGTTGCGGTGTACCGACACCGTCGCGTCGGAGGGCGCCTCGATGCGTACCCACTCCCCGCCGCGCAGCTCGCTCACCTCGTCGTTGAAGAAGTCGATCGCCCGGCTCAGCAGCGTGCGTTCGAAGCCCGGCGTGCGGTCCACCATTGCTCGCGACGACGACGTCGCTGGTCTCTCCGCTGAACAGCGTCTCGGCGTCGGCCAGCGGCTGCCCGCGGTGCCAGCGCTTCACCAGGCGCGGATATCCCGAATCGGTGAGCGAACCCGGACCGAAGTCGGTGCCGACCAGCACGGTGTCGGCGTCAACCCAGGTGATCTGCGTCTTGGCCTCAGGAAGGTCGAAGCCACCGGAGACGAATTGCTTTGTCCGCATGTCGAACTCGCGCACGACCGCGGCATCGGATCCGCCGCGGGACAGGCTGATCAACGCCAGCGTGTAGTCGGGCTCGATCACCTGCGCGCCTGCCCACACCCAGTTCGTCGTCCTCCGCCGCGGCGATCGCGTCCAGGTCGATGACCACCTCCCAGTCCGGTTCCTCGGTGCGGTAGCGCTCCAGCGTGGTGCGTCGCCACAGGCCCCGGGGGTTGGCCGCGTCGCGCCAGAAGTTGTAGAGGTACTCGCCGCGGCGGCGTACGTACGGGATGCGGGCGTCGGTGTCGAGCACCTCCAGCGCTTCGGCGCGCATCTGCTCGAAACCTTCTCCGCCGAGCGCGGCGAGAGTAGGTTCGTTATGCGTGCGCACCCAGTTCAGCGCGTCTTCGCCGGTGATGTCCTCTAGCCACAGATACGGGTCGTCATCCACGGGATTCATTCTTACGGCAACCAGTTGAGGAGTTCCCCATGACCGTCTTCGCCCGCCCGGGTTCCGCGGACGCCCTGATGGCCTACGAATCGCGGTACGGCAACTTCATCGGCGGGGAGTGGGTCGCGCCGCGTCGGCGGCGAGTACTTCGAGAATCCGACGCCGGTGACCGGGCAGACCTTCTGCGAGATGCCCCGCTCCGAATGAGGCGGACATCGACAAGGCGCTCGACGCCGCCCACGGTGCGGCGCCGCATGGGGCAAGACCGCGGCCGCCGAGCGCGCCAACATCCTCAACAAGATCGCCGACCGCATCGAAGCCAACCTCGAATCGCTCGCGCTGGCCGAAGCCTGGGACAACGGCAAGCCGATCCGCGAGACGCTGGCAACGCCGACATGCCGCTGGCCGTCGACCACTTCCGCTATTTCGCGGGCGCGATCCGCGCACAGGAGGGCTCGCTGTGCCAGATCGACGACGACACCGTCGCCTATCACTTCCACGAGCCGCTCGGCGTGGTCGGCCAGATCATCCCGTGGAACTTCCCGATCCTGATGGCAACGTGGAAGCTCGCGCCCGGCGCTGGCCGCGGGCAATCGCCGTCGTCCTCAAACCAGCCGAGCAGACCCCGGCGTCGATCCTGTACCTGATGTCGTTGATCGGCGACCTGCTGCCCGCCGGTGTGCTCAACGTCGTCAACGGATTCGGCTTCGAGGCGGGCAAGCCGCTGGCGTCCAGCGACCGGATCGCCAAGATCGCGTTCACCGGTGAGACCACCACCGGCCGGCTGATCATGCAGTACGCCAGCCAGAACCTGATCCCCGTCACGCTGGAGCTCGGCGGCAAGAGCCCGAACATCTTCTTCTCCGACGTGATGGCGGCGGGCGACGACTTTCAGGACAAGGCGCTCGAAGGCTTCACGATGTTCGCCCTCAACCAGGGCGAGGTGTGCACGTGCCCGTCGCGCAGCCTGATCCAGGCCGACATCTACGACGAGTTCCTCGAGCTCGCCGCGATCCGCACGAAGGCCGTGCGCCAGGGCGATCCGTTGGACACCGAGACGATGATCGGCAGCCAGGCGTCCAACGATCAGCTGGAAAAGGTGTTGTCCTACATCGAGATCGGCAAAGACGAGGGCGCCCGCGTCGTCACCGGCGGTGAGCGCGCGCAGCTCGGCGGGGACCTCAACGGCGGCTACTACGTGCAGCCGACGATCTTCGAGGGCAACAACAAGATGCGGATCTTCCAGGAGGAGATCTTCGGACCGGTCGTCGCGGTGACGTCGTTCACCGACTACGACGACGCGATCGCGCATGGCCAACGACACCCTCTACGGGCTCGGCGCGGGCGTGTGGAGCCGCGACGGCAACGTCGCCTACCGCGCGGGCCGCGACATCAAGGCCGGCCGGGTGTGGACCAACTGCTACCACGCCTACCCCGCGCACGCGGCGTTCGGCGGCTACAAGCAGTCCGGCATCGGCCGCGAGAACCACAAGATGATGCTCGACCACTACCAGCAGACCAAGAACCTGCTGGTGTCCTACAGCAACAAGGCGCAGGGGTTCTTCTGAGCGGCGAAGCGCGTGGGGGTACCGCCGCGTCCGAAGGACTAGGGGGAGAAGCGAAGACTCTGACTGGATGCGCCGCCTCGGGCGCTCATCACCCGGGCCGCCGCCGATCTGCTGGCCAGGCTGCAGGATCGTCACGGCGCGTTGATGTTCCACCAGTCCGGCGGCTGCTGCGACGGGTCGTCGCCGATGTGCTACCCCGACGGCGAGTTCCTCGTCGGCGATCGCGACGTCCTGCTGGCCGTCTTCGACGTCGGCGACGGGGTGCCGGTGTGGATCTCCGGCCCGCAGTTCGAGGCGTGGAAACACACGCAACTGGTGATCGACGTGGTGCCCGGTCGCGGCGGCGGCTTCAGCGTCGAGGCGCCCGAGGGGATGCGCTTCCTGTCTCGCGGGCGCGCGTTCACCGACGCCGAGAATCGCCTGCTGGCCGAGCAGGCCGCCGGTGACCGGCGCGGATTACGCGCGGGGAGGTCGGCCACCCGAGACGGGCACACACATCGTCGCTGATGCAATCGATGCCTGTCCGATACCTGACGCGCCGGGCGCGTAACGGTTGACGGCGAGCGCCGCCGCCTATCGTCGCAAGGGTGATACCGCTGCCCCGTTCATGGGTGTTGACCAGCGCAATGCTGATCGGCACGGCGGTCGGGCTGATTCTCGGGATCGCTTTGACCCTGCTCGTCAGCGCCCCGATTCGGCCCGACGTCGCGATCGCCCTCGTCGTCGGCGTGCCCAGCGCGCTCGGGATGTTGACGATCCTGCTGTCCGGCCGCCGCTGGGTGACCGCCGCGGGCGCGTTCATCCTCGCCATCGCGCCAGGGTGGCTGGGCGTGCTCGTCGCGATCCAGGTGGTGCACGGTGCCTGACAACGATGTGCTGACCGACGAGCCGACGCAGCCCCACGTGCCGATGTTCACCGGCGGCCTCGTGATACCTCAGGATTTCGTCGACGACGAGACGCCTTCGGAGCCGTTACCCGCCCCGGCGCCGCCGATCGTCGTGCCCGGCAACTACCAGTACCTCAAACGCTGGCAGTTCGTGCTCGTCGTGGCGGGTGTCTGGGCGATCGCAGCCGCCGCGGGGTGGGGTCTCTACTACTGGTGGTACCACTCCCTCGACAAGACACCGTCGGTCTTCGTGGTGCTGGTGTTCGTGATCGTGTGCACCGTCGGTGGCCTGCTCATCTCGATGGCGCCCAACCGGCCGGTGGTTTGCGCGCTGGCCATCGGGGTGATGTCGGCGCCGCTGGCCGCGACGGCCGGCGCGGCGGTGATTCACGGCCTGTACTTCTGCGAATGGGCCAGCCGGTGTTTCGCGGGGCTCATCCCTTACTAATGTGGGGGCGTGACCCACTATGACGTCGTCGTTCTCGGAGGCGGCCCCGGCGGATACGTCGCCGCCATTCGCGCCGCCCAGCTCGGGCTGAACACCGCAGTCGTCGAACCCAAGTACTGGGGCGGCGTGTGCCTCAACGTCGGCTGCATCCCGTCCAAGTCGTTGCTGCGCAACGCCGAACTGGCCCACATCATCACCAAGGAAGCCAAGACATTCGGCATCAACGGTGACGCGACCATGGACTATGGCGCCGCCTTCGACCGCAGCCGCAAGGTCGCCGAGGGTCGTGTCGCCGGCGTGCACTTCCTGATGAAGAAGAACAAGATCACCGAGATCGACGGCTACGGCACGTTCACCGACGCCAACACGCTGTCGGTCAAACTGAACGAGGCAGGCGGCGCTGAGAACCCAGTGACCGTCACGTTCGACAACGCCATCATCGCCACCGGCAGCAGCACGCGGCTGGTGCCGGGCACGTCGCTGTCGCAGAACGTCGTCACCTACGAGGAGCAGATCCTGTCGCGGGAGCTGCCGGAGTCGATCATCATCGCCGGCGCGGGCGCGATCGGCATGGAGTTCGGCTACGTGCTGCGCAACTACGGCGTCGACGTCACGATCGTCGAGTTCCTGCCGCGGGCGCTACCCAACGAGGACGCCGAAATCTCCAAGGAGATCGAGAAGCAGTTCAAGAAGATCGGTGTGAAGGTGCTCACCGGCACAAAGGTGGAGTCCATCACAGATGAAGGGGCGGATGGTTCGGTAATTGTCAAGTCAGCAAGGACGGCAAGACCGAGGAACTCAAGGCCGACAAGGTGCTTCAGGCCATCGGCTTCGCGCCCAACGTCGAGGGATTTGGGCTCGACGCCACCGGGGTGAAGCTGACCGACCGCAAGGCGATCGGCATCGATGACTACATGCGCACCAACGTGCCGCACATCTACGCCATCGGCGACGTCACCGGCAAGCTGATGCTGGCCCACGTCGCCGAGGCGCATGGGCGTGGTAGCCGCCGAAACCATCGCCGGCGCAGAGACTTTGGCGCTCGGCGACTACCGGATGCTGCCGCGCGCGACGTTCTGCCAGCCCCAGGTGGCCAGCTTCGGCCTCACCGAGGAGCAGGCCCGCGACGAGGGCTACGACGTGAAGGTCGCCAAATTCCCGTTCACCGCCAACGGCAAGGCGCACGGCCTCGGTGACCCGAGCGGCTTCGTCAAGCTGATCGCCGACGCCAAGTACGGCGAGCTGCTGGGCGGGCATCTGATCGGGCATGACGTCTCCGAGCTGCTTCCCGAGCTGACGCTGGCACAGAAGTGGGACCTGACCGTCAATGAGCTGTCCAGGAACGTGCACACGCACCCGACGCTGTCCGAGGCCCTGCAGGAGTGCTTCCACGGCTTCGCCGGCCACATGATCAACTTTTGAGAGCGGCGCTCTGGGTCGCCGGCATCGGCGGATTGGTGGCCGGCCACATCCTGTGGCTGGCCGCGATCTCCCTGGCCGTCGCAACAACCACGATCAGTACCTGGGTGCTCGTCGTCGCGGCCGTCTCCTTCGTGCTCGGGGGCATCGCGGCGTGGCTGGGCTGGCGCTCGTACACGCGCAAGTCGGAGGTGTGGGCCGCGTTTCTGTGGGCGCTGCCGGTCTCACCGGTGGTGCTGTCGCTGGCCGTGCTCGGCGTGACATACCTGTAGTCGCGTGAGCCTGACCGCCAGCCTCGAGCGGCTCTACCGACAGTTCTCGGTGTATCCCTGTCCGGCCGATCTCGAGGTGTGTGAGCAGTGCGGGCCGGAATGGTCGGCGGACGACATCCGCGGCACGCCGCTGCGGTCGGTGTCGCTGCCCCAGCTGTGCGCAGTGCACGTCATGTCACTCGACGACGATGCGCTGCGGCATTTCTTCCCGCGGGTGATGGACGTGTTGCTGCACACGGACTCACCGGTTTTCGACTTCCGGCTGGCCGATCTCAAACAACGATTGCCGGCGTGGCAGTCCGGCGAGATATCGGCGGTCCGGCAGCTGGCCGAACGGATCTTCTCGCAACTGTTGACCGAGTATCCTGCTGAGTTGGGCTACTTCTCGGACTGCCCATCGGCGTTGGACTTCCTTCACTGGTGCGGTCTGCCGTTGACGGCACATCTGGACATGCTGCTGAGCAGCGAAACGCAAGCCGCTGCAAGGCATCTCGCCGATCTGGTGGACGTGGTGCTCACCGAACGCGAGCCCTTTGAAACCGCCCCCAGGGCGAAGGTCCTCAACTGGCTGCGTGACCCGGCGGTCGGAGAACGACTACAGACCGCGTGCCTCGCAGCGAATGCCGACGATGTCGCACAACACCTCTCCGACGCACACGACTTGTGGGCCACCTGCGCGCAGTAGGGGCGCAATCGGAGAAAGCAGGACCGATGTCGCGAGGCTCCACTACGCTGACCCGAACGTGATGGCAGCCGATACAGGAGGGCGCACGCCGATGACTGAACCGCGACACACGTCAGCGATCAAGGCAGCGTTGCACGTCTCGTTCGCGGGCGCCGTGGTGGCGGGGTGTGCGTTGGGCCTGGCCGCCCAAGCAAGTGCGGACGACAACTGCGACCCGCTGCTGCTGTCCATGACACCGCAGCCCGTTCTGGCATGTGAGCCCGACGCCGCACCGCCACCTGTCGAACCTCCTGCGGCAGCCCCGGTGAACGACGCCTTCACCCCTCCGCCACCGGTGGACGGCCCGCCGCCGGCAGAAGAACTGCCGGTGCCGCCGGTGGGCTAGCTGTCAGCGACGATCAGACGCACTCGGTGCACAGCAGTCGATCGCCCTGCCGCAGGGCAAGCCGGTTGTGGTGTTGCACCAGGAAACAACTGGAGCAGACGAACTCGTCGGCTTGTTTGGGAACGACACGTACGGTGAGTTCCTCACCGGTCAGGTCGGCATCGGGCAGGTCGACCGAATCGACGGCGTCACCGTCATCGACGTCCATCACCGCAGTGGACGCGTCGTTGTTGCGTCGTCCTGCCAGAGCCTCCAGCGACTCGTCTGCGGTATCGGTCGGATCGGTGGCGCGAGGAGCGTCATAATCGGTCGCCATGCGCGGCCCCTTCCTGTCGAAGATCGGCGCTTTCCCTAACGCCTCAGGAACGGGCTCTGTTCCCGATACCGCGGGATCCCAAACCCGCGTGCCCGGCGACAGTCTTCAGCGTCTCTAGTCCGGGTAGTCCAGCGGAATGTTCAACGTCGACATCGTCGCAGCGAGGCCGTCGTACTGGCCCGGCGAGCATGCAGAATTCGATCAATTGGGGTCTGGTCAGATGCTCGGGCCAGCGTCGCCCAAGTCTGGGGGGAGACCCCGCGGGTCACGACGAACTCGTCGGTGGCCGTGATGAGCGCCCGCTGCCGGTCGGTGAGCCCCTCGGCATCGGGTCCCTCGAAAATCTTGGCCTGAAGTTCGGTGTCCACGCCGCGAGCTGCGCGCCAGCCGGCGGTGCTGTTGCAGCTCGTACTCGCAGTTGCGGAGATAGCCCACGCGCAGGATCACGAGTTCGGCATCCTTGCGCGGGACAACTTGCCCGCGAAGAGCAGGTACCCCGAATACGGCAGCCAGGCCAACAACAACGAGCGGTGCATGACCAGGGTGGTGAAGAGATTCACCTTCGCGATGCGTTGGCGCCGTGCGGCGAGCTTGCAGAATGCCCAGCCGAACGGGCCCGAGTTCGCGAAGGCTGCCGGTGGCAGGAATGCGGGCGGGGCGACTGAGTTGGTCGGCTCTTCACGCGAGCGCTCATCGCCCGTCATGACTGCCTGACCAGGTACGGCGACACCGTGCTGCGGTGTTCGTTGATGTCCAGCGCGCGGCCGAGCGCGGGGAACGCGCGCTGCGGACAATTGTCGCGTTCGCACACCCGGCATCCCGCACCTATCGGCGTGCGCAATGATCACCCGACAAGTCCAGACCCTCCGAATAGACCAGACGATGAGCGTGCCGAAGCTCGCAGCCCAGGCCGATCGCGAATGTCTTACCGGGCTGACCATAGCGCGAGGCGCGACGCTCCACCGTGCGCGCCACCCACATGTAGCTGCGCCCGTCGGGCATCGACGCGATCTGGACGAGAATCTTGCCGGGGTTGGCGAATGTCTCGTAGACGTTCCACAGCGGACAGGTTCCGCCGCTGGAGGAGAAGTGAAAGCCGGTGGCGGACTGCCGCTTTGACATGTTGCCGGCCCGGTCGACCCGGACGAACGAGAACGGCACCCCGCGCATCGACGGCCGCTGCAGGGTGGACAGCCGGTGGGCGATGGTCTCGTAGGACACCGAATAGAACGCGGAGAGCCGCTCGACGTCGTAACGGAAGTTCTCAGCGACTTCGTGAAACTGCCGATAGGGCAACACCGTTGCGGCGGCGAAGTAGTTGGCCAGACCCCAGCCGCGCCAGTTTCGTCGACTCGTCGCTGGTGAACTTGCCCTCGTCGACGAGTTTCTCGATCAAATCGCCGTACTCCAGGTAGGCCAGCTCCGCGGCCATCTTGAACACCGTCTGCCCGGACGACAGATGGTTGCCCATCTCCAGGGTCTTCGTCGCGGGGTCGAAGCGGTGCAGCACCGTGTCGCCGAGGTCGGTGCGGCGCATGATGGTGACCCCGTGCACGGCCTTGAGCCGGTCGGAGAGGTCGCGAGCCAGATCGCCGCGGTGCATGCGCAGGTTGACGGTGAAGTCCTCGGCCGCGGTGTCGAGCTCGTGCAGATAGTTCTGCCGCTGATAGAAGTAGTCGCGCACCTCTTCGTGCGGCATCGTGATGGTCCCCGTGCCAGACCCAGAGCCCGAGCCGCTGCCGTCGGAGAAACGGTCTTCGGTCGCGGTCGCCAGCTGTGTCGTCGTCAGGCGGTAGCGCCGGTGCAGGTTGACCATCGCGCGCGCCAGCGTCGGATGCGCGGCGACCACGTCGGCGACCTCGCCGAGGTCGACGTCGATGTCGAGGTCACGATCCAACGTCACCTCGCGCAGTTCGGCCACCAGCCGGGTGTCGTCCTCCGACGCGAAGAACGTCGCGTCGACGCCGAACACCTCGGTGATCCGTAGCAGGACGGCCACCGTCAGCGGGCGCACATCGTGCTCGATCTGATTCAGATAACTCGGCGAGATCTCCAGCATCTGGGCCAGCGCCGCCTGGCTGAAGCCGCGCTCGCTGCGAAGCTGTCGCACTCGGGCGCCGACGAACGTTTTCGCCACGTCAGACAGGTACCGCGACTAACAACGCTGCGAAGCCCGTCTTCGCATGTTGGCATGCGCGGGCTCTATGGCAGGATCGGCTCCCGTGAGCACCAAGGGGGAGCCCGGCGCGCGGCCTCCGCGGTAAGGCCATGATGCCCGTCCCTGACCCGCATCCCGATGTGTTCGACATCGAATGGCCGCTGCGGGTCGCCGACGTGGACCGTGAAGGCCGGCTGAAATTCGACGCGGCCACTCGCCACATCCAGGACATCGGCTCCGACCAACTCCGCGAGATGGGGTTCGAGGAGACCCACCCGCTGTGGATTGTGCGCCGAACGATGGTCGACATGATCCGGCCCATCGAGTTCCAGGACATGCTGCGGCTGCGCCGATGGTGTTCGGGCACCTCGAACCGCTGGTGCGAGATGCGGGTGCGCATCGACGGACGCAATGGCGGCCTCATCGAATCCGAGGCGTTCTGGATCAACATCAACCGCGAAACGCAGGGGCCCGCGCGCATCTCCGACGACTTCCTCGAGGGCCTGCAGCGCACCACCGACGTCGACCGGCTGCGCTGGAAGGCGTACCTGAAGGCCGGTGATCGCGCGGACGCCGCCGACATCCGCGATTTCCCGGTCCGGGTCAGCGACATCGACATCTTCGACCACATGAACAACTCGGTCTACTGGTCGGTCGTCGAGGACTACCTCTACAACCATCCCGAACTGGCGAAGCTTCCCGCTGCGGGTGACGATCGAGCACGACGCCGCGGTGGCGCTGGGCGACAAGTTGGAGATCCTCACCACTCTACCCCGCCGGTTCGACCGACAAGTTCGGTCCCGAGCTCGCGGATCGCACTGTTACAACGCTCACATATGCGGTCGGCGACGAGACGAAAGCCGTCGCGTGCATCTTCGGGCTGTAGCTCTGCGCGCCTAACAGTACGGGCGTACTGACCAGCGAAAATCGGCTACCAGCCAGTAGCTACTGAACCGGTTCAGCCTATAGCTACCTTCGCAACCTTCGCAAGTTGACGTTGAGTGTTGGCGAAAATTGGCAATAGAAACGACTGGACCTGCGCTTATGTCTTGGTGCATCCTCGTGTTAGCGCAACAGGTGAAAATTGTCTGAGCGTTAGCAAGATGGAATCCCGCCCGGCTGCTGCGACGCCCACAGCGAAGTTCGAAGACCTCGAAGGAGCAGCCCGATGTCCACCGTTGGTCAGCCGAAAACCCCGGAAGAAATCCAGAAGGACTGGGACACCAACCCGCGGTGGAAGGGTCTCACCGCACCTACACCCCGGCTGACGTCGTCGCGCTGCAGGGCACCGTCGTCGAGGAGGCCACCCTGGCCCGCCGCGGCGCCGAGGTGCTGTGGAGCAACTGCATGAGCTGGAGTTCGTCAACGCGCTCGGTGCGCTGACCGGCAACATGGCCGTGCAGCAGGTCCGCGCCGGCCTGAAGGCCATCTACCTGTCGGGCTGGCAGGTCGCCGGTGACGCGAACCTTTCCGGCCACACCTACCCCGACCAGAGCCTGTACCCGGCCAACTCGGTGCCGCAGGTCGTGCGCCGCATCAACAACGCGCTGCTGCGCGCCGACGAGATCGCCAAGGTCGAGGGCGACACGTCCGTCGAGAACTGGCTCGCCCCGATCGTCGCCGACGGTGAGGCCGGCTTCGGCGGCGCGCTGAACGTGTACGAGCTGCAGAAGGCGATGATCGCCGCCGGCGTCGCCGGCTCGCACTGGGAGGACCAGCTGGCCTCGGAGAAGAAGTGCGGCCACCTCGGTGGCAAGGTGCTGATCCCGACCCAGCAGCACATCCGCACCCTGACCTCGGCTCGCCTCGCGGCCGACGTGGCCGACGTGCCGACGGTCGTCATCGCCCGCACCGACGCCGAGGCCGCCACGCTCATCACCTCCGATGTCGACGAGCGCGACCGCCCGTTCATCACCGGTGAGCGCACCGCCGAGGGCTTCTACCGGATCCGCAACGGCCTGGAGCCGTGCATCGCGCGCGCCAAGGCGTACGCGCCGTACTCCGACCTGATCTGGATGGAGACCGGTACCCCGGATCTCGAGCTGGCGGCGAAGTTCGCCGAGGGCGTCAAGAGCGAGTTCCCGGACCAGATGCTGGCCTACAACTGCTCGCCGTCGTTCAACTGGCGCAAGCACCTCGACGACGCGACGATCGCGAAGTTCCAGAAGGAGCTCGGGGCGATGGGCTTCAAGTTCCAGTTCATCACGCTGGCCGGCTTCCACGCCCTGAACTACTCGATGTTCGATCTGGCCTACGGCTACGCCCGCAACCAGATGAGCGCCTACGTCGAGCTGCAGGAGCGCGAGTTCGACGCCGAGGAGCGCGGCTACACCGCCACCAAGCACCAGCGCGAGGTCGGCGCCGGCTACTTCGACCGGATCGCCACCACCGTGGACCCGAACAGCTCGACCACCGCGCTTGCGGGTTCGACCGAAGAGGGTCAGTTCCACTAGGCCGTAGTTCCGATAGCGTCAGGCCCCGTCCATCATTGGGCGGGGCTTGATGCTGTTTAGGAGAAGTCGTGAGCATTGAACGGGTTGGCGTGGTCGGGGCCGGGCAGATGGGCTCGGGGATCATCGAGGTGTCGGCGAAGGCGGGCGCGAATGTCGTCGTCTACGAGCCGTCCGACGAACTCCTCGAAGCGGGCCGCAAGCGCATCACCGGATCGCTGGAGCGTGCCGCGAGCAAGGGCAAGCTGTGGAGGTCGACCGCGACGCCGCACTCGGCAGGCTGACGTTCACCACCGACCTCGCCGACCTTGCCGATCGTCAGCTCGTCATCGAGGCGGTCGTGGAGGACGAGACCGTCAAGGGCAAGATCTTCGCTGCGCTCGACGAGATCATCACCGATCCCGACGCGGTGCTCGCGTCCAACACGTCCAGCATTCCGATCATGAAAATCGCTGCGGCAACGAAGAATCCGAGCCGCGTGCTGGGGTTGCACTTCTTCAACCCGGTGCCGGTGCTGCCGCTCGTCGAGTTGATCAACACGCTCGTCACCTCCGATGAGGCGGTCGCGAGGACCGACGCAGTTCGCCCGTGACGTCCTGGGCAAGCAGGTGGTGCGCTGCGGCGACCGGTCGGGTTTCATCGTCAATGCGCTGCTGGTGCCGTACCTGTTGTCGGCGATCCGGATGGCCGAGGCCGGTGTCGCGACCGTCGAAGACATCGACACGGCGATCGTGGCTGGGCTGTCGCATCCGATGGGCCCGCTGCGGCTTTCCGATCTCATCGGCCTCGACACGATGAAACTGATCGCGGACTCGATGTACGACGAGTACAAGGACGCAAACTATGCCCCGCCGCCGCTGCTGCTGCGCATGGTCGAGGCGGGTCGGCTGGGCAAGAAGTCGGGCCAGGGCTTCTACACGTACTGCGCCAGCGCTCGCCGCACCCGCGCCAGCATGTTCGGGCGGTCGTATCGCAGCTGACTTGAGCTGACCCGGATGATCGTCCAGCCCTGTGCGGCAAGGAATTCCAGCCGCTCGATGTCGTCGGCGTAATCCTTCGGGCTAGTCCAGTGTTGCTCGCCGTCATATTCGACGCCGACTTTCCACTGCGGCCACCCCATGTCGATGCGACGCTTGCCGACTCGGATCTGTGTGACCGGCCGAGGCAATCCGTCGCGAATAAGCAGCAGTCGCAGTTCGGTCTCCTTGGGCGACTCGGCGCCGGCTGTCGGCGAGATCGAGTGCCGACGTCGCAGTCGGCGCATCCCGCGTGCACCGGGATAACGGTCGGCGATGCAGCTGACGTCGGCCACCCTGGCGCCGGTGGCATTCAGCAGCGCGTCGATCCGAATGATCCCCGTGTCACCGGCGACGTGTCTACCGATGTCGTATGCGGTTCTGGCCGGAGTCGTGCAGCTCGATGCTCCCGACTACGCAGATTTCGTCGTCGGCGAGCGTGCCGCTGCGAATGACGATGCCATGGGGAGCGGGATACCGAGTTCGCGCCAGCTCAGCGGGTGCGTCAGCGGGCAGCCATCGCGTCCCGTGCATCGCCGCGGCCGAAAGCCCGACAAGTGTCGCCTTTCCCCGCGACCACAGCCATGCCGCAATCGCTCGATCGGCCGCCTCGAGTTTCATTCCGACCGGCGCATACACGTTGTGATGCAGTTTGATGTACTTCGTGCGCAGGGCCTGGCGAGTCGCCACGCCGGCCGCCAACGCTTCGCTGCCCAGATGATGCGGTTCACGCCGAGTTAGGCGTGCTCGCGGGTCAATCGGTTCCCGGGACTACGGTTTCTGATGGAAATCGCCGGAAAAGCGTCAGAAACCGTAGTGTCGGCGCGGCTCGAGCGCGAGTCAGGACTCGAGCAGCCGCTTCTTCTCCACCTCGACGTCGAAATCGGGTGGGGGCCAAGCCAAGTTGAAGCTCTTCAACGCCTGGATCAGCAGTTCGGTGATGGCCAGTCGGCTGTACCACCGTTTGTCACACGGCACCACGTACCACGGGGCATACTCGGTCGACGTCCGTTCCAGCACCGCCTGATACGCCTCCTGGTAGGCCGGCCAGTAACCGCGCTCGTCGATATCGGCCGGGTTGTACTTCCAGTACTTGGTCGGATCGTTCAACCGCTGCGTCAGCTGCTTCTTCTGTTCCTTCGGCGACAGGAACATCGCCACTTTCACGATTTTCGTGCCGGTGTCGGTGAGCTCCTTTTCGAACGCGTTGATCTGGTCGTAGCGCGCACCCCACACCTCCGGCGGCACCAGGTTGTGTACGCGAACGATGAGCACGTCCTCGTAATGGGAGCGGTCGAACACGCCGATGTGGCCGGCCGACGGCAGCGCCTTGCGAATCCGCCACAGGAAATCGTGGGCCCGCTCCTCCTCTGTCGGCACGCCAAAAGCCCGGTAGCTCACGCCCATTGGGTTGACGGCACCGACGACGTGCTTGACGATCCCGCCCTTACCGGCGGTGTCCATCCCCTGCAGCACCAGCAGCAGCGAGAGGTTGTCGCCCGTCGATGCCTTGCTGTTGGCGTACAACTTCTCCTGCAGCTCGGCCAGCCGGAAGTTGCGTTCGGCCTGCAGAGTGGCGGCATCGGCCTTCTTGCCCTGGAAGCCAGGGGTGGCGCTGGTGTCGATGTCGGCGACCTGCTCGCCCGGCTCGAACATGAGATTGATGTGCGGAGCATGCGACCACAGTGACGGCAGGTCGGGTTCTTCGATCATCGTCGAAGGCTAACCGCCCTAGTTGATGGGCGGCGGCAACATCGGCGACGGATGCGGTTCCTGCCGGAACTTCTCGAGCGACCCGCCGACTTCGACGATTCCGCACAGCGCGTTCCACGACAGCATCGTCAGATAGTCGATCAGCTCGTCGGAAGTCATCCGCGGGTTGCTCATCCACGAGTGCGTGGCGAGCTGCACCCCGCCAACGGTGTGATACGCCCATGGCTCCACGCCGCCGGTGTCCATTCCGGCCTGCGCCATGCGATGGCGCAGCATCACGGCCAGCATTCGGGCGATGATCCGCTCGGAATCGGCGACGGCCTTGCTCTTGCTCGCTGAGTTGTTCGCCATCACGAACCGGTAGGGCTCCGGCTCGTTGGCCACGGTCTCCACGTACACCCGGATGACCTCGCGGGTGAGGTCGTAGCCGTCCGAGTCGGACGACAGCGCCGCGGCCATATTCGGGATCAGCGTGGTCTGCGCGAATCGCATCATCACCGCGGTGGTCAAGTCGTTCTTGTCGACGAAGTACCGGTACAGCACCGTCTTGGAGACACCGACCTCGGCCGCGATCTCGTCCATGCTGATGTTGCTGCCGAGCTTCCGGATAGCCTCCAGGGTGCCGTCGACCAGCTCATTTCGGCGCTCCACCTTGTGTCGGTGCCAGCGCCGTTTTCGCCCATCGGTTTTGACCGCCAGCGGCGGTGTCTGCTGTGCCTCTATCGCCGTGATCCGTTCCCTAGCTCCACTTGATAGTAGTGCCGATCTTGACCGCAGGCGTTTCCGGAACGTCCCGCATGGCGCGCGTAGCGGATGATGGAGGGGTGGCACACAGATCGGACGTCGGCCAGCGCGCCGTGACGCCCGTTTCGCCGGGCAGACGCAGCTTCGCCGAGTCGCTCGCCGGCGCCGACAGCGCCGCGGATGCCGAGCGCCGCCGCGGGCTGCGCCGGATGAAAGTCGTCGCCCTGTCCTTCCTCGTCGGGGCGACCGTCATCTTCCTCGTTTGCACGTGGGCACAGTCCACCGGCGCCCCGGCCTGGGTGGGTTACGTCCGCGCCGCCGCGGAAGCCGGCATGGTCGGTGCGCTCGCGGACTGGTTCGCGGTCACGGCGCTTTTCAAGCATCCGCTCGGCATCCCCATCCCGCACACCGCGATCATCAAGCGCAAGAAGGATCAGCTGGGCGAGGGCCTCGGCCAGTTCGTCCGCGAGAACTTCATGTCGCCCGAGGTCGTCGAAACCAAGCTGCGCGACGCGCAGGTTGCCGGCCGGCTCGGCAAGTGGCTATCCGAGCCGTTGCACGCACAACGCGTCGCTACCGAAACATCAACGACGCTAAGAGTTTTGGTGGAGATGCTGCGCGACGAGGACGTGCAGCACGTTCTTGACCGGATGATCGTCAAGCGCATCGCCGAACCCCAATGGGGGCCACCGATCGGGCGGGTGCTGGCCACCCTGCTGGCCGAGGGCCGCCAGGAGGCCCTGATTCAGCTGCTCGCCGACCGGGCCTTCCAATGGTCGCTGAACGCCGGCGAGATCATCGAGCGGGTCGTCGAGCGGGACTCGCCGACCTGGTCGCCACGCTGGGTGGACCATCTCGTCGGCGATCGCATCCACCGCGAGCTGATGGACTTCACCGACAAGGTCCGCCGCAACCCCGACCATGAGCTTCGCCGCTCGGCCACCCGGTTCCTGTTCGAATTCGCCGACGACCTGCAGTACGACGACGCCACCATTGCGCGCGCCGAGAACGTCAAAGAACAGATCATGGCGCGCGACGAGGTCGCCCGCGCCGCCGAGACGGCATGGACCGCGGCCAAGCGGATCATCTTCGAGGCCGTCGACGACCCGTCGTCGGCGCTGCGCACCCGCATCGCCGACTCGGTGGTCCTGATCGGGGAGTCGCTGCGCGACGACGCCGACCTGCGTGACAAGGTCGACAACTGGATCATTCGCGGCGCTCAGCACCTGGTGTCCCAGTATGGGGTGGAGATCACAGCGATCATCACGGAGACCATCGAACGGTGGGACGGCGACGAGGCCAGCCGCCGCATCGAGTTGCATGTCGGGCGTGACCTGCAATTCATTCGGATCAATGGCACTGTGGTGGGGTCGCTGGCCGGGCTGATCATCTATTCGATAGCCCAGCTACTCTTCTGACCTGCGCTAACTAGTGCTTGCAAAAGTTAGCACCCCCACGTACGGTTGAGTACGTCGCACTGGAGTTATCCAAAGGGGATACCCGACGCAACTGAGGGGGCCACGCATGCCGCAGGATGAAAATCTTGCCGCCGTCGTGTCCAGCGCTGCACAGGACATCGGCTCGTTCATTCGAACGCAACGCGAGGCTGCGCAGGTATCCGTGCGGCAGTTGGCCGAGAAGGCCGGTGTGAGCAATCCCTATCTCAGCCAGATCGAGAGGGGATTGCGGAAACCCTCCGCCGACGTGCTCCAGCAGATCGCCAAGGCGCTGCGGGTGTCCGCGGAAGTGCTGTATGTCAGGGCCGGGATCCTCGAACCGAGCGATTCGAACGAGGTCCGCGACGCCATCATCACCGACACGGCGATCACCGAGCGGCAGAAGCAGGTGCTGCTCGAGATCTACACGTCGTTTTGTCAACAGAACGAAGCCGAAGGTACCCAGAAAGATGAGGAGCCGACGACTGACCGAGACAGACCAACGGCCCTAGTGCCAGCACAAAAATCAGCTGAACATTTCATCGAACCCCCGAACTGAAAGGAATCACGACATGGCTAAGACCACCAAGACGGCCAAGAACCAGCCGACCGCCGACGACCTCAAGGCCCCGCTGCTTGCCGCAGTTGGCGCCGCCGACCTCGCCCTCGAGCGGGTCAACGAGATCGTGGCGACCCTGCGCGACCGCGCCGGTGAGGCCCGCTCCGACGCCGAGGCGCGCGTCGAGGAGAGCCGCGCCCGGCTGAACAAGCTGCAGGAAGACCTGCCGACCCAGTTCGGCGACCTGCGCGACCGGCTGACCTCCGACGAGCTGCGCAAGTTCGCCGAGACCTATGCCGAGACCGCTCAGACCACCTACAACAAGCTGGTCGAGCGTGGCGAGGCCGCCATCGAGCGGCTGCGCAGCCAGCGTGAGGACGCCGCGGGCGCGGTCGAGCGCTACTCGGACCAGGCCGTCGAGCTGACCCAGGAGGCGCTGGGCAACGTGGCCGCGCAGACCCGCGCGGTCGGCGAGCGCGCCGCCAAGCTGGTGGGTGTCGAGCTGCCGAAGAAGGCTGCCAAGGCCGCTCCGGCCAAGAAGGCGCCGGCGAAGAAGGCCCCGGCCAAGAAGGCCCCGGCCAAGAAGGCCGCGGCCAAGAAGGTCACCCAGAAGTAAGCGTCTGCGACACGGGGTCAAAACCCCCATAGTCGACGAAGGGGACGTAACCCGCATAGGCTTGTGAGCGTGGAGCTCCAAGGCCTGGTGGGTTACGTCCTCTTCGCGTTGCAGATCGCGGTGATCGCGACGACGGTATACGCGTTCGTGCACGCGGCGCTGCAGCGGCAGGATGCCTACACCGCCGCCGACAAGCTGACCAAGCCGGTATGGCTGGTCATCCTCGGCGTCGGCGTGCTGCTGGCCCTGGTGCTCGGCGTCACCGGCACCGCGATCGCGGCGGTCGCCGCCGGGGTGTACATCGTCGACGTGCGACCGAAAATCCTTGAGGTCCAGGGGAAGTCACGCTAGTGCGCCGCTTCGCCACGGTCGCTCTCGCGGCCGCGGGGATGACCGCGCCGCTGTTCGGAGCGCCCACTGCCGCCGCTGATCCCGCACCGCCGTACGTCGACCACGTCGAATGGGCGAAATTCGGCGACCTGTCGAGTCTGCGGGTGTATCCGACCCAGGCCGGTCGCGAGGCTTCCGTGGTCGCCACCTCTGACACCGAGGGCGCAGCCTGGGCCGAGGTCCTGGCACTATCGCCGGACGCCGATACGCCGGGCATGTATCAGCAGTTCATCTGTCACTGGGAGCTGGCGGAGCTCGGCCGGCCCGGCAAAACGAGCTGGAATCTCGAGCCGTGGCGACCGCAGGTGTCCGACGAGCAGATGTTCGACACGGGCTGCAACCCGGGCGGCACCGAAGAACCCTTCTAGTGGTTCATTACGACCGCGAGCAGGTGGCCGCGCTCGTCGACCACACGCTGCTCAAACCCGAGGCCACCGAGCGCGACGTCATCCAACTGGCGCAGGAGGCCGCCGAACTCGGCGTGTGCGCGATCTGTGTCTCGCCGTCGATGGTCGACGTCGCGAAGAGCTCGTGCGGACCGGGGCAGATCATCGCCGCGGTGGCGGGATTTCCGTCGGGAAAGCATGTGTCCGCGATCAAGGCCTACGAGGCGCGATTCGCAGTCGCGGCGGGGGCGACAGAGATCGATATGGTCATCGATATCGGCGCCGCGGTGGCGGGTGAGTTCGACGCCGTTCGAGCCGACATCGCTGCTGTCCGCTCCGCGATTGGCGTGGCTAACGTCCTGAAGGTGATCGTGGAGTCGGCCGCGCTGCTGGACCTCGTCGGTGAGAAGGCACTCGTCGACGCGTGTAGGGCGGCCGCCGCCGCGGGCGCCGACTTCGTCAAGACGTCGACCGGATTCCACCCCGCTGGCGGCGCCTCGGTGCGTGCCGTGGAGGTGATGGCCGCGAGCGGTCGGCCCCGGTGTCGGGGTCAAGGCCAGCGGTGGCATCCGCACCGCAGCCGACGCGATCGCGATGCTCGAGGCCGGCGCGACGCGGCTGGGGCTGTCGGGCACGCGTGCGGTGCTGGAAGGTTTCGCCGTCAGCAAATAATTGACGTTTGCAAAAGTATTTGCTGTATATTTGGTGTGTATGCGAAGATCTTCGCAAGTTTCACCTATATCCAGGTGATGACCGCAGATAGGATCACATCATGACCTCAGATAATCGTTTGCTTCGTCGAATTCCAGCAGCTGTCGGCATTGCGGCCGTCATCGCGACCGGCGTATTCACCGCATCCTGCGCCAAGAAGGAAGAGAAGGCTCCCGAGACCTCGACGTCGACCACCACGACGACGACCACGACCACGACTGCGCCGCCGCCCCCCGCGTCGCCGACCGAGAACGCCCCGCGGATCGACCCGAATCAGCCCAACCCGTTCTCGCCGACGGTTGTCGCGCCTCCGGCGCAGACGGCCCTGCCGGGTCAAGAGGGCCGGCACCAAACCTTCAACTAGGGCCATCGCCAGATCCTGGCGCCGCCTGCCGGCGCTCATCACCGCGGCGGCTCTGCTGACCGGCTCCGGCGTCTGCGCCGGATGTGCCCCGCAGGGCCCCGCGGTGATCACCGGTCCATACGCGTCACTGCTGGACAGTTCGACCGACCTGGGCGCATCGCGGTCGGACGACGCGCAACTCACCGTGACTCTGTCGGGCGCTGATCGGCCGGAGGCGCTGCTGCAATGGGCAAGCGCTAATCGTCTGTGGGTGAGATGGGACTCCGGCGACGACTGGGCCATCGTCGAGGGCGCCGCACCCGATATGGCAGATGCGTTCGGCGTACCCATCCACGACTACCGGGGTCCCAAAGGACAGGTGTTCTACGCCTCCCCGCGGCAGCCGGTGATCCCCTCGCCGCTACGCGGTGACGTGACTGCGGTGGGTCGCGTCATGGGTTATGCCCCGCACCACCTGACCATCCCGGGGATGCTGCCCCTCGATGTGGCGAAGGGCGGGCTCACGCCCAGCGGGCTGTTGCAGGCGTACAACGCGACGCCGCTCGCCGAAGCCGGGTTCACCGGCAAGGGCGCCACGATCGTATTCTTCGCATTCGACAAAGCCGACCAGAAGGACCTCGACACCTTCGCCGACTCGTCCGGACTACCAAGATTCACGCCGGTGATCGTTGGTGGACAGCCGGCCGAAGCACACGGCGAAACGACCATGGATCTCGAAGTGGCGCACGCGATTGCGCCGGACGCGCGACTGGTCGTCGTCAACGCCCGACCGACCGTGGAAGGCGACGGCGCCTACGAGAAGATCGCCCGGATGTTCTCCGAGGCCGACGAGCAGTTCCCCGGCGCGATATGGAGCCTGTCGATCAGTTGGGGATGCGAAGCCTTCGTCACCGTCGCCGACCTGGCTCCCGTTCGCGCGGCACTGATCGACGCACAGCGGCGCGGCACGTCGGCGTTCATCGCGAGCGGCGACACCGGAGGCCTGGAATGCAAAGGCGGCGACGAATTCTCGTCCCCGCCGGGCCCGGATGACATCGGACTGAATTCGATCGCCGCGATCCCCGAGATCACCTCGGTCGGCGGAACCACGCTGTCGATCAGTCCGCGTGGGCAGTGGCTGGCCGAACATCCGTGGGTCGACTCACCGATGTCGCAGGGCACGAGCGGCGGGGTGTCCGCACTCTACGAACGGCCGGAGTGGCAGAAGCGACTGCACGTGAAGCGCGACACCGAAGGACGCCGCCTGTCGCCCGACGTCTCCGCCGTCGCCGACCCCTCCACCGGCGTGCGCCTGATCTTCGGGCAACGGGAGGTGATGGGCGGCGGCACGTCGCAGGCCGCCCCGATCTGGGCGGCACTGACGGTCTTGATCAACCAATATCTGGTCGCCAACGGTGGTCATCCGGTCGGGAATGTGAACCCGTTGCTGTACCGGGTCGCCGAAGGCGCGAACCTGCCTGGGTTCCGCGACGTGCGCCAGGGCGGCAACTCGGTCGACATGGCACAACCCGGCTACGACCTGGTCAGCGGGCTGGGCACCCCGAACGCCTACAACCTGGCTCGCGACATCCTCGACATCCAGAAAGGGACGGCGCCTCAGTGAGCGGTTCCGGCGGGCCGGCCACCATGAACTGCCGGGTGTGCGACACCGAAGTGCCCGCAGCCGCGTTCTGCGGAACCTGCGGCGCACAACTGTCGGCCCTGCGCGGCGACGGTCGCGGCCGCCTTCGGATCGGCGACATACGCGGCGGCCCCCGACGAGCACATGCTTCGGCTGTCCGTGGCCAGCACGCTGTTCCCGCATCTGCCGCACCGGTCGCGGGCGCCGTTCCGGATGGCGCTGGCGCTGCTGTTTTCAGCGTTGGTCGCGTTCGCTCTGCTGCGCTGGCAGGCGCCGTTGATCGCGGTCGGCGCGGTGGGCCTGCCGTTGATCATCGGGCTGTACCTCTACCAGGCCGACGTTCACCGCGACCTGCCGATCAGGTCCCTCGTGCTGACCGCGGTGCTGGGCATCGCGCTCGGCGTGGGATGGGCGCTGCTGTCCGGTGCTCTGGTCGCCGACTCCTACGACGTGACACTCGGTTCCGGTGACTCCGACCCGCGGACATTTCTGAGAGGGGTGGCGATTCCGGTCGGTAGCGCTGTCCTGATGCTCGTCCCGGTGGTGGTCATTCGACTGCTGCGGCCCGTCGCCCGGGAGTCGTTGGACGGCTTCGTCTTCGGCGTCCTGGGCGCGATCAGCTTCGTCGCCGCCGCGACGCTGACCCGGTTGGCTCCGCAGTTCGAAACGGGGGTCGACGGCCGACGATCAGCCCATCAGCCTGCTGCTCGCGCAGGCCGGAATCCAGGGCATTGCGCTGCCGTTCACGGCGGCCGCGGTCGGGGGCCTGGTCGGCCTGGCACTGTGGTTCGGGCGAAAGTCCTTCCTCGCAGCGGTTCTGCTTGTGGCCCTTGTCATTTCCGTCGTGTTCGGCTTGATGGAGGTCGCGCCGTGGTCGGTCGGCGTGCTCCTCGGCCTTTACACGCTTGTTGCGGCGTGCGCCCTGCTCGCCTTGAGGATCGGCCTGCAGATCGCGCTGCTTCTATGAAACCCACGATCCGCCGAACCCGGACGGTCATGTGCTGTGCCCGCATTGCGAGCACGTCGTAGGTGACACGGCGTTCTGCCCGAACTGCGGAGTCGCGGCCCGCGCGGCGTCGCGAACGTCGCGTAGCGAACGCCGCACCGGTACTGCCGGCGTGGCCACCCAATTGCGTCCGGGATATGCCACACCCGCCGCGTCGTATTCGGTGGCGCCGGTGCATCAAACGTCGCACACGTGGCTGGCGATGACGCTCGGGGCGGGCGCCGTCGTCGCCATAGCAGCGGGACTGACAGCGGCCGAGCTGGCCACCCCGCTCCCGCCGCGGTACGTGTGCCCGCCGGACTGCGGCTATCCCCCGCTCGCGGAACAGGTCGAATCGAACCCGCGGTTCGTCTCCGCCGACGGCGCCTTCTCGGTGCAATACCCCGGCCCCGGAACGGCATACGAAGCCACACTGAATCCCGACGGCGTCGTCCTGAACTTCACCGGCGGCGACACCGGCACCATGCAGTTCCTCGGGTTACCCGCCGACGGTCGCGGCGCCAAGGAGATCGTCGACCACCTGATCGACGAGCACTATCCCGATGCCGAAGTCGAATACGAGATCCCCAACGCGATGGTCGGGTACGAACCGGGCTACGGGGTCGTCGCCGACGATTACCCGCAGGACTCCAGCGGCACCTTCACCCGGCTCCGGCTGGTCGTCATGGCCGCGGTCAGGAACGACTACGCGTTGGTGGCCGCGGCGATCGGCCCGTACCACGAGTTCACCCATGAGTTCGGCAACGGCCACCCGTCGGCGGCGAATCTGCAACTGGCTATCGACATGGGCAAGTACGTCAACAGTTTCAAGTGGCGCGACGTCGATTCCCGTTAGAGGCCAGCGAAGCAGGGGTCGTCCTGCTCCTTGGGCATCGACGCGTTCTTCGTCGAGAACTGGCTCACCACACCGCTGTCCGTCACCTGCACCGTGTCGGCGTGGATGCCGAGCGGATAGTTTTTCGTCAACTGTGTGCTGAACGCGTCGAGCGCGGGTTGCACGGCCTCGCGCGGCAACGAGAAGCCGAGGCCGGTGAGCTCGGTCACCTGCAGGGCGATCCCGTTGTCGACGACCGCGGGCTTGGCCGTGATGCTGCCCAGTGCGCCCTCCAGCTCGATCGTGCCCGCGGACGGATTGGTCGTCACGCCGGTGACGAACGCGCCGACGAGGGGAATCGCATTCTGGATGGTCTGCTTGATGCCGTCTGCCGACCAGGTGATGTTCGCGACCAGCGAGCCGATCGAGCCGCTTGAGTTCGCGGTGTCCTCCAGGCGGACGTCGTTGATGTCGATGTTGACCTTCATGCCCTTGGCGTCGCGCACCTGATTGCCCGCGGTCTCGATGTGGATGTTCGTGTAGTGCCCGGACATGTGCTGCATCAGAAACGGCGGCCACGCTCCGAAGGACACATCGGCGTTATCCTGAACCACGCATTCGACGGCCTTGGCCACCACGCTGTTCGCGCGGTGACGCCCGTAGAGCTCGCCCGCCAGCAGGCCCCCGGCCACCAGCGCGACCACGATGACGACGACCAGCACGATGGACAGCGGATCGCGGAACAGGCCCCTGATCTTCGTCGTGAACGACGACTGAGTCTCAGGGGTGGGCGGCGGCCCAGCCGGCGGTGCGGCGGCACCCGGCGGCGGGTTCTGTCCGAACTGCGGCGGCTGGGGTGGCTGCGGTGGCTGATTGGGGCGAGCCCAGGGATCGGTCACCCCAGCGATTCTGCCCTACTCGCGCGCGTGAACTCCGTACGGTTGCTCATCACCGCGATCGTCTCGCGGGCCTTCTGCGCGGCGCCGAGGTCGATGTCGGTCACGAGAACGTGCGGGTCGGCGCCCGCCGACGCGATCACCTCACCCAACGGCGAGGCGACGACGCTTCCGCCGACCCCGTTCGGCCCGAACGCCGCGATCTCGTCCCCGGGATAGGCCTGGTCGACGGCGGCGACGAAGCCGGTGGTGTCGATGGCGCGGGCCCGGGCCAGCAGCGTCCACTGCTCCAGCTTGCCGGGGCCGGTGCCCCACGACGCGTGCACGGTGATGAGTTGCGCACCGCGTCGCGCGAGCTCGACGTATAGCTCGGGAAAGCGGACGTCGTAGCACAGCGTCAGGCCGACGCTCACCTCGTCGACCGTGATCACCACCGGGTCATGGCCCGGCGCAACGGTTTTCGACTCGGCGAAGCCGAAGGCGTCGTAGAGATGGATCTTGTCGTAGCGCGCGTCGACACCTGGACCGGTGGCGATCAGCGTGTTGGTGACCCGATCGTTGTCCGCGGGGACGAACATGCCCGCGACGACGACGATGCCTGCCCGCTCGGCGATCGCCCGCACCCCGGATGCCCAGGCACCGTCGAACGGCTCGGCGATCGGGGCGAGTGGCACGCCGAACCGGCACATCGTCGCCTCGGGGAACAGCACCAGCTGTGCTCCTTCGTCGGCGGCCCGCTGCGTGTAGTGCTCGACCAGGGCCAGGTTGGCCGTCGGTTCGGTACCGCTGCGGATCTGAGCCAGTGCGACGCGCATGTCGTCCAGCCTAAGACGACGGCCGGGTCACGGCCCCCACGCGTGGCGGCCGGGCGACGCCGCCTTGTTGCCGAGCTTGCCCGTGCGGACCTGGGTGGCGAGGCTGTCGAGGATCACCCGCGAACTCAGCAAGGCGGTCTGTTCGGCCCAGTCGTAGGGCGGTGAGCACTCCACCACTTCGAGGCCCGCCAACCCGGGTTCGGACACCATCCGGACCAGGTTGAGCGCCTCGCGGGGCAGCAGTCCGCCCGGCTCGGGCCAGCCGGTGCCCGGTACGAAGCCGGCGTCGATGACGTCGATGTCGAAGGACAAGTAAACCGCTTTGGCGTCCTTCCACGCGATCTCCAGCGCCATCTCCGCGATCTTCTCGACGCCCACACGCTCCACGTCACCGACGGTGATGACGGTGGACTTGCGCTCGCGGCCCACCTTGACGCCGGCTCGTGGCGCCTGCCAGCCGCCGATGCCGATCTGCACCAGGTTCGTCGCGGGCGCATTGCGGATGTTCGTCGCGTGGAACCAGGGCGTGGTGTGCATCCGCTCGTCGAGGTCGGTCTCCTGGGTGTCGACGTGGCGGTCGAAGTGGATGATGCCGATGTTGCCGTCGAGGTAGGGCGCCATGCCGCGGATGGTCGGGAACCCGATGGAGTGATCGCCGCCGAGCACGACGGGCATCACCCCCTTGCGCACGACGTGCGCCATCGCCTGGCTGATCTGGTCGAATGATTTCTCAAGGTTGCCGGGAATGGTGAACACGTCCCCGATGTCGACCATGTTGAGCTGCTCGCGCAGATCGACACCCATCTCGTAGTTGTAGGTGCCGAACAGGTTGGTGGAACGGCGAATTCCCTGCGGGCCGAACCGGGTTCCGGGCCGGTAGGTAGCCCCGGCGTCGAGCGGGACGCCGAAGATCGCCACCTCGGCGTCGTCGACCTCGTTGACGTCCTCGACGAACGGGCACTTGAGGAAGGTCCCGCGTTCACCGGCGAAATGCGGGAGCTCGCCACGCACGAATGTCGAGATGCGCCTGTCGTTGATGGTCGGCGCGGCCTGCAGCCCGAACGTGAGCGAGCGTTCGATCTCCTCGCGTTCCCTGCGGTCGGACAGCTCGGCCTCGGCCTGCTGCGCCCAGGCGCCCTCACGGTTGAGCGGTTCTGATTGATCGGCCACGGGTGCTCCTTAGCGCCGTCTTGTCGCATGCCGGGTACGACGCACCTCGTCCGGGGAGCCTTGACTGGCTCCTGGCTCCCCATCTTGACAGCGATTGCAGAACCCGCCACTCGAGATTTGCAACGAACCGTTAACGCGCCTCGCGAACTGTCGTAACGCGGCGGCGCTTGTCTGATCGATGACTCACGTTCACGCGTGAGGCGCGTCTAGGGTTCCGCCGGTCGCGGGTCTGGTCCGAGAGACGCAGGCGGTCGTGCAACGACGCGGGGCCGTTCCACGGCGGGACAAAAGCCCGGGAGGCTCCACCGCTCTTCAAGGAGACTCCCCATGATTCTTCTCGGCGTAGGTCTTTCCATAGCCGTCGTAGTCTTCGTCGGCTTCCTCGTCTCGAAACGCATCGCCGGCGACAGTGCCAACTTCCTCGTCGGCGGCCGCATGCTGCCGCTGCTATTGGTGGGCGGGGCCCTGATGGGCTCGGCCGTCGACACCAACGCCACCCTCGGAAACACCGATCTGGCAGCCGAATTCGGCTTCTGGGCCGGCGCGTGCCTACCGCTGGGTCTTGCCTTGTGTCTGTTCCTGACGGGCGTGTTCTTCGCCAAGCCGATGAACCGGATGGGGCTGACGTCGTTCCCGGACTACTACCATCTGCGGTTCGGCAGGAGGGTTGAGGCGGTGGCCTCCGTCATGCTGATCGTCGGGTTCTGCCTCCTGGTGGCAGGCAACCTGGTCGCAGGCGGCTTCTTGTTCAACTACTTCGTCGGCATCCCGTATTGGCTGGGCACCGTCATCATCGCCGTCCTCGCGGTCGCCTACACCGGCGCCGGCGGCCTGATCGCCGACGCGTACACCGCGATCATCCAGATGACCCTGGTCCTTGTCGGCGCTGTCGGCCTGCTGATCTGGATGGCGGCAACCCACGGCATCGCGATCGCCGACGGCTTGGGCCCGCTCGACCTCGGGCAGATGACCGATCCCGCTCAGGGCGCGACGATCAACTGGGCGACTCTGATCGCGCTCGGCATCGGCGACATCGTCGCGATCGACTTCATGCAGCGGCTGTTCGCGGCGAAGTCTCCTGAGACGGCGCGCCGCGCGTGCTTCGGCGCCGCGGCCGGCGTGGTTGCGATCTGCGTCCCGTTCGGGCTCGTCGTGCTCTCGGCGAAGGCGTTCCTGCCCGAGGAACTCGACGGACCGATCCTGTTCGTGCTGCTGGATCATTACGCACCAGTCGCTTTGACGATCGTCGTGCTGTGTGGCCTCGTCGGTGCGTCGATGAGCACGGCCAACGGCGCGATCCTCGCGATCTCGAATGTGACGGTGCGGAACCTGGGCGGCGTCCGGCGGGTACACGTTCCGGGTCAACGCGACCCGTTGCTGACTTCGACGCGTATCGCGATGGTCCCGGCGACCGTCTTGGCGATCCTGATCGCGATCTATGTCAAGCAGACGGGAATCCTGCTCACCCTGGCTTTCGATCTTCTGCTGGCCTGCCTCGTTGTGCCGTTCATCCTCGGATTGGTCTGGCGCCGAGGCACTTCCGTGGCTGCGTTGGTGTCGATCGTGGTGGGGTTGACAGTGCGCCTGGTGCTGTTCGCGATGACGCCGACGATGTACGGACTGGACAACACGATCCTGTACATCCCCAACGGCGTCTTCGATTCGTCGTTCGATGGCTGGCCTACCTTCATCGCCTTCGCGGCTTCACTGATCACCTATGTGGCCATCGCCTTGGTCACGCCGCCGTCGCCGATACGCGGACTCGACATCCAGTTGGCCGAGGACGTCGACGACGCGCTCGCCGAGGTGGATGCGGCGCAGACGGAAGCGGATCGGATCAAACTCGAAGAGGGGCAACCATTGCCCACGGCACCGTGAGCACGCCGTCGCGCATCCGGCGGCGGGGCGGTTCGACCGGAAATCCGTTGTCGCGCAGCAGCTCCAGCATCGCGCGCCAACGCACCCGAGGTCCGAACACCCCGTGCCCGGCGACACTGGCCCACGCGCGGTCGGCCGCCGCGAGCAGCGCGTGGACCGGCTGACCCTCGACGTTGTGGTGGATCAGCACCTTGGGTAGCCGTTCAGCCAGATCGGACGGGCGCTCGATGGCGAACGGGTCGCAGGCCAGCGTGAGGCTGACCGGTCCGTCGCCATCGACGAGCACCCAGCAGCAGAGCCGACCCAGTTCGTCGCACGTGCCGTCGATGATCAGACCGCCCGGCGCCAAATGGCGCTGCATCGTCGACCACGCGTCAGCCACCGCCTCGACCGGGTATTGGCGCAGCACGTTGAACGCGCGCACCAGAACCGGTCGCAAACCGGCCAGTTCGAAACCGCCGAGCCCGAATTCGACCGTGTCGGCCTGGGCGTCGCGCGCGATCCGTACGCGATCGGGATCGATCTCCAAACCCACGACGCGCACGTCGGCGCGCACGACGCGCAGCCGCGCCGCAAGCTCGAGAGTCGTCACGGGCAGGGCGCCGTAGCCGAGGTCGACCACCAGCGGATCGGTCGCGGACAGCAGCGCCGCCCGCACCCGGGCGGAATGGACCAGCCAGCGATCGCTGCGGCGTAACCGGTTATAGCCGGTCGTACCCCGGGTCAGCTGGCCGATGGGGCCGCTCATGCCCTGATTTTAAGTGGGTCAAGCTGCTTCACTGGTTGCCCCACGCCGGGGCCCGCCGGATTGTCCACTGGGGCGATAAAGTCGTTGACACGGTCAGTACTCGCTGCGGGTTGTTGAATCCCTTTGATCCGGAATGTGATCCATGACTTCTCGCCGGGCTTCTGTCTCAACGCGCTCGGCAGCGCGATCAAACCGGCCTAGTGATGCTTGGCGATCCAGCCGGCGGTGAAGATTTCCTCGGCGTCGAACAGGTGCCGGATGTGGTGCAGGATCAGATCCTCGAGCGCGCCCCCGACGAACGGAATGTGCACCTTGCACAGGCTGGTCAGCCGCAAGGTGCAGCCGGTGGCCGTCTCGACGAGGAAATAGTGCCCACCGAACCGTCCCGGCCCGTGCGGGATGGAAGCCGCGTAGGTGCCCTTCGCGCGCCTGCTGACTTGGTCATAGGGATCGAAGTGCTGTGCACGGGTGATGACCATGTCGACGGGCACCACTTGGCGGGCGATCGGCGGTAGGTACTCGCGCGGCAGGCATTGGATGAAGTTGATGTCGGTACCGCGCTCGCTCGACGTGAACTTCGTGATCTCCGATTGCGGTGTCACGAAGCGGTAGGCGTCCATCAGCGTTTGCCAATACTCCCGGCTGGTGAAGTCTTGGTAGATCTTCTCGGCCGGCGCGTCGAACGCAATGGTGTAGTCCATGCGACGACTCATGCATTCGACGGTAACTCGTGGATCAGGCGTTCTCCGTGATCCACACCGTGGTGAACCGCTGTTCTGCGATCAGCAGATCGATCAGCTGGTTGCCGATGAAGTTCTCGATCTTGCCGCCGACGAGCGGAATGTTGACCTCGACGGTGGCGGTGAACTCGAGTCGCGCTCCGGACTTTGCCGACGCGAGCACCGCGGTGCCGAGGAGCGTCGCGGGCGCACCGGTGATCGAGCCCTTGACCGTCGCGGTGGCCTGCCCGTCGCGAACCGGCGTCCAGGTCTCCTCACGCACGAAGCTCAGGTCGCCCCGGTGGAACTGGGTGACGACGCCCGGCAGCCGGTCGGCGCGCAGTGTCTGCGTCGTGACGACGTCGATGCCGCCCCCGTCGAACAGCATCGAATCCAGCGAGTAGTGGTCCGCACCGGAATCGGTCAAGCGCGCGAGCCAGTACTGTTCGTCGCCGAACGCCCGGTGGACCTGTTCGACGCTGCCCTCGTATTCGGCGGCCATGTCGAATGAGCGCGGCATAGCTGGCCAGGCTACCGTTACCGCCCGTGGTCACTTCGCCCATAGGGGGTGCCTCCGTCGCAGAGGCGGTACCGCTGGCGCCGCTGACCACGCTGCGCGTCGGACCGGTCGCGCGGCGCGTGATCACCTGCGACACCACCCAGAAGGTGATCGACGTGGTCCGTGCTCTCGGCCCCGAGGACGAGTCGCTCGTCCTGGCCGGCGGCTCCAACGTCGTCATCGCCGACGACCTGACCGACCTGACCGTCATCCTGCTGGCGAACACCAAGATCACCGTGGTCGACAACATGGTGCGCGCCGAGGCGGGCGCGGTGTGGGACGACGTCGTGGTGACCTCGCTGGCGCACGGACTGGGCGGGCTGGAATGCCTGTCGGGCATCCCCGGGTCCGTCGGGGCGACGCCGGTGCAGAACGTCGGCGCCTACGGTGCCGAAGTCGCCGACACCATCCGGCGGGTGCGACTGCTGGACCGGCGGACTGGCGAGGACCGCTGGGTGGCGCCGGCGGCGCTGCAGTTCGGCTATCGCACCAGCGTCCTCAAACACTCGCGCGACGCGATCGTGCTCGACGTCGACTTCGAGCTGGATCCGGGCGGGCGCAGCGCACCGCTGCGGTATGGCGAGTTGGCCAAAGCGCTTGGCGCCGAGCTGGATTCGCGGGTCGATGCCGCGCGTGTCCGGGAAGTGGTGCTGTCTCTGCGCGCAGGCAAAGGGATGTTGCTCTCAGATGAGACAGACGCCGACCACGACACCTGGAGCGTCGGATCGTTCTTCACCAACCCGGTCGTGAGCCACCGCGACTTCGGGCGGCTGCAGAACCTGGTCGACGGACCGGTGCCGAACTACCCGGCGCCCGACGGGGTGAAGCTGGCGGCGGGTTGGCTGGTGGAGCGCGCCGGCTTCGGCAAGGGCTATCCGGGCGTAGGAGCTGTGGTCCGGTTGTCGACCAAGCACGCGCTGGCGCTGACCAATCGCGGTGCGGCCACGACGGCCGATGTGATTGCCCTGGCCAGAGCGGTGCGGGATGGTGTTAGAACGAAATTCGGGATCGATCTCACACCCGAGCCGGCATTGGTGGGCTGCTCGCTGTAGGTAGCCTGGATCCACGTGAGCCCTGCCGACGCCGAGCCCGCCATGCCGTCTGTGAGCAGACGACGGGCCCTGACCGCTTTCGCGGTGGGCGTTGTCGCGCCCGGCGTCCTGGCGGCATGCACCTCGCGGCCCGGCACCATGGCCGGTGCGCCGACCGCGCCGCCCTCTCCGTCGCTGGCATTCGAACCGGCCGATGACGCCACAGACATCGCCCCGACCGCGCCCGTCGGCGTGGAGGTCAAGGACGGCTGGTTCCAGCGGGTCGCCCTGGCCAATCCCGAGGGCAAGGTCATTGCAGGTGCCCTCAACCGCGACCGCACCGCCTTCCGGATTACCGAACCACTCGGCTACGGCGTCGAGTACTCGTGGAGCGGGTCGGTGGTCGGACGTGACGGCAAGGCCGTCCCGGTCTCGGGCGCATTCACCACGATCAACCCGGATAACCAGGTCAACGGTCAGTTCCAGCTTGCCGACGGCCAGGTCGTCGGCGTCGCGGCGCCCGTGATCATCCAGTTCGACGCGTCGATCAGCGACAAGGCCTCCGTCGAGAAGGCGCTCAAGGTCACCACCGATCCGCCGGTGGAGGGCAGCTGGGCGTGGCTGCCCGACGAGGTCGGCGGCTCGCGCGCGCACTACCGGACCAAGGAGTACTACCCGCCGGGCACCAAGGTGAACGTCGACGCGAAGCTCTACGGGGTGCCGTTCGGCGACGGTGCGTTCGGGGCGCAGGACATCTCGCTGAACTTCGAGATCGGCCGCCGCCAGGTGGTCAAGGCCGAGGCGTCGTCGCACCGCATCCAGGTCCTCGACCAGGGCGGCGCGGTGATCATGGACTTCCCGTGCAGCTACGGCGAGGGTGACCTGCCGCGCAACATCACCCGCAGCGGTATCCACGTCGTGACTGAGAAGTACGAGGACTTCTACATGTCCAATCCCGCGGCCGGGTACTCCAACGCGCACGAGCGGTTCGCGGTGCGGATCTCCAACAACGGCGAGTTCATCCACGCCAACCCCAGCAGTGCGGGCGCGCAGGGCAACACCAACGTCACGAACGGTTGTATCAACCTGTCGACAGAGGACGCGCAGCAGTATTTCGGCTCCGCGATCTACGGCGACCCCGTCGAAGTCACCGGCACCTCGATCGAGTTGTCGTATTCCGACGGCGACATCTGGGACTGGGCCGTGCCGTGGGACGAATGGGTCGCGATGTCGGCGCTGTCGCCGCAGAACCCCCCGCCGGGAATCCCGCTCACCGCACCGGCCACCCCGTCGGATGCGCCGCAGCCGGTCAACGGCCGACCCGGCGGCTAAAGGGCAGCGCCGACGGCATCGTCAGATGTGACCCGCCCCGGCCATACCCGCCCCGCCGATGTGCGGCATCGCGGCTGCCGTGTCGTCAATGGGCATCATGTCGTCGATGTGCGGGCCGAGCGTGAAGGTGTCGAACGGTGCATCGGGCGTCAGCGGTGGCGGCGCGACAGGCGCCAGCGGCGGCGGCGCGATTGGTGGCGCAGGCGGGGGTGGCGGAGGAGGCGGGGGCGGGGGCGGTGGCGTTGGCGGGAGGAACGGGCTCCCGACGCACGCGGCATCGGCGGGGTTGGACATGCATGCGGGATCAAGTGGGCCGGTTGGAATGCCCGGAGCGGCGGGAGGCGCCGGCGGGGCATACGGGCCGCCGGCACATATCGGATTCGTCGGCTGCTGGATGCATTTCGGATCACTCGGGCCGGTGGGTCCCTGCGCGTTCGCCGGGACGGCCAGACAAATCGCGGTCGCCGCGATAAACGACGCGGCCACGGCGGTCTTTGTCATCGTGTGGAAACCCGTGGAAGTCATGCAGCTCATCTGTCGCTCCTTCGGAGTGACCGCACAATCGGCCTGGACGTTTGCTGGGGCACTGCGGTACTGCGACATGTTCGCATGTCACCGATCGGCAGGTGAGCAAAACAATCGCGCCGTAATTTGCCACCACGTCAACGCTCGGCCCGCGGATGGCTTCGTACTGCCGAGCGTCGGGTTATGCCACGCGGATGGCGGTTTTGCGTGAATCAACCCGACACTCGGCAGCTAGGTGCGCCGGTTGAAGCGCGACCCGCTCGCTCCGGTCACCTGATCGCGCGGCCTGATGACGATCAGGTCGAGGTCGACGTGCGACGGCCGGCTCGCGACGAATCCGATGACCTCGGCGATGTCCTCGGCGACCAGTGGCGTGACGCCTTCATAGACCTTCGCGGCGCGCTCCTCGTCGCCGTCGAAGCGCCGCAATGAGAAGTCCGTCTTCACCATGCCGGGCGCAACTTCGGTGAGCCGCACCGGTTTTCCGAACAACTCGCTGCGCAACGTGCGGTGCAGGACGCCCTGGGCGTGCTTGGCGGCGGTGTAGCCGCCACCGCCGTCGTAGATCTCCAGGGCGGCGATCGACGTGACCGTGACGATCAACCCGTCGCCCGACTCGATCAGCTTGGGCAGCAGTGCGCGGGTGACGTGAAGGGTGCCGAGCACGTTGGACTCCCACATCCACCGCCAGTTCTCGACGTCGGCGTCGGCGATCGGTTCGAGTCCGCGGGCCCCGCCGGCATTGTTGACCAGCACCGAAAGTTGCCCGGGGACGCGGTCGAGCGCCGCCGCCAACGCGGCGACGGATTCGGGGTCGGTGACGTCCGTCGCAATCGCGGTGCCCCCGATCTCGTCCGCCAGTGCCTTGATGGGCTCGGCGCGCCGCGCGGCGCAAACGACGTGAAAGCCTTGTGCTGCAAGGGTTTTGGCGGTCGCCGCGCCGATGCCGGCGCTGGCGCCGGTGACCACCGCGACCCGGTCCGTGGTCTGTGGTGTTGTCATCGCCCCAACTTTAGTTGCCGTGCTTGAGCGACCCCGGATAATTTCCTCACTGTCGCCGCCACCGTTCGTCAGGCTTCGTCTGCCGCACACGCCAAGCGGGCCCGGTCCCCGCAAGCGGGAGGTACCCCCACGCCGGCACCACATCGTGGCGCCCTCGCTCAGGTCACCTCGCGCGATGCGCCGCGCCCTAACCCGGCGACCCGAAATTACAGCCTGATCGGCCGCTCTTCGACCGCGAAACTGTGTTCCAGCAGGTCGTTACGCGAACTTTCCCTGCGTGGTTGCAGCCTCGCGGAATGCGAGCGGCCGGCGGACTACCGCTGAACGGGGTTCACCCAGCTGATCTCCGTGAAGCGAGCGAAATCGCTGTCCGCACTCACCATCTCGAGGCCGTGCTCGATGCAGAGGGCCGCCAGCACCGCATCGGAGACCAGGTTTGCCCGTAGGTCGAGCTCATGCACCAACCGGCCGAGGATCTCGCGGTGCGCTCGCCCGGGCTGGGGAGTCCAGGTGGTCGGCGCGTCGAGCCAGTCCTCAACGAATGACCACGCCTCGTCCGGCGTCATCGGCTCGCGGAGGGCGCGAGGGTGCGTGGCGATACGGACGAAGGCCGTCAACGACTGCCATGGGATGCCTACCCGGCGGGTCCCGTTCAGCGCGCTTTCGAGCCAATCACGAGCAGATTCGTGGAATGGACTGTCGGTGTCCACCGCGTACAGCAGCACGTTGGCGTCGACGAGCACTCAGCGCGCCTCGACGCCTTCGAGGTCCTCCAACGCCGCGGCCACGTTGGAGACATCGATGCGAATACCCAGCCGTCGTGTCCGCTGCCGGAACGGTTCCTTCTCGGGTCTAGGTATCAGACCGCGGCGGATCAACTCATTCACCGCCTGGCTGACGCCGATACCGAGCTCCTGGCGCAGCTGCTCGACAGCTTTCGCGGTGTCGTCGTCGAACTCCACCGTCGTACGCATGAGACAAACCTAGCACGTACATGTCACACATCTCGCACGCGCATGCTTCCTGCGAAACTGCGTTCCAGCAGGTCTTCACTCGAACTTTCCCTGCGTGGTTGCAGTCTCGCGGAATGGCGGGCGGCGGCCCTCGCTTGAGAACGGTGTAGACATGTTTGTGTGCCGCCGACCACGGATCTGCCCCACCGCGTAGCCGTGCTTTCAGTGCACACCTCGCCGCTGGCCCAGCCGGGGACCGGTGACGCGGGCGGCATGAATGTCTACGTGTTGCAAAGCGCACTGCACATGGCGCGCCGCGGCGTCGAGGTGGAGATCTTCACCCGCGCGACGTCGTCGGCCGACGCGCCCGTCGTGCGGGTGGCGCCCGGTGTGCTGGTGCGCAACGTCGTGGCCGGACCGTTCGAAGGGCTCGACAAGTACGACCTGCCCACCCAGCTGTGCGCGTTCACCGCGGGCGTGCTGCGCGCCGAGGCGACGCATGAGCCCGGCTACTACGACATCGTGCACTCGCACTACTGGCTGTCTGGTCAGGTGGGCTGGCTGGCCCGTGACCGGTGGGCGGTGCCGCTGGTGCACACCGCGCACACCCTGGCCGCCGTCAAGAACGCTGCGCTCGCCGATGGCGACGCGCCCGAGCCGCCGCTGCGCGCGGTCGGCGAGCAGCAGGTGGTCGACGAGGCCGACCGGTTGATCGTCAACACCGAAGTCGAAGCGCAGCAATTGATTTCGCTTCACAGAGCCGACCCGGCGCGCATCGACGTCGTGCATCCCGGCGTCGACCTGGACACGTTCACCCCCGGCGACCGGCAGGTCGCGCGCGCCGCGCTCGGGCTCGACGCCGACGAGAAAGTGCTGGCGTTCGTCGGGCGCATCCAACCGCTCAAGGCGCCCGACGTGTTGCTGCGGGCGGCGGCGAAGCTGCCGGGCGTGCGCGTCGTCATCGCGGGCGGGCCGTCGGGCAGCGGACTGGCCGCGCCGGACACCTTGATTCGACTCGCGGGCGAATTGGGTATCACGGACCGGGTGACGTTCCTGCCGCCTCAATCGCGCGAACAGCTGGTCAACGTTTATCGGGCCGCCGACCTGGTCGCCGTGCCGAGCTATTCGGAGTCGTTCGGTCTCGTCGCCGTCGAGGCTCAGGCCTGTGGCACTCCCGTGGTGGCCGCCGCCGTCGGCGGGCTGCCCGTCGCGGTGCGCGACGGGGTGACCGGAGCCCTGGTCGACGGGCACGACGCCGACGACTGGGCGCACGCGATCGGCACGGTCTTGGGCCGCGACCCCGACACGATGCGGGCCGCCGCCATCGCGCACGCGGGCGAGTTCTCGTGGGCGCGCACCGTCGACGACCTGCTGGACAGCTACGGGACGGCTATCGCCGACTACCGCGCACGCAGTCAGCGTCGGGACGTGACCGCGCGCCGCAACGGACGGCGGTTCTCGATGCGGCGAGGGGTGCGGGCGTGAACGTCGCAAAGGTCATCGAGGACACCTGCTCCGAACACGGCCTCGTCTGCACCCGCCACGAAGGCGCGCACGGCGGGCTGCCGGGCATCATCGTGGAATTGCCCGGCGAGCGACGGCTGAAGACCAACACGATCCTGTCGATCGGCGAGCACTCGGTGCGCGTCGAGGCGTTCGTCTGCCGCCAGCCCGACGAGAACCACGAGGGCGTGTACCGGTTTTTGCTCAAACGCAATCGCAGGCTCTACGGGGTGGCGTACACCCTCGACAACGTCGGCGACATCTACCTCGTCGGCCGGATGTCGCTGGAGTCGGTCACGCCCGACGAGGTCGACCGCATCCTCGGGCAGGTGCTCGAGGCCGTCGACTCGGACTTCAACACCTTGCTGGAGTTGGGTTTTCGCTCCTCGATCCAGAAAGAGTGGGAGTGGCGGGTGTCGCGCGGAGAATCGCTGAAGAATCTGGAGGCGTTCGCGCACCTGATCGACGACGACGGGTGGGACGGCGGGAACGGCAAAGCCGACGAACCGGCCTCGCGATAGTCTCTCTGCCATGGGAGATTGCACGCTGATCCTGCTCCGTCACGGCGAGAGTGAGTGGAACGAGAAGAACCTCTTCACCGGCTGGGTCGACGTCGATCTCACCGAGAAGGGCCGCGCCGAAGCGGTGCGTGCGGGCGAGCTGATCAAGGAACTCGACCGGCAACCCGACGTGCTCTACACCTCGCTGCTGCGCCGCGCGATCAACACCGCCAACCTGGCGCTCGACAAGGCCGACCGGCACTGGATCCCGGTGCAGCGCGACTGGCGCCTCAATGAACGTCACTACGGCGCGCTGCAGGGACTGAACAAGGCGGAGACCAAGGAGCGCTACGGCGAGGAGCAGTTCATGGCGTGGCGTCGCAGCTATGACACCCCGCCGCCGCCGATCGAGGCGGGCAGTAAATACAGCCAGGACGGCGACCCGCGTTATGCGGACATCGCCGGCGGGCCGCCGCGCACAGAGTGCCTCAAGGACGTCGTCGAGCGGTTCGTGCCGTATTACACCGAGACGATCGAGCCCGACCTGCGCGCCGGCAAGACCGTGCTGATCGCGGCGCACGGCAATTCGCTGCGCGCGCTGGTGAAGCACCTCGACGGGATGTCCGACGAGGACGTCGTCGGACTCAACATCCCTACCGGCATCCCCCTTCGCTACGACCTCGACTCCGATCTGCGGCCGAGGGTCATCGGCGGCACCTACCTGGACCCCGAAGCCGCGGCAGCCGGCGCCGCGGCGGTTGCTGCGCAGGGCGCGAAGTAGGCGCCCCACGGCGCCGCTCCGGCAAACGCCGGGTTAACAGGGCAAAACCGGAGACCGAATTTCCTCGGTTCCGTGTGTGACTTGTCTCGTTTTGGCCGCACGCTGCTGGGATGACGTTCACCGAGTGCGTACGCTTTTCGCGTGAGTGTGGTATCGGCGCTGCTGCTGGTGGCGGTCGTGGCGCTGCTCGCGCTGGTGATCGGAGTGGCGCTCGGGGCGGGGCTGGGACCCCGTCTGCGCGAGCGCAGCCAGCGGCGGGCCGCCGTGCAGGCCGGGCTCACCGTGTCGCAGATGCTCGAACACATCGTCTCGCAGTCGCCGGTGGGCATCGTGGTCGTCGACGTCTACCGTGACGTGGTCTACACCAATGACCGGGCCCGCGAGCTCGGTCTGGTTCACGAACGCCTGCTCGACGATCGCGCCTGGCTGGCCGCCGAGCGCACGCTGGCCACGGGCGAGGACGGCGAGGTCGACCTGTCCCCGCGCAAGCGCGCCCACCCCGGCCGGTCCGGCCTGTCGGTGCGCGGCCACGTGCGGCTGCTGACCGAGCAGGATCGCCGGTTCGCGGTGGTCTATGTCGACGATCAGTCCGAGCACGCCCGGATGGAAGCGACCCGCCGCGACTTCGTGGCCAACGTCAGCCACGAACTCAAGACGCCCGTAGGGGCGATGGGCGTGCTCGCGGAAGCGGTGCTGGCGTCGGCCGATGACCCCGAAACCGTGCGCCGCTTCGCCGAGAAGATGCAGGCCGAGTCCAAACGGCTGGCCAACATGGTCGGCGAGCTGATCGAGCTGTCCCGGTTGCAGGGTGCCGAGCCGCTGCCCGACCTCGAGGCGGTTGACGTCGATACCGTTGTGGCCGAAGCACTTTCGCGCTACAAGGTGGCAGCCGACAACGCGGACATCGCGATCACCACCGACCGGCCGACCGGCTATCGCGTGCTCGGCGACCAGTCGCTGCTGGTGACGGCGATCGCGAACCTGGTGTCCAATGCCATCGCGTACTCGCCCAACGGATCGTCGGTGTCCATCAGCAGACGCCGCCGCGGCGACAACATCGAAATCGCGGTCACCGACCGCGGTATCGGCATCGACCGCGCCGATCAGGAGCGGGTGTTCGAACGGTTCTTCCGCGTCGACAAGGCGCGGTCCCGGGCCACCGGCGGCACCGGGTTGGGGTTGGCGATCGTCAAACATGTCGCCGCCAATCACAACGGATCCATCCGGCTGTGGAGTCAGCCGGGAACGGGATCGACGTTCACCCTGTCGATTCCGGCTTACCCCGAGCATGAAGATGCTTCGGACGAACGAGAGGACTAGCCAGACCGATGACCAGCGTGTTGATCGTGGAGGACGAGGAGTCCTTGGCCGATCCCCTGGCCTTTCTCCTTCGCAAGGAGGGCTTCGAGGCCACCGTGGTGGCCGACGGGCCCTCGGCCCTGGCTGAATTCGAGCGGGCCGGTGCCGACATCGTGCTGCTCGACCTGATGCTGCCAGGGATGAGCGGGACCGACGTGTGCAAGCAATTGCGTTCGCGCTCGAGCGTGCCCGTCATCATGGTGACCGCGCGTGACAGCGAGATCGACAAGGTCGTGGGACTCGAGCTCGGCGCCGACGACTACGTCACCAAGCCGTACTCGGCCCGTGAGTTGATCGCCCGCATCCGGGCTGTGCTGCGCCGCGGCAGCGACACCGACGACTCTTCGATCGCCGACGGTGTGCTGGAGGCCGGGCCGGTGCGGATGGACGTCGAGCGTCACGTCGTCTCTGTCAACGGTGAATCCATCACGTTGCCGCTCAAGGAGTTCGACCTGCTCGAGTACCTGATGCGCAACAGCGGACGGGTGCTCACCCGCGGCCAGCTCATCGACCGCGTGTGGGGTGCCGACTACGTCGGCGACACCAAAACCCTTGACGTGCACGTCAAAAGGCTGCGCAGCAAAATCGAGTCCGATCCCGCGAACCCGGTACACCTGGTGACGGTCCGCGGCCTGGGCTACAAGCTCGAGGGGTGACTTCACCTATCGAACGTCAGTTACCCGCACGCGTTCGACCCGGAAACGTGACATAACCCGACACTCGTCGTTCCATCGCTAGCTGGGAGCGGCTCTCAAGAACGTCGCCTACCGTGATTCGTTTGCAACGACGACGACCACGGTGAATGACGAGTGAACACGCGGACCATACGAAACATCGATTCCGACAGCAGCGTGAGCCCATGGGTACGACGGGGCGGCCCCGCGATCGCGGCACTTTCGCTTGTGGCATATGTCACTGCCTATGTGCATTGGCCCTCCCTGCGGATGCAGGTCGACCTGATGGTCTACCGCTTCGCCGGCGAGCGGTTGATGGCCGGGCTCGATCTCTACTCGACCGGCCTGACCGGCAACCACCGCGAGTTGCTGTTCATCTATCCGCCGTTCGCGGCGATCTGCGCTGTTCCGCTCGCGCTGCTCGACAGCGCCTCGACTGCGCTGCTGTGGCTGCTCGCCACGGTGGCGGGATTGATCTACGTGGTCGTGCGGATGCTGACCTCGATGGGCATGCGGGCCGACGGGCGGCTCGTCGGGTTGACCGCCTTGCTGGTCGGCGTGATCGCCTGGCTGGAGCCGATTCGGCTGACCGCGGAGCTGGGCCAGATCAACATCGTCCTGCTCGTTCTCGTGGTGGCCGACCTTTTCGCCCAGAACACCAAGTGGTCGGGGATCGGGATCGGGCTGGCCGCGGGCATCAAGCTGACGCCGGCGCTGTTCATCGTCTACCTGGTGGTGACCAGGCGGTTCCGCGCGGCGATGGTAGCCGTGGCGACGTTTGCCGCCACCGTTGCACTGGGTTTCGCGTTGGCTCCCCGTGACTCCGTAAGTTATTGGCTGCAGGGACGATTCGATGACGTCACCCGCATCTCGCACGACCCACTCGCCAATACAAGCGTCGGCGGGCTACTACTGCGTCTGCACGCTTCGTCGACCATCGCGACGCTGACTGCCGCGGGCGTCGCCGTCGTCGCCGTGGTGTTCGCGGCGGCGGCATATCGGCGCGGACAGGCGGTGTTGGCCGTGGCGATCGTCGGGTTGGCCTCGGCTGCCGCGTCGCCGTTCAGCTGGAGTCACCACTGGGTCTGGTTCGCGCCCTTGGTCGTTGCGCTCGGGTATCGCGGATACGTCACCGGTAGCAGACTCGCGGTCGTGTCGATGTGGTTGCTGTGCGCACTGGTCGGCGGCTGGATTGTTGCTACGGCGGGTGATACCCCGCAGGCAGGCATCATGTCGCTGCGGCCGGGCGGCGTGTGGACCGAGATACTGCCCGGCACTTATGTTCTGGTGCTCGTGGCGGTGCTGGCCGGTACGGGGGTGTGGCTGTGGCGCCTGCGCGACGAGCGGCTAACCCGTCCGGCCCTCAATGATCTCGAACACCTCGAACGTGTTGACACCGGCCAGCACTGACGGGTCACGCTCGCCGATGGCCAGCACGTCGGCGCGATCGTCGGCGCGCAGCACGCCTAATCCCCACACGCCTTCGGGGTCGGCGACGGGTCCGTAGACCACTACGCGGCCGTCGGCAAGCAGCTGCTGCCAGTACTCCATGTGCCCGGCCATCGCCCGCTGTTCGTCGGGCGTCATGGTCTGAGCGAAGTCCGCGCGTGGCGGATTCAACCGGAAGAAGTAGAGGCTCATTCCGCCAGTCGAGTCGCCGGATGTATGGCGATCAGCCCTAACCCGCTGCGCCGCTTGCATATTGCGGCAAGTTCGGCGTAGGCCTTCTCGCCGAGCAGCTCGGTGAGCTCGGGTCCGTAGGACTCCCAGACCTGCTTCTTGCCGACGTGCGCGTTCGGGTCGCCGGTGCAGTACCAGTGCAGGTCGGCGCCGCCCTCGCCCCACCCGCGGCGGTCGTACTCGGTGATCCAGGTCTTGAGGATCTCGCTGCCGTCGGGCCGCTCGACCCACTCCTGCGTGCGACGGATGGGCAGCTGCCAGCAGACGTCGGGCTTCATCGTCCACGGCTCCACACCGAGTTTGAGGGCCTTGCTGTGCAAGGCGCAGCCCGATGCCACCGGGAAAGCCGGGCCGATTCAGAAAGATGCAGGCGCCCTTGTACTTTCGCGTTCGCAGGTTGGGCTTGTCGTCGTATTCGTCCATTTCGAGGTAGCCCTTTTTGCCGAGCCCTTTGTCGCGGAACTGCCAGTCCTCGTCGGTCAGCTTCTTGACCGCGTCGTCGAGGTGGGCGATGTCCTCCTTGTCGGACATGAACGCGCCGTGCGAGCAGCACCCGTCGTCGGGCCGGCCTTCCACCGTGCCCTTACAGGCGGGCGTGCCGAACACGCACGTCCACTGCGAGCACAGCCACGTCAGGTCGGCGGCGATCAGATGTTCAGGGTTGTCTGGGTCATAGAACTCCACCCACTCGCGGGCGAAGTCGAGTTCAACCTCTCCGGGATGCGATGCGCTCACGGTTTTCAACGGTAAACCCATTAAGTTGAATGGGTGCGATTAGGCGTGCTCGACGTGGGCAGCAATACCGTCCACCTGTTGGTGGTCGATGCCCGCCGCGGCGGTCATCCGACCCCGATGAGTTCCACCAAGGCGTCGCTGCGGCTGGCCGAGGCCATTGACGGCTCGGGCAAGCTGACCCGCAAGGGCGCCGACAAGTTGGTCGGCACCATCGACGAGTTGGCCAAGATCGCCACCAGTTCCGGCTGCGCCGAGCTGATGGCGTTCGCGACCTCGGCGGTACGAGACGCCACGAACTCCGAGGACGTGCTCGCCCGGGTGCACGCCGAGACGGGCGTGGCGCTGCAGGTGCTCAGCGGCGTCGACGAATCCCGGCTGACGTTTCTGGCGGTCCGGCGCTGGTACGGATGGAGTGCCGGCCGGATCATCAACATCGACATCGGCGGCGGATCGCTGGAGCTGTCCAACGGCGTGGACGAGGAGCCCGAGGTGGCGATGTCGCTGCCGCTCGGCGCCGGCCGGCTCACCCGCGAATGGCTGCCCGACGACCCGCCGGGCCGCCGCCGCGTGGCCATGCTGCGGGACTGGCTGGCCACCGAACTGGCCGACGCGGGCGCCGGGATGCTCGAGGCCGGTCCACCCGACCTGGCCGTAGCGACATCGAAGACATTCCGGTCTCTGGCCCGACTGACCGGCGCCGCACCGTCGGGTGCCGGTCCGCGGGTCAAGCGGACGCTCACCGCTACCGGCCTCAGGCAGCTCATAAATTTCATCTCTAGGATGACCGCGGCCGACCGTGCCGAGTTGGAAGGGGTGAGTGCCGAGCGAGCGCCACAGATCGTGGCCGGAGCGTTGGTGGCTGAGGCGAGCATGAAGGCTCTCTCCGTCGAAAGTGTGGATATCTGCCCCTGGGCGTTGCGAGAAGGGCTGATTCTGCGGAAACTCGACAGCGAAGCCGACGGAACAGCCTTGGTGGAGACGTCCGTGCGCGATGCTGGACGAAAAGTGCGCGGCCTAGAGGCAACACACGATGACAGGACCAGAAGACAGCAACAGCAGCACCCGACCGATCTCGGTCGCGGAGTTGCTGGCGAAGAACGGCACGATCGGCGCGCCGCCCGTCGGCGGCAGGCGCCGCAGACGCCGTGGCGACACCGACTCCATCACGGTCGCCGAGCTGACCGGCGAGATCCCGATCGTTCGCGACCATGACGTCGACGAAGCCGAAACCACCCGCACCCTGCCGGCCGTCCCCGACGAGCCCGTCGAGGAGCCGAGCAGACCGAAGCCGCTCCGAGTGAGGCCGCAGCGACCAACGGCACCGCCGAGGACACCGACGAATACGCCGCCGAGTACGAGCGACGTCGACGACGACTACGCCGACGCGGTCGCCGACTACGCGGCGCACGTCGAGGACCGCGACGCCGACGTCGACCTGGACTTCTTCGCCCCGCCGCGCCGCTCGACCTTCGCCCCGCGCCGTCCCAAGACCACTGACGGCGCCGAGCGGATGAGCCCCGATTCCGTCGAGGACGAAGCCGCGATCGAGTCCGCCCTGGAGGAGGCCGACCTCATCGACGTCGACGAGGCAGACGCCGCCGAACTGGCCGAGGAGCGGGCGACGGATCGCGACGAGTTGCCGTCGTACCTGCGTTCCACGGCCGGGCCGCTGTTCGGCGGGCAAAGCGTCGCCGACGACATCGCGCGCCGCGGCTCAGGTCTGGGACCTGAGGACATCGATCTCGAGGACGAGGCGGCCACCGAGCCGGCGACCTCGATGTCGTCGTTCATGCGCGGCGCCTGGGTCGTCGGCCAGTGCATCCTCGCGGTCGCGTTCGGCGCGGGCCTGTTCGTCGCTTTCGACCAGCTGTGGAAGTGGAACAACATCGTCGCGCTCGTGCTTTCGGTGCTGGTGATCCTCGGCCTGGTGGTCGGCGTGCGGGTGGTGCGCAAGACCGAGGACATCGGCAGCACGCTGATCGCGGTGGCCGTCGGAGCGTTGGTCACCCTGGGACCCTTGGCGTTGTTGCAGTCGGGCTAGGCTCGCCTACACTGTGCGCCCCGCCATCAAGGTCGGCCTGTCGACGGCCTCGGTCTATCCGCTGAGGACCGAGGCCGCTTTCGAGTACGCGGCCAAGCTCGGCTACGACGGCGTCGAGCTGATGGTGTGGGCCGAAACCGTCAGCCAGGACATCGACGCGATCGCCGAGCTGTCCGAAAAGTACGACATGCCGGTGCTGTCGGTGCACGCGCCGTGCCTGCTGATCTCGCAACGGGTGTGGGGTGCCAACCCGATCCCGAAACTGGAGCGCAGTGTGCGCGCGGCCGAACAGCTCGGCGCCCAGACGGTTGTGGTGCATCCGCCGTTTCGGTGGCAGCGCCGCTACGCCGAGGGGTTCAGCGAGCAGGTCGCCGAACTCGAGGCCGCCACCGACGTGATGGTCGCTGTGGAGAACATGTTCCCCTTCCGCGCCGACCGGTTCTTCGGCGCGGGCCAGACGTCGATCGAGCGGATGCGAAAGCGCGGCGGCAAGCCCGGACCGGGCATCTCGGCGTTCGCACCGTCCTATGACCCGTTGGACGGCAACCACGCCCACTACACGCTGGACCTGTCGCACACCGCGACCGCGGGCACCGACGCGCTCGACATGGCCCACCGGATGGGCGATGGGCTGGTGCACCTTCACCTGTGCGACGGCAGCGGCGCCTCCACCGACGAGCACCTGGTCCCCGGCCGTGGCACCCAGCCCACTGTCGAGGTCTGCGAGATGCTGGCCGCGGGCAACTTCTCCGGTCATGTGATCCTCGAGGTGACCACGTCGGGTGCGCGCACCGCCGGCGAACGTGAGGCGCTGCTGGCCGAGTCGCTGCAGTTCGCGCGCGCGTACCTGTTGCGCTGACCTTCCGATGTCCAGGGAGGACGCTGCTCGTGACGTGTCGGCTCCGGTCACGTTCGGGGTCAACCGATTCGGTTGGGCGCCGACGGTTCAGCTGACCGCCATCTACGTACCCTCCCCGCCGACGGCTGGCTGCGCGTGTTGTGCACGACGGTGCTAATCGGCCAGGACTGGTTCGACGAAGACCACATCGTCGTCGACTGCGAGGGCCGCATCGTGGTGCAGAGCCGCCAACTCGCGTTGGTGCCGCCCGCGTCGTAGCCGCGGCGTCTGCAATGCTTTCCCGCATGGCCAGAATCGCGATCGTCGGCGGCGGAAGTATCGGCGAGGCACTGCTAGCCGGGATGCTGCGTGCCGGACGCCAGGTCAAGGACCTGGTGGTCGCCGAGAAGTTCCCCGATCGTGCGAAGTACCTGTCGGAGAAGTACTCGGTGCTGGTGACGTCGGTCGCCGAGGCGGTCCCCACCGCGACCTACGTGATCGTCGCGGTCAAGCCGTTCGACGTCGGGGGCTTGTCGGTGAGATCTCCGACGCCGCCGCGCGGGCCGAAAGTGATACGGCCGAACAGGTTTTCGTGACAGTGGTGGCCGGCGTGACGACGGCGTTCTACGAGAACAAGCTGCCCGCCGGGGCGCCGGTCATCCGGGTGATGCCCAACGCGCCGGTGGTCGTCGGCGGGGGAGTCAGCGCGCTGGCCCGCGGCCGGTTCGCCACCGAGGAGCACCTCAAGGAGGTGTCGGCGATCTTCGATGCGGTCGGCGGGGTGCTCACCGTGCCCGAGTCCCAACTCGACGCCGTCACCGCGGTGTCCGGGTCGGGCCCGCGTACTTCTTCCTGATGGTCGAGGCGCTCGTAGACGCCGGCGTCGCCGCGGGCCTGTCGCGCTCGGTGGCCACCGATCTGGTCGTGCAAACGATGGCCGGTTCGGCCGCGATGTTGCTCGAGCGGCTCGATGAGGCCCAGCCCGCCGGCGACGCGGCGATGGGAACGGCGATGGACACCACGGCCGCGCAGCTGCGCGCCACAGTTACCTCGCCGGGCGGTACGACCGCCGCTGGTCTGCGAGAACTCGAGCGGGGCGGTTTGCGGGCGGCGGTCGCCGACGCTGTCGCTGCCGCAAAAATGCGCTCTGAGCAGCTAGGAATTACATCCGAGTAGTTCATCAATTTCGAATTGATTAGCCCACACCCGTCGCAGTAACCCCATCCGCCACGCTATTCTCCTCGTGTAAGCACGGGTCGGTGCCAGCGGTGGGGAAGCCGCTGGATGCCCGTGCCTGAATGATTGGGTTGCGATGACGTCTATGAACGGGCCATCGGGGCGCGATTCGGCGAGCGGAAAGAACGTGCGAGACAGCGGCGCTTCCGACCGCCAACCGCCACGTGCTCAATTTCTCACCGTTGCAGAGGTAGCCAGCCTCATGCGGGTCAGCAAGATGACGGTGTACCGGCTGGTGCACAACGGAGAGTTGCCCGCCGTCCGGGTCGGCCGCTCGTTCCGGGTGCACGCCAAGGCCGTCCACGACATGCTCGAGAGCTCGTACTTCGACGCAGGCTGATTCTCGGAAAGCGGTGTCTCGTGCCAACCTCGGAGCGAAAAAATCGCTGAAGTACTACCGGGGCGGCGCATATCAGCGAAAGTGTCGCTACGAGCTTGGCAACGCCGCAACCACTCCGCGGAGCTCACGCGTTTTTCGTTTGCGTACGGAGCCCAGGTAAGGTGGCCGGGTCGAGTCAACGTGTCGTCAAGGCCGGGAAAGTCTTAGGTAGCGGAGTTCATGGGTTCAGTCATCAAGAAGCGGCGTAAGCGCATGTCGAAGAAGAAGCACCGCAAGCTGCTTCGTCGCACCCGGGTGCAGCGCAGAAAACTCGGCAAGTAACTCCCGCACTCGGCCGCTAGGCTGACCGGATGGATTCCGAGGGTCGTTCGGAACGGGTCTGATTCCCGCGACGCCGTCCATTACCCGAAGGTTGTGCTGGTCACCGGCGCGTGCCGGTTCCTCGGCGGGTATCTGACCGCCCGGCTGGCGCAGAACCCGCTGATCAACCACGTCATCGCGGTCGACGCGATCGCGCCGAGCAAGGATCTGCTGCGCCGGATGGGCCGCGCCGAGTTCGTCCGCGCCGACATCCGTAACCCGTTCATCGCCAAGGTCATCCGCAACGGCGACGTCGACACCGTCGTGCATGCGGCCGCGGCGTCCTACGCACCGCGCTCGGGCGGCAAGGCGACGCTCAAGGAACTCAACGTGATGGGCGCGATCCAGCTGTTCGCCGCCTGCCAGAAGGCGCCGTCGGTGCGCCGCGTGATCCTGAAGTCGACGTCGGAGGTTTACGGCTCGAACGCGCACGATCCGGTGCTGTTCACCGAGGACAGCAGCGCACGGCGGCCGCCGGGTGACGGATTCGCCCGCGACAGCATCGACATCGAGGGCTACGCGCGCGGCGTCGGGCGGCGCCGGCCGGACGTCGCGGTCACCATCCTGCGGCTGGCCAACATGATCGGGCCCGCGATGGACACCGCGCTGTCGCGGTACCTGGCCGGCCCGGTGGTGCCGACGATCATCGGCCACGACGCCGCGACTGCAGCTGCTGCACGAGCAGGACGCACTGGGCGCGCTGGAGCGCGCGACGATGGCGGGCAAGGCCGGCACTTTCAACATCGGTGCGTCGCGGGATCATCATGATGAGTCAGGCCATCCGCCGGGCCGGCCGGATCCCGCTGCCGGTGCCGCGATCGGCGTTGCAGGCTGTGGATTCGCTGAGGCGCGCAACTCGCTACACTGAACTCGATCGAGAGCAGCTTGACTACTTGAGTTACGGCCGGGTCATGGACACCACGCGAATGCGAAATGACCTTGGCTATAGCCCGAAGTGGACAACCGTGGAAGCCTTTGACGATTACGTCCGGGGTCGCGGATTGACTCCGATCATCGACCCGCGATGGGTACGCTCAATGGAGAGTCGCGCCGTGTCTGCGGCGCAGCGATGGGGACGATAGGTACAGAATATTTTCATCGGGTGGGGAGAAGGTAACCACGTGGCGGGCGAGCCCAAAGCCAAAGTTATTCCGCTGCATTCGAATTCGGGCCGAACGGCGGCTCCGCGACGCGCCGTGCAGCGCGCGCGGAAAGTTCGCGCCGACATCCCTCGATGCTCTCCGACAACGGCAGCCATGCATCGGCCGAGCAGATCGCCGCCGTCGTCCGCGAGATCGACCAGCATCGGAGCGGCGCGTCCGGCGCGCCGACCGTGGACGAAACCCCGAACGAACTCGCGAAGCGAATCGCCGCGGTCGCCGAGTTCGTCCGCAAGCGGATGATGGGCGACTACACCGTCGACGAGTTCGGCTTCGATTCCCACCTCAACGACGCAATCTTCCTGCCTTTGCTGAGAGTGCTCTTCAACTCGTGGTTCCGGGTTGAGGTCAGCGGTATCGAGAACCTGCCCGAGTCCGGCGCCGCGCTGGTGGTGGCCAACCACGCCGGGGTGTTGCCCTTCGACGGGCTGATGACGGCGGTGGCGGTGCACGACAACCACCCGTGCGCACCGCGATCTGCGACTGCTGGCCGCCGACATGGTCTTCGACATGCCGATGGTCGGCCAGGCCGCGCGCAAGGCCGGCCACACCATGGCGTGCACCGCCGACGCGCACCGACTGCTTGCCGCAGGCGAGCTGACCGCCGTCTTCCCCGAGGGCTACAAGGGCCTCGGCAAGCACTTCAAGGATCGCTACAAGCTGCAGCGGTTCGGTCGCGGCGGCTTCGTCGTCGGCCGCGCTGCGGACCAAGGCGCCGATCGTGCCGTGCTCGATCGTCGGGTCCGAGGAGATCTACCCGATGATCGCCGACGTCAAGCTGCTGGCCCGGCTGTTCGGCCTGCCGTACTTCCCGATCACGCCGCTGTTCCCGCTGGCCGGTCCGGTCGGGATGCTGCCGCTGCCGTCGAAGTGGCACATCCAGTTTCGGTGAGCCGATCGAGACCGCCGACTACGACGAGTCGGCTGCCGACGATCCGATGATCACCTTCGAGCTGACCGACCAGGTGCGCGAAACCATTCAGCAGACGCTGTATCAGCTGCTGGCCAACCGGCGAAACATGTTCCTCGGCTGATACGGCGCTCCCGCTTAGCTCTCCTTAGAGCTTTGCCCAGCAATCATTTTCGCGATGGCGGCATCGCGCGCGGCGGCGATCTGCGCGCTGACCTCGTCGGCCTCGGTGTCCGACGCGCGGCCTCGCCGAGCACGGTCACGATGCTGGTGATCACCGGCTTGCCCTCGGCGTCGGTCACCTCGCCGCGGATCTCGGTGAGCGATCGCGCCGTGCGACTCGGTCACCGAGTCCAGGTAGGAGTCGAAGTACAGCTTGTCGCCGGCCAGGATCGGCCGGTGGAAGATCAACTTCTGGTCGCGGTGCAGCACCCGCTCCATGTTGATCGGCACGTCGAACTGGTTGAAGATCTCCTGCTGCACCCGGCGACCGGCCACCGCGAGGAACGTCAGCGGCGCGATCAGCGTGTCGTAACCGCACTCCTTGGCGGCCTCCTCGCTGTAGTGCGCGGGATGGTCGTCCTTGACCGCGCGCGCGAACTCTCGGATCTTCTCCCGGTTCACCTCGAAGTAGTCGGGATACCGGTAGTGGGTTCCGATGATGTTTTCGGCGATGGCCATGGACGTTCTCTTCTTGTCGGGTTCGCGGCGCGAACCCTATCAGCGTGCCGATCAGCTGCCCTTGCCGCCGCGACACGATCGCCGCCAGCGCCCCGCCCGCGGCGCCGAGCGCCAGCGCCGACGGCACCCCGATGCGGGCGGCCTTGCGGGCGGTGCGGAAATCGCGGATCTCCCAGCCCCGCTCGCGGGCCAGTTCGCGCAGGTCGGCGTCGGGGTTGATGGCGACGGCGCGTGCCGACCAGCGACAGCATCGGCACGTCGTTGAAGCTGTCCGAGTAGGCGGTGCAGCGGCGCAGGTTCAGCCCCTCGCGGATGGCCAGCGACCGCACCGCGTGCGCCTTGCCGGTGCCGTGCAGGATGTCGCCGACCAGCCGGCCGGTGAACACCCCGTCGACCGATTCGGCGACGGTGCCAAGCGCGCCGGTCAGGCCGAGCCGCTTGGCGATCGTGGCGGCCAGCTCGTAGGGCGTCGCGGTGACCAGCCACACCTGCTGGCCGGCGTCCAGGTGCATCTGCGCCAGCGCGCGGGTGCCCGGCCAGATCTTGTCGGCGATGATCTCGTCGTAGATCTCCTCGCCGACCGCCATCAGCTCGGCCGTCGACCGGCCCTCGATGAACGCCAGCGCCTTGCGTCTTACCCGCGGCCACGTCGTCGCTGTTCTCCCGGCCGAGAAGCTGAAACTTGGCCTGCGCGTAGATGAATCGGCCCATATCGCCGTAGGTGAAGTACTTGCGGGCGGCCAGCCCGCGGGCGAAATGCACCAGCGACGAGCCGTGCACCAGGGTGTTGTCGACGTCGAAGAAGGCCGCCGCGGTCAGGTCGGGCGGCGGGGGAGGCGCGCGTCGTGACGGCCTCGCTCGACCTGGGCGGTGACTGCCGCCTCGCAAGCGGGGGGATCCGTGCACGGCCAGCCTCGGCGCTGGCCTCACCGGCAGCTCTTGTCCGACATCCGACACGGTTTCACAGTAGGTCACCGGCGCGGTGATACTGGCGTTGTGGATAGGCGGGTTGAACTGCTGACGACGGGCGGGCTGCACGATCTGCACGACCGCTGCGGCGCAGCTGGCGCAGCTGGCCGACGAGCTCGGCTTCGTGTTGACCGTCACCGACGTGGACGCCGCCGCGGCCGCGGGCGATCCGGCGCTGCGCGCCGAGTTCGGCGATCGGCTGCCCGTGGTGCTGCTCGACGGCGCCGAGCACAGCTACTGGGAGGTCGACGAGCCCAGGTTGCGGGCCGATCTGGCGGACCTGACCTGATCCGCCGCGAAACGGTAATCCAGCAGGAGAACTTCGAGAAGGGACCTGCTGGAACAGCTTCGGCGAAGGCGCAGGAATTTGGTGGCCCAACTGTTCACCGACTACCGTGGATGACGTGGTGGGGAAGCCGTGAGCGTGTTGCTTTTCGGGGTTTCACACCGCAGCGCGCCGGTGTCGGTTCTGGAGCAGTTGAGCACCGACGAGTCCGATCAGGCCAAGATCGTCGACCAGGTGCTGCAATCCTCGCTCGTGACCGAGGCGATGGTGCTGTCCACCTGCAACCGCGTCGAGGTCTACGCCGTCGTCGACGCGTTCCACGGCGGCCTCTCGGTGATCGGCCAGGTGCTCTCCGAGCATTCCGGTATGTCGACTGGACGACCTCACCAAATACGCCTACGTGCGCTACGCCGAGGCCGCCGTCGAGCATCTGTTCGCGGTGACCAGCGGCTTGGACTCCGCGGTGATCGGCGAACAGCAGGTGCTCGGCCAGGTCCGCCGGGCCTACGCCACCGCCGAGGCCAACCACACCGTCGGCCGCACCCTGCACGAGCTGTCGCAGCGCGCGCTGTCGGTCGGCAAGCGGGTGCACTCCGAGACGGGGATCGACGCCGCGGGTGCGTCGGTGGTGTCGGTGGCGCTCGACATGGCCGAGGCCAAGCTCGGCTCGCTGGCCGGCCGCAGCGCCGTCGTCATCGGCGCGGGCTCGATGGGCTCGTTGTCCGCCAAGCATCTGGTCAAGGCCGGCGTCGAGCGCATCCACGTGGTGAACCGGTCGCTGCCGCGCGCCAAGCGGCTCGCCGAGAAGGTGCGCGAGCTCGGCGTCCCGGCCGACGCGTTCCCGTTCGATCACCTCACGCCCGTGCTCACCGACGCCGAGATCGTCGTGAGCTGCACCGGCGCGGTTCGTCCGGTGGTGTCGCTGGCCGATGTGCACCGCGGCCTGGCCCACGGTCAAGAGCCCAAACAGCTGGTGATCTGCGACCTCGGCATGCCACGCAACGTCGATCCCGCGGTCGCCGGCCTGCCGGGCGTCTTCGTCGTCGACATGGACCGCATCCAGCGCGAGCCGTCGGCGCGCGCCGCCTCCTCGGACACCGAGGCGGCCCGCGCGATCGTCGCCGCCGAGGTCGCCAACTACCTGGCCGGACAGCGGATGGCCGAGGTCACCCCGACCGTCACCGCGTTGCGGCAGCGGGCCGCCGACGTGGTCGAGGCCGAGTTGCTGCGGCTGGACAACCGGCTGCCCGGCCTGGACGCCGCGCACCGCGACGAGGTCGCCAAGACGGTGCGACGTGTCGTCGACAAGCTGCTGCACGCGCCGACGGTGCGGGTCAAACAACTGGCCAGCGCGCCAGGCGGCGACAGCTACGCCGAGGCTTTGCGCGAGCTCTTCGAGCTCGACCAGCAGGCCGTCGACGCCGTTGCGGCAGGCGAATTGCCCTTGAGTGGCAACCGATCTCCGACAAGACCGAGTAGCACTTGATTGATCCGGATAGGCACCCGGGGCAGCCTGTTGGCGACGACCCAGGCCGGCGTGCATCAAAGACGCCCTTGCCGCCAAGGGGCACTCCGCGGAACTCGTCATCATCTCCACCGAGGGCGACCGCTCCGACGAACCGATCGCCGATATCGGCGTCGGGGTGTTCACTGCGGCGCTGCGCGAGGCCATCCACGACGGCCGTGTGGACATGGCCGTGCACTCCTACAAGGATTTGCCGACGGCGCCCGACGCCGCGTTTCAAGATCGCTGCGATACCCCCGCGAGAGGACGCCCGCGACGCCCTCGTGGCGCGTGACGGCCTGGTGCTCGGAGAGTTGCCGGCGGGCTCGGTGATCGGCACGTCCAGCCCGCGCCGGGCGGCGCAGCTTAGAGCATTGGGTCTCGGTTTGGAAATCCGCCCCCTAAGAGGCAACCTTGATACCAGGTTGAACAGGGTAAGCAACGGTGATCTCGACGGCATCGTCGTCGCCCGGGCGGGTCTGGCCCGCATCGGACGACTGGCCGATGTCACCGAGACTCTCGAGCCGGTGCAGATGTTGCCAGCGCCGGCTCAAGGTGCGCTCGCGGTCGAGTGCCGCGCGGACGACACCGAGCTCGCCGCAGTGCTGTCGGAGTTGGACGACGCCGACACACGCGCCGCAGTCACCGCGGAGCGCGCCCTGCTCGCCGCACTGGAGGCGGGTTGTTCCGCTCCGGTGGGCGCGATCGCCGATGTGGTCGAGTCCATCGATGAGGATGGCCGTGTCTTCGAAGAGGTGTCGCTGCGCGGCTGTGTAGCGACGCTGGACGGATCCGACGTGATCCGTGCGTCCGGTGTCGGGACTCCCGATCGGGCTCGAGAGCTGGGGCTCTCGGTGGCCGAGGAGTTGTTCGAACTCGGGGCGCGCGAGCTCATGGCGGATCGCACGGAGCATTGACAGCTGCGATGAGCGCGAGCGAAGAGCATAGAGCTGAGTGATAGATGACAGGCCATGGGAGCGGGCGAGGGCGCAAGCCGAAGCCGGGCCGCATCACGTTCGTCGGTTCAGGCCCGGGTGACCCCGGTCTGCTGACGACGCGGGCCCGCACGGTTCTGGCCAACGCCGCCCTGGTGTTCACCGACCCCGACGTGCCCGAAGCGGTGCTGGCCCTGGCGGGCTGCGAGCTGCCGCCGCCGTCGGGACCCGAACCTGCCGGACCACCGAAGGTCGGACGCCGACGCGCAGTCCGACGACGCCGCCGACGCGGCGCCGGCGCTGGGCATCCCAGGCGGCCCCGACATCCGGCCCGCGCTGGGCGATCCGGCCGAGGTCGCCAAGACGCTGGCGACCGAGGCCCGCACGGGTGTCGACGTGGTCCGCCTGGTCGCGGGCGACCCACTGTCGGTCGACGCGGTGATCACCGAGGTGACGGCGCTGGCGAAGACGCATTTGAATTTCGAGATCGTGCCGGGCCTGCCCGACACCACCGCGGTGCCCACCTACGCGGGCCTGCCGCTGGGCTCCGCGCACACCGTCGCCGACGTGCGCGGTGATGTCGACTGGGAGTCGCTGGCCGCGGCGCCCGGCCCGCTGATCCTGCACGCCACCGCATCGCATCTGCCGGAGGCGGCGCGCACGCTGATCGAGTACGGGCTGGCCGACACCACCCCGACCGTGGTGACCGCGAACGGCACGACCTGCCAACAGCGTTCGATCGAGACCACGCTGGCGGGCCTGCTCGACAAGGCGACGCTGGCCGGCGCGGAGCCGGCAGGTCCAATGGCCGGTCCGCTGGTGGTGACCATCGGCAAGACCGTGGCCAACCGGGCGAAGCTGAACTGGTGGGAGAGCCGCGCACTGTACGGCTGGACCGTGCTGGTGCCGCGCACCAAGGACCAGGCCGGCGAGATGAGCGAGCGGCTGGTGTCCCACGGCGCATTGCCGATCGAGGTGCCCACCATCGCGGTCGAGCCGCCCCGCAGCCCCGCGCAGATGGAGCGCGCGGTCAAGGGTCTGGTCGACGGCCGGTTCCAATGGGTGGTGTTCACCTCGACCAACGCGGTGCGCGCGGTGTGGGAGAAGTTCAACGAGTTCGGTCTGGACGCCCGCGCGTTCTCGGGTGTGAAGATCGCCTGCGTCGGTCAGGCCACCGCCGATCGGGTACGGGCGTTCGGCATCAACCCCGAGCTGGTGCCGACCGGCGAGCAGTCCTCACTCGGCCTGCTCGACGAATTCCCGCCCTACGACGACGTTTTCGACCCGGTGAACCGGGTGCTGCTGCCGCGGGCCGACATCGCCACCGAGACGTTGGCCGAAGGTCTGCGTGAGCGCGGCTGGGAGATCGAGGACGTCACCGCCTACCGCACGGTGCGCGCGGCGCCCCCGCCGGCGCACACCCGCGAGATGATCAAGACCGGTGGCTTCGACGCAGTCTGTTTCACCTCCAGTTCGACGGTGCGCAATCTCGTCGGCATCGCGGGCAAGCCGCACGCGCGCACGATCGTGGCGTGCATCGGCCCCAAAACCGCCGAGACCGCAGCGGAATTCGGCCTGCGCGTCGACGTGCAGCCGGAGGTCGCTGCGGTGGGTCCGCTCGTTGAGGCGCTCGCCGAGCACGCCGCCCGGTTGCGTGCCGAAGGTGCGCTGCCGCCCCCGCGTAAGAAGAGCCGCCGGCGATAACCGAAAAGGATGGCGTAGCTGTGTCCTTTCCTAGCCATCGCCCCCGCAGACTCCGCTCGACGCCTGCGTTGCGCCGCCTGGTGGCCCAGACATCGCTGGAGCCAAGGCATCTGGTGCTGCCGATGTTCGTCGCTGATGGCATCGACGAGCCCCGCGCGATCGCCTCGATGCCCGGCGTCGTGCAGCACACCCGAGACTCCCTGCGGCAGGCGGCGGCCGACGCCGTCGCGGCCGGTGTTGGCGGGCTGATGCTGTTCGGTGTGCCGCGCGACGAGGACAAGGACGCCACCGGCTCGGTCGGCGTCGCGGAGGACGGCATCCTCAACGTGGCCCTTCGCGATCTCGCCAAGGACCTCGGCGACGACACGGTGCTGATGGCCGACACCTGCCTCGACGAGTTCACCGATCACGGCCACTGTGGCGTTCTCGACGAGCGCGGCCGGGTCGACAACGATGCCACCAACGCGCGGTACGTCGAACTGGCTGTCGCACAAGCTGATTCAGGAGCACACGTGGTGGGCCCCAGCGGCATGATGGACGGCCAGGTAGCGACGATCCGCGACGGTCTCGATGCTGCCGGCCACACCGACACGGTGATCCTGGCCTATGCCGCGAAGTTCGCGTCGGGCTTCTACGGCCCGTTCCGCGAGGCGGTGGCGTCCAGCCTCCGCGGTGATCGCCGCACCTACCAACAGGACGCCGGCAACGCCCGCGAGGCTCTGCACGAGATCGAGCTGGACATCGAGGAGGGCGCCGACATCGTCATGGTCAAGCCCGCGATGGCCTACCTCGACATCGTCCGCGCCGCCGCCGACATCTCGCCCGTGCCGGTGGCGGCCTATCAGGTGTCCGGCGAGTACGCGATGATCAGCGCCGCGGCCGCCAACGGGTGGATCGACGAGAAGACCGTGGCGCTCGAGACTCTGACCAGCATCCGGCGCGCGGGCGCCGACATCGTCCTGACGTACTGGGCGGCCGACGTCGCCGGTTGGCTGGCGTGAGTTCGGAGCCGGAAGGCCGGCGACATCAGGGCCAGGAAGCCGGCGGAAAACCGACGGCCGACGCCCGGCCGCAGGACGTCGACACCGCGTTCTGGTTGTGGGTGGCCGCGCTGCCGTTGATGGTGATCGGCTACGTGGTCGACCTGGTCGGCACGGGAGGTCGGAATCTGCCGGGCCCTGTGATCGCGATCTCGATGGTGTTCGTGGTGATCCTGGCGGCGGTAGTGCTGACATTCTCGATCCTGATGCGGCACGGGTATCGGTGGGCGCGCACGCTGTTGACCGGGGGCGGCGTCGCAACGGTCGTGTATGCGGCGACCAGCCTGTTCACCGTCGACCGTCCCACGGCCGCCGCGGTGACCTATGCGGTGAGTGTCGATCCTCGGGTCGGTGCTGATCGCCGGCGGGGTGTTCCTGTTGCACCGCAAAGACGCCCACGCGTTCTTCACCCGATGAACCGATAGGCTGGCCCGACCATGACAGCTCCACAGTCTCGACCGCGGGTCGTCACCGCCGCATTCTGGTGCTGGGTGGTCGCCTCGGTCTCGCTGGTCGGGCTGGGGCTGTTGATGGCCCTGTCCCGGGAACAGGTGCCGACCTTCTACCGCGGTGCCGGTGTGCTGTTCGCGCTGGCCGGCCTTGCGCTCGGTTATCTCGCCGGACGGGCCAACGGCGGCAATGCCGGCCTGCGGCGGGCCGCGGTCGGCCTCGCGCTCGCGCTGGTGGTGTTGCTGGCGCTGTTCTGTCTCATGACGCAAGGTGCCCTGTGGCTGATCCCGATGATTCTGACGATGGTCGGCGCCGTCCTGATGCTGAGGCCCGCCGCCACGGATTGGTTCGACCATCAGGAGGCGCAGTGACCGAGCCCGGCCTCGCGCCCACCGTCCTGTTCCACGAGCAGGGCGCCAGCTGGTGGTGGCTGTTGGCGGGCCCGGCCTGTGGCATCGCGATGGCGTTGATCCAGTTGTCCGCCGGATACGGCATCCAGTGGCTGGTGCCCGGCGTCTTCTTGGTCCTGGTGTCGGGATTCCTGGCGATCCAGGTCAAAGCGGCGCGGATCCACACGTCGGTCGAGCTGACGCCGGACCACCTGCGGCAGGGCACCGAACGCCTCAGCATCGACGACATCGTGCGGATCTATCCGGAGGCCGAAAGGAACGAGAAGCCGAAATGGCAGACGTCGCGCGCGCTCGGCGAGCTCACGGGCGTGCCGCGGGGCCGCACCGGCATCGGCCTCAAGCTCACCAACGACCGCCACGCCCAAGCCTGGGCGCGCAGGCATCGCCAGCTGCGAGCCGCGCTGACCGGACTGGTCGAGGAACGCATCCCCCCGAGTCCCACGCTGTGAAGGCGGCCGTTCTCGAGCTGGTGCTGGCCGTCGCCGCGGCCGTCGGATGCGTACTGAGCTGGGTAGCCGCCGACACGACGGTGTTGGTGCCGCCGATCCTGGAGGGCGAGCCGTGGACCACCCAGGTGACGTACAGCGCCCCCATGTTGGGGCTGTCGCTGTTGCTGGCGACCGTCGCTGGCGTGCTTCTCGGTGCTCGGCGTCGCCCGGCTGCGACGCCGAGCCGTGAAGTGAGCTCGCCCACACCCACTTGGTACAAAGTTCGAAATCTGTAACACTGTTCCACATGACGGAGCTTGCCGAGCAGTCACAGCAGGTAGGTGCCCTGCCCTTGGGGCCGGAGTCGCTGGTCTGGCGGTACTTCGGCGACAACCGGATGTACCTGATCGGCCCGCGGCCGGCGGTGCTGCAGAACATGCTCGCCGAGCTGGGCCAGGGCGTGCTCGACCACTCGGTGTTCTTCGCCGATACCGCCGCCCGGGTCAAGCGCTCGCTCCCGCCGATCTTCATGACGGTCTACGGGTCCGACGACGACAACCAGGGCACCCGAGTCCGCGACTTCCACACCGACATCAAGGGCGAAATGCCGGACGGCAGCCGCTACCACGCCCTCGATCCGGACACCTACTTCTGGGCGCACGCCACGTTCGTCGACCAGGTGCTCTACTTCGCCGATACCTTCGTCAAGCGCTTGACCCGCGAGGAGAAGGAGCAGATCTACCTCGAATCGAAGACGTGGTACCGGCGCTACGGCGTCAGCGAGCGGCCGATGCCGGCCGATTATGAAGAATTCGAACGGTATTGGGACCGGATGATCGAGGAGATCGTCGTCGCGCACCCGACCGCCAAGTACGGCGTCGGCTACGTGACCAAGGGCTTCCCGGCCCCCAAGGGCGTGCATCCGGCACTGTGGCGGGTCATCGCCGTGGTGTTCGATCCCGTGGCCGCGTTCCTGACCACCGGCGGCATGCCGCCACGGACCCGCGACATGCTGGGCCTGCCGTGGAGCGAGCGCAGCGAGCGGCGCTATCAGCGCTTCGCCGCATTGTGCCGGTCGCGGTCGGTGAACTGGGTATGGGACCATCTGCCAATGCGGTTGCGCTACAACACGTTCGCCCAAGCCGGCTATGCCAGGGCCTGACTCCACCACAGAAGCCATCCTCGACGCGGCCGTCGTCGAGTTCGAACAGCACGGGTTCCGCCGAGTCGCCCTCGACGACGTCGCCCGCCGCGCCCGGGTCAGTCGAACCACCATCTACCGGCGCTTCGCCAACAAGGACGAGCTCATCTCGGCCGTCATCGAACGCGAGAACGTGGTGTTGTTCGCCGACATCGCCAACGAGTTGAAAAGTGCCGGGCCGCAGTCGAATTACTACGTCGAAGCGTTCACGCTGGCCATCCTGAAGTTTCGCCGCCACCGGGTGCTCGATCGGATGATCCGCGACGAGCCGGCACTGGTCCTCGAGCTGGCCGGTCAGCACTACGGGGCGGCCATCGTACGGATGGCCGAGGCGCTGCGCGTGATCTTCCCCGAGGGCTTCGCCGAACGGATCGGCGAGCAGGCCGTCAACGAGCTGGCCGACACCATCCTGCGGTACGCGGCGATGGTCCTGCTGCTGCCCAGCGCGCAACCGCTGGAGAGCGCCGACGACATCCGCGCCTTCGCTACCCGGCACTTCCTGCCGAGCCTGCCCGCCGCCGTACACGCTGTTCCCGCTCGTTAGCACTGCTCTGTTTGATAAGTCACACCTTCGGGCAGTCGTTAACCCATGAGCACCGAACAGCGCCAGAACGCCGACACTGACTCCGACACCGATCCGCGGGAGAACGCGGAACCTGAGACTGACGATCACCACAACGTGATCAGTACGCCGGAACCGGCGCCGCCCACCGAGAAACCCGAGATCACCGACGAGCATCGGGAAACGGCCAAGGAAATGCGCAAGGAATACGACGAGGACCGGCCCACGATCAAGATGCCGGGCACCGGCGGGGCGGTGGCGGGCACGGCCGTCAACGAATGGGTCGACGACGACGGCAATCCGAAGTTCAGCGATAAGAAAGACGAAGGCTGACCGCCGCGTAGAGTTCCGGCGTGACCTCTCTCGAGCAGATCGCGCCGGTTTTCATCGAGATGGCTCACTCGATCGTGTGGGCCTGCGCGGCCACCGTGGATGCCAACAGTCGTCCCCGCAGTCGCATCCTGCACCCCATCTGGGAGTGGGACGGAACCGATCTGTTCGGCTGGATCGCGACGGTGCCGAGCCCCGTCAAGAAGGCGCATCTGGCGGTGCATCCCCAGATGTCGCTGAGCTACTGGACCACCAACCACGACACGTGCAGCGCCGAATGCTTGACCGAGTGGTATCTCGACGACGAGACCCGCACCGCGGTGTGGGACAAGTTCGCCAACGGCCCCGATCCGGTGGGCTACGACCCGCACATCATCCCGCTGTGGGCCGAGGGTCCGACCTCGGATGAGTTCGCGGCGCTGCGGCTGACTCCCTATCGGCTGCGTGTGATGCCGGGAACCGTCATGACGAAAAGCGAAGGCGCAGTTTTGCGTTGGGCGGCGGGTAATGATTGACGACGTGACCACCACCGTCGACGTCAGCGCTTTGCCGTTGGTGCCGAAGAACCCGTTGCCGATCCGGCAGTTGGTGAAGTTGGTGCGGCGGCTCGACACCGGGCAGGAAGTGATCCGCGACGCCGGCGGTCCCATCACCCGTATGCAGTTCGGGCCCGAAACAGCTGTTCCCGCCGATCGTGGCGGTGATGTCCCCGAACGCGATGCGCGACGTGTTGGGCCGCAGCCGACGCCGCATCCGAGCGCTGCATCATTCACGACGAGGTGCGAAACATGGCCGGCGACAGCCTGTTTGTGCTACCCAACGAACAATGGCGGCCACGTAAGCGCGCGCTGCAGCCGGTATTCACCAAGCACAATGTCCGAAACTTCGGCGGACACATGTCGAGGGCGGCGCAGCGGTTCGTCGACCGTTGGGCGCACGGCGGTGAGGTCGACCTCGACATCGAGTGCCGCCGAGTCGCCATGCAGTCGTTGGGCCGGTCGGTCCTCGGTATCGATCTCAACGAACGCGCCGACACCATCGCCCAGTGCATGCACGTGGCGTCGTCCTACACCGCCGATCGCTCGCTGCGGCCGGTGCGCGCACCGCGGTGGCTGCCGACGCTGGCGCGGCACAAGGCGCGCGCGGCGGTTGCGGCGATGAAGCAGATCACCGACGAGATGGTGCGTGCCTGCCGCGCGGACCCGACGCGCGACGCGCCGCTCGTGCAGGCGCTGATCGCCGCCACCGACCCCGAGACCGGCCGGCCGCTGTCCGACGACGACATCTCCAACGATCTGCTGATCTTCATGCTGGCCGGCCACGACACCACGGCGACCGCGCTGACCTACTCGCTATGGGTTCTCGGACATCACCCCGACATCCAGGACCGCGTCGCGGCGGAGGCCGCAGCGATCGGCGACCGGGAACTGACTCCCGAGGACGTGCCGCGGCTCGAGTACACCGTGCAGGTCCTGCACGAGTCACTGCGGTTGTGCCCGCCCGCAGCCGGTGTGGCCCGGTTGGCGACGCGTGACATCGCCGTCGACGGCTACCGGGTCGAGGCGGGAACGCTGGTAGCCGTGGGACTCTATGCGCTGCACCATGATCCGGCCCTGTGGCCCGACCCCATGGTCTTCGACCCCGATAGGTTCAGCCCGCAGAACGTCAAGGCCCGCGACCGCTGGCAGTTCCTGCCGTTCCTCGGTGGGGGCCGCCCGTGCATCGGCGAGCACTTCGCCCGGCTGGAGACCACGCTGGCGTTGGCGACCATCGTCCGCTCGATGAAGATCCACTCACGAGACGACGCCTTCGAGTGCGACGTGCCGTTCACCACGGTCGCCAAAGGCCCGATCCGGGCCCGCGTCAGCCCCCGCGCGTGAGCAGCACCGCCTGGTCGAACGGCAGCAGACCGAACAGCGGCCGCATCCAACCGGTGACCGAGGGCGCCGCCTGTGCCTTGGGCATCACCCGCGGATTGCGGACGTCGAAGGTCCTGCCGTAGCGCCTGATGCGTCCACCCCCGGCGGCCTCGAGGTTCCTCAGCCAGTCCCGGTTCGGGCCGTAGGTGAGCAGGATCGCCACGCCGTCGCGGGTGGAGAACACCGTCAACGGCGTGCGATAGGGCGTGCCGGACTTGCGGCCCACGTGCTCGAGGATCCCCATCGTCGGCGCCCAGCCGGCCCAGAGCCGCTGGATCGGGTTGGTGACGTGCCGGTTGAACCGGGCCAGCCACTGCGGAAGTTGCATGTCACCCATATAACGCGTAAGGCGTGGCCGACCTCAAGGGGAACCGGGTAGCTGCCCTACCTGGCATGCATCAGGATGCTCTGCCGATCGTGTCGGTACTGCTAGCGCAAAAGGGTGATAGAGGCCCGGGCAACGCCTTGGCAGGCTAGCCGCCGCGCTGCTGCGCCGAGGCCAAGTACTTCACCAATTCGCAGAGGTTCACCACAGCCGCGCTCAACTTGTAAATGGTGTCGTCCCGATCTTTCACGCACGACTGCCAGTCCGGGAATTCTTGCGGGAGTTTTTGGTTGTCTGCGCGTAGGTGGATCTTCTGTTCGATCTGGTCGCACACATCTGCGATGGTCAGCTCTCCCGGCGCACCGATGTCGGAAAACCACTTATCGGTCATGTCAGAACGTCTCCCGTCCGAAAGAGCAAACCCCTACAGAGGAAGCTTGCCGTAGGTGGGCCGTGCCTGTCCTACGAATTGCTGTCCAGATTGGCCTGCACCTGGCAGTGTGACCGCCCGCCCACTACACCCTGTAGTTGACGCGCGAGAGCCGACTGGGACACTGGTGGCCATGCGTGCGGACCACATCACCACCGAGGTGTCGGCGCGGCTGTTCGCCGAGGCGTGCGACGTCATCCCTGGTGGGGTGAACTCGCCGGTGCGGGCGTTCTCGTCGGTCGGCGGCACTCCGCGCTTCATTACCTCGGCCAATGGCTACTGGCTCACCGATGCCGACGGCAACCGCTACGTCGACCTGGTCTGCTCGTGGGGCCCGATGATCCTCGGCCACGCCCATCCGTTGGTCGTCGAGGCCGTGCAGCGGGTGGCCGCCGACGGCCTGTCCTTCGGCGCTCCGACCCCGTCGGAAACGGAACTGGCCGCCGAGATCATCGACCGCGTCGGCCCCGTGGAGCGGCTGCGGTTGGTCAACTCCGGCACCGAAGCCACAATGAGCGCGATCCGGTTGGCCCGCGGCTACACCGGCCGCGCCAAGATCGTCAAGTTCTCGGGCTGCTACCACGGCCACAGCGACGCGCTGCTGGCCGACGCCGGGTCCGGCGTCGCCACCCTGGGTCTGCCGTCCTCGCCGGGCGTCACCGGTGCCGCGGCGGCCGACACGATCGTGTTGCCGTACAACAACGTCGCTGCCGTCGAAGAGATCTTCGCCCGATTCGGCGACGAGATCGCCTGTGTCATCACCGAGGCAAGCCCCGGCAACATGGGCACCGTTTCGCCGCTGCCCGGCTTCAACGCCGCGCTGCGCCGCATCACCGCCGAGCACGGTGCCCTGCTGATCTCCGACGAGGTGATGACGGGCTTCCGGGTCAGCCGATCCGGTTGGTACGGAGTCGATCCCGTCGACGCCGACCTGTTCACGTTCGGCAAGGTGATGAGCGGTGGGCTGCCCGCCGCGGCGTTCGGCGGCCGCGTCGAGGTGATGGAGCGTCTGGCCCCGCTCGGCCCCGTGTATCAGGCGGGCACGCTGTCGGGTAATCCGGTCGCGATGGCCGCCGGCCTCGCGACGCTGCGGGCCGCCGACGACGCCGTCTACGCCGCACTGGACGCCAACGCCGACCGCCTGGCGGGGCTTCTCGACGAGGCGCTGAAGGATGCCGGGGTCGCGCACCGATTTCCAGCGGGCGGGCAACATGCTCAGCGTGTTCTTCACCGACGAGCCCGTCACCGACTTCGCCTCGGCGCGGGCCAGTGAGACCTGGCGGTTCCCCGCCTTCTTCCACGGCCTGCTCGACGCGGGCATCTACCCGCCGCCGAGTGCGTTCGAAACCTGGTTCGTCTCAGCCGCTTTGGACGACGAAGCCTTCGATCGCATCGCCACCGCCCTGCCCGGCGCTGCCCGGGCCGCCGCCGAAGCACCGAGGCCGTCATGAGCGAGAAGACGATCGTGCACGTGATGCGGCATGGCGAAGTGCACAACCCGGAGAAGATCCTCTACGGCCGGCTGCCCGACTACCATCTGTCCGAAACGCGGCCGCGCGCAGGCTCAGGCCGTTGCGGATTGGCTGGCACACCGCGACATCCGCTACGTGGTGGCTTCGCCGCTGGATCGGGCGCAAGAGACCGCAGCGCCGATCGCCGCACGGCACGGCCTGGCGATCGATACCGACGAGACCTCATCGAGTCGGCGAACATCTTCGAGGGACAACGGGTCTCGCCCGGCGACGGCGCCCTGCGCGACCCGCGCAACTGGTGGCATCTGCGCAACCCGCGTCACGCCGTCATGGGGCGAGCCGTACAAGCAGATCGCGGCGCGGATGATCGCGGCGCTGGAGCAGGCGCGCGTCAAGGCGGACGGGTCACGAGGCGGTGTGCGTCAGCCACCAGCTGCCCGTCGAGACGCTGCGCCGGGCGATGACGGGTCACCCCCTGCACCACTTCCCGACCCGGCGACTGTGCAACCTGGCATCGCTGACGTCGTTCTACTTCCACGGGGACACCTGCGTCGGCTGGGGCTATGCGGAGCTGGCCGGCCGGTGAGGCGGCTGGTGGGGCCTGGTGCTCGGCTCTTCGCGCGAGCGCTCATCGCCCTGAGCGCGGTGGTCGTGTCGCGCTCAGCGGATGCTCCACCGGTGACGACGCCGTCGCGCAGGGCGGCACCTTCGAATTCGTCGCGCCCGGCGGCAAGACCGACATCTTCTACGACCCGCCCGAAAATCGTGGCCGCCCAGGGCCGTTGGCGGGTCCCGATCTGATGGACCCCGCCAAGACCATCTCGCTCGACGACTTCGCAGGCAAGGTCGTGGTGATCAACGTCTGGGGGCAGTGGTGTGGGCCGTGCCGCACCGAGATCGCCGCAGCTGCAGAAGGTCTACGAGGCGACCCGCGGACAGGGCGTGGCGTTCCTGGGCATCGACGTACGTGACAACAACCGCGACGCGGCGCGTGATTTCGTCGTCGATCGCAAGGTCACCTTCCCGTCGATCTACGACCCGCCGATGCGCACGATGATCGCGTTCGGCGGAAGGTATCCCGACCACTGTCATCCCGTCGACGGTGGTGCTGGATCGCGAGCACCGGGTGGCCGCGGTGTTCCTGCGGGAGCTGCTGGCCGAGGATCTACAGCCGGTGGTCGAACGCCTTGCGGCCGAGCCGGAGCCGAAGACGTGACGCTCAACGACGTCGATCAGCTGATGGCGAGCGGGCCCGTGGTGCTGGCGTTGCTCCGTCCGCGCGCTCGCCGGTTTCGTGTCGTTCGCGTCTCCGTGCGTGGTGCCGCTGGTGCCCGGCTATCTGTCGTATCTCGCCGCGGTCGTCGGCGTGGAGGAGCAGCCCGGCCGCGCTGGCGGTCCGCACGGCGCGACTGCGGGTGGCGGGGGCAGCGGGGCTGTTCGTCGCCGGCTTCACCGCCGTTTTCGTACTCGGCACCGTCGCGGTGCTGGGCATGACGACCACATTGATCGCCAATCAGCTTCTGCTGCAACGCATCGGCGGCGTGATCACCATCGTGATGGGCCTGGTGTTCATCGGCTTCATCCCGGCGCTGCAGCGGGAAGCGCGGTTCACGCCGCGCCAACTGTCCACGCTCGGCGGTGCCCCGCTGCTCGGCGCGGTGTTCGCGCTCGGCTGGACGCCATGCCTGGGCCCGACGCTGACCGGGGTGATCGCCGTGGCCTCGGCGACCGACGGCGTCAACGTGCTGCGCGGTGTCGCCCTGGTGATCGCCTACTGCCTGGGCTTGGGAATCCCGTTCGTGCTGCTGGCATTTGGCTCTGCTCGCGCGGTGCGAGGCCTGGCGTGGCTGCGCCGCAACACCCGGGCCATTCAGATCTTCGGCGGCGTGCTGATGATCGTCGTCGGCGTCGCACTGGTGACCGGCGTATGGGACGACTTCGTGTCGTGGGTGCGCGATGCCTTCGTCAGCGACGTGACCCTGCCGATATGAGACAAGCTCGTCGCGTACGCCCGCAACACCTGGCGCACCCTGACCTCGATGGGCACCGCGCTGGTGCTGCTGTTCCTGCTTGCGCTCGGCGCGATCCCCGGCGCCCTGCTGCCGCAGCGCAGCCTCAACGCGTCCAAGGTCGAGCAGTACATCGCCGAGCATCCGACCATCGGGCCGTGGCTGGACCGGGTCCAGGCCTTCGAGGTGTTCTCCAGTTTCTGGTTCACCGCCGATCTATGCACTGCTGTTCATCTCGCTGGTCGGCTGCCTGACCCCGCGGTTGCTCGAGCACGTCCGCAGCCTGCGGGCGGTGCCCGTCGCCGCACCGCGCAACCTCGAGCGGCTGCCGAAACACCACGAGGCCGACGTGTCGGGCGAGCCGGCCACCGTCGCCGCCGGCGTGTCCGACCGGCTGAGCGGCTGGCGGCGCACCACACGCGAAGCAAGAGGACGAAATCACCGAGATTTCGGCAGAGAAGGGCTATCTGCGCGAGTTCGGCAACATCGTCTTCCACTTCTCGCTGCTCGGCCTGCTCGTCGCGGTCGCCGCCGGCAAGCTGTTCGGCTACGAGGGCAATGTCATCGTGATCGCCGACGGCGGACCCGGCTTCTGCTCGGCGTCGCCGGCGGCATTCGACTCGTTCCGGGCGGGCAACACCGTCGACGGCACCTCGCTGAATCCGATCTGTTTGCGGGTCAACGACTTCCAGGCCCACTACCTGCCGTCCGGGCAGGCGGTGTCGTTCGCCGCCGACATCGACTACCAGGCCGGTGCGGACCTGAACACCGGCACCTGGCGACCGTACCAGCTCAAGGTCAACGAGCCGCTGCGGATCGGCGGCGACCGCGTCTACCTGCAGGGCCACGGCTACGCGCCGACGTTCACCGTCACGTTCCCCGACGGCCAGACCCGCACCCAGACGCTGCAATGGCGGCCCGACGACGCGATCACGCTGCTGTCGTCGGGCGTCATGCGGTTCGACCCGCCGGGCGGCATGTATCCGCGACGCCGGTCGAACGGCGCAAGAATCAGATCGCCATCCAGGGACTGTTCGCGCCCACCGAGCTGCTGCACGGCACCTGCTGTCGTCGAGCTTCCCCGCGCTGAACGACCCTGCCGTCGCCGTCGACATCTACAAGGGCGACACCGGGCTGGACACCGGCAAGCCGCAGTCCCTGTTCGACCCTCGACCCCGAGCTCATCGAACAGAAGCGGCTCACCAAGAAGGCGCGGGTCAACCTGACCGCGGGCGAGTCGACCCGCCTCGACGACGGCACCGTCGTGCGGTTCGACGGTGCCGTCCCGTTCATCAACGTGCAGGTCTCCCACGATCCCGCCCAGATCTGGGTGCTGGTGTTCGCGCTGACGATGATGGCCGGGTCTGCTGGTCTCGCTGGTGGTCCGGCGGCGCCGGATCTGGGTTCGGATCACCCCGTCCGGGCCGGGTACCGTGAGCGTCGAGCTGGGCGGCCTGGCCCGCACCGACAACTCCGGGTGGGGCGACGAGTTCGAGCGGCTGACCGACCGCCTGCTACCCGAGGCGCGGGTAGCGCAGGCAGAGAAGGTGAGATGAAGGATCAGCGAGAAGCGAAGGCGAATCGCGCATGAACACCGAGCACATAGACATCGGGCTGGCCCGCTACTCGGACTGGGCCTTCACGACGTCGGTCGTCGTGCTGGTCGGCGCGCTTGCTGCTGCTCGCCGTCGAGTTGGCGTACAGCCGAAGCCGCAAGGTCGAAGAACGCGAATTGGTCTCGGCGGGTCGTGTCACGCGGGCGCCACTGCCGGCCAGGCCCGGCATCGTCGACGCACGCGCCGCGCGGCCCCTCGACGAGCGGATCGGCGGCGCGGGCCTCGCGCTGACCTACCTCGGCATCGGCCTGCTGCTCGTCTGCATCGTGCTGCGCGGCCTGGCGACCACGCGGGTGCCGTGGGGCAACATGTACGAGTTCATCAACCTGACCTGCTTCTCGGGGCTGGTGGCCGCGGCGATCGTGTTGCGCCGTCCGCAGTACCGCGCGTTGTGGGTCTTCGTGCTGGTCCCAGTCCTGATCCTGCTCACGGTGTCGGGCCGCTGGCTCTACACCAACGCCGCCCCGGTGATGCCGGCCCTGCAGTCCTACTGGCTGCCCATCCACGTCTCGGTCGTCAGCCTCGGCTCTGGGGTGTTCATGGTCGCCGGTGTCGCGAGCATCCTGTTCCTGCTGAAGTTGTCGCCGCTGGGTGCACCGGAAGGCGACGGCGTGCTCGCCCGCATCGTCTCGCGGCTGCCCGACGCCGCAGACGCTCGACCGGATCGCCTACCGCACCACGATCTTCGCGTTTCCGGTGTTCGGCTTCGGTGTCATCTTCGGTGCGATCTGGGCCGAGGAGGCGTGGGGACGTTACTGGGGCTGGGATCCCAAGGAGACGGTGTCGTTCATCGCGTGGGTGATCTACGCGGCTTACCTGCACGCGCGGTCGACCGCGGGCTGGCGCGACAAGAAGGCCGCCTGGATCAATGTCGCCGGATTCGTGGCGATGGTGTTCAACCTGTTCTTCATCAACCTGGTCACCGTCGGCCTGCACTCCTACGCCGGCGTCGGCTGACCCGGGACGACATTTAGCTGCCGAAACCGTGAATTCGGGAGTGTGCAGTTCGGTAGGCTAATTAGCGAAGGCTGCGATTTGCGACTTCGTCGAATTTCTACCGGGTCAGCCGTTGCGCAGCGTGCCCAAAAGGTAGCTGACGTGCCATTCACGGGCGGGGCGGGCCCCTTGCTTTCCCTGGTCAGCGACTTTGCCCTGAGGTTGGTGGGTGACCGTCCCGCGGCGCCGAAAATAATCGCCTAAGAGTTCTTGCAATGGGCTAGATTTAGCGTCACATTGCTGTGATACTGCCTGCTAGGGCGCACCAATATGGTGCTGCCAAACTTCGAGGGGGTAGGGCGCTGTGTTGAGGGCGGATCCGTCGCGAATCGATGGTGGAGGTGGGGTTCGGCGATTGCCAACCACGGATCTGACCAGCAGGCCTAAGTCAAGCAGGGGAGTTGCTGCCGTGCACGCTAAATATGTCGGGCGAGTGGGGTCGCTGGCAATTGCGCTCGGGATCGGAGCGCCGTTGGTCGCCAGCGCCATGGGGTGGATCGGTGGTCCTTCGGAGTCGGATTCGTCGTGGGCGCCGCCGGCCCAATCATCGCGGCCGTTCGTGACGATGGCCACGGTCACCGGGCAGAGCGTGGCGTCGAATGACCCTGCGCCCGTTGTGGACTCGACGAGTTTCACGCAAGGTGTCGCAGACGCGCTTTCGCCTTTACTGACGCTGAGCTTCATGCCCGGGTCCGGGACCGGCGGCGCGAGCCCGAACGCTCCGTTCTGGTTGTTCGATAACGTCCGCGACGGCAATACCTATGCTCTCGACAGCGAGTCCTACCGGGACTTCTGGCGTGGCATGGTCGTCCTGTCCACCGGCGAGTTGGCCGGTAACGGCACCGATTACCACCCGGATCCCGACTCCGTCAGGGCTGCAGCGTGGTCGCGCATGCTCTCGGGAATGTTGAATTTCAACAGGTGCGGGATGATCTGCAACGGCGCCGACGGCGCCGCCGGCCAGGACGGCCAGGCCGGCGGCTGGCTGTTCGGCGACGGCGGCAAGGGCGGAGTCGGCGTCGAAGGTCAAGCAGGCGGTAAGGGCGGCGACGCTGGCTGGTTCTCCGGCAACGGCGGCCAGGGCGGCACCGGCGGAGTAGGAGCGGCCGGCGGCGGAACCGGCGGCGCCGGCGGCGCTGGCGGCAATGGCGGCTGGTACTCGGGCGACGGCGGCAAGGGCGGCACGGGCGGTGTCGGCGGCACGGGCACAGCCGCGACCGCCACGACCGGCCCCGGAACCGGCGGCACCGGCGGCCTGGGTGGCGTGGGTGGCAGTGCCGGCGTCTTCTCCGGCTGGGCCGGCGACGGCGGCGACGGCGGCCAGGGCGGCACGGGCGGCGCCGGCCTGCCCGGCGCGGACACCACTACTTCCGGCGCGGTCGGCGGCACCGGCGGCACCGGCGGAACCGGTGGCACCGGCGGTGGGGGCGGTGACGGCGGTCAGTCCGGGTACCAGAACGTGGGCGGCGACGGCGGCAACGGGGGCATCGGCGGCACCGGTGGCGTTGGCGGCGACGGCGGCGATGGTCCCGCTGGCGGCGGTCCCGCAGGCGCGGGCGGCACGGGTGGCACCGGTGGCGAGGGCGGCAGCCCCGTCGACAACATCTTCGAACAGCATGTAGACGACCCGACCGTGGCCGGTGCGACGTCGACGGCCGATCTCTCCGGAGGAGCCACCGGCGGAGGCAGCACTGGCGCTACCACCGACCCCAGCCCCAGCAACGACCCCGGCCCCGACCCCGGCCCCGGCCCCACCGAGGGTGGTGGCACCGGTGACACCGGCGGCGGTACCGACACCGGCGGAACTGACGGCGGCGGTAATGACACCGGCGGCGGCACCGGCGGCGGTACCTAATCCGGACGACTTCCCGAACGTCGACCCTGCGCCCGCGGCAACGCGCGCACGCGCGTCCAAGCGTGACGGCGGTGCTTCGCTAAGATTCACCCACGGAAGCCAAGCGACCAAGGGAGACCGCCAGCGTGCCTGAACATCCGGCGCACCGCGCTGCGGATCGTCTCGGCAATGACGTGACCTCACCCCCCGCGGTCGAAAGTGCTTCGACCACAAACGGGTTCCGCGGGCAGAATCGGTTCACCGATCCCGCGAGCGAACCGCCGCCGGAGTGGACCGCTCCCACCCCGCCAACCGGGTTGCCGCTCAAGCCGACGCCGCTCGTCGCCACCGCCGCACACGACGACCCGCCGCCCTACCTCGACCTGTCGACCGTGGCGCTGCTGGGACGGCGCAAACGTGCCCCGTCTGAGGGTTGGCGCAAGTGGCTTTACTGGGCGTCCTTCAAGTTGATCAACGCCGGCGAGAGTCCGAAGGTCCTCGAGCGCGACGCCCTCGTCGCGCAGGTGCAGCGCCCGCTGCGGGGCTGCTACCGCATCGCGCTGCTCTCGCTGAAGGGCGGCGTCGGCAAGACGACGATCACGGCGACCCTCGGCGCGACACTGGCCTCCATCCGCGGTGACCGTGTCATCGCTGTCGACGCCAACCCGGACCGCGGCACGCTGAGCCAGAAGGTGCCCCTGCAGACGCCGGCCACCGTGCGCCATCTGCTGCGCGACGCCGAGGGAATCGCGGCCTACAGCGATGTGCGCGGCTACACGTCACAAGGCTCGAGTCGACTGGAGGTGCTGGCCTCCGAAAGCGACCCCGCGGTGTCCGAAGCGTTCAGCTCCGATGACTACACGGCCACACTGGAGGTGCTCGAGCGGTTCTACAGTCTGGTGCTCACCGACTGCGGCACCGGAATGCTGCACTCGGCGATGGCGGCGGTGCTGGCCAAGGCGGACACGCTGATCGTCATCAGCTCAGGATCTGTCGACGGGGCGCGCAGTGCATCGGCCACTCTGGACTGGCTCGACGCGCACGGGCACCAGGACATGGTGCGCAACTCGATCGCGGTCATCAATGCCGTGCGCCCGCGCTCGGGCAAGGTCGACATGACGAAGGTCGTCGACCATTTCAGCCGGCGGTGTCGCGCCGTCGTTCAGGTTCCGTTCGATCCGCACTTGGAGGAAGGCGCCGAGATCAGCCTCGACCGACTCAACCCCGAGACACGGCAGGCGCTGGTCGAACTGGCGGCGGTGGTGGCGTCGGGGTTCTCGAACGTACGGCGCGATCCGGCCGGATGACGCGGAGCGGCTAGGAGCGGGGGTTGTCCTCGTGGCCGAGCCGGCGCAGGAAATCAGGATCGTCGTCGGGTCCGATCACGCGGGTCTTGGGGCGGCCCGCGGTCGCTCGGATGAGCCGCCAGCCGACATAGGCCAGTCCTCCGAAGACGAGAAGAAGGAGCAGATACGCCACGTTCAGAAAAACCTCCTTCGACCGAATATACGCGCCGTCGGTAGGCTCGGCCCGTGTCTGACAGTCGGCCCGGAACTCGGCTCGTGATAGATCTGCTGGCGTATGTGCTGGCCCGTCTGCTGCTCGTTGTCGTGCTCACCGTGGTGATCCTCGGCGCGGCACATCTGCTCGGGGTGCGTCAATTCCCGCTCGTCGTCGCCCTGCTGTTTGCTCTGGTGATCGCTTTGCCGCTGGGAATCTGGGCGTTCGCCCCGCTGCGGCGCCGCGCGAACGCCAGCATCGCCGCCTTCGACGAACGCCGTCGCGAGGACCGGGAACGACTTCAAGCCAGGCTGCGCGGCGAAGACCCGCCCGCATCGTGACGGTTCCCGTCACGCGGGAGGCGTTCGGCGCTGAATTCGCGGGCGCCGAAGGCTTTCTCAATTCGCCCACCTACGGCCTGCCACCTCGGTTCGCCGTCGACGCGCTGAGACGCAACATCGGCGAGTGGGAGAGCGGGACGATGGACGTTCCGTCGTTCGACGAGTACGTGCGGGCCGGCCGCGAGGGCTACGCCGCGCTGACCGGACTGTCCGCCGCATCCGTCACCATGGGCGGCACTGTGTCATCCGTGTTCGGTCTGGTCGCCGCGGCCATCCCCGACGGCAGCCGGGTGGCCACGCTGACGGGCGAATTCACCAGCACGACCTTTCCGTTCGCCGCGCAGGCGGCCCGCGGCGTAACGATCACGCAGCTGTCGGCCGATGAACTCGTCTCGACCGCTGCCGATTTCGACGTGGTGACGGCCAGCCTCGTGCAGTCGTCCAATGGCGCGGTGCTCGACATGGATGCGTTGCGCCGCAATGTCTCAGGTGCCGACACGCTGACGGTCATCGATCTCACGCAGGCGATCGGCTGGAGGCTTCTCGATGTCGGCTGGGTCGATGTCACCGCCGCGGCGGTCTACAAGTGGCTGTTGTCGCCGCGGGGAACCGCGTGGATGTCGTTGAGCGACAGGATGAGTCGCGTGATGACGCCCCACGCCGCGAACTGGTATGCGGGCATCCAACCGTGGCAGACGATCTACGGGCTGCCGATGCAACTGGCCGACGACGCGCGACGCTTCGATGTCTCGCCCACGTGGTTCAGCGCATTGGGAGCCGGGTTGACCCTGCCGTGGCTGGCATCACTGGATCGCGCTGCCGTGCAGGCGCACACCGTCGGCCTTGCCGCTTCGCTGCGGGCCGCCCTCGACCTGCCGCAGCAGGATTCCGCGATCGTGTCGCTGCCGATCGACGACGCGGCGGACAAGCTGAAGCGCAGCGGCATCCGCGCATCTGTGCGCGCGGGCGCCGTGCGGGTGGGTTTTCACCTGTACAACGACGAGAACGATCTCGATCGGCTGCTCGATGCGCTGAAATAACGCCGACCTGCATAGTCGGGATGGCCGCGGGGTAAAGGAATGCCATGACCTCTGCGAAGGAAATGTACGGACGCTGGATCGACGAGTTGTGGGCCGGCAAACCGGTCGCGGCGGAGTTGGTTTCTGCCGACTTCGTCGGACACTGGCCGGATCGCGACGTCCACGGTCCCGACGAGCTGACGAAGTTGATCGACGAAACCCACGCGATGCTGAGTGAGCTGAAGTTCGTCGTCGAGATCGCACCGTTCGTCGACGGGGATCTGGTGGCGGCTCGATGGATTGGCACCGGCGCGGCTGCGGACGGCCCCAAGCGGTTCACCGGTAACGACATCCTCCGGTTCGCCGACGACCGGTTCGTCGAGTACTGGACGGGTACGTCGCCCGGCTAGCCGTCAGTCGAAAAGATCGGGCTGTTCGCGGGTGATGCGCGCGAACAACGGCTGGAAGCTGAACCAGCCCGCAAAGTGGGTGCCCACCTGGCCGGCCGTGTGTTTGGCCATCGACGCCTCGATCAGCACCGGCGTGCCGGCGGCCTCGGCCAACAGCTGCGCCTGACACGATCGCTCCATGGTGATGAACCACCACGCGGCCTCCTCGACCGACTGGCCGACGGTGAGCAGTCCGTGGTTGCGCAGGATGGCGGCCTTGCAGTCGCCGAGCGCGTGCGCGATGCGCTTGCCCTCCTCGACGTCGAGCACGACGCCGGAGTACTGGTCGAAGAGGGCGTGGTCGTCGTAGAACGCGCAGGCGTCCTGAGTGATCGGATCGAGGAGTCGCGCGAGCGTCGACCACGTCTTGCCGTACACGGAATGAGAGTGGGCGGCGCTGATTACGTCCGGGCGGGCGGCGTGGATCTGGGAGTGGATCGCGAACGCGGCCTGGTTGACCGGGAGGTCGCCGTGCACGATCGCGCCGTCATGTCGAACCAGCAACAGATCGCTCACGCGGATGTGGCCGAAGTGCATTCCGAACGGGTTGACCCAGAAGTGGTCCGTCATCTCGGGATCGCGGGCGGTGATGTGCCCCGCGACGCCCTCGTCGAAACCGAACCGGCTGAACAACCGGAATGCCGCGGCGAGATTCTGCTTGCGGTGCAGGCGCTCCTCTTCGACCGATCGCCCCTCTTGCGGAAGGAGGGCGTCGACGTTGCCCGAGGCGAGGCGCCCGGCTTGTTCGGCTTGTTCGGTGTCGGTCATGGCCGTCCCCTTACGTCACCGGCGTGGCAATGGCCGGCCGGATGATCAAGCGTAAACCGCCGCGCACAGGCGAGCGCTCGTCGTGGTACAGAATTTCGGGATGAAACCGTACACGGATGAGCGGTCGCGGGAACGCCAGGCAGATGAATTCAGGCGCTACGAGAGGAAACGCTTGACGTAGGGCGCGAAACGGTGCCGTATGTCGGCGTCGTCGAGGCCGAACATCTCGGCGGACGTCGCGATCCGGCCCAGCCGGCCGCGCTCGTGTCCGGCTAGATAGGCAACGAGCGCATCGCGTGCATCGGCGGCCAGCTCTTCTCCAGCGAGGTCGTAAATCTCTGCGGCGACGCCGATCTCGTCAGCCATGAAGTCGTCGAAGCGGATGTCGAGCGAGCGCTCCGGCGGCACGGCCCCGCGGTCGCGGACCAAGGCGTTGAGCATGAGCTCGAGCCGGTCGAGCCAGGTCGCAGCGATGTCGCTCACCGGCACCGGATGGCAGTACATCCGCGCGGTGTAAGTGATCATCGCGAGCATCGACAGCGTCACCGGGACCGGGTCGCGATGCGTGAACACGACGACGACGCCGGGGAAGACCCGGTTCAGTACCGGCAGCTGTTCGAGGTGCTGGGGCGACTTGAGCAGCCACCGCCGTCCCCCGCGCAGGAACTGCATCGCCTTCAGTTGGGTCTTGAGGTATTCGTAGTGCGGGGTCTGATCGTGGGCCAGGTAGTAGTCGCGCCAGCGCGGCACGTGCCCGAGTGTCTCGAACAACATCGTCGAAAAGTCGTTGGCCAGCAGTTGAATCTCCTCGTGCACGTGGTCGGTTGTCATCTCGTGCATCAACGGGAAGTACGGCATCACCATGTTCGTGAACTCGACCGCGGCGTCCATCCGGATCCGGCGCGGGTCGGGGTCGATGCCGGCCTCCGCCGCCAGCGGGAACGGTTCGTTGCTCTCCCAGTACGGCATGGTGCGGAAGGTTGGCGCGGCCGCGAGCAGGTTGTGCAGGTGGGTGGTGCCGGTGCGGGGCAGGCCGGCGATGACGATTGGCGGTGCCAGCTCGATGTCGTGGATCTCGGGATGGCGTTTCAGCAGATCGGTGAGCAGCAGGCGGTTCTTCAACAACTGCAGCAGCTGTGCGTGGAAGTTGACGATGCCCGCGGGTTGCATGCCCGCAATCTCCTTCAGCGCAGCCAGATACACGTCGAGTCGCTCGCGGTAATCGTCAGCGCCGAAATCGTCGAGGCCAGTATCGGCGGTGGCCTTGGCGTGCAGCACGTCGGCGTCGAGTGGGCACTCGGGCGCCATCGCCGCCATCATCTCGCGCAGCGGCTCCGCCTCGGGGGCGAAGCGGGGCGCGGCGAGGTCCTCCAGCTGGACTGTATTGGCTGCGGTGTCGGTCACGGCGACTTATGTTACTCTGAGTTTCGTAATGACGGTTGAAATCGGACGGCCTCGTGATCCCCGGATCGATAGTGCGGTGCTCGATGCGACCGTCGAGCTGCTCGGCGAGACCGGCTATGCAGCCCTTTCGGTCGACGCCATCGCCCGGCGGGCCGGTACGAGCAAGCCGGCGATCTACCGCCGCTGGCCGTCCAAGGCGCACCTCGTGCACGAGGCCGTTTTTCCGTTCAGCGACGACACCGAGCTTCCGGACACCGGCTCACTCGGCGGCGACGTGCGCGAGATGGTGCGCCGGACGATGGCCGTGCTGACCACGCCCGCGGCCCGCGCAGCACTGCCCGGCCTTGTTGGCGAGACAGCCGCGGACCCGACGCTGCACGCCGCACTGCTCGAGCGCTTCGGCCACGTGCTGTCCCGCGGGCTGACCGACTGGCTCGCGGCGGCGGCGGCCCGCGGCGCGGTTCGCCCCGACGTGGCTGCGGCCGATGTCGTCGACGCGATCGCGGGCATCACTTTCCTGGCACTCATCACTCACGGCGACACCCTCGACAACGCATGGTCCAATCGCGCGGCGGACCTCATCACGAGAGGAATCAGCGCATGACTCAGTCCGACGTCGCCGGCCAGGCGGCTCCGCAACACGAATCCACCAAGGCGTGGCGCGAACTGCTCGACACGCTCGGCAGCCTCGATCGGGTGTTCCTCGAGGGCGACCGCGCCGTCAGCGACGATCGGCACATCGCCGACGGCTACCGCATGCTCGCGACCACGCTGGGTGTCGCGCTCGACACCTATCTGTTCCCCGAGCCGAGCCGCCCGGTGTGGATCGAGGTCAATACACCGTTCCGGCGCGACCGCCGGTGGGGCGGCGACAACACCGACGCCTACTACTACATGTGCCCGGTCGACCCGGCCCGCCGCTACCGGATCAGCGGCAATCGCGGTGACAGCGTCTACTTTTCGGTGACGGCCTACAACGAACCCTCACCGGGCGCATGGTCGGACAAGATCGTGGCCATCGTGCGCGACGACGATCTCGAGTTCGACACGGACGGGAATTTCTCGTTCGAGATGGGCCCGACCGAGGACGGCGTCGTGCTGATGACGCGCGACTATCAAGCCGACCCCGACACCGGGCGCCCCGTCAGCTGGCGCATCGAGGCGCTCGATGAACCCGATCCAGTGCACCACGGCGACACGGAAACGGCGGCGGCGCTGCGGGCCAGTGCGGCCTGGCTGCGCACGATGTTCGCGATCGTGCCGCTGGCCGTTGGCGTCCGAGTCGACGATTCGCACACGCTGGGTCACGAAATCTCGCAGGTGGCAAACCAATTCGCCGATCCCTACCAGGTGCCCGACGCCAACTTCGGTTGGTCGGCGCGCGACGCCTGCTACGCCTACGGCAGTTTCGTCCTCAAGGACGACGAGGCCCTCGTCGTCACGCACCGGCCGCCGTCATGCCGGTTCTGGAACCTGGTGGTGTGGAACCAGTTCATGGCCGCCCACAATCGGGGCGACGCGCGCTGCTCGATCAACGGCCACTGCGCGGTGCCAAACGCCGACGGTTCGGTCACGGTCGTCATTTCGCGTGGAATGACGGGTCATCCGAACTCGATCAGCACTGTCGACTATCCGCGCGGCAACCTCGCATTCCGCTGGTTCCTCGCCGACGCAGTGCCCGCCCGGCCGGACGTACAACTGGTCAAGGCGTCCGACGCCCCGACCACCGTCTCCTAGTCGCGATTTGGGCGTGAAAACCTGCGCTGAGCGCAGGTTTTCACGCCGAAATCGCCAATGCGACGGCCACTGCGACGGCCCACACCAGCATCGTCAGCCCAGTGTCGCGCAAGACCGGGATCAAGTCCTTCCCGCCGAGCCCCTTGCGCACCGGGCCCGACGCGCGCACCGCCAGCGGCAAGGCCACCAACCCGACGGCGGCCCACGGCGTCGCGACGATCAGCGCCAGCGTCAGCGCGAACGCCACGACCAGCAGAGCCTGGTACAGCATCCGGGTGCGGGCGTCGCCGAGCCGCACGGCCAGCGTGATCTTTCCCGATTGCTTGTCCGTCGGGATGTCGCGCAGATTGTTGGCCACCAGCACCGCCGACGACATGCTTCCCATCGCCACCGCAATCGCGGCGCCCACCCAGTCGATCCGCAACGCCTGGGTGTACTGCGTGCCGAGCACCGCGACGAGGCCGAAGAACACGAACACCGCGACCTCGCCCAACCCGAGGTACCCGTAGGGTTTCGAGCCGCCCGTGTAGAGCCACGCGCCCGCGATGCACACGGCCCCGACCGCGATCAGCCACGGCGCGCTGAACCAGGCCAGCACCAGGCCGGCCACCGCCGCGATGCCGAGACTGACCACCGCCGCCGTCAGCACCGCCCGGGGTGTCGCGACCTTCGACCCGACCAGCCGCAGTGGTCCTGCGCGCACATCGTCGGTGCCCCGGATGCCGTCGGAGTAGTCGTTGGCGTAGTTGACGCCGACGATCATCGCGACGGCGACGAGCAGCGCCAGCAGCGCCTTCCACCAGCACGCGGCATCCAGCCAGGCTGCCGCCCCGGTGCCCGCGATCACCGGCGCGATCGCGTTGGGAAGCGTTCGCGGCCGAGCGCCTTCCATCCACTGCGCGAAACTGGCCACGAGCGTCAGTCTTGCACGGGGCCTGATCGTGGCAGACTGACCGCATGGACGAGCGACTCAGCAAGACGGAGATCCGCAAGGATGCGATGCAGGAGATCGTCGGGGCCGGCGCATCGACGGTCGGAGAGGTCGCCTCGATCATCACGACCGCGGTCAAGGACGTGGCCAACGCCATCGGTGGGCTCGCGACGGACGTGTTCGAGATCCGCGATGGCGTCCGGCGCGCTTCGAAGCAGTCGGACGGCGAGACCGAGGACGAGTAGCAACCCTTGCTAGGTGTCATCGGCGGCAGCGGCTTCTACTCGTTCTTCGGTTCGGACGCCCGCGCCATCAATCTGGACACCCCGTACGGCCCACCGAGCGCGCCGATCACCGTCGGCACGGTCGGCGAGCACGAGGTGGCGTTCCTGCCTCGACACGGCGTCGAACACGAGTTCTCGCCGCACTCCGTTCCCTACCGCGCCAACATGTGGGCGCTCCGCGCACTCGGTGTGCGGCGGATCTTCGGGCCGTGTGCGGTGGGCAGTCTCGACACCAGAGTTGGGGCCGGGAGCGATGGTGGTGCCCGACCAACTCGTCGACCGCACCAGTGGGCGTGAGGACACGTACTTCGACTCCGGCGGCATCCACGTCGGGTTCGCCGACCCGTACTGCCCGACGCTGCGGGCCGCAGCGGCCGACCTGCCGGGCGTCGTCGACGGCGGGACGATGGTGGTGATCCAGGGACCGCGGTTCTCCACCCGTGCCGAGAGCCATTGGTTCGCGGGCCAAGGTTTCACGCTGGTCAACATGACCGGCTATCCCGAAGCTGTGCTCGCCCGCGAGCTCGAAATGTGTTACGCCGCCATCGCTTTGGTGACCGATCTGGATGCGGGTATCGAAACCGGATCGGGTGTGCGAGCGGTCGACGTCTTCGCCGAATTCGAACGCAACCTGGTGCCGTTCAAGAAGCTCGTACACGAGGCGATTGATCAGGTGGCCGTCGAACGGACCTGCACGCACTGCCTCCCGCACGACGGCGTCCAGTTGCCCTTCGATCTGCCATGAAGATCCTGCTGACCGGCGCCGCGGGCTTCATCGGTGCCCGGGTGGGCACCGTGCTGCGCGACGCGGGCCACGAGGTCGTCGCCGTCGACGCGATGCTGCCCGCCGCGCACGGGCCAGGTGCGCAGCCACCGCCCGGATGCGAGGTGGTCGACATCCGCGACGCGTCCGCACTCGCCCCACTGCTCGAGGGCGTCGACGCCGTCTGCCATCAGGCTGCGGTGGTGGGCGCCGGAGTGAACGCCGGCGACGCGCCGGCCTACGGCAGCCACAACGACTACGGCACCACGGTGCTGCTCGCCGAGATGTTCGCCGCGGGATGTCAACGGCTGGTACTCGCCTCGTCGATGGTGGTCTACGGGCAGGGCCGTTTCGACTGTCCCGAGCACGGTCCCGTCGACCCGCTGCCGCGCTCGCGCGCCGACCTGGACGCCGGCGTGTTCGAGCACCGATGTCCAACATGCGAGGCGACGGTGCATGTGGCGGCTGGTCGGTGAGGACGCACCGCTGCGGCCGCGCAGCCTGTACGCGGCGAGCAAGACCGCACAGGAGCACTACGCGTTGGCTTGGGCTGACGCAGTCGGAGGCTCCGTGATCGCGCTGCGCTATCACAACGTCTACGGCCCGCACATGCCGCGCGACACCCCGTACTCGGGAGTCGCGGCGATCTTCCGTTCCGAGTTCGAATCCGGCGATGTGCCAAGGGTTTTCGAGGACGGCGGTCAGATGCGCGACTTCGTCCACGTCGACGATATCGCCGCGGCCAATGCGGCGGCCGTCGATTCGTCGCTGGAGGGATTCAACGCTTTCAACGTGTGCTCCGGGCGGCCGATCTCGATCCTCGAGGTGGCGACGGAGTTGTGTGATGCCCGCGGCGACGCCGCGCCCGTCGTCACCGGCCAGTACCGCAGCGGCGACGTGCGCCACATCGTCGCCGATCCGGAACGCGCTGTGAAGTTGCTGGGCTTCCGCGCTGCGGTCGACCCGCGGGACGGGCTACGGGAGTTCGCGTTCGCGCCTTTACGCAGCTAAACGAGGTCGGCGCCGTGCTGAGTCGCATCTGGGGCCTGCAGCGACGGTTGATCTACTTCCCGTCGCCCGGTCCGATGCCGCAGGCCGCCACGGTATTGCCCAACGGTCGCGACGCCGTCATCGAAACGGATGACGGAATGCGTTTGGGGGCTTGGTTCTTCCCGGTGTCCGATGGTGGCTCGGCGGTGCTTGTGTGCAACGGCAACGGCGGTGACCGTTCGATGCGGGTCGGACTGGCGGCGGCACTGAACCGCATGGGTCACCCCGTATTGCTGTTCGACTACCGCGGATACGGCGGCAACCCCGGAAGTCCGTCGGAAGAGGGTCTGGCGGCTGACGCACGCGCCGCTCGGACGTGGCTGACGCACGCCGGCGTCGACAAGATCGTCTACTTCGGCGAATCCTTGGGCGCCGCGGTGGCTGTCGGCCTGGCGGTGGAAGAGCCGCCGTCGGCTTTGGTGTTGCGGTCGCCGTTCACCTCGCTGCCCGACGTGGCCGCGGTGCATTACCCGTTCCTGCCGGCGCGACGACTGCTGTTGGACCGCTACCCGTCGATCGAGCGCATCGGGTCGGTCCGGGTGCCCTTGTTGGTGATCGCGGGCGACCGCGACGACATCGTCCCGGAGGAATTGAGCCGGCGGTTGTACGACGCCGCAGGCGAGCCGAAGCGGTATGTCGTGGTGGCGGGCGCTGGGCACAACGATCCAGAACTGCTAGACGGCCGCCAGATGCTCGCCGAGATTGACGGGTTCCTGTCGTCGACAGATCTCACTTAGTAATACTGGTGGGATGAAGCCCGCCATCTGTGAGCAGTTCGGTATCGATTTCCCGCTCTTCGCGTTCAGCCACTGCCGCGACGTGGTGGCCGCGGTGACCAACGCAGGCGGACTCGGTGTGCTGGGCGCGACCGCGTACACCCCCGAACTTCTCGACCAGGAACTGAAGTGGATCGACGACCACGTCGGCGGCAAGCCGTACGGCCTTGACCTCATCGTTCCCGCGAAGTTCGAGGGCAAGGGCGAGAAGCTGTCGTCCGGGGCGCTCGCCGACCGGATTCCCGCGGACTACCGCACCTTCATCGACGACCTGCTCGCCGAACACGACATCGACCCCGAAGCCAAAGCCCGAACCGGCCCGTCGTTCTTGTCCGGCAACACCGGGCAGGATCTGCTCGACGTGGCGATGAGCCATCCGATCAAGCTGATCGCCAACGCCTTGGGCGTGCCGCCGGACTACATGATCGAAGCGGGCAAGGACCGTGGCATCCCGGTCGCGGCACTCGTCGGAGCCAAGGAGCACGCGGTCAAGCAGGTGAAGGCGGGCGTGGACGTGATCGTCGCGCAGGGCACCGAAGCGGGCGGACACTGCGGCGAGGTGTCGACGCTGGTGGTGGTCCCCGAGGTGATCGAGGCCATCGAGGGCGCGGTGCCGGTGTTGGCCGCCGGCGGGATCGTCACCGGCAGGCAGATGGCGGCGTGCGTAGCGATGGGCGCCGACGGCGCATGGACCGGTTCGGTGTGGCTCACCACCGAAGAGGCCGAGACGGCGCCGCACACCGTGCAGAAGTTCTTGGCGGCGACGTCACGCGACACTATTCGATCGGCAGGACGCACCGGAAAGCCTGCGCGGCAGCTGGTTTCGGATTGGACGGACGCGTGGTTGCCGCACGAGGGCGGACGCAAGCCGCTGCCGTTGCCGCTGCAGAACATGGTCGCCGAGCCGGTCATTCGCCGCATCGACGTGCTTGCCGCACAGGGCCATCCGGGTGCGCAGGCGCTGGCCACCTACTTCGTCGGGCAGGGCGTCGGCCTGATGAACAAGGTCAAGCCCGCCCGCGAAGTGGTGCGCGAATTCATCGAGGACTATCTGGCCGCCGCCGAGCGACTCGGCAACTCGCTGCCCGATTGAGACCTCGCGCTACGGCACGCTGACGCAGCCGACGCCGGGAACGCAGCCGCCACCGCCGCCGGGTCCGCCGCCACCTGACGGGCCGCCGGGAATGGATCCGCCACCGCCGCCTGGGCCGCCACTACCGGTCGGGCCGCCGGGCACGCTGCCGCCGCCACCGTTGGCGTCGCCGCCACCGGTCGGTCCACCGGGGACGCTGCCGCCACCGCCGTTGGCGTCGCCGCCACCGGTCACACCGCCGGCGGTGCCCCGCCCGTGCCGGGGGCGGTTGTCGTTGCCGGGGCGCTCGTGGTGGTCGTCACGGATGTCGTCGAACTCGTCGTCGTGCTCGAGGTACTGCTCGACCCTCCGCTGTCACCGCCTCCGCAGCCGACCGCCAACACCATTGCGGCAGCGCCGCCGAACAGAGCCAGTCCTGTTCTCGTCTGCGTCTTCATCGAGCCTCCGTTTCGTGCCAGACGGGGTGTCCTGTACCCACGTCGCGTGGCGCGAAACAGCCGAAAGCAGGCTCAGTCGAAGGTGATCCGAACCGAGATGGGGTCGCTCTCCATCGCGCGCATGGTCAGCGCGGTGGCCGACTGGCTGAACTTGCCGTTGCCGCCGAAGCTGCGGGCGCGGGCGCGGACATCATCGTCAGGCTCGAAAGTGGCCGTGCCAGTACGCCATTGATTGTTTACCCGCACGCGGACGTTCGGGTTGGCGGCGATGTTGTAGGCCCACCCGGCGCGGCGGCCGTGCTGCGAGATCACCCATAGGTCGTTGCCGTCAATGGACCCCGCCAGCGGCACGAGTCGTGGTTCGCCGCTCTTGCGTCCGACGGTCTCCAGGTCGACCACGAGCGACGAACGGATGCCGATGCGGTCGAGTGCTGCCACCACCGGGTTCATCACGACGCGGCCCATGCGCCGCTCGAACTTGAACTTGCGTCGTGCCTTGTCCGCACTCTTCGTGGGCATCGCCAACCTCCACATCGATGGTGTGGTTTCCGACGATAGTAGAACGATCACTCAAATACAACAGTTCGGCAGTGAACCTGCCGGTCAGGTGGCATGCTCATGCCATGGGGGCCATGCCTGAGACGCACTATGCGTGTGACGGCGGAAGTCATTTCGCGTATCAGGTTCTGGGTGACCATGGACCGGACTTGCTTTTCGCGGGACCGGACTTGCTTTTCGCGCTCAATCCGAACTTCCCGATCGACCTGGTGTGGGACGAACCCACGGTCGCTGTATACCTTCACCGGCTCGGGTCCTTCAGCCGCTTGATCTTGACCGACGTGCTTGGGGTCGGCAGCTCCGATTCGACTCCGACCGACAACCCGTCGATACAGGTGTGGACCGATGGGCTTGTCGCGGTCCTCGACGCGGTCGGTAGCGAGCGAGCATCAGTATTCGGGATGACGGACTCGGCACTATCTCTGATGGTGCTGGCCGCCACTCACCCTCAACGGGTGCGCTCGGTCGTGCTGGCGAGCCCGTCTTGGCGGTTGACGACCTCCGCCGTGCCAACCTCGCAGCGACAATCTCGCTTAATGCGTAGGCGATCGCGGCTACAAGCGACAATTTCGCGCAGAGGTTGGCACCGCCGATGCCTTCCCGCTGCCGAGCCCGACTAGTCCTCGACGGCCAGCGGCAACCGCACCTCGAACCGGGCGCCGTTGGCCAGGTTGTGCGCCGACAGCGTGCCGCGGTGCGCCTGCACCAACCCCGCCGCGATCGCCAGACCGAGGCCCGACCCGCTCGGCAGTGACGAATCCGCCCGCGGCACGCGGTCGTTGGAGCCGCGATAGGCGACGTCGAACACCCGCGGCAGGTCGGCCTCGTCGATCCCGACACCGGTGTCGTCGACCCGCGCCCACGCGCCGTTCTCGTCGGAGCCCAGCGCCAGAGACACCCGGCCGCCCTCGGGCGTGTGTGCGATCGCGTTGGCCACCAGGTTCGACAGCACCCGCACCAGCGCGCGGTCGCTGCCCAGCACCCGCACCGGCTTCGGCGGCAGTTCGGCCTTCAACGCAACGCCGGCGCGCTCGGCGGCGATCTGGTGCGCGGCCAGCACGTCGTCGACGACCTCGTCGAGCGCCACCTTGTCGAACGCCGGCTGTACCGCCCCGGCGTTGATCTTCGACATCTCGAACAGGTCGTCGACCATCTCGGACAACCGAACCGACTCCTGCTCAATTGTTTTCGCGTGTACCCGCACCTCGGCGTCGGGGACGACGCCGTCGGCGATCGCCTCGGAGACCGCGCGAATCCCGGCCAGCGGCGTGCGCAGGTCGTGGCTGACGAACGCCACCAGTCGACGCCGCGACTGCTCGGCGGCTCGCTCGGAGTCGCGGATCTCCTGCTCCCACACCGTGCGGCGGGCCTGGTAGCGGGCCAGCATCACCGCCGCGGGAATCGTCACGACCGACACGATCACCAGCACGATCGCCGTCCGCTCGAAGGTCTCGGTGATCATGAAGCCGCTGGCGCCGAGCACCCCGGTGAACGTCGCCAGGACCGGGATGAGCACCAGGGCAACCATGCTGACCGCCAGCGACCAGGACCGGGCCAAGTCTGATGATGATCGCTCCCGCGAGCACCACCGGCACCGAGCAAGCCAACGCAACCCGGCGATCTCCCACAGGTCAGTTGTCGCATCTGCCGCCACTCCACAGGTAGCCGCGGCCCCACACCGTCTGCACTCCGTGTTGATCGCCGAGCTTGGAACGCAGCCGCTTGACGTGCACCGTAACGGTCGACAAGTCGCCGAATTCCCAGTGCCACACCCTTCTTCAGCAACTCCTCGCGGGAGAACACGGTGTCGGTATGGGTGAGGAAGAACAACAGACAGGTCGAACTCGCGATTGGTCAGCGACGCCGGCGCGCCCTTGACGGTCACCGACCGCGCGGCGGTCGACACGCGTCATCTCGCCGACGGTGATGTCCAGCGGAGGCTGGCCCGCTGGCGTCGCGGCGCGGCGCAGCACCGAGCGCACGCGCAGCGCGAGCTCACGAGGGCTGAACGGCTTCGTCAGGTAATCGTCGGCGCCCGCCTCGAGCCCGGCGATGCGGTCGTCCTCCTCGCCGAGCGCCGTCAGCAGGATCACCGGAATAGCGTAGTCGCCGCGCTGCCGCAGGCTCCGGCACAACGCCAACCCGTCGGGCCGGGCATCATCACGTCCAGCACGGCGACGTCGATGCGCTCCGAGCCGAGCAGCCGCAGGGCCTCGGTGCCGTCGTGGGCGATCGACACGTCGAGCCCGTCACGCTCCAGATACCGGCGCACGACATCGCGCACGACGGTGTCGTCGTCGGCGATCAGCACCCGCGTCACACTTCGAGAGTAGTCCGGCGGCGCCACTACCTGCGTCGATGTCATGGTTTTGTCACGCATTCACCCAGTCGCGGCCCACATCGGGCATGGTTAGCCTCAAGCCATGCCCGACTGTCCGGTCACGGTGGTGCTGCCCTGCCTCAACGAGGCGGCATCACTGCCGGGCGTCCTGGCGCGATGCCAGCCGGGTACAGAGCCCTGGTGGTCGACAACAACAGCACCGACGACACCGCCGAGGTGGCACGAACCGCACGGCGCCGAGGTGGTCACCGAAACGCGTGCCCGGCTACGGCGCGGCGGTGCACGCCGGAGTGGTGGCGGCGACGACGCCGATCGTGGCGGTGCTGGACGCCGACGGATCGCTGGATCCCGGCGATCTGCCGGCGTTGGTCGCCGACCTCGACGGCGCCGACATGGCGATCGGGCGGCGCCGCAAAGTCAGACGGGCTGCGCTGGCCCTGGCATGCCCGGTTGGGGACGGCAGCGGTGTGCTGGCGCCTGCGCACGCGGCACGGCCTGCCGGTGCACGACATCGCGCCGATGCGGGTCGTGCGGCGTGACGCCTTGCTCGCGCTCGGTGTGACCGACCGTCGCTCCGGCTATCCGCTCGAACTGCTCGTGCGCGCAGCGAAGGCCGGGTGGACGGTGGTCGAGCGTGACGTCGCCTACGGCCCGCGCACCGGCGGCAAGTCGAAGGTGAGCGGGTCGGTGCGCGGCAGTTTCATTGCCGCGTCTGGATTTCTGGCGGGTGATCTCATGATTCCGGTGGCCGTGCTCGTGGTCGCCAAGGCTCCGGTACCCGGCCTGGCGAAGACGCGGCTCGCCGCGACCGTGGGTGATGGCGCCGCCGCCGACATCGCGGCCGCGGCGCTGCTGGACACCCTCGATGCGGTGGCCGCCGCACCGGTCCAGGCGCAGGGTGGTCGCGATGACCGGCGACCTGACGCCAGGCCAGCCACGGGAGGAGATCGCGAACCGTCTCGCCGAGTTCACCGTCGTCCCGCAGCGCGGCGCGGACTTCGCCGACCGGCTGGCCAATGCGCATCGTCGACGCCGCTACGGCACACGGGCTCCCCGTGCTGCAGATCGGGATGGACACCCCGCAGGTGACGGCCGAGTTGATCGCCGAGTGTGCGCAGGCACTGCTGGGCTGTGACGCGGTGCTGGGCATGGCCCGCGACGGCGGATGGTGGGTGCTCGGCGTCACCGACCCGCGCATGGCCGAGTGCCTGCGCGCCGTGCCGATGTCGCGGCTCGACACCGGCGCTGTAACGCTCGCCGCCTTGCGGGACACGCAGGTACACGTGAAGCTGGTGGGTGAGCTGACCGACGTCGACACCGTCGACGATGTCGATGCCGTTCGTCGCGCCTGCCGCGCCGACGGCCGGTTCGTGCGCGCCACCGTCGAGGCGGGAGTCTGAATGCTCGGCAACCTCTATGACCGCGCCCTCGGCGGTGAGCGCTGCTGGATACGCCACGGCGACGGCCGGGTGCGCCGACTGCCGGTCCGAAGCTGGCTCGGGGGCAGGCACGCCGACACGAGGTTCGACCGCGCGGTCATCGGCCTGTGCAACGGCCCGACGATCGACTTGGGTTGTGGCCCCGGCCGATTGGTGGCTCACCTCGTAAAGCGGGGAGTGCCGGCGCTTGGCGTCGACCAGTCGGCCACCGCCGTCGAATTGGCTCGCCGTAGCGGCGCACCGGTCCTGCGACGCGATGTCTTCGATCCGCTGCCCGGCACCGGCCGATGGCACACCGTGCTTCTCGCCGACGGAAACGTCGGACTGGGCGGCGATCCGTGGCGGGTGCTTCGCCGGGCCGCGGAGTTGCTGTGCTGTGGCGGGCGGTGCGTCGCCGAGTTCGACGCGGCGATCAGCGGGGTCGAAGCCGGATGGGTGCGGTTGGAGTCCTCCCGCACGATCGGGCCGTGGTTCCCGTGGGCGTCGGTCGGTATCGACTGCGTCGCCAGGCTCGCAGAGGATGTCGGGTTGGCCGTGACGGCGATTCATCCGATCGGAACCCGCGTGGTGGCCAGCTTGGCGGCGAAATGACCACGCGACTGAGGGGTACTGCGGTCACCGCACGCGTCGGGCTGTGGCTCGGAGTCGCGATCGCCATCTGCTTCTTCACCGGCCTGATCAGTCACTTCATCCAGCACCCGCAGCCGTGGTTCTTCTGGCCGACGCGGCCGGTCTGGTTATACCGGGTCACGCAAGGACTTCACGTCGTCTCCGGTATCGCGGCGATACCGCTCATCGTCGTCAAGCTGTGGTCGGTGTGGCCGAAGCTGTTCGAGGCCCCCCTTTTCGGCGGACTCGTCCGCCAGATCGAACGACTGTCGATCCTGGTGCTGGTCGCGTCCATGCTGTTTCAACTCTCCACGGGTCTGCTGAACATCGCTCAGTGGTATGCGTTCAAGTTCTTCTTCACCACCAGCCACTACGCGATGGCTTACGTCGCCGCCGGGGCGGTGCTGGTGCACATCGGGGTCAAGCTGCCGGTCATTCGCCGCGCGCTCGGAGAGCCGATCGAGGAGCTCCCAGGCGGCCTGCATGCCGGGCCGTCGCGACGTACGGTGTTGCGTGGCACCTGGCTTGCGGTCGGTATCGCGACGCTGGCCACCGCGGGACAGACGATCCCGCTACTGCGCAAGGTATCGGTGCTCGCACCGCGCTCCGGTCAAGGGCCACAAGGCGTTCCGATCAACCGCACGGCCATCGCCGCGGGCGTGTTGCGCAGCGCGCAGTCGCCGGCCTACCGACTGACGGTGACGAACGGCCAGGATTCGCGAGCGTTCACCCTCGCCGATTTGCAGGCCATGCCGCAGGTCACCCATCGCCTCCCGATCGCGTGCGTCGAGGGCTGGAGCGCCGACGCCGAATGGACCGGTGTCCTGCTCGCGGATCTGATCGCCACGGTCGGCGGCCCGCCGGACTCCGACGTGCGGATGATCTCGCTGGAGCCGCCCGGCCCGTATTCGCGCACCGTGCTGCCGGCCCGGCATACGCGTGACTCCAAGACGCTGATCGCGTTGAAGCTCAACGGCGGGACGCTGCACATCGACCACGGCTATCCGTGCCGATTGATCGCACCCACCAGACCCGGTGTGCTGCAGACGAAGTGGCTGGCCCGAATCGAGGTCATATGATGACCCCGGCGCGCGTGGTGCTCATCGTGATGGGCATTGCCGTCGGTGCCTACGGGGCGGTCCTGCTGTGGGACAACCCGCCGGTGATCATCATCAGAATCCTGGTGTGGGCGTTGGTCGGGGTGGTGCTGCACGATTTCGTGTTCGCGCCGTTGTGCGTGGCGCTGGGCTTCGCAGGCCGACGGCTGATCCCGGGCAGGTGGTGGCCACCCGTCGCAGTCGCGGCGTTCTTCAGCGTCGTGCTGGTCTTCCTCGCGATCCCCGTGTACGGGAAGCCGGGCATGCGACCGGACAACATGACGGTCCTCGACCGCAACTATCCACTGGGACTGTGGATTTCGCTGGCGATCGTGTGGGCGTGCGTGCCGCTCTACTACGTTGCGATGCGCCTTCTACCAGTTCGTCAGAATGAAGTGGTTCAGCAACAGCGCGCCGACGACGTTGAGGGCCAACCACCACCGGTGTGACCGCGGCGGGAGAAGCGCCGCGGCAGCCGTCAGCCACACCATGAACGGTAGCCAGATGCGTTCGGTCTCAGCCTTGCTCAGCATCGACAGATCCGCGAAGACGATCGCCACCAATGCGCCGAGCACAACCAGGTGCAGACCCATTCGACGCCTGATCGCCGCGATGTCGAAGACCCTGCCGATACCGGCGACGCTGCCGAGTCCGATGGCGCAGACCACCGACGCCAAGTTCGCCCACGACCAGTACTGGAATGGCCGATCGTTCGCGATGCCCTGCCAATAACGTTGCTGCACCAATGTGTACCCGTCGAACCACCAGAACCCCGCGATGGCGAATACGCCGACAACGGCGACGGCAGCCACGACGGCCGGAACAAACGCACGCAGCGCGGCCCGCCAGTCCACGGCCGACAGCAGCACACCGATTGCGGGAAAAGCCATCAACCCCAGCCCGTAATTGAGGAAGATGCCCCAGCCGAGCAGCAGGCCCGAGCCCGCTGCGGCCAGCATCGGTCGTCGCGCCGTACCCCGCACCGCGAGCGCCAGCAACGCGATACCCCACGCCGCCACGCCGGTGAAATATCCGTCGGCCGAGACCGCGATCCAGATTGCCGTCGGGGCCGCGGCGACGAACGGGGCCGCCGAGCGCGCCGTCGCTTCGTCGGCAAGCGCACGCACTGCGACGACGATCGCGGCTGCCGCACTGGACCCGACGAGAAGACACAGCAGGGCCGCCCACGCGCCGCCACCCAACCCGATGCGATCCAGCCACACGAACGTCATCAGCGCACCCGGCGGATGGCCCGACACATGGGTGATCCACGAATCCGGTTGGAAATCAGGGATTCTGCGGGCGAAGTCGCGCAAGGCCTCCGGAATGTCAGTGATTGTCGGCACCTGGCGCAGATATTCGTGACGCGCGGTGAGGCGGCCCGCGAAGCCGCGCTGCCAGCCGTCGATCATCGCCAGTGAGAACGCCCACGCAGCTGCCGTCGCCCATGATGCCCAGGGCAGCCAGCGCCACGGCAACCGCCCCGCCACGCTTGGTCCCCACAGCACCGCCACGACCGCGATGGCGATCGCCGGGACGGTACCCCAGCCCACGTGGGCGTTCCACCAGCCGAAGATCGGCGCCGTATCGGCGAAGTCGTGGATGCGTTGCGCCGAGGAGTTGATCAGCGGGGTGACGATGCCGAGGTGTAGGTGTGGCACCACGAACGCCGCGACGACGAGGAGCAGGCCGACACAGACCGCCACCGCCTCTGATCGACCAACCCGCACGACCGCCATTCTCCCTATTTCCGCGAGCGTGCGTGTCTGCGAGCAACACGCCGAGCAATACACGGAGTTTGCGCACGCTCGCGGCGGGGTCGAGACGCGGCGTGACGACGTCTGATGTGATGACGGCATGACTACCCCGTTGTTCTGCAGCGTCGAGTCGGGCGAGCGCATCGAACGGGTGGAAACGCAGTTGATCACCGCGGCAACGGAGGCGGCCCGCGCTCGCGGAGCCGCCGCCACGTTCGTCATCCCGCTAGCGGGCGGCGCGGCCTGCTACGCCGATACCGATTCGCCGATGAACAAAGTCGTGGGTCTCGGCTTCGGAGGTCTGCCGGCGCAGGATGCGCTGGACGAGATCGAGACGTCGTTCGCCGAGCGTGGAGTGCCGACCCAGGTCGAACTCGCTCATCTGGGCGACCCGGAACTCGCCGCAATGCTGACGGGCCGCGGCTATCGGTTGATCTCATTCGAAAACGTCCTCGGCTGCCCGCTGAAAGCCGCGGATAGTTGGGCCGTGCCTTCGGGCGTCGACGTACGGCTGGCCGAGCCCGACGAGTTCGATACGTGGCTCGAGGTGGTCATCGACGGCTTCGCCCATCCCGACGAACAGGGCGTGCCGTCGCACGAGGATTTCCCACGCGACGTGATCGGGCGGGCGATCGGTGACATGGCCGCGGCGGGCGTGCAGTCCTATGTCGCACTGCTCGACGGCCGCATCGTGGGCGAGGGGAGCATGCGGACCGCAGAAGGGGTCGCGCAGCTGACCGGAGCGGCAACCGCACCGGCGCATCGTCGCCGCGGGGTGCAGACGGCCCTATTAGCGACCAGGCTGCGCGCCGCTGCCGATGCCGGTTGCGACATCGCTGTCGTCACAACGCAACCCGGGTCGAAGTCGCAGCAGAATGTTCAGCGCCAAGGCTTTCACTTGCTCTACACCCGAGCGGTGCTGGTCAAGGCGTGACATCGCGCAATGATCTGAGCCTCACAGGGCGCAAACACGTCGCGCGCCACCATCGTGACTGCACGTATTCCAGTGCCTACCACCACACAGGAGGACAACGATGGCAGTCAAGATGACGGTTTCGCGGGTTGCCGCGGCCGCATTGATCGGGGCGGCGGTTCTGGCCCCGATGTCGATCGGCGCAGGTGTCGCCTCAGCCGATCCGGGAATCGGCTGGGGACTGCCCGGCCCCGGCATCGGCGGCTGGGGCGGGCCGGGGTCAGGTTTGGGTGTGCTGCCGGGTCCGGGCTGGGGGCTTCCCGGCCCCGGCCTGGGCGGCTTCGGCGGCCCGGCCTCCGGACTGGGCCTGCTGCCCGGCCTGGGTTGGGGACTGCCCGGACCAGGGCTCTTCTGATCCGCTGAGGACGACGGTGCCGCGCCGCCGCTCGGGTGCGGCACCTTCGTCGTGCGCTCACAGCGCTCAAACGCCGGTGACGGCACCATGGTGAGGTGCGTGTTCTGGTAGTCGAGGACGAACAACTGCTGGCCGATGCGATTGCGGCTGGACTGCGGCGTCATGCCATGGCCGTCGACGTGGCGTACGACGGCGCGGCTGCGCTGGAGCGGGCGACTGTCAACGACTACGACGTCGTGGTCCTCGACCGTGATCTGCCGGTCGTATCCGGCGACACCGTATGCACGAAGTTGACCGAAGCAGGCGAAGGTGCCATGCGGATACTGATGCTGACAGCCGCCACCGCGGTGGCAGATCGGGTCACCGGACTCGGTCTGGGCGCCGACGACTACCTCAGCAAGCCGTTCGCCTTCGCCGAGTTGGTGGCCCGCGTACAGGCACTGGCGCGGCGCGCGCGTCCGGCCGTCCCGCCCGTACTCGAGCAATGCGGTATTCGACTGGATCCACATCGCCGGACGGTGACCCGCGACGATATCCCGATCGCGTTGTCTCTCAAGGAGTTCGCCGTCCTCGCGGAGCTTCTGCGGGCAGACGGCGGAGTGGTCTCGGCCGAAGACTTGCTCGAAAAGGCGTGGGACGAGCACATCGACCCGTTCACCGGTGTGGTGCGCTACACCATCATGATGGTGCGCCGTAAGCTCGGCGACCCGCCGGTGATAGAAACCGTGCCCGGCGTCGGATACCGGATCCCATGAACATTCGGTTGCGTCTCACGCTCTTGTACGCCTGCGCCCTCTTCGTAGCTGGCGCCATCCTCGTCGCCCTGATGTACGTCTACCTCCAGCAGTCGCTCGACAGTCGGCCCGGCGCAGGCGCGCCTGGCGTGATCCGACAGTTTCTCAGCGATCGCGGTGTGCGAAATCGTCCAGTCCTCGACAGCCTGCTCACGGCCGTGTCCGAACAAGCGCAACAGGACCGGCGGGACACGCTGCGCGGGATGCTGGTTTGGTCGTTGGTTTCCCTTGCCGGCGTTGGGATCGCGGCGGGCGGCTTCGGATGGCTACTCGCGGGGCGCGCGCTGCAGCCGTTGCAGGACGTCACCGCAACCGCCCGCAGAGTGGCAGATCACAGCCTGCACGAGCGCATCGCGCTCGACGGCCCGACCGACGAAATCAAGGAGCTTGCCGACACTTTCGACGCCATGCTCGAGCGCCTCGATCGCGCGTTCGACGGGCAGCGTCGCTTCGTCGCCAATGCCTCACACGAACTGCGGACACCGCTCGCTATCAACCGCACGCTGATCGAGGTGGCGCTGGAGGATCCCGACGTATCGGCCTCGACCCGACAGCTCGGGGCGACGCTACTGGAAGTCAATCAACGCCACGAACGTCTGATCGACGGTCTGCTTCTGCTCGCCAAGAGTGATCAAGAGCTCGAGAACCGCCAGCGCATCGACCTGGCCGAGTGTGTCCGCCGAGCTGTCGATGTCGCCGACGACGCGATGCACCGCAAAGGCATTCACGTCCAGGCGCAGCTCGCTCCGGCATTCGTCATCGGCGACCCGGCGCTGCTCGAGCGCATCGCACAGAATCTCGTCGACAACGCGGTGCGGCACAATCGCGCCGGCGGCTGGGTGGCGGTCAGACTCACGACTGATCGGTCGTGGGCATGGTTGGTTGTCGAGAACAGCGGGCCTGTGGTGCCTTCGGACCGTGTGGATTCGCTGTTCGAACCATTCCGCCGGCTGGCAGTCGACGACCGCACTGGCGCGAGCGGTGGCGGCGCGGGTCTTGGGTTGTCGATCGTGCGCTCGATAGCGACTGCCCATGGAGGCAGCGTCCGGGCGACCGCCAGACCCGATGGCGGACTTGCCGTTGCGGTGGCATTGCCGCGAAGTCAGTAGTTGTGACAGGTGTCGGCGATGCGCTGCAACACCTGCAGCTTCTGCTGGCCTTCGGGTGTGTTGCGTTTCTCGTCGATCTTCGCCTGCCACTGTGGATTTTCGGCCAGCTTCTGTTGGATTCGCTGCTTGCGCTGGTCGACCGGTAGCGCGAAAAACGCCTGCAGTTTGGTCTGCGCGTCGGGGTTCTGAGCCAACCGAGCGGACAGGTCGGGAGCCTCGACCTGAAGGGCCGCTTGAAGTTGTGCATAGGTGCAGGACGTCTGGACCAGCGGCCCGTCACCGGGCTCGGCTGACGCGGGTGCGGCGGCAGTGAACAGTAGCGCGGACGTTACGACGGTCCCCAGCATCGGTAGCCATGTGTTTCTCATTGCCCCAGTGCATCAGCGACGGTGTTTGGCCGACGTTTGGAAGGTGCGCTGCGGTCAGTACATCCGGGCGCGAACGTTGTCTTCACGGTAGTACTCGTCGAGCTGGGCCTGGCTCCAGTCGTGCCGAATCGCCTTGGCGATCTGGGCGACGCTGGGCAACGCCGACGGGTTCCACGTCGACGGGTCCCAGGTGTCCGAGCGAAGAAACGCCTTCGCACAATGGAAGAACACCTCTTCGATGTCGATCTCGAGTGCGAGGATCGGCCGCTTGCCCTTCACTGCCATCGTGTCGAAGTAGTCGGCGTCCGAGAGGACGCGCGCGAAGCCGTTGATGCGCAACGTGTCTCCGCGGCCCGGAATCAAGAACAGCGTGCCGACGTATGGCCGCTGCAACACGTTGAGATAGCCGTCGGCGCGTCGGTTGCCGGGGCGCTCCGGAATCGCGATCGTGGTGTCGTCGATGACGTGAACGAACCCGGGTGGATCGCCTTTAGGTGAGACGTCGATGCGGCCTTGCGCATCGGTCGTCGCGACGAATCCGAGCGGGGAGTGCGCCAACCAATCCCGTTGAACGGGCGACAACTTGGCCTTCACCTTGTTGGCGACATAGTCGTCTGGCCTTCCGACGATCGAGCGAAGCTCGTCGACGGTAGTCACTTCGCGGCGCATCGCTCCATCATGCTCGGTCGCCGGTCCTGTGGCGACCGCATTTACGGGCCGCGCTAGAACCAGACTTTTCGTCCGCCGACAGGACGGCCGACTGCCCCGAGGATCCACAGGATGATGCCGATCACGACGAGTATTCCGCCGATCGTGTACAGGATCGACAGTCCGGTGAAGTAGCCGATCAACAGGAGAATGATGCCGAGCACGATCATGGTCAATTCCGATCCGAAGGAGGGTCTTGTTAACTGCTGGCAGAGAAATTGCCAGTTCCGTCAAAGTTCAAACCTGGCGCAGTCACCGCCGCCGCCGTCCGCCCAGGACCGGGCAGTGCCACTGGCCGTTGGCAACAACGTCGGTCACTGGCCGCATCCACCACACACGTGCCACGCACGCGCGAATTCTCGCTAGCTCATCAGCCGCCAAAACCGGAGCGAAAGTGTCGCTCGTAGGTTGGCATGACGACTAGCTGAAGCGTGCGGCGAGCGCGCGCCGGTCCACCTTGCCGATACCTCGGCGGGGGATTTCGTTGACGAGATGTATCTCCCGCGGTGCGGCTGTCGGGTCGAGTGTCGTTGCGACATGGGCGCGTAACTCGGCCAGCGTCGGTGCCGCAGCGCCGGAAGCGACGACGACGGCCGCGACGACGCGCTGACCCAACCGGTCGTCGGGAACGCCAAACACCGCGCAGTCCGCGACCGCCGCATGCGACGCCAACGCGGCCTCGACCAGCTGCGGTAGTACCGTCAGCCCGCCGCTGCTGATCGCATCGTCGACCCGACCCAGGATCCGCAATGCTCCTGACTCGTCAACGGCACCGAGGTCATCGGTGCGAAACCAGCCCGGCTCCGCGAACGGGTCGGGCGACACCGGATTCCGGTATCCCTTCGCCAGCGTCGCCCCGCCGAGAACGACGCGTCCGTCGTCGATGCGCACGCGTACGCCGTCCAGCGGCAGTCCGTCGTACACGCATCCGCCGGCGGTTTCACTCATTCCATAGGTTCGCACCACCGAAATGCCCGCCGCCGAAGCCTTTTCAGCAAGACCAAGTGGCATCGGGCCGCCACCGATCAGCACCGCGTCCAGGGATGCCAGTGCCTCGGTAGCCCCAGCATCGCCGAGCACCTTGTCCAGCTGTGCCGCCACCAGAGACACATACCGACGCCCGGACCCCATCGATGCAATGGCCGAAACCAATTCGGCTGCCGAGAAATTCGCCGGGACAGCCACAGGTTCCGTACCCGCCACCACACTGCGCACCAACACCTGCAGGCCCGCCACGTGATGGGCCGGAAGCGCGAGCAACCACTGCCCGTCACCGCCGAGGCGGCGATGCGTGGCCCGCGCGCTGGCCATCAGCGCCGGCGCGGTTAGCAGGGCTCCCTTCGGTGTGCCCGTTGTGCCCGAGGTCGACACCACCACCGCCACGTCGTCGTCGATCTCGTCCCCCACCCGCAAAGACATTGTCAGCAAGGATGTTTCGCGCGGGTCGTCTTCGGGCACCGGCAGTACACAGCCGCGCCCGGCCAGCACGTCCTCCACCACGGGGAGAACCGACAGAGCGGCGACGCCGGACGGAACGGCAACGGGGCGCAGGATGGCTATTCTTCAATCCTCGGGCTCGCGGGGATCGTCGAGCGGCCAGCCTTTGGCTGCCAATCGTGCTCGTACCCGCTCGATGTCTTCGGGCGCCGGCAGCGCGTCGGTGACTTCGGTGATCAGCACGCCGATGTCGATATGGTCGAACTCGCCCCGATCCAACAACTCCTTGACGACGGCCCTGACCTCGTCGTCGGTTAGCCGCGGCTTGAGGAGCGCGAACAGCGGAACACGGTCCGGACCGGGCACTCCCTCCGGATAGCCGGCAGTGATCCAGGCAACGATCCTGGCCAGAAATTTCGTCACTGCGCCCTCCGAGTGCCTCGGGCGGTTGCGATGCCCACGGATGTCCGATCGTAGTCCCGCCCCATCGGTTTGCTCATTTCGACGGCGAAGGCAAACACGTCGCCGACACGAGGTTAATGATCGATGAACGCCTGAGCCCCATCGACCAAAGTCCCAGCTCGGAGGGCTCGCTTAGGGTCTCTATGCTCTAGTCAAATTCGCGGGGGAGGTCCCAGAATTAGCGCCGTGAGCGCAGAGATGATCATCCTGGTGCTGCTGATCGTGACCGCACTGGCATTCGACTTCACCAACGGGTTCCACGACACCGGAAACGCGATGGCGACGTCGATCGCCACGGGGGCGCTGAAGCCCAAAACCGCTGTGCTGCTTGCCGGCGTCCTCAACCTCGTCGGCGCGTTCCTCTCGGTTGAGGTTGCGGTGACGGTGACCACCTCGGTGCTGAAGGTGCAGGACGGCAAGAGCGGGCATCTGCTCCCGAACATCACCCCGTCGATGGGCCTGACGATCATCTTCGCCGGTCTCGTCGGCGGCATCCTGTGGAATCTGTTGACCTGGCTGTTCGGCATTCCGTCCAGTTCGTCGCACGCGCTCTTCGGCGGCCTCATCGGTGCCGGCCTCGCCGCGCTCGGCATGGCGGGCGTGAACTGGAGCGGCGTCACTTCCAAGGTGCTGATTCCCGCCGTCGCCGCTCCGGTCATCGCCGGCCTCGTTGCCGCGTGCGGCACCTGGATGGTCTACCGGATAACTCGCAAGCTGATGGCCAAGCGTCGCGAAGATGGCTTCCGCTGGGGCCAGATCGCCACCGCTTCGTTGGTCGCGTTGTCGCACGGCACCAACGACGCACAGAAGACGATGGGCGTCATCGCGCTTGCGCTCATCACCACCGGCCACCTGACCGGAGACGTGAAGAAGGACGGCCTGCCGTTCTGGATCATTCTCAGCTGCGCGCTGGCCATCGGCCTCGGCACCTACATCGGGGGGTGGCGCGTGATCCGCACCCTCGGAAAGGGTTTGGTCGAGATCGAGTCGCCGCAGGGTTTCGCCGCCGAGGCGTCCTCGGCCGCGATCATCCTGAGCTCGAGCGCCGCCGGTATGGCGCTGTCCACCACCCACGTCGCGACCGGCTCGATCCTCGGCAGTGGCGTGGGCAAGCCGGGTGCCGAGGTGCGCTGGGCCGTGGCCGGCCGGATGGCCGTCGCCTGGCTGATCACCCTCCCCGCCGCGGCACTCATGGGCGCGCTGGCGTTCTGGCTGTCGAGCGGAGTCAAGTCTTTTACCGGCTCGGACCTCGCGGGTGACTGCCTGATCTTCGTCATCCTCTGCGCCCTGTCCTTCTACATGTGGTGGCGTGCCCAGCAGCAGAAGGTGGACCACAGCAACGTCAACGCCGACTGGGACTCGGCGACCAACTCGGTTGTCCCAGCGGAAGTACGCGAGGCGGTCAAGGAACCCAAGCCCACGGCCGCGGTCTGATCGCGCCTCCCTCCTAACGAAGGAATTCGTCGATGACGTACGTGGAATCGATCGGCAAGGTTCTGATCGTGGGCCTCATCCTCGGCGCCGGCCTGCCGGCGGTGTTCGCGGCGGGCATGGTGGCCTACTCGCGCGGTACGGGCGGCGAGAATGCCGACGGCACAGTGCAGGCCGGCAATCCGGCGCTGAAGTACTTCGGCGTTCTGCTGTTCGTCTTCGTGGGCTGGGTGATTCTCACCGCGGTCGCCTGGATCACGAGGGCGACCATCATCCACCATTTCGGTTTCGATCCTTTCCCCTTCATCAAGAAGTGAGCGCACGAGACACATGACCGAAAACCAAGGCGTACTGGAGAGCGTGCTCGGCTGGCTTCACGAGGGCTACCCGGAAGGCGTCCCGCAGAAGGACTACTTTCCGCTGCTCGCACTTCTGAAGCGGTCGCTCACGGAAGAGGAAGTCATCCAGGCGGCCCAGTCGATCCTGAAGAACTCCAATTCGGACAGGGTGACCGAGTCCGAAATCCGGGAGGCCGTCCACGCGGTCATCGAGAAGGAACCCAATCCGGAGGAGATCCACCAGGTCGCTTCGCGGTTGGCCTCGGTGGGCTGGCCGCTGGCGACACCCGCCCGCTGAGTCGGCCGCGTCAGCGTCGCGGTGTCGCGACGCAGCGGATGGTTCTCGGGGACTTGGACGAAGATCAGCAACACGCCGTCGGGATCGGTCACGTGCATCTCGTGCAGTCCCCACGGTTCCTGTCGGGCCTCGCGGGCGATCGGCACACCGCGGCCGGTGAGCTCCTTCTCGGCGGCGTAGACGTCGCGCACCTGAAGCCACATCGTTCCGCCCGCATTCGGGGTGCCGTGGCCGGCTAGTTCGATCAGTGACTGGCCGGCGTAAAACACTGTGCCCGCGCCGTAGTCGCGCGCGATCGCCAACCCGATCTCATCGCGATAGAACCGCAGTGAGCGTTCGTAGTCGGCCGGTCGCAGGAGCATCCGGCTGGCCAGGATCTCCATGAGACTGTGTCTATCACGCCGGTCACCCGATCCGGCGCTCGACACCCTCCCAATACGGCTCCCGCAGCTCGCGTTTGAGGAGCTTGCCGCTGGGGTTGCGAGGCAGCGCTGGCGCGAAATCGACCGACTTGGGCAGTTTGTAGCCCGCCAGCCGTTCGCGTGCATACGCAATGAGTTCGGCCTCGGTGGGCGCGGTGCCGGCCGCCGGCACGACGACGGCCTTCACCGCCTCGCCCCACTTCTCGTCGGGCACGCCGATCACGGCGACGTCGCAGACGCCTGGGTGCGCCATGAGCACGTTCTCGACGTCGGCCGGGTACACGTTCTCGCCGCCGGAGACGATCATGTCCTTCACCCGGTCGTAGAGATAGATATAGCCATCCTCGTCGAGATAGCCGGCGTCACCTGTCTTCACCCATCCGTCGGACGTGATCGTCGCCGCCGTCGCTTGGGGCTTTCCCCAATAACCGGACATGTTCTGCGACGAACGGGTCCACAGCTCGCCTACGGTGCCAGTCGGCACGTCGTCGCCATTCTGATTTACGATTCGGACCTCGACCCACGGGTGCGGCTTGCCGCATGACCGCAACAGGTGCGGCCGCTGCTCGGGATCATGGTCGGAACTCTTGAGTTGCGTTATGGCTCCGGTTGTTTCGGTCAGGCCGTACACACCGACGAAGTCGCAGCCGAATCGTTGAATGCCCTTGATCAGGACGTCGTCACTGATGGGTGATGCGCCGTAGACGAGCGATCGCAGAGTGGAGAAATCGGTCGTGCTGACGCTGGGCGTCATGAGCACGAACTGTATGACGGCGGGAACCAGCAGCATGTTGGTGATGCCATGGCGCGGGATCGCCTCGAGGATGGCCACCGGGTCGACGTCGCGCAACAACACATTGGTGCAGCCGCTGTAGAGCCCGACGAGCGCCCACCCCGAGCCGGCGATGTGGAACATCGGCATGACGGCCAGGTTCATGCTGTCATCGGTGAATCCCCATTCGGCGGCGATGTTCAAGGTCAGGCCCAGAAAGTTGCTGTTCGTCAGCATCACGCCCTTCGGCAGGCCTGTGGTGCCCGAGGTGTAGAGCTGGAGGGCCACGTCCTCCCGGTCGGATTCGACACCGGGATCGTCGTTGGGGTGACCGGCGATCCACTCGTTGAACGCGGGCCAGCGCTCGTGGGCTCCGACGGCGACGACGGTGTGGACGTTTGAGAGCCGGTTCTCGATAGCCTGAACGTGGCCGAAGAATTCGGTTCCCGCCACGATCACTTCGGCGCCGGCGTCGTCGATGATCTGCAGCATCTCGGTTGCGGCCAGGCGCCAGTTGACCGGGACGATGACGGCCCCCAGCTTGGCCAATCCGAAAGTGACATCGAAGAATTCAATGCCGTTCTTCTCGATGAACGCCACCCGGTCCCCGAACCCGACCCCCGCCGCACGAAACGCGTTGGCGACCTGATTCGAGCGAGCATCGAGCTCGCCATAAGTGACGACGCGCTCGTCCGTCACCAGCGCGGCGACGTCAGGTCGCCCGGCGGCATGCACCCGTACGATGTCGGCCAGGCCGGTGATGTCTGCAGCGGACATGGCTCATCTCAGCACGCCTCGGCGTCAATTTCCGACGGTTTCGCACCGTCAACCGATGCTGCGGCCGACGCCCTCCCAGTACGGCTCCCGCAGTTCGCGTTTGAGCAGCTTGCCGCTCGGCGTGCGCGGCAGCACATCGGTGAAGTCCACCGACTTCGGCAGCTTGAAGCCGCCGAGCCGTTCGCGTGCATACGCAATGAGTTCGGCCTCGGTGGGTGCGGCCCCGGCCGACGACACGACGACGGCCTTCACGGCCTCACCCCACTTGCTGTCCGGAACGCCGATCACCGCGACGTCGTCGACCGAGGGATGCGTCATCAGAACGTTCTCCACCTCGATGGGGTACACATTCTCGCCGCCGGAGACGATCATGTCCTTCTTGCGGTCGTGCAGGAACAGGTACCCGTCGGGGTCGAGGTAGCCGGCGTCGCCGGTCTTGAGCCACCCGTCCGCGGTAACGGTCGCATCGGTCGCGTCGGGGTTGTTCCAGTAGCCGGCCATGTTCTGCGACGACCGCGTCCACACTTCGCCGACCGTACCGCCGGGCACGTCGTTGCCCTCATCGTCGGTGATCCGCAACTCGACCCACTCGTAGGGCTTGCCGCACGACCGCAGCAGCGCGGGCCGGACGTACGGGTCATGGTCGACGCTGTCGAGTTGCGTGATCGAGCCGGTGGTTTCGGTCAGCCCGTAAACCTGCTGGAACTCGCATCCGATCCGATCGAGGCCCCTCACGAGAACATCGTCGGTGATGGGCGACGCTCCATAAACGATCGCGCGCACACTCGAGAAGTCGGTGTCCTCGACGCCGGGCGCGGCCAGCAGCATCTGGATCACAGCGGGCACCAGAAGCATGTTCGTGATGCGATGTCGCGCAATCGCTTCGAGGATCGCCGGCGGGTCGACGTCGCGCAGCACCACGGTGGTGGCGCCCCGGTAGACACCGACCAGCGCCCACCCGGAGCCGGCCATGTGGAACATCGGCATCACGACCAGGCTCACGCTGTCGCCGTCGAAGCACCATTTGTCGATGACACCGGTGGTCTTGCTGAAGTAGTTGCCGTTGGTCAACATCACGCCTTTGGGCAGGCCGGTGGTGCCCGACGTGTACATCAGGAAGGCGATGTCGTCGGAAGTCGTTGTGACACCGGGATCCTCGGCGTCGTATCGGGCGATCCAATCGTCGAAGGCGGGCCAACGGTCGTGCGTGCCGACAGCCACGACGGTGTCAGTCGTCAGGCGATCTTCGATCTCCTCGAGGTGACCGAAGAAGTCGGCGCCCACGACGATAACCCGCGTCTGCGCATCTTCGATGATGTGCAGCATCTCCGGCGCCGCGAGCCGCCAATTCAATGGAACGGCAACGGCTCCCAGCTTGGCGAGGGCGAAGATGACCTCGAAGAACTCCGCGCCGTTCTTCTCGATGAACGCGACCCGGTCGCCGACACCGACTCCCGCCGCCCGGAACGCCTGCGCGGCACGGTTGGATCGGGCGTCGAGCTCGCCGAAGGTGATCGTGCGGTCACCGACGACGAGCGCTACGGCGTCCGGCCGGCGTGCAGCGTGCACCCGCACGATGTCGGCGATGGTGGTGATGTCGGGATCGAGCTGCGCACGTGAGGAGCAAGATGGCTTCATGTCAGTCGTTCGGTTGGATGCGCTGTCGCTTCATCATGGCGTCGACGGCGCCGGGCGCGAAGCTGTTGACGGCCTGCGCGGTGACCGCCATGCGCGGGGCGATGCGCGCGGGCCGGAGGCGCGCGGCGGTGATCATCCAGTCGGCGGCCTCGGCTGCGGTCAACCCCGGCAGCCCGTCGTAGGCGCGGGTGGGCGCGGTCATCGGGGTGTGGACCAGCGGATAGAACAAGGTCGTCGAATGCACGCCCATCGTCACCCCATTCGGTTTCGATGACCCGGCTAACCGCGGTGAGGGCGGCCTTCGACGCGTTGTACGGCGCGAAGTTCGGCATCGACTCGCTGAGCACGCCCCACGTCGACACGTTGATGATGTGGCCGTCCCCACGCTTGCGCATGCCGGGCGCCAACCCACGCACCAGTCGCAGCGGGGCGTAGTAATTCAGCGTCATAGTGCGTTCGACGTCATGCCAGCGGTCGAGGGACTCCGCCAGCGGCCGCCGGATCGACTTGCCCGCGTTGTTGATCAGGATGTCGATGCCGCCGAGGTCGGCTTCGACCTTGGCGACGAGTTCGTCGACGGCATCCAGATCGGACAGGTCGCAGGCCCGTGCGCTGGCCGTACCGCCCGCTGTGGTGATGCGTTCGACCAGCGCATCCAACAGGTCCTGGCGCCGCGCGACCGCCACCACGTGGCGCCGCGGCGGGCGAACTTCTCGGCCGCCACCTCGCCGATGCCCGACGACGCGCCGGTGAGCAGAATCCGCTTGCCCTCGAGGTCGATCTCGTCACGGTTGGGCCGGTATGCCAGCAGCGCAGGGGCTAGCGGCGGCCGCATGCTGGCCAGCACCACCTGGTCGACGAGGCGGCGCAGCGGGTTCCTACTCACAGCCCGCGAGTCTAGGCGGGCAGCGCTATCGGACAGCCTGCTACCCGATGATTGGCACGAGGTGTTCGATCCCGAGGGCACCCGGCTGTGATTTCGGCGTGAAAACCTGCGCTCAGCGCAGGAAATCACGCCGGATCGCGGGCTAGAAGTAGCGGGGGAAGCTGCTCCAGTCGGGGTCGCGCTTCTCCAGAAACGCGTCGCGGCCCTCGACGGCCTCATCGGTCATATACGCCAATCGCGTTGCCTCACCGGCGAATAGCTGCTGGCCGACCAAGCCGTCGTCGGTCAGGTTGAAGGCGTACTTCAACATTCGGATCGCCTGCGGCGACTTGCCGTTGATCGCCGAGGCCCACTCGAGACCGACCTTCTCCAGATCGCCGTGGTCGACGACCTCGTTGACCGCGCCCATCGCGTGCATCTGCTCGGCGGTGTAGGGCCTGCCCAGGAAGAAGATCTCGCGGGCGAACTTCTGCCCGACCTGCTTGGCCAGATAGGCGCTGCCGTAGCCACCGTCGAAGCTGCCGACGTCCGCGTCGGTCTGCTTGAAGCGGGCGTGCTCGCGGCTGGCCAACGTCAGATCACACGTCACGTGCAGACTGTGCCCTCCGCCGGCCGCCCAACCGTTGACCAGGCAGATGACTACCTTCGGCATGAACCGGATCAGCCGCTGCACCTCGAGGATGTGCAGCCGCCCGGCACGCGCGGGATCGACCGTCTCGGCTGTCTCGCCGGATGCATACTGATATCCACTACGACCGCGAATGCGTTGGTCGCCGCCCGAACAGAACGCCCAGCCACCATCCTTGGGAGACGGGCCGTTGCCCGTCAGCAGCACGACACCGACGTCGGAGGACATCCGGGCGTGGTCGAGCACTCGGTACAGCTCGTCGACGGTGTGCGGGCGGAACGCGTTGCGCACCTCGGGCCGGTCGAACGCCACGCGCACGGTGGGCTGCGGCTTCCCGTCGACCACGTGACGGTGATACGTGATGTCGGTCAGCCCGAAGCCCTCGATCGGCTGCCACAGTGATGCGTCAAATGGGCTGTCGCTCATGCGCTTACCGGGCCGAAGCGAAACACCGGACAGCGGCCGGCCAGTTGCTCGTACTCGTCGGGATTGGGACCGGTCACCAGACCCGCATTCTTCAGAAAACTCACGCCGGTCGGCACTTCGACCGGGAACAACCGCAGCAGCGGTCTGGCCTCGGCGGGCGCCAACTCCGAGACGCTGACTTGTTCGGTGTTCCTGCCCTGCTTGAGTTCGGCAGATCCGGCCGCCCGTAGATTGGCCGCCCAGTCGCTTCCCGGCAGCCCGCCCAGCACATACCGCTTGCCGTCGACGGTCATCGGCGTGATCGGTGTCGAGCGCAATTTCCCCGTCTTGCGGCCGGGTACCACCAGGATCACCGGGCCGTTGCCGCCGAAACCGAATCCGAGCCGCTGCATCCCGACCATCACCTTGTTGACGTACTTCAGCCACCAGGGCGGCCGGATGCGCTCCGCGTCGGACATGCCCCCGACGCTACGTGACGGGGTCGATGCGGAACACCACGAGCCGCCCGGCCATCGACTCCAGCTCCTCGGGCGTGCCGGTCTGCAGTACGCCGGCCCGCTTCATCAGGTCGGCGCCGGTGGGAACCAGCGCGGGAAACTCCCGAAGGATCGGCCGGGCCTCGTAGAGGCTCACCTCGACCATCCGGACGGATTCGGAGCGTCGGCCCTGCGTCAGCGTGGCCCGGTCGGCCGCACGGACATTGCTCACCCAGTCCGCGCCCGGATAGCCGTTCACGACATAGCGTTTGCCATCGACCAGCATGGGGGTGATCGGTGTCGAGCGCGGCTTACCCGTCCTGCGCCCGGGCACGGTGAGCACCACCGGCGCCTCGTGCCGCGAGATCGGCACGCCGAGCCGCAGCAGCATCATGAGCAACTTGTTCGCGTGCTTGAGCCAACGCGGTGGCGCGACCCGATCGGCCATGGTCGTGAGGTTACTGATCAGAACGTGAGGCTGTAATCGGTTAGCGCACTTCGTAGACCGTCGGTGCGCTCCGAGGTGGGCAAGCGGGTCGACGAGGACGAATCCGCAGCCGACGGCGCGGGCGCCCCCGTCGGCCTCGTCGCTGTCACCGACCATGACCGCGCTGCCCGGCTTCCACGCCGAGCCTCGTCAGCGCGGTGTGGAAGATCGCCGCGTCGGGCTTGATCGCCCCGACCTCGAAGGACAGCACGAACTCGTCGACGAATTCCGCGGCACCGATCGACGCGAACGCGGGCCGCACGTCGAACGCGATATTCGACACCACTGCCGTCTTGATGCCGTGCCTGGTGCAGACCCTCGAGCACATCGGCGGTGTCGGGGTAGGGCGTCCAGTTCAACGGGTCGATCATCAGCTCGTAGAGCATCTCGGCGTGGTGGTCGGCCACCCCGGATTCGCGCAGCACGTGCAGGTACGCCTCGCGGTGAAGGTGCGGCGCGAGGTCGCGGTTCATCCAGGCGTGGTAGGCCTCCGGAGCCGCGTCGGCGGCGACTCGGACCCAGTGGTCATGTCCATAAAATGGCCGGTCGGCGCCGTCATCCGGCGCATCAGCTCCGCCTGGACGTGACCGTCGATCTGGCGTTCGTCGACCTCGATGTCGTGGAACCAGCTGTCGTCCTCCTCCAACCGGAACAGCGTGCCCGAGTAATCGAACAAGACGGCGCGCACCTCGGACATGGGTGCCATCGTGCCAGGTGTGAGGACTCGTTCAATTGGTTAATTAACCTGCATGGATTTCTGACCGTGCCGTCGTCGTGGTTCCCGCTCACAACGAGCGTGCCCATCTGCCGCGCTGCCTGCGGGCGCTGACGACGGCCGCGCTCTGCTATCCCGCGCCGGTGTTGGTCGTCGTCGTACTGGACTCCTGCGACGACGGCAGCGAGCATCTTGCGGGACAATTTGGGCACGACGTGCATTTCGTATCGGTTGATGTCGGCGAATGTCGGCGCGGCGCAGGGCGGCGGGGTTCGAGTACTCGCGGTCGGTGTGCTGCTGAAGTGCCCGAGCGCAGTTGGTACGCGACCACGGATGCCGACAGCGTCGTTGAAGCGGACTGGCTGGTTCGCATGACCGACGCAGACGCCGACGCGGTGCTGGGTGTGGTCCGCCTCTCGAATTGGCGACACTTCCCCGCCGAGGTGATACGGCGTCACCTGCGCGCCTACCAATCGAATGGTCCGGGCCACAAGCACATTCACGGAGCCAATATGGGCTTCCGGGCCGATGTGTACTGGAACGTCGGCGGATTCCACGCGCTTGAGACTGGTGAGGACGTCGACTTGGTCGGCAGACTCCAGGCCGCCGGTGCGGCCATCCACCGCGATGGCAATTTGTCGGTAGCGACGTCTGCGCGCCGACACGGCCGCGCGCCGGGCGGATTCGCCGAACATCTCCGAGGGCTGTCGTCGTCGGCGCTGCGGCGTGGGAGCAGAGCGCGGGCATGACCGACGGGCTGATCGGGCAGTGGCTCGCCTCGGGCGCGCTGGACATGCCGCTGCCCGGCAGTGGCGAGACCGCCACGCGCTGGCGACGACTCGCTGAACTCACCGAGGTCGACGTGGTCGCGGGGCGACTCGCCGAAGCGCACACCGACGCGGTCGCCATCCTGGCCGAACTCGGCGGACCGCATCCGAGCGCCGGCCAACTCTGGGGCGTCTGGGCGGCGGAGGCGTCCGGCGAGGTGTTGCGAGTCACGCAGCAGCGCGACACCGCCACGCTGAGTGGAAGCAAGGCGTGGTGCTCGGGCGCCGGCCTGTGCACCCACGCTCTGGTGACGGCCCACACCGAAACCGGTGACCGCGCGCTGTTCGCCGTCGACCTCGCCCAGCCAGGGATACGGCCGCAACCCACCACCTGGCGCAATGCCGGAATGGCCGAATCGGACACCCGCGCCGTGCAATTCGACGACGTCCCCGCCGTCGCCGTCGGCCGGCCCGGCGAGTACCTCAGCCGACCGGGGTTCTGGCACGGCGCCGTCGGCGTCGCGGCGTGTTGGCTCGGCGGGGCGCGCGCGGTCGCGGCACCTCTCTACCGGCGCCGCGCGAATGCGTCTCCCGACGCACATGCGCTGGCCCACCTCGGCGCAGTCGACGCCGCCCTGACCGCCGCGGAGGCCACCCTGATGTGGGCGGCGGGTGAAGTCGACGCCGACCCGCTGAACCGCAAGGGCGCCGCGGAAATCGTCGCCCTTCGGGCACGCGCCGTCGCAGAAGCCGCCGCCGACGCGGCGATCGGCCGCACCGGCCGGGCGCTCGGCCCCGCGCCGCTGTGCAGCGACGAGAAGCACGCCAAGTGCGTCGCCGACCTGACCATCTACGTGCGACAAAGCCATGCCGAGCGCGACCTCGAACGCCTCGGTGTGTTGGCGGGCGGCAGGAGATGACCGCCGCTCGGTCGTCGACCGGCAATTGTGACCGCTTCGCTGCATGCCCGTTGACTGAAGCGGGGACGCCGACCGAAACCTGGCTCGACGCGCTCGCACGGATGCCCGCGTTGGATCTCCCGCCGTGCGACCACATGGTGGTGGTGGCAGCGCATCCGGACGACGAGACCCTCGGCTTCGGTGCGACCATCGCCACGCTGGCAGACCGCGGTGTCGAGGTCCAGTTGGTGGTGGCAAGCGACGGCGGCGCCTCGTATCCGGGTCTGACATCTTCGCAAAGCAGAGAATTGGTGGAAATCCGGCATGCTGAATTACTTTCTGCCATATCGATTTTGGGTCTATCGTCGCCGATCTGGTTCGGCCTGCCGGACGGTGCGTTGCGCGGTCACGAAGAGCAGATGACCGGGCTGCTCGGTGACGTCCTCGCGGGAATGCCGAGAGGTACCCCGTGTGCCGCGAACTGGCGCGGGGACGGCCATCCCGACCATGAGGCCGTCGGCCGTGCGGCGGCCGCGGCGACGGCGGCAACCGGCAGTCGTCTGCTCGAGTATCCGGTGTGGATGTGGCACTGGGCGACGCCTGGTGACCAGGCAGTACCATGGGAGCGGCTGGCCGCAACCCCGATCTCCGAGGACGCGCTCGCCTGCAAAGCCGCTGCGGCACAGTGCTATCGCAGCCAACGACACCATGCTGAGACGGACGTCGAGCCGGTGTTGCCGGATTTCGTGATGGATCGGCTGCTGCGAGTACGAGAGGTGGCGTTCGGTTGACCACGAGGCTTCCCGACGACTACTTCGACCGGATGTACTCCGAGTCGGTGGACCCGTGGCAGCTACAGGATCGGTGGTACGAGCAGCGCAAGTATGCGATCACGCTGGCGCTGCTGCCGTATGCGCGGTACCGACACGCGTTCGAGCCGGGCTGCTCGATCGGTGTCCTCACCGAGTACCTCACGCAGCGATGTGACCACATCACCAGCACGGACGTCGCGGTGGCGGCGCTGGACTCGACACACCGCCGAATGGTGCGCACCGGACGGCGCCGACAGGTGACCCTGCTTCAGGCGGCGATCGATCAGCCCTGGCCGCCAGGCCATTTCGATCTGGTGGTCCTCTCGGAGGTCGGCTACTACCTGACGCCGCCGACGCTGCGGACGGTGCTGGACCGGGAGGTACCGCGGCTGGCGCCCGGCGCGACGGTCGTCAGCGCCCACTGGCGGCATCCGGTCGCCGACTACCCGATGACCGGTGACCGCGTGAACGACATCGTCGGTGCGACGCCGGGCTTGCATCAACTCGGCGGATATCGTGATGCCGATGTCGTCGTGGAGGTGTTCGACACCGCATCTTCGGCGTCGGTGGCCGCCCGTACTGGCGTACCCGGAGTCTGGCCCCGGGCCTGAGTAGCCTTGTCCTGCAGTACTTCCCGCTCGCGCTCGTTGTCAGTCATGTCCGCAGCGCGGTCGAACTCGTCGGCGGCTTCGGCGTTGCGGCCCACTCGCGCCAGCAGTTCGCCGCGCACGCTCGGCAACAGATGTGAGCCTTTGAGGGCGGTGAGTCCGTCGACGATCTCCAGCGCCGAGGCGGGTCCCGTCGCCGGATCGGCCATAGCCACCGCCACTGCCCGGTTGAGTTCGACGATCGGTGACGGCGTCAGCCGCAGCAGCCCGTCGTACAGCATCACGATGTGCTTCCAGTCGGTGTCCGCGGGGGTCGGTGCCGTCGCGTGGCATTCGGCGATCGCCGCCTGCAGTGAGTAGGTTCCCCAGCCGATACCCCCGCGCCGCAACGCATCAGCGGCGCGTTGCAGGGCAGCAACCCCGCGCTGGATCTGGGCGCGGTCCCACTTGGCGCGGTTCTGATCCTCGAGCAGGATCGGCCTGCCGTCACTGTCGGTGCGGGCGGCGAAGCGCGACGACTGGAACTCCATCAGTGCCACCAGGCCATGCGCCTCCGGCTCGTCGGGCACAAGGGCGGCCAGTACACGTCCGAGTCGCAGCGCCTCGGTGCACAGTTCGTCGCGGATCCAGCGCTGCCCGAACGAGGCCGAATAGCCCTCGTTGAAGATCAGGTAGATCACCGACAGCACCGCCGACAATCGCTGCGGATACTCCGCGCGGTCCGGAACTTCGAACGGCACTCCCGCGTCCGACAGCGTCTTCTTGGCGCGGGTGATGCGCGCGGCAACCGTCGGCGTCGATGTCAGGAAAGCACGGGCGATCTCGTCGGTCGTCAGGCCGCCGACCACCCGCAGCGTCAGTGCAATCCGGCCTTCTCGCGACAGCACGGGATGCGCCGAGATGAACACCAGGCGCAGCACGTCGTCGTCGATGCGGTCGGGATCCCAGGCCTCGTCGACCTGAGTCTCCAGCTCGCGGGCCAGTGCTGCGTACTTGGCGTCGAGGTTGTCCTGGCGACGCCAGTGGTCGATGGCCTTGCGCTTGCCGACGGTCGTCAACCATGCGCCCGCATTGCGCGGCACCCCCGTCTGCGGCCACTGCGTCAATGCGTCGACGAGCGCGTCGGCCGCCAGGTCCTCGGCCATGCCGACGTCGCCGACCGCTCGGGTCAGCGTGGCGACGATCTTCGCGGCCTCCATCCGCCACACCGCGTCGACGGTCTGCCGGATATCGGTGGGGGACGCCACGGTCCCCATTCTGCCGACACGACGCAAAAGTCCCCGACACGCCGAGGAAATGGCGCACTTTGCGTCTGCTCGCGCAGGAGAGTTAGCAACTATGGCGCACAGGTTGGTTACCGCGTATCGGGAGGGCCGGAAAGCCTTCCCGCACACGCTCTTGAACCCCTACGCCGGCATCGGTGACCGGGCCGTTGCGCGCATGTGGCGGCTGGGCTGGCAACGGGCCGCCGAGGAGAACCGCGGCATCCCCAGCGAAGAAGAACGCATCGCCCGCCTGGCCGCGGAGATCGACGCCCTTCTGGACTAACGGGCCAACGTCTGCGCGCGGCTGACTTCTTCGACCAGCAGCCTCGCCGCGACCGCCGCGCCGTCGGTGCGGATTGTGCCCGCCACGGCCGTTGCACGCGCGCGCGTCGCCGGACTCAAGGCCACCGCGAGCGCAGCCGACAGCGATTCCACCGTCGGAGTCGAACCCTGATGTGCCGCACCGATACCCAGCTGGGCCACCCGGCCGGCCCAGTACGGCTGATCGGCTATCTGCGGCACCACCACCTGAGCGGCGCCCGCGCGCGCGGCCGTCGCGGTGGTGCCCGCACCGCCGTGGTGAACAACGGCGGCCACCCGCGAGAACAGCGCCTGAAGGTTGACCTCGCCGACCACGAAGCAGTCCTCGCGATCGTCGATCAGCGCGAGATCGGCCCACCCGCGTGAGACGACGATGCGGCGGCCGTGCGATCGGATCGCTTCTATCGCCACCCGGGCGGCGTCCTCCGGTGCGCGCACACTGCTGAAGCCCACGTACACCGGCGGCGTGCCGGCGTCGAGGAACACCACGAGGTCGGCGGGCAGCGGCCGGTCGTCGGGCAGGATCCACGCGCCCGTCTGGACGACGTCGACATCCGGCGGGGGCGGGCCCAGTGTCGGGTCGGTCGCAAGCCACGGGCGGTCCGTGTGGACGTGGTCGCGGACGTTGTGCACCGGTGGCAGCCCGAGAGCCTCCCGGTGGGCGTTGAGCGGCGGCCCGTACAACACCTGCACGCGTTCGGCGTCGATCTCCCACAACACGCGGTTGTCCGTTTCACCCGGCGGGAACGGCTTGCCCGGCCTGGGCAGTGGCGTCTGGTGCGCCGACGGCAGCGTGCCCGGAAGCATCGCGACGAGCACATAGGGGATGCCCAGCGTTTCGGCGATCGTCCGCACGCCCGCGGGCATCATGCCGGTCGCCACAATCGCGTCGCATCCCTCGGCGGCCGGCGCAATCGTGTCGAATTGACTGGCCACGATGGCCGCGGCCACCCGTGGTGCGTCTGCGGGTGTCGACGGCCTCCGACCGTTCGCGCCGTGCACGAGGTCCCGCACCGACTGGCCGGTCGGGACGAAATCGACGTCGACCCGCCGGATCAGTTCGTCGAAGTCCGGCGGTGCGCACAGCCGAACGTCGGCACCGAGCGCTCGCAACTCTGCGGCCAGCCCCAACAGTGGCTCGACGTCCCCGCGCGATCCCCACGTCGTCAACAAAAAGCGCATACGACCCACCCCATTTCCGCTGGCACTGACATTCGGCCTGCGATTGTGCGGCATGACCGGGGTCTTGCGGCAAGCCCCGGGGTCTGCTTTAAATTGAGAGTGGGAGGGGGTTCCTCTTTTTCGCGAGCGTGCGTGTCTGAGGCCGACACGCCGCAGAAAATTCCGTGAACGCGCACGCTCGCGTCGCGTCGGCTCAGCCGACGGCGCGGTCCGCACCCTCCCAGAACTGCGCGCGCACGGCCTTCTTGTCGGGCTTGCCGAGCGCGGTCACGGGCACCGACTCCACGACGATCACCTGCTTCGGCGACTGCACCGAACCCTTGCGCTCCTTGACCGCGGTTTGGATTTCGACGGTCATCGTGGCGACGGACTCATCGTCGGACGGGGCGTCGGGCCGCAGCACGATCACCGCGGTGACAGCCTCGCCCCATTTCTCGTCCGGCGTACCGATCACGCAGACCTGAGCCACCGAAGGATGTTCTGCGACAACGTCTTCCACTTCGCGCGGGAAGACGTTGAACCCGCCGGTGACGATCATGTCCTTGGTCCGGTCGACGATGTACCAGAAGCCGTCCTCGTCTTCGCGGGCCAGATCACCGGTGTGCATCCAACCGTCGCGGAAGGTCTCGGCCGTCGCCTCCGGCTTCTTCCAGTAGCCACCCGAAACCAGCGGGCCCGACACGCAGATCTCACCAACGTCGCCCTGTGGCACGGGATTACCGTCGCCGTCCAACAGCGCGGTGCGGCAGAACACCGTCGGGCGCCCGCATGACGTCAGCCGCTTCTCGTCATGATCGCCCTTCGGCAGATAGGTGATCACCATCGGCGCCTCGGACTGTCCGTAGTACTGCGCGAAGATCGGGCCGAACCGCCGGATGGCCTCCTTCAGCCGCACCGGGTTCATCGCCGAGGCGCCGTAGTAGACGGTTTCCAGAGACGACAGGTCGCGCGTATGCGAGTCCGGATGGTCCATCAGCGCATAGATCATCGACGGCACCAGCATGGTGGCCGTGATCTTCTGCTCCTCAATGGTTTTCAGCACCTCGGCGGGGTCGAACTTGGTCAGCACAACCAGCTCGCCGCCCTTGATGATCGTCGGCACGAAGAACGCCGCTCCCGCGTGCGACAACGGGGTGCACATCAGGAACTTCGGCCGCTCGGGCCATTCCCATTCGGCGAGCTGGATCGTCGTCATCGTGGTGATCGACTGCACGGTGCCGATGACACCCTTGGGCTTGCCGGTGGTCCCACCGGTGTACGCCATCCCGCCGATGTGATCCGGCGGCAGGTCCGCAGCGGCCAACGGCCGCGGCGAGTATTTCGCAGCCTCAGCAGTCAGGTCGACCACCGTGGCGTCGCTGCCGGCCAATTCCTCGGGCACCGGCCCGATCGTCAGCACCTGCTTGAGCGCGGGCACCTTCTCCAACAACCCCAGCGCCCGTTCGATGAACATCGGATTCGGGTCGATGATCAGCGAGGTGACCTCCGCGTCGTTCAAAACGTAGGCGTGGTCGTCCAGCGAACCGAGAGGGTGTAGTGCTGTGCGGCGGTAGCCCTGCGTCTGCCCGGCGCCGATGATCATCAGCACCTCGGGCCGGTTGAGTGACAGCAGGCCGGTCACGCTGCCAGTGCCCGCGCCCAGTGCCTCGAACGCCTGAATGTACTGGCTGATGCGGTCGGCCAGCTGCCCGCCGGTCAGCGTCGTGTCGCCGAGGAACAGCACCGGCTTGTCCTTGTTGCGCTTCAGAGCGCCGACGGTCAAGTGGCCGGAGTGCAGGGGATAGCGCAGCAAGTCATCGCTCATGCCTTCAGATTAGAACGTGTTACAGAAATGGTTTCAAGGGCCGTGCAATCGGGCCTTCTGATGAGTGATTGAGCAGCGCCTGCGCGAGGCAATCCTGACGACGGCCCGCGAGCGACCTGGCGCGGACCCATCCGTCGCCAAGTCATCACTTAGCGGGCCGCGGCCTTATCGGCCTCGGCGCGTGCCTGGGCGGCGACCTTCTCGGCGAGGTCGGCCCGCCACTGGATCTCCTTCTCGATCCACGGGTCGTCCTCGGGGAACTCCTCGACTGTCGCCGACGCGGCGCACCTCGAGCTTGACGCCCTGTGCCCAGCGGGGCACTTCTGCGCCCACTGCTTGGCCTCTTCCTTCGACGACACGTCCAGGATCCAGAACCCGTTGAACAGTTCCTTGGCCTCGGTGTACGGGCCGTCGGTGACGACAGGCGGGTCGGCGTTGAAGTCGACGACGAAGCCCTCCTCGGGTCCGGTCAGGCCCTCGCCCGCCAGCATGCACGCCGGCCTTGATGAGCTCCTCGTTGAAGCGGCCCATCGACTCGATGATCTCGTTGAAGTCGATGTTCGGCTTCCGCCATGGCCTTCTCGGCCTCGGGGGTGGACCGCATGATCAGCATGTAGCGCGACATTGTGTGTCTCCTTCGTAGTGGGGAAGGGGCCCGTCCATTCTTGTTCACCAGTGGCCCTCGCAACTACGTCGAACGGCAACCCCCCGAAATCGACACGGGCAGCCGAAATTTCTCCAAACTTTTTCGCGGCGACTGGGAGGATGGCGTCATGCCGACCGCTGACCTGGTCATTCAGGGAACCGTTCTCACTGTCGACGAAACCCAACCCACCGCCGAAGCGCTCGCCGTATCCGACGGCCGCATCGTCGCCGTCGGAACCCGAGAACAGATCGAGATCTGGATAGGCCCCGACACCGAGACCGTCGAGATCGGCGACGGCTGCGTGATGCCCGGCCTCGTCGAAGCGCACGGACATCCGCTGATGGAGGCGATCGTGCTGTCGGATCGCATGGTCGACATCCGCCCCGTCACGCTGCCGAACGCCGACGACGTCGTCGCCGCGATCAAAGCGGAGGTCGCCAAGCGCGGTGACCGACGGCGCCTACCTCAACGGCTGGGACGCGCTGCTGCAGAGCGGGCTGCCCGATCCGACGCTCGCCTGGCTGAACGAGCATCGCCCCCGATACCCCGCTCGTGATCATCCACAACTCCGGGCACAAGGCGTTCTTCAACAGCGCCGCCGCCGCACAGGTCGGGCATCACCCGCGACACCCCGGATCCGAAGGGTGCGAAGCTACGGCCACGACGCCAACGGCGACCTCGACGGCACCGCAGAGGAGACCGGCGCGGTGTTCAGCCTGATCGGCGGCGCGATCCAACCCAGCGACTACCCGGCGATGCTGCATGCCGAGCTCCGCAGGCTCAACAGCGTCGGCCTCACGACGTGCTCGGAGATGGCGTTCGACCCGGTGTTCCGGCCGGTGCGTCGAGCAGATGCGCAACGACCTCACCGTGCGGCTGCGGGTGTACGAGATCTCCAACGACGTCGATGACCACGGACGATGACCCCGGACAACGGCGACGACCTGTTCCGGCAGGTCGGCATCAAGATCTGGGTCGACGGCTCGCCGTGGATCGGCAACATCGACCTGTCGTTTCCGTACCTCGACACCGACGCCACCCGCACCATCGGCGTGGTCCCCGGCTCGTGCGGGCACGCCAACTACACCCGCGAGCAGCTCACCGAGATCGTGCACACCTACTTCCCGAAGGGCTGGCCGATGGCCTGCCACGTGCAGGGCGACGCCGGCGTCGACACGATCCTCGACATCTACGAAGAGACCCTGAAGCGCTGGCCGCGCGACGACCACCGGCTGCGGCTCGAACACGTCGGCGCCATCCGCGACGAACAGCTGCAGCGGGCCCACGACCTCGGCGTCACGTGCAGCATCTTCGTCGACCAGATCCATTACTGGGGCGACATCATCGTCGACGGCTTGTTCGGTACCGAGCACGGAAACCGTTGGATGCCATGCAATTCCGCGCGTCAACACCGGGATGCGGATCTCGCTGCACAACGATCCGCCCGTCACCCCGGAGGAGCCGCTGCGCAACATCAGCGTGGCGGCCACCCGCGTCGCGCCGAGCGGCCGGGTGATCGGCCCGGAGGAGCGGATCACGGTCGAGCAGGCCATCCGCGCGCAGACGATCGATGCGGCGTGGCAGCTGTTCTCCGACGACGTCATCGGCTCGCTGGAAGTCGGCAAGTACGCCGACATGGTCGTGCTGTCGGCCGACCCGCGCGCTGTGCCGCCGGAGCAGATCGCCGACCTCGACGTGCGGGCGACCTACCTGGCCGGCAAGCAGGTTTACGCGAAAGGCGACTGACACACGGGCTGTCGTGGCTACTCTCGGGTCATGTCTGAGCTGGCTGAACCGCGTTTCCTCGACGAACGACTCGCCCACTGGGCCGACACCAGAGCCCGACGCCGAGGCCATCATCTACCTCGAGCGAGAGTGGACGTGGTCCGAGTGGAACGACCGCGTCCGGCGGCTGGCCGGTGCGTTGAAGGAGCGCGGCGTCAAACGCGGTGACGTCGTCGCGTTCCTCGACAAGAACCACCCGGCGTGCGTCGAGACGACGATCGCTGCGGCCTCGCTGGGCGCGGCCACCGCGATCATCAACTTCCGGCTGGCCGCCGACGAACTCGACTACGTGCTCAACGACTCCGGCGCCAAGTTGCTCATCGTCGGCAAGGAGCTCAAAGCCAACGTCGACAAGATCCGCGACAAGCTCACCGCTGTCGAGCACGTCATCGAGGTGACGCCGGAGGGCGGCGACGGCGACGAGTACGAGGCGCTGCTGGCCAAATCGAAGCCGGTCGGCCGGGGCGACGACGTCGAACCCGACGACGTGGCGATCATCATGTACTCGTCGGGCACCACGGGCCGGCCCAAGGGCGTGGCGCTGACACAGGCCAACATCATCGCCCACACCGTCAACGCTCACGAGGGCTTCGAGTTCGACGAGGGCGACAAGAACATGGTGTCGATGCCGCTGTTCCATGTCGGCGGATCGTCGTACGTGCAGTTCGGGATACACGACGGCGTGCCCAGCGTGATGACGCGCGACGTGGACGGCGCTGCGCTGGCCGGCGCAATTCTCAAGGGCGCCAACAGAACATTCCTGGTGCCCGCCGTGCTGGCCAAGGTGCTGGAGTCCGGCGAGGACGCGGTCAAGCTGTTCGGGGCGTTGAAGACTTTCGCCTACGGTGCGTCGCCGATGCCGATACCGTTGCTGCGCAAGGCGCTCGAAGCGTGGCCGAACACCGACTTCATCCAGGCCTACGGGCTGACCGAGGTGTGCGGCGTGATCAGCCATCTGCTGCCCGAAGCCCACCGCGACCCCGGTCGGGAAGAACGGCTGACGAGCGCGGGCACGCTGGTGCCCAACGCCGAGGTGCGGGTCGTCGACCCGGACACGCTCGAGGAAGTTCCCGAGGGGGAGCAGGGCGAATTGTGGTTCCGCTCACCGCAATTGATGAAGGGCTACCACAACAAGCCCGAGGCCACCGCCGAAGCGATCACCGACGACGGCTGGTTCCGCACCGGCGACATCGGCCGCGTCGACGACGGCGGCTACATCTTCGTCGAGGACCGGCTGAAGGACATGATCATCTCCGGCGGCGAGAACATCTACTCGATCGAGGTCGAGCGGGTTCTGGCCGAGCATCCGGCGGTGGTCGACGTCGCGGTCATCGGCATTCCCGACGAGAAGTGGGGCGAGGTGGTGAAAGCCGTTGTCCAGCTTGAGGGTGAGGCCGACGAGAAGGAGTTGATCGCGTTCTGTCGCGAACGGCTGGCCGCATACAAGTGCCCGAAGTCCGTCGACGTCTCAGAAGAGTTGCCGCGCAACCCGACCGGCAAGATCCTCAAGAAGGATCTGCGCAAGCCGTACTGGGAGGGTCGCGACCGCACGACCGTGTGATCTGTCAGTCCTTGCGCACCGGGATCGCAATCTCGTTGCGACGGCGGAACGGCAGCGTCCAGGGCGGATCGAAGAACCACGCGATGGCCTCACCCGTTGCCTCGATGTCGTGCTCTCGCAGGATGCCCAGCAGCTCGTCGGTGCGGGCAGCGACGGCAGACGGGCTGCGGTCGCCGGTGAAACGCAAAACGGCGTAGGTCTCCGCGGGAACCTCGACCAGGGTGACGTGATCGTCATCGGGCTTGGGCAAAGTGTCCATCGTCCATTTGGACGGCATGAAGAAACGGATCACCGAACTGTTTCCGCCGCGGATCTGCGCGACGGGCGCGGTCATCGCGATCCGATCTCCTGATTGCTGACTCACCGGTGCGGTCATCGCGATCGTCTCGTCGCGGTGGTTGGCGCCGAAGATGTAGCCCGCCAGGCGCCGGAAGCCGACATTCCTGGCCCGTTCCTCGTCGGCGTCCACCGCCGTTTCGGCGGCGATCCGCGGGCCGTAGCGGCGGATCTCCACCCGGTCGGTCAACGCGGTGGCCAGGTAGTGGGGCTCCTCGGTGCCCGTGCGGATACCCACGATCGACAGAACCGATTCGACGGCCTGGCCGGGTATGTCGATGAGTCGCATCAGCGTCGGTTGAGCAGCCAGATGTGGGTGGACAACGCGGTCGCGAACGCGGTCCACGCGGCATAGGCGCCAAGCGGTGCGGCCTTCGCTCCGCGCACGGCAACCGAGCGCCTGGTCAGGTCGGCACTGCTGACGGCCAGCGCCCCGGCCGCGATCGCCGACGTTCCCAGCCAGCGCCGATTGAAGAACAGCCAGGACCAACTGCCGTTGAGAATCAGATTGGTCACCAGGGCCGCAATGTAGGTCCGACGCTCGTCGCGCAACCCCCGCCTCTCGAGGTCGTCCATCGTCGCAGATGACACCACCGCGATGTCTGCGTACAGGATGGGCCAGACAATCGGAAACGCTTGCCGCGGCGGCTGATATGGCGGCTTCTTCAAATTCGCATACCACGCCGACTGCGCGGGCCGGCTGGCCAGCCCGCCGAGGACGGCGGTCACCGTCACCGCGAGAGCCGAGGGAATCAGTGTTCGCAGTTGCATCGTGCTCCTAGTCGGCGGAGTCGTTGTTGTCGGCCTGATTGTCGTTGGTTTCCTTGTCGGTTTCCGAGGTCTTAAGACCCGACTTTCTGGTGTCGGATGTCTTCGCGGTCTCGTCTGCCGACGAAGTGTTCGCCTTCGCCTCTGCGCCGCCCGATTCGGGTGCTGTGATGCCCGAATCGCCAGCCACCTCGGCAGTCGATTCCGCGTAGCGCAGACCGATGTTGGCGATTCCGATGGTGTAGTCGCCGGTGTTGAACAAGCCGACGTTCCCAGTCCCGTTGTTGAAGAAGCCGACATTCATGGTGCCGTTGTTGCCGCCGCCGACGTTCAGCGTCCCGCGGTTGCCCACACCGAAGTTGCGCACACCTTCGTTGACCACTCCGACGTTGAAGTCGCCGACGTTGTCCGCCCCCAGATTGGGCGTACCGGTCAGGTAGCTGAGCTGCAGTCCGGGCCGTTCGTCGACCAGCGGCTCGGCAGCCACGGTCGCCGCCGCGAGCGCGGGTGTGGGAGCCGGCGTGATCGGTGCGGTCGGCGCGACGGGAATCACGGCTGCGGCGAGCACGGGTGGGGCCGTCGGGCTCGGCGGCCCCGGCGGCGGTGAAGCCGGCCCTGCAGACACCACGCCCGCGGCGACGATGGTGACACTGGCGATCACAAAGGGCCGAACTGGAGCACGCATTGCACACCTCACCGTCGAAGCAGGAATAGTTAAGTATCTGAAACTTAACCCGCTTCTAGGCCGTCCAAACGCCGCGATGCTTACCGATTTATGACGTCGATCAAGGGCCGGCCCGTTCACCAACCCATGGAGCCAGGTATCCCCTTGAACGGTCCGGTGACCCAGCTGGTCACCCAGCCGCCGTAGAAGCCGCCGGGCTGGGGAATCACTGTCTCGCCGTTGACCGTGCAGCGGTCGACGAGCGCGGCCATCACGGCGACGGCGCCGGTCATGGCAGTGAAGTTCGACGTCGGGTGCAGATAGGTCCACGCGGCTCGCGGCGCAGTCTTCGATGGGCTCACCACGTCGTAGTAGGACGCCTCGCCCTTCCACTCACACCACGAGGACCCCGAAGCGGGCCGCAGGCTGCCGTCGACGAAACAGTCCGCAGGCAGGTAATACGTGGGTGGATGGCTGGTCTCGAGCACCCGCCACGCCCGGTCGGTCGAGGCGACCGTCTGCCCGCCGAGTTCGACGGTGATCGAGCCGCGGAACTCCTCGAGCCTTGGTGGGCGCGGGTAGTCCCATACCGACTCCTGCCCCGGGCCGGGAGTCACGGGTTTAGGTCTAGAAGCCATCGCATCTCACCCTAACCGGGCAGGATGGCTCCCGTGCCGTCGCTGACCGACATCCTCGACCGCCTGCACGTCGTCTCGCTCCCGATGCGAGTTCGCTTCCGCGGCATCACGGTTCGCGAGATCGCATTGATCGAGGGTCCCCTCGGCTGGGGTGAGTTCAGCGCCTTCCTCGAGTATGAGCCGGCCGAGGCCGCGCACTGGTTGGCGTCGGCCATCGAAGCCGCCTACGAATCGCCGCCCGACGTCAACCGCCACCGCATCCCGATCAACGCGACCGTGCCCGCCGTCGACGCCGCTGAGGTGCCCGAGGTCCTCGGCCGATTCCCCGGCGCTCGCACCGCCAAGGTCAAGGTCGCCGAGCCGGGCCAGTCGCTGGCCGACGACGTCGCGCGCGTCAACGCCGTTCGCGCCCTGATGCCGACGGTGCGCGTCGACGCCAACGGCGGCTGGAGCGTCGACGAAGCAGCTGCCGCGGCCGCAGCGCTGACCGCCGACGGACCGCTGGAGTACATGGAACAGCCGTGCGCGACGGTGCCCGAGCTGGCCGAGCTGCGGAGCCGGGTCGACGTCCCGATCGCCGCCGACGAAAGCATCCGCAAGGCCGACGATCCGCTTTACGTGGTGCGCGCGAAGGCCGCCGACGTCGCCGTGCTCAAGGTCGCGCCGCTCGGCGGCGTAACGAAATTGCTCGACATCGCCGCGCAGATCGACATTCCGATCGTCGTGTCGAGCGCGTTGGACTCGGCGGTCGGCATCGGGCGCGGTCTGCTGGCCGCCGCGGCGCTGCCCGAACTGCGGCACGCCTGCGGCCTCGGCACCGGGGGGCTGTTCGTCGAGGACGTCGCCGAGCCGATGACGCCCGTCGACGGCCATCTCCCGGTGGCGCCTGTCATCCCGGATCCGGCTCGGCTGCAGGCACTGAAGGCCGCGCCGGAACGACGGCAGTGGTGGATCGACCGCGTCGCGGCCTGTCACGACCTGTTGTCCTAATTTGTGGGGTCCCCGGCCTAGACGCCACGACCGTGGTCACCAACACTGAGTGCATGCGATCGGTGGTGATCCTCGGCTACCCGGGTGTCCAGGCCCTTGACCTGGTCGGCCCGTTCGAGGTGTTCACCGGCGCCACCATCTGTCTGGCCAGCCAAGGCCGCCGCGACGAGGGCTACGCCGTCAGCATCGCCACCCGCACCGGCGAACCGGCGACGACGCTGACCGGGCTCGCGTTGGCCGCCAGTCCGTTCCCCGATCCGCGCGAGCCCGTCGACACGTTGGTTCTGCCGGGCGGCATCGGCGTGGACGACGCGCGGCGCGACCCCGGCACCGTCGGTTGGATACAGATCATGGCGGAGAACACCCGCCGCGTCGTCAGCGTCTGCACCGGTGCGTTCCTCGCCGCGCAGGCGGGCCTGATCGACGGGTGCGTCGCGACGACGCACTGGGCGTTCGCCGGACAGATGGCGCGCGAATTCCCCTCGGTCACCGTCGATCCCGAGCCGATCTTCGTGCAGAGCTCCGAGAAGGTGTGGACGGCGGCGGGTGTCACCGCAGGCATCGACTTGGCCCTGTCCCTCGTCGAGGACGACTACGGCACCGACGTCGCCCAGACGGTCGCCCGCTGGCTGGTGATCTACCTGCGTCGGCCGGGCGGACAGACGCAGTTCGCCGCCCCGGTGTGGATGCCGCGCGCGAAGCGGATGCCGATCCGCGAGGTGCAGGAGGCGATCGAGGCCGAACCCGGTGGCGCACACAGCATTCCGGAGCTCGCGCGCCGCGCCGCGATGAGCCCGCGCCACTTCACGCGGGTCTTCACTGACGAGGTCGGCGAGGCGCCCGGTGCCTACGTCGAGCGGATCCGCACCGAAGCCGCGCGTCGCCAGCTCGAGGAGACCGACGACACCGTCACCGTCATCGCGGCGCGGTGCGGCTTCGGCAGCGCCGAGACCCTGCGCCGCAACTTCGTTCGCCGACTGGGCATCTCGCCCGACCAGTACCGCAAGACGTTCGCCTGACAGGAGGAGAAAGAGATGCAGATCGCCATCATGGTGTACCCGGGATTCACCGCGCTGGACTTCATCGGACCGTACGAGGTGCTGCGCAACCTGCCCGATTCGGAAGTGCGGTTCGTCTGGCACGAGCCCGGCCCGATCTCGGCGGACTCCGGTGTGCTGCTCGTCGGGGCGACGCACTCGTTCGACGAAACCCCTTCGCCCGACATCATTCTGGTGCCCGGCGGCGCGGCGACCTTCGAACATGCCCGGGATGAGAAGGTGCTCGACTGGGTGCGCCGCGCCCACGAGACGTCCACGTGGACGACGTCGGTGTGCTCGGGTTCGGTGATACTGGCCGCGGCGGGACTGCTGGAAGGCCGCCGCGCCACCTCGCACTGGTTGGTGGTGCCGATGCTCAAGCCGTTCGGCGTCGAGGCTGTCGGCGACGAGCGAATCGTGCACGAGGGCAAGATCGTCACGGCAGCGGGTGTGTCCGCGGGTATCGACCTGGCCATGTGGCTGTTCGGCGAGATCTGCGGCGAGGCCAAGGCCAAGGCCGTGCAGCTGGCGATCGAATACGACCCGCAGCCGCCGTTCGACTCGGGCCACGTCTCGAAGGCCTCGGCGGCCACCAAGGCGGCGGCGACTGCTGCGCTGACTGTCGACACGATCAAGCATCACCAGCTGACTCCGTCGGTGCAGCTGCTGTGGAACGCCGCGATTCAGCGCGTGCGCTCGAGGGGCGGCCGCAAGCGCGACCGCCAAGTGATTTCGGCGTGATTGGTTACGCTCAGCGCGACTAACCACACCGAACTCTGGAGGCAGATTGAACAAGGTCGCCGAAGGGGTGTGGGTCACTGGTGAATTGCTGACCCCAGGCGAACGCACGAGTCTTCTGACGCTAAGTCACGAAAACGGGTACAACGAGGCAGAGCTGAAGTCTCACGGCAGGCATATCCGCGAAAGCGTCCTCTGCCTTCCGGACATCACGGAAGAGATTGCATCGCGGCTGAACGCGGAATTGCGCGCGGACGAGAGAGTGGATTTTTCGATATCCGAAGTCTCCCCGTCTCTCCTCTTCTGCCTGCACCAGCCGGGGGATCATGTGACCCCGCACAACGATGGGTCCCGGGAGGTGAAAGCCGATACGTGGTCGGCTTTCACGCTGTTGGTCTACCTGAATGACGGGTTCACCGGCGGCGCAACCGCCTTTCCCAAGTTAGGGATTCAGCTCGAAGCACTGCCTGGACGCGGCCTTCTGTTCCGACATCGGATCCTGCATGAGGGCAAACCAGTGGAAACAGGCGAGAAGTACGTCATGGTGACCTTCGCCGCGACGCGGTAGTTGCGGCTTCCGATACGGTCGCAGGCGTGGGCATTCCCGAGGTTCGACCAGACCGGCCGTCACGCCTCGTGCAGGCGGGGGCCCGCTTCATGCTGAAACCGCGAGCGCAGGCGTTCTTGCGCCGGTACGGCTGGCGCCTCGACCGCGGCCTGATCAAGCTGACGAACGCGCGGGTGTCGATGTCGCTGGCCGTGCCGGAGGTTCTGCTCACGCATACCGGCGCGAAAACCGGCCAGCAGCGCAGCACGCCGTTGACATATTTCACCGACGCCGGCCGCGTCATCGTCATCGCGTCCAATTACGGCGGCGACAAGCATCCCGCCTGGTATCACAACGTCAAGGCGCATCCGCGCGTCACGCTGACGGCCCGCGGCTATCGCGGCACGTTCGTCGGCGAAGAGGCCACCGGAGCCGAGCGTGAGCGGTTGTTCGAGTTGGCCAAGCAGTTCATGCCGAACTACGCGGCCTACCAGGAGATGGCCGGCGGCCGCCGCATCCCGGTCGTCGCCTTCACCGAGGTCACCTGACGTCGCGGCTTGTGCACGTTCACCGGCGCTGAGCGCCGCGAGACGTGCACAAACCGCCGGTGAAGTAGCGTCGTCGGCGTGAATCTGGCCTACGACGACCGCGGCAGCGGCGACCCGGTGCTGTTCATCGCGGGCCGCGGCGGCGCCGGCCGGACCTGGCATTTGAACCAGGTGCCCGAGTTCCAGCGTGCCGGCTACCGCTGCATCACATTCGACAACCGGGGCATCGGCGCCACCGAGAACGCGGACGGCTTCACGGCCGAAAGCATGGTCGCCGACACGGCTGCACTCATCGAAAAGCTCGACGCGGTGCCGGCCCGCATCGTCGCGGCGTCGATGGGCGCCTACCTGGCCCAGGAGCTGATGGTGGCGCGGCCCGAGCTGGTCAGCGCCGCGGTGTTGATGGCCACCCGCGGGCGCCACGATCGGGCGCGCGAATTCTTCCGCAGCGCCGAACGCGAGCTCCTCGAGTCCGGCATCCAGCTGCCCGCCGCCTATGACGCGAAAGTGCGCCTGCTGGAGAGCTTTTCGCCGAAGACGCTGAACGACGACGCGATGGTCCGCGACTGGGCCGACATGTTCACCATGTGGCCGACAAGGCCGACGCCGGGACTGCGCTGCCAGACCGGCATCGGGCCCACGGAGAACCGGCTGCCTGCTTACCGAAGTATTACGGCGCCCACGCTGGTGATCGGGTTCGCCGATGACGTGGTGCTGCCACCGCACCTCGGCAGGGAGGTCGCCGATGCCATCCCGAACGGCCGTTACCTCGAAATTCCCGACGCCGGGCACCTGGGCTTCCTCGAGAAGCCGCAGGAGGTCAACGCCGCGGCGCTGAAATTCTTCGCCGATAGGCTGTAGTGGTGAACCCTTCGACTGCGCAGGCCCGCGTGGTCGTCGACGAGCTCATTCGCGGCGGCGTGCGCGACGTCGTGCTGTGCCCGGGTTCGCGCAACGCGCCGCTGGCGTTCGCGCTGCAGGACGCCGACCGGGCCGGCCGCGTGCGGCTGCACGTCCGCATCGACGAGCGCACCGCGGGTTACCTCGCGATCGGGCTCGCGGTCGCCGAGCGCGCTCCGGTGTGCGTGGCGATGACGTCGGGCACCGCGGTGGCCAACCTCGGACCCGCGGTGGTCGAGGCGAACTACGCGCGCGTGCCGCTGATCGTGCTGAGCGCCAACCGGCCATATGAACTGCTCGGCACCGGCGCCAACCAGACCTTCGAGCAGCTCGGCTATTTCGGTACCCAGGTGCGCGAGAACATCAGCCTCGGACTCGCCGAGGATGCTCCTGAACGAATGGACGCGCTGAACGCGCAGTGGCGCTCGGCGGTGTGCCGAGTCCTGGTGGCCGCCACCGGATCTCGCTCCGCCAACGCGGGGCCGGTGCAGTTCGACATCCCGCTGCGCGAGCCGTTGGTGCCCGACGCCGAGGACCCCGCCTCCGTCTACGCACCCGAAGGCCGGCCCAACGGCAAGCCGTGGACCTACACGCCGCCGGTCAGCTTCGACCAGCCGCTCGACATCGACCTGACCCCCGACACCGTCGTCATCGCGGGGCACGGCGCGGGCGTGCATCCCAACCTCGCCCACCTTCCGACGGTCGCAGAGCCCACCGCGCCGCCGACCGAGAACCCGCTGCATCCGTTCGCCCTGCGGCTGGTCCGCCCGCAGCAGGTCATCATGCTGGGCCGACCGACGCTGCACCGGCCGGTGTCGACACTGCTGGCCGACCCGTCGGTGCCGGTGTACGCATTGACCACCGGCCCGCGCTGGCCGGACGTGTCGGGAAACTCGCAGGCCACCGGAACCCGCGCGGTCACCAGCGGCGAGCCCAACCCGGCCTGGTTGCAGCGCTGTGCGCAGGTCAACCGGCACGCGATCGAGGCGGTGCGCGCGCAGCTAAAGGCTCACCCGCTCAAGACTGGGCTGCATGTGGCTGCCGCGGTGGCCGATGCCGTCAAGCCCGGGGACCAGTTGGTGCTCGGCGCGTCGAACCCCGTGCGGGACGCGGCGCTCGTCGGCCTGAACACCCACGGCATCAAGGTCCGCTCCAACCGCGGTGTGGCGGGCATCGACGGCACGGTGTCCACGGCGATCGGTGCGGCGCTCGCGCACGAGGGCCGCACGATCGCGTTGATCGGCGATCTGACATTCGTGCACGACAGCTCGGGTCTGCTGATCGGTCCGACCGAACCCAGCCCGCGCAACCTGACCATCGTGGTGTCCAACGACAACGGCGGTGGCATCTTCGAACTTCTCGAGCAAGGCGATCCGCGGTTCTCCGACGTGTCGTCGCGGATCTTCGGCACTCCGCACGACGTCGACGTCGGCGCGTTGTGCCGCGCGTATCACGTCGAGAGCCGACAAATCGAGGCCGACGATCTGGTCGACGCGCTGAGCGAGCCGTTCGACGGAATGCGGGTGTTGGAGGTGAAGGCCGACCGGTCATCGCTGCGGGCACTGCACGCGTCGATCAAGGCCGCCCTGTGAGCGAAGCGAACGAAACGACCCCTGTGAGCGAAGCGAACGAAACGACCCCTGTGAGCGAAGCGAACGAAACGACCCCTGTGAGCGAAGCGAACAGAATCACCAAAGTGAAGGCCCGCATCGCCGCAATCCTCAGACCCCCGATCATGTTGGGGCGCAAGCTGGTTCCCCGGCTGTCGGCGAGTCCGGGCGAGACGCGAAGGCAGCGGGTGTTCCGGCGGATACGCATGGGCATCATCCTCGTCGCCTGCCTGGTGACGTTGCAGTCGGTCCTCATGGTGTTCGGTGCATGGCGCAACGACCGCCAGATCGAGCGTCACATGGGCGTGGCGGCCGCCGAGGTGCTCAGTGCGGGGCCGCGGCGGTCGACGATCGAGTTCGTCACGTCCGATCGCGTGACCTATCGCCCGGAACTGGGTGTGCTGTATCCGTCCGAGCTGGAGACGGGCATGCGGATCTACGTCGAGTACGACAAGAACAACCCTGACCTGGTGCGGGTCCGGGACCGCAACGCGTCGCTGGCGATCATCCCTGCCGGCTCGATCGCGGTGGTGGGCTGGCTGGTCGCGGTGGTCGCACTGGCGGGCCTCGCGCTGCTGGAACGACGGCGCGACCGCGTCACGAACTGATCAGCTTGGTCAGCCAGTCGTTGTCGAAGATGTCGAGCTTCTCGTCTTTCTTGGCGTCGTAAACCGTTGGCGTGCCGGTGTCCAACGGATCGACCTCGTACAGGTACTCGAAGTTGCTGTCGTCCATGTCCTTGATGTCGACCGCGGCCCCGCCACCGGCGATCTTCTCGGTGGCGGCCGCTGGCATGCCTGCGGTCTTCGCCATGTTGGCCATCTCGTCGTAACTGGGTCCGACGCTGCCCGGATTCTGGTGCCCCCAGAGCTCCTCGACGAAACGCTGGAACTGCGATCCGGTCGCATCGCCCTGTGCGGCAAGGAACATGGCGTTACTCACGTGCGCCGAATAGCCGTTGGTGGTCTTGTCGAGAAACGTCAACGGCCGGTAGGTGACCTGTAGTTGCCCGACGCGGATGTAATAGGCGAGCTCGTCGCCGAAATCCTTCTGCAGATCGGCGCAGTGGTTGCACTGCGGCTCGGTGAAGATCTCGACGCGCGCCGGTGCGTTCTCGAATCCGGCGACGATGCCGTAGCCGTCCTTGCTGACCTTGAGCGGCGGCTGGCTGGGGTCGGGTTGCGCGACGCCGTCGACCGACTTGTCGCATCCCATGACGACGAGCAGCAGGGCGAACACCACAATCGCGACGGCACGCGCTTTACGCATGCAGACATACTGACGCCGGAGGCGCCGGGTGGCGCGCTTTTCGCGGGTCTACGGCCCCAGCGTGAAATCGGGGGTGGGGTAGCGCAGGGCGCTCTCGAACGCCTCGAGGAACATCCGGATGTAGTTCGGGAAGTGCGGGCCGGAGCGCCTGCCCAGCGGATCCTCGGCGACCTGCTGGCCCCACCGGCCGAAGTACCCGTGCTCGTTGTCGGCATGGGGCCACCACCGTTGAGTGTCGCGGTCCACGATGAAGTCGTACTGATGATCGTCCTGCATGTGGCCCTGTGCGGATTTCCAGAACTGGCGTTGGCCCTCGTTCGGCACCGACACGAGTTCGGGTCGAATCGTGACGGCGTTGTTGATGGGTGAGGTCGCGTCGGGCGACGGACTGTCGACGGGATTGACCGATGTGTCGATGGGACTTCCGAAGAGGTACGGCATGACGTCCTCTTCGGTGGCCGCGTACAACCCTCCCTCGAATCCTAGGAAACCGCCCAGCGCCGCGCCGCCGATCAACTTGGCTAGCAGGAGCAAGGTGTCCTCGAGCGAATTAGGGGGGTTGGTATCGGCGTCGTCGCCGGTGCCCGGAGGGATCGGCGCTGGAGTGTCCCGCTTGCCGCACTGGTCCGGCCATTCGGTGAAATCGTATGGAGTCAGCTTCTCTTGGTCGTTCGGGGAGACGTACAAGCTGTGGGTGCCCAACGCGACATACACCTGAGGATGAGAGTCGATCGTCGCGGGTGAATTCGAATCCGGCTGCCATTCCACGACCTTCATGACCGTCACCTTGTCGTCATCGAATGCGTATGCGCGATAACGAAATTCTCCGTCCGCGACGTGGACTTCTTCTGGGCGCAGGCCGGTGAGGCCGATATGGGTCGGCGTATATGCGGCCGGATTGTCGGTGCCGTCGCCCGTCAGAAGCAGCGAGATGCATTGCCAGTCACCGGCGTGGCAGCTGATCTCCTGCGCTTCGATGTTGCCGCACGTTCCGGTGCCCACGGTCTGAACGTGTGTAGGAAAGAACAAGTAGTAGTTCAACAATTTGGGGCTGGGCAGGTTCCTGCCGATGCGTTCGATCAGTGCGTCCCAGTCGGGCAGCGCACTTCCCTGACGGGCAAGCGCTTTCATGCCATCGATATCGATCAACTCCGTGTGATACCAGGGCGTCATGAGAGGATCAAGGCCCTGATAGGCCGATTCGATTTCGGCGCGGTTGGCGTACACGTTGCTGCTCGTCGCGGTCACGTCGGGTTCGGCGGCCTCGGACTTGTCTTTCCATCCACCTAGTTCGAGGAAGCAGTCCCTGCCATTGTCCGACGTGCCGAGAAATCCGGAGGCGGTGGGCTCGGTGGAGATTTGGCCTGCCGCAATCAGGTTCGTCCAGTTGTTGTTGTCATCAGCAGGTGCTGTGGCGCGCCACATGGCAGCCTGCTGGACGAACCGCTCAGCGTTTACGGGGACGAACTTCTCCTGTCCGTGCAGGAAAAGGATCGGCTCGAAGCGGCGGGCGAAGGCCTCCGCGGGCGACGTCATGTCCGCCGGGGCTGCTGCCTTGATCTCGAGCACGATGGCCGCAGCGCCCGCTCCGCCGGCCCACTTCCATTCCGATGCCTGGACGGGACTCGTCGACTCCTGCGTCTGCAGCGCGCACGTCCGGCCGGTGCCGGTCGGTGATTGGACGTCGATTTCGGTGAACCCGCTGCCTGCCGTGATGGTGCGTTTGAAATCGAGTAGCAGCGCTGCGACCGTGTGGTTCTGGCTGGCTCCTGCCACTGGCGAATCCAGTGGCGCGGAGAGGGATAACGCGCCGGACGCCTGCTCGTCCGATGACTGCACCACGGCATCTGAACCAGACGCGCCTGTGGTGGGGACGCCGTCGAATTCGAAGATCGACCACGCGCAGCAATCCTGCTTCTGCCCGTTGAAATCGATCACCACTGTTCCCGTGGCCGGGGTGCTGGACATCGATCTGAAGCATGTCAGCTTGAAATCGTCGGTGGCCGACGTCGTGACGACGTCGACCTGTTCCCAGGTCAGACCGGCCCCGGCGAGTGTGGGCGTATTCGCAGCTGTGGACGTCGGCATGGCGTTCGCGACGAACGCCAGCACCAACCGATTCGCGCCAGGGGTGAAGGTTGCCGTCTGGTAGAAGGCCGCGTTGTTGCCGTCGCCGCCACTGGTCAGCTTCGTGCGGTTCATGACCGGCCGAGCAGGTCGCCGGTGACCTTGAACAGGTCGATGAACTCTGTGTCACAGTCTGGGGGCCCCAGAATTTTGACGAACTTCTTGAAGCACAGGTCATCGAAAAGTGCCTTGACTTCGGGTATCTGCGCGGCGTCGAGGCCGAGCTTCTTCAGCAGCTGGTCAAGGTCGTCGATGACCCCGGCAACGGAGTTCATGTCCCCCTCGCTCCAATGTTTTTGGTACTTCTCGTAAGAGGAGAGCCATCGGCTACGGGCCTCGTCGCCGCCAAGCAGACCGGCTTGCGCGAGACTGCGGATCGCGTCTTTGATCAACACCGGCAACCGCTCGGCGCAGTCGGCGTCGTCCTGCAGCAGCTTGCGTGCGCGTTTGCCCCACTCCAGCCAGCAGTCGACCACACCGGGGTCGCTCGGGCGATCGGTGAAGTTGTGTCCGACGTGGTGACGGTCGAGCCGCCAGATCTTCACATCGTCGATGCCGCCTCCGAACACCTGCGCGCCGGTGTGATCAGAGCCGATACAGAACTCGTGATCGATTTCGGTGACGGGCGCGAATCGTTCGGTGATGTGAACGGGGCGACCATCGACCCTGAATTCCATCTCGGTGAGCCCGTCGTAGTCGAAGTTGACGGTCACCCAACTGCCTGTGGGGACCTCCACTCCGGAGCCGGCGGTCGAGTGTTCGACGACGGACCCGAAGCCGAGAACGTGGGCGACGAGCGCGCCATCGCGGATCGCGAGCTCCAAGAAGTTCCTGCTCCCGAAGAGCATGCCGCCGGTCGGGTCATCAACCCGGCAGACGAATTCCATTCGTATCGGGGTATTGCGATTCCATACATCGGGATTGGCGGGCACCTGGATATGAGAGTTGGGCCGGAAGAACACCGCGCCCGACCCGGGTTGGGCGCCCGATTCGTTGAATGCACCGTGATCCAAGTTCACAGCGCGACCGTGACATTCGCGGCGCGGCGACTCGTCGAGGATCACGCCTGGCGTGCCGCGATATGTGTGGTGAAGTACCAGTTCCCAGGTGTCTGCCATGGCCCCCACCTCGCCGCGTGCATACTTGCCGTGTCAAATTTGACGTTACCGCAGCCCGATGCGCTGTACTGCGGTTTTGCGACGTACCGGCTGTTCGCGTGTCATCTTCCTGGCCGCAACCTCTAAGACAGGCGCCGATGGGACTCTCGGGGCGTGCGCGTTGCAATCGTCGCAGAGTCCTTCCTCCCGAATGTCAACGGCGTTTCGAACTCCGTGCTGCGGGTGATCGAGCATCTCCGGCGCACTGGTCACGAAGCCCTCGTCATCGCCCCGGACAATCCGCGCGGTGAGCCGCGCGCCGACAAGGTTCACGATGGTGTGCGCGTGCATCGCGTGCCGTCGCGGATGTTCCCCAAGATCACCTCGCTGCCGCTGGGCGTGCCGCGGCCCCGGATAGTAGGCGTGCTGCGCGGGTTCGGCCCAGACATCGTGCATCTGGCGTCGCCAGCACTACTCGGATACGGCGGGCTGCACGCGGCGCGTTATCTCGGCGTGCCGACCGTCGCCGTATTCCAAACGGACGTAGCGGGTTTTGCCGAGAGCTATGGCATCGGCTTCACGTCGCGCGCGGCCTGGGCGTGGACGCGGCACCTGCACAGGCGCGCCGACCGCACGCTCGCGCCGTCGACCGCGGCGATGGAAGACCTTGTCGCCCATCGCATCCCCCGGGTTCACAAGTGGGCGCGCGGGGTGGACATCACGGGGTTTGCGCCGTCGGCACGTGACGACAGCTTGCGGCGAGCGTGGTCGCCGGGCGGGAAGCCGATCGTCGGCTTCGTGGGCAGACTGGCGCCGGAGAAGCACGTCGAGCGGCTGGCGCCGTTGGCCGCGCGCGATGATCTCCAGGTGGTGATCGTCGGAGACGGCGTCGATCGCGGCAAGCTCGAAACACTGTTGCCGACAGCCGTTTTCACCGGAGCGCTGTACGGTCGGGATCTCGCCGCCGCATACGCGAGCATGGATGTGTTCGTGCACTCCGGCGAACACGAGACGTTCTGTCAGGCGGTGCAGGAGGCGATGGCGTCGGGCCTACCGGTGATCGCCCCCAATGCGGGTGGCCCACGGGATCTGGTCGCGCCGTATCGCACCGGCCTGCTCTTGGCGGTCGACGAGTTCGACGCACGACTGGCCCAATCCGTCGACCACCTGATCGCCGAACGGCAACGCTACTCAGTGGCCGCGCGCCGCAGCGTGCTCAACCGCACCTGGCCGGCGATCTGCGACGAGCTGCTCGGACATTACGAAGACGTCATTGGCCTGCGCCACGCCAAAGCCGCCTAACGTCCTCTGCTCGCGGAGAAAATCTAGCCCTGCGCGAGTACCGAAACCGACTGCCACTCTTCCCATGTCGCCAGCCGACTCTCGTAGTCGGCCTTGGCCAGCTGCAGGGGAAGGTCGCCGAAAAACACACGCAGAGGCGGCTTCTCGGCGTCGACGATCTTGAGCACAGCGGCTGCGGACGCCTTCGGGTCGCCGGGCTTGGTCATGCGCTGCGCACGGGCCCGATCGGCGGCATCGTGTATCTCTTGGTAATCGGGCAGCGGTTCGGAGCGTTTCGACGAGGGGCCCGCCCAGTCGGTGTCGAAGCCGCCCGGCTCGATCAGCGTCACGTGAATGCCGAACGGGGCCACTTCCTGGGCGAGTGCCTGCGAGAAGCCCTCCAGCGCCCACTTCGACGCGTGGTAGATGCCGACGTTCTGGAACGCCGTGATCCCGCCGATCGACGAGACCTGCAGGATGTGCCCGCTGCGCTGTGCCCGCAGGTACGGCAGTGCGGCCTGGGTCACCCACAGCGCGCCGAAGACATTCGTCTCGATCTGGGCGCGGGCCTCCTGCTCGGTCACCTCTTCGATGAAGCCGAAGTGCCCGTAACCCGCGTTGTTCACGACGATGTCGAGGCGCCCGAAGTGGTCATGGGCCTGCTTGACCGCATCGAAGTCGGCGTCGCGGTCGGTCACGTCCAGCCGGATGGGCAGCAGCGCGTCGCCGTATTTCTGCGCCAGGTCGTCCAGGCTCGCGGTGTCACGGGCGGTGGCCGCGACCTTGTCGCCGCGCTCGAGCGCCGCGATCGTCCACTCCCTGCCGAAGCCGCGTGAGGTACCGGTGATGAACCAAACTTTTTCACTCACGTTCACGTAATGCCCGGAAAGCCGCTCCCCATTCCCGGCGCAAGCAAGTTCACAGGTAGTGTTCGGTTCCGTGAGCCGCGCGACGCTGGACAAAGACCCCCACGAGGTCGCCTCGATGTTCGACGCCGTCGCGCGGCGCTACGACCTCACCAACACCGTCCTGTCGCTCGGCCAGGACCGGTTTTGGCGGCGCGCAACCCGCTCGGCGCTGCGCATCGGGCCCGGTGACTACGTGCTCGACCTCGCCGCGGGCACCGCGGTCTCGACCGTCGAGCTGGCGGCGTCGGGCGCATCGTGTGTGGCGGCGGACTTCTCGGTCGGCATGCTCGCCGCCGGGGCCCACCGCAATGTGCCGAAAGTGGCCGCCGACGGAACCCGGTTGCCGTTCGACGATGCGGTGTTCGACGCGGTGACGATCAGCTTCGGGTTGCGCAACATCGTCGATCACGCCGACGGCGCTGCGTGAGATGGCGCGGGTGACCCGGCCCGGGGGCCGGCTGGTGGTGTGCGAGTTCTCGACGCCGACGAACCGGCTGTTCGCGACGGTCTACAAGGAGTACCTGATGCAGGCGTTGCCACGCCTCGCAACTGCGGTGTCGTCGAATCCGGACGCCTACGTGTATCTGGCCGAGTCGATCCGGGCGTGGCCCAGCCAGGCTGAGCTCGCTCGCCAGATCGCCGACGCGGGCTGGTCGACGGTGCGGTGGCGCAACCTCACCGGCGGGATCGTCGCGCTGCACGCCGCGACCAAGCCGTTGCGCTGAGGGCGCAAACCGTCACTGCGTGTGGACGGCGCGTTGTACGGTCACGGCATGATTCACGGTCGACTCGCAGATCCGCATCGCACGCTCGGCACCGACCCCCGGTCGGACCCGCGGATGGTCAAGGCCTTGGCGCAGTTCGGGCTCGACGGCAACGGCCCGGAGGTACCGCTGACAGTCGACTCTCCGCTCGAGGAATTGCTCGCCTTCACGGCGATGAACGAGGAGGGCGTCGGCGCGGTGCTCAATGCGTTCGGGCAGGCGGTCCCGGACGTCGAGGGCGTCACGACGACGACCACCACGATCGCCGGCGTAGACGGCAACGACATCACGCTCTTCATCAGCCGACCCGAGCGGGCCGGCACCCTCCCTGCGCTTGTGCATCTGCACGGCGGCGGCATGGCGATCGGCAGTGCCACCGACCTCTGCTACTCACGTGGCCGCGAATACCTGGCCGCCACAGGCCTTGTCGTGATAGGGGTCGAGTTCCGCAACTCCGGCGGCAAGCTCGGTCCGCATCCGTTCCCGGCCGGATTGAACGATTGCGCGGCCGCCGTGCGATGGACGTACGCGAATCGCGCCGATCTCGGCGTCTCCCATCTGATCGTCGGCGGGGAGTCCGGTGGCGGCAACCTGACGCTGACCGTGGCGCACAAGGCCAAGCGCGAAGGCTGGCTGGCTGAGATCGCGGGCCTCTACGCGCAGTGCCCGTTCCTCTCGAACCGCTGGGACGAGGCGCCCGAGGAATTGCCGTCCCTTCGGGAGTGTGACGGCTACTTCATTACCCGTCAGGGCGGAGCATTGATGGGCGTGCTCTACGACCCGACGGGGGAGCACGCGCGTAACGCGACGGCGTTCGCCGGCATGGCCACCGATGAGGAGCTGAGTGGACTTCCGCCGCACGTCATCTCGGTCAACGAGCTCGACCCGCTGCGCGACGAAGGCCTGCTGTACTACCGCAGGTTGTCACGCGCGGGCGTCTCCGTGGTCGGCCGGATGGTGGCCGGGACGTGCCATGCCGGAGACCTCCTGTTCCCCGGCGTCATGCCCGACGTGTTCGAGGCGAGTATGCGCGACGTCAGCGGCTTCGCGAAGTCGTTGGGCTAGCCGACACTTTGGAAGCTGCTGCCGTTGGGCAGGACCACGTCACCCATGCCCTGCTGCGAAGGCGTCTGCGGCGAACCCGGAAGCGGCTCGCAGACACCGACATACGGAACGTCTTCACACGGTCCGCTCGGAGCGGCCGTCGTGCCGGCGGCCAAGCCCATAGTGGATGCCGCGATGGCGATCGCGGCGAGTGCAGATCGAACTGTCAGACCGAGCATCGTGGATTCCTTCCGCCGCTGCACTGTCAACGCCTTTGTGCCTCGGCGTAATCCCGTCAGCCGCCGCTGAATAGCTCGTCTAGCAGGCCTTACATTTAGCTTGGCTCGACGTTCGCGTCCCAAAGTCGTTGTGTCTGCATGCCGACGGCGGGGTCGTGGGTCTGCTGGAAATTGCGCCCGCCGCGGCCGAATGTGGCGACGACGGCCGCGGGCACTTCCGGTTCGAACAGGGCGCGTGACAGCCATCGGCACGGACGCACGTGGACGAGGTCGACGTCCGCGCCGTCCCCGTCGTAGCGATACGGGTCCGTCGATGCGGCCCAGCCAGTACAGCCCGTCCGCATCGCGCGTCCACACGAACGAACCGTCCGGCACATCGCGAACCGTTGACGCGCGCGTCGAGTCGTTCGTCGGCACCGGCCTCCCCGAACCCGACGACGCCGACCGCCAGGGCACGGTCGATGCGGCCGCAAGGTCGAATTCGTCGCTGCGGGACCGCATCGGCGCTCGGTACACGTCGGCCACGCGCGATATTCTTCATGCCGCGATGGCGACGTTCAAGCGCTACCTGATGTTCCAGGCGATGATGTTCGTCTTCGGGATCGTCGGCCCGATTTTCTTGATCATGTACTTCGCGTCGCAGCCCGACCCCACGCTCAAATGGGCCTATTGGGCCGGGCTGTTCGTCACCGCGGCCGACGTGCTCATCGCCTTGGCGCTCACGAGCTCGACGTCAGAAGGCAAGGCATCCAACAAGACTAATGAAACGGTGGCCGCTCGTCGATCCGTCCCGACATGCCGTGCCCGCCCGCCGCCACAGCCGCGCGACCCAGTCGGCATCCTCATCGGTGACGAAGTTACCCATCACCCGCACCGCGATCGTCATCAGGAAACTCCGACCGCATCGCCAGCGGGCCCGTCGACGGCAGGAACCGCGGGATCGTCAGCAGCAGCGCCAGCCGCCGCGCGATCGAGAACCCGCGCGCGTAGTGCGCCGACAGCACCGCGGGCCACGCCGCGGACAGGTCGCCGGAGCCCGAGCAGTTCGGCTGCCAGCCTGCCCGGTCTCCAGCCCGTAGTCGATGCCCTCGCCGTTCAGCGGGTTCACGCACGCCGCGGCGTCGCCGATCAGCATCCAGTTCGGTCCCGGCGACCCCGGACACGGCGCCGCCCATCGGCAGCAGCGCCGACTTTCCGGCTCGCGGTTCACCGGCGAAGCCCCACTCCTCGCGGCGCAGCCCGGTGTAGTACGACATCAGTGGTCGCAGCGCGGCGTCGGCGGGCCGCTTCGTCGTCGCCAGTGCGCCGACGCCGATGTTCACTTCGCCGTTGCCCAGCGGGAAGATCCAGCCGTAGCCGGGCAACACTTTTCGCTCCGGCGAGCGCAGTTCCAGATGCGACGTGATCCACGGTTCGTTGTGGCGCGGCGTGGCGATGTAGCCGCGGATCGCGACGCCGTAGACGGTCTCCTGATGCCATTGCCTGCCCAGCACGCGGCCCAGCGTCGAGCGCGCGCCGTCGGCGACGATCAGCTCGCCGCAGCCGATCTCGGCCCCGGAGTCGAGCACCACGCTGTCGACTCGTCCGCGCGAATCATGGTGTACATCAACGGCCTTCGCACCGAGCATCATCTTGGCGCCCTCGTCGACGGCCACCATGCGGATGCGATCGTCGAGTTCGGTGCGTGGCACCGCGCTCGATGTCGCCGGGAATGACGGTCCGGGCCACTCGATTTCCACGTCGGCGCCGAACCCCGCCATCCGCAGTCCGCGGTGGCGCACGCGGCCGTCCAGCCACGCTCCCGAGCCCAGTCGCTCCATCTCCAGGACCGCACGCGGAGTCAGTCCGTCGCCGCACGCCTTGTCGCGCGGGAACTGTGCGGAGTCGATGACCAGCACGTCGCGCCCCGCCCGGCATGCCCATGCCGCGGCCGCCGAACCGGCAGGTCCGGCCCCGACGACCACCACGTCCGCGCTCATGTCCACGCCTCCCAGTATGTTGGCAGGGTGAGGACACCAGCGAGTGTGGTGGCGGGGGTTGATTTCGGCGACCCCGCGTTCGCGCAGGATGTCCGCGACGGGGTGGCCCGCATCGAGGACCTCATGGCCACTGAGCTGGGCAAAGCCGACGAGCTGATGGCCGAGGCCGTCCAGCACCTGTTCCAGGCGGGCGGCAAACGCTTCCGCCCGCTGTTCACGGTGCTGTCGGCGCGTCTGGGCCCCGAACCCGACGCCTGGCAGGTCTCGGTCGCGGGCGCGGTCATCGAACTGGTGCATCTGGCGACGCTGTACCACGACGACGTGATGGACGAGGCGCAGGTGCGTCGCGGTGCGCCCAGCGCCAACGCCCGCTGGAGCAACAACATCGCGATCCTGGCCGGCGACTATCTCTTCGCGACGGCGTCGCGCCTGGTCAGCAGGCTGGGCCCGGAAGCGGTGCGGATCATCGCCGACACGTTCGCCCAGCTGGTCACGGGCCAGATGCGCGAGACCCGCGGCGCGGCCGAGGGCGTGGACTCCGTCGAGCACTACCTCAAGGTGGTGTACGAGAAGACGGCCTGCCTGATCGCGGCGTCCGGCCGGTTCGGGGCGACGTTCTCCGGCGCAGGCGAGGAGCAGATCGAGCGGCTGAGCCGACTGGGCGGCATCGTCGGCACAGCGTTCCAGATCTCCGACGACATCATCGACATCGACAGCGACCCCGACGAGTCGGGCAAGGTGCCGGGCACCGACCTGCGCGAAGGCGTGCACACGCTGCCGGTGCTCTACGCGCTTCGCGAGACAGGGCCCGGACGCCGACCGGCTGCGCGAGCTGCTGGCAGGGCCGGTCGAGAACGACGACGACCTGGCCGAGGCGCTGCGGCTGCTGCGCGCCTCGCCGGGATGCTCAAGGCCAAGGAGACGGTCGCGCAGTACGCCGCGCAGGCCCGCGACGAGCTGGCCAACCTGCCCGAGGGCCCGGGCCGCCAAGCGCTGGCCACGCTGGTGGATTACACCGTCAACCGGCACGGCTGACAGGGCTTCCGGAACCTCGCGAGGCTTGCTCGAGCGTTGAGTCAGCGATGATTGCCCGGGTTCGAGTAGGGAGGTCGGCGCGCGATGACCTGGCATCCGCACGCCAACACGGCCAAGACGTTCCTGCTGCTGGCGGGTTTGTCGGCGCTGATCGTGTTCGTCGGCGCGCTGTTCGGCAGGAACATCATGTTCCTGGCTGTGCTGTTCGCCGTCGGCATGAACGTCTACGTCTACTTCAACAGCGACAAGCTGGCGTTGCGCGCGATGCACGCCCAGCCGGTCAACGAGATGCAGGCGCCGGTGATGTACAAGATCGTGCGCGAGTTGGCGACGACGGCGCGCCAGCCGATGCCGCGGCTGTACATCAGCGACACCGACGCGCCCGAACGCGTTCGCCACGGGCCGCAACCCGCGCAACGCCGCGGTGTGTTGCACGACGGGCATCCTGCAGATCCTCAACGAGCGCGAGTTGCGCGCCGTGCTCGGTCATGAGCTGAGCCACGTCTACAACCGCGACATCCTCATCTCGTGCGTGGCGGGCGCGATGGCGGCGGTGATCACGGCGCTGGCCAACTTGGCGTTCTTCGCGAGCGCGTTCGGCGGCAACCGGGAGGGTGGCGCCAATCCCTTTGCGATGCTTCTGGTTTCGCTGCTCGGTCCGATCGCCGCGACGGTCATTCGAGCTGGCGGTGTCGCGGTCGCGCGAGTACCAGGCCGACCAGTCCGGCGCGGAGCTGACGGGCGATCCGCTGGCGTTGGCCAGTGCGTTGCGCAAGATCAGCTCGGGTGTCGAGCAGGCGCCGCTGCCGCCCGAACCGCAGTTGGCCGACCAGGCGCACCTGATGATCGCCAACCCGTTCCGCTCCGGCGAGAAGATCGGCAAGCTGTTCTCGACGCACCCGCCGATCGAGGACCGCATCGCGCGCCTCGAGAGCATGGCCGGCCGCGGCCCCACTCTCTACTAGCGACGTGGGTGCGCTAACGACCGCTGTCGGTCAGCGACGGTATGCGCACCGAAATCAGTGATTCACGGAGCCCGGCGGCATATCTACGCCGATCTCGTCGCAGATCGGCGGAATGATGATCAACGATCCGCGCGGGGTGCAGAAGGGCGTACCCGGCGGCAGCGGCTCCGGTGGGGGCGCTGGTGCGACCTCCGGAACCGGCGCTGCCTGGCGAGGTCCGTCACCCGACCACGGATAGAGGGTATTGGTGGATACGTCGACGATGCCGTCGGACCCCCAATACCAGTCGTGGCAGACGTTCCAGTCCCAGGACAGCACCTGGCTGCCCGGTATCGCGGCATCGCCGGGACACCAGTGGGTACAGGTCATCCCGCCGGGGCAGTTTCCGCCCTGATAACTCGGGCCCTGCTGCGCGGATGCGGCGCCTGCGCCCAATGCCAGGGCGGACGAGGCCACCGCGCCTGATACGACGGCAGTCGCCGCAAGTCGTGCAATACCGTTCACACTCAACCCCTTTCGTGAATCAGTGAACCGAGCCGGGTGGTAGGTCGACGCCGATCTCGTCGCAGATCGGCCGATGATGAACAGCGACCCGCGCGGGCTGCAGAAGGGCGTGCCCGGGGGCAGCGGCGCCGGCGGGGGCGGCGGTGCGAAGACGGGGGGCCGCCCACCTCTTGGGTCCGCAGCGGCGCCCGCGCCGAGTCCCAAACCGGTCAGCGCAAGTGTCCCGGAAGCAGCGACGGTCGTCGCGAACCGCGAGACTCGGCTCATCGGCAGTCCTTCCATGTGGGCGCCGCCCCCGTGCGGTGGCAAACGCCGGCAATTAATTGATCACAGCGTCAATCGCCGGCCGGGCGAATCCGTTAACTTCGCCAGCTGTTGCGAGCGACAGTCACACCGTCTAGGGTTGGCGCGTGCTGAACAGAATCGTGATCGGAGCGGTGGTGGCGTGGGGGCGGTGGCCGCGCCGGGCGTCGCGGTAGCCGACCCGCCGCCACTGCCGAACGTCAATGCCTACCCATCGGCCAAACCGTCGGAGTACGCCGTGATGGACGGCGCCTGGTATGCCTTCGGCGTGCTCGACGGCGTGACCTGCGTGCTCGACAAGCAGAGCGGTGGGTACGGCTGCAGCGGACCGATTCCGGCAGCCCCCGGCGGTGCCAACCTGGTCAGCGCGGGCCCCTCGGGCAAGCCCGGGTTCGCGAGCTCGCCGCAACCGCTCTACGGCGTCGTCGAAAACGCGAAGGCGTTGCCACCCAACACCCGGCTGAGCTTCCGCACGGTCAGCTGCGGCACCGACGGATTCGTCACGACCTGCCTGAACACCGCAGATCAGTCCGGGTTCGTCCTCAGCCCCGACGGCAGCTTCACCTTCGGATAGAAACACTGCTGACCTCTACGGCGACATTTAGGCTATGGCGGTGCTGAGCAGAGTTATCACTGGCGTACTGGCGGCTGCGGGAGCAGCCATGATGCTGCTGCCGGGGACAGCTACGGCCGATCCGCCGCCGAACCCGGTGCCGCAGCCACCGACGCCCAACGTCAACGGGTTGGCTCCGGTGAAGCCCTCCGAGTACTCCGCGCTGGACGGCAACTGGTACGCGTTCGCCACCCCGGAGGGACTGACGTGCGTGATACAGAAGTCGGGCGGTTACGGCTGCAACGGCGCGCTGCCCGGGGCGCCCGAGGGCGCGAACCTCGTCGGCGGGGCGATCGGAGTGCCGCCGAGCTTCTCGATCGCCAACGCCCCGATCTTCGCGGCGGCGGGCGCGGTCAAGCCGCTGCCGTCCGGTTCGCGGATCAGCTTCCAGACCCTCAGCTGCGGTGTCGAGGGAGCGACCACGACGTGCATCGACAGCCGGACCCAGTCGGGCTTCGTCATCAGCCCCGCGGGGACCTCTCTGGTCAACACGACGCCGCCGCTGCTGGATCGCCCCGAGGGAACTAACCCCTACTTCAACTAGTGTGTGTCGCGCAAATAGATAGCGTTTGACTGGATAGGATCCTTGTCATGAGGAAGCCTGTCGCTGCGTTGGAGATTTCCGTGGGGCAGCGTGAGTTGCTGGAGTCGGTGGCGCGGTCGCAGTCGGTGCCCATCGTGAGGTAGTGCGAGCGAAGGCGTTGTTGATGGCGTCGCAGGGGGCCGCCAATACTGTTATTGCGCAGGCTTTGTCGGTGTCGCCGGCCTCGGTGGCGAACTGGCGGGCACGGTTCGCCGAGGACGGGTTGGCGAAGTTGGGCCAGGTCCGCAAAGGTCGTGGTCGTAAGCCGTCGATCCCGCAGGACAAGATCAACGAGATCCTGGATCTGACCCAAAACTATCGTCCGCAGGGTCAGACCCATTGGAGCTGTCGGACGATGGCCGAGGCGTCGGGTCTCCAAGGACACGGTGCAGCGGGTGTGGTCGGCACGCGGTTTGAAACCGCACCGGATCGAGACGTTCAAGCTGTCCAACGATCCCCGCTTCGACGAGAAACTCGTCGACGTCGTCGGGTTGTATCTGAACCCGCCGGAAAAGGCCATCGTGTTGTGCGCCGACGAAAAATCCTCGGTGCAAGCCCTGGACCGCACCCAGGCCTCGCTGCCGATGATCCCGGGCCGCGCGCACACGATGACCCACGATTACAAACGTCACGGGACTACCACGTTGTTCGCAGCTCTCGACGTGCTTACCGGCGCGGTCATCGGGCAGTGCCTGCCCCGGCACCGTCATCAGGAGTTCGTGAAATTCCTGCGCACCATCGACCGCGAGGTCCCCACGGAATTGACGATTCACCTGATCCTCGACAACTACGCCACTCACAAACACCCCACCGTGCGGGCCTGGCTCGACAAACATCCCCGGTTCCAGCTCCACTTCACCCCGACCTCGTCGTCGTGGCTCAATCTCGTCGAACGCTGGTTCCGCGAGCTGACCGACAAGGCGTTGCGGCGCGGGGTCTTTCACTCCGTACCCGACCTGATCGCCTCAATCCAGGAATACCTCAACGCCCACAACGAAGACCCCCGCCCCTTCGTTTGGACCGCGACCGCCGAATCCATCCTCGCCAAAGTCGCCCGCGGACGCATCGCCCTCGAAAAAGTCAGCTAAATCCGAGACACACCACTAGTGTGTGCTGAGTCGCTAGTTCAGACACAGTGTTTTGGTGTTCGGCCTTCGGCGCTGGCCACTATTCAATGTGCCAAGCTAGACGCGACATTGTCGCTGAATGGCACACGGGTGTACAGAGTACTGAGCGACTTTGTCGCCCCAAGGTTGGCAAGAAGCACATTGATCACCGGGACAAGCCGATCAGGACCACCGCAGCCGAATCAAGCTCTCGCGACACTAGATCGACGCGTACTCGACGATCGCTTCGGTTATCTCGTGCCCGTCGGGCGGGATGATCGTCAACCGATCCGGCCGTATCTGATATCGGGTTCCGTCGGTCGGATTGGTGACGTCGAATCCGCCCGACGACCGGACGGCATTCGCGAGTTCGATCGTGGCGCCGTCGCTCAGCCGCACCCCGCGGTAGTAGAACTCGCCGGGCCCCGATCGGCATACGGCGAAGACCGATTGCGTGGTCCTGGCCAACACCGCCGGCGTGGTGTCGGCATCGCATCGGGCTCCCGGATAGTCGATGAAGCCTTGGGCATCGGTGCCGGGCAACGCGATCGAAGACGTCGACTGGGTCGACGACGGTGTGCTGAGGGGTCGCGTCGACGGCGGCGGCGGCGCACCGGTCTCCTGAGTTCTGTTCTGCCCCAGCAGAAGCCACAACACGACGGCGCCCGCCACGGCGAACAGCGATACCGCCGCACCGATGAGCAACCATCGGCCAGATCCGAATCCGCCTCGCGGGGCGGTCGGCGGCGATGTGTTGACGGGAGGTGCGGCGACGAAATGACGGGTGCTCGCGGTCCGGGTGATGGGGTCGGTCGTGGAGGTACCGGTCGTTCCCGCGGCCACACCGGCAGCGCGGGCGAGTTCGCCGGCAGACGCGAATCGCGCCTCGGGTTTCTTGGCCATTCCGCGCGCGATGACCGCGTCGAACGCATCGTTGAGGTAGGGCCGGCCCTCGCTGGGCCTTGGCGGCGGCGCCATCACGTGGGAACCCATCAGCTGGCTCAATTCGCCCGTCGGGAAGGGCGGTTCACCGGTCAAGCACTCGTAGAGCAGACACGCCAGCGAGTAGACGTCAGCGGCCGGACCGACCTGGCCGCCGGTGAAGCGTTCGGGCGCCATGTACGCGCACGACCCGATCGCGCTGCCCGCACTGGTCAGTCCGGTGGCGTCGCCGAGGTGTGCGATCCCGAAGTCGACGAGGTAGGCGAAGTCGTTCCCGGCAAGCAACACGTTCTCGGGCTTGATGTCGCGGTGCACCAGCCCGCTGGCGTGTGCGGCGTCGAGTGCGGCAGCCACCTGCGCCACGATCGCCACGGCGCGCGCGGGATCGAGGGGTCCGTGCGCCCGCAATGCGGCTTTGAGGTCGTGCCCCTCGACAAGCCGCATGTCGATGAACAGGACGCCGTTGATCTCACCGAAGTCGTGCACCGGGATGACATGCGGCTCTTGCAGTTTGGCGGCGACGCGTGACTCACGCCTGAACCGCTCCTGGAATCCGGCATCGGCGGACAGTTCGGCGCGCAGCAGCTTGAGGGCGACTGTCCGATCCTTGACGGTGTCGAAGGCGCGGTAGACCTCGCCCATCCCGCCGACACCGAGCAGTGACTGCAATTCGTACGGGCCGAACATGGTGCCGACCCGCGAGCCGCCGGCAGACGCTGTCATGTCCTCATTAGAACCCGGAGCCGTGCACTTCGTGGCCGGGCTTCTCGGCCATCAGGCCGCGGTATGCCTCTTCGACGTTGGAACCGTGGTTGATGACGTTGTCGACCTCGCGCGCGATCGGCATGGAGATCCCGTACTTGTCGGCGAATTCCATGATCACGCTGGCGGCCTTGACACCCTCGGCGACCTGATTCATCGCCGAGATGATCTCCTCGACGGACTTGCCGGAGCCCAGCTGCTCGCCGACGTGGCGGTTTCGGCTGCGCTGCGACGTGCAGGTGACGATCAGATCGCCCATGCCCGCCACACCTGAGAAGGTGTCGCGATGTCCGCCGACGGCCTCGCCCAGTTTGGACATCTCGCGCAATGCGCGGGCGATGACCATGGCACGCGTATTCTCGCCGATGCCAAGGGAATACCCCATGCCGACGGCGATCGCATAGACGTTCTTGAGTGCACCCGCCATCTCGACACCCACCACGTCGTCGGTGGTGTAGGTGCGGAATCGCCTGGTGCGGAACAGGTCCGCCAGATTCGCCGCGAGGAGCTGATCCGGCATCGCCAGCACCGCTGCGGCGGCGTACCCCTCGGCCACCTCACGCGCGATGTTGGGCCCAGCGAGAATTCCGGCCGGATGGCCCGGCAGCACCTCGGCGACGATCTGACTCATCCGGTAGTTGGTGCCCTGCTCGAGGCCTTTCACCAGAGACACCACCGGCACCCACGGCCGCAGTTCCTTGGCCAGTTGTTCGAGGACACCGCGGAAGCCGTGCGACGGCACACCCATCACGATCACGTCGGCGCTGTCCGCCGCCTCCGAGAAGTCGGTGGTGGCCTGCAGCGTGGGCGACAGTGCGACCTCGTTGCCGAGGTACTTGCTGTTGCGATGCTTCTCGTTGATGTCCTGGGCCGTCTCCTCGGAGCGCACCCACTGCAGCGTCGGCCCGCGCCTGGCGCAGATAGAGGCCACCGTGGTGCCCCAGGAGCCTCCACCGAGGACTACGACTTTGGGTTCGCGCTGTGCAGGTGCCATGCCAGTCAGCGTATGGCGGGGAGCCGGTGGGCTGGGGCGGTTTCGATGTGCTCAGACATCGAGCCTGGCCCTCCGCATCCCGACGGGCGCGGTCAGCGGCCGTCCTGGCATCGTCGGAAGCATGACCAGCATCGATGGACGCCGCCTATCGTCTTGAGGGGGTCACCGCATTCGTGGCACCGGCTGACGGATTCGGTGCAGCGGCCGGGTGCCGTCACTTCCGGCGGCAGGGCAGCCCACGCCTCGTCCCGAGCTGTCGACCCACGTTTCCATTCCGCTGCTAGCGCGTTGCTCGACTGGGCCTCCTGCGCCATCTCCTCGAACTCCGTCGTTCTCGACTCTTGTTGCTGAAGCGTCAGGGTGGCGAATCCTGACGCTCTTCCTCGGCGCTACACAAATCGTTCTTTACTCGTTCGATCCTGCGGTTGAGGTCGTGCAGGACGTCGTAGGCGTACGCACCGAACGGGTGGCGCGAAAACGTATGGACGTTGAATTCGTCAGTCCCGGCGTAGTTCATGTCACCCGTGTGCTTTTCCAGTTCGCCGGTGATTGTCTCCAGCGCGCAGATCAAGGAGTCGATGGTGGCCGTGGGTAGAAGGGCACCGCATTCGGTGCATGTAGTGGAGGTCTGTGCAGACATCGCTGACTCTTAGAAGACGCTGGCCCGGTGGGCCCGATGCGTCCACCCTACGCCGTACGCCAGGCGCCAACGCTGGGCCGCTGAAGGCGACGACGTCGACGGGGTGTAGCGTGAACGACGGTCGGTGCGATCGGCGAAGGGCTTGGGCATGAACGTCGCGATCATGCCGCGCTCCGCGGCGATCATCGACAGCAGATAGCGCAGCGTGATCACTCGGTCCGCGGTGATCAAGGCCTCCGCGAATTGGAAGTTTTGTTCGAACTGCCCGTTGCCGTCCTCGTGGTCGTTGGCGTAGTTAGACCAACCCAGCTGGTTCATTGCCCTCGAAATGGTGGTCAGGTGGTCATACATCCTGGTCACGCCGCGGGCGTCGTAGCAGGGTTGGGCGGCGGTGTCGGCGGGGTCCGCGGTGGCCAGGCTGCCGTCCGGATTGCGGGTCAGGAGGAAGTACTCGACCTCCGCGCCCACCCACGGCTCGAACCCGGCGTCGGCCGCCCTGGCGACGAGGGACTTGAGGATCACGCGGGGTGAGTAGGGCCACGGCTTGCCCTCGACGTGCGGATCGCAGTGGACGAGCGCCAACCCCTCCTTGATGAACGGGATCGGGGTGAACGAGGAGGGGTCGGGGATGGCCATCAGATCGGGGTCTCGTGGCTCTTGGCCGATGGCGCCGACGGCGTATCCGGCGAACCCGACGCCGTCGGTGGCGAGGAGGTCGATGGCTTCGACCGGCACTAGCTTCGCGCACGGCTTGCCACGGAGGTCGACGAACAGCGCGAGGATGAACGTGGTACCCGCCTCGCGCGCGAGGTCCGCAAGCTCGGTGCCCGTGGGAGTCATCGTCGTCCTTGTCTCTCTATGGTAATCAAGGTATCACCGTGGGAAACTCCAGGCAGTGCGAGAGGCCCCGACCGGCAGGGGCGAATCGTGCCGGTCGGGGCCGGTTCCTACGCGGGTAGGAGCTCGTATGCCGCGTCGCGGTGCAGCTTGGCGTCGATGCCGCTGGCTTCGTCCTCGGGTGCCACGCGAATGCCCATCGTCTTCTTGATCGCGAAGGCGATGAGGAACGCGATGACGAACGAATAGGCCATGACGGCGCCTGCGGCGACGGCCTGTCGCCACAGCTGATCGAACCCGCCGCCGTAGAGCAGGCCGTTGGTCGCGTTGGGCATGCTGTCGCTGGCCAGGAAGCCGATCAGCAGCGTGCCGATGACACCACCGACGAGGTGAACGCCGACGACGTCGAGCGAGTCGTCGTAGCCGAACCGCTCCTTGAGGCCGACGGCGAACGGGCAGATCGCGCCAGCGATCAGGCCGAGCGCGATGGCGCCGACGGGGGTGACCGCGCCGCAGGCGGGCGTGATGGCCACCAGGCCGGTGATGGCGCCTGCGGCAGCGCCTACGCCCGTGACGTGCCCGTCCTTGAGTTTCTCGACGGCGAGCCAGGCCAGGGTGGCGGCGCAGGTGGCGACGAAGGTCGTCACCATGACGATGGCCGCCGAGTTGCCTGCGGCTAGCGCCGATCCGCCATTGAACGCGTACCAACCGGCCCACAGCAGGCCTGCACCCAGCAGCGTGAGCGGGACGTTGTGCGGCTTGCGTAGCTGTCCCCAACTGGCGGACTTGCCGAGGACGATCGCCACGGCGAGGGCTGCGGCGCCCGCGTTGATGTGGACCGCGGTGCCGCCGGCGAAGTCAATCGCCTTGAGGTTGTTGGCAATCCAGCCGCCTACCGAGTCCGGCGTAGCCACGCCGTCGAACGCGAACACCCAGTGCGCCACCGGGAAGTAGACGAGAACGGACCACAGGGTGGCGAACACCATCCATGCTGCGAACTTCATCCGGTCCGCTGCAGCGCCGGAGATCAGCGCCACGGTTATCGCCGCGAACAAGGCCTGGAACAGTGCGAACAAGCTCACCGGCAATCCGGAGATGGTGGTCTGCGACTCGAGCAGATCCTTCATTCCGGCGAACTCGGTGAAGCTGCCCACGAAGCCGCCGTAGGTGGTTCCGAAGACCATCGAGAAGCCGAAGAGTACCCAGATGACGCCGACGATCGCGACTGCGCCGAACGTCATCATCATCATGTTGGTCGAGCTCTTCACCGAGACCATGCCGCCGTAGAACAGCGCCAGCCCGGGAATCATCAGGGTGAGTCCGATGATGCAACACAGCATGAAGGCCGTGGTGCCGGTGTCCACTACATCCATTTACGAACTCCGCTTCGTGAGGTACATCGTTGACTGCTCCTGGACTAGTAAGTCGCCCCGCGGGGCCAATCACTGGCAGTAACCGATGTTTCTGTTACGTAGACGGGCTCGCTACGTTGCGCGCACGTAAAACGTCCGCTGTGACCTTCCGAGAGATTTGGGTGTGTCAGCATCGACGGG
>CAWBYS010000006.1:0-169734 GCA_963793055.1 uncultured Actinomycetota bacterium | reverse complement strand
CCAGCTGGAGGGCACGACCATCACGTGCGGCGGATCGACCGCCGAGTGGCTGACAGAGATGCAGTCCGGTCGTCACCAACCGGCGCCTTGGCTGCTATCCAGGGCGGCGCCGAATGCAGCGGTCGCCGCGCAGGGTGGGCCTCCCCCGGGATGGCATCCCGATCCCTACCGGCGCTACCAACTGCGGTACTGGGACGGCGCCCGCTGGTCGGAGCACGTCTCGACCAACGGCGTGAATGCAGTCGACCCGATCAGCCAGTAGCAATCGCGCTGACACTCAGCGGGCCACCGGATTGCACGCCGGTCCTGCCTACACCACTGTCGCACCGTTGACCTCGCTCCTCATGTTCATATGATTTGGCGATGGGCGTCGACGTAGCCGCCGTGACGAGCGCCGAGGCAGCGCACTACCGGGCCGCCGGTTGGTGGTCGGATTCGACGCTGTCCGATAGCGTCCGGCGCAACGCCGCGGCCAGTGCGGACAAACTCGCGTATGTCGATTTTTCGCTCGACACCTCCGAATTCACGCTGACGTGGTCTGAATTTGACCGCGCCGCCACCAACCTCGCGATCCAGCTGCGTGACCGCGGCATCCAACCGGGTGATCGTGTTGCGTTGTGGCACAGGGACAGTGCTGCCATCCACGTCGCACTGGTGGCAATCGAACGCTGCGGCGCGGCGGTGGTGGGCCTCGGTGCCCGCGCCGGGGTTCGCGAGGTCGGACACATTCTGCGGACGACCCGGCCGAGTCTCTTGGTCAGTGACATCCAGCGAGAGCAGTCGGCGAAGCAGGCAGCATACGACGCCGACGCCGGCATTCGCACGGTCGTCCTCGACGAACGCGGCGCCGAGCTCGTCATCGACACCGGGGCGCCGGGCGCACCGCACGCACTGACACCCACCGGACCCGACGACGTCTTCCTGATCAACTCGACGTCGGGCACCACCGGGACACCGAAGTGCGTCGTGCACACGCAGAATCGGTGGCATTACTTTCACACAAAGGCCGTCGCCAACGGCGAGCTCACTTCCGATGACGTATTCCTCCCCGTCCTCCCGACCCCGTTCGGGTTCGGCATCTGGACATCGCACACCACGCCGATTTACCTGGGCGCGACGACCGTGCGGATCGACCGCTTCGACGCCGCCGCGACATGCGCGGCCATCGAGCGTCACCGCGCGACGGTGTTGTGTTGTGTCAGTACGCAATTGGCGATGATTCTGGCCGATCCGGCAGCACGGGATCATGACCTCACCAGCCTGCGCGTCGTGTTCACCGGCGGTGAGCCAGTTCCTTACAGCCAGGCGGCCCGGTTCGAGGAGCTCACCGGCGTCACCATCCTGCAGTTCTACGGTTCCAACGAGACCGGCATGTTGAGCGCGACCACGCTGGGCGACTCGCTGGATCGACGACTGCGCACCGCGGGACGAATCGTGCCCGAGATGCAGGTAAGGCTGTTCGACGGCGACCGCGACGTCACCGAATCGGGCCGCGGACAGCCCGCGTGCCGTGGACCTGCGCTCAGCTTGGGCTACCTCAACGGCACCGACCATGACACGCTGTTCACCAAGGATGGCTGGATGCGGATGGGAGACATCTGCGACCTGGACGCCGACGGCTACCTCACCCTCGCGGGCCGGACCTCGGACTTCATCCTGCGGGGCGGCAAGAACATCAGCGCGGTGCAGGTCGAGGAGGCGGTGGTGACGCATCCCTCGGTGGCGGTGGCCGCCGCGGTCGCCATGCCGGATCCCGTCTTCGGCGAGCGGGTGTGCGTGTTCGTCGAGCTCGCGCGAGACGGCAGGCTCGATCTGCCCTCCCTCGTCGAGCATCTTCTTGCGCATGGTGTTTCCAAGGAACTGCTGCCCGAGCGGCTCGAGATACGCGACGAGTTGCCACGGTCCTCTGGCGCCAAGGTCGCCAAAGGTGTACTCCGGGAAGAGATCCGATCCTTACAGGAGCAGCGACCATGACAGCAGAAGAAGTGCGGCGGGGCGGCCTGGAAGTGTGGGCACCGTCGAAGGTGCCGCCCATCGGGGTCGACCTCACCGACGAACAAGCGTTGGCGGTGGCGTTTCGCCACCTCGCCTCCATCGGCTTCGCCGAGAACATGGCCGGCCACATCACGTGGCAGCCCGACGGCGCCCACCGACATGTACGTCAACCCGTGGGGCCTGTGGTGGCAGGAGCTGACCGCCTCCGACATCTGCGTCGTCGACGAGGACGCCCGGGTCCTCCGCGGCCGCTGGGACGTGACACCGGCGATCCACATCCACACCGAACTGCACCGAGTGCGGCCGGACGCCCGGGTCGTGATCCACAACCATCCCTACTACGTCAGCCTCATCGCCGCCCTCGGCACGCTGCCCGAGTTGGTCCATCAGACCGGCTCCCTGTTCCTCGACGACATGTACCTCGTCGAGAAGTACGACGGCGAGATCGACGCGCCCTGGCGCGCAGCCGAATTGGCCGAGCAGGTTGGATCGGCCAATCTGGTGATCCTGGCGAATCACGGCGTCATCGCCACCGGGCGCAACCTGGCCGAGGCGGTCTACCGGGCCGTGTCGATCGAGCGGGTGTGCCGGCTGGCGTACGACGTGATGGTCACTGGCCGGTCGCCGTCGAAGATGAACCGCGGCGACATGGTCGGAATGCAGGCGTCGCTGGTCGAACGCGCCGCCGACGTCTACTGGGCCGGCGCCGCGCGCATGACCATCACGGCAGATCCCGGTGTCCTGACGTGATCACCAGAAGCGAGGATTGCGGATTATGAAGTCGATCGACGAGCTGTCGGCCAATCTCAACTTCACCACCGCCAAGACGGGCACCGAGCGCTCGGTCACGTTCCTGGCCGAGCCGCAACGGGCCGAACGCCGATACACCGTCATCTCCGTCGACGATCACATCGTCGAGCCACCCGACACCTTCTTCGGACGCGTTCCCAAGAAGTTCGCCGACCGCGCCCCACGCGTGGTCGACACCGACGACGCTGGGCAGACCTGGATGTACGACGGCCATTCACTGCCCAACGTCGGCTTCAACGCCGTCGTCGGACGACCGGTGTCCGAATACGGTTTCGAGCCCGCCCGATTCGATGAAATGCGCCGCGGTGCATGGGACATTCACGAACGCATCAAGGACATGGACCTCAACGGGGTGTACGCGTCGCTGAACTTTCCCTCGTTCCTCCCGGGCTTCGCCGGTCAGCGACTCCAGCAGGTCACCGACGACCGCGAACTCGCGATGGCCGCGGTGCGCGCATGGAACGACTGGCACATCGAGGCGTGGGCGGGCGCTTACCCGGATCGCATCATTCCGTGCCAGCTGCCGTGGCTACTCGACCCCGACGTGGGCGCCAAGATGATCTACGAAAACGCCGACCGCGGGTTCCACGCGGTGACGTTCAGCGAGAACCCGGCCATGCTGGGGCTGCCGACAATCCACTCGGGCCACTGGGATCCGTTGATGGCCGCATGCGCGGACACTCAAACGGTGGTCAACCTGCACATCGGATCGTCGGGCACCTCCCCGACGACCACCGATGACGCCCCGCCGGACGTGGCAGGCGTGCTGTTCTTCGCCTATGCCATCACTGCGGCGGTGGACTGGCTGTACTCGGGAGTGTGCACCCGGTACCCCGATCTGCGGATCTGTCTGTCTGAGGGCGGGATCGGCTGGGTGGCGGGTCTTCTCGACCGCCTCGACCACATGTTGAGCTACCACGAGATGTACGGCACCTGGAAGGCGCTGGGCGAGAACCTGACACCGGCGGAAGTGTTCACGCGCAACTTCTGGTTCTGCGCCGTGGAGGACCAGTCGTCGTTCATCCAGCACGAGCGCATCGGCGCGGACAACATCCTTCTGGAGGCCGACTACCCGCACTGCGACTCCACGTGGCCGCACACCCAACGCACGATCCACGAGCAGATCAACGGATTGCCCGATGCCGTCATCCGCAAGGTCACGTGGGAAAACGCGTCCCGGCTGTATCAGCATCCGGTGCCGGTCGCGGTCGCCGAGAACCCCGACGCGTTCTGACCACACAACAAGCCGGGACGAAATGTTTTTGCCGCGCAAAGCATCTGCGCAAGCCATCGCCGTATCGGCTGTTCGCGGCCGCTAGTAGGAAACCGGATTTTTACCCGAACGCACTGCTGATTCGGCCCAAAGGCGCAAGGCTGTACGGAAGCTGTACGGAGAGTCAATGCCGTCGAGGGAGTGAGATGCACACATTGCGTAAGGTTCTGGCGGTCACTTGCACCATCGCGCTCATGGGGTTCGGAGCGGCGGCGTGCGGCAAGAAGAACGAAGGTGGCGGCGGGGGCGGCAGCGGTGGCGGCGACATCAACATCGCATTGACGTCATTCCCCGACTACGTCGATCCGCAACTCTCCTACACCCTCGAGGGGTGGGAAGTCCTCTGGAACGTCTACACACCCTTGTTGACGTACAAGCACGCCAAGGGCAAGGACGGCACGGAGGTTGTTCCGGCGCTGGCGGAAAAATTGCCCGAAATCTCGCCCGACGGAAAGGTCTACAAACTCAAGCTCCGGCCGAACATGAAGTACTCGGACGGAACACCCATCAAGGCTTCCGATTTCGCATACGCCATCCAGCGGCTGTTCAAGACCGACTCCGGTGGCTCGGTGTTCTACGACAACATCGTCGGGGCAACCGACTACGCCGACGGCAAGGCGCAGAACATCTCCGGCATCAAAACCGACGACAACACCGGTGACATCACCATCGAACTGACCGAGCCCAACGGCACCTTCGAGAACGTGCTCGCGCTGATGTTCGCCGCACCCGTGCCCCCGAGCACCCCACTGGACAAGGACGCGACGAACAACCCACCACCTGCGAGCGGCCCCTTCATGATCAGCAAGGTCGACGCGCCGCGCACCCTGACGATGGAGCGCAATCCGAACTTCGGAACCGTCAAGGACGCCGGAGCCACCGAGGTGCCTGACGCAGGAGTGGACAAGATCGTCGTCAACGAGAACAAGAACAACAGCGCCCAGGTCACCGACGTCGAGCAGAACAAGGTCGACTTCATGCTCGATCCACCAGTGGCGGACCGCCTCGCCGAGGTCAAGGCCAAGTACGGCGACCGGTTCCGGATGGAGGACTCGATCAACACCTACTACTTCTTCATGAACACCCAGCAGGCACCGTTCAACAACCTCAAGGTGCGCCAGGCGGTCAACTACGCAATCGACCCCGAAGCGCTCAACAGGATCTTCGGTGGCCGGATGCACCCGACACAGCAGATTCTGCCACCGGGCATGCCAGGCTATGAGGAGTACAGGCTGTACCAGGGCCCTGATATGAACAAGGCGAAAGCGCTTATCGCCGAGGCGAATCCATCGGACCGCAACATCACGGTGTGGACCGATGACGAGCCCGACCGCAAGCGCATCGGCGAGTACTACCACGATCTGCTCACCCAGCTGGGCTTCAACGCGACGCTCAAAGTAATTGCCGGTGATGTGTATTGGACGACGATCGGTAACCAGTCGACACCCGATGTCGATACCGGTTTCGCCGACTGGTTCCAGGACTTCCCACATCCCGATGACTTCTTCCGGCCGCTGCTGCACGGCGACAGCATCCTGCCGACCAACGGGAACAACTTCTCCCGGGTCAACATCCCCGCAAACAACGCCAAGCAGGATGAGTTGCTGACGAAGCTGATCGGCGATGGCGGGGTCGAGAACGAGTACGCGAATCTGGACAAGGCCTACATGCAACAGGCGGTGTGGGCACCGTACGGCAACGAGCAGTTCACCACGTTCCTCTCGGAGCGGATGGACCTCGACAAGTCGTATCACCACCTGCTTTTCAATCAGGACTACACCTCCTTCGCGATCAAGTAGCAACCGATGACCGCGTCGATCGACTCGCTGGAGGCTCCCGGCGAGCCGCCGCTCCCGACCGGTGTGCCGACGTCTGCGGTACAAGGACGTAGCCCCTGGTATCTGGCATGGCTTCGGCTGCGGCGCAACAAAGTTGCGCTGACCTGTGCGGCTCTTTTCGTGCTCATCGTGCTCTTCTGCCTCGCGGCGCCGCTGTGGGCCGAGCACGTCGCGCACACCGGACCCAACGAGAACCACCTGACCGACAAGGTGCTGATCGACGGTGCACAGACCAATGTCGTCTCGCCCGACGGAACGCCGATAGGCCCGGGACTGCACGGCAAGTTCCTGCTCGGGGCCGACCAGAACGGGCGCGACGTGATGGTGCGGCTGATGTACGGCGGCCGCACCTCCATCTACGTCGGGTTGTCCGCAGCGGTGGTGACGACACTGCTCGCCGTCATCGTCGGCCTGCTGGCCGGCTACTACCGCGGCTGGATCGACTCGGTGCTGTCCCGGGCGATGGACGTGATCTGGGCCTTCCCCGTCCTGCTGCTCGGCATCGCGTTGGGCACCACCCTGGCGATCGGCGGCCTGGCGGTCGGGCCCGTCACCATCCCGGGCGACTCGCTGTGGATCCCGATCCTCATCATCGGTTTGGTGTACGTGCCGTACGTCGCACGACCGATCCGCGGCGAGATACTTGCGCTGCGGGAGAAGGAGTTCATCGAGGCCGCCGTCGCGCAGGGCAAGGGACCGTTGCGGATCATGTTCTCTGAACTGCTCCCCAACATCCTGTCCACGATCGTCGTGTTCTTCACGCTGAACATCGCGAACAACATGCTCCTGGAATCGGCGCTGTCGTTCCTCGGCGCCGGTGTGCGACCGCCGAACGCGTCGTGGGGCACGATGATCTCCGACGGGTACCAGGTGATCTTCACCGCGCCGCACCTCACCGTTGTGCCGGGGCTGTTGATCGTCGCAACGGTGTTGTCGCTGAACGTATTCGGTGACGGTCTTCGGGATGCCATGGACCCGAAAGCCAAGATCCGGCTGGAGCACTAGCCGATGGCCCGTTTCGTCGCCAGGCGCCTGGCCGGCATGGTCGCCGTGCTGTTCGCGATATCGGTGATCGTGTTTCTGATCTTCAACGTCATCCCGAACTCGGACCCCGCCGCGCGGATCGCCGGGAAGAACGCCGACCCGGCGCTGATCGCCAGGGTCAGTGCGGATCTCGGCCTCGACAAGCCGCTGCCGGTTCAGTACCTGACGATGATGCAGCAGATCTTCACCGGTCAGCTGACGTCCTACGCGAAGGACCGCAACGTCGTCGAACAGATCGTCGACGGACTGCCCGCCACGTTCTCGCTGTGCATCGGCGCCGCGATCATCTGGATGTCACTGGCCATCCTGTTCGGCTACCTCAGCGCGGTGCACGCTGGCAGGTTCACCGATCGGGCGCTGACAATCCTTTCGCTGGTGGGGATTTCGCTGCCCGTGTTCTGGCTGGCGGCGATGCTGCTCTACTTCCTGTCCTTCAAAGTGGAGTTGTTCCCGACGGGCAGTTATGTGCCGTTGACCGAAGACCCGCTGGATTGGGCGTATCACCTGATCCTGCCGTGGTTCACACTGGCCGTGTTGTTCATCGGCATCTACAGTCGCGTGCTGCGGTCGAACATGCTCGACGCGATGAACGAGGACTACGTGCGCACCGCGCGAGCCAAGGGATTGAGCGAACGGCAGGTGCGCGTCCGGCACGTGCTGCGCAACTCGATGATCCCCGTCATCACGCTATTCGGGCTCGACTTCGGCATGGTGGTCGGCGGCGGCGCGATCCTCACCGAGACCGTCTACAACCTCGACGGCGTCGGCCTGTATGCGGGCGAGGCCATCCGGTCACTGGACCTGCCGCCGCTGATGGCCGTCGTGATGTTCGGCGCGTTCTTCATCGTCCTGTTCAACACGATCGTCGACATCCTCTACGCCGTGCTGGATCCGCGGATCCGGCTGGGAGAGGCGGCACCGGCATGAGCGCGATACTCACGGTCGACGACCTGCGGGTCAGCTTCGCGACCGAAGACGGCGTGGTGCGGGCCGTCGACGGCGTCTCATTCGAATTGGCCGCGGGTGAGGTGCTGGCCATCGTGGGCGAATCCGGATGCGGCAAAAGCGTTACCGCGCAGACGTTGACCGGCCTGACTCGCGCGCCCAACGCCAAGATCACCGGCTCGGTCAACTATCGCGGCCAGGAGCTCAACGGACTCTCGGACGACAAGCTGCGCGACGTCCGCGGCGAGCAGATCGCGATGGTGTTCCAGGATCCGATGTCCGCGCTGAATCCGGTCTATCGAGTCGGCGACCAGATCGCGGAGATGATCCGGGCCCACCGGGACACATCGAAGACCCAGGCCCGAGCGCAGGCGGTCGAACTGCTCTCTTCGGTGGGCATTCCGAATCCCGAACGGCGGGCGCGGCTCTACCCGCACGAGTTCTCCGGAGGCATGCGCCAGCGCGTCATGATCGCGATGGCGTTGGCGCTCGAGCCCGACGTACTCATCGCCGACGAACCGACCACGGCGCTCGATGTCACGATCCAGGCGCAGATCCTGCAGCTGATCGATCGGCTCAACCGCGAGCGCGATCTGGCCGTCATCCTGATCACCCACGACCTCGGCGTCGTCGCGGAGATCGCCGATCGCGTCCTGGTCATGTACGCCGGCCAGGTCGTCGAGGACGCGACGCTCGACGAGATCTTCTACGACCCCCAGCACCCCTACACGTGGGGACTGCTCGGATCACTCGCGCGCCTCGACCAACCACGCACGGCGCGGTTGACGCAGATCCCCGGGGCGCCGCCGTCGCTGCTGCGACCGCCGCCCGGATGCCGGTTCGCTCCGCGCTGCCCGCACGTCTTCGACCACTGCGCCGAACTTCCCCCGCTGGTGGCCCGCGCCGGAGGCACGCACCTCGACCGCTGCTGGATCGAAGACGTCGCGGAGGTCAGACCGTGACTGTGCCTACCACGGATGAACCGCTCTTGGAGGTCACCGACCTCGTCAAGCACTTCCCGATCAGATCGGGGATGGTAATCGACCGCGAGGTGGCCAGGGTGCGGGCGGTCGACGGCGTCAGCTTCACCCTTCACGAAGGGGAAACGCTTGGCCTGGTGGGTGAATCGGGGTGCGGCAAGTCGACGCTGTGCCGGGCGCTTCTGCAGTTGACCACACCCACGTCGGGGTCCGTGCGCTTCGAGGGCCAGGAGCTGATCGGCCGATCGCGACGCGAACTGCGGCCGCTGCGACGACAGATGCAGATGATCTTCCAGGACCCGTTCGCGTCGCTCAATCCGCGCAAGCGGGTCGGCCAGATCGTCGGCGACCCACTGGAACTGCACGGGCTGGCCCGCGGCGCCGAGTTGAAACGCCGGGTGCAGGATCTCCTTGACCGCGTGGGCCTGCAGGCCGAGCACTACAACCGCTTCCCGCACGAGTTCTCCGGCGGCCAACGCCAGCGCATCGGCATCGCCCGCGCTTTGGCGCTGCGGCCGAAGCTGATCATCGCCGACGAACCCGTATCCGCACTGGATGTCTCCGTGCAGGCGCAGATCATCAACCTGCTCGAGGAAGTGCAGGACGAGTTCGGGCTGTCCTACCTGTTCGTGGCGCATGACCTCGGAGTCGTGCGGCACGTGTCGGATCGCGTTGCGGTGATGTACCTCGGCAAGGTCGTCGAGATATCGGACGCCGAAGCGCTGTACGACAAGCCGATCCACCCGTACACCAATGCCTTGCTGTCCGCGGTTCCGATACCGGACCCCAAACGCAATGCCGCGCGCGAGCGCCTGGTGCTCGAGGGCGACGTGCCCAGCCCGATCGCTCCACCTCCGGGTTGCAGGTTCCACACCCGCTGCCCGTGGACCACCGACGTCTGCACCACCGACGAGCCTGCTCTGGTCGAGCACGACAGCGGCCACTTCGCGGCATGTCACCATCCCAGGAACGTCGGAATTTAAGAATTTCCGTCGAAAATTATCTTGGTCGTCATTTCCGCATAATTGCGCACAGCTAATGCCAGAATCGCTCCCAAGTCGGGGATGCATCGCTTGAGGAGATTAGTGGATGGGTGCATCTTCATATGTGGGTCGTGTCGGCGGACTGGCTGCTGCCCTGGGGGTAGGAGTAGTGCTGGCGCTCGGTCAACCGGTCGCCTGGGCCACTGAGCCTGGAACGGATTCGTCGGCTTCGGAGCATTCGGTGTCTGAGGGGTCGCCGAACTCCAATTCGCCGACTGCCGACTTGTCATCCGATTCGGCAGCGAACACCGGCACGCCGACGAATGCCGCCGAATCCGGCGACGATTCCGATAACGACGTCGACGAGAACTCGACGACCACCGGCGAGGACGCCGTGCCGGCCGGCGCGGCCAGGGAGGACGACCAGTCGGCCGACGTCACCGGCGAAGCTTCCGACACCGCGCAATCCGACACCGCTGAGACGGAGGGCGAGGCCGCCGAAAGCACCTCCCAAGGCGATCGACACAGCGGGCAGTCCGCGCAGATCTCGGACACCCACCCGCCGACAGTGGCGTCGACGGTCGACACCAACACCGTCGACACCACCGTCGATGCTGGGCCGAGTACGTTTCGGCTCGCGACACTGTCCGCCGCGTCCACGACCGAGCAACCACAGTCGTTGACGAGCACAACGGAAACCGACGTGGCGCCGGTCGCGCTGACCACTCCTGCAGCCCCGGCCGCTCCTCCGTTGCTGCAGCAGGTCGTCAACCTGTTCGCCGCGGTCACCACCGGACTGAGCGCCTTGGCCTCCAACCTCCCGGGCGCGCCGATCTGGTCGCCGTTCGTCATGGCGATTCTGGGCCTCGGATCGCGGCGCGAGATCACCGAACCGGTGTCCGCGGTCGTTCAAACGGCGGCGATCGTGCCGACCGCCGCGCTGACCCTCACCGAATTCGCGACCGCCGCGGTGATGTCGGCGTTCCCCGGCACCACCAGAACACCGACGGCAGTCAGCGCCAACACCGCATGGATCGACTTCGTCACCGGCGCAGGCAATCTGAACAACACGATCGCGCGCTTCGGCATCGGCGGCACCGACCTCGGAATCATGTGGGACAACGGAATCAAGGACAACCCGCTGACCACCACCATCGACGAGAACCAGGTGCTGATCGCGTTCGGCGACACCTTCAGCAGTGCGGTGCCCGTGCGAACCGGAGTGTGGCGGTTCAACACACTGTTCCGCACGCCGGACGACGTTCTGTCGAACGGGCTGTACGTACCGAACGGCGTACCGGTCAACCACACTGTGACGACACCGAACTCGGCCTGGTTCAGCGGCTCGCCGATGGAGAAGCCCAATTGGGCGGATCCCATCCTGCCGAGCCCGGGCGACCCCGTTCACCCGCCCTACGCCGTCGGGACCGAGGTGACGATCATTCCCACCGCGGGCATCTCGGCTCCGTACAACAACGCCTACGGCTCAAGGCAATACATGAGCTTCATGTCCATCAGGTCGTGGGACACCCCGGGCCGGTGGACGACGAACTACTCAGGCATCGCCTATTCCGACAACAACGGCCAATCGTGGAAGATCGCTCCGACGAGCATCCGCGCGGCCGCGGGCGGTCGCTCGACCGTGCCCTACATCTCCGGCAACCAGAACTTCCAGCAGGGCGCGTTCGTGAAGCCGGCGGCCGGGTCGGCGGACGCCACGGCGGGCTGGGTCTACTCGTATGGCACTCCGTCCGGCCGCCTCGGCACGCTGTACCTGTCGCGGGTGAAACAGGATCAGATCCTCGACACGACCAAGTATCAGTACTGGAACGGGTCCACGTGGACCGCCAACCAGCCGTCGGCCGCCAAGCCGGTGCTGCCGGGGACGGTGAACAGCTTCTTCGGTCTCTTCAGCTGGACGACGTATCCCAGCGTCAGCGAGATGTCGGTGCAGTACAACCCTTATCTGAAGAAGTACGTGATGCTGTACGGCGACTCCGGCAACAACATCGTGATGCGCACGGCCAACTCCCCGCAGGGCACGTGGTCGGCCCCGAAGCAGCTGGTGTCCTCGTGGACGATGCCGGGGCTGTACGCGCCCTACATCCATCCGTGGTCGGGCACCGCCAACCTGTCGACGACCGAATCGAAGTATCTGTATTGGAACCTGTCCACCTGGAACGACTACCAGGTCAGGCTGATGCGGACCGACCTGACCAAGGTGTAGCGCGTTGCGATGATGCGTTGCATTGCGGTGTGCCTCGCGGTCGTCGGCCTACTGGTCTGCGCCGGCACCGCACAGGCGGATCCCGTTGTGCCCCAGCGGGATACGGCATGCTCAGCCGACCTAGCGGGTGCACTCACCCAGTTGCCTGACATGTCAACGCTGCTGGAGTGTGCTGGCGGCTCATGGCGGCCGTTCGCCGACCCGTATCCGAACAGCGGCCGCTGGTTCACCTACGGGCCCACGCTCACCCTGCACGGCGAGGGGCAGCCCAACCGGGAGATCGACTCCGGCGACTGGACCGGCTACCCGCAGGATCCCGACGGTCGCTGCACCGCCGAGCAGGCGGCCATCGCGCCTGCCGGTGGGCTGACACAGCCGCAGAGATCGGTCGGCGAGCCCGGGCAAGCGCTGCGGTTGCGTCTGCAACCACTGCTGTTCACCGTCGAGCTGACCGGCAACTGCCTCTGGCAGAAGGGGTAACCTCGGATCGGATTAGCAGATCGGGGGCATCGCCATGGACCTCGTGCTCGGTCTATCGATGACGTCGCGCGCTGTTCGCTGGGTGCTCGTCGAGGGCACCACCGGTGAAGGGGCCACCATCGATCGCGGCGCGTTCGACCTGGCCACGGAGGTAGACCCGGACGAACTGCTGGATGTCCTGCTGGCCGGTGAGGCCGACGATCGGATCCACGCGATCGGGGTGACCTGGACGAACGAGGCCGAGGACGCGGCGTCCGAGGTACTGGAGGCGCTGGCGGCCAGGGGTTACCACGACGTCATCGCGGTTTCGGAGCTCGAGGCCGCCGACGTGCTGGCCACCGGCATCGCCGAAATCACCGAGTACGCGTCGGTCGCGGTCTGCATCGTCGAGCCCGACGCCGCTGTCGTCGCGCTGGTCGATTCTTCAGGGGTGAGCGCCGATCGCATCACCCGTCCCCTCGACGGCGCCGACCCCGTCGAGCTGCCCAGTTCCGTGCTCGCGATGCTGGAACTCAACGACTGGCAACCCGAGGCGATCTTCGTGGTCGGTTCCGACGACGACCTCGAGCTGATCGTGTCCACCATCGACGGCGCGACCGAGTCACCGGTGATCTCTGCGGCCGACGCCAATCTCGCGCTGGCGCGAGGCGCGGCGCTCGCCTCGGCGCGCGCCGTGAACGCAATGGCGCCTGCCAGGTTCCGGCTGCCCTCGAAAACCGGTGCGCTGACCGCTCTCCTCGCCGCTTCTGCGGTGGCGTTCGTCGCGTCCGTGTCGGCCGCCGTCGGGCTCTGGTCCACCTCAGACGGCGATCAGCCGCAACCGCAGGCCGCCAACGCGATCGAGGCGCCCGCTCCGCAGTCGAATCCGTCTGTGCAGGCCGCAGCGGAGGCACGGCTCACGGCATCGCTGCAGGAGGCGCGGCCGCTGGTCGCACAAACCATGGTGGTGGCGGCGCCGGCGGCGCCGGCGTATGTCCCGCCCGCCGACTCGATATACCAGCCGCCTGCCTCAGAGCCGATCGTTGCTCCGCCACCGGCGTATGTACCGCCCGCGCCCAACTATGTTCCGCCGGTGCCACAGCCCCGGCTGCGCGACCGGATCATCGAACGCATCCCGATCATTAATAGATTCCACGAACCTCCGTCTCAGTACGGCCATTGATCGTGGCTCCGTCCATCAAGTACCTGGCCGTCCTGGCAGGGCGGGTCCCCTGGCCGTGATCATCGGCGTGTGGCCGCCGTCGGGTATCTGATCTAGGGCACCGGCGGCTGATACGGGTTCTGCGGGACCTGAATCGGGATCGGCACCGGAACGAACGGCACGTTCAGATACGTCGTCGTCATCGTCGGCGTGGTCGTCGTCGTGGTTGTCGTGGTCGGCGTCGTCGTGGTGGTGGTTGTCGTCGTAGTCGTCGTCGTCGTGGTGGTGGTAGTGGTTGTCGTGGTGGTGGGCGGCGTCGTGGTGGTCGTCACGACGGCGGTCGTCGTCACCGGCGCTTCGGTGGTCGTCTGCGGGGGCGGCGGCGCTTCGCTCGTGACGGTCACCTGTTCGGGAGGAGCGCTGGGCGGGGGTGCCGCGGCGCTCGTCGGCGCCACCGACTTCACGGTGGTGGGCGGCTCCGTGGCGGTGCTGCTATTGCTCGCGCTGGTCAACGCGATCGCCACCCCACCAACGGCGATCAGCGCGACGGCCGCGGCCACCCCGAACACCAGCTGGGGCAGCCGTTGCCAGGTGCGTGGCTCCTCGATCGGGCCGGTCGGCGCCACGTACTGCACCGGCGGGCGCATCCCGGTGGCGTCGGTGTCAAAGATATAGGGGTTCTCGCCGGTGTACGGCACGGGTTCCTCGGCGCCGTCGTCGTCCTGCGACCACGCGAGCGCGCTGAACGTCTCCGATCCCGGCGCGTTCACGTCGACGGGCACGACGGGCGCCACCCCGGTCTGAGCCTCGGCGGCTGAGCCGTACGCAGCGAACAGTGCGGCGCCCACCGCCGCATCCAGTGCGGGCTGCGCGGTGGTCACCAGCGGCGCCGCCGAATGCTCCGCGAGGCGCTGGCTGATCAGCGGAATGCTGGCACCACCACCGACGGTGACCACCGCCGAGACGTTCTGCCATCCAATCCGGTTGTGCTGCAATACATTTTCCAGCGCCGATAACACGCCGCCGAACGGCTCGGCGATGAGTGCCTCGAGTTCCGGTCGGGTGATCCGGATGGCTGACCGGTAGCCGGGCAGTTCGACGACGACATCGGTAGCCGTCTGTGCCGACAGCAGTTCCTTGGCGTGCCGGCACGCCTCGCGAAGCCGGGTGAGAGAGCCCACCGCGGCGGTGCCGGCGGGATCGACCGCACCTGTCTTCGCGATGCCGTCGAGTATGTGACTGAGCAACGCCTGATCGATCTGATCCCCGGAGAAGTCGGTGAACCGCGTCGTCTCACCGATCGGCTCGAACGCCGCCGCGGCGTCGGCCAATGTGATGCTCGTGCCGCCGCCGCCGAAATCCAGCAGCACCGTCACACCATGCGGGGTGAGGCCCGGATTGGCGTTCAGTGCGGTCAGCGACGCAACGGCGTCAGAGACCAACCGTGAGGGCATACCGTGCGGCGCGAGAAGCGGATTGGCGAAAAGCGCGGCCCGCAACGCATTCAGTGTGGGCTGACCCCAGTGCGCGGGCACCGCGATGGCGATGTCGGCCGACGGCGCTCCGCCGCTCGCCTGTACCAGTGCCGCCAACGCGTCGACCAACAGCTGATCGGCCCGATGTGTCGAGCCGTCCGGCGCGACGAGCGGCACCGGGTCACCGACTCGCTCGACGAACCCACTCAGCACCATGCCATCGGTGAGGGCCAGCACCGAACGGCGTGTCACGGGTTGATTGCCGACTCGCGCCGCGACCAAGTTCGTCGTCCCGATCGACAACCCCAACGGGTCGCTCATAACGGACCACACGATAGCCGTCGGGTCTGGTGAAATCGGTTAGACACTCCGTACGAACAACGTTGGACCAGCACGGTTTTGGGTCGACCCAAACGGGTACGACGTGCGCATGGAATCACTGTGGCTAGCAAACCGAGCGGGCGAACCGGCCGCGCCTGCCCCGCTGACCGAAGCAGATCGATCTGCCGACATCGTGGTGGTCGGTGCGGGCATCACCGGGCTCACCGCCGCGGTTTTGCTGTCGAGGGCGGGCAAGAAGGTGCTGGTTCTGGAGGCCTTCGCCGCCGGCGCCGGCGCCACCGGCCACACCACCGCGAAGATCTCGCTGCTGCAGGGCACGAAAATGTCCAAGATCGTCGGCAAGCACGGCACGAAAACCGCCAAACAATACATCGAGGGCAACCGTGAGGGCCAGGACTGGCTGGTGGCGCATTGCGAGGCACATGGCGTATCGGTGCAGCGCGAGGACGCCTACACCTACGCGCAATCCGAAAAGGGCATCGCCTCGGCACGCGAAGAGTTGGAGGCCTGCGAGGCCGTCGGACTGGACGTGAATTGGGTGGATGAGGCGGACGTGCCGTTTCCGTTTCACGGCGCGGTCAGGCTGGCGTACCAAGCTCAGTTCGATCCGATGCCGCTACTGGACAGCCTGATCGTCGAGTTGGCCGAGCACGGCGGTCGGCTGGCCGAAGGTGTTCGGGTGCAAAAGGTTTCGAGTAAGGGCGACGGACTGGCACTCGGTGTGCGCTCGACCGCGGGTGAAGAATTCGACGTGCGCACCAAGCAATGCGTGCTGGCTACGGGCATCCCGATTCTAACGGCGACCGGCTGATCACCGGCGGCGCCGGCCACCCCGTCGGTAACGAGAAGAGCCCTACGTCGGCCCGATCCTGCCGGGCAACGACAACATCTTCGTCGCAACGGGATTCGACAAGTGGGGCATGACCAATGGCACGGCCGCCGCGCTCGCATTGGCGAGCCGGATTCTCGGCGGCCGGATGGACTGGGCGGAGGCGTTCGCCAGTTGGAGCCCCCACGAGTTGTCCGGCATCCCGAAGGCCATGCAGAACAACGCCCAGGTTGCCCTGTACCTGGCGCGGGGATGGCTGACGCCGGTGACCCGGCTCGGCAGCCGCACACCCGACGACGGCGGCGTGGTCAGCGGGCTGCCGTGGCACCTGACGGCACCCTGTTGGAAGGGTCGGCCACCCGCAACCTCACCCCCGCTCGCTAGCCCGTCAACACCCGCGTGTGTTGCAATGTCGGCCATGGGCGACATTGACGAGATCCAGCAAGTCAAGTACCGGTACCTGCGTGCGCTCGACACCAAGCACTGGGACGACTTCGCTGACACCCTGACCGAGGACGTCATCGGCAAGTACGGCGAGTCGATCGGCGAGGAGCACCACTTCGACAACCGGGACACGCTCGTCGAGTTCATGCGCACCTCGATGCCGGCCAACATCATCACCGAGCACCGCGTCACACACCCCGAGATCACCGTCGACGGTGACGAAGCGACGGGCACCTGGTACCTGCAGGACCGAGTGATTGTGCCCGACTTCAACTTCATGCTGATCGGTGCCGCCTTCTATCACGACCGGTACCGCAGGACGGCTGACGGCTGGAAGATCAGCGAGACCGGCTACGACCGCACCTATTACGCCACCATGTCCACCGAGAATCTCAACTTCAAGGTGAAACCCGGTCGCGCACTGAATATTTGACGACTACTTGCTGATCGCGATCAGTGCGCCGGGGCGTAGCCAAGCCATGATCTTCACCAGCGTGGCGTCGTCGACGGCCACACAACCGGCAGTCGGCCCACCGTCGGTCGCGTGCAGAAAGAACGCGCCGCCATTGCCGGGCACCCGGGCTTTGTTGACGCCCATCACGACGGCGTGCACGTACTGCGGTATGTCGAGGTTCTCGGTGCCGCTGGCGGGATCGGTGTCGAACGGGCACGCAGCCTTCTGGCACACCTGCATGGTGTTGTACGTCGGGCTCTTCATGTCGCCGTCCCACCAGTGGTTAGGGCCGACCTGCACGTATTGCAGCCCACCCCCTGGATTCGGCGCGGTGCCGAACGCGAAGTCGAGGGTGAGCACGCCCATCGGCGTCTTCATCTCGCCGTCGTGGGTCTGCGGCGCCATCCCGTTGGCACCGATCCACGCCGGAATGCCCGCGGCGACGGCCTGCCAACCCGCGGGCGTGCGCTCGTAGACGTCCATCTTGGCCTTCGAACCGCCCACGCCCACAACTGAAATCACTTGGGTGGCGTCGCCGACGGATTGCGCGAACCACGGTGTCACTTGCGCCTGACTGGCCGGGGCGGCGCCGACGAACGCCATCGCCGCGCATAGCAAGGCCAGCAGTCGACGCACCGCTACATGCTAAGTGGCGGCGTACGGGCGCAGTGAAGTGACGCGTCGGAATATTTTGCTAACGATCTGGATAAGTTAACGGGATGAACGTGGTCCCTATCCGGCGTCGGCAAGGCATTCGGCAGATCGGCGAGGGTCTCGGGACGCTCGACCGCGAGGTCTTCGATGCCATCGCCGAGTCACCGAGCCCGCTGCTGGACGCTGTGATGCCCCGGCTCACCCGCGCCGCCGATCACTCGAAACTGTGGTTCGCCATCGCGGCGGCCCTGGTGGCGTTCGGCAGTCCCTCGGTCACGCGCGGCGCCACGCGCGGAGTGCTCAGCCTCGCGATGACGAGCGCGTTTACCAATCAGGTGGCCAAGCGGGTGTGGAAGCGGCCGCGGCCCAGCCGGCTGCTGGTGCCCCTGGCTCGGCAGACCCGCCGGCACCCCACGTCGAACTCCCTGCCGTCGGGCCACTCGGCGAGCGCGGCGGCGTTCGCGGTCGGCGTCGGGTTGGAAAGCCCGCCGCTCGGGCTTGGGCTGGCCCTGTTGGCCGGCCTGGTCGGAATGTCGCGGGTCGCGACGGGTGCGCACTATCCAGGCGACGTACTCGCCGGATTCGGTATCGGCGCCGCCGCGGCCGTTCTCGGCGGGCGCGTGGTGCCACCTGTCGTTCCAACCAAGATCCCGACGGCGGATCCGCTGCTGGTGGACACTCCGGAACGTCCACAGGGCGAAGGCGTGGTGTTGGTGGTGAACCCGGCATCCGGCGGAGGATCGGGCGCCGACGTCATCGAGAGTGTGCGAAAAGTGCTGCCGCGCACCGAGATCGTCGAGGTCGGCGAGGGCGACGACGTCGAGAAGGCGCTACGGGCGGCGGCCGAACGAGCGGAGGTGCTCGCCGTCGGCGGCGGAGACGGGACGGTGTCGTGCGCGGCCAGCGCCGCGGTCGAGGCGGGTGTTCCGCTGGCGGTGTTCCCTGGCGGCACGTTCAACCACTTCGCCAAGGACATCGGTTGCGACACAGTCGACAAGACCGTCGATGCGATTCGTCAGGGCGACGTCTCCTGTGTCGACCTGGTATGCCTCAACGGCGGTGACATGGTGATCAACACCGCGAGCATCGGGGCCTACCCCCGGTTCGTCCAGACCCGCGAGAAGCTCGAGCACAAGGTCGGCAAGCCGCTGGCAGGCGTGTATGCCATGTTCCACACGCTGCGCCGCGACAAACCGGTTCGCATCCGCTACGACAACAAGTCGCTGCAGACGTCGCTGTTCTTCCTCGGCAACTCGGTCTATCTGCCGTCGGGGTTCGCACCGTCGCGGCGGACACGGTTGGACGACGGCCTGCTCGACGTACGGATCCTGGAGACGGGCCGCCGGTTCAGCAGGCTGCGCATCCTGGTCGCGCTCATGCTCGGTCGGCTCACCCGCAGCCCGCTCTATCACGAATTGCGCGTACCCGAGTTCAGCTTCACCGCGGTTGACGGGCCGACGGTGCTCGCCCATGACGGCGAGGTCGGCACCGAGATCACCGACGCCTCTTTCAACGTGCGATACCGGGGGCTCCCGGTATTTCGTCCGATTCGGTGATCGGACGCCACGGCGGCACCAGCAGCAGACAGAGCGCGAAATACGCGTAACCCAGCGCCCAGCCGGCGAGCACGTCGGATGGATGGTGCACGTTGAGGACGACTCGTCCGACGCCGATCGCGATGACGACGACAACGCCCAGCGCGATGAGCCATGCCCGCAGCGAGCGACCCACGACGGGCAGCGTGATGGCCAGCACCGCGAGCACTCCCACGATCACGCCGAGTGCATGACCTGACGGAAACGCCGTCGCCGACGCCGACACCAACGCAGTGGAGGGCCGTGGCCGGTCGGCGGCCCCCTTTGCGACTTCGACGACGAGACCGGACAGCTCCACGCTGATCAACAGGAACATCGCGATGCGAACATTGCGGCGCGCCAACGCCACAACGATCAACACCAAGCTCACCAGCCGGAAGATGGTGGGCGACAGCACGGTGCACAACACGTTCCACGCCGTCACCCAGCCAGGATGGGCGACGCCATAGCGGTAAGCCGTGTCGAGCGCCCACGAGTCGACCGTGTCCAGCCAGGTCCACTGCGCTGCAAATCCGACCCACAGCAGTGCGTACACCACAACCGCTGCCACGGCCGAGGCGAGCAGTCGGTGCTTCTGTGGTGTCACCTCACCACGTCTACCACCCGTACTAGGGTGTCTGCCCATGGCGGTGTTTCTGCGCAGGCTGCTCCGTATCGGCGGCCTGCCCGACCAACTGCGAGCCGAGGCAGAGGCCGAAGGCATTCTGTTTTTGGCCGAGTACGTTGCGGTCACTCGCCGGTTCTCCGGCAAGATCCCGGGCAAGCGTGCGAAGGGCGACGTCTCGAGTGATGTGGGCTCGCTGGTCCTGACCGGTCAGCGGGTGCTCGGCACGCTTTCATCGGTGCCGAAGCTGGCCGGCCGCACCGTTGATCAGCGTTGGGACGCAGCACAATCCGGCACCGTGACCGCCGAGCTGTCCGAGACCGGGTTGCAGATAGATGTCGACATCAATGCGGTGGATCCACGCTTCGAAGGAGACCTCTCGCTGCACTACAAGACGCCCATCCCCGAGGACGTACTGATGCGATTGCCCCGCCGCTCGCTGTCGTTCGACGTACCGCCCGAGTACGTATTCCGAGCGGTCGGAGTGCCCTACCACCCCTAGAAGGGTGGGGGGTCGTCGGGGTTTGGTGGTGGTGGTCGTGTGGGGAAGTAGGCATTGCCGCAGGCGCTTTCGTGATCATTGCCCGTGTCTTGGGGATTCTCGCGGAGTTGTCGATTGCGGGTCCGTTCGGCATCGATGCGTTTCGCGCGGTCCTGGGCGCGGGTGCTGTTGCGGCGCGGCATCATCAGATCCCGGTTCGATGGCGCTACGGGCGTATCGGCCCTAGCGGCGACGGGCGCGGTGGGTCGACACAGCGCGGGAAACAACAGGCGACTACCCGGATTGGTGGTGTAGGTGCGCCCCTGCGGAGAGATCCACTGCACTGTCGCGTCGGACGCCTGGTGGTCGCGCCACCCGCAGAACGTTTTGAGCAAGTGATGACATCGATTGCGCGAAGAACACTTCAAACCGTGTGAGTTCGACTAAGAACCGCAAGCTGCAGGTTCAAAGGCCGTGAAAATGAACGGGGTTCTACAGTCACATCCGGTCAGTGAGTCCGGGCGGTCGAGAAGCTAGGACGTCGGCGGTCCGGTGGGTAAGCAGGTTGGGCAAGCGGCCGATCAGAACGTGACGGTGTCGTCGAAAAGACCGGGCTTCGCGAACGGATTCGGCGGATCGTAGGTACACCCGATGTGGACCCGCCAAAGAGTGCCGGTGGCGATGCCCGGGATTTGCCAGGACGTCGTGCCGTTCAACCCCAGGACGAAGTCCTTGTGAAACGGAATCCCTAACCCGCTTTCTGGCTTGGAATCGTATGAGCAGTTCTGCTTGCCCGCGCCCACCGTGTCCTGCACCTGGACGCTTATTCCGCCGAGAACCGGCTCGAAGTTGACGTTCAGGCCACGGACCGTGGCGTGTGCAGTGCCGGCATTTGCCAGGATGACGGCGGGCACTGCTACGGCCGTCGCTGCGGTTGATAGGGCGGTGCGAAGTTTTCGAGCGAGTAAATCCATGAGTCGTTCCTCATCTTGAAGGGTTAGTCCGCGAGGTCGAACTAGAAAATCTCGCAGGGCCTTGACTCCGACCGAAACCATCGCAGTCGTTTAATCAGATCACAGTTACCGTTCAGCTGTCCCAAAGTTTGCAATGGCCGATGCGGAACGCTTGAGAGCGACGGCCCCGAATCGCAACGATTCTGGTGTGTTTGTAGCTACGCCCTGGCGGCCTCGGCGCGGGACATGGGCCATCGGTGACACTGACCCCGCCTGCCGTAAGCGCTTGTGCAATCGGTGTTTTCGGCAGAGGCATTTGAGGTTGGCGGCCTGGGTGGGGCCCACCGGGTAGGGCAGCGTGTGGTCGATGTCGCAGACCTGGGCGGGGACGTCGCAGCCCGGGAAGCGACACGTCAGATCGCGGCAACGGATGAAGGTGGCCAACACCGCCGAGGGAAACCGCCGCGACTCGGGTGGGGTGTCGGCGGGGAACACGATCGGCACGATGGTGGCGCTGTGGGCCAGCGTGGCGGCCAGCAACGGCGCGGGTATCAGCCCACCACCCATCACCACGCCAGGGTTGCTGCGCGCGGGCGGGATCGCCGGCAGCGGGGCCAGGGCTTGGGTCACCGTCATCTGACGCAACTGGTCGGTGCGAGGACCCGGCGGCGGTGCCCCGTCGACGTGGAGCGTGGTGTCCTCGGACAGGGATTTCTCCTCGGCCACGACATGAACGATCACCGCGCTGGGCGTGCGGGCGGCGGCCGGGCAGTCAGGGACGGCGCAGGCACAGGCCAACCGGTCCGCACCGGCGCCCAGCGCCCCGAGGGCATCTGAGCGGCGCTGCTCAAGGGTGCGCGGGTCGGCGTCACAGACCGTGCGGGCCATCGCGTCGAGGCGTTGGTCCACCGCCTGGGCGTCATGGCCGAACAGCAGGGCCTGCAGATACGACAGCCCGCTGCCATCCCCGGCGGGCACCACATCCACATGGCGGCCGCGCGCGGTGAGTTCGGTGCGCACCAAGGCGTCGGGATCGACGCGATCCACCCAGTAGTCGATGGCCTGTTCGACTTTGGCCACCGACAACGACCCCCAGCCCGCCACCACCGCGGCGATCTCGGTGTCGACGGTGGCGCGCGCGTCGCGGTCTTTGATCAACGCCGTGCGGTAGACGATCTTGTCGATCACCCGCGCGCTGACCTGCCCGGCGCTAAACACTTCCGCCACCCGTGGCAGCCGCTGCCGCAACGCCATGGCGATCACCACCTGATGCAACGCCACCCCCGGGGACACGCCCTGGGCTGCGGCTACCTCGGCGCACACCATCTCCCAGTTGTCGATGATCCACTGCTCGCGGTTGGCCGACCCGTCGGCAGCCAGCGCACGCTCCAACACCTCGGCGGTCGCCGAAAGCCGGCGCGCGCACGCGGCGTTCTCCACCCGCGCCCAGGCCCCCACCCCACCCGTGCGCGACGCCACCCCCACCAACTCTTCGCACATGCATGGCGCTCCTCGGGTTTTCGTGGGCGCTTTTGTGCTGGTCAGGGGTGGATTTGGGTGTGCGGGAGAGGGTTTGGTGTTTCCCGGCTGAAATGAGGGACGCGCACGCGGTGTGGCTCTAGGTTTCGGGGTTACCACACCAACCGCAACCCGGAGGCACCGCGTGCGCGTCGGTGCTGCATTTAACCGTCTGCTGCAGATCCCCGGGGCATGGGTCACCGATGTCGTCATCGGTGATCGCGACGTCGAAGTCGTCCTGCGCCCGCGCGCCCGGCTGCTGACCTGTCCATGCGGGATGCTGAGCAAGTCGGTCTATGACCGGCGGCGGCGCCGCTGGCGGCACCTGGATCTCGGTCGATGCCGGCTCTGGTTGGTCTATGAGATCCGCCGGCTGCAGTGCCCGGACTGCGGGGTACGCACCGAAGAGCTGCCATGGGCTCGGCCCGGGGCGCGGCATACCCGCGATTTCGAAGACATGGTGCTGTGGCTGGCTCAGCGCACCGACCGCACCTCGGTGGCCACCCTGATGCGCTGTAGTTGGGAGGCGGTCACCGCGATCATCAACCGCGGGGTCACCGAGTTGCTCGACGCCCGCCGCCTGCAGACCTTGTATCGGATCGGTGTCGATGAGGTCTGCTATCGCCACCCGCATCGCTATCTGACCATCATCGGTGATCATGACACCAGCACCGTGGTCGATATCCAGCCCGGCCGCAACTACCAATCCTTGGCCAACTTCTATGAGCGTCAATCCGATTCGAATCTGGCCCAGATCGAAGCGGTCAGCATGGATGTGGCATCGGCCTACACCGAAGCCACCCGCGACCACATCGCGCACGCGGTCATCTGCTACGACCCGTTCCACATCATGCGATGGGTAAACAGGGCACTTGATGCGGTGTACTCCGAGGCCATCACCGGGCCCGGCCGCGCGTCGATGACCCCGGCGCAGTGGCGCACCGGACGCTGGGCGCTGCGCACCGGGGAGAACAAACTCAGCGAGGACCAACGCGCGCTGATCAACCAGATCGCCCGCACCCACCGCCACATCGGCCGGGCTTGGACGCTAAAAGAACAACTCCGCGACCTCTACCGTTTCGATCACCCACCCGACGTGGCCCGCCAGCTGCTGCGGCGCTGGATCACCGCGGCGAAACGCAGCCGCATCAACGCCTTCGTACACCTGGCCAAACGACTGCAGGTCTACTTCGAGGAAATCATCGCGGCCATCGAACGCGGCATCTCCAACGCCCTCATCGAAGGCATCAACGCAAAATCCGACTCATCAACGCACGCGGCTACGGCCACCACTCCGCCCAGACCCTGACCTCGATGATCTACCTCTGCCTGGGCGGCCTACACCCGAAACTTCCCACGAGAACCTGAGGAGTCGCACATGCATTCGACACTAACCGGAGTGCAGACCGAACCGCGCTCCACTAAGACCGGCGACCGCAACCTGTGGATCAACTCGCAATTGGGGACAACCCGAGAGTCACTTCACCTGCGCGACAACGAATATCCGCCGGAAGGGGAAGAACGTCGCTCCGCTGGGTCGCACGGGGTAGGCCTCGTCTAGCAACGGGATCAGCTCCTCGCGGAACTTCTCCCACTGGGCGTCGTCAAGGCGGCCGCGCACAGGTCGCAACGCCGTCCCGGTTATCCACTCCAGGACGGGATTCTCGCCCGTGAGCTCGTGAACATAGGTGGTCTCCCATGCGTCGACGCTGCAGCCCGCCCCGGTCAGTAGCTCCGCATATCCCGCCGGTCCGTCGACCTGGCCCTCGCGGAAAGGGAAGTCGCGCAACGGCTCTGCCCAACGCTCTTCGCGGGCGAGCCGACGTACGGCCTGATGCGACGGCGCGTCGAAGTTTCCCGGCACCTGCATCGCAATCCACGATCCCGCGGCCAACTGATCGGCCCACCGCACCAACAGCTCGCTGTGCTGCGGCACCCATTGCAGCGTCGCATTGCTCACCACGACATCGGTGTCCGGCTGTGGCGTCCACTCGCGCACATCCCCTACGTGCGCATCGACCCCGCGTTCCCGCGCCGCCTCCACCATCTCCGGTGAGCTGTCCCACGCCTCGATGACCGCGCCCGGCCAGCGCTGCGCGAGCGTCGCCGTGAGATTGCCTGGCCCGCACCCGAGGTCGACCACCCGCCTTGGCTTCTCGGCGCCCACCCGCGAGGTCAGGTCGAAGAACGGACGGCCGCGGTGGTCGGCGAAAGCCAGGTAGACGTCGGGGTTCCACATCCGGCCAGTCTCGCACCCGCAGCACTCACAGCGGTTTCGCAGGCCCGGCACAGGCTCATCGGCGCAACCACCGGCACGGTAGCGACGTGATCCGGCCCCGCGAGCGGTGGGCGCTGCTCGTCCTGCTTGCGGCGGCAGCTGTCCTCTATCTCTTCAACCTTGCGGCCACCGGTTACGGCAACACCTTCTACGCGGCCGCTGCCCAGGCCGGCGCCAAGAGTTGGACGGCCTGGTTCTTCGGATCCTTGGACGCCCACAACTTCATCACCGTCGACAAGCCGCCCGCTTCGCTATGGGTGACTGGCCTGTCGGTTCGGCTGTTCGGCATGAACAGCTGGGCGGTGCTCGCGCCGCAGGCCGTGATGGGGGTGGCGTCGGTCGCGGTGCTGTACTTCGTGGTGCGCCGAACGTTCAGTGATCCCCGCCAGGGCGCGGCGGCGGGTCTGCTCGCCGGAGCGGTCCTTGCCCTCACACCCGCGGCGGCGTTGATGTTCCGCTTCAACAATCCAGATGCCCTTCTGGTGTTGTTGTTGACGGCGGCGGCCTACTGCGTGATGCGCGCCGTCCCAGCCGCGTCCTGGCGGTGGCTGGCGCTCGCGGGCGCGGTGATGGGATTCGCGTTCCTGACCAAGATGTTCCAGGGCTTCCTCGTGTTGCCCGGTTTCGCCTTGGCGTATCTGCTCTTTGCGCCGACGGGCTGGGCGAAGCGCGCTCTTCATCTGCTCACCACAGCGGCCGCGGTGGTGGTGGCGGCTGGATGGTGGGTGCTGGCAGTGCAATTGGTGCCTGCCGACGCGCGGCCCTACGTCGGCGGATCCACCGACAACACGGTCCTCGATCTGGCTTTCGGCTACAACGGCATCAGCCGCATCGTGGGCAGGCACTCCGAGCGCACCCAGCTCGGCGACTGGCATGGCGCGCACCTGTCGATGTTCGGCACCCGTACCGGTCTGCACCGGTTGTTCACAGGCGAGATGGCCAATGAAATCGCCTGGCTGCTCGCGGCCGCGCTGTTCGTCGTGGCTTTCGGCGCGTATCTGGGCGTGCGCCGATCGCTCGACCGCAGCGAACTGTGTGCTTTGACGATGTGGGGCTGCTGGCTGGTGGTGACGGGTGTGGTCCTCAGCTACATGGGCGGGACGATCCACCCGTACTACACCGTCGCGATGGCTCCCGCGGTGGCCGCGCTGATCGGTCTCGGCGGGACGTGGGCGTGGCGGCGGCGCGCGCAATGGGACGGCCGGCTCGCACTCGCCGCGATCGTGGCGCTGGCCGCCATCCCCTCAGCAATCCTGCTGTACCGCAACCACTTTGCTGGCACGGCCTGGCCGTGGCTGATCGCGGTGCTGGCCGGCGCCGCTGCGGTGACGGTGGTCCTTCCCCATCCGCGGCTGACGGCCGCGGGCACGACGGTCGGAATGCTGGCCGGCCTGGCGGGAACCGCGACGGTAGCCGTCATCACCGCGGCCACCCCACATCACGGGTCGATACCGTCAGCGACGCGATCGGCCGTGACGGGCGACTGGGTGGCCCTTGAGGGCGCGGACGCCGAGTTGGCCGGGATGCTCGCGGCCACGCATACCCCATGGTCGGCCGCGACCAACGGCTCGCTGTCGGCCGCGGCACTGGAGATCGCGTCCGGAACCTCCGTGATGGCGGTGGGCGGCTGGGCCACCGACCCGGTACCCGACCTGCAGGGGTTCATCGACGCCGTGCATGCGGGCAAAGTGTCGTATTACGTGGAAGCGGGCAAGGGAACCACCCACGGCGAGGTCATCCGGGGGCCGAACCGCAGCTCGTCGCACGCGCGAGAGATCGCTGACTGGGTCGCAACGCACTACCGGGGCACCACGATCGGTCGGTCGACGGTTTACCGCCTGGTCTGAAACTGCCGGGTTACCATGCGGACGTGAGCAGTTCGGAGACCGACCCGGTAGATCCGCCGATCCCCGTTCCCGATGTCGCGGGCGCCGACGCCGGCGCCCGCGGGCTGCCGCGCCGAGTCGACCTCACGGCGCGCCAGCGCCTCATCGTGGACTCCTCGGCCGTCGCCGACATCGCGTTGCGCACCGCGATCGCATCACTGCTCGCGGCGACGATGTTGCCGACCATGCTGGGCGGGCTGCGACGTACGGGGGTGCAAGCCGAACACGAGCAACTGCAGTTCTACGCCGAGACTGCGGCTGCGAAAGACCCCACCTTGTCGTTCCCGGCGCCGACGTCGGTGCCGCGCGTCTCATCGCGTCCGGCCAATCCGATCGCCGGGTGGATGGCCAAGGGGAACGTCGAGAACATCCGCTTCAAGAGCAGCTTCGAGGCGATCAATCCGGCGCTGCGGGAGCAGTGCGGCGGGTTCGAGCGCAACAACGTGGTCCGTGCCCAGCACTGGCGACATGACGACGGACCGCACCCGACGCTGTGCGTCATCCATGGCTTCATGGGGTCGCCGTATCTGTTTAACGGCCTGTTCTTCTCGCTGCCATGGTTTTTCCGCTCGGGATACGACGTTCTGCTCTACACGATGCCGTTTCACGGCGCGCGTGCCGAAAGGGGTTCGCCCTTCAGCGGTTACGGATTCTTCGCCAACGGGTTCTCGGGTTTCGCCGAGGCGATGGCCCAGGCCGTACACGACTTCCGCTCCGTCATCGACTATCTCGAATACACCGGTGTCGACCGGATCGCACTCACCGGCATGTCGCTGGGCGGCTACACGTCGGCGCTGATCGCCAGCGTCGACGACCGGATCCAGGCGGTGATCCCGAACGTCCCCGTCGTCGCACCCGACCAGACCGTCGACGCGTGGTTTCCCGCCAACAAGGTCATCGGATTGCGAAACCTGTTGTCCAGAACCGATTCCGGGCTGACGAAGGCCGCGACGCAGTTCTCGTCACCGCTGAACTACCAGCCGCTGGTGCCGAAGGACCGGCGGTTGATCATCACCGGTCTCGGCGACCGGCTCGCGCCGCCCGAACAGGCCGAGATGCTGTGGGAACACTGGGATCGCTGCGCATTCCACTGGTTCCCGGGCAACCACATCCTGCACGTCAGCCAACCCGACTATCTGCGCCGGATGACAAAGTTCATGAGCAGGTTCATGTTCGCCTGAGGACGCTCGCCCGTGCTCCTCACCTTTTCACGGCTCTGACCAAGCTGATCGTCGCCGTCATCGAACCCGCGTCGCTGTCAGGCGAGGGAACGGGACGCCCCTGCGCTCGCAGATAGTCCGGCAGCAGGATGGCCTCGGCACGCCATCCGCGGGCACCGAACCACTGCACGGCGGGCTCATGCTGCTCGTTGTAGACGAGGTTGAAGAAGGCGTCGTCGCCACCGTCAGCGCGCTCTTCGACCCGCTTTGCCTCAAAGACGTCCTCGTCGAGGGGCAGCGCTTCCTCGACCGCGACATGACTGCCCGGTGCGGCCAGTGCGTTGATGCCGGTGAACAGCTGCAGCTGCGCGGCCGCCGGCAGGTAGATCAACAGGCCCTCGGCGAGCCACGCCGACGGCGCCGACGGGTCGAACCCACTATCCACAAGGACGCGCGGCCACTCGTCGCGCAGGTCGACGGGAACCTCGCGGCGCTGCGCCGTCGGGGTCGCACCGCTATCGGCCAGCACATCGCGCTTGAATTCCAGCACGCGAGGCTGGTCCAGTTCATAGACCACCGTGCCGTCCTCCCACGGCAGCCGGTAGGCACGGGAGTCCAGCCCGGCGGCCAGTATCACGATCTGCCGCACACCGCTGACGGAGGCGTTGCGGAAGTAGGTGTCGAAGTAGTGCGTCCGGACGCCCTGGAAATCGACGAAATGGCGGCCGAACTCTGTCGCCAATCGATGCTCGGGTGCGCGTCCGTCCAGCACATCCGCCCACTCTCCGCCGACGGCCCGGCAGAAGACCTCGGCGAACGGATCCACCGCGACCGGGTCTTGTTTCTGCGCCTCCAGCGCTCGCGCGGCGGCGACGAACAACGCCGTCGATCCGACGCTCGTCGTGATATCCCAGGTGTCATCTTCGGTACGCATGTACCCGTTTGTACGCCGCCGATATGACAGCTAACTGACCACTGAGGTGTCACCATATTGACGTGAGCGACGGGCGCGTGCACTACGCGCGCAACGGTGACGTGCGGCTGGCATATCGCGTCTTCGGTCAAGGCGAGCCGACGATCGTATGGATACCGGGCTGGGTCAGCAACGTCGATCTATACGACGATCCCGCCATGTTCTTCGCGCCGGCCATCGAGCAGCTTTCGCACCATACGCGACTGGTCGTCTGGGACAAGCGCGGCACCGGGTTGTCCGACCCCGTCACGCACGCACCACCGCTCGACGAACGGATGTCGGACCTACGCGCGGTGATGGATGCCGCAGGCGCTGAGCGCCCAGCCCTGTTCGGTGTGTCGGAGGGTGGGCCCATGAGCCTGTTGTTCGCCGCGACCTACCCCGATCGCGTTCGGGCACTTGTGCTTTACGGGACGACCGCATGTGGGTACGACGAACTCGCGCAATGGGGCCTGACCCGGGAACGGCACAACTCGATACTCGACGAGATCTATGAGCATTGGGGCGATGGAGCCTTGGCCTACGAGCTCTTCGGCGAGGCGGCGAGCATCCCCGGAGTCCGCGAGATGGTGGGCCGTTTCCAACGCATGTGTGCGAGCCCGACGATGGCGGCGCTCCTGTGGCAGTCCCTTCTCCAAACCTACGTGCAGCCAGTGCTTCCGGCGATCAGCGCCCCGACTCTTGTTCTGCACCGTCGCGAGGACAAGATGATCCCGTTCGAGGCTGCAAAGGAGACTGCGGCGAGAATTCCCGGGGCGAAGTTCGTCGAATTGCCGGCGGGACCGCATGCCCACTTCGATGACGCGTTGGGCTCGGCTCTCCTGAATTTCATCTGTGACGAGCCCAGTCCTGTGCGAAGCGAGCGACTGCTGACGACCGTGCTGTTCACCGACATCGTCGGGTCGACCGAACGACTCGCCGAGCAGGGCGACGCGGGGTGGCGCCATCAACTCGATGCACACGACCGCTTGGTGGACGGCATTCTGGCGAAATATTACGGAAAGCGCGAGAAGCACACGGGTGACGGCATATTCGCCGTCTTCGACGGGCCAACACGAGCAGCCCGCTGCGCCTTGGAACTGGTACCCGCGCTGGGAACCCGCGGGATCCGTATCCGCGCCGGCGTGCATACCGGCGAGTGTGAGCGTCGCGGTGAGGAGTGGTATGGCCGTCCATACCGGCGCACGGATCGGGGCGCTGGCGGGCGCGGGCGACGTGTTTACCAGCAGGACCGTGCGCGACCTGTCCGCAGGATCCGGATTGGTGTTCGAAAACCTCGGCCCCCAACGACTCAAGGGCTTACCGGAGGATGTCGACGTCTACCGCGTGACCACGCCTTAGACCAGCGGGCGGCCCGTCCTGATCCGCCAATCGAGATCCTTCAGCATCCAGTTGAACGGGAACCGCCGGAGGAAACGCGGCATCAGGTTGTTGATTCTGCCCAGCCCCGCCATGACTCGGTTGAACCGGCGTTGCTTGGCCTCGTTCCACGGCAAGCGCATCTCGTCGCGAAACCGTTGCGGCAGAAAGCCCGTCGTGATGAAAAGATTGATCGCATCCAGTCGACGCTGCAACAGCTGTGGCAGCGTGGCCTTGCCGAGCCGGCCCGCCGCGATCGGCCACAGGTACTCGCGCACCGCCTCATCGATATGCACCTGATCCAGCGACTGCTGCCAGTACTCGTCGAATGCCTTGCGGTCGGCCGGCCACATCTCGGCGGGCACCTGCAGGGTGGTGCCGAGCGTCATCCCTTCGCGGTAGTGACGATCCGCGGTCGCGTCATCCATCTCACCGACGAAGATCCGATAGACGTCGATGAAACCCTTGTAGAGGCACGCCGCCACCCACAACTGCAAGTTCTTGTCGAACGCGTTGTAGGCCACCGGACTGTCGGGCGTCGAGTACACCTGGGCGTGCGACTTGTTGACTGCGCGACGGTAGGTCGCCTTCTGTTCGTCGGTGCCCGCGAGCGCAACGGCGAGATAGGTGAACGTGGTCCTGGCCCGTTTGATGGGGTGGCGGTCCGCCCGCCCGCTCTCGACCCGGGAGTCCTTGACGCCGTAGCCGACGCCCGGTCGAGCGAGTTCCATGATCACGTTGGCCGGTCCGGACAGCAGCCCGATGCCCAGCATGGCGTCCTCCGACGAGGTCATCCGTCGAGGTGGTCGCCGCCCTCCGGGCAGTACCGGATCGTTGATCGGCCGCTCGACGTGGTCTGTCGGCGCGCTGAGCACCATTGGCCAACCCCAATCGCAAATGTGATAACGTGTGTTTCCTGATCTTGCCGCACACTGCTGACGGGTGTCAAGATGCCAAGATGTGGTGATGGCACAGGTCCGGCCCTACCGCGGCGTCGACGCCGCCGACCGCGTCGCGCATCGGCGGCAGCGGCTACTGGAAGCCGGACTGGACCTGCTCGGCTCCCGTTCCGATACTTCGGAACTGACCGTGCGCACGATCTGCCGTCACGCCGGGCTAACCCTGCGGTATTTCTACGAGAGCTTCGCCGACAAGGACGCCTTCGTCTCGGCAGTGTTCGACTGGGTCGTCGGCGAGCTTGCCGCCACCACCCAGGCGGCGGTATCCGCAGCACCGATGAAGGAGCGCAACCGCGCCGGCATGGCAAGTCTGGTTGCGGCCATCGCCGACGACGCGCGGGTCGGCCGATTTCTGGTCAGCTCCAGGGCCAACTCGGTACTCGCACGCAGACAGGCCGAGACCGGCTCGGTTCTCGCCATGTTCTACGGCCAGAACGTCACAGAGGCATTGGGCGTTGCGCAGACCGAACGAGGCAAGGCGACAGCACATTTCGCCCTCGGCGGCGTCGTGCAAATGGTCAGCACGTGGCTGGCCGGCGGCATCCACTTGACCCATGACGAGCTTGTCGACCAGCTGGCGCTGATCCTCGACGATCTCGTCGACGTGAAGCTCTACCGAAGTTAAACGGACACCCGCGGGCGGCGGTCGGCCTCTGTCTTCGGCACGGTCTGAGTGTCGTTCTCAGTGAATTCTCTTGTCCAGCAGGCGAACTCCAGGGTGATGCCGTTCGGATCGAGGAAATAGAACGAGCGGACATACACCCCGGGGTGCACGGTTGCCGACACCTGAGCCGCGCTCTCGTCGTGGTTGAGCACGGGCCCCACCCGGACGCCTTTGTCCTTGAGCCGTTGGCGGTACTCGTCGAACTTCTCGGCGGGAACATGGAACGCAAGGTGATTCATCGTGCTCACCGCACTGACGATGTCCCCGATTCCCGGAATCGCCTCCGGCGACGAGATTCCCGGCACCCGGTCCGCAGCATCGGCGAACCAGAAGAACGCGACGCAGTCGCCGTTGCCGGCGTCGAAGAAGAAATGCTGTCCCATGCCACCGGGCAGGTCGAGTGACTTGATCAACGGCATGCCGAGCACATTGGTGTAGAAGTCGACCGTCTTCGCCATGTCCGAGCACACGAGTGCAACGTGATTGATACCGCCGAGTTCGAACTCGGCGTTGGGGTTGTTCGGCTTGATCATATTTAGGCTGCTCCTCTGGCCAAGCTCGATTTCTGAATCTAACATCAGGTTCAGTTTCGATCAATGGTCCGATCGGCGGGCCGAGCAGATTGCCTAGGAGCCCGGTGACCGCAAGTCCGCGCGAGCAGTTGCCAACCCTGCGCGGGCCGCCAGACGCAGGCCGCGATCGACGCGGCGGCCCGGTCGGTCGATCGCTCGCAAAGGCATTCTGGCGACCACGATTTCGGATATCGCCGCCGAAGCCGGCAAGTCCACCGCGTCGTTCTACAACTACTACGACTCCAAGGAAGCGATGGTCCGCGAATGGGCCGTGCGGTTTCGTGACGAGGCCACGGGAGCGCTCACGGGCCGCCGCCGAACCCGGCCTGACCAACTGGGAGCGCGTCTTATCAGGCCGCGGCCGCGCATTGGAACACCTACCGCAACCGGCTGGCCGAGATCATCAGTGTCTCGCAGTTGGCCATGATCAGCGACGACTTCGCGGAGTACTGGAGCGACATCTGCTCGTTGCCGATCGCATTGATCACCCACATGGTCAAACATGCTCAGCGCCAAGGCTTCTGTACCGGCGAAGACGCCCACCTCATCGCGGTGGCAATGGTGTCGATGCTCAACCAGTTCTGCTACACCCAGTTGTCCGGGGACAAGCCCGGACACGTCGACGACGACGCGTGCATCACCACACTGGCCAACGTCTTCTACCGAACGATCTACCACCAAGGAGGCGGCATGACAGGCGGCGTGACAAAGCCATCGGGGGCGGTGCCGGAACACCCGGCGTCACGCGCGAATTCGTCGGTCTGGACTCCCCGACGGCGCGGCGGGCGGGCGCCGGCGGGCATCCGTGCCAGGGCCTCTACTACCGCGGGGTCGGGCGCAAACCCAAGGTCGCGATGATCGCCACGCACTACCAGATCGATTTCTCCGAGCACTATCTCGCCGACTACATGGCCACCCGCGGCATCGGCTTCCTCGGCTGGAACACCCGCTACCGCGGATACGAGAGCAGCTTCCTGCTCGACCATGCACTGGTCGACATCGGCGTGGGCGTGCGCTGGCTGCGCGAAGTCCAGGGTGTGGAAACCGTGGTGCTGCTGGGTAATTCGGGTGGCGGTTCGCTGATGGCGGCCTACCAGGCGCAGGCCGTCGACCCGCATGTCACGCCGCTGGAGGGCATGCGGCCGGCGGCTGGGCTCACCGACCTGCTGCCCGCCGACGGCTACATCGCCAGCGCCGCACACCCCGGCCGGCCCGACGTCCTCACGGCATGGATGGACGCATCTGTCATCGACGAAAACGACGCTATCGCAACCGATCCCGACCTCGACCTGTTCAGACGAGACGCAACGGTCCGCCGTACTCCGCAGACTTCGTCGAGCGTTACCGCGTCGGCCCAGATCGCGCGCAACGACGCGATCACCGACTGGGCCGAGGCCGAACTCGAGCGCGTGCACGCCGCCGGATTCTCCGATCGACCGTTCACCGTGCTGCGCACCTGGGCCGACCCGCGCATGGTCGATCCGGCGCTGGAACCGACGAAGCGCCCGGCCAACATGTGTTACGCAGGCGTGCCGGCCAAGGCCAACCGGTCGGCACACGGCATCGCCGCGGCGTGCACCCTGCGCAACTGGATCGGCATGTGGAGCCTTCGGCATGCGCAGACCCGGGCCGAACCGCATCTGGCGCGCATCGTGTGCCCGGCTCTGGTGATCAACGCCGAGCAGGACACGGGCGTGTACCCCTCGGATGCACAGCGCATCTACGACGCGCTCGCCAGTACCGACAAGACCCAGTGCTCGGTCGACACCGACCACTACTTCACGACCCCGGGGGCCCGCAGCGAGAAGGCCGATACCATCGCCAGGTGGATCGCGAAGCGGTGGCGTTAAGGGTCCTGGCTCATTTTGTGCCCGGCGACAAGGTCGTCGATTTCCTTGCGCCGGAATCGGATTGGCTCGACATCCGCTACTGCGGCGAAGACGACGACGAGACGTTCTATCGCGAGCTGCCCGAAGCCGACGTGATCTGGCATGTGCTGCGGCCGATCTCCGGTGCCGATCTCGAGCAGGCGCCGAACCTGCGGCTCGTGCATAAGATGGGCGCCGGAGTCAACACCATCGACGTCGATGCGGCAACGCACCTCGGCATCGCCGTCGCGAACATGCCCGGCGCGAATGCGCCGTCTGTCGCCGAGGGCACCGTGCTGCTGATGCTGGCGGCGCTGCGCCGGCTGATCGTGCTCGATCGGGCCGTTCGCGAGGGCGCGGGCTGGCCGTCGGACCACAGCCTCGGCGAGACCGTGCGCGACATCGGCGGGTGCACCGTCGGTCTGGTCGGCTACGGCAACATCGCCAAGACCGTGGAGACGATGGTCGCCGCCATGGGGGCGCACGTGCTGCACACCAGCACCAGCGACGACGGCGATCCCGGCTGGCGCCCGCTGCCCGAACTGCTCGCGGACAGCGACATCGTCTCGTTGCATCTGCCACTGACGGACCAGACCGCCCATCTACTGGACGCCGACGCGCTGGCGCTCATGAAACCGGACGCGGTGCTGATCAACACATCGCGCGGTGCGGTGGTCGACGAGCAGGCACTCGTCGACGCGCTGAGAAGCGGCGGGTTGGCTGCCGCGGGTCTGGATGTGTTCGCCGTCGAGCCGGTCGCCGCCGACAATCCCCTGCTCAAGCTGGACAACGTGGTGCTCACCCCGCACGTCACCTGGTACACGGTCGACACCATGCGCCGGTATCTGACCCACGCCGTTGACAACTGCCGTCGCATGCGGGACGGGCAGGAGATGGCCAATGTCGTGAACGGTATCGTGGTTCCCAACCGACCGGTTAATAGGGAAACACCGCAGTGACGCTGACAATGAGGTGCATCGATGCCCATCGCAATCACTCCTGAGCACAACGACCTAGCCGATTCGGTCCGGTCCCTGGTGGCGCGGGTGGCGCCGTCGGATGTGCTGCACGAAGCCCTGGAGACCCCGATCCCCAACCCGCCGCCCTACTGGAAGGCCGCGGCAGAGCAGGGGCTGCAGGGCGTGCACCTGTCGGAGTCGGTCGGCGGTCAGGGCTTCGGCATCCTCGAACTGGCGATCGTCATCGCCGAGTTCGGCTACGGCGCGGTACCCGGCCCCTTCGTGCCGTCGGCGATCGCCAGCGCGCTGATCGCCGCGCACGACCCCGAGGCCAAGCTGCTCAACGACCTCGCCTCGGGCGGCGTCATCGCCGCATACGCCATCGACTCCGGGCTGACCGCCACCCGGCACGGTGACGGCCTGGTCATCCGCGGCGAGGTGCGGGCCGTCCCGGCCGCCGCGCAGGCGTCGGTGCTGGTGCTTCCGGTGGCGATCGACAGCGGCGAGGAGTGGGTGGTGCTCGACGCCGACCAGTTGGAGATCGAACCCGTCAAGAGCGTTGACCCGCTGCGGCCCCTGGCCCATGTCCGCGCCAACGCCGTCGAGGTCGGCGACGACCGCGTGCTGGCCAACCTCAGCCGCGGTCACGCCCGCGCGCTGATGTCCACCCTGCTGTCCGCCGAGTGCATCGGCGTCGCGCGCTGGGCCACCGACACCGCGTCCGCCTACGCGAAGATCCGCGAGCAATTCGGCCGGCCGATCGGCCAGTTCCAGGCCGTCAAGCACAAGTGCGCCGAGATGATCGCCGACACCGAGCGGGCGACCGCGGCGGTGTGGGACGCCGCCCGCGCGATCGACGAGCACAGCCAGAACGCAGATGCAGAAACGGCTTTCGAATTCGCCGCAGCCGTCGCCGCCACGCTGGCGCCCGAGGCGGTGTTGCACTGCACGCAGGACTGCATCCAGGTGCACGGCGGCATCGGCTTCACCTGGGAGCACGACACCAACGTCTACTACCGCCGCGCGATGCTGCTGACCGCGTGCTTCGGCCGCACCGCCGACTATCCGCAGCGGGTCGTCGACGTCGCGACGACGACCGGGCTGCGCAAGCTCGACATCGACCTCGACCCCGAGACCGAGAAGGTGCGCGACGAAATCCGCGCGGAAGTCGCTGCGCTCAAAGCGATTCCGCGTGAGGAGCGCACCACCGCGATCGCCGAGGGCGGCTGGGTGGTGCCGCACCTGCCCAAGCCGTGGGGCCGTGCCGCGAACCCGGTCGAGCAGATCATCATCGCGCAGGAGTTCACCAGTCGGCCAGGTGCGACGTCCGACGATGGGCATCGCGACGTGGATGATCCCCGCGGTGGTGGCCTGGGGCACCGAGGAGCAGAAGCAGCGGTTCCTGCCGCCGACGTTCCGCGGCGAGATGATCTGGTGCCAGCTGTTTTCCGAGCCGGGCGCCGGTTCCGACCTGGCGAGCCTGACCACCAAGGCCACCAAGGTCGACGGTGGCTGGCGGATCACCGGCCAGAAGATCTGGACCACCGGGGCGCAGCTGTCGGATTGGGGCATCCTGCTGGCGCGCACCGACCCGAGCGCGCCGAAACACAACGGCATCACGTACTTCCTGCTCGACATGAAGAGCGAGGGCGTCGAGGTCAAGCCGCTGCGCGAGCTGACCGGCAACGCGATGTTCAACACGGTGTTCATCGACGACGTGTTCGTTCCCGACGACCTGGTCGTCGGGGAGGTGAATCGCGGCTGGGAGGTCAGCCGCACGACGCTGACGGCCGAACGGGTGTCGATCGGCAGCAGTGAGGCACCGTTCCTGGCCAACCTCAACCAGTTCGTCGAGTTCGTCCGCGACGGCCAGTTCGACCAGATCGAGCAGAACCACGCAGGCAAGCTGATCGCCGAGGGGCACGCGGCGAAGATCCTGAACATGCGCTCGACGCTGTTGACGTTGGCGGGCGGCGATCCGATGCCTGCCGCGGCGATCTCGAAGCTGTTGTCGATGCGCACCGGCCAGGGTTACGCGGAGTTCGCGGTGTCGTCGTTCGGCACCGACGGCGCAATCGGCGAGAGCGATCAGCTGCAGGGCCAGTGGGCAGAGATGCTGCTGGCCAGCCGGGCGACCACGATCTACGGCGGCACCTCGGAGGTGCAGCTCAACATCATTGCCGAACGGCTGTTGGGGTTGCCGCGCGATCCCTAGGCCTACATCGCGAATTCGGGTCTACCATCGAAATAGGCAGCCGCCTATTTCAGTTGGTGATGTATATGAGCAATTTCAAACGCCGAATTGCTCCTTTGGTCTTCTCAGGAGCCGCGGCAATTGCTTTTCTCGTCGCGCCATCTGCTGCGGCTCAAACCGGTTGCTATAACGGCGTGACCCTGCTGAACCCCTACGGGCGCAGTTGCACGATTCCCGGCCCGGTGCACAAAATTCGTGGTTCGGCGCCCGATGCCAATGCGATCATCGCGTGCAAGGGCATACCGGGTTGCCTGTCTTGGTACGTCAACAACCCCTGATGACCAACGACGTCGAAAAGCGATTCGATCGCCCGCACGCGTTTCGCGCGGCGGCTGCCTATGTCGGCATGATCGTGGCGGCGGCGGCCGTCGCATTCGCGATATATGCGTGGCTGGAGCCGGAATCGGTGGTCGCGGCGTCGACGATCCCGGGCATCCTGTTCCTCGGCGGGATCGGCGCGTTCGTCCGGACCTACCGAGAATGGAAGGCAGACACCGGCGGATGGCCGGCCTGGCAGGGCGCGGGCTGGTTTCTGCTGACGTTCATGCTGGTGTGCCTCGCCATTCCCGGCGCGGCGATGCATGCCGGCGCGAATTAGGAGCCCAAACCCTTAGCGGCGCAGGCAATCAAGATCAAGACTGCATCCAGGGCTGCGACTCTCGACTATCAACGACCCTCAGTGCAAAATCGAGGCCCGGCCGCTAGGACTCGGCGGGCGCCGTCTCGCCGCCTCCGTCGGCGGGAGCCTTCTCGCCGCCTCCGTCGGCGGGAGCCTTCTCGCCGCCTCCTTGCTCCGTCGGCGGGCGCCGTCTCGCCGCCTCCGTCGGCGTCCATGTCACGGAGCTCGCGCTTGAGAATCTTGCCCGTCGGGTTGCGGGGCAGCTCCTCGAGGAAGATGACCTCACGTGGCACCTTGTAGCGGGCCAGGTGCTCGCGCACGTAACCCTTGATGTCGTCCTCGCCGATCGACGCGCCGTCGGTCTTGACGACGAACGCGCGCAGCCGATGTCCCCACTCCTTGTCCTCGACACCCAGCGCGGTGGCTTCGACGACTTCGGGGTGGCCGCTGATCAGATCTTCGACCTCGGCGGGAAACACGTTCTCGCCGCCGGACACGATCATCTCGTCGTCGCGGCCGCTGACGAAGAGCAGACCGTTCTCGTCGAAGTATCCGACGTCGCCCGACGACATCAGGCCGTCGATGATCTGCTTGTGGCCGCCGCCGGTGTAGCCCTCGAACGGGAACGTGTTGCCGACGAAGATCCGGCCGACTTCGCCCTGGGGAAGTTCCTCGCCGTTGTCGTCGAGAATCTTCACCTTCACGCCCTTCACGACCGGGCCGACCGTGGCGGGATCCTTCGACAGGTCCTTCGGCCGTGCGATCGTGGCGAACGCGATCTCAGTCGAGCCGTACAGGTTGTAAACGACCGGCCCCAGATCCTTCAGCGCCCTGTTCGCGAGCTCTGCCCCCAGCTGCGAACCGGACACGAAGACAATCCTCAGCGAGGACAGATCCGGCTTGGATTCCATCTTCTCCAGCGCATCCAGCATCCGCGACAGCATCACCGGCACCACGACCACGGCGGTCACCTTGTGCTTCTCGATGTCGGTGAATACCGTGGCGGGCTTGAACTTTCGCCGCAGGACCAGCGTCGTGCCAAGCATCATCGCGATGGTCGCGTGCAGGTACCCCAGTGCGTGGAACATCGGCGCGGGCAGCGACGTCACCTCACCGGCCTTGAACGGCACATGCGAGAGCATGCCGCCGATCGGCGCCAGCGACGGCGGCGTGCTTCGGTTGGCGCCCTTGGGCGTTCCCGTCGTTCCACTCGTCAGGATGATGATCGACGAATGCTTGGACACCTTCGGCGCCGGTTTGCCTGAACTGCGGGCGATCGAGATCTTCCAGCGTCTCGTCGGTGCTCCCCGACGGTTCGTCCTTGTCGGGGTTGATGCCCAGCGCTCGCAGCTTGCCCAGCCTCGGGCTCCGCCTTCGACACCGCTTGGCGTACTCGTCGTCGTAGATGATCAGCTTCGCGCCCTCGCGCTCGGAGACCTCTTTGATCTGCGGACCGGAGAACTCGCTGTTGAGCAGAATGATCCGGGCCCCGGCGCGGGCGGCGCCGTACACCGCGATCAGGAACCAGCGGTGGTTGCGGGCCAGGATCGCGACCCCGTCGCCGCCCTTGACCCCCTTCGCGATGCAGCGCCGTTGGCGACCTCGTGTGCGGCCTCGTCCAGCTCTTTGAAGGTGATCTCACCGAAGTCGTCGATGATCGCGGTGCGGTCAGGCGTGCGGCGCGCGTTGAGCGCGGGAATCATGCCGAACTCGCCCCAGCGACGAATATCGGCGACCATCGCGGCGACGTTCTGCGGCGGCTCGATCTTGAACGCGCCGGCCTCGAACATCTTGCGGGCGTAGTGCAGCTCCGCCGACCCTCGTTCGACGAGACTGCTGCGCTTTGGCGACTGCCTGGAACGGAAGATCGGTGAGCTTAGCCATGAGCCCCACATTATCGACGGGCGTCCCAGCGCGACGGGGTAATTACCATGACGATATGGCCGCTTCCCTGTCGCTGGACGTGGACGGACAGCAGGTGAAGATCACCCACCCTGACAAGGTCATTTTCCCGGAGACCGGGATCACGAAACGCGACCTCGTCGACTACTACCTGGCGCGTGGCCGACGGCGCGCTGCGCGGGGTGGCGGCAGGCCGATGATCCTCAAGCGGTTCGTCAAGGGCATCGGCGAGGAGGCCGTCTTCCAGAAGCGGGCGCCGGAGAAGCGACCCGACTACGTCGACGTCGCCGAGCTCAAGTACGCGTCGGGCACGTCGGCCAAAGAAGCCGTCATCGCTGACGCCGCCGGGCTGGTCTGGGCGGTCAACCTGGGTTGTGTCGACCTCAACCCCCACCCGGTGCGCGCCGACGACCTCGACCACCCCGACGAATTGCGCGTCGACCTGGACCCGATGCCCGGCGTGAATTGGCGCCAGATCGTCGAGGTCGCGTTCGTCGCCCGGGAGGTGCTCGAGGATCACGGCCTGACGGCCTGGCCCAAGACGTCCGGATCGCGCGGCTTCCACATCTATGCCCGCATCCAACGACAGTGGCCGTTCAAGCAGGTTCGGCTGGCCGCACGAGACGATCGCGCGCGAGGTCGAACGGCGGGCCCCCGATCTGGCGACCGCGCGCTGGTGGAAAGAAGAGCGGGAGGGCGTCTTCGTCGACTTCAACCAGAACGCCAACGACCGCACAGTAGCGTCGGCGTACTCGGTCCGGGCCACGCCCGACGCGCGGGTGTCGACACCGCTGTCTGGGACGAGGTGCGCGACTGCCGACCCGAGGAGTTCACGATCGCGACCGTGCCCGAGCGGTTCGCCGATCACGGTGATCCGTGGGAGGGCATCGACGACAGGCCGGGCAGCCTGAACGGACTACTGCAGTTGGCAGAGGAGCTGGGCCCGCCGGAGAAGGCGCCGCGGGGCGCGAAGAAGGGCACGGGCCGACGCCAATCGGTCATGCCGCTGATCGAGATCGCCCGCACCAAGACCAAAGACGAAGCGATGGCCGCGCTCGACAGTGGCGCGAGAAGTGGCCGGCGGCGGCCGCAGGCTCGAGCCCGCCGACGTTTTGGTGGACGGCATGCGCGGGCCGAGCTCGATCTGGTACCGCATCAGGATCAACCTGCAGCACGTACCGGAGGACGAGCGGCCGCCGCAGGAGCACCTGCTCGCCGACTACAGCCCGTGGGAGAACTACTCGGGACCGCAGTGGATGCCCAACAGCTGACTCGGTTTGCTGCCGACGCCGAAAAAGGTTCTTACCGAAGTATTAGCGTTGACTCCCGGTTGCCTTACTTTGGCCCGTTAACTTGGGCAGTAGTTAATCAAGGGGAGGCGTCATGTACGGAAATCCGGCATTCGACTGCGCGGGCGCCCAACTCCATGCGGTGTGCCGTCAGTTAGCCACCGTGGTGACGGTCGACGGCGTCATCGACGACACCAACGTAGAGCGGATCACCGCACTCGCACTTCGCTTTGTTCTCGCCGAAAAGCCCTACGTGCTCGATCTGTCCGGCGTGAATTCGTTTTCGCCGCATAGTGTTTCACTGCTGTCCGCCATCGACGAGCGCTGCTACAACGGCGGCGTGGAGTGGTCGCTGATTGCAAGCGAGCCGGTGCAGAGCACCGTTAGTGCCATCGGGACGGCGTTCCTGATCTCCGAGACGGTCGCCGACGCCCTTCATCACTTCGCCGACGGCATCGACGAACGTCGTCGACTGCTCCCGATCCTGACCAAGAAGACCGCATAGCGGAAGAGGTCTGACAAAACATGCTTCTCGACATTCGCTGGCTCGGATATCTGCTCGGCCGTCGCCACACACACCGCTCCACGCATGCGGTGGTTCGTTGACGGGATGAACGTCATCGGGTCTCGCCCCGATGGCTGGTGGCGCAATCGCCGCCGCGCCATGGCCACGTTGGTCGAACGACTCGAGCACTGGGCGGTCGCCGAAAGTGCCGATGTCACCGTGTTCTTCGAACATCCGCTGTCACCACCGATCGAATCGTCGGTCGTCGCAGTGGTGTACGCGCCGAAGGCGACTGCGAACTCGGCCGACGACGAGATCGTGCGAATGGTTGCGGCCGACGACGATCCGGACCAGATTCGCGTCGCCACCTCTGACCGCACGCTAGCCGCACGAGTCCGGGCCACCGGAGCGTCCGTGTATCCCGCCGAACGCCTGCGGAACAAGATCGACCCGCGCTGACGGCGATCGCCCCTTAAGGTCGAACCGTGAATCGGCTGGACCGCTTCTTCGAAATCACGGCACGGGGATCGACGCTCGCGGCTGAACTGCGCGGCGGCTTGGTCACGTTCATCGCAATGGCCTACATCATCGTGCTGAACCCGATCATCCTGACCGGCGTCGACGACGTCGCCGGGACCAAGCTCCAGTTCGCCGCGGTCTCCGCGGTGACCGCACTGGCCGCCGGCGCCATGACGATCGTGTTCGGGTTGATCGCGCGGCTGCCGTTCGCGTTCGCAGCGGGCCTCGGCATCAACTCTTTCGTCGCGACGACGCTGGTGGGCAGTCTGACGTGGCCGGAGGCGATGGGGCTGGTCGTCATCGACGGCATCATCATCGTGATCCTGGCGGCGACCGGTCTGCGCAGGCTGGTTTTCGACGCCGTGCCGATGCAGCTGAAGTTGGCGATCACGGCGGGTATCGGGTTGTTCATCCTGTTCATCGGCCTCGTCGACGCCGGCTTCATCGGGTCGACCGGTGTCGCGTCGCCGCCCGTCGGACTGGGCGCACGCGGCCTGGGTTCGATCAGCACCGTCCCGACGGTCGTCTTCGTGTTCACCCTTCTGGTGACCGGCGTTCTGGTGGCCAAGAAGGTCCGCGGCGGGATCCTCATCGGACTCGTGGCGGGCACCGTCGTCGCGGTGGTCGTCGAAGCCATCTGGCATCTCGGCTCGGCGGTCGAGCGGCCCGGCGGCTGGAGTCTGTCGGTGCCGACGCTGTCCGGCTCGCCGTTCGCGCTACCCGACCTGTCGCTGGTGGGTGCGTTCAGCCTCAACAGTTTTAGCCGCATCGGCGTGATCGCGGCGATCATGTTCGTGTTCACATTGGTGTTCGCGAATTTCTTCGACGCGATGGGAACGTTCACCGGGTTGGCGCGCGAGGCCGACCTCGCCGACGAGCAGGGCACCTTTCCGCGGCTGCGGTCAGCGCTGATCGTGGAGGGCGCGGGCGCGATGGCGGGCGGGGCGGCATCGGCGTCGTCGAACACGGTGTTCATCGAGTCGGGTGCGGGTATCGGCGAGGGCGCCCGCACAGGCCTGGCGAACCTCGTGACCGGAGTGCTGTTCCTCGCCGCGATGTTTGTGTCGCCCCTGGCGTCGATCGTGCCGACCGAAGTGGCGGCGGCGGCACTGGTGATTGTCGGCGTGATGATGATGGCGCAGCTGCGCCACATCGAGCTCACCGAGTTCTCGGTGGCCATGCCGGTCGTTCTGACGGTCGCGGTGATGCCGTTCTCCTACTCGATCGCCAACGGCATCGGCGTCGGCTTCATCGCCTGGGTTGTGCTGCGCTCGGCCGTCGGCAAGGTGCGCGAGGTCAGCCCCCTGCTGTGGATCGTGGCCGCGGGCTTCGGAATCTACTTCGCGCGGGGTTGGATCGAATCGCTCCTCGGCGTGTGAGGCGCGGCGTCCGCCCGCGTGCCTCCCAAACCCACCCCCAGCACGGCCATTCCGATGGCAAGCGCCAGATGCAGCCAGTTGTCGGCGGTGTTGACCGGCACAAAATTCATGTCGCTGCCGCGGTCGATGAAGAAACCATAGAGCCAAAACATCGCGAAGATCATGGCGCCGATGATCAAGAAGATCCGGGCACCGGCCAGCGTGCGGGCCAGCACCAGACCGGCTACGCCGAACGCCAGATGCACTGCGTTGTGCAACACCGACACCGCGAACAATCCGAGCAACAAGGCACCGGAATGGTGCCCGGCCGCCGAGAGCATGTCGTAGTGCGTGGTGATCCCGGGAATGAAACCCAGCACCCCCGCTAGCAGAAACACGACACCGACGGCGGCGGCGGCGTATTGAACGGGCGTCCGGCGGGGAACGCCGGTGGACTTGGCATTGGTCATCATTGGATCTCTTTACCTAAGGGTTAATTTGGAGTTTCCCGTTGGGCACGAGACCAAACTCTCCATCCGGCTGTTACTCCCTACCGAGAACCGGGTTGCCCACGCCCGCAGGGGGTAACCGAACCAATGAGATGCAGGCGATGGGCGACCGCGGCGACATCCGCGGAGTAGTGGCGGTTGGCGCGTCGGCAGGCTGTGGATGGCGGTGCATTGACGGTGGGTAGCTCGCGTTCGACGCTTCACCTCGACAGCCGCGCCACCGATCAGGCTCAGTTGCTGGTCGTTACCGGGACACTGGACTGCCTCACCTACGCTGACCTTCGCAACAGCATCGTCAAGGCGGCACTGGACGAACCGGACGCGGTCATCGTCGACATCACCGCGCTCGACGTGCCGACGAACTCGGCACTGTCGGTGTTCACCAGTGCGCGCTGGCACGTCAGCACGTGGCCCGACGTTCCGATCCTGCTGGTGTGCAAAGACGCCCGCCTCAGATCGGCGGTCCGGGCCAACGGCGTCACTCGCTACGTACCGATCTATCTGGACGCCGCGGCGGCCTTCGCAGCCGTGCCCCATGCGTGGTCAACCGTCAGGCGCCGTGCTCATGTTCGGCTGCCGGCGGTACCCAGTAGTGCCGCGGTGGCCCGGACTCTGGTGAGCGAATGGCTGACCGCGTGGACGCGCACCTCATTGATCCCGACGGCGAGCACCGTGGCAACGATATTCATTGCGAATGTGCTCGCCCACACCGAGAGTGCCCCCGTGTTGAGACTTGAGCTGAGGGGCGACGCGCTGACCGTCGCGGTGGAGGACGCCAGCCACCAGCCCGCGAGCAGGCACGAGGACGCAGAACGCGGCTCCGACACCGTCTCGGGGTTGGCGATCGTGACTGCGCTCTCGCGGGCGTGGGGTAGCACACCGACCGCGTCGGGAAAGACCGTATGGGCGCTGCTCGGTCCGGAAGACCTGCTCTAACAGACGAGTAGTGTTCATGCCCGAGACGCGCGTGGACAGGACTGGGATGAACGCGACCGACAACGAGTCGTTCGAGGCTCTGCTGAGCTACATGCGGGATTCCCGTGGCTTCGACTTCACCGGCTATAAGCGCACGTCCCTCATGCGCCGCGTCCGTCATCGCATGGATCAGGCCGGGTACAAGACCTTCGAGCGAGTACCTAGACTTCCTGCAGGCCAGCTCCGAAGAATTCGCGGCGCTGTTCAACGCCATTCTCATCAATGTCACTTCGTTCTTCCGCGATCCCGAGGCATGGGAGTTCGTCAAGACCGACGTCATTCCGCGGTTGCTGGCCGAGCGTGGCCCCAGCGACCCCATCCGGGCGTGGAGCGCCGGATGCGCTTCCGGTGAGGAGGCGTACTCGCTGGCCATGTTGTTGGCCGACGCGCTCGGACCCGAGGAGTTCCGGCAACGCGTCAAGATCTACGCGACCGACGTCGACGAGGATGCGCTGGCCGAAGCCCGTGCCGCCTCGTACGACGCCAAGGCGGTCGAATCGGTGCCAGCCGATCTGCGCTCCCGGTACCTCGAAGAGGTAGACGGCCGCTACGTCATCAGCAAGGACCTGCGCCGGGCCGTCATCTTCGGCCGCAATGACCTGGTCAAGGACGCGCCGATCTCCCGCGTCAACCTGCTGGTGTGCCGCAACACCCTGATGTACCTGAACGCCGAGACGCAGCGAAATGTGTTGGGCCGCTTGCATTTCGCCCTAGCGCCGCAAGGAACCCTGTTCCTTGGACACGCCGAGATGTTGCTTTCCCACAGCGACCGCTTCACGCCGCTGAACCTGAAGAACCGGATCTTCCGGAAGACCCCAGGTTCGCAAACCGGCCCGGAGCGCTATGACCCGGCCTTAGCGTTCTACGACAGGAACGGCGAGACGCAGGGCCTGAACAACGTGCGTGAGTTGGCATTCCGGGCCAGTCCTGTCGCGCAGATCGTGGTCACCGGCGAGGACACGGTCGCCATGATCAACCAGCAGGCCGAAACCCTCTTTGGGCTGTCCGCCCGTGACATCGGGCGCCTGTTGCGCGATCTGGGGGTGTCCTACCGCCCCGTCGAACTACGCGCATTTGTCGAGCAGGCGAGAGTGGAACGGCGGCCCGCGCGAATTCAGGATGTGAAGTGGCAGCGTTCGGGCGCTGACACTGTGTGGTTCGACATCCACATCAGTCCGCTTGTCGACTCCGACAATGGGCTGCTCGGCGTATCAATCGTGTTCTTCGACGTCACCGCCAACAGGGGGCTGCTCGACACGGTGGTGCAGACCAACCGCCAACTGGAGGCGGCATACGGGGAGCTGCAAAGCACAAACGAAGAGCTTGAAACCACCAACGAGGAACTGCAGTCGACCGTCGAGGAATTGGAAACCACCAACGAGGAGCTGCAGTCCACAAACGAAGAGCTCGAGACGGTGAACGAGGAGCTGCAGTCGACCAACGACGAGCTGCAATCGATCAACGACACACTGCGCGAACGCAGCGTCGAGCTCGACGATGCCAAGAGCTTCCTCGATTCGCTGATCAACTCTGTTCAGATGGGCATGGTCGTGGTCGACCGGGAGATGCGCGTCGTCGTGTGGAACCGCGGTTGCGAGGAGCTGTGGGGGCTGCGCGCCGAGGAGACGACAGGTAGGCCGTTCACCACATTGGACATCGGACTGCCGATGGAGGCCCTTCGGCCGTTGATCGGCAACGCCTTCGTCGACCCGGACAGCAACGGCGAGGCGACCGTCGAGGCGGTCGACCGGCGCGGCCGTAAGGCCACAATTCGCGTCGGGTGCGCATCGTTTCGGACTCGCGAAGGCGGCGCAGGGGGCGCGCTACTGCTGATGGAGATTCTCAGCTGACGCCTGCTTCGCCGCCTCGAGAGCGGACAACTGCTCGGCGGCGGCCTCGTGCGCCATCTGGGCGCGCCGCGCCGCGTCTTCGGCCCGGGCTCGCGCGGCAGTCACCGCCTGAGCCGTCGATGCGACACCAGATGCGAGATCCTCGCGGCATTGCTGCAACTCGGCCACGCGTCGTCGCGCCGCTTCAGCGCGCGCGCCGGGGCTTTCACTGGCTCTCAGCGTCGTGTTCGGCCCAGATTCTTGTTGCCCCGCATCGACTTTCAGCGACTCCGCACCGGTTGTGCACGGGATCCCGAGATGCTCGAGGACGTCCCCTAGCTCGCTGGGCGTGATCGGCCCCCCAAGGCCGATTTCGGTAAGGACGGGTCCGATGGCGTCTACCGGCAGCACCAGATCGGCGCCGGCGTGGGCGGCCGCCATGGGCATCGACGGATACTCAGCAGTTTCCCGGCTCTGGGCGATCACGATGCCGCCCGCGCGTTTCATCGCCGCGGTGCCCGCAGCTCCGTCATGGCCGGATCCGGAAAGCACCACGGCGAGCGCGCGCGGTCCGTAGGACGCGGCGGCCGAGCTGAGTAACACGTCGAAGCGTTGTTCTTTCTCTGGCTCACGCGCCCGCAGCGAGAAACTACCGTCCGGCTTCAACTCGGTGTACACATCGGGTGGACAGGCCCGGACGTCATGCGGCCGAAGCCGCTCCCCGTCGACCACCCATCGGACATCGTGATTGGTCTGCCGCGACAGAATCGCGGGCAGGACGCTGGTGCGACCGCCGAGGTGCTGGTGGATGACGACGGAGGCAGGATAGTCAGCCGGCAACCGCGCCAACACCGAACACAGCGCGTCCAGTCCGCCCGCCGACGCCACCAGTATGACGACGTCGACGGTCGTGCCGGTTGCCTCAGACGACATGGTGTCAGTCTCCACCTCGTCGGCGGGAAAGGCCATGCTCGCCAAGTGGCCATGCTCGCCAAGTGGCCTGGAGGCGTTCGTCTGGCGACCGTTTTCAAGGCACTCGGTTCGGGTACGAATTTGATCAAGTGCAATCGACCGAATCTGGACCTCGAATGGGAGATGCATGAAGGTCGCCATGGTCGGCAGCCGCGACGGCGCCGATCCTGAAGGGGCCGTCGACAGCTACGTCGACGAACTCTCGGCTGCGCTGAGCGCGCGAGGAGACGACGTAACCCTCTACACCCGACGCGCAGGCGGTCCTCGCCGAAGCGAGCGTGGATACGCCGTGGCCGAGGTGCGCGTCGGCCCCGCAAAGCCCTTGGCATCATCGGATCTGCTGCCGTTCGTGGGCGATTTCGCCGCGTCGCTGAACAGTATGTGGTCGGCGGATCCGCCCCAGGTGGTGCACGCTCATGGCTGGTTGGCGGGCCTGGCGGCTCAGCTTGGGGCGCGGCACAGCCATCTGCCTGTCGTGCAGTCCTTCCACGGGCTGGCCAGGTCCGGTGACGATACGCCCGGGACCGAACGTCAGCGATTGGAGCCGCTGCTCGCCAAGAATGCGACGTGGGTGGCGGCGGGCTTCGCTGCCGAGCTCGACGCGCTGGTCAAAGTTCGGCACAGCCGTGAGCGCATCTCGGTGGTGCCGGAGGGGGTGGATATCGACCTCTTCAGTCCCGTCGGACCGTCGTCGGTTCGGCAACGTCCATATCGAATGCTGTACATAGGTTCAAATACGTTGTCCGGCAGCGGTTTCGACGATATCGTCCGGGTCATGCCCCGGCTTCACGACAGCGAACTGCTCATCGCTGCGCCGGCGGTGCCGCACGAACCGCATGGCGACATCCACATCCCCGTGCGGCGCCTGGCCAATGAGCTGAGCGTGGGTGATCGCGTTCATCCACTGGGCGCAGTGTCGCGCGACCAGTTGCCGGCATTGATGCGCTCGGTAGACGTCGTTGTGTGGACGCCGAATTCAGCGCCGACGGCTTCCATCGCCCTGCAGGCCATGGCTAGCGGGGCGGCGGTCGTGGCGACCGGCGTCGACGCAATCGCCGACGTCGTCGTTCACGCCGTGACGGGTTTACTCATCACCCCGGGCAGGCAGCGGGAACTGGCCGGCGCGCTAAAAACCTTGCGAGATCAACAATTCCAGTGCCAGGGCATGGGTGCGGCAGGCCGGGCTCGTGTTCGGTCGCGCTACACCTGGGACAGAGTCGCCGCCGACTGCCAGGTCATTTATCACAAGATCGGAATTGGCAGCCAAGTCGCCGACGTGAATTCAGCCACGGGGTAAGCTGCGAGCAAGCCTTCAGCTGTGTCACAGCAAGACAGCCACGGTGGAGTATCACGCATGACGAGTACCGAAGAACGCCACGTCAACGGCGCGTGCCGCAGCGATGCGGGTGCGCCGTCAGCTCACGCCGAGCGAACCGGCGGCCCGCCGGCCGACGGCCTATCGGCGTTGCGGCGCCAGGAGTTCCGGACCGCAATTCCCGAGACGGCCAGTCGCTTCTTCGATACCGCATATGCCCCCGGCTGGCGGTTGACCGAACTCAAGCCCGGCTCGGAGATCTTCCATCGTCGCGCCGAGGCGAACGCGCTGGTACTGGACGAAATTCAGATGCAGGGCCGGGCCAACTGCGCCGTCAATCCGGGCAATCGCGTGATCGTGATCCAACCCCGGGCCGGCACCGTGTGCTTTTCCGGGGATGAGCAGCGGTCGAACAGCGAAGAGCCGGTGCTTTGTGCCCCCGGGCTTCGCGGCGTTCTGGAACTGTCGGACGCGCACTTCGATGTGGTCAGCATCGATGCCTCCATGCTCCGCGCGGCGGCCGCCGATCTTCCGGTCCCCCTTCCGGCCGAGATCCGGTTCCTGCACCACCGGCCGGCGTCGGCCGACGACAGCCAGGCATGGCGTCGCACTCTGGACTACGTCTCGGCCACCTTTGGCACCGCGAGCGCTGTCAACCAGCCGCTGATCGTTGCGGCGGCCGTTCGCATGGTGGCAGCGACACTGCTCGAGTGCTTCCCGTCCACGCTTGACCGGCGGTCCGGCAGCGGCGGAAGCGACCAGCCCCCGTCACTCAACCGCGCGGTGGCGTTCATTCACCGCATGGCAATGGACGACATCGGCATCAACGAGATCGCCGAGTCGGTTCACCTCACTCCGCGGGCCGTGCAGTACCTGTTCCGCCGCCAGCTCGACACCACCCCGACGGAATACCTGCGCCAAGTGCGACTGCATCGGGCTCACCAGGACCTCGTCGCCGCCGACCGAACCGTGACGACCGTCGGGGCCATCGCCGCGAAGTGGGGATTCAGCCACACCGGCCGATTCGCCGTGCTGTACCGCCAGACGTACGGGCAGAGCCCGCACGCCACGTTGCGGGACTGATGTCGCCGCCGGCCCGCCTCAGTAGCGCATCCATATGCGCGGCGGCTTCCGTCGGCAGCCCACCCTCCGCGGTAGCCGCGTCGACGAAGCGCTCTGCGACGGTGCGCAACTTGACGTTGGTTCGTTGCGACTCGGCTGCGAGCACGGCGAAAGCGACCTCCGATGATGTCCCGTGGCACAACATCAGGATTCCGACCGCCTGATTGATCACGGCCCGCCGCTCGTTGATCGCCACGACGGCTTCGGTGATCGAATTCTGCACGTCGGCATTGAATTCAGCTGTGACGTCGACGTAGAACCCTGCGGTGCCGATGGCGAAACCGTCGGCGTCGTGCACCTTGTCACCGACCACCACTACCAGGTGCACGCCCCCCTGGGTGTCGATGATCCGGTGCCGGCTGCTGAATGCGACGCCATCGCTGCGCACCTGCTCGATGACTTCGGCAACGGTGGCCTTGTCATCGGGGTGCTTATGTGACAGCACCAGTTCAGTTGTCGGAGTGACGGTGCCCGGGGCATAACCGTGCATGGCCGCGACCTCATCCGACCATTCCCAGCGGTCGTCGCGGGCCAAATAGCGGAAGCTCCCCACCTTTGGACAACGGGCCCGGTGCGAGCACTTCTCGCGCATCTGCTCACGGTAGACGCCTGTTACGCGACGATGACCGAGCGTGAGAAGCCGTTCGTATCCGGGATCACACAGACACCAAACGAAGTGATCAACTCCGCCGACGCGCCGGCCTCCGGCCGAGGGGCTGCGATGGTTCAGGCAACAGCGGTTCCCGCCGCTTGAGCCCTACGACCGTCGGAGCCTTGGTGTCGAGTTCGATGTCCTTGCCGGCGTGCCGGATTACCAGACGGCCATCGGACCCATCGCGCAGCAGATAGCTGACCTCGCGGTGATTCACGTCGACCGTCACGCGAAAACCCTTCCACCGCAACCGAAAACATAGTCGGTCGAGATCGTCGGGCAGTTGCGGATCCAGCGCCAGCACGCCCTCGTCGTCGCGTAATCCGCCGAACCCGGCCACCAGCGCCGTCCACGCCCCGGCCAGCGACGCCATGTGCAGCCCGTCTCGCGTGTTGTGGTGCAGGTCGCGAAGGTCGATCAGCGCGGCTTCGGCGGCATAGTCATACGCCAGATCCAAGTGGCCCACCTCGGCGCACAGCACGGCCTGCGTGCACGCCGACAATGACGAGTCCCTGGTGGTACGGCGCTCGTAGTAGTCGACGTTGCGCGCCTTCTCTTCGGCGGTGAAGACATGACTCAGCCAGTGCATGGCGAGCACCAAGTCAGCCTGCTTGACCACCTGGGACGAGTAAAGCCGCACGTAGGGCTCGTGCAGAAGCAGCGGGTAGGAGGTGTCCTCGGTGAACTCCCATTCCCGCAGCCGGGTGAATCCCTCGCACTGCTGATGAACCTCGAGTTCCTTGTCGTACGGGACGTGGACGGTGTCCGCCGCGTCGCGCCATGCCGCCGTTTCCTGCGCAGTCACCCCCAACTCGCCGGCCTGCTCCGGATGCCGCTCGCACGCTTGCGCCGCGGTGCGCAGGTTGAACGCCGCCATCAGATTGGTGAACAGGTTGTCGCGCACGACGGCGGTGTACTCGTCTGGGCCGGTTGCGCCGTCGACATGCCAGACGCCGTGCCGGTCGTGGTGGCCCAGTGACCACCACATCCGCGCCGTCTCGACCAACACCGACAGCCCGCAATCGGCCTCGAGCGACTCGTCACCGGTGACGATCCGGTATCGCTCGAACGCCATCGCGATGTCCGCATTGATGTGCCATGCCGCAGTGCCCGCAGGCCAGTACGCCGAACACTCTTGACCGCGGATGGTCCGCCAGGGGAAGGCGGCGCCCGCGAGGTCGAGTTCTTCGGCGCGCTCCCTTGCCAGATCGAGGGTCGACGCGCGCCACCGCAGCGCATCGGCCGCCGCGTGGGGTGCGGTGTAGGTCAACACCGGCAGCACATAGCCCTCGGTGTCCCAGAACGCGTGCCCGTCGTACCCGGTACCTGTCAGCCCCTTGCCCGCGATGGCGCGGCGTTCGGCGCGGGCGCTGGACTGCAGAACACCGAAGAGCCCGAACCGGACGGCCTGCTGGCATTCCGCGTCGCCCTCGACCTCCACATCCGCGCTGTCCCAGAAGTCATCCAGGCATTGGCGCTGGGCTTCGACCAGACCCTCCCACCCGGTGTAGTGAGCGCCGGTGATCGCGGCCGCAACCTGGTCACGCAGCGCCGGCCGGGACCGCTGGCTCGACCAGCCGTAAGCCAGGAACTTGACGATGCGCAGCTGCTGTCCCGGCCGCAGGCCGCAGATCACGGTGGTGCGGGCGAGATCCTCGCGTGCTTCGGTGTTGCATTCGACGCGTCCGGGCACCTCGATGACGTGGTCCATCGCGGCGGCCATCATCAGCCCACTCGCCCGCGTGCGATGCATCAGCACGGCGCGGTTATCGGCTACCTCGTGCGCGACGGGCTCCAGCGGCATCTTCAGCACGGCGGCGACCCGCGGGTCCGGCGACGGCTCCGGCAGTTCCTCGTTGGCGACCAGTTCGGATTGCACGGTGACGCGGACGAACTTTTCTATCGCTTCGACGACGTACTCGATCGCGGCCACGCTGCGCTGCGCCAGTGACACCAAGCGTGTCGAGGTCACCGCCACCTGCTTGCCGGTAGGTGAACGCCACTTCGCCTGGCGCGTCATCGTCCCGGCGCGCATATCCAAAACCCGTTCGTGCTCAAGCAATTCGCCGTAGCGCACATCGAACGGCTCGTCATCGACGAGCAACCGCACCACCTTGCCGTTGGTGACGTCGATCAGCGACTGTCCTTCTTCTGGGTAGCTGTAACCCGCCTCGGCGTACGGCAGCGGTCGCACTTCGTAGAAGGAGTTGAGATACGTGCCCGGCAGGCCGTGCGGTTCGCCCTCATCGAGATTGCCCCGCAGACCCACGTGACCGTTGGACAGCGCGAAAACCGATTCGGTCTGGGCCAGGATGTCGAGTTGAAGCCTCGTTTCGCGCACACACCACGGTTCGACCGGAAAAGCATCGCTGTCGATCATCGCGTCGCCAGCAACTCTGCGAGGTCAGCGACTACCACGTCAGCTCCGTTCTCCCGCAACGCTTCTGCGTGGCCTACCCGGTCGACACCCACCACCAACCCGAAGTGTCCGGCGCGGCCGGCTTGAACGCCAGACAGTGCATCTTCGAAGACCGCGGCGTGTGCCGGCGCAACATCGAGTAGTTGCGCGGCCCGCAGAAACGAGTCAGGCGCCGGCTTGCCTGCCAGGTTTTCCTCGCGGATCGTCACGCCGTCGACGCGGTAGCGCACAAACGCGTCGAGGCCCGTGATCTCAAGCACCTCACGGGTATTGGCGCTCGACGAGACCACCGCCGCGTCGATTCCGGCTTCGCGGACCGCCTCGAGGTAGCGGCGCGAACCCTCGAAGACCGTCACCCCGTCGCTGCGCAGTCGTTCGTGAAACAGTTCGTTCTTGCGGTTCGCCAGACCGTGCACCGTTTCCGCGTTCGGCGCGTCGTCGGCATCGCCGTCGGGTAGTTCGATGCTGCGGCTGGCCAGAAAACTGCGCACACCGTCGTCACGCGGCTTGCCGTCCACGTACTCGCCGTAGTCGGCGTCGACATCGAATTCGCGGAATGGTTCGCCGGTTGTCTCGGACCGCTCACGCAGGTACGCGTCGAACATCACCTTCCACGCGGCGCGATGGACGCTTGCCGTATCGGTGAGGACGCCGTCCAGGTCGAAGAGGCAGGCGCGGACTTCGGCGGGCAGGCCAATCACGTTTCGCCCCTCAGCTGGTCGGCGGCTCCGCGGGCACGTCGGGATGTTCGGCGAGGAATCGACCCTCAGCCTCGCGCACGCGGCGATGTGTGCGGTTCAACCATGTCAGACCTCCACCGGCAAGTAGTAGGGCGACCACGATGGCAACGGCGCCCACCAGTGCATGGCCGCTTCCAAAACCGAAGATGGCGACGACGAACGCGACCAGGCCCACCTCGACTGCGATGAGGCCTGGGCCGTTGGCCGAATTCTTCATCGTTTCGCCGGCGTGCTTGCGCGTCGTGCGGACGTAGTCGACGGGGTGATCTGGCGGTTGGACCATGATCAATCAGTTACCCGGTGGTCTGTGCGCTGAAACGACGCGACGGCCGGTCCTGCCCATGAACAGGCGCGATCCAACATAGGGAACTTCTCCCCATGCCGAGCGGCCCGATCTGATCGACCGTTGTGTCTGACCGCGGAGCACCTGCGGAGTCATCAACAGACAGGAGAAGTTCATGAAGCGCTACATCATCGAGCGGGAGATCCCCGGCGCCAGCGAGTTGACCGAGGCACAGCTGTGCGACATCGCCGCCAAGTCCAACGGCGTCGTCGAATCCCTCGGTGTCCCCTATCGGTGGATCACGAGTTACGTCGCAGGCGACAAGATCTACTGCATCCACGAAGCCGACGACGAGGATGCGATCCGCGAGCACGCCCGTCGCGGCGGCTTCCCTGCGAACAGCGTTGCGTTGGTGGCCAACGAGTTCGGCCCGCGGACCGCTGAGGTGGCGACTGGGGTGACGCCGTGATCCGCGCAGTCGGCCGCATCGGGACGGTGGCGCTGGCCTTCGGCATGGGTCTGGGACTGGCGTCCGCACCCGCATCGGCGGCACCCTCGCCGTCGGGCGCTCAGCTGAACGTCTACCGGGATCCCGCCGACCCGAACTTCACCCGGGTCACCATGTCGGGGTTGTTCCCGATGAGCCAGGCAGACGCCCAGGGCTATCTGAACAACATCAACACCGGTAAGCAGCCGGGCGGGATGGAGTACGTCATCTACGGCGACGACGAAGGCGACCGGGACCCGGTCCGAAACAGCGCATGGGCGCCCGGCACCGACCACATTCCCGGCTACTACATCGGCGCGACCTCGACGGGTCTCGCCCACTCGCTCGTCATCAATCTCCCCAACGGTTATCTCAACGAGGACGACGGCGAGGACGAGATCTACATACGCGCGACGTTCGTCGACGCCGACGGCGGCCGCAGGACCCAGTTCAGCAACATGGTCAAAGGCAACTGGTAATCCATGGGCCAGGGCGTACCGGTGCGACCTCTCGCGCACCGGTCAGCGCCTGCGCGTAGTCATCCCGCTATGCGCCGGCGGGCGACTTCCTTCACCTCTTCGGCAAGCGCGTCGGCGGCCAAAATCCCTGGGAGAAGGTCGGATTCAGCCATCATCGCGCGGAAAACCTTGTTGATCGTGATGTCGTGATCGGGACGATCAATGATGGTCACCGCGTCGCCGGCCCGCAGTGGTCCCGGCGCGATCACCCGCAGGTAAGCGCCGGGCTTCGCAGCTCGGGTGAAGGTGTTCATCCAGCCTGGGATCCCCAGGAAGTTACTGAAAGTGCGACACGGTGTGCGCGGGCGCGACACTTCCAGGATCAAGCCATCCGTCCCGACCTGCCAACGCTCACCGATCAAGGCCCCCGTGACTTCGATCTCGAGGGTAGTGAGATTCTCACCGAACATGCCGTTGTCGAGTGACCGGTCCAACTTCTTCGCCCAGTCATCGAGATCCTCACGGGCATACGCGTACACGGCTTGGTCATCTCCGCCGTGATACTTGCGATTACCGATCAGATCACCGGCCAGCCCACTGCCGAGTCCGTCGCGCCGACTGCCGGGCGCGCGCACCGCGACTGACTCGGTTGTCGGCCGCTTGTCGAATCCGGTCTTACCCCGCGGACCATCCCCGTACTGGTCAGCGATATTGACCGAGAGGACGTTCGGCACGACGCCACAGTACGGCGACTGGCCCGCTATCGCTCAACTCAGCTTGTCGTTGGGGTGTGGCATGATCGAATGTATGTGGCGCTCCACGGGTTTTCGTGGGCGCTTTTGTGCTGGTCAGGGGTGGATTTGGGTGTGCGGGAGAGGGTTTGGTGTTTCCCGGCTGAAATGAGGGACGCGCACGCGGTGTGGCTCTAGGTTTCGGGGTTACCACACCAACCGCAACCCGGAGGCACCGCGTGCGCGTCAGTACTGCATTTAACCGTCTGCTGCAGATCCCCGGGGCATGGGTCACCGATGTCGTCATCGGTGATCGCGACGTCGAAGTCGTCCTGCGCCCGCGCGCCCGGCTGCTGACCTGTCCATGCGGGATGCTGAGCAAGTCGGTCTATGACCGGCGGCGGCGCCGCTGGCGGCACCTGGATCTCGGTCGATGCCGGCTCTGGTTGGTCTATGAGATCCGCCGGCTGCAGTGCCCGGACTGCGGGGTACGCACCGAAGAGCTGCCATGGGCTCGGCCCGGGGCGCGGCATACCCGCGATTTCGAAGACATGGTGCTGTGGCTGGCTCAGCGCACCGACCGCACCTCGGTGGCCACCCTGATGCGCTGTAGTTGGGAGGCGGTCACCGCGATCATCAACCGCGGGGTCACCGAGTTGCTCGACGCCCGCCGCCTGCAGACCTTGTATCGGATCGGTGTCGATGAGGTCTGCTATCGCCACCCGCATCGCTATCTGACCATCATCGGTGATCATGACACCAGCACCGTGGTCGATATCCAGCCCGGCCGCAACTACCAATCCTTGGCCAACTTCTATGAGCGTCAATCCGATTCGAATCTGGCCCAGATCGAAGCGGTCAGCATGGATGTGGCATCGGCCTACACCGAAGCCACCCGCGACCACATCGCGCACGCGGTCATCTGCTACGACCCGTTCCACATCATGCGATGGGTAAACAGGGCACTTGATGCGGTGTACTCCGAGGCCATCACCGGGCCCGGCCGCGCGTCGATGACCCCGGCGCAGTGGCGCACCGGACGCTGGGCGCTGCGCACCGGGGAGAACAAACTCAGCGAGGACCAACGCGCGCTGATCAACCAGATCGCCCGCACCCACCGCCACATCGGCCGGGCTTGGACGCTAAAAGAACAACTCCGCGACCTCTACCGTTTCGATCACCCACCCGACGTGGCCCGCCAGCTGCTGCGGCGCTGGATCACCGCGGCGAAACGCAGCCGCATCAACGCCTTCGTACACCTGGCCAAACGACTGCAGGTCTACTTCGAGGAAATCATCGCGGCCATCGAACGCGGCATCTCCAACGCCCTCATCGAAGGCATCAACGCCAAAATCCGACTCATCAACGCACGCGGCTACGGCCACCACTCCGCCCAGACCCTGACCTCGATGATCTACCTCTGCCTGGGCGGCCTACACCCGAAACTTCCCACGAGAACCTGAGGAGTCGCATGTATGTTCGAAGGGATGGACGAGGCGGGGTTGGTCGCCACCATCGCTGAGGCCACCCGCGCTGAGGCGGCCGCGGCAGCATTGCGGACGGCGGCCATCGCTGAACTCGTCTCCCGCCGCATCGGCGACGATGGCGATGATCCGCGGGCCTGGTGGGTCTGTGATGTATGGGATTCCGCCGCCGCCGAGATCGCCGCGGCGATGAACATCAGCCACCGCAAAGCCTCCGGACAGATGCGCATCGCCGAAACCCTGCGCGATCACCTGCCCGCAGTGGCCGAGCTGTTCCGGGCCGGCCAGATCAGCGCCCGGGTGGTCGCGGTGATCACCTGGCGCACCCGGTTGATCACCGACGAGGCGGTGTGGGCGCAGATCGATACCGAGCTTGCGGCGCGGGCCACCCAGTGGGGTCCGCTGTCCGAGGACAAGCTCCTGGCCGCCGTGGATGCGCTGGTGGCAGCGGTTTGACCGCTCGGCGTTGATCACCGCCCAGACCGCCAAGCGGAGCCGCGACTTCGCGGTGGGGCATTTCGATGACGAGGCCGGGGTGGCCTCGGTGTGGGGCATGCTGCTGGCCACCGATGCCGCGGTGCTGGACACGAAGGTCGCCGCCATCGCGGCCACGGTGTGTGACAACGATCCGCGCAGTGCTAAGGAACGGCGTTCGGATGCCGCGGGGGCGTGGGCTAACGGCAACGACCACCTCATCTGTGGCTGCGGATCACCGACCTGCCCGTTCGCCGACGGGCCGGCACCCAAATCGTCGGTGGTCATCAGCGTCGTCGCCGACCAGGCCGCGATCGACGCCGCCCGCGCGATCGAGGCGACCCACGCGGACACCCCGACAGACCGGGGCACCGCGATCCTGCCCGGCGGCGCAGTGCTGCCCACCCCGATGCTGGCCGAACTGCTGCGCAACGGCGCCACCCTACAACCCCTGTGTACTCCCGACGATCAACCCGAACCCCGCTACCGGCCGTCGGCGAAACTGGCGCGGTGGGTGCGGGCGCGGGATCTGACGTGCCGGTTCCCGGGCTGCACCGTGGCCGCGGAGTGCTGCGACATCGACCATGTCATCCCGTATCCGATCGGGGCGACGCACGCGTCGAACCTGGCGTGTTTGTGTCGTAAGCATCATTTGTTGAAAACCTTTTGGGGCGGGGACTGGGCGCTGGTGCTGCTCGCTGATGGCACCGCGATCTGGACAAGTCCCACCGGGCAGACGTACACGACTCATCCCGGATCGCGAAGTGTGTTCCCAGAATGGGACACCACCACCGGCCAGTTGCCACCCGCACCCCAGGCGCCATCCACGGGTACCGAGCGCGGGATGAAGATGCCCATCCGTAAATGCACCCGCGCCGCCGACCGCGCCACCCGCATCAAAGCCGAACGCGCACAAAACGATTCAGACCCACCATTCTGACCGGCCTGCTAGGCCGACGAGACCGCAAAGAGGTGCCATACACCGGGCACGCCCTTGAGTTGGTGCGCGCCACGCTCGTCGAACTCCAGGCCTGACCCGATCACCAGGTCGCGTAGCGTGCTGGACACCAACACCTCATTGGGCCCGGCCAAGGCGCTTACGCGCGCGCCGATGTGCACGGCGATACCGCTGATGTCGTCGCCGCGGATTTCGCATTCGCCGGTGTGCAACCCCGCGCGCACCTGAATACCGAGGGCCTGCACCGCCTCTCGGATAGCCATGGCGCAGCGGATCGCCCGCTGGGGGCCGTCGAACATCGCCAGGAAGCCGTCCCCCGAGGTGTTCACCTCGCGGCCACGAAAACGCGACAACTGCGAGCGGACCACGGCGTCATGCGCGTCCAGTAACGCACGCCAGTCCCGGTCACCGATCTCGGCGGCCCTGCGCGTCGAGTCGACGATGTCGGTGAACAGCACCGTGGCAAGAACCCGATCATCGGCCACGTCTGCATGGTGGCCGGTGAGGAACTCGGCGACGTGCTGGAATGATTCGCGCCAGGGTTCCACAAAGTGGAAGAGGTTGCGCCCCGGCAGCTCAACGTATTTCGCACCCGGTATGTGATCGGCGACGTACTTGCCATCAGCGGGCGGGACGAGTGAGTCGTTCGTGTACTGGACGACGAGGGTTGGCACGCGGACCGTCGGAAGGAGCGCCCGTATGTCCAATTCGGACACCACCGGCATCATGAGAGCAACAGTCCGCGGGCTCGCCGCCAGGCGCTCCCATCGAGCCCACGTTGCCCGGATTTCCTCATTCCACGGCATATCGGGATTGAGCACATGTTCGAACTCCCCCGTGCCCCATACGGCGACCATGGCACCGAAGAACTCATCCGGAGTGAACGGGGTGTTTTCAGCCATCGGATCGGCATAGACCTCGAGCCCGACCAGTGCCGTGGTGCGAGACGGGTTGCTGGCGGCGAACAACGCCGCGGGCGCGAACGCAGCGTTCGCTGCGACGAGAATCGCTTCGCGACTCCCGAGTTCGTCTAACACCGCGGTGATGCTGTCGGTCCATTGCTCCAACGTCGGCAACGCACCCGTCGAGACCGGGTCGGACGCGCCCGTGCCCGGCTGATCGAAAAAGATCAGTCGACCCAGCGATGTCATCGCCTCAACCCACCCCTGGATCGCCGGTAGCTCAGGCAGAATTTCGCAACAGTTGAACCAGTTCGGGACGACCACGATGTCGCGCGAACCTTCGCGCGACGCGCGGTAAGCGACGCGCAAGTCCCCGTTCATCGCATAGCGCGTCTCCGAGAACACGCCGGAAGTGTAAGCCGAGGAGTGGGTCGAGCGGCGCGTGTCGGCAGTGTTTATCCTGCTCACGGGCAATATTCTTGAAGTGGACTCAAGCGAGTCGATGCCATCTGGACCAGCCCCACCGGCCACCCGCGTCAAAGCCGAACGCGAACAAAGCGATTCAGGCCCGCCGTTCTAGTGACTCGGCTGCGGCCGAGCGCACGGCGTCAGTGATGCGGCCGACGATCGGGCTGTCGAGTTTCCAACACTGCCAGAACAACGGCACGTCGAGATGTACATCCGCGATCCTGACGAACTCGCCGCCCGCAATGTGGCCGGCGGCGAGATGTTCGGGGTACATGCCCCAGCCCAGGCCCGCACGCACCGCGGCGCCGAAGCCCTCGGCGGTCGGCACGAAATGCTGCGGCCTGGCGATGTGCCGGCGAAACACCCTACGCACCAGAGAATCTTGCAAGGCGTCGTCGCGATTCCACGCCAGCGACGGCGCGTGGGTCACCGCCTGCGCGGTGAAGCCATCCGGCAGATGTCGCCGCATGTACGCCGGGCTGGCCACCGGCACGTACCTCATCACTCCAAGCGACTGCACGCGGCAACCGGACACCGGTGCGCGCTCGGTGGTGACCGCTCCCATCACGACCCCCTCGCGCAGCAGTCGCGCCGAGTGGTCCTGGTCCTCGATTCGGATGTCGAACAACACATCATCGAGCGCGCCGAACACCCCGGCGAACCACGTCGACATCGAATCGGCGTTGACCGCCAACGCAATCCGCGGCACCCCGCCGTCGCCGCCGCCCATCTCGGCCAGCGCCTCGGCCTCCAGCAACGCGGTCTGCGCCGCCAGACGCAACAGCGGAACACCGGCAGCGGTAGCGACGCAGGGCTTCTCGCGGACCACCAACACTTGGCCCACGCGCTGCTCGAGGGCCTTGATGCGTTGGCTGACGGCGGACGGCGTGACATGAAGCCGCACTGCTGCGGCGTCGAACGATCCGTATTCGATCACCGCGGCTGTAGGTTCTCAAACTGCGTGGCGGATGGTGACGTCTCTAGCTGCTGGTTTGCAGGATTCTCACCAAAATGGCGGACGTGTTTTTCTCATCTTCGTGGCGGATCCTAGAACCGTACAGTTGTGCGCAAAATCGCCGACGATCCTCGTCTATAGCAACCCTTGCTATAGTTGGCTATGAGTGATCGGAGCGACGTACTGCGGACGGTGATGCACCAGACAGGCACAACCCAGTCCGAGTTGTCTCGGCTCAGTGGCGTACACCAGCCAAGCATCAGCCAGTTCCTCTCCGACAAGGTTGAACTGAGCGATGAGCAGCTCGACCGACTGCTGTCCTGTATGGGCTACCGACTCGAAATCATCCGCCAACCGGTCAGTCCCGACCTGACACGTTCGGAACGCCGCTCGTGGAAACTTCACCGCGAGCTGGCCAGACACCTGACGCGTTCGACACTCACCCAATGGCAACCCACGATCAAGCGCAACCTGCGACGATTGCGGTCCGGCGTGACTGGTCAGCCTCACATGAGAAACCTCGACCGCTGGGAGTCACTAGTGGAGCGCGGCGACGTACCAGGCCTTCATCGCGTCCTCACTGGCCTCGGCCGCGATTGCATCGAGATGCGCGAAGTCTCACCGATGGGTGGACTGCTCCCCGAAGCGGAGCGTATCCGCGCTCTGCACACGGTGCGCTGATGCGACGCGACCAGCTCGAGCACGCTATCCGAGCCGCCTGCCAAATCGCCGGCCTGACTGAGGTGATCATCGTCGGCTCCCAAGCGATCCTCGGCACTTACACCGAAGATGAGTTGCCGTTCTCCGCCACCAGATCGGTGGAGTCGACGTGCTACCGATTGCCAGCGATACCGGCGAAATCGACCGTCTCGCAGACGAAATCGAAGGAGCAGCGGGCGAGTTTTCCGCATTTGCGCAGGTTCACGGCTTCAGCATCGACGGCGTGGACCTGCAGACCTCTGCACTACCCGACGGATGGCGCGATCGCCTGGTCAAAGTACAGAACGAGAACACAGCCGCCCCATCTGGAGAACCTCAATTCATCGGCTGGTGCCTCGACAAGGAAGACCTGTGTGTCGCGAAGCTGTGCGCCCTCCGAGAGAAAGACCAGAATTTCGTCGACGCACTGATCACCGCTGGCCTTGTTGACTCGCAGGTGATCGCTGCCCGCCTCGCGACCGTACCCGAACGCCATGGGAGAGCTGCTGAACGAGCAGTCACCTGGCTCGCTTACCGCAACAAACAGGGTTGATTAGCTGTGCAGTAGCACGTGAAAGCAGCGCAGCGGCAATTCTCGCTCCAGCTGCCTATGACAGCAGGAGCAACAACGCGGCGGCCGTCGGCGCGCCGATAACTCCGCCTTACGACGACGGCGCGCCGGTTCGCATAGGTACTCGAAACGGCGCAAGCACCTATGCCATCTGATGGCGCATCGCTCCGAGCGAGGACGCAACGGTAATGGACCCCGCACCGCCTCAACCGCTAAATGGCGCAGCCCTGCCTTGTTGAATCTGTACGGCTGCAGACCAGATCGCGCGCATTTCCCCGTAGTCAAGTGCCGCCCTTGTGCCCCGCAGCTTTGCAATTTCCTTCGGGTCCATTGCAAGTGACAAGAGCAAGCTGCGGAATCAGAAGGTCAAAGGTGGAGGCGATCTCACGGTCACGAGGCGCGCTGCCAAGGAGCCGCGTCCCACGCCTGGCAGACGGGGTAACGCAGTAAGCCCGGATCCGACGGGTTTCGTTACTTTGCTGTATCCGCGCAGTTGCGCAAACGTGAAGCCCGATCCGGCAAGAAATGTGCAGCATGAAGGGGCGCCGCACGGTTACACTGAAAATCATCCCACGCACTGAGCGTTCTTCGGTGATACTCCACCGAAGAATGGTTCAGAATCCAAATCCGTTGAGGTTAAACGACTTCGGAGATACGGCGCCGATGTCGCCGCCTGCCCAGCGACCGGGGTGTTGCGCCATGACGTCCCGCTAGCTGTTCGGAGGCGAGTCGCCTTCCCACGCAGCGATTTCCGCATCCGGCAGCGGGTCATCGAAGATGTCGCGAACGGATAGATCCTGGAGCTGGCCGAATCTCCGCGTAGAGTTCGTTGCCGACTGCGCATCAGACGCCATCGGCTCGTCCCACGCTTTCGCCATCAGGGTCGGATCATCAACGTCCCGGCAGTTGTCGGCCACACGACGGAGGTGTTCCACGTTAGTGCGTTGCCGCTCGACTGCGCGTGAGTCGGGACGCCTCTGGGGCGGTGTCTGATCGGACATTAGCGCGCTGGTTCTGATAGCTGGGTGGGACTCGCGTATAGCCTACGCGTTAAGTGAACAGGTGCTATAGCCGCTGAGGTAATAGCCGCTTAGTCTTCATCATCGCCAGGGCGATCGAGGCCGGAAGCGGCGCCTATCGTCGATTCCGGTGAAGTTCCGCGGCGGCTGACCGCACGGCGCCAGTAACGTCATTGACGATTCGGCTGTCGAGCTTCCAGCACTGCCAATACAGCGGCACATCGAGATGCACCTCTGCGATGCGGACGAACGAACCGTCAGCCAGCGGCGCTGCTGCCAACTGCTCCGGGTACATGCCCCAGCCCAGGCTGGCCCGCACCGCCGACCCGAAACCATCGGCCGTCGGCACGAAGTGAACCGGTCTTGAAATCTCGCGCCGAAACGCTTTGCGCACCAACATGTCCTGGAGCCCATCCTCGCGATTCCACGCCAGCGAGGGTGCGGCCCTCACCGTGCCGACCGTGAATCCTTCAGATAGATAACGCTTCACATAGTCTGGCCCCGCTACCGGCACATACCGCATCAAGCCCAACGACTGCACACGACACCCCGGCACCGGATTGCGTTCGGTGGTAACCGCGCCCATGACGGCACCCTCGCGCAACAGCCGTGCAGAGTGGTCCTGGTCCTCGATCCGGATGTCGAACAACACATCGGGCAGTTCACCGAGCACGGCAGTGAACCATGTCGACATCGAATCGGCGTTTACTGCGATCGCAATCCGTGTCCGTTCCACAGATCCGCCCCCCGTCTCGGCGAGCACCTCCGACTCCAACATCGCGGTCTGCGCCGCCAGCCTGACCAATGGAATTCCGGCAGCCGTCGGTTTACAGGGCTTTTCGCGAACAACCAAGACCTGACCCACTCGCTGCTCCAGCGCCTTGATTCGCTGACTTACCGCCGATGGCGTCACGTGCAGCCGCTCGGCCGCAGCATCGAAGCTACCGAATTCGATCACCGCAGCCAGAGCAGCTAACTGATCGGCGCCGAGCCGATTCTCATATGCGTGGCGCATCCGCCACCATCCCGCCATCACGAATGAGAATCCGCCACGCAGTTTGAGAACCTACAGCACCGCGCAGCAGCAGCAGCGGCAAGCGCCGCCAGCTGCTGACCGTCGATCGTCACATTAGCAATGCTAATGCAGATGCAGAATTATTAGCTGTACTGATAGGTGCCCGACTCCTAACGTCGACGTCGTGAGCTCGCCCCTGATCCTCGGCTTCCTGGCCTCCCTGACCCTGATCGTCGCGATCGGCGCGCAGAACGCCTTCGTGCTGCGGCAGGGCATTCGCGGCGAGCACGTGGCAGCCGTGGTGGCGGTGTGCACCGTGTCGGACATCGTGCTGATCGCGGCGGGCATCGCGGGCGTCGGCGCGCTGATCGCCGCGCACCCGGCCGCAATCGACGTAGTGAAGTACGGCGGCACGGCGTTCCTCATCGGTTACGGGCTGCTCGCCGCACGGCGTGCGTGGCGGCCGTCGGCCCTGAGGCCGTCTGAGAAGGCGCCCGCCCGGCTGCTCGAGGTGCTGGTCACCTGTTTGGCGCTGACCTGGCTCAACCCGCACGTCTACCTCGACACCGTGGTGCTACTCGGCACGCTGGCCAACGAACACCACGGCGAGCGGTGGCTGTTCGGCATCGGTGCGGTGACCGCCAGCGCCGTCTGGTTCGTCGGCCTCGGGCTCGGCGCGCGGCGGCTCGCCGGTCTCTTCGCCACCCCGCTAACCTGGCGCATCCTCGACGGGCTAATTGCGACGACGATGCTCGGACTCGGCGTGTCGCTGGCCTTGTCCTGACACAATCGCCTCATGGGGGAGGTCGAACAGGCGCTCGGGTTGCGTGACCGCAAGAAGATCCAGACGCGCGACGCGATCCGTCGAGAAGCCATGCGCCTGTTCCAGGCGAACGGGTATGCCAACACGACCATCGAACAGGTCGCCGAGGCGGCCGAGATCGCCCCCAGCACCTTCTTCCGGTACTTCCCGACCAAGGAATCCGTGCTGATCGCCAACGACCTCGACCAGGTGACCATCGACGCGCTCGCCCAGCAGCCAAGAGACGTGTCGTCGCTTCGCGCGTTCCGTCGCGCCCTGGAGATCACCCTTGCGGCGGTTTCCGCCGACGAGTGGCAGTTCGAACGCGACCGGCTGCGGGTCGTGCTATCGGTACCGGAATTGAAGATCTTCCAGTTCGACGAGTACCACCGCACCGTAGCTCGGCTCGCCGAAGCGGAGTCCCTCCGCCTCGGCCGCGACCCCAACGACTTCGACGTCCGCGTGTTCGTCGGCGCGCTGGCCGGCGCGTTGATGGCGGTCATCGACCAGCCGTCGGGTGTCATCGAACGGATGTACCGCACCCTCGACTTCGTCGAAGCCGGGATGCCGTTGAGTCCTACTGAGGAACGTCGATAGCGGGATCACCACCGCCGCAACGGTTCCTGAAGTCCACCGCCGGTTGCCGAATGCCCCGCAGATCCGCTTTCGCCTGCGGGTGCATATTCAGGTAGTCGATCACCTGCGCGCGAATCTGATCCCTCGGCTGGCCCTCGAGGCTGGTGAAGAACCAGTTCACATCCGGATGGGTGAACAGATAGGCCGACGTAGCCGCCGTGACACCGGCCACGATGCCCGACAGGTCGGCGGCTGTGCAGTTCGGCGGGTCGGCGGACGCGGTCGCGGGTCCGAGGAGGACAGCGCCTGCTACTCCACCGGCGGCGATCGCTGCCAGCGTCCGCCGCGCGTCGCGAACTGACCAGGACATGGTGGCTCCTCCTTCGAAGTCACCCGACGCTATAGCCGTCCGCCGATGACTGCTTAGGGAACTAAGTCCCTTCTGAGGAGGGTCTTTACGCATACAACGCCCCGGTTTGGGCAATCATGGCCTATGCCCACAAACAGAGCCGTGTTCATCACGGGCGCCGCCGCCGGCATCGGCCGGGCGACCGCGTTGACGTTCGCCCGCAAAGGATTCACCGTCGGGGGTTTCGACGTCGACGAGGTCGGGATCAAGACGCTCGCCGACGACATCGACCAGCTCGGCTCGACACGATCTGATGTCGCCGGCCCAGCGGCTCCGGCCATCGTCGGCCATCTCGACGTCACCGACTCGGACGAGATGGCGCAACGAATCGGTGAATTCGCAGCGGCGGCCGGTGACCGTCTCGACGTGCTGATCAACAACGCGGGCATCCTGCGCGCGGGCCGCTTCGAGGAGATGGACCTCAAAGGTCACCTCAGGGAGATCGACATCAACACCAAGGGAGTCGTGAACGGTCTGCACGCCGCGTTCCCGTACCTGAAGGCCACGCCGAACTCCGTCGTCGTCAATCTCGCGTCGGCGTCCGCGATCTACGGCCAGTCCGAACTGGCCAATTACAGCGCGACCAAGTTCTTCGTCCGCGGCATCACCGAAGCACTCGACATCGAGTGGCATCGCTACGGCATCCGGGTGATCGCGATGTGGCCGCTCTACGTGCAGACGGCCATGACCGAGAACATCAAGACCGGCACCACCGATTCGCTCGGTATCCGGCTGACCGCACAGGACATCGCCGACGCCATCGCCGAGGCGATCGAGCCGTCGTGGCTGCGACGCGCCATGCACCAGGTGCACTTCCCGGTCGGTTCGCAGACCAAGATGCTGACTACGGGTTCGCGGTTCTCTCCCGGCTGGCTCACCCGCCTGGTCAACAAGCGACTTGCCCACTCCTGATTGCTGGCACACTCATTCGCGTGTTCAAGATGACCGTCGAAGAGGTCTTCCTCATTCGCAATCGCGGCGTCGTCGCGACCGGCCGGGTGGAATCAGGCACCCTTCGAGCCGGCGAATCCGTCAGCATCAATGGCGGGCCCACCGTGCGGGTCGACGCCATCGAGATGTTCCGCAAGAAGGTCGACGAGGCGATGCCGGGCGACAACGTCGGCGTCTTGATGAAGGGCATCGAGAAGGCAGAACTCAACCGCGGGGACGTCCTCACGTCCGGTTCGTCTCCGTCTTACGGCGAGGCGCCGCCCATCTAATTCGGCGGCTTCGAAGTCGGTTAGCTACGCTCGCGACGTGCCCACCCAGTGGTCCCGACGCGGCTTCATGGCGACGACGGCGGGTGTCGCTCTCGTCGCCGCATGCGGGTCTCAGAAGCCCGGCGACGTCGCCAAGGACGGCTCGGTCACCGTCAAGCACGTGTTCGGCGAGACCAAGATCCCCGCACCGCCCAAGCGCGTCGTCAGCGCGGGGCTGACCGAACAGGACGACCTGCTCGCGGTCGGCGTCGTGCCCGTCGCGGTGACCGACTGGTTCGGCGCCGAGCCGTTCGGCGTATGGCCGTGGGCGCAGCCGAAGCTCGGCGGCGCGCAGCCGGTGCTGCTCGGCCTCGCCGACGGCATCCAGGTCGATCAGATCGCGTCGCTGAAGCCAGATCTCATCGTCGCCACCAACGCCGGGCTCGACAAGGACACCTACGACAAGCTGTCGGGCATCGCGCCGACGGTCGCGCAGTCCGGCCAGGACGCGTTCTTCGAGCCGTGGAAGGACCAGGCCGCGACGATCGGCCAGGCGGTGTTCAAACACGACGAGATGGCTGGGTTGGTCGCGGGCATCGAGGACAAGTTCAAGGGCGTGGTCGACGGGAACCCGCAGTTCGCCGGCAAGAAGGTGCTGCTGCTGGACGGCCGCCTCGACAACGACAGCGTGCACACGGCCACCCCGGGATGGCGCACCGAATTCCTCACCCAAATGGGCTTCACGATTCCCGACACCGACGGCGACTCAATTGCCCGCAACCGGATCGCCGACGTTCTCCGCGCCGCGGACGTGTTGATCTGGACCACGGAAAGCGACCAGGAGCAAGCCGTGCTTCTCGCGGATCCGGACATCGGAAAGTTGAAAGCCCGCAGCGTGTTCACGGGCAAGGACCTCGCGGGCGCCATCGCGTTCGCGTCACCGCTGTCCTACCCGGTGGTGGCCGATCAGCTGCCGGTGGCCATCGCCAAAGTGCTCGCCTGACAAGATGTCCGGGTGACCAGCGATCAGACCGCCACCAGGGCAGAGCACGCAGCGTTCGCTCAGGTCGGCTCGGTCTACTATCCGGTCTTCGTCGCGATCTTCACCGCGTTGGTGATCATCTCCAACGTGACCGCGACGAAGGGGGTCGCGTTCGGCCCGATCATCACCGACGGCGGGTTCATCGTCTTCCCGCTCACGTATGTGATCGGCGACGTGCTGTCCGAGGTCTACGGATTCAAGGCCGCCCGGCGCGCGATCTTCCTCGGGTTCGCGATGAACATTCTGGCCGCGTTGGTGTTCTGGGTGACGATCTATCTGCCCGCTGCCGACTTCTACACCAACCAGGAGCACTTCGAGAACATCGTCCACGCCTACACCCAGTTGATCATCGCGGGGCTGGCCGGCTTCATCGTCGGGCAGACCATCAACGCCTGGGTGGTCGTGCTCATCAAGGAGCGCACCAAGGAGAAGCACCTGTGGGCGCGGCTGGTCGGTTCGACCTTTGCCGGGCAGCTCGGCGACACCGTGGTGTTCTGCAGCATCGCGGCGGGCGCGATCGGAATCACGACCTTCCGCGACTTCGCGGTGTACACCGCGCTCGGCTGGTTCTACAAGACCGCGGTGGAGGTGGTCATGCTGCCGATCACGTACCGGGTGATCGCCTACATCAAGCGCAACGAGCCCACCTATCAGCCCGTCGTTTGAGGCTTCGTTAAAACCTCTCTGGCAAGGCTCACAGAGCATGCGTATCGGTAGCTACTCGCGGGTAGGTTCAGACTATGAGCGTGACTGCAGAGGTGATGGAGCCGAGGGCTCTGCACACCATTCGTGAGTACGGCGACCAGGCGCTGTTGCTCGAGTTCGACGACACCGCCGAGGTACTGGCGTGGACCGACGCCATCTCCGACGCCGACCTGCTCGGTGTGCTCGACATCGTGCCCGCGTCCCGCACGGTGCTGATCAAACTGGCCGGCCCCCGGTATCAGGCGCCGACCCGGCAGCGGCTGGGCACGCTGCGCGTGTCGCCCGCCGCGGTGTCGGAGTTCAGGATGCCGGCCGCCGGGCAGGCCGACGTCGAGATCGACGTGGTCTACGACGGCCCCGACCTCGCCGAGGTGGCGCAGCTGACAGGGCTGACACCCGAGCAGGTCGTGGCCGCGCACACCGGCACCCTGTGGCTGGTCGGATTCGGCGGCTTCGCGCCGGGGTTCGTCTATCTCGTCGACGGTGACCCCAGGCTCGAAGTGCCGAGGCGCGCCGAACCGCGGACCAAGGTGCCCGTCGGGTCGGTCGGGCTGGCCGGCGAGTTCAGCGGCGTCTATCCCCGCGAGTCGCCCGGCGGGTGGCAGTTGATCGGCCGGACCTCCGAGGATCAAGCGGCGCTGTGGGACCTCGACCGCGAAAGCCCGGCGCTGCTGACTCCCGGCATGAAGGTTCAGTTCCGGGCGGTGCAGCGATGACCACTCTGGAGATCCTGCGTTCGGGACCGCTGTCGTTGATCGAGGACCTGGGCCGACCGGGCCTGGCCCACATGGGTGTCAGCCGCTCGGGCGCCGCCGATCGGCGGTCGCACGCCCTGGCCAACCGCCTGGTCACCAATCCCGATGACCGTGCCACGATCGAGGTGACGTTCGGCGGGCTGGCGGCGCGGGTGCGCGGCGGTGACGTGGCGATCGCCGTCACGGGCGCCGACACCGATCCGGCCGTGAACGGAATCCCGTTCGGCACCAACAGCATTCATCACGCCCACGACGGTGAGGTGATCACCCTCGGCGCGCCGCACTCGGGGCTGCGGACCTACCTGGCGGTGCGAGGCGGTATCGACGTGTCGCCGGTCCTCGGGTCGCGGTCCTACGACGTGATGTCGGCGATCGGGCCGCTCCCGCTGCAGCCGGGCGACGTGCTTCCGATCGGCGAGCACAACGACGACTTCCCCGAGTTGGACCAGGCGCCGGTGGCCGCGATCGAGGACCGTGTCCTCGAACTCGTGGTGGTTCCCGGCCCCCGCGACGACTGGTTCGTCGACCCCGATGTGCTGATCCGCACCAACTGGCTCGCCACGAACAAGAGCGACCGCGTGGGCATGCGACTGGTCGGCATGCCGCTGGAGTACCGGTGGCCCGACCGTCAGCTGCCCAGCGAGGGCGCGACGCGCGGCGCAATTCAGGTGCCGCCGAACGGTTTTCCGGTGATCCTCGGCCCCGACCATCCCGTCACCGGCGGTTATCCCGTCATCGGCGTGGTGGCCGACCACGACATCGACAAGGTCGCCCAGATCCGCCCAGGCCAGACCGTGCGCATGCACTGGTCGCATCCGCGACGCCCGTTCGAAGACAACGCATAGGACGCTTCGGGCTGGTAGAACGGCAGTGTGCACACGCACGATGTCGGCGTCCCGCACGCCCGTCAGGACTCGGCTGTCCGGGTCCATACCGCCCGCCTCGTTCACACTTCGGACCTCGACAACGCGACCCGTGACGACGCGCGCCGAATGGTCATCGAGGCCTTCGCCGGCGAGTTCACCGACGCCGACTGGGACCATGCGCTCGGCGGCATGCATGCGCTGATCCTCGACCACGGGGAGACGATCGCCCACGCCGCGATCGTGCAGCGGCGGCTGCTGTACCTGGATACCGCGCTGCGCTGCGGCTACCTCGAGGGCGTTGCGGTGCGCGAGGACTGGCGCGGCGAGGGCCTGGCGCACGCCCTGATGGACGCCGCCGAGCAGGTGATCCGCGGCGCGTACCAACTCGGCGCGCTCAGCGCGTCGGATGCGGGCCGGCCCATCTACGTGTCGCGGGGTTGGCTGCCGTGGCAGGGGCCGACGTCGGTACTGGCGCCCGAAGGCATGACGCGAACCCCCGATGACGACCACGGGCTGTTCGTACTGCCGATCAGCGTCGACCTGGACACCAGCGCGGAGATCACCTGCGATTGGCGCGACGGCGACGTGTGGTGACCGGCGTAGTTTGGGGCACGTGAGCACTCCCTTCCAGCCGAGCCCCGAAACCTTCGACAAGCTCTACCGCGGCGAACCGACCTTCGAAGGCGCGCCCGCCCCCACCGGCATCCCGTGGGACGTCCGGCAGGCGCAGCCCCGCCTGATGGAACTCGAAGCGCTGGGAGGCTTTTCGGGCGAAGTCCTCGACATCGGCTGCGGTCTCGGCGATAACTCCATCTACCTCGCGTCGCGCGGGCACTCGGTGACCGGACTCGACGGCTCGGCCGCCGCGATCTCCGAGGCCCGCCGCCGCGCCGAGGCCGCAGGCGTCCTGAAGCCCGATGCCGGCTCAGCCGGCGTACATTTCGATGTCGCCGATGCCACCAACCTGACCGGATATGACAACCGGTTCGACACCGTGGTCGACAGCGCGCTGTATCACTGCCTCGACGAGGCGGGCAGGCACGCCTACATGGCCGGGCTTCACCGTGCGACCCGCCCCGGTGCGCGCCTGCATCTGTGGTGCTTCTCGGACGGGAACATCAACGGGCTGATCGCGCCGATGCGATCGGTGCCCGAGGCCGACCTTCGCGACACTCTGCCAGCCAATGGTTGGCGCATCGACTTCCTCGGGCCGACCACCTACCTGGGTAAAGCCATCGGCTTTCAGGGCGACGACGAATTTGCCAAGGTGATGGCCGAACAAATGCCGCCGGAGGCGGTGGAACAGATGCAGGAGACGCGGAGCCGGTTCGAGCGCATCGCCGACCTGCTGGTCGACGAGCGGGTGCATCTGCCCTTCAACGTGGTCCATGCGCACCGCGCCGACTGACCTCACACGTGGGCCACCGGGCCGGTGAGCGGAAGTTCACGACGGGGTCATGGCACGGCATCGCCGGGCAATAAACCCCGCTTACCGTGGGCTTATGCGCTCTCGGAGCCGACCGACACGTCGAGGCAATGGCCGAGTAATCGGTTTGAAACATGAGCTGAATAGACATGTCCCATGAGTGAGCCCGGCTGGGCACCGCTCACCGGATTTCGGGTGGCGGTGACCTCTGCCCGCCGCGCCGACGAACTGAGCACGCTACTGGCGCGCCGCGGCGCGACGGTGACGAGCGCGGCCGCCATCATGATGGTCCCGTTGCCCGATGACGACGATTTGCGGGCGTATACCGAGGCGTTGATCGACCAGCCACCCGACGTGGTGATCGCCACGACCGGCATCGGTTTCCGCGGCTGGGTGGCCGCGGCCGACGGGTGGGGGCTGGCCAACGAGCTGCTGGTGGCCCTGGGCAAGGCGCGCATCGTATCGCGCGGACCGAAGGCCACAGGCGCGCTGCGCGCCGCCGGGCTGCCCGAGGAGTGGTCACCCGAATCGGAGTCGTCGCGTGAGCTGCTGCACTACCTCGTCGAGGGTGGCATCGAGGGGCAGCGCATCGCGGTGCAACTGCACGGCGCTACCGAGGACTGGGATCCGTTCCCCGAATTCCTCGACGAGTTGCGCGCCGCGGGCGCCGACGTGGTGCCGATCCGGGTGTACCGCTGGCGTCCCGCCCCCCGCAACGGGGACTTCGACCAACTGGTGGCCGGCATCGCGGAGGAGAAGTTCGACGCCGTGAGTTTCACGTCGGCCCCCGCTGTCGCCTCGGTGCTGATGCGGGCAACGGAGATGGCGATCGAGGACCGGGTGCTCGCGGCGCTGCGCACCAGCGTGCACGCCATGTGCGTCGGACCGGTCACCGCACGGCCTTTGGTTCGGCTGGGCGTTCCGACATCGGCGCCCGAGCGAATGAGACTGGGCGCGTTGGCCCGTCACATCACCGACGAGCTGCCGATGCTGTGTGCGCGCACCGTGCGGGTGGCCGGCCATCTGCTGGAGATCCGCGGGACGTGCGTGCTGGTCGACGGTGCCGTCAAGCCGGTGTCACCGGCCGGCATGGCGACGATCCGCGCACTCGCCCACCTTCCGGGCGCGGTGGTGTCCCGCAACGCCCTGCTCGGCGCGCTGCCGGGCAGCGGCACCGACACCCACGCGGTGGAGACAGCGGTGCTACGGCTGCGAACGGCATTGGGCGACAAGAACATTGTGTCGACGGTGGTGAAGCGGGGATACCGGCTAGCCATCGACGAGGACTCCCCCGCAAGCGGGTGGTACCCCCAGGCGCACGCGCTATGAGACATGTGCTTGTCGCGCACGGCACCCGCAAGCACGCCGGCGTGGAGATGGTCGGTGCGCTGGCTGGGCAGGTGTCCGCTACGTTGGGTGCCCGTGTTCACGTGGCGTTCGTCGATGTCATCGGACCGACACCGAGCGAGGTACTGCGCGGTGTCGACGGGCCGGCGATCCTCGTGCCTGCGTTCCTCTCGCGGGGCTATCACGTCAATAAGGACATCCCGGCACACGTCGCAGCGAGCGGACATCCGGACGTCACCGTCACCGCTGCGCTGGGGCCGAGTCCGCAACTCACTCACATGCTGACGGAGCGGCTCGTCGAATGTGGTTGGTGTCCAGGTGATTCAGTGGTGCTGGCGGCGGCCGGAACATCGGACGCCCATGCACAATCCGATCTCCGGCATACTGCTGCACTGCTGTCCGCGGTGCTCGGCGACCGGGTCGAACTCGCCTATGCCGCCAGCGGAAGCCCGACCGTGGCCGACGCGGTCACCCGGCTACGGCTGCGAAGCGCTCGCCGAGTGGTGGTGGCGTCATACCTGTTGGCGGAAGGGCTTTTCCAGGACCGGTTACGTGACAGCGGTGCCGACGCCGTGACAGGGCCGCTGGGTCTGCATCCCGTCAATGGTGCGGCTGATCGCCAGCCGGTTCCGACGGGCCCGGGTGTTGATCGCCGCCTAGCCGCTGACTTCGACCAAGCCGTCGGCGTTGATGCGGGTGGCATATACCGGCAGGACGACCTCGGGATCGTCGAGGCATATTCCGTCGTCAAGTGCGAATGCCTGCTTCTTGATCGGCGACTGCACCGTCGGGCGGCCGCCGCGGTCACCCACGATCCCGCGCGACATCACCGCGGCACCCGAGAACGGATCGATGTTGCCGACCGCGCGCAGCGATCCGTCGTCGAGGCGGAACAATGCCGCCTGGCAGCCGTCGGCGAGCAGCACCCCGACGCCCAGATTCGGGATCAGGCGGTCATATGCGCACGCCGTGGTCCAGACCGCAGTGTCGTTGAGCAGAGTCATCTTCGGTTACCTCTTCACCTTCGGCATGGCTGGCACTCCCAAGTCTGTGGGCACTTTGCGCCCGGCCCGCTCCGTGAACTCGATGGTGGGATCGGCGACGTCGGGCGCGTTGACGAACGACACGAACCTCGACAGCTTGTCGGGGTCCTCGAGCACGCCCCTCCACTCACACGAGTAGCCCTCGACGTGGCGGGCGACGGCGTCTTCGAATTCGGCGGCCAGCCCCAGTGAGTCGTTGCAGACGACGTCGCGCAAATGGTCGAGGCCACCCTCGAGGCTCTCCACCCACGGCGCGGTGCGCTGCAGCCGGTCGGCCGTGCGGATGTAGAACATCAGGAACCGGTCGATGTAGCGCACCAGCGTCTCGTCGTCGAGGTCGCCGGCCAGCAGCTGGGCATGCTTGGGTGTCATGCCGCCATTGCCCCCGACGTAGAGATTCCAGCCGTTCTCGGTGGCGATGACACCGACGTCCTTGCCGCGCGCCTCCGCGCATTCGCGCGCGCACCCCGATACGCCCATCTTGATCTTGTGCGGAGCCCGCAGCCCGCGGTAGCGCAGCTCGAGGTCGATCGCCATCTGCACCGAATCCTGCTGGCCGTATCGACACCAGTCGCTACCGACGCAGCTCTTCACCGTTCGCAGCGCCTTGCCGTAGGCGTGCCCGGATTCCATTCCGCCCTCGACCAGGCGGCGCCAGATCTCGGGGAGCTGGTCGACCCGCGCGCCGAACAGGTCGATGCGCTGGCCACCCGTGATCTTGGTGTAAAGGTTGAAATCCCTTGCGATCTCGCCGATCAGAATCAGCTGTTCGGCAGTGATGTCGCCACCCGGCACCCGGGGCACGATCGAATAGCTGCCGTTCTTCTGGATGTTGGCCAGGAAGTGGTCATTGGAGTCCTGCAACGACGCCTGTTCGCCGTCGAGGATGTGCTCGGAACTGGTCGACGCGAGGATCGACGCGACCGCAGGCTTGCAGATGTCACAGCCCTTGCCGGTGCCGAAGCGTTCGATCAGGCTCGAGAAGGTGCGGATAGAGGTCGCGGAGATGATCTCGAACAGTTCGGCACGCGACTGGCTGAAGTGCTCGCACAGCGCCTTGGACTGTTCGACGCCCTCAGCCTCCAGAAGTTGTTTGAGCAGGGGCACACACGACCCGCAGGAGGTCCCCGCCAGCGTGCACTTCTTCAAGCCGGCCACATCGCAGCAGCCGCCCTCGATGGCGTCGGTCAGATCACCCTTGGTGACGTTGTTGCAGGAGCAGATCTGCGCACCGGCGGGCAACGCGCCTACGCCCAATGCCCCTGCGCCACTGTCGGATCCGGCCGGGGAGATCAACGCCAGTGGATCACCGGGCAGCGGCTCGCCGACCATCGGCCGCAGGATGCCGTAGGACGATGCGTCGCCGACCAGGATGCCGCCGAGGAGTGTCTTGGCGTCATCGGAGAGCACCACCTTGGCATAGGTCTGGTTGACGGCGTCGTTGACCACCACCTCGAGGCAGTCCGGTGTGGTGCCCATCGCGTCGCCGAAGCTCGCGACGTCGACGCCCAGAAGCTTGAGCTTGGTCGACATGTCGGCCTCGGGAAACTCCGCCGCTCCGCCGAGCAATCGGTCCGCGACGACCTCGGCGCTGGTATAGCCGGGGCCGACGAGCCCGTAGCACCGGCCGTCGATCGCCGCTACTTCGCCGATCGCATAGATGCTGGGATCGGTCGTCGCACAAGATATGTCGGTGAGCACACCGCCGCGGTCGGCAATCTGCAGCCCTGCGTCGCGCGCCAGCTCGTCGCGCGGACGCACACCCGCCGCGAAAACGACCAGCCCGGCGTCGATGAAGGTCCCGTCGGTCAGTGTCACCCGCAGCGAGTCCTGGTCGGCGGACCGCCGCACCGGTCGATTCCGTTGCGCCGGCTTGATGGAGTCGGTGCCGACGCCCACGTGCACGGAGATTCCGAGTTCGGAGATCATCCGGCCGAGCAGCGCGCCGCCGGCCTCGTCGAGCTGCTGGGCCATCAGCCGCGGAGCCATCTCGACGACGTGGGCGTGCAGCCCGAACGACCGCAGCGCATTGGCCGCCTCCAGGCCGAGAAGGCCGCCGCCGATCACCACGCCCGACGCGGGCTGACCGGCTGCGAGGGCTTGTTGCGCACTGGCCCGGATGGCGTCGAGGTCGTCGAGCGTGCGGTACACGTGGCAGGACGGCAGGTCCCGCCCCGGGACCGGGGGCACGAAGGCATAGGAGCCGGTGGCCAGCACCAGGGCGTCGTACGAAATGCGACGTCCCAGGTGTGTGGTCACGTACTTGGCAGCGCGTTTGATGCGGGTGACCCGATCCCTGCGCACCAGGTCGACCAGTTCATCGCCGTCATACTCGTTGCCCGGCAGGGCGAGCCGGCCGCGATCCCAGTGCTCGGTGTAGCCGGTGAGTCCGACGCGGTCGTATGCCGCGTCGGCTTCCTCGGCGAGCACGGTCACCCGCCAGGTCCCGTCGGCGTCGCGGGACCGCAGCGCTTCGACGAACCGATGACCGACCATGCCGTGGCCGACCACCACAACCTTCCGAGTTGACCGCATGCGCCGAGGCTAAGCAGCCGATATTGCGGCAATGTCGCATTGTGTGAAGCGCCCATCACGGTGTGCTCACCACCACCGGACCGCCGGTGTGAGCAGCACTTTTCTATGGCTTCTCTGACAGCGAACACGAGATCTGGAACATGAGCTGGTCCGACTCAAGGTTTCTACGGGTAGTCGACCGGAGGCCGGCATCACCAAGGACGGCGACGACGCGGTCGTCCGGCTCGAACTGGCCGGCGTCGACGTCGACAAGGACGTCCAGGTCGAGGTCGACAAGGGCCCGGCTGGTGGTGCACGGCGAGCGCCGTGACGAGCACGACGAGGAACAGGGTGTGCTGACGGTACGCGTGGCCGGTGCCTATAAGGGGGCCGAGGCGCAGCGCATCACGATCGAGAGCAAGTAGACGCTCGGCGGTGAAATCCGGTGAAGCCCATGTGGTTTCACCGGATTTCTTAGATGTGGCCGGCGTTCGTCGGGGTCGTCGAGAAGTACGGGTCCCTGGTCGTGGTGGGGGTCTGGCTCGTCGCTTCGTCGCCGCCCTCCTCGGCCGACGGCGCCCCCGAGGTGCTGGGCACGGGAAGGCCGGGGTTGTCCTCGCTCGTGGTCACCCGTGGCGTGGTGTAACTCGTCGTGGACGTCGATGGAGTGGTGTAAGTCGTCGGCGTCGCCGAGGACGACGGGACCGGCACCGTCGCCGGAGTCCTGGCCGAGTCCGACGTGCGGATCACCGCGTAGACGAGCAGCGCGAGCAGGATCAGCGCCGCCACGCCGGCAGCCATGATCAGTGACTGTTGGTCGTGCCAGTCGCGCTCGTCTCGGACCATTTTGGTCTCCAACCACGGCCGGAATGTTATGCCCAGCGACTCAGCATCTCGTTGGCGCGTTCCGACAGCGCCCTTTGGAAGAACGGGCCGAAGCTGATCCTGCCGACACCGAGCGGACCGAACGATGCGGGGTCATCCTGGTCCGGAAGCGCGATCGCGTTGATCGGCAGGGGAAGCTCAGAAGCCAAGCGCCGCAATGTTTCCGGGTCGTGCCGGCCAACCGGATAGAGCGAGTCGGCACCTGCCGCGGCGGCCTCGGTGAGGCGGGCGATGGCGCGGTCGACGCGGTCGGATTCGTCACCGTCGGAACGAAGGAACAAATCGGTCCGGGCGTTGACGACCACGTGCACGCCGGCTGCGTCGGCCGCTTTACGCAAGGCCCCGACGAGCTCGGCATGCTCGGTGGCCGAGCGGAGCCGCCCGCCCTCACTGTGAACGGTGTCCTCGATGTTCAGGCCGACCGCGCCGGCGTCCAGCAGGCCCTCGATGAGCCGCTCGGGCGATTGGCCGTAGCCCGATTCGATGTCGACCGAGATCGGCACGTCGACGGCCGCAGTGATCTGGCCGACGCGGGTGAGCACATCGTCGAACGTCATGCCCTCCTGGTCCGCTTTGCCGACCGAGTCGGCCATGGGGTGGCTGCCGATGGTGAGCGCGGCAAACCCGGCGTCGACCGCGAGCCGCGCCGACCACGCGTCCCAGACGGTGGGCAAGACCACCGGATTGCCGGGCTGGTGCAGGGCCAGCAGGGCGTCGGCCCGCTCTTTGAGGATCTGGTCGGACATTGGCGTCTAACCTCCACTTCGTAAGTGATCGTTCTCACTGGATACTGCGTGTTGTGACTAGCATCGGGTGTCGTACGGTGATGCCTGACACCCTTCAGCCCAAGGAGGTCATTTGTCCAGCACTACCGAGCTCGCCGAGCTGCACGAGCTAATTGGGCGGATGCGGCGGTGCGTGACATCGTTGGCCTCAAGGTACGGGGACAGCCCCGCGACCCGCCGCATCGTGAACGACGCCGAACGCATCCTCAACGACATCGACCGGCTCGACATCGATGCCGAGGAGCTTGAACTTGCCCGTGGAGTGAGCCATCAACATGTCGGGGAGAAAATCACGATCCCGGATACTGCGTACGACACCGACTTCTGGCGCGATGTCGACGACGAGGGGCTCGGCGGTACGCGATAGCCGCGTGAGGACCGCCACAACGGGATTCATCAACACCGAAAGGGAACAGTGAGCGCACCCACCGCCGACCGCAAGGCGACCGGCGTCTTCTCGCCGGGCCGTGCCGAGATTCCGCAGCGCACGCTGCGAACCGACCGCTGGTGGCAGTCGCCGCTGATCGTGGATATCGGCTTCGCCATCTTCCTCATCTATGCGACAGTGCGGGCGTTCCTGCAGAACAACTACTACGTCGCGGAATACCACTACCTGACGCCGTTCTACTCGCCGTGCATCAGCAAGGGTTGTGTACCGGAGGCCAGTCACTTCTGGCCGCAGATCCTGCCTGACGTCTGGTGGCTGCCCTACGCGGCGGGCACCCTGCCGTTCCTGCTGCTGTTCCGGTTGACGTGCTACTACTACCGCGGCGCCTACTACCGCTCGGTGTGGCAGGCTCCGACCGCGTGCGCGGTTGCCGAACCGCACGCGACGTACACCGGCGAGACCCGGTTGCCGCTCATCATCCAGAACACCCACCGGTACTTCTTCTACATCGCCGGCATCATCTCGGTGATCAACACCTACGACGCGATCATCGCGTTCCAGTCCCCGTCGGGCTTCGGATTCGGCTTGGGCAATGTCATTCTCGTCGTGAACGTGATCCTGCTCTGGACATACACGTTGTCGTGCCACTCCTGCCGCCACATCGTGGGCGGCCGGCTCAAGCACTTCTCGAAACACCCTGTGCGCTATTGGTTCTGGACACAGGTCAGTGCGCTCAACACACGGCACAAGATGTACGCGTGGATCACCCTGGGGACGTTGATCCTGACCGACCTGTACGTCGCGTTGGTCGCCAGCGGCACGATTCACGATCTCAGATTCATTGGCTGACAAACTTATTCGAAAAACGGTAGTGAGGTTTATTCATGGCTGAGCCTGGGGCTCTTCGCGCAAGCGGCTCATCGGAAGTCGAACGGCATCAGTACGACGTCGTCGTCATCGGTGCCGGCGGCGCGGGTTTGCGTGCGGTCATCGAAGCGCGTGAGCGTGGTTTGAAGGTGGCCGTCATCACGAAATCGTTGTTCGGCAAGGCGCATACGGTGATGGCCGAGGGTGGCTGCGCCGCAGCGATGGGCAACGCAAACTCGAAAGACAACTGGCAGGTGCACTTCCGCGACACCATGCGCGGCGGGAAGTTCCTGAACAACTGGCGCATGGCCGAGCTGCACGCCAAGGAGGCGCCGGACCGCGTCTGGGAGCTGGAGACCTACGGCGCACTGTTCGACCGCACCAAGGACGGGCGCATCAGCCAGCGCAACTTCGGCGGCCACACCTACCCGCGGCTGGCCCACGTCGGCGACCGCACCGGCCTGGAGATCATCCGCACGCTGCAGCAGAAGATCGTCTCGCTGCAGCAGGAGGACAAGGCCGAGTTCGGCGACTACGAGGCCCGCATCCGCGTCTTCCACGAGTGCATCATCACCGACCTGATCTTGGACGAATCCGCCGGCGAAAAAAGAGTGGCCGGCGCGTTCGGTTACTGGCGCGAAACCGGCAACTTCATCCTGTTCGAGACGCCCGCCGTGGTGCTGGCCACCGGCGGCATCGGCAAGTCCTACAAGGTGACGTCGAACTCCTGGGAGTACACCGGCGACGGCCACGCGCTCGCACTGCGGGCGGGCGCGACGCTGATCAACATGGAGTTCGTCCAGTTCCACCCGACCGGAATGGTCTGGCCGCCGAGCGTGAAGGGCATCCTCGTCACCGAGGGTGTGCGCGGCGACGGCGGGGTGCTGAAGAACTCCGAGGGCCAGCGGTTCATGTTCGACTACATCCCGCCGGTGTTCAAGGGCCAGTACGCCGAGTCGATCGAAGAGGCCGACCAGTGGCTCAAGGACAACGACTCCGCACGCCGCACGCCGGACCTGCTACCGCGCGACGAGGTGGCCCGCGCCATCAACTCCGAGGTGAAGGCCGACCGGGGCACCCCGCACGGCGGTGTCTACCTCGACATCGCGTCACGGCTGCCCGCCGAGGAGATCAAGCGGCGGCTGCCCTCGATGTATCACCAGTTCATGGAGCTCGCCGAGGTGGACATCACCAAGGAGCCCATGGAGGTCGGGCCGACGTGCCACTACGTGATGGGCGGTGTCGAGGTTGACCCCGACACCGGTGCGGCCAAGACGCCGGGTCTGTTCGCCGCGGGCGAGTGTTCGGGCGGTATGCACGGCTCGAACCGGCTGGGCGGCAACTCGCTGTCCGACCTGCTGGTCTTCGGGCGGCGCGCCGGGCTTGGGGCGTCGGACTACGTCCGGGCGCTCGCTGAGCGTCCGAAGGTGTCCGAGCAGGCCGTCGACGACGCGGCCAAGCTGGCGCTCGCGCCGTTCGAAGGCCCGAGCAACGGCGATGCCGGCGAGAACCCGTACACCTTGCAGCACGATCTGCAGGACACGATGAACAGCCTGGTGGGCATCATCCGCAAATCCGAGGAAGTGTCCGAGGCGATCGAGAGGCTCAAGCAGCTGCGCGAGCGTTACAAGCGTGTGCGCGTGGAGGGCGGCAGGCAATACAACCCGGGCTGGAATCTGGCCATCGACCTGCGCAACATGCTGATCGTCAGCGAATGCGTGGCCAAGGCCGCGCTGGAGCGCACCGAGAGCCGCGGCGGACACACCCGCGACGACTTCCCGTCGATGGAGGCGGACTGGCGCAAGACGCTGCTGGTGTGCCGCACCAGCCGAGAGGCGGGCCGACGCGGTCGTGCCGCAGGTCACCATCACCCGTGAGGACCAGGTCCCGATGCGCGACGACCTGCTCGAGCTGATCGAGATCGAAGAACTGGAGAAGTACTTCACCTCAGAAGAACTCGCCAACCACTCGTCTAGGAGAGGCGCATGAGCTACCAGGCAAAGATGCGCGTATGGCGCGGTGACGACGACGGCGGCGCGCTGCAGGACTTCTCCGTCGAGGTCAACGAGGGCGAGGTCGTCCTCGACATCATCCACCGGCTACAGCAGACGCAGGCCGGCGACCTCGCAGTGCGGTGGAACTGCAAGGCGGGTAAGTGCGGATCGTGCTCGGCCGAGGTCAACGGGCGACCGCGCCTGATGTGCATGACCAGGATGTCGACCTTCGATCCGGCCGACACCATCACCGTGACGCCGCTGCGGACCTTCCCGGTGATCCGCGACCTGGTGACCGACGTGTCCTTCAACTATGAGAAGGCCAGGGAGATCCCGTCGTTCGCGCCTCCGAAGGACCTGCAGCCGGGCGAGTACCGGATGATGCAGGAGGACGTGAACCGCTCACAGGAGTTCCGCAAGTGCATCGAGTGCTTCCTGTGCCAGAACACCTGTCACGTGGTGCGCGACCACGAGGAGAACAAGCAGGCCTTCGCAGGCCCGCGGTACCTGATGCGCCAGACCGAACTCGACATGCACCCGCTCGACACCCGGGAGAACCGGTCGGTGCAGGCGCAGGAAGAGAACGGGCTGGGCTTCTGCAACATCACCAAGTGCTGCACCGAGGTGTGCCCCGAGCACATCAAGATCACCGACAACGCGCTGATCCCGCTCAAGGAGCGCGCGGTCGACCGCAAGTACGACCCGGTCGTGTGGTTGGGCAGCAAGCTGTTCAAGCGCGGATAGGTTGAGCAGGGGGCTCTCGCGGGTAGCCTTTCAGGCAGCGGCCAATCAACGACGAAAGGCAGCGCTATGACCATGCGAGAGCCCCACAGCATTAACGACATTCGCACGGCGATCCGCGAGCTCAGCACCCGCGCCGAGTTGGCCCGCAAGGAGGGCCGGCCCGAGGACGCCCAGGAGATCGAGCAGCGGATCGCCGGTTATCGCGAAGAGCTCGCGGCGCGTCCCTGAGTTGGGCCGGTTATCCGCCCAGCCGACGAAATGTGCTGCGATGGAACACAATCGGCGCCACGTCGGCATGCACGGTGATGTCGCTGACCCGCAGTATGACGATCGTGTGATCCCCGGCCGGGATCATCTGCTCGATCGCGCTCTCCAGCCAGACGCTCGTGCCGTGGACGAAGACGGCGCCGGACTCCCGTGACTCGGTTTTTAGCCCGGCGAATCGGTCGCCGGTCTTGGCGGCCAGGGTGCGCGCGGCCTCGTCGTGCGCTTCACCGAGCACGCTGATCCCCAGCGCGGGCAGACTCTTGAGTTTCGGCCACGTCTCCGAGGTGTTCTGCACGCAGAACGACACCAGCGGCGGGTCGAGCGACACGGGCACGAACGTGCTCGCCGCCAACCCCACCCGCACGCCCTCGACCTCGGCGGCGATCGCGATGACGCCCGAGGGGTAGTGGGCGAATGCCTCTCGCAGCGACGACGGGCTGAGGTGGGTGGGACTCATCGACTCCATCTTCACACGCGATGATTCAAGGCGCGGTAGCGTGGCGACTCGTCATGTGGATCACGCTCTTGGCGATGGCCGTTGCGGTCAGTCTGGAGCCGTTCCGGATCGGCATGACGGTTCTGATGATCAACCGGCCCCGGCCGCTGCTGCAATTGCTCGCTTTTCTCGCCGGCGGATTCGCGATGGGCATCGCGGTGGGCGTGATCGTGCTGTTCGTGCTGCGGCCTGCCCTGGGGTTCGCCCATTTCACCCTGCCCAAGGTGCAGATCGTGGTCGGCGCGGTGCTGCTGGTCAACGCTGCGTTGGTGGCCACGGGGTGTGGTGGGGCGCAGGCGCGCCGGTCGAACCGCGGTCCGAGTCGACCGCAAATCGGGACCGCTCGCGACGGTGACCCGGCATGTGCTCGACGGCCGGTCGCTGTGGACGGCGGGCGTCGCGGGCCTGGGCATCGCGCTGCCGTCCGTCGACTATCTCGCTGCGCTTGGCGCTCATCGTCGCCTCCGGCGCCGCGGCCGCCACCCAGTTCGGCGCGCTGGTGCTGTTCAACGTGGTGGCGTTCGCGCTCGTGGAGATCCCGCTGCTCTGCTACCTGGTGGCCCCGGACCGCACCCGCGCCACGCTGTCGGCACTGCACGGCTGGATGCGGTCACGCGGTCGCCGGAGGTCGCCATCTTGTTGGCTGTGGTCGGCTGCGTATTGCTCGGCGTGGGTGTTGCCGGTCTGCTAGCCGCCACTGGTGATTCAGCACGTACTGGAATCCGGCCAGCAGCTGCGACACCGGATCGGCGCCGCCGCCGAAGGCGGCCTGAGTGGCCGGCGCGGTGACCGCCGCAGGGTCATAACCGTGCACCGGATCCACCGTGATCGGAGCGGTCAGCGGATCGTCGTTTCGTGAGTATCCCGGCATCCACCATCGGTTGCAGCACCCCGTCAAGCTGATTCAGCGTGCCCTCGTCCACCCCGAGGTACTTGAAGGGCAGCACCAGCGGAAGGTGCTGCTCGGGGATCAGATACGTCGTCGTCTTCGCGCCCCTGGAGTTGACGGTCGTCCTGATGTTCTGCGGCGGCACCATGCTCGGGTTGGTGAACGCCACCGCGGTGTGGCCGGTCGCGAGGCCGACGACCGCGTTGGCGACGCGACATCCAGTTGTCCGGCCTGTCCGGCCAGTCGGCGATGCTGTCGTAGGCAGAGACGAACTGGTAGGTGTCGTACTGGCTCTCCACCGGCGCCGGGATGCGGTAGTCGAGCGCGGGCACGACGCTGCCGACGGGAAACATCTGCGTCAGGAAACTCTCACCGAAGGCGTGTCGCGCCACCGGGTCGCCGTACGTCGCGAAGCTCAGTTGGTCCGGCGGCGGCGCGGTCGGATCGTTCGCCAGCTTCGCCTGCACGGCGTTGAGCACCATCGCGCCCTCGGACAAGCCGATCGCGGTGCCGCGGACCACCGCCGCGGATCGCCGTTATCGAGGTTGCGGCTCTCCCTCGTCGACCGACTCGCCGATGCTCGGGCCGTCGATACCCAGACCCGGAAAGTCGTCATCCAGCCGCCCGATGCCGGGAAACAACCGTTCCAGCGTGTGGCCCTGGACCTGCCCTGCGGGGTAGTCGACGATCTGCCGATCCAGTCCCGGGGAACCAGTCAGCGCCCGTGCGCTTGATGTACTCGTCATACGGAATGCCCAGAACGTGCGCACCGCCCAGCGCGTACGCCCCGCCCGGCGTGCCCAGCGGCGGCGGTCCGTCGTCGGGTGCCCCGTGGTCGGGTGTCCAGCCGGCCTGCGTGTCGTCGGCCGCCGCGACCCCGAGCCGAAACAGCCCTGTGGCACCGATGGTTACCAGCGCAGTCGCCGATGCGACACAGCCTCCGCATTCCCACTCCCCAGACCTTACTCCGCTGCACCATCGGCTTAGGCGTCCAACCGAACGAACTGGTCCTGCCGGTACTGCTCGGCGCAGGCGGCGCGCCGGATCTTGCCGCTCGTCGTGGTGGGAATCGACCCGGGCGGCACCAGAACCAGATCGCCGACATTCAGGCCGTGCGCATTGGATATCGCCGAGGTGACGTCGCTCTTGACCTCACTGAGCCAGCGCATCGCGTCCTCGTTGCACCTCGGTTCGCTTCTTGAGCTCGATGACGGTGACCAGCTTCTCGGTGCTGTTGCACCGGAACCGATATCGCCGCGACCCGGCCGCGGGTGATCTCCTGGACCGTCGCCTCGATGTCCTCGGGATAGTGGTTGCGCCCGCGGATGATCAGCAGATCCTTGATGCGGCCGACGATGAACAACTCGCCCTCGTAGATGAAGCCGAGGTCACCGGTGCGCAGCCACGGCCCGTCAGGCGTGCCCGGGCGACGGGTCGACCAGCGTCGCGCCGAAGCAGCCGCTGCTCGGCCGGCGGCTTGCGCCAATAGCCGTCGGCGACATTATCGCCATGCACCCAGATTTCGCCGACCATGTCCGGTGGGCACTCGCGACGGGTCTCGCTGTCGACGATCCGCAGCATGGGGGATTGCGGCAGCTTTGTATCTGACCAGCGCCGTGCCCTTGCCCGGCTGCGCACGGCTGAACACGGCCCGCAGACAGCTCGTCGGCGTCGAAGCGGAGCGCCTCCGACGATTCACTCCAGGTGCCACCCGCCACGAAGACCGTCGCCTCCGCCAGGCCGTACGAAGGACGCATCATGTGGTCCCGAAAATTGAAGTGCGCGAACCGATCGACGAAGCGCTGCAGTGTGGCGGGCTCAACACGTTCGGCGCCGCTGATGATGCCCAGCACCCCACCGAGGTCGAGCCCGGCCAGATCGTCGTCCGTGGTCTTGCGGGCGGCCAGGTCGAACGCGAAGTTGGGCGCCGACGACCACGCATGAGGATTCTCGGCCAGCGCACGCACCCACCGGGCCGGCCTCTCCAAGAACGCAAGCGGGCTCGTCAGCTCGGCGCGATATCCGCCCAGGATCGGTGCGCAGATTCCGAGCACCAATCCCATGTCGTGGTAGAAGGGCAGCCACGACACGATCGTCATTTCCGATGGGACTTTGGAGTCTGCGAAAAAGCTGCGCATCAGCTGCTCGAAATTCACCGTGAGGTTGCGGTGCGAGAGCATGACCCCGGTCGGCGCCCGGGTCGAACCCGAGCTGTACTGCAGATAGGCGATGCTCGGCAGATCAGCCGGCGCAAGGTCGGTTTCGCCCTCGGTATCCAGATTCAATGAATCGATCTCAACGATCTTGGGCGCCTTGACCATAAGTGACTGATCTACGTAATCGCCGGTGTCCTGCGCCGCCGCGGATGTCGTGAGCACAACCGAGGGCGACGTATCAGCGAACACCGCACTCACCCGGTCATGGCTCGACCCGCGATGTGGCAACGGGAGCGGCACCGCGATCAGCCCAGCCTGCATGGAACCCAGGAAAGCCAGGATGTAATCGAGGCCCTGCGGAGCCAGGATGACGGCCCGGTCTCCGACCGACGAATGACGGCTGAGCTCGCGCGCCACATTCATTGTTCGGCGGGATAGTTGCGACCACGTCAGACTCTCGGACACACCCGCGAAATCGTGGACGTAGTCGGAGAATGTGAATGCCACGTCGTCGGGGCGCAGGCTGGCGCGTGCGTGCAGCATCGAGAGGATTGATGACTGGGGCATCATCGCCCTCCTGAGTTCGTGCACCTCCGACCGCGTCCTAGTGTTCGTCGACCTCGCTCGTTCGTAACTTCACACCATCACGTGACCGCCGGCCGCGAGCGGCCGCCAGCGCCCGCGTCATCGTGAGGGCCACCAGTTCGCCCGCCCGACCAACGTGGCGATGGCGGGCACGGTGACGGTCCGTACCAGGAAGGTGTCCAGCAAGACGCCGACACCGATCACGAATCCCCCTTGGACCACGGTGGTGCTGGAAGAAAACAGCAGACCGCACATCGACGCGGCAAAGATCAAACCCGCTGCGGTGATAACCCCGCCCGTCGACGTCAGGGTGCGGATGACGCCGAAGCGCATGCCGTGGGGAGACTCGTCGCGCATTCGCGACACAAAAAGCAGGTTATAGTCGGCGCCCACCGCAACCAAGACGACGAAGGCTAACGGGGGCACGCTCCAATGGAGGGGCTGGCCAAGCAGGTATTGAAATGTGAGGACGCTGATACCGAGTGCGGCAAAGTACGAGATGACCACGGAGGCAACCAGATAGAGCGGCGCCACAATTGCACGCAACAGCGCCATCAGGATCAGTAGGACAACGACGAGGGTCACGGCGATGATGAACCGGATGTCGTGCTGGTAAAAGTCGCGCGTATCGCGCAGTCCGGCGGGAAATCCGCCCATCGATATCGTGGCGTCGGACAGTTGGGTGTTCGGTTGGGCACTTCGAGCGGCGTTGCCGATCTCATTCACCTGATCCATCGCTTCGGCGCTGAACGGATTGAGCGTGGTTTGCACCAGGTACCGGGCCGTGTGGCCATCCGGTGAGATGAATACCTTTGCGGCCGCCTTGAAGTCGTCGAGTTTGAGAATCTGGGCCGGAAGATTGAACCCCGCCATGGAGGGATCTGCAGCGTCGTTCCGCATCGCCAGCAGGAACGCGGCCGCCTCGTCGAGTCCGGCTCCCATCAGCTTGACTTGACCGACGAGGTCGTCCACTCCACCGGCCACCTGTCTGCTCCCGTCTGCCAACCGGTTGGCGTCCCGCTTGAACTGGGTCAGGCCCGCCTGCAGGCCTCCTGGCCGATCGAGGCCCATCGAGCGCACCGCCGAACTGAAGTTGGAGAGTGCGTCGTTGAGTTGTTTCACCGTTGTGTTGAGCGTCTGCTGGTCTCCGAATCCCTGTAGTTGGCCAGCCAAGGTGTTGATCTGGTCGAGGCGTCCGTCGTCACGCGCGGCGACGAGCTTCTGAAACTGGATACGGGTGTCGCTGCATGAGGGGTTGGCGTCGCAGATCGCGTTGCCGTTCAACGCCGCCAGCACCGGACCCACCCAGGCGAACATGTCCTTGACGGTCGTGAAGTTGACACCCATCGCATTGCCCAGTGCATTGACGCTGGCCACCAGCTTGGCCGCGGTTTCGACGTTCCTGACCAACTTGTCTCCGCCGAATTGGCTTCGCATCGAGGAGTAGGCGTCGATCAGACGCTGCATGCTGGGCGCGATTCGGTCGACTTGAGCGCGCACATCACCGAGGCTGGCGGCCAACGTGCCTGCCCCGTTCGTCAGTCGGTTGAGGTCGTTGGTGCTGTCGCTGATCACCGATGAGCCGGCGGCCATCCGATCACCGACGATGCCCGCCTGATAGGTGGCTCTGAACTCCTGCGGCACAACGCCGGTCGGTCGGGTGATGCCGCTGACGAGACCGATGTTCGGCAGTTGGCTGACCCGCTGCGCCATCTGCTCCAGGTCTGCCAGCGCCTGCGGTGTGCGCAGGTCGCGCGGTGACTGGACGAGGATGTATTCGGGCACGGCCTGGCTGATGGGGAAATGACGTTCCAGTGCGGTGTATCCGATGGAACTCTCCGCCGATGGCCCAAGGGCTTTTCGATCGTCGTAGTTATAGCGCACGAAGGTTGCGCAGCTCGCCAGAATGGCCAGCACGAGCAGGCTGCCAACCAGATGGGCCTTCGGTCGTCGGACAATGCGAACCCCCGAACGTCGCCACAGCCGAGCGGTGAGTTCGCGCCGCGGTTTGACCCATCCGCGTGGCCCTGCCAGGACCAGAATGGCGGGCAGCAAGGTGATCGCGGCAAGGTATGACACCCCGACGCCGATCGCGCATGCCACGCCAATCGTGGAGAACACCCCCATCTTGGCGAAGCTGATTCCGAGAAAAGTGATTCCCACCGTGGCGGCGGATGCAGTGATCACCTTGCCGATCGAGATCAACGCCCGCCGCACCGCGTCATCGAGACCTGCCCCTAGCCGCAGATAGTCGTGATAGCGGCTGATGAGAAAGACCGCGTAATCCGTTCCCGCGCCGGCGATCATCGCGCTCAGAAAGATCACGGATTGATTTGAGACACCCAGTCCGAAGAGTTCGGAGACCCCGGCCACCAAGGCTTGGGCGGTCACCAGGGACATCCCGATCGCTGCCAAGGGCAACAGCATGGTGACCGGGTTGCGGTACACCAACAGCAAGACGAGCAGCACCAGGACGCCGATCGCGATCTCGATGGGCATGCGGTCACCCTCGCCCGCGACGGTCAGGTCGGCGACGGTGGCTGCGGGTCCGGTGACGCGCACACCCAGTGGGCCGTTCGCTGAACTGCTGGGGGCGTTGTGTTCGACGATGTCGGCGACTCGGTTGAAGGCCTCATACGCGTGCGGCGTGCCTAACTCCCCCGCGAGGCCGACCGGCAGCACCCACGTCGTCTTGTCCTTGCTCGTCAGGAACGGGCGCAATTGGGGTGTGGTGATGAAGTCCTGAACCATCGCGACATCTGCCACGTCGCCGCGCAGCGCGTCGGTCACTTTGCGGTAGATGGTTTCGTCGGCGGGCTTGAGCCCGGTCTCGTTGATGAATGCGACGACGAGAAGATTCTCTGAACCCGATTCGCGAAACGCTTCGGTCATCTGCCGCGCGGCGACGCTGGACGGTGCGTCGCTGGGCAGGATCGCGAGCGGATGCCTCTGGGCCATCTCGTTGAGGCTCGGAAACGTCAGCGGCAAGGCGATCGCAATCGCGACCCAAACCCCGATCACCGCCCAGGGCCATCGCACGACAAGTTCCGCTAGCCGCCGCATCTCACCCGCATATCGCCCTCACTCTCGCCTCACGCTATGCGACGCGTCCCCAGTGCCCGCTGTCAGCGACCGCAACGGACACGGACTTCACCGCCTGCATGTAGCGACCAACAGATTTCGTGGCGACCGGATTGTCGGGATGCATGATGGCCATCACCGTGCCCTCGCCATACCGAAAGATGTAGATGGTCAGCTGATACGAGAACCGGCCGTCGGGGTAGATCCCGATGTTGTTCGCCAGGCCCATGTCGGCGGCCGCAAGGATGGCGTTGAGCGGAGCGGCGCCACCGTGCAAGAAGTTCGACACCGGGAAGTTCGGCTGCGGCCATTTCAACGATGGCACCAGCTCCAGCACGCGGTAGTACGGCACCTTCGCCATGTTCAGACCAGAGTCGAAAGAGGCCTGCGCTGCCCAAGCGGCGTCGCCGAACGAGGCGGCGCCAATCGGGACGGTGATCGGGATCAGGCCGGTAAACCAACCCTGCGTCATGAAGTTGTCACCTGCGGTACGGGAATCCCTCGGGGTGAGCCCGTAATAGGTGAGAGCTCCCGTCAACTCGTGCTCCACCTGGGCCAGACAGGCGAACAAGCCGCCGACGAAGCGCGCGCCTGCCGCCGTGCAGGCCGATTCGAAGCGTTCCGTCTGCGCCGTGCCCATCAACACTTCAGAGGTCATGGTGCTGCGGGCCGAGTCCAGCGAGTTGCCTAGCGGAAGCGGGAACTCGGGAAAGCCACCGACGTTTGCCTCAGCAAAGTCAATCCAAGCCCGCGCCTCCGGCGAATCCGCGGTCAACTCCGACGTGTACTCGCGCTCGCGGGCACAGAAATCGTCGAAGCTGCCGGCGTCGGGAAGCGTGAGAGCATCGCCGCCTCCGCTCAAAGCCGAATACATTCCGTTGGCTTCCAGCATTGTCGTGCCGATCAGCGTCGCATCACCGTGGACATGGTCCATGGCCGCGAAGAACGTGAAGTGGTCCTCGTTCTGGACGATCCCGAAAACAAAACAGCCCCATTCCAGCGGACTCGGTATGTCCACGACGTGAGCGTGAATCTGGTCAATGGTCATGTGGCCGTGATCGACCGGCGTGAATTCAATGTCGGCCGGGTCGTCGATGGCACGCCGGATGAACTCTCCATCATCGGAGTGTTCGAACCAACTACGGAACGTGTCGTGCCGACGAAGGTACGCGTTGACTGCCTGATTCATCGCCGAGATATCGCACTGGCCGGCGACTTCGCAACTAGCGATTATTTGCCGAGAGAAGTTCAGTTTCGCAAGTTTGCGTTCGCAAAAGTTACGAAGGTGTTGGCCCTGCATGTAGCTCACCGGCACCGAACTGACGGGCGCTACGCGAGCCTTCTCAGCAGCCGCGGCAGTCGGATGCCAGGAGGTCACCGGGCCCGGTTTCAACGGCCATTCATCAAGTGCGCCAACGGTTATCTTGCCAATGCGCAATACGCCGTCCTCCCGGCTCGGCCGGCTCCGGACCGGCGTCAATGGTTGCGGGCGTCAACCTACCCGCGATGAACCGCCGTCGCCCGCCGCCGACAGGGGCGCCTCGCGAGCCACAGGGTAGCGTGCAATAGTTTTCGGCGGCGTTGATTTGCCGCACTGAAGGCTATCTCAGTGCAATTCTGACCGCCGAGGCAAGAAGCAATGAGGAGAACCGCATGGGATCCGCCGAACGTCCGAGAAAGCCTGCCCCCCGTTTTGCAATCGTCGGCTATGCAGCGCGTTTCCCGGGCGCCCGAGATGCCGATGAGTTTTGGGACGTGCTGCGCGAGGGCCGCGACGCGATATCGGAGGTGCCCAGCGACCGCTGGGATGTCGACGAGTTCTTCGATCCGGAGCCCGGTGCGCCCGGAAAGGTCGTGACCCGTCGTGCGGGTTTCGTCGACGACGTGACAGGGTTCGATGCGCCGTTCTTCGGCATGTCGGCACGCGAGGTCAGGTTGATGGACCCGCAGCATCGAATTCTGCTGGAAACGGCTTGGCGCGCGGTAGAGCATTCGGGCACCGCGCCGACGGCTCTGGCCAACACCAACACCGGGGTATTCGTGGGTCTTGCCACCCACGACTACCTGGGAATGGCATCCGACGAGCTGACTTACCCCGAGATCGAGGCCTACATGGCCATCGGGACCTCGAATGCGGCAGCAGCGGGCCGGATCAGTCACCGATTGGGGCTGCAGGGTCCCGCGGTGGCCGTCGACACGGCGTGCAGCTCGTCTCTGGTCGCGATCCATCAGGCGTGCCAGGCACTGCGCTTGGGAGAATGCGACCTCGCGCTGGCGGGCGGGGCGAACGTCCTTCTCACCCCGGCGACCATGATCACGTTCTCCAGCGCGCACATGCTTGCTCCCGACGGCCGGTGCAAGACGTTCGACGCGGCCGCCGACGGGTACGTGCGCGGTGAGGGCTGCGGAGTCATCGTCATCAAGCGGCTCGAGGACGCGCTTCGTGACGGTGATCGCATTCGCGCCGTGATCCGCGGCAGCGCGATCAACTCCGACGGCGCATCGGGTGGCTTGACGGTACCGAACGGCGTTGCCCAGCAACGGGTTATCGCCGACGCATTGAAGCGCGCCGACCTCGAACCCAGCGACGTCGGATACCTGGAAGCGCATGGCACCGGGACATCGCTCGGCGACCCGATCGAGGCCCAAGCGGCCGGCGCGGTGCTCGGCGCCGGCCGCGAGGCCGCTGAGCCGCTGTTGATGGGTTCGGTGAAGACGAACATCGGACACCTGGAAGCGGCAGCGGGTATCGCGGGCGTCATCAAAGTCGTGTTGTCACTCGAGAACGAGTTGCTGCCGCAGCACCTCCACTTCCAGAATCCGTCGCCCCACATTCCCTGGGACCGGCTTGGCGTGGAAGTAGTCACCGAGGCCACCCCGTGGGAGCGCAACGGTACGCCGCGCATCGCGGGCGTCAGCTCGTTCGGGTTCGCCGGGACCAACGCTCACGTCATCCTCGAGGAGGCGCCCGAGCGGCCCGAAGACGTGGCGCGGCCCGCCGCGACACCGGGTCCGGTCGAGCGGTTCAGCATCCTTCCGCTCTCGGCGCGGACACCCGCAGCATTGGTGCGGCTCGCGGACCAATACCGCGGCTGGTTGAGCGCGCATCCGGAGGCGACCTTGGCGGACGTATGCCTCACCGCCGGGGCCGGCCGGGCGCACCTGGAGCACCGGGCCGCGTTGGTGGTCAACTCGAGAGAATCCGCTGTCGAGCTACTCGGCGCGCTCGCGGACGACCGTCCGGCGCCCGGCCTGGTCCGCGGAGAATCCCATGACACACCGAAGACGGGGTGGCTGTTCACCGGTCAAGGCAGCCAGTACCCCGGCATGGCCCGGGAGCTGTACGACTCTGAGGCGGTGTTTTCCGAGACACTGGATCGTTGCGCGTCGGCGGTCGACGATGTGCTCGAAAAGCCGTTGCTGGACGTGATTTTCGATGCGGACAGCCCGGAAAGCGAAGCGACGCTGCGGCAAACCTCCTACGCACAGCCCGCCCTGTTCGCCGTGGAGATGGGGTTGGCTCGCCTCTGGCGGTCGTGGGGTTTCGAGCCAGATGTCGTGCTGGGTCACAGCGTCGGCCAGTACGCGGCGGCCTGTGTCGCGGGCGTGTTCAGTCTCGCCGACGGCGCGCTGCTGATGGCCGAACGCGGTCGCCTCTTCGGCAGCCTGCCCGCGGGTGGTCGGATGGTCGCGGTGTTCACCGCCGCCGAGCGTGTCGAGAGCCTGACCGACGAGTTTCGGGGTCTGTCGGTCGCCGCCTACAACGGCGCCAACACCGTGCTGTCCGGACGTTCACAGGATTTGGAGAGGGCGGTGGCTGCACTGGCCGCCGACGGTGTCCGGTGTGACTGGCTGGACACCAGCCACGCGTTCCACTCGGCGCTGCTCGATCCGATCCTCGACGAATTCGAGACATATGCGGAGCGATTCAATTTCGTTACGCCACAACGAATTCTGATCGACAACCGCACCGGAACCGCGCTGGGCAGGAGCGTGAAGCTCGACGGCTCTTACTGGCGTCGCCACGCGCGCCAGCCGGTGGAGTTCGCCAAAAGTGTGCGCGCTCTTGCCGATCTGAATTGCAGGGTGTTGCTCGAGATCGGCCCACGCCCCGTGCTCACCGCCACGGCGCTGGGGGCATGGCCGGACCCGGCCTGCGCACCGCGGGTGATTACGTCTCTGCGCCGAACCGCCCCCGACCACAGGCAGATCATCGAAGCGGTCGCCGACTCGTACGTCCTGGGCCACCTACCCGATTTCGCCGCATTTCGGCAAGCGCATGCGCGAAAGGTCGACCTGCCCACCTATCCATTCGAGCGCCGCGAGTACTGGTTTCGAGACAATCGGCAGCGCCCCGAGGAGCAACCGCGCCTTGCCGCGCGTACCCACGCCCTCGGTCTTCTCGAAGACGGTCGAATCGACGAACTCGCCGCCCTCCTCGACGGGGCCAGCAGCGGCCCGCAGACCCTGGATGTGCTGACAAAGCTTGCGGCACAACATAACCAAGAACGCAGTGTCCAGTCGATCGCAGATGATCGCTACGTGATCCACTGGGAGAAGTCCGCTGCTCGGTTCTCCGGCACGGAAACCGGCAAAGTATCGACCTGGATCCTCATCGGCGAGAACAACGATGCGGTCCAGCCTCTGGTCGAGGCGCTGACTGCACGTGGCCAGCGGCACCGGATTCTCGGATTGCCAATGTCCGAGGGGGACGAAGAGAAGCTTGCCGACGCATTGCGCGCCGCGGCACTGGACGATACGACGCTACGCGTCGTGCATGTCGCAGCCCTCGAACGCGAGACGGCGCCATCGATGCGGTCGCTGCTGCGCATGCAGCACGAGATCCTGGGCGGAACACGGCGGCTCTTCCGCGCCGCGAGTGCCGCCGAACTACGCAGCCCCATCTGGGTGGTGACCCAGGGCGCTCAGCGAGTCACCGACGCGGACACCGTGGCGCCGGATCAGAGTTGTCTGTGGGGATTCGGCCGCGCTGTGGCGCTGGAGCTTCCGCACCTATGGGGCGGACTGGCCGACCTGTCGGACAGCAGGGAAAGCCGGGACGACGAATGGTCTCGGTTCATCGACCAAGTCACGTTGCCGCGCGAGTCGGCCATCACCGACGACCAAATCGCGCTACGCGATCAGGCGGTCTACGTTCCCCGGCTGGTTCGGCAGACATCGACGCCGAGCGGTGCTCCGCTGGAACTACGCACTGACACAACGTATCTGGTGACCGGCGGGCTGGGGTCGATCGGACTCGAGATCGCCGGATACCTGGCCGCCAATGGCGCCAGGCATCTGGCGCTGACAAGTCGGCGCGCGCCCAGCGAAGCCGTGCAACAGCACATCGATGCATTGAGCGAACAGCACGGCTGCGAATTCCGGATCATTGCCGCCGATGTCGCGGATGCACACGACGTTGCACGCCTACTGACTGCCGTGCGGGCCGAGCTGCCGCCATTGGCAGGCATCGTCCATGCCGCGGGCGAGATCGGTACCACTCCGCTTGCCAACCTCGACGACACCGAGCTGGATCGCGTCTTCGCCGGGAAGGTCTGGGGTGCTTGGCATTTGAGCGAGGCGGCCGCTGATTTGCAGCTCGACTTCTTCATCAGCACCTCCTCGATCGCCTCGGTGTGGGGCGGATTCGGTCAAACCGCCTACAGCGCGGCGAACGCATTCCTCGACGGGCTGGCCTGGCGCCTGCGCGAGCAGGGCATCCCTGGCGTCAGCGTCAACTTCGGTCCATGGTCGGTGGGCATGGCCGACGCGCAGTCACGCGCGCGACTGGACCAGCGCGGCGTCGCGACGTTGTCACCTGCCGATGCCCTGGCGGGTCTGGCCGATGTGATCACGACTCCCTCGGTACAGGGCGTCATCGCCCGAATCGACTGGGCCCGTTTCCTGCCGCCCTACCAGCAGGCGGGCAGGCGGGCATTTTTGGCGGAGTTGGAGCGTGAGGTACCGCTAGGCTCCCCGGCACCAACCCCGTCCGGTAAGACCCCGCTTGTCGAGCGGCTCGCAGGAGCGCCGGTGCAGCAGCGCAAGAGACTTCTGACCGATTACCTGCTCGACGCGGTGGCAGAGGTGACGCGCGTGGATGCCGCGGAGATCCGCGAGGACGCCGGGTTCTTCGATCTCGGCATGGATTCGCTGATGGCGGTCGAACTGCGGCGCCGCATCGAACAAGGAGTGGGCCGCGAGGTTCCCATCACCCTCGTGATGGACTACCCCCGGCTCTCCGACGTGGCCGACTACCTCCTGGGTGAGGTGCTCGGGCTCAGTGAGCAGGCATCCGCATCAGCGCCTGAACTGCCGTCGGCGGTGACGACGCGCACCGACGACCCGATCGCTATCGTCGCGGTATCGTGCCGCTTCCCCGGCGCATCCGACCCGGAGGCGTTCTGGGATGTGCTGTCCGGCGGTGTCGATGCGATCCGGGAAGTCCCGGAGGATCGATTCGACATCGACGAGTTCTACGACCCGGATCCGGAGATGCCGGGCAAGACCTACACACGCTTCGGCGGATTCCTCGACGGCATCGACGGTTTCGACCCGGAATTCTTCGGCATCTCTCCGCGCGAGGCGGTCTGGATCGAGCCACAGCAGCGGCTGATGCTCGAAACGGCATGGGAGGGGCTAGAAAGGGCTGGGTACTCACCAGGGGCGCTGCGCGGCAGCCGAACCGGCGTCTTCGTGGGGGTCGCTGCCAACGAGTACGCGCATCTGCTCTCCGCTGAGTCAGTCGACAAAATCGAGCCCTACTTCATCACCGGCAATGCGCTCAACGCCATTTCCGGTCGGGTCGCCTTCGCGCTGGGACTCGAAGGACCGGCCGTGGCGGTCGACACCGCATGCAGCTCAGCGTTGGTGGCCGTACACCAGGCATGCCAAGCGTTGCATTCAGGCGACTGCGACCTGGCATTGGCCGGCGGTGTCAATGTCTTGTTGAGTCCGGTGACGATCATCGCCGCGTCCCGCGCACGGATGCTCTCCCCTGTCGGGCGATGCAAGACCTTCGACGCCTCCGCCGACGGCTACGTGCGCAGTGAAGGCTGCGGGGTGCTGGTGCTCAAGAGGCTGAGCGACGCGCTTCGTGACGGCGACCGGGTCTGCGCCGTCATCCCCGGCAGCGCGGTCAACCAGGACGGCGCTTCCAGCGGTCTGACCGTGCCCAATGGTGGCGCACAGCAACGGCTTATCGGTGCCGTGCTGGCGCGCGCCGGTCTGGCAGGCGGGGATGTCGACTACCTCGAGGCGCACGGGACGGGCACCCCATTGGGTGATCCGATCGAGGTGCAGGCGGCCGCAGCGGCCTACGGCGCCTCGCGCGACGCGGACCGACCGTTGCTGATGGGATCGGTGAAATCCAACATCGGTCACCTCGAGTCGGCATCAGGGGCGGCAGGTCTGATCAAGGTCGTGTTGTCGCTGCAGCACGGGCTGCTGCCGCAGAGCCTGCACTTCGAAAATCCGTCACCGCACATCCCGTGGGACTCGCTGCCGGTACGGATCGTGGACAAGGCAATTCCGTGGCAGGCCAACGGCAGGCCGCGGCGCGCCGGCGTGAGCTCCTTCGGGTTCACCGGTACGAACGCGCACGTGCTGATCGAGGAGGCCCCGCCGCAGCCGATGCCGCCGGAGTCGGGGACCCGCGACCAGGCCGTCAATGTGCTTCCGCTGTCCGCGCGGTCACCGGAAGCACTGGTGGCGTTGGCGCAGCGTTATGAGGCCTGGTTGACCGCCCACCCGGATGTCGACCTCGCCGACGTATGCCTCACCGCCGGAATGGGCCGTTCGCATTTCGAACATCGGGCCGCAGTGGTCGTGGATTCGGTCGAGGGTGCGCGCGCGGGCCTGGCCGACTTGGCCCAAGACCGTGTGCGACCCGGAGTCGTGCGTGGCGAGCACACGAACCGGCCGACGACGGCGTGGCTGTTCACCGGCCAGGGTAGCCAGTATCCGGGGATGGCACGCGAATTGTTCGACGCCGAGCCGATTTTCGCCGAAACGGTGACGCGCTGCGCGGAGGCGGCAGCCGACATTCTGCCGCGCCCATTGCTGGAGGTGCTGTTCGCTGCTGACCGCGAAACCGGAGAAGCGTTGCGGCACACGTCGTTTGCGCAACCGGCGCTTTTTGCCATCGAGATGGGTCTGGCCCGGTTGTGGCAGTCGTGGGGTGTCGAGCCCGATGTGGTGCTGGGGCACAGCGTGGGCCAGTACGCAGCGGCATGCGTTGCCGGTGTATTCGGTGTCGAGGACGGCGCACGGCTGATGGCCGAACGCGGCAGGCTGTTCGGCAGCCTGCCCGAAGGTGGGCGAATGGTGGCGGTGTTCTCCGACGCCAAGCACGTCGAGGAGGTCGCCGGCGAATTCCCGCGGGTGTCGGTCGCTGCCTACAACGGGCCCAACACCGTGCTGTCAGGGCCGGGTGAAGACCTGGAACACATTGTGGCCATACTCGGCGACGAGGGGATCCGCTGCACCTGGCTTCAGACCAGCCACGCCTTCCACTCGGAGTTGCTGGATCCGGTGCTGGCTGAATTCGAGTCGTACGCAGCGCAGTTCGAGTTCGCCGTACCGACGATGCCGCTGATCTGCAACCGCACCGGCACGGTGCTCACAACCCAAACCCCGATCGACGCGGCGTACTGGCGCCGTCACTCTCGCCAGCCGGTGCAGTTCGTCGAAAGTGTGCGCACCGCGGCTGCGCTGGGATGCTCGGTGTTGATGGAGATCGGCCCGCAACCGGTGTTGACCGGTGCCGCGGTGCAGGTTTGGCCGGAGCATCTGGCTGCGCCGCGGGCGGTCGTCTCGCTGCGCAAAGGCGTCGACGACCGGCGCCAGATCGCTGACGCGCTGGCCGCGGCCTACGTCGGAGGCCACCGACCCGATTTCGCTGCGCTGCATAGTGGGCCGCGTCGGAAACTCGAATTGCCGACATACCCATTTCAGCGGCGTCGCTTCTGGCCCAGGACATCCGGAATCACTGTGGACGGACCTGGGGTGTCCGGAATCCTCGGTAGTGCAAAGGAACTCGCGTCCGGCGACTCCGTGTACACCAGCCGGTTGTCGGTCAAGTCGCAGCCGTGGCTGTCCGACCACGTCATCTATGGCACCGTTGTCGTCCCCGGCGCGACATATGCGGCGATGGCGTTAGCAGCAGCCGGGACGCCTGCGCGGGTGAAAGACGTCTTCTTCTACGAGCCGATCATTCTGCCCGAGAAGAGTTCTCGCGAAGTGCAACTGACGCTGCACCCGCTGGCGGACAGCGGTCAGTGGAACTTCCAGGTGCACAGCCGGCCGTACGGCGTCGTTGACGCGGAATGGTCGCTGAACGCCGAGGGCACCGTCGTCGCCGGCGCCGGTGACGACCCGCCAGCCGAGAACACCGATCCGGTCGACGCGGCAGTCGATCGGCTGACCCGCATGCGTCCGCAGGAGTTGTTTCAAACCTTCGCCGATTTGGACCTGGCGTGGGGGCCGACCTGGTCGGGTTCGCTGAAGTCGCTGTGGCTCGGTGAGGGTGAGGCGATCGGTGACATCGTCGTCGGTGAACAACTCGCCGAACAACTCGGAACCGAGCCGATGCACCCGGTGCTGATGGACCTGTGCACCGGAGTCGCCTTCCCCGCGTTCCCGGCACTTCTCGCCGCCGAGCAGGGCGTCACCGATTTGTTCTTGCCGTTGCGATACGGGCAGGTGACGCTGCGGGAGAAGATGCCCCGGCGGTTCTACTGCCGCGCCAAGTGGCACACCAGCGATCTCGACAGCGAGACCCAGGTCTTCGATCTCGATTTCGTCGATCGGGATGGCCGCCAACTCGGCGGGATTCGCGAATTCACGGTGAAACGCGCTCCCCGCGAGGCGTTGTTGCGCGGGCTCGGCGGCGATGCGACCCCGCTGCTGTACCACCTCGGCTGGCACGAGGTACCTCCTCCAGCGTCGGAAGACGGTGCCGCAATCACGAACGGCACCTGGCTGATTGCGGGATTCGACGAACTGGCCGCCAACGTGCCGGGCTGCATCCCGTTCGACCCAGCCACCGCTTCAGAACCCCTGGGACAGCTGCTGGCAGACGCGCACCGGCGGGGCATGGGTTTCTCCGGCGTCGTCTGGCGCGCCGCCGCGTCGGCCGCAGAAGAGTCGAGCACCGAGGTCGCCGCCCGGCTCGAGGCCGAAGTCGCCGACCTGCTCAGCGCTGTGCACACCGTGCAGAGTGGCTCACAACACCGCAACGTGAAGCTCCCCGGCGGGCTGTGGATCGTCACCGAGCGGGCCGTGGCCTGCGAATCCGGCGAGCCGGTCGACCCGGTGCAGGCGGCGTTGTGGGGGTTCGGGCGCACCGCCATCAACGAGGAGCCTGCGCTGCGTTGCCGACTCGTCGATTGCGACGGATCACCGGAGGCCGTGCGCACACTGGTCAACCTGCTCACCACACCGGTCGACGAGCCGGAACTCGCACTGCGCCAAGGCAAGCTGCTGGCCTCCCGGTTGCTGCCCTGGGCGCGCAGCGGACATCTCACGGTGCCGCGGGCCACCGACTACGCGCTGGCGCCCACCGAACGCGGCGCGATCGACAACCTGCGGCTGAGCGAGACGGACGTGCCACCGCCCGAAGACGGCTACGTGCAAGTTCGGGTGGAAGCCGCGGGCCTGAACTTCCGCGATGTGCTCAACGTCCTCGGCCTGTATCCGGGCGACCCAGGACCCATCGGCGGAGACTTCGCCGGAACCGTCACGCAGTTGGGTGTCGGTGTCGCCGGCCTCGAGGTCGGCCAGCGCGTGTACGGCTTCATGCAGGGCGCGTTCTCCAGCCGGTTCAATGTGCCGGCCCAGTTGCTGGCGCCGATTCCCGATGGGGTGGGCGCGGTGGATGCGGCCACCATTCCCGCTGCGGCGCTGACGGCGCGGCTCGCGTTCGACTGGGCCCAGCTGAAGCCCGGCGACCGAGTGCTCATCCACGCCGCCAGTGGTGGCGTCGGGTTGGCTGCCATCCAGATGGCGATGCAGCACGGCGCCACCGTCTTCGCGACGGCCAGCACCTACAAGCGCGCGACGCTGCGCAAAATGGGTGTGAAATACGTCTACGACTCGCGCACTACCGATTTCGCCGACCAGATCCTCGCCGACACCAACGGCGAAGGCGTAGACGTGGTGCTCAACAGTTTGACCAACGAGGGGTTCCTCGAGGCGACCGTGCGGGCCACCGCCCAGAACGGCCGCTTCGCTGAAATCGCCAAGCGAGACATTTGGACGCCTGAGCAGATGGCGGCGGTCCGTCCCGACATCGCCTACGAGATCGTGGCGCTGGACACGGTGACGCTCCAAGAGCCCGAACGTATTCGCGAGCTTGTTGACCGAGGTGTCGCAGGGCTTGGCCGAGGGCGAGTGGACGCCACTGCCCGCCGAGATCTACCCGCTGACCGAAGCGAGGACCGCGTTCCGCCGCATGCAGCAGGCGCGCCACATCGGGAAGATAGTGCTGCAAATGCCGAAACCGCTACAGCCACAGGGTGATCGGAGCTATCTGATCACCGGCGGTCTCGGTGCGATCGGCCTGCACACGGCGTCGTATCTGGCCCAACTCGGTGCCGGTGACATCGTGTTGACCAGTAGGCACGTACCCGACGCGGCCGCCCAACAGGCAATCGATGACATCACCGAACGCCACCGGTGCCGCATCCACGCCTTCCCGGCCGATGTCAGCGACGAGTCCGAGGTCGCCGAACTGCTGGAGCGGATCCGCGCAGAGTTGCCCCCGCTGGCGGGGGTGGCGCATCTGGCGGGCGTGCTCGACGACGCGCTGCTAGCGCAGCAGAACGTGGCGCGCTTCCGAACGACGCTGGCGCCCAAGGCATTCGGCGCCTGCCATCTGGACCGTCTGACGAAGGACGACGATCTGGACTTCTTCATCGTGGCCTCCTCGGTGTCGAGCTTGTTCGGTTCACCTGGCCAGGCCAACTACGCGACCGCCAATGCACTGCTCGACGGTCTCGTCGCGCAACGAAGGGCTCGGGGCTTGCCGGCCACGGGTGTGAACTTCGGTCCCTGGGCCCAGGGTGGCATGGCCTCATCGGAGGCCGCGAGCGCCAATATCGGTGCCCAAGGCCTGATTCCGTTGGATCCCTCGGCAGCGTTGGGCGCCCTCGCCGAGGTCATCGCCAACGGGACCGGCCAGGCAACCGTCATCAATGCCAATTGGCGGCGAGCCGCAAAGGTGCTGGGCAGTTCGCGTCCACCGATTCTCGACCTGGTGTTGCCCAGCGCCGTCGGGGAGGTGACCGGCGACAGTGAGTTGCTCCGGCAGCTGCAGGAGATACCGGTGGCGCAGCGCGCCGGTTTCGTGACCGAATTCCTTCAGCGCGAAGTGCAGAACTTCCTGCGGCTCGCGCAACCGCCCGCCGCAACCAGCCGGTTCCTGGACCTTGGTACGGACTCCCTGATGGCGATCGAGCTGCGAAACCGGCTGCACAGCCAGTTCGGCGGCAAGTTCACGATCAACGCGACTGCGGTGTTCGACTACCCGACCATCGGCGGGCTCGCCGAATACCTGGTGGCTCAGCTGCCCGAGGACTAGGCCCAGCGCTGCGCTTCCACCTCGGGAGGCCGGCCCGTCTGCATCGGCACGTCGAGGCCGTCGTAGATGCCGGGTTTCTGGGTGGACAGCCAGTCGAGAGCGCCGAGCAGTCGGTTGGCGGCGGTCGTGTTGCCGCCGTCGGCGCGGGTGCCGCCGGGCACGTCGGCGCGACTGGTGATCGTCAGCTCGGGATCGCCGTGCACGATCACCCGGTGGTCGCCGACGCCCTCGTCGGGATAGGGCCAGTCGGGTGCACAGGACGAGTGGATGCGGGTGATGTGGTCGATGACGATGCGTTCCCGCCCCTTCGACTTGCCGATGACCTTCAGCCAGAACGCGCCCTGGGTGCCTTTCTCGAAGCGTCCCATCACGGTGTCGACCGACTCCTCCAGCGGCCGGCGCTCGACTTCCTCGGTGATCTCGTCGATGTCAAGCCCGAGGCCGCGGCCGATGAGCCGGATGTTGCCGCCCCACACCATCGTCGGAATCGACGGCAGCAGCATCATCGGCACTGGATCATCTGGGCCCATGGCCGATCCGAAGCCGCACGACACCTTGACCGCATAGGGCTGGTCGTAGGTGGAGTAGTCGAAGATCTCCTGGCAGTGGATCGACTGGATCCTGGTGCACAGCCCGGCAGCGATGACCGCCACCGCGTCGTTGCCCCAGCCGGGGTCGACGCCGCTCACCAGCAGCGTCGCGCCGCCCTCCTCGGCGGCCTGGGTGAGCCGCTCAACCCATTCCTGCGGCGCCGAGCGGGGGTCGTACAGCGAGTACAGCGACGGCGTCACCACGTGGGCACCTGCGCGAAGGCACCGCTCGATGTCTCCGAGCGCCTCGTCGGGCCGGATGTCGCCCGACGCCATGTACGCGACGGCGTCGCAGCCCGCCAGAACGGCGTCGACGTCCGTGCTGGCCGCCACGCCCGTCGGCTCATCAAGCCGCGCGAAGCTCGCAGCGTCCCTGCCCGCTTTGTCGGGCGACGACGTGATCACGCCCGCCAGCTGCAACCCGGGAAACGCGGCCGCGCTCCGGATCGCCGTGGCCCCCATGTTTCCCGTTCCCCAGACCGCGACGCGTAGCACCCGAACACCCTAACCGCCGGTGTCGTGACGATTCTCACAGCGGCACAGACGCGCTGCTCAGACACGTGTCAACTGCGGATTTGGCACCCCAACCAACCACCCGGTTACCTAGGCGCTGGAAATTGCTCGCAGCCTATTTGTGTTCAAGTTACTGAGCGGTATAGTTCGGCCCAGTTACTGGTGGGTAACTTAGCCAAAAGTACCCAACCGCATGTGGCCGTCTCGACGAGGAGGAACAGTGAGCCACTACAAGAGCAACGTTCGTGACCAGGTATTCAGCCTGTTCGAGGTATTCGGGCTCGACAAGATCCTGGGTGAGGGTGCATACGCCGACCTCGACGCCGACACCGCCCGCGAAATGCTGGACGAGATCGCCCGGCTGGCCGAGGGCCCGGTGGCCGAGTCGTTCGCCGACAGTCGACCGCAACCCGCCGGTGTTCGACCCCAAGACCCACACCGTCGCGCTGCCGGAGTCATACAAGAAGTCGGTGCACGCCTACATCGAGGGCGGCTGGGACAAGATCGGCGTCAACGAGGAACTCGGCGGCGTGGTCGTCCCACGCGTCCTGCAGTGGGCGCTTCACGAGCACATCCTCGGCGCCAACCCGTCGGTGTTCATGTACGCCATGGGCGCCGGCTTCGCGCAGATTCTCTACAACCTCGGCACCGAGGAACAGAAGAAGTGGGCGACGCTCGCGGCCGAGCGCGGTTGGGGCTCCACCATGGTGCTGACCGAGCCGGACGCCGGCTCCGACGTCGGCGCGGGCCGCACCAAGGCCGTCCAGCAGGCCGACGGCAGCTGGCACATCGACGGTGTGAAGCGGTTCATCACCTCCGCCGACTCCGATGACCTGTTCGAGAACATCTTCCACCTGGTGCTGGCCCGTCCCGAGGGTGCGGGACCGGGCACCAAGGGCCTGTCGCTGTTCTTCGTCCCGAAGTTCTTCTTCGACCACGAGACCGGTGAGCTCGGCGAGCGCAACGGCGTGTTCGTCACCAACGTCGAGCACAAGATGGGCCTGAAGGCGTCGGCCACCTGCGAGCTGTCGTTCGGACAACACGGCGTGCCCGCAGTCGGCTGGCTGGTCGGCGAGGTGCACGAGGGTATCGCGCAGATGTTCGAGGTGATCGAGCAGGCGCGAATGATGGTCGGCACGAAGGCGATTGCCACGCTCTCGACGGGCTACCTCAACGCGCTGGAGTACGCCAAGGAGCGTGTCCAGGGCGCCGACATGACCCAGATGACCGACAAGACCGCGCCGCGCGTGACCATCACGCATCACCCGGATGTGCGCCGCTCGCTGATGACCCAGAAGGCTTACGCCGAGGGCCTGCGTGCGCTGTACCTCTACACCGCGACCTACCAGGACGCGGCGGTGGCCAAGGCCGTGCACGACGTCGACGCCGAGTTGGCGGTGAAGGTCAACGACCTGATGCTCCCGATCGTCAAGGGTGTCGGCTCGGAGCAGGCGTACGCGAAACTCACCGAGAGCCTGCAGACCTTCGGTGGGTCCGGCTTCCTGCAGGACTACCCGATCGAGCAGTACATCCGTGACGCCAAGATCGACTCGCTGTACGAGGGCACCACGGCCATCCAGGCGCAGGACTTCTTCTTCCGCAAGATCGTCCGCGACAAGGGCCAGGCACTGGCACACGTGGCCGGCCAGATCGAGCAGTTCGTCCGCAACGAGTCGGGCAACGGCCGGCTGAAGGCCGAGCGCGCCCTGTTGGCCACCGCTCTGGAGGACGTCCAGGGCATGGCTGCCACGCTGACCGGCTACCTGATGGCGGCCCAGGAGAACCCGGCCGAGCTCTACAAGGTCGGCCTCGGTTCGGTCCGCTTCCTGATGAGTGTCGGCGACCTGGTCCTCGGCTGGCTGCTCCAGCAGCAGGCGGCCAAGGCCATCGAGGCGCTCGACGCCGGTGCCAGTGGTGGCGACCACGCCTTCTACGAGGGCAAGGTCGCGGTGGCGTCGTTCTTCGCGAAGAACTTCCTGCCGCTGCTCACCAGCACGCGTCAGGTGATCGAGACCCTCGATAACGAGGTGATGGAGTTGGACGAAGCGGCCTTCTAGGTCTTTGTTCACCGCTTCGACCTAAAGCGCCCCCGGACTCTTCCCGGGGGCGCTTTGCGTTGGTGGGTGGTTGTAGCGGATTTCTCGAATCCCAAGAATCCGCCAAGGCGCCCGACGCAGCCTTACGTCGACAAGTTGGCTCGACGAGGGAGACCGCATGGGAATCTCGAAGTTCATTGGCATAGCGGCCGCGACGCTCGCCTTGGTCGGATGCTCGACGAACGACTCGCAGCCCGCGTCAACCAGCCCTGGCGCGACCTCGGGCGCGCAGAGCGGCGAGTGCGCCGTCAACCCCCAGACCATGCCGGTGCCCGCCGCCGAGAAGTACCGGCCGGTACCCGCAGACGCCCGCATCTCCGTCACGATCGACGGCCTTCCGACCGGCACCCTCAAGCCAGGCGATCCGCCTGCCGAGGTGAGCGTGACGCTGTGCAACAACTCGCCTGTCGACTATCCGGCAGTCGGTCTCACGACAGTGCTCACCAGATGCAGTTGTGCAACATCACCGATGGGGCTGCCCGAGGGCCGCGTCGAGCGGTTCGAGACGGCCTCCGGCAGCTGGATTCCGCTGGAGCATCCGGTCATCACCACGGGCATGGACTTTCTCGGCGGATTCACTGACGTCGCACCGCTTCCCAAGGGGAAGACCGTGACGCTGCGGTATCGGTTCACGCTCGACCCCTCGATGACGGCGGGCAAGGGCAGCCTCGAGACGATCGCTGTGGTGCCCGATTCGCTCGTCGAGGTCGGCAAGGCAGATCTGCCGTTCACCGTGCTGAAGGATTCGCCGAAAGAATCACCGGCACCGGCGAAATCGCCAGCGATGAGCGACAAGCAGTCCGCTGTACCCTTCACGGGTCTCACGTACCCCGATGGCATCGCGGCGGCCGACAACGGCGACGTCTACCTGGTGGACTCCGATCGCGTCCTGAAATTGGCGGCCGGCTCGACGGATCAAACCGTGTTGCCCTTCGCCGGTGTGAAGAGCATCGGCGATGTCGCGGTGGACGGCGCAGGCAACGTGTACGCCACCGACACGTCGGACAATCGGGTGCTGAAGCTCGCGGCGGGAACGGATGTGCCGACGGCGCTGCCGCTCAACGGACTGAACAGCCCCTGGCATATCGCGGTCGACAAGGATGGCAACGTCTACGTCACAGACCAGGGGCGCCGAGTCGTACGGCTGGCGGCCGGATCGAACGAGCAGTCGGTGGTTCCGTTCACCGACCTCCAATGGCCCGACGAGGTAGCGGTGGACGGCGCGGGCGACGTGTACGTGTCGGACTCGCCCAGCCACCGAATCCTGAAGCTGACGAATGGTTCGGCCGACCAGACCGCCATCTCGGTCGGCGATGTCGACTCGTTCGCAGTGGGTGCCGCCGGGGATCTGTACCTCGCCGACAACATCAACAGGCAAGTGGTGAAAGGCCTGCACAATCCGATGATTCGATTGTGCTGCCGGTCACGGGGCTCAACGGGCCAGCGGGCGTCGCCGTGGACGGCGCGGGCAACGCCTACGTGATCGACAACAGCGGCTTCGGCCGCGTCGTCAAATTGGCCGCCGGCTGATGCGCAGGCTGACCGTGGCGACGGTGGCGATAGCTATCGGCATCGTTGTGAGTGCTTGCGCCACAACGCAATCCCCGCAGTCGGTGATCTTGTCGAGCCAACCGCCCGCTGCCCCGACACAAACCGTGCTTGCGTTCACCGGGCTCGAGTCGCCGATCGACGTCGCCGCCGACCGGCAGGGCAATGTGTACGTCACCGACGTCTCGTCGGCGAACACCCGCGTGATCGAACTGGCTGCCGGCTCGACAACCGAGACGGTGCTGCCGTTCATCCGCACCACCCCGGTATCGGATCCGTCCGGCGGCGTGTGGATCATCGACGACGGCGCGAAGAAGGGCCAACTGGTGAAGATGGCGCCCCGAGCGGATCAGCAGATACTGCTCCCGCTGCCCGATCTCGGCGTCCGTAGCGAGATCCTCGCCATCGACAACGCGGGCACCGTCTACGGCGTGACCGGCGGTGGCGAGGTCGCGGGCGGCGGATGCTGCCTGCCGGTCCACGTGGTGAAGCAGGCGGCGGAGTCGACCACCACCGACATCCTGCCGTTCCGAAACGTCAACGGATTGGGTGGCATGGCCGTCGACACCGCGGGAAATCTTTACGTCGGGGACGCCTCCGGTAAGCGCGTACTGAAGCTGGCGCCTGGAGCGAAGGACCCGACAGAGCTACGATTCACAGACCTGAAGAGTGTCGCCGACATCGCCGTCGCCTCGGATGGCGACGTGTATGTGGTTGATGCACAGGGGAACCAGGTTCTCGAGCTGACGCCGGGTTCGACGGTGCCGACCGTGCTGCCATTCAACGGCCTGCACCGGCCCGTCAGCGTCGCGGTGGGCACCGCAGGAGATGTGTTCGTCGTCGACGCAGACAACCGTCGCGTGGTCGAGCTCGAAGGAGTCTGATGTTCACCCGAATCCTGTCCATGGTGCTGCTCGGCGGCGCCGCCATCGCATCGGCCGCGGCGTGCCACACGTCAGGCACCCCCGCCGCTACGACGACCGTCACCGTGAGCGCAGCACCTTCCAGCACGACATCGTCCGGCGCTGCGCCTTCGGCTGCGACGTCTTCGGTTGCGACGTCTTCGGTTGCGACGTCTTCGATTGCGACGTCTTCGGTTGCCGCGCCGACGAGTGCCGCGCTGACGCGTCGGCCCTGCGACCTACTCACCCCTGAGGTGGCCAAGAAGTACGTCGGCGACGACGCGGAACGGCAGTTCTCCTACGACTCCAATCCACCGGTGCCGGTCGACGACAACGCGTGCTACTACACCGGCGCCACGCGAGAAGTGGAAGTCTCGATCTATCCGCGGCCGACCGATCCCACGGCGCCCGTCAACCATTTCCACGTGATCAGCCCGGGCAACCGAGTCGACGCGGTGGGCTACGAGGCCTACTGGTTCGGGCCCGGAGAAAGCATCATTGCGGTGAAGGACGGACTGTTGATCGGCGTGAAGGTAGCCCAGATCAAGGGCTCCTGGACCGATCAGGACCGCGCGGACGACATCGAACTCGCGAACCTGGTCGTGCCGCGCGTCGGCTGAGCACTGGAAAGAATCCACCAAGGCGTTGGTCGCACCATTTCCATGACCGAAAGGAACCGACATGAAGCAAGTCCCCGACCGGGCTGCACACTGGCGCGCTGGACTCGGCATCGTCGCATCGGCGTCACTGTTGTTGGCAGGCTGCTCAGCATCGACCAGTCCGACTGAGGCGCAGTCCCATTCGAACGCCCCTGCGGCGACCGCTACCCCGTCACCACCTGCGGCGCCGCCGGCCACCCCTGCCGTGGCAACCGGCACCGAGCGCGGCATCGCAGACGTGCCGTGGTCACAGGTCGGCCCCGGATGGGCGCTGGCGATATGGACGCCCGTCACGCCCCACCAACCCGGCGTGCCACCCGAACCGGGCGACACAGATCCCCGCGAAGCCACCACGGTGCTGTACCTCGTCGAGCCAACGGGCAACCGCTACAAGATCACCGAGTTCCCACCCGGCGACGGCAATCCGGACCTGATGTCCTGGTCCGGCGACGGGAGCCATGCCTTGTTCAGGACGGCGAAGGACCGGAAGTCGTACGCACTCTCGATCGATCTGCACACCGGCGTGCGCACCACGACGCCCATCGACGGCACCCCTGAGTACACCCGCCCGGACGGCAAGGCACTCCTGGTGTCGACCAGCTTCAACGGAAACGAACCGGGGACGCTGAAGCGCATCGATATGGCGGGCAAGGAGCAATTGGCATACCCGACGGAGGATCTGGGCGGTTCAGGCCAGTTCAGTGGCGACTACCTGGAGTCACCCGACGGAACACAGTTGGTGCTGGGTACCGCGAACCTCGGGAACGAGATCGTGCCCCGATCGGACAACAGCCTGGTGGTGGTCGGCAACGACGGGTCGATCATCCGCACGCTGCCCGTCCCGATGCCCAAGTCCTACTGCGCGCCGGTGAAGTGGTGGGCTCCCGAGGTCATCCTCACCCACTGCACCGCGGAAGGCGGTTCAGGCGAGCAGCTTTGGGAGGTGCCGCTCGACGGCGGCAAGCCCACCGCGATGACCGCCGTCAACACCCACGACGACGCCCCCGGATTCGAGGGCAACTATGGCAACTGGAATGCCTACGAATTGCCCAGTGGCATATTTCTTCCCACCGCGGGAGCGTGCGGCACCTCGTTTGTGTCCCGGCTGACGCCCGACGGGCACACCGAGCGGGTCGACATTCCGGGCGTCAGCCACAGCGTGGGCTTGGCGGGCGTGATCGGCGACAAGCTCGCGATCGTGGCCCAGGTCGGTTGCGGCGGTGGTCAGTCGCTACTGGCCTACGACCCCGTCACGAACACGTCCACCGTGCTGCTCGGCCCGCCTGCCATCGGGGGTGGTGTCGACACCGTACGTCTATACCCCGACGGGAAGTAGACCGGCCGTGACGATCAGGAGCATGGCAGCATTGGCATGTGCTGCAGCATCTTTCGCCGCATGCGCTAGCCTGCCAGCCGTCGCGCATTCCGACCCATCTCCGCCGTGCACCAACGGACAGGTGGCCGTGACGACCGGCGTGCAGCAGGCAGCCGCCGGGCATCGCTCGGTCACGCTGCAGTTCCGGCTGGCGCCCGGCGCCGCCCCGTGCACCCTCACCGGGTACCCGGGTGTCGACTCGGGTGCGGGCGGACCGCTGCTGCACGCCACCCGCACGCTGTCCGGATACATGGGCGGCCTGCGGACTGACACGCTGCCGACGGTCACGCTCGAGGCCAACCGACCGCAATTCGCCATCGTGGAAGGGGTCGCCGTCGACCCGAACAATCCTGACGGGTCGTGCCCGACCTACACCGACCTACTGGTCACCCCGCCGGGGACCACCGAAACCTCAACCATCCCAGTTGAAATCGACACGTGCGAACTGCAGGTCCACCCGGTGGGCGCGCCCAGTGCGGACCAGCCGGCATCGGTCGCGCCGGATTGCGCCGGCCTGGGCGGGACGGTCGATGCCAACCGGAACTGCCACATCGTCACCGAAAGCGAAACGTACTCAATCGATATCACCTATCCGCTGGACTATCCCGACCAGGGCGCCCTGACCACGTTCATCAAGCAAGACCGCGACGAGTTCATCGACTTCGTGACACAGATGCCCCGGCACGACCGCACCTACGACTACGGAGTGAACCCGCACTCGTATCAGTCGGGTCAGTCGGGCACCGCGGAGGCGGGTACCCGAAGCGTCGTCCTCGAGTTGTACGGCGATACGGGTGCCCATCCGGTGACCGGATTCCACGCGCTCAACTACGACCTTGCCGCGCATGCCCCGATCACGTTCGACACCTTCTTCAGGGCGGGCGCCGTTGAGGTGCTCGACCCGATCGTGCAGCGTGAGATGGACAAGCACTGGCAGGGCTATGAGGGGCCGGCGCCGGGCAACACCCTCGGATCGAAGGTGTATGAGAACTTCGCCATCACCGACGACGCGGTCATCTTCTACATCGGCCAGGGCATGTGGCTGCCGGAGGTCGCCGGACCACAGCGCGTTTCGGTGCCACGCGCGGAACTGGCGTCGATCTTGACTCAGACATAAGGGCGGGTTCGGGAGGACACTTAGGTGCGTCTTCGTTAGTCTCGCGCGTCCGGCTTTCAACCCTTTTGCCGGCTCTTCGGAATAGTCACTCCCGAACCCGTCGTGCGATCGATCGTACGCTTGTGAATGCCGTCACACCAGGCCGAATTTCGGCTTCAGGAATCCTTCGAGCGCAGCAGCGCCCTGGTGCGCTCACGGACCTCGGGCGAGGCGTCGAAGACCGCTGCGGTGAACTCGTCGACGCCGGCGGCACTCAGCTCGTCGAGGCGTTCGGACACGGTCTGCTCGTCGCCGATGATCGCCGCGTCCTCGGGTCCGGCATAGCCCTCGCGGTCCAGCATGGCCCGATACGACGGCAAGGTTCCGTAGATCGCGAACTCGTTCGCCGCCTGCTTGCGGGCGCCGTCGACGTCGTCGGTGACACACACCGGCAGCGACGCGGCCACCCGCACATCGCTTTCGCTTCGCCCCGCCTCGGCGGCCGCCCCGCGCAGCGTCGGCACGATGTGCTCGGCCAGCGTCTTGGGTCCGGTCATCCAGGTCAGGGTGCCCGCGGCGCGCCGGCCGGCCAAGCGCAGCATCTGCGGGCCGAGCGCGGCGATGTACACCTCGGGCGCCGGGGCGCCGGCAATCTGCAACGACCCGCGGGTGGTCCAGAACTCGCCCGTCGCATCTGCCGCCTGTCCCGCCAGCAGCGGTTGCAGCCCGTCGAGGTACTCACGCATCTGGCGCACGGGCTTGTCCCACGAGATGCCCCACACACCTTCGGTCACCAGGCGGTGGCTCATCCCGATGCCGAGGGCGAACCGGCCACCGCTGATCAGGCTGAGCGTGAGGGCGCGCTGCGCCAGCTGCATCGGATGCTGCACCTGGATCGGGATGACACCCGACCCCACCTCGATGCCGTCGACCTCGCGAAGCGCGAGCGCCAGCACGATCGGGAGGTCGACGTCGTAGGGCAACTGGGCCATCCACACTCGGCGGAAGCCCTCGTCGCGCAGCTTGGCCAGGTTCTGCACGAAGTTGTCGACCGGCGCGGGGCCGGTCGTGGAGATTCCGACGACGGTGAGACTCATCTGCATCAGTCCATCGAAGCATGCGCGTGCAAACATAAGGCCCCATGACGACCGAGCTGGCCCGGCTGGCGCACTTCGGCCCCAATTGGTTCGTCGCGGCCGGTGCTGCTCGTGGTGCTCGTCGTCGCCGTGACGATCCAATGGTTCCGGCATCCCACAGTGGCGCGCAGTCACGTGCGGGCCGCGGAATGCCGTTCGCGCTCACCTGGTGGAGCTCTGTTGGGCACCTGGGGGCTGGTCGCCGTGCAGACGGCGCGGGGCAGTGTCGGGGGCAGCCTGTTCACCCCGCCGCCGACGGCCGGCCCGATCAAGGCGAAAAAGGATCCGTTGCCTGAGCAGTAGGCCCGGGCAGACATAAGAGCCCCGTACTGACGTCGGGTCGGGGGGTCAGACGCCAGCACGGAGCTATCCGTTTATCGGCGGTCCCGGCGTGGCCGTTACAGCCCGCGGCCGACGAATTCTCAGGCCTCGAGGATCGCGGCCACGCCCTGGCCGCCCGCCGCGCAGATCGAGATCAACCCGCGTACCGGCTGCCCGGTCTCCTTCTTTTTCTCGGCCAGCTGCTTGGCCAACTGCGCGACGATGCGGCCGCCCGTCGCGGCGAACGGATGCCCCGCGGCCAGCGATGAACCGTTGACATTGAGCTTCGACCGGTCGATCGAACCGAGCGCCGCGTCGAGCCCGAGTCGTTCCTTGCAGTATTCCTCGGACTCCCACGCCTGCAGGTGCGCCAGCACCACCGACGCGAAGGCCTCGTGGATCTCGTAGAAGTCGAAGTCCTGCAGGCCAAGGGAGTTTCGGGCCAGCAGCCGCGGCACCGCATAGGTGGGCGCCATCAGCAGGCCGTCCTTGCCGTTGACGTAGTCGACCGCCGCGGTTTCGGCGTCGACGAAATACGCCAGCGGTTCGACACCGTGCGCGGCGGCCCACTCCTCGCTGGCGAGCAGCGACACCGATGCGCCGTCGGTCAGCGGCGTCGAGTTGCCCGCGGTCATCGTCGCGTCGCCATTGCGCACCCCGAACACCGGCTTGAGGTTGGCCAGCTTCTCCGGCGACGAGTCGGCCCGCAGGTTGTTGTCGCGATAAATACCGAGGAACGGCGTGACGAGATCATCGAAGAACCCGCGGTCGTAGGCGGCGGCCATGTTGCGGTGGCTGGCCGCGGCGAGCTCGTCCTGATCGGTGCGCTTGATCCGCATCTCCTTGGCGGTGATGGCCGCGTGCTCACCCATCGACAGGCCGGTGCGTGGCTCGCTGTTGACGGGAATCTGGATGCCCAGCGATGCGGGCAGCTTGCCGACCAGCTTGAGCCGGTCGACGTTGGACTTGGAGCGCCGCAGCCCGAGAAGGGTCCGGCGCAGGTCGTCGCCGAGCGCGATCGGCGCATCGGACGCGGTGTCCACCCCGCCGGCCGCCGCGACGTCGTAACGACCGGCCGCGATGCCGTCCGCCGCAGCGATCGTCGCCTGCAGCCCGGTGCCGCAGGCTTGCTGGATGTCGAATGCCGGGGTGTACGACGACAGCGAGCTGCCCAGCACGCACTCGCGGATCAGGTTGAAGTCGCGGCTGTGCTTGAGCACCGCGCCCCCGATCACCGCCCCGAGCGTCTCGCCGGACAGGTTGAACCGGTCGATCAGCCCGCCGAGGGCCGCGGCGAACATGTCCTGGTTGGAGGCGTTCGCGTAGGCACCGTCGGAGCGCGCGAATGGAATCCTGTTGCCGCCGAGCACCGCGACGCGTCGGCTGGTCGTGCTGTTAGCCACGTTTGTTCGCCTCCGTTGTTGGTTATCCAGAGCTTCTCTATAGGGTCATAGTACCCACGGTTCTTACTCTGGAGTAAGTTCGTACCCATGGCTTCGGATCTCTACTCGCAACTCGTCCATTCCGCGCCCGGATCGTTCCTCGCCAAGCAGCTGGGCATCCCGCAGCCCGAGACGCTACGCCGGTACAAGGCCGGCGATCGGCCGCTGGGCGGCACCCTGCTGATCGGCGGCGAGGGCCGGGTGGTGGAGCCGATGCGCCAGGCGCTGGCAGAGGACTACGAGGTGGTGTCCAACAACCTCGGCGGCCGCTGGGCCGACACGTTCGGCGGCGTGGTGTTCGACGCGACAGGCATCACCGACCCCGTGGGCCTGAAGGCGTTGTACAAGTTCTTCACCCCGCTGCTGCGCAACATCGGATCGTCGGGACGGATCGTCGTCGTCGGCACCACACCCGAGGATGCCGGCACCGGTCATGAACGCATTGCGCAGCGCGCGCTCGAGGGGTTCACGCGCTCGCTCGGTAAGGAACTGCGCCGCGGCGCGACGGTGAACCTGGTGTACCTGTCGCCCGAGGCGAAGCCGGCCGCGACCGGTCTGGAGTCGACCCTTCGGTTCCTGCTCTCGGGTAAGTCGGCCTACGTCGACGGCCAGGTGTTCCGCGTCGGCGCGGCCGATTCGGCACCGCCCGCGGATTGGGACAAGCCACTTGACGGCAAGGTCGCGATCGTGACCGGCGCCGCGCGCGGCATCGGCGCCACGATTGCCGAGGTGTTCTCGCGTGACGGCGCCAGGGTGCTGTGCATCGACATGGAAGGCCCAGCAGGGGCGCCAGACAGCCTGGGCGTGACAGCGACGAAGGTCGGTGGCACGGCGCTGACGCTCGATGTGACCGCCGATGACGCCGTCGACCGGATCGCCGAGCACCTGCGCGAGCACTATGACGGCCGCGCCGATGTTCTGGTCAACAATGCGGGGATCACCCGCGACAAGCTGTTGGCCAACATGGACGAATCGCGCTGGGATTCTGTCGTCGCGGTCAATCTCCTTGCCCCGCTTCGGCTCACCGAAGGCCTGGTCGAGCGCGGCGCCCTCGGCGAGGGCGGCCGGGTCGTCGGCCTGTCGTCGATGGCAGGCATCGCAGGCAACCGCGGACAGACCAACTACGCGGCCACCAAGGCGGGCATGATCGGGCTGACGGACTCGCTGTCGGAGGCGTACGCCGGCAAGGGCATCACCGTCAACGCCGTGGCGCCCGGCTTCATCGAGACGAAGATGACCGAGGCCATCCCGCTGGCCACCCGCGAGGTGGGCCGCCGGCTGAACTCGCTGTACCAGGGTGGGCAACCGGTGGACGTCGCCGAAACCATCGCCTACTTCGCCAGCCCGGCGTCGAACGCCGTGACCGGCAACACGATCCGGGTCTGCGGCCAGGCGTGGTTGGGGGCCTAGCGTGACGCAACCGTCTGGGCTGATGAACCTGGTGCGCGCTGCGGCGGGTGCGCTACCGTTCGTGCCGCGTGGCGACTCGTTGCCCAACCGCACGCTCACCGTCGACGAGTTGCCCATCGACCCCGCGAACGTGGCGGCCTACGCGAATGTCACCGGCCTGCGGTTCGGCGACGCGGTTCCGCTGACCTACCCGTTCGCGCTGACCTTCCCGACGGTGATGTCCTTGGTGACGGGCTTCGACTTTCCTTTTGCCGCAATGGGTTCGGTGCACATCGAGAACCACATCACCCAGTACCGCCCGATCGCGGTCACGGACTCGGTGTCGGTGCGCGTGCATGCCGAGAACCTGCGTGAGCACCGGCGCGGCCTACTGGTCGACATCGTGACCGACGTGAACGTCGGTAGTGAGATGGCCTGGCATCAGGTGACGACGTTTTTGCACCAGCAGAAGACCAGCCTGTCCGACGAACCGAAGGCGCCTCCGCAGAAACCACCCAAGCTCGGACCGCCCAACGCGGTGCTGACCATCACGCCCAGTCAGATCCGCCACTACGCCTCGGTCGGCGGCGATCACAACCCGATCCACACCAACCCGATCGCCGCCAAGCTGTTCGGTTTCCCGACGGTTATCGCACACGGAATGTTCACCGCCGCCGCGGTTCTGGCCAACATCGAGGGATCACTGCCCGACGCGGTGAAGTACTCGGTGAAATTCGCCAAGCCGGTGGTGTTGCCCGCGCGGGCCGGGCTGTACGTCGACCGCGTCGCCGACGGCTGGGAGTTCACGCTGCGTCACCTGAGCAAGGGTGACCCACACCTGATGGGCAGCGTCACGTCGCTCTAGCCGAACCGAGTATCAATTCGGTGGCTTCCCAGCCCTCGCGCAGACCACTGTCCGCCGCGCCAGCCTATGAGCGAAAAATTCGCTCGTTGAAGAGCTTGGCTAAGGAGGCAGCGAAAAAGTCGCTTAGAGCTTGGCATCTCGACGCCCCGAGGTCTGCAGACAACCCGATTCACCCGAGGTCGTAGCCGTAGGCCGAAGCGACCATGCGAAGCTCGTCGTCGTCGACGAGATCCCGCAGCGACGACGGCAGTTCCGACCACTCACGAAGCTCGCGAGTCGCGCGGCCGCGCGGCCCGGCGGTGTGCACCACGTGGTCGAAGACCGACATGTCGAGTAAGCCGGAGTCCAGGCCGCAGTGCTCGGCGATCGCCTTCGTCCACCCGTCCCGGAACGGGACGAGGTCTTCGTAGCGAACGGTCATCACGAAGCCACTCAGATCGGGATCAGCATCCGCGGCCACAAAACTGTTCGCCACGCTGACCCAATTCCTCAGTGATGCTTCGGTTTCCACGCGGTTCCAGCCTCCGCTGCGTTCCCACTCGTCAAGACTGCGCAGGACATCGCGCGGATCCCGCAGGACGTGTATCACCCGAAGCCGCGGGAACAGTCGCCGCAGCAGCAGCACCTCCGCAAGCCCGTACCGAACCTCCTTGAACCCCCAGATGGGCTTGCCGGCGTCGCGCGCCGGCTTGGCGAACAGCGTCTCGATGAACGCGATGCATGCCCGGTCGATCTCGCTTGCCTGCGGGGTCACATTGGCGATGAAGCCTTGGTATCCGCTGGACGTCAACTCGTTTCGGCCCGCCATGCCGGTCGACTCGGACCACAGGCGCAGGCGTTGCCCAGCGGTCAACACGGCGCGAAGCTGGCCGGCGTGCTCGCCCCAGATCTGCACCCGGGGGTGGGAACACAGCAGCCGCTGAATCAGCGTGCTGCCGCAGCGCTGACCCGCCGCAAGCACGAGCAATGGTGCGGCGTCTTCTGTTAAGTCATCGGTCATCGGCCTGCCGAGATGCTACCTTCGCGTTCCCCGGGAGGTACCAGGATGCGAGTACTGCTGTCCACGATCGGATCGCGTGGTGATGTGCAGCCGATGCTGGCGCTCGGGTCGTACTTGCGTGGAATCGGTCACGACGCCGGCGTGTGCGCACCGCCGGGCTTCGACGACCTGCTCAACGCTGTTGAGTTGCCGTACTTCCCAATCGGGCACGATCCGCGACGGGGCCCGCGCAAGGTGGCCGGTGGTGCGGCGGCCACCGCCGCTGCGCAGTTCGAAGCGATTGGTGCCGCGGCGACCGGCTACGACGCGATCGTCGGGTGTGCCGCGATGCAGATCGCCGCCCGCTCCGTCGCCGAGAAGCTCGAAATCCCCTACTTCTACGCCACGTTCGCGCCGGTGGCCCTGCCGTCTGCGCACCACTCGCCGCCGCCGGTGTTCGGGCCGCCGAGACCGGAGGACGCCGACAACCAAACCCGGTGGGCCCTGCACGCCCAGTGGTGGAACGACACCTGGGCCGACGGACTCAACGCGGCGCGGGCGGCTCTCGGGCTGCAGCCCGTGCGCGATGTGCACCGCTATATGACCACCGATCGGCCGCTTCTGGCCGCCGATCCAACGCTGGCACCATGGCCGTCGCCGTCGGAGTTGGACGTGGCGCAAACCGGCGCCTGGCTGATGCCTGATCCACGACCGTTGCCCGATGAGCTGGAGGCGTTCCTCGACGCGGGTGAACCGCCCATCCTGTTCGGCTTCGGCAGCATCCGGAACCCGCGGGTGTCGGGCGCCGCGATGGTCGCGGCGGCGCGGGAACTGGGATACCGCGCGATCGTCCTACGGGGCTGGGCCAACCTGATGCCTGCCGATAACGCGCCGGACTTGTTGTCTGCCGGGGAGACAAATCTGCAGGCACTCCTGCGACGCGTGGCAGCGGTGGTGCATCACGGCGGCTCGGGCACCACGACACAGGCCGCGCATGCCGGCGTCCCCCAGGTCGTCGTCGCGCACGAGTACGACCAGCCCTACTTCGCCGAACGCGCCGCCGCGCTCGGTATCGGGGTCGCGCACCCGGCGGCCGATCCGACAGCGGTGTCGCTGGCCGAAGCGCTCGACCGTGCGCTGCAGCCTCCAGTGCGGGCACGGGCGGAGGCGCAGGCCGCGACGATACGAACCGACGGTGTTGTGGTCGCCGCCCGCGAGATACTGCGCGGCTAAGGCGCCGCGCCACGGACGAAGGCCGGGTCGACGTTCTCGCGCTTCGTAGAGTTTCCGGTACAGGCCGCCGCGGGCCAGCAGCGCCTCGTGGGTGCCTTCTTCTGCGGCACGGCCCCCGTCGAGCACGATGATGCGGTCGGCCACGGCGGCGATGAAGTCCATGTCGTGGCTGATCACGATGCACGTTCGTCGCCTGGGCATACTCGCGGATCACCCGGGTCAGCCGCGTCCGCTGGTCTGCGTCGAGGTTCTCGGTCGGCTCGTCGAGCAGCAGCACCTCGGGCTTGCGCAGCAGGCAGCGCGCCAGCGCGATCAAGCCGCTTCTGTCCCCCGGACGGCACCTGCACGTCGACGACGGTGTCGTAGCCGTGCTGGATCTTGACCGGGTCGACGATGACGGGGTGGATCGTGGGCGAGCCTGCAGGCCTCCTCGACGTCCGCATCGCCGGCGTCCGGCCGGGCCAGCCGCACGTTCTCGCGGATGGTGTCCTTCATGAAGAACGGGAACTGGGCCAGCTTGGTGACCTGCTCGCGCAGCGACGCGATGGTCACAAGGCTGATGTCGTTGCCGTCGAGGATGATTCGGCCGTGCTGCGGATCGAGGAAGCGCAGCAGCAAGTTGAAGATGGTGGACTTGCCAGATCCGATCGGGCCGACCAGCGCCACGGTCTCGCCGTCCTTGATCGGAGAACGACAACCCGTCGAGTACCTTCTGCTCCGGCGAGTAGCTGAATACCACGTCCTCGAACACGATGTTGCCTGCGACCGGCCGTAGCGGCGTTGCGCTCCGGATGGTCCCGCACGGTCGGGCTGGTGTCGAGAAGCTCGTAGGTCGAAGCGACGTTCGGCAGGATCGAACGGTATGCCGAATAAGCCGTCACCATCCGTTGCACCGCGGCGAACATCGTCGGCACGAACGCGACGAACACCACCAGGCCTGCGAAGGTCAGCCCGAACGCCGCTCCGAAGACGATCCCATGATCAGCACGAGCACGGTGCTCAGCGCGATGAGCACCTGAGCGCTCGTTGCGCCCGCATGGGTCCAGATCATCATCAGCCGCAACGCTTTTCGCGGCCGCGGCCGATGCCTGCGTGGAAGCGCTCGCTGCGCCGCGGTTGGGCGTTGAAGACCTGGACCTCCGAAATGCCGCTGACCGTTTCCTCCAGCTCGCCGCCCATCGCCCGGTGTGCCATCATCATTCGCCGCGTCGCCGCTTGGAGTCCCTTGCCGGCGTACCGCAGTGCAATGAACGCCAGCGGCGCCAGCACCAGCGCGACGATCGTCATCTGCCACGACAGCGCGAGCAGGTACGCGAGCGCGATCACCAACACGACGGCGTCCACCGCCGGTGGGATGATGCAAACCGTCAGTAGCCGCTGCACTCCGGCGGCCTCCAGTTGCACCCGCTGCATCAGCCCGCCGACGCGGGTGCCGGTGAAGAAGTCGAGGGACAGCGACTGAATGTGGTCGTGCACGCGCTGACGGACGACGGTCAACAGGCGCCACTCGACCGTGGCGTCGATCCACGACTTCGCGAAGCCCAGGATCTGAGCCGCAATCAACGCACCCGCCCAGATGGTGAGCAGCACCACGAACGACAGCGGCGCCGCCAGCCAGCCGAAGAGTCCCGATGCATTGCCGTCGGCGCGGCTGAGCAGCGAGCCGCTCAAATCCCAGACTCCGCCGAGGTTTCCGGCCATCCCGGCATCGGCGATCGACTCCATGACCGGGCCGAACGCCGCGTTCGCGACAAAGGGCAGGGCCGACACCAGCAGGCCGAGCGCGATCGACAGCGTGACCGCTCCGCGGACCGCCCGCAGCATCGGGACGCTGCGCCGAATGTAGGAGCCAACGCTCATCGCTACTCCCAGACCAACACGTTCGGCAACGAATGGTCGACCGCGCGCAACATTGTGTAGCCGATCCCCGCGATGCCCCGGAACAGGCCGAGATTGAAGCGCTGCGTCCCGCTGCTCCAGCGGAAATCCCCTGCGGCGCGGGCCGATTCGACGACGGTGAGCAGATGCCGGGTGGCCTTTTCCTGTAGGTCGGGACGGTTCATCGCCTCGCGCGGCTTCGTGCAGTAACTCGACGCTGCCGAGTGTTCCGCAGCACAGCGTGTCGGTGGCGACGGGCCATGCGTCCTCGACTCCGTCGAGGGCACGGTGGATGTCGGACGTACACGACGACGGAGGCGCACCCGCGAGCGTGGTCGTCGCAACGCGCGCCAGGCCGATGCCGGGCGCTCCGTAACACCACTTGCACGGGCGGCCCGCGTCAGTCGTCGGGCGCAGGTCGGCCCAGCCGCCGGCCTCGAACGAGGCGTTCTCGAAGGCGACACATTCGGCCGCCGCATCCGCGAAATCCTGACAGCCGGTGGCGTTCGACAACGCCTGCAGGCTGTACGCATAGCCCGCGGCCCCATGCGACATGCCGTTGAGCGGCCTGCCGAATTCCGGGCTGGCCCACATTCGCTGCCCCGGCGGGCCGACGCGATCGTGGGAAAGCAGCCGCTGGCCGCACTTCTGGGCGAGCAGCAGGGCAGCCGCGGAGTCCGTCTGCCGGTGCAATCGAAGCAATCCGAGAATGGCGCCCGCACTGCCACCGAGAACATCCAGCCGGCGGTCGGCGGCGATGAGACTGTCGGTGATCAACGCCGCCGCAGCGTGCGCGTCGGCGAGCGACGGCCTCGTCGCCGAGCAGGTAGGCGATCACCGCCAAGCCGTACACGATCGATCCCAGGCCCAGGCCGCCGCCGACGCCCAGTGAACGGGCCATCCGAGCTGGATTGCGGCCGTGAAGGTTTCGGCGCAGCGCGGCCAGGGCCGCCCGAGCCAGGGTCTCCGATGACGTCTCGCCTGTGACTGCGGCATGTGCGGCAAGGAACAGTGCGACACCGCAATTGCCGTTGTAGAGGTCCGGGCCGAGGACGACGAGCTGCGACACCTCGGAGTCGCCGAGCCAGTCCAGCCCGATCCAGGCCGCGCCAGACCCCTCGCGAATCGAGTGCTCCGCCAGCACGGCGGCAAGGGCATCCGCCTGCTCAATGAACGCGTGGTGCGCCGAGTCCGTCGCGGTGGCGAGGGGCGGTAGGCCGCGGTCGGGCGACGGCCGTAGCAAGCCGGTGTTCTGCCCAATCAGTTCAATCTGCCAATCGATTTCGCTATCGCCGAGGCCGCGAAGCCGAGCGTCCGCGCGGGCGGTGTCGGCGACAGTCGTGAAGTGCGGCACGTTGAGGTCGGTCAGCGACGCGCGTTCGGCGCGCTGCGTCGGCCAGCCGGGATCCGAGTCGCTCTCCCAATCCGCGAGCCTCGCCGTGAAGTCGGCTTGCGCGGACCAGATAACCCCGTCGTCCATCGTGCGGTGGTCGCGAAGGCGGCCCAGCAAGCCGGTGTAGAACCGGGTGGGCCGGATGACGGTGCGCACCGCCAATCCGGTGAAGTCATCGAGGAGTTCACCGGCGCTATGTCGCCGCAGGAAGCGGGCGTAGTCGGCGAAGCCCGACATCAGTTCGTCGAGGTGGTCACCGAGGCTGGCGCGGTGATCACCGACGAAGGGCAGGTTGGTGGCGGGTGCGGTGTCCTGTTCGCGCACGGGGTGCATCGTGTCGGTGTTCACGTCGGTCCACCGCACCGTCACCCGCGGCGAGGCGTTCGAGTGGACTCCCCCGATCACGAATACCTCACTGGCGGAGTGTCTTCCGTAGGCCGGCAACAGGCCGACCGTGAGTACGGAGTCGAGTACCTTCCGCATCGCCTTCACGAAGGCTTGACCGCTGTCGTCCGCGGAGTCGAGTCGGGTGTCGGGTGGCTGCAGGATCATCTCGAGGTCGATCGGTACGGGATGCGACGCGGTCGCAACGATGTTCTCCTGATGCATGTCGACGCCGACGAAGACGTGAAAGAGCGCCAGCCATGCGCCGGCCCGGCGATAGAACTGCCGGAAGTCCTGCGCGTCAGTGCAACCGGCGTGTTCGATGAACTCCGTCCAGCCGTAGCCGGTGCATGCGAGTACCCGCATGGCGCGGAGATCGACGGGGGCGGCGTCTTCGTTGAGCCTGTCGACCAGTCTTGCCCATGCCGCATCGACGGAGAGGTCCTTGGGTTTGTAGACGACGCGACAGCCGTCCTCGAAGTCGAGCACCGCTACGGTGCGACCGAAGTTGTGCGGATCGGAAAGTCGGCTCTTGACCGCGGCGACACGACAGTCCGTGTCCGAGCCGAGCAAGTCGCGGCGAATCGACGGAAGGTCCGCCGACAGCCGCGTGAGCAGTTCACGTGACGTCTCGATCCACTGCCGGGTCAACGATGCCATCAACCGAAGCAGGACCGGTTCGTCCTCGATCAGGCGACGAAACCCCGTCGCCCTCATCTCGGAGATGAAGTCGCGGTAGCCGGCCCCGCGCCCGCGCGCCTCGATGAAGCGCGCGAACAGTGCAGGCGCCGCAAGGTCGGATAGTTCGATCACCAGCGCGTGACGCATGTCCGCGTGTGCGCCGTCGGTCATGACGTCTCGCACCTGCGGCGCGAGATCCGCCCACATGCGCCGCTGCGCCTCGTCGACCACCGGCGCCAGCAGATCCCCGAACGCCACCGCAGCGTCTTCCGGCACGGCCGGTTCGTCGCCGATTCCTAAGACCGCAGCGACCCACTCGGCGTCTGCGCCCCACTCTGAGACGAGACGGTCGCCCTCCACCGTGGCGAAGCGGGCGAGCACCTCGTCGGGCGTCAGCCCGTCGCGAGCCAGCCGCCGGGCGAACAGCGACCGGTCACCGCTTGCGCACGCACTGCACCACGCCGCAAGCCGTCGCGCCGCGAGGTCGGCGTCCCCCTGCTGCCCGGACAGTGGTCGATAGGCGTCGGAAAGCAGCTCGTCGATCGTCGCCGCACGAGCCAGTACGCGATCCAGTCCCGTATCCATCCGATCCCCCGGGGGCGATCCAGCCACCGTGTTCGTTTCGCTGCACCGCCCTCCGGCGAATTCATAGAGAACTCACAGAGAAATCCGCCATCCGCGGCACGTGTCCTGCTCATACTGCAAGAATATTAACCGTTCCGTCAGCGATCGGGCTCCATCGCTGCCGGCGGTGGAAACCAAGGGGAGTTAGCCATGACGATCACCTGGGACGACTTGTTCACCAGCCACATGTCCGACGATGCGCTCGAGGAGACCGGCGGCATGTCGGCGACCGGGCAGGCCGGGGCTTCGTTGTACAGCAGCTACAACGCCTCGGGCTGTACCTGCTGAAGAACTAGTTCGACACGACCGCGGGCGCCTCGGGGATCTCGGGGGTTTCCTTGTCCGACGGCTTTCCCTTCAGGCCGCGCCAGAACAGATTGATCATCAGCTCGGCGGCCTCGTTCACGTCGGCGTCGCCGGTACTGACCCGGGTGGCGACGGCCTCACCCGCGCCTACCAGCGCGACCGCCATCATGTCGAAGTCCGTGTCCGGCTCCGGATTCCGCGTGCCCGCCATCAGCAGCCGCCCGACCAGATCGATGATCCGCTCACGGCCTTCCCGCACGGTGTGGGCGAACGCCTGCGAGCTGGTGGCCTGGGTGTAAAGCACCATCCACGACGCGCGGTTGGCGTCGATGTAGTTCAGGAAGGCCAGAACCGCGTTGCGCAACAAGTCTTTCGGGCTCTGCTTGAAGTCGATCTCCTTGCGCACCTGTTCGACGAACCGAGACAGCTCACGGTCCAGGCACGCGCCGAAGAGTTCCTCCTTGGAGCCGTAGTAGAGGTACAGCATCGGTTTGGAGATCTGGGCCTCGGCAGCGATCGCGTCCATCGAAGTCTCGTGATAGCCGTTGACCGAGAAGATCGCCACCGCAGCATCGAGCATCTGCTGCTCGCGCACCGCACGCGGCAATCGCTTGGTACCTCCGGCCATTACTCCAGAGTAAGCAATGCGTGCACGCCAGGCGTCAGCAGCGGGCGGTGGGCGGGAATCAGCAGCGGGCGGTGGGCGGGAATCAGCAGCGGGCGGTGGGCGGGAATCAGCAGCGCGTATTCGGGCCCTTGACCGCCGCCATCCGCAGCACCGACGCGTCCACTCCTGCCATCGACAGCTCGCCGGCGGCCAGCGCCTTCTCCAGCCGGTCCAGCACGGCGGGCACCTCCTCGGTGGTGACCCACAACGCGGTGTCCGCACCCGCCTGCAACCCGCGCAGCGCTGCCTCGGCGACCCCGAAGCGGTCGGAGATGGCCTGCATGGACGACAGGTCGTCGGTGAACACGGGGCCGTTGAACGGCGGGCCGCCGTAGTTTCCCGACCGCAGCAGGCCGTAGGCCGCCGGGCTCAGACTGGCCGGGTCGCTGCCGGTGAGGCCGGGCACCTGCATGTGCCCGACCATGACGCCGACTGGTGGCTGCGTCGTCAGCGTCCGATAGGGGACCAGGTCGTCGTTCTGCAGATCCGAGATCGGCGGGGTGGTGACGCTGCCGGTGTGCGAGTCGCCGGAGCCGTGGCCGTGGCCGGGGAAGTGCTTGAGCACGGGCAGCAGGCCCGCGTCACGCAGGCCGCGGGCGTACTCGCCGGCGTAGTCGGTCACGGTCGCCGGATCCGAACCGAACGAGCGATCGCCGATCACCTCGTCGTCGGACTCGACAGTGACGTCGGCCACCGGCGCGAAGTCGATGGTGATGCCGAGGTTGCGCATGGCCTGTCCGCGCTGCAACGCGATTTGGTAGACCGCATCCGGCGTCTGGGTCTGCGCCAGCACCCGGGGCGACGGCTGGGTGCCGATCAGCGAGGACAACCGCGACACCCGGCCGCCTTCCTCGTCGACGCTGACCGCCAGCGGAAGCGGGCCCGCGGACTGCGCTATCTGGGCGAGCGAACCGTCGGAGACCATCGACAGGTCGGTCCAGCTACCGATCATGATGCCGCCGACGTGCTGGGTGTCGACGACGGCGCGAGCATCGGCCGCATCTTTGACGCCGACCATGAGCAGCTGCGCGAGCTTGTCCCGAGTCGTGATGCCCGCGAGAAGTGCAGGCCCCTCACCACAGGCGGGCATCGCGGGAACGCCGGCCTGGGGCATCGCGGTCCCGGCCGCGGCGGGGCTGGGCGTCGACGACTTGGCCGGCTGTTCGGCGGGCGACGAGCAGGCTGCCGCGAGTGCAGACAGGGCCACAAGTGCGCAGAGTGCTCGGGGCCCCGAACTCAGGAAAGCCATGGGCCCCGACACTATAGGAATCGGTCGGGTGGGTGACGTCAGGTGTGAAGGGGCTGCCTGACGACGCGTTCGGCTCCCGGCACGAGAAATGTTCTCTGCTACGTTGGCCGGGTGGATCGGTTTCTCGTGCCTGCAGCGGCCAGTATCGTCGTCGGGTTGCTGCTGGGCGCGGCGGCCGTGTTCGGTGTGACGCTGATGGTGCAGCAGGACAACAAGCCTCCGCTGCAAGCGGGCGACCCGGCGTCATCGGTGCTCAACAGGGTTGAGTACGGCGACCGGAGTTGATTCCAGCGGACCGCTGAGCCGGCGCTGGCTGTGGGTGGTCGCCGCGGCGGCGCTGATCCTGACTTTCGCCCAGTCGCCCGGACAGATCTCGCCCGACACCAAGCTCGACCTGACCGCCAACCCGCTGCGGTTCCTGGCGCGCGCATTCAATCTGTGGAACAGCGAACTGCCGTTCGGGCAGGCGCAGAACCAGGCGTACGGCTATCTGTTCCCGCACGGCACGTTCTTTCTCGCCGGTGACCTCCTCGGACTTCCGGGCTGGGTGACCCAGCGGCTGTGGTGGGCGCTGCTGCTTGTCGCGGGGTTCTGGGGACTGCTGCGCGTCGCGGAAGCGCTGGGCATCGGCAGCCCGTCGTCGCGTGTCATCGCCGCGGTCGCCTTCGCGTTGTCTCCGCGGGTGCTCACCACGCTCGGCGCGATCTCGTCGGAGGTGCTGCCGATGATGCTGGCGCCGTGGGTACTGCTGCCGGTCATTCTCGCGTTGAGGAGTCAGGGTTCCGTCCGGGTGCTCGCGGCGCGGTCGGCCGTGGCGATCGCATTGATGGGGGCCGTCAACGCCGTCGCGACGCTGAGCGGCTGCCTGGCCGCAGTGATCTGGCTGGCGTGTCACCGGCCCAATCGGCTGTGGTGGCGGTTCACCGGTTGGTGGGCGGGATGCATTGTGCTCGCGGTGCTCTGGTGGGTCGTCGCGCTCGTGATGCTGGGCCGGATCAGCCCGCCGTTCCTGGACTTCATCGAGTCCTCCGGCGTCACCACGCAGTGGATGTCGCTGACCGAGATGCTGCGTGGCACCGACGCATGGACACCGTTCGTCGCACCCAACGCCACGGCGGGTGCCTCTTTGGTGACCGGGTCAGTCGCGGTACTGGCGACCACCCTGATCGCGGCCGCAGGCATGGCGGGGCTGGCCATGCGGTCGATGCCCGCGCGCGGGCGACTCATCACGATCCTGCTGATCGGTGTCGTTCTCCTGGCCGCCGGCTACTCCGGTGGTCTGGGTTCGCCTGTCGCCCTTCATGTTCAGGCGTTCCTCGATGCGGCAGGCACCCCGCTGCGCAACATCCACAAGCTCGAACCGCTCCTGCGTCTGCCGCTGGCGCTGGGGCTGGCGCATCTGTTGGGTCGCATCCCGCTGCCCGGCAGCGCGCCGCGCGCCGCGTGGATAGAGGCGTTCGCTCATCCCGAACGCGACAAGCGCGTCGCGGTAGGGGTGGTCGTCATGGTTGCGCTGGCGGCCGCCACGTCGTTGGCGTGGGCCGGACGCCTCACCCCGCCGGGCACTTTCGACGCCATCCCGCAGTACTGGCACGAGACCGCCGACTGGCTCGACGACCACAACACAAGCGGCCGCGTGCTGGTGGCGCCCGGCGCGCCGTTCGCCACCCAGGTGTGGGGCACCAGCCACGACGAGCCGCTGCAGGTGCTCGGCGACAGTCCATGGGGCGTGCGCGACTCGATTCCCCTGAACCCCCCGGAAACGATCCGCGCGCTCGATTCCGTGCAGCGACTGTTCGCCGCCGGCCGCCCGTCCGCAGGCCTGGCCGATACACTTGCCCGCCAAGGTATTTCGTATGTGGTCGTGCGTAACGACCTGGATCCCGAGACGTCGCGGTCAGCGCGGCCGGTGCTGGTACACCAGGCCATCGACGGTTCACCCGGCCTGCAGAAGGTCGCGCAGTTCGGAGACCCGGTTGGTCCCGGCACGCTGGCCGGCTTCATCACCGACAGCGGGTTGCGACCGCGCTACCCCGCAGTCGAGATCTACCGGGTGAACGCCGACATGCCGGTGCGGCCCTATCTCGTCGACACCGATGCGATGGCCCGCGTCGACGGCGCACCCGAGGTGCTACTCCGCCTCGACGAGCGGCGCCGACTGCTCGGCCAGCCGCCGTTAGGGCCGATGCTGCTGACCGCCGACGCCCAACGCGCCGGCCTGCCGGTGCCGGTCGTCACCGTCACGGACACCCCACTGGCGCGCGAAACCGACTACGGCCGGGTCGATGACCATTCGTCGGCTATTCGCACACCGGACGACCAACGCCACACGCACAACCGGGTCCTCGACTATCCCTCGGCGGGCGCGGACACGGTCTACGGCCAGTGGAACGGCGGCCGTGTGTCGGTGTCGAGTTCGGCGTCGGACTCGACCGCGCTGCCCAACGTCGCGACCGCCACCGGACCCGCCGCGGCCATCGACGCCGATCCGTCCACCAGTTGGGTGTCGAACTCGCTGCAGTCGGCGATCGGCCAATGGCTGCAGGTGGACTTCGACCACCCGGTCACCAACGCGACCATCACCATCACGCCCAGCGCCACCGCCGTCGGCGCCCAGGTCCGCCGCATCGAGGTGTCGACCGTCAACGGCACCAGCACACTGCGCTTCGACGAGGCCGGCAAGCCGTTGACCGCCGCACTGCCGTACGGGGAGTCGCCGTGGGTGCGGATCACCGCCGTTGCCACCGACGACGGCTCGCCGGGCGTGCAGTTCGGCATCACGGATTTCGCCGTCACCCAGTACGACGCGAACGGCTACGCCCATCCGGTCAGCCTGCGGCACACGGTGGCCGTTCCCGGCCCGCCACTGAATTCGGCTGTGGCGCAATGGGATCTGGGTTCGGAGCTGTTGGGCAGGCCCGGCTGCGCGCCCAGCCCGAACGGGATTCGCTGCGCGGCGGCGATGGCGTTGTCACCGGAGGAGCCGGTGAACTTGAGTCGGACGCTGACGGTGCCGCAGCCGACCGCGGTCACACCGACGGTGTGGGTGCGGGCTCGACAGGGTCCGAATCTGGCCGATCTGGTCGCCGAGCCCGGCACCGCGCGGGCCATGGGGGATGCCGATCCGATCGATGTGCTGGGTTCGGCGTATGCCGCCACCGACGGCGACCCGCGCACCTCGTGGACCGCGCCGCAACGCGTCGTGCAACACAAGACGCCACCTACATTGACGGTCAAACTGCCGAAGCCGGTGGAAGTAGCGGCCGTGCGAGTTACCCCGAGTCCGTCGGAACTGCCCGCGCATCCGACTCTGGTGGCCGTCGATCTCGGCGACGGACCACAGGTGCGCCGGATCGCCCCCGACGCAGGTCCGCAAACGGTCGACCTGAAACCACGTGTCACCGACACCGTGAAATTGTCGATCCTCGACTGGGACGACATCATCGACCGCACCGCGCTCGGGTTCGACCAACTGAAGCCACCCGGTCTCGCCGAGGTGACCGCGGTGGATGCCCGGGGCGCCCCGATAGCGGCGGCCGATGCTTCGCGCAATCGCACACGGGCCATCGAATTGCCTTGCGGGCGTGGGCCGATCATCGGTGTGGCCGGCCAGTTCGTACAGACGTCGGTCCGCACGACCGTCGGCGCGCTGCTCGACGGCGACCCGGTGCCCGCTTCACCCTGCCAGACCCAGCCGGTCGCGCTGCCCGCCGGTCAGCAGGAGCTGGTGGTCAGCCCCGGGGCCGCGTTCGTGGTCGACGGCATCCAGCTGGCCGGGCCGCTGGCCCAGCAATTGCGTTCGGCGACAGCGGTTCCGGTGCACACCGGCGCGTGGGGTTCCGACCGTCGCGACGTCGATGTCCCGCCGTCGACCGCGTCTCGGGTGCTGGTGGTTCCCGAGAGCATCAACCCGGGCTGGATCGCACACGCCGCGGACGGGTCCCGGCTGACACCGGTGACTGTCAACGGCTGGCAACAGGGCTGGGTGCTACCACCGGGAACGTCGGGAGCCGTTACGCTCACCTTCCCGTCCAACGTGCCTTACCGCGCCGGACTCATCGGCGGCCTGGCGTTGCTGCCTGTTCTCGCATTGCTGGCCCTTTTTCCGGTGCGCAGGCCGCGTGCGCCCGATCAACCCCCCGCGGTGTGGCACCCGGGCGGCGTTCCCGCCGGCATCCTGGTGCTGGCCGCGGGTGCGGTCGTCTCCGGCGTCGCGGGTGCCGTGGTGGTCGGCGCAGCGATGACATTGCGTTATGCCTTGCGTAAGCGTGAAAAGCTCTGTGAGGCGGTCACGGTCACGACGTCCGCAGGCGGCCTGATCCTGGCCGGCGCCGTGCTCAGCACCGACCCGTGGCGCTCTGTCGACGGATACGTCGGGCATGCGTGGGGTGTGCAGTTGCTGGCCCTCGTATCGGTGGGAATGCTGGCGGCCTCGGTCGTCGGCGGCCTAGCATCGGCGGCGTGCCGCAACTGAATACCGCCCGGGGCGAGATCGACACCGCCGACCTCGGCGTCACGCTGATGCACGAACACGTCTTCGTGCTCTCGCCGGAGATCCACCACAACCACCCCGAGGTCTGGGGCGACGAGTCCAAGCGCGAGGCCGACGCTGTCGCGAGGCTCAACGAACTGAAGTCCCGCGGCGTGGACAGCATCGTGGATCTCACGGTCATCGGGCTCGGACGCTACATCCCCCGCATCGCGCGGATCGCGGCCCAGACCGACCTCAACATCGTGGTGGCCACCGGCGTATACACCTACAACGACGTGCCGATGTACTTTCACTTCAGCGGACCCGAAACGCCACTCGGTGAGCCGATGGTCGACATGTTCGTCGGCGACATCGAACAGGGCATCGCGGGTACCGACCTCAAGGCGGCAATCCTCAAGTGCGCCACCGACGAGCCCGGCGTGACACCCGGCGTCGAGCGCGTGTTGCGCGCCGTGGCACAGGCGCACCGGCGGACGGGCGCGCCGATCTCGACGCACACCCACGCTGCGACCCGGCGCGGGCTCGAGCAGCAGGCGATCTTCGCCGAAGAGGGCGTCGACCTGTCCCGGGTGGTCATCGGGCACTGCGGCGACACCACCGATCTCGGCTATCTGGAGGAGCTCATCGCCGCCGGGTCCTACATCGGCATGGACCGCTTCGGCGTCGACGTCTTCCTGTCGACCGAGGAGCGGGTGAACACCGTCGCTGCGATGTGCGAGCGCGGCCACGCCGAGGCGATGGTGCTCTCCCATGACGCGTCGTGCTACATGGACTGGCTGCCGGAGGAGATGGTGCCGGCGGTGATGCCGAACTGGCACTACCTGCACATCCACAACGACGTCATCCCCGCGTTGAAAGAGCGTGGCGTCACCGACGAACAACTCACCACGATGCTCGTCGACAATCCGCGCAAGATTTTCGAGAACCGCGGCGGCTACTGAGATGACTGACCCCTCGCCCGTCCCCCCGATCAGCACGCAGGTCTCGCGCCTGGCCGCATCGGCTCCCGACGAACCCGCCATCACCTGCGACGGCCGAACCATCACCCGGGGAGAGCTCGACTCGTCCACCAATCGGCTGGCCCGGGCATACGCCGAACTCGGTGTCGGACAGGGCGATTACGTCACGATCGTCATGCCCAACTCGATCGAATGGGTACAGGCGGTTCTGGCCTGCTGGAAACTGGGCGCGACGCCTCAGCCGCTGTCGGCCCGCCTCCCCGATGCCGAATTGGCGGCATTGCGCCAGTTGCATCCACCCGCCTTGCTGGTCGGCCGAGCCGACCCCACCGGCAAAACCCGAAGCGTGGCAGGAGATTTCACTCCGGATCCCGCGATTTCTGACGCTCCGCTGCCGGAAGTGGTGTCGCCGGTGTGGAAGTCGATGGCGTCCGGCGGGAGCACCGGCAGGCCCAAGCTGATCGAGGCCGGCGGCGACAGCCGGTTCCCGCCCGCGGCGGGATACCCGCTGGGCGCCCAGGATGGCGACGTCAACCTGATCTCGGTGCCACTGTCCCACAACACCGGGTTCACCACGTTCGCGATCGGTCTCGTGCAGGGCCACCATCTGGTCCTGATGCCGCGATTCGAGCCGCGCGAATTTCTCCGTCTCGTCACCGAGCACGGTGTCACGTTCCTTGCGACGGTGCCGACGATCATGCAGCGGCTGCTGCCCGTCTACCGCGCCGAGCCAGACGCCTACGACCTGTCGTCGATCCGCAGGCTATGGCACCTCGCGTCCGCGTGCCCGCCGGCTATCAAGCAGGCGTGGATCGATCTTCTCGGTGCCGAGAAGATCTGGGAGCTGTACGGCGGCACCGAATTACAGGCGCTGACGTTCATTTCCGGCGATCAGTGGCTGACGCACCCAGGGTCGGTGGGTGTGGTCGTGGCCGGCGAGATGAAGGTTCTCGACGACGAGGGCAACGAATGTCCGCCCGGCGTGAGCGGCGAGATCTACATGCGTAGGTCACCGGGGACCCCGCCGACCTATCGCTATATCGGCGCCGAGGCAAAGAACCGCGACGGCTGGGACTCGCTCGGCGATCTGGGCTACTTCGACGCCGACGGCTTCCTCTACCTCAACGACCGGCGCGTCGACATGTTCACCGTCGGCGGCCGCAACGTATATCCCGCTGAAATCGAGTCTGCGCTGTCCGCACACCCAAACATCTTGTCCTGCTTGGTCGTCGGCGTGCCCGACGATGACCTCGGTCAGGTTCCGCACGCGATCGTGCAGGCAGAAGGGCTCGTCGAGGCCGAGGTGGTCGCGTTCCTGGCGGAGAACATCGCCGGCTACAAGCTGCCGCGCACGGTGGAGTTCAGCGAGACGCCGTTGCGCGACGATGCGGGCAAGGCGCGCCGCTCGGCGGTGCGCGACGAGGTCATCTCGCGACGGGCTCGGGCACGTTCCTGACTGACGAGTCCAGCGGCGGCACCGGCCGCGCGTGACGATACTCCCAGCGCCGCAACGCAACTCGGCAAGGTGACTCAACAAGCGCGTAGCTGACGGCCGCGATCGCGAACCCGAAGACGACCGTCAGCACCAGGACGACGGGCATGTGTCCGTTGAACGCGAACTCCCCGATGACCGGGAAGACCATCGCCAGCGCGGCAAGGTGCCAGATGAACAACCCGTAGGACCACCGTCCCAGCGTCACCATCGTCGGATTCCCCAACACTCTGTGCGCGGTGTCGGGCCGGTCCAGCACCAGCGGGGCGATCAGCGCCGCCGCCACGATCGCACCCATCGCCGTCTTGACGACGAATTGGCTGACGCTGCCCGGTGTCAGTCCCTCGGGACCGGCCACCGGCGACGCGGCCACCAAGAACGCGGCCAACGCGATCACCGCCATCACGACCCGGCGCCGGGCCAGCCGGTGCGCCCACCCGATCGGCGTGACCGTCAGCTCGGCCAGCAGCATGCCGGCGGCGAACCACGAGAAGAACGCGGGCGGCCAGTTCAGCGGGTTGGTGCCGTGGGAGGTGTCGAACGGGATCAGCGCCCACGCGAGGCTGGCCACCGCCGCTGTCGCGATGACCGGGATCCGCGCCCGCACCGGCACGCGCCACACCAGCAGCGCCAGCACAGGCAGCGCCAGGTAGAACGCCACTTCGACCGACAGGCTCCACATCTGGGTGAGGCCCGCGGTCAGGGTGAGGGGTACATAGATCTGGGTCAGCGTCAGATTCGCCAGCCATACCGTGAGGTCGGCTCTGGCGTCGGGTAACAGCGCCAGGATCACCACGACCGCAACCAGGTAGCCGGGCATGATGCGAACGATCCTCGACCGCAGATAGTGGACGGTCGGAGGAGTCGGCCGCAGGCCCCGCGCGGCCGCGGCATGACCCCGCCACAGCAGGAAGCCCGACAACCCGAAGAACACGGCGACCGCGAGATCGAACCGGCCGAACAGCCGTCCGGTGATCCCACTGGTGTGGCCGGTCTGGAACGCGACGTGGGTGACGACGACACCGACGGCGGCGCAGGCGCGCATTCCCTCGACGGCGGGCAGGAAATCCCCCTTGCCGCCAGAGGCGGCGGGGAGGTGCCCCCAACGGGTACGGCGGACGCCCGGTGAGTCACTCACGCCGACAAGTGTGCCGGGCGCGGCCAAGGGCTTCAAAACGGGTAGTCAAGGCGCCACCCGCGGCGGCCGACTCAACTAAGCGACGACCTTAAGGTGGGCTGTTAGGGTCGACGGGGTTTGCGGGCCAGGCGAAGGAGGCACGGTTTGAACCGCGCAGTGGCGCTGCGTATCGCGGCGTGCGGGTTGATGGGGGTGGGCGCTGCCCTGCTGATCGCGGCGCTGTTGCTGGCAACCTACACCGACAGCAAGGTTTCCAAGATTCCGCTCGACCTGGACGCCACATTGATCAGTGACGGCACGGGAACCGCGTTCAACCCCAACTCGCTCAACGGTGGGAAGTTCGCCATCGACCGCAATGTGCCCCTGAATCAGCAGGAGCAGATCAGCGTGGAGGCGCCGTCCAACGCCGATGTCGTCACTCTGCAGGTCGGCAACACGTTGCGCCGCACCGACGAGCAACAGGACAACGGCCTGCTGCTGGCGCTGGTCGACACGGTCACCCTGAACCGCAAGACCGCGGCCGCGGTCTCCAGCGAGAGCAATCCGGGCGGCGCCGTGCAGAAGCCGCGCGCCATCGGCGACGAACAGCCGCCGACCAACATCGCCTTGCCGCACGACGGGCTGGCCTATCGATTCCCGTTCGACACCGAGAAGCGGACCTATCCGGTTTTCGACCCGATCGCGCAGAAGGCCTTCGACGCCAACTACGACGGCGAGGAAGATGTCAACGGCCTGACCACGTACCGGTTCAGCCAGAACGTCGGCTATGACGCGGACGGCAAGCTGGTGGAGCCCGTCAAGTACGCGTCGCTGTACGAGGACGACGCCGACAGCCAGGTCACCGCTCCCGCGGGGATGTGGGGTGTACCCGGCAATCCCGACGAGTCGATCACGATGACCCGCTACTACGCCGCACAGCGCACGTTCTGGGTTGATCCGGTGTCGGGCACCGTCGTCAAGAAGGAAGAGCACGGCTACCACTACTACGCACGGGAAGCCCTCAAGCCCGAAGTGACGTTCGTCGACTACAAGGTCACGTTCAACGAGGAGACGGTCGAGTCGCAGGTTGCCAGCGCCCGTGACGAGGGCGACCGGGTGGCGCTGTGGGGCCGCATCCTCCCGATCACATTCACCGCGATGGGCCTGCTGACGCTGATCGGCGGTGCCCTGCTGGGATCGTTCAGCCTGCGTGGCGAGTCCGCGCTCATCGATCCCGGCCTGGACGAGGCAGAGCACGGCTTCTTCGACACGCAGGGGATACAGGTGCCCGGCGCGGAGGCCAAGACCGAGAAACTGCCGACCCAACGACCGTCCGATCTGCCTCCGGACCGACCCGTCTGACCGCGCTTCCCGCCGGGCCGCCGTGGGCCCGATCGTTGGTGACACCGGGCTATTCGCTGGCGCTGTCCGTCACCGTGACCGCGCCGCTCTTCGCGCCTGGTTATCTGCTGCTGCGTGACGCGGTTTCGACTCCGCGGTCATACCTTTCCGATGCCGCGCTGGGATTGTCGGAGGCCGCACCGCGAGCACTCCCGCAGGACTTCGCGGTGGCGCTATCGTCAGCGGTGATCGACGGCGGCCTGGTGGTCAAGCTGCTGTTGGCGGCCGGTCTCTGGTTGGCCGGATGGGGTGCGGCGCGACTGGTGTCGGTGGTGCTGCCGGACGCCGGCGTCGCAGGACAGTGTGTGGCGGCCACGCTTGCGATCTGGAATCCCTATGTCGCCGAACGTCTTCTGCAAGGTCACTGGAGCCTGCTCGTGGGTTACGGCTGCCTGCCGTGGGTCGCTACGGCGATGCTTCGATTGCGCACGCGACCGCCCGATCGGACCGCCACCGCGGCTCTGGTGTTCTGGATCGCGCTGGCGGGACTGACACCGACCGGATTGATGATGGCCGCGACGGTGGCGTTGACGTGCGTGTTCGCGCCCGGCACCGGCAGACCGCGCTGGCTGTGCGCAGCGATGACGCTCGCGACGGCCGTGCTGGCGGCACTGCCGTGGCTGACCGCCGCGGCGGTCGCGGGGTCATTGTCGTCGTCACAGGCTGCGGGGGTGACGGCGTTCGCTGCACGGGCCGAGTCGGGCCTCGCAACACTCGGGAGCCTGGCCAGCCTCGGCGGCATTTGGAACAGCGAGGCCGTACCCGCTTCGCGGACAACACTTTTCGCAGCCATCGCGGCCGTGGTGCTGCTCGGTATCGTGGCCGCCGGGCTGCCGCGTGCGGTGCGCCGCCCGGTCGCGGTACCGCTGCTGTGCCTGGCCGCCGTCGCCGTGGTGGTGCCCACGTTGATGGCGACCCCGCCCGGGTTGGCGGCGGTCGAGGCGACGATCCGCGCGCTGCCCGGCCTCGGTGTGCTGCGCGATGCACAGAAATGGGTCGGACTCGCGGTGCCCGGCTACGCGGTGGCGGGTGCCGCGGCGGTCGTCACGCTGCGCCGCCACCTTCCCGCTGCGGCAACGGCATTCGTCTGCTGCGCCGCACTGATCGCGACACTGCCCGACCTGGCGTGGGGCGTGGGCGGTCAGGTGTCGGCGGTGCAATACCCCCCGGGCTGGGCGCACGCCGCGGCAATCATCAACGCCGACCCGCGGCCAGTCGCCGTCCTGCCGGTGGGCAGCATGCGGGACTTCGCGTGGGCCGGCGATGCGCCGGTGCTCGATCCCTTGCCGCGGTGGGTGCGCGCCGATGTGCTGATGACCGGTGACCTCACCATCGGGGGACATACCGTGGCCGGCGAAGGTCAGCGCGCCCGCGCTATTGAGACGATGCTGCGGCAAGGCGTCGACCGAGGCAGGCTCGCGAACGCGGGCGTCGGCTGGGTGATCGTCGAATCGGGCGGCGAGGCAACCACTTTGGATCTGCCGGTCGCCTACCGCGACGACGATCTGACGCTGTACCGGGTCGGCGGCGATCACCCTGCAGCGTCGGGTCGGGGGATCGTGATGGCCGCGCACTTCGCCTGGCTGGCACTGCTATTGGGCGCCGCGGGCGTAACGCTATGGCGGGTTTTTCGGCGATCTTCCGCCACTGCGTTACCCCCGACGGGGAAAGTGGAGCCGAAGGACTGCGATTAAACGCGTCTCCCGTATGGCGAACGACACACTCGCCTGCACGATCCTCAATGACCTTGCTGCAGACGCGTGGCACATCGCACCGCTGAATCCGTTGCCGTGGCCGATTACCGTCGCATGGTCGGAGAAAGACACGCTGCTTCCCATGGTGGACTACGCACGCGTACTTCCGGATCGACTGCCCCAGGCGACATTTGAGGTGATGGTCGGGGTCGGACACGATTCCACACTCGATGACCCCCGCCTCGTGGCGCGAACCATCCTCGCCGCAACAGGTGGCTAGACGACGCCGCTATACGCTGCGTCGTGCACCGACTCGATCACCGCGCGCATCGCATCGGCGCACTTCGCCTGGCTGGCACTGCTGTTCGGCCCAGCGGGAGTGCCGCTGGCTGTAGCTGTGCGTCGCCGAAAATCACCATGAGATTCGGCGGTCACCCAACTTAGTTGTTGCTCGGTGGTGGTTGGGGTTGGAATGGTTCATACCACCACCAGTCGGCGCGCTCGCCGCTGGCTCCGGGGCAGGGCAGGACCGCGGGTGGGGGCTTGTTCGGTGGTCGCGCTAGCGATCCTGGCCTCAGTACGCGGCCGGCGCTGTCGGTGACGGTGAGCTGGTGGGCGGGTCCGGTGATGGTGATGACGCCTCGATGATGCAGCCGATGGTGAGTCGCCGGGGGGAGTTGCACCCCCCGGCGCTCATTGGAACCGTGCGTGACAGTCTCCCGTCACACGGCTCCCACCGTGAGCCGGAGGGAGCGCACCGTGTCGCCAGTGCACGAACAATGCCTGGATAGGCTGTTGGCGATCTGGGCGAGTTGCCGGCGGGCTTTGGCTTGGCTGCGGTGCAGGTGCTTGTATTTCCGGCAGGCCCAGCTGACCAGATGGCGATTGATCTGTCGGTCCAGGAATGCGATCAACAGGGACTTGTAGAAACGCCCGTAGTAGTTGATCCAGCCCGCCACGACGCGGTTGATCCATCGTGGCGATCTGCGCGAAGGACAGATCGGTACGCCGACCCAGCCTCCACCCACGGATGGCCTTGCAGCCATCGCCTTGCACGCCTGCTTACTGACGGCCGGGAGAAATCCGATCTTCCAGCGGCCGTCGCGGTGCGCGCGGAGCGGGGCCGGAACGTGTATCCCAGGAAGGTGAACTCGACGCCGCGCATTCGGCGTTGCGGGGTCGCCCCTCCTGCGCGCAGTACACGATCTTCGTCTTCTCCGGGTGAAGCGCAGCCCGAACCGCCACAATCGGGCAGCGATGACATTGCGGATGTACTTCGCCTGTTTCTCGCTGTGGCAGTGAACGATGACGTCATCGCAGTACCGCTCGAACCCGACACCCTGCTGGGTCTCATGCATCCACGCGATCAAACGCGTAGTGCATGAACAGGTTCGCCAACAAAGGCGAAATCGCCGACCCCTGCGGGGTCCCGCGATCACGGCACTCCAGTGTGCCGTCCAGTTGTTGGATCGGCGCAGTCAGCCACCGCTGCACATACAGCAGCACCCACGCGCAGATCGGTGTGATGCGCAACCGCCCAGAGGATCGGGCTCGTGCGGCACGTTGTCGAAGAAGCCCTGGATGTCCAGATCGATCACCCAGGACTGCTCCCAACACCGTTGCCGGCATGCCGCGACCGCATCCAGCGCCGACCGCCCGGCCGATAGCCATAGGAGTCAGGATGAAACCGCGGTTCCACCTCGGCTCCAGCACCATGGCCACCACCGTTTGGGCGATCCGGTCCGCCACGCGTGGGCACGCCGAGCACCCGCACGCCCTTTCCTCCCGCCTTCGGGATCTCCACCGCCTTCACTGGCGGCGGGAAATACTGACCCCGATGACATCCGGTTCCAGATCTTGAACAGGTTGTTTCGTTCGTCCTGCTCAAAATCTGCCAGCGACTGCCCGTCGACACCGGCAGCGCCCTTGTTGGACCTGACCTTCTGATACGCATCCCAGACCAGCTGCTTGGGAATATCAAACGATCTTTCCCGAGACCCTTGTGGCGACCATCGGATTCCTCCCACGTGGTGGTTGATCAGCAATCGACACCCGACAGCCCGGCTCCTTCGCTCCACGCCCATTACCGGCGCTTCATCACTACTACGAGCCGGTCCGCCCTCCTGCCCCGCAGACCGGTACTCACCGGTGCCTCACCGCTCTTCACGGCTTGGCGGTTCCCCTTTCGACCCCACAACTGAGCGCCAGTTCGGAGCGAGGGAGCTCTCCTGTTCCGTCATGAGCCGTGGACCGAGCTCACGCCACCTAAATGCCGGACACCACCGAGGCAGGAGGCAGGCTATCCCCTCGGCTCATCCCAGGAAAACCACCAGCCCCTGGTTCTGATGTCATCTCATGCCTTACGACACGTCGTCAGTGGTTCACTTTCGTTCGCCTTCTCGGACCCCACCTGCCACCTCATCGTGCGGCTTTTCCATGACGCTCACCACCACGGCTCATTCACCGCAGCAGCTCATGGTGGTTTGAGACCACCCCCTGCCAGGCGATCTCCGAAGGGCCTACCTTCATCTCCAACACAGCACTGCAACAACGAGATTCCGCTACATCCAACCTCGCTCTCGCATTCAGGACACACGATGATACGGGCACACCAGCACCAGGTTGTCCAGCTCGGTCGGGCCGCCGTCCTCCCAATTGCGTCGACGGCGGGTGCATGTAATGTCACCCGGGTGGCGCCACAACCCGCGCCCCCGAACAGGTCGGTGGCGGTGTTCAACGCGCGACGCACCGAGGGCTGATCACGCGCGTCGCCCGCCCGACCCGATCACCTGCCCGCCCCGGTGAAACCACACCTCACATGTCGCATCGCAGGTCAGGTAGCGGCGATCGGCATCGGCCAGCAGCGGACCCAAATGCAGCTGTGCGGCGCGCTGCTCGACATCCAGGTGCACCACGACGGTGGTGTGCTGCCCATGGGGCCGACGGGCCGCCTCGGCGTCCCACCCCGCGCCGACCAACCGCATGAACGCATCACCGATGTTGGGCATGCGCGGTGACTGATCCGAGGCGCGCTGGCGGTCGTGTTTCCATTCGGCGATCAGCGCCTCCTGATGAGAGTCCAGCGCCGCATCGAACGTCGCGGCCTCGGCGTGCGGAAGCGTGATCCGATACCGGGTGACCTGCTCATCAGACGTCTTGGTGATCGACCGCGGTCGGCTCCGGCCGATGTTGGTCGGGATCGGGCTCGGGGCGCGGTTCCAGGTTGACCGCGGTAAGCAGCTGACTGACCGTGGCACTGCGGGCCAGCTCCGCATAATGCTCATCAGACCCGTCGGCGGCCCGCCCCGCGATCACCCGTGGCCCCCAACAACTCATCGCGATCCAACTCCGCGACGATCTCCACAATGCGCCCATCAATCGCGTTGCGCTGACCGGTCAACTCCGCCAACTCATCGAACAACACCTCAACACGCTCAGCAGGGCGCGTGCAACCGGCGCTAGACGAAGCGGTCGAAGACATAACCCCATCATCGCAGCCGGGTACGACATTTAACGTGGAGTGGGTCCGCGGGCTAGATGACGCCGCTGACGTAATCGCGTGCGTGCACCGACTCGAGCACCGTGCGCATGGCTTCACCGCTCTGTCGCCAGGAGAACTCGCCGCTGCGAGCCTGCGCCTTGGCGCCGAGCTGCTCGCGTAGCACCTGGTCGGACAGCAGTCGGTCGATCGCCGTCGACCAGTCCGTCGTAATCGTCGACCAGCATGCCGGTGACGCCGTCGACGATCGAATCGATCAGGCCTCCGGACGACCGGTAACCGATCGTGGGCACCGCGTGCTGGGCGGCCTCGATCACCGCCAGCGCCCAGCCTTCCTTCCGCGACGGCAGAACGTGAACCCAGGACCGTTGCAGGACATCGTGTTTGGTGTGGTCGTCGACATGCCCGTGGAAGGTCACCGCATCGGAGATACCGCGCAGCTCGGCGTGGTCGACCAGATGCTGCTCCCACCACCCACCGCCGAGAACGTCCAGGTGCACGTCCGGGATCCGGGCGCGTAGGTCGGCGATGGCGTCGAGCGCGTCCTCGATCTGCTTGTGCGGCACCAATCGCGACAACACCGCGATGCGCGGCGTGGCCGATCGGGGCGGCGGTCAGGGTGGCCGGCGGCGCCTCGTCGAGTCCGTTGCGCACCACTGCGATTCGCCGGGATTGCACACCGAGCGATGTCAGGTCGCGCGCCGACGGAAGCGAAACGGTGACGTACTGGTTGCGGCGGTGCACCCGGGGCGACAGCTTCGACTCGATGAACCAACCGACCCTGCCCAGCACCGGGCCCGCCACCGGCCATTGTTCACGGTGACAGTGATGCACGAGCACCGCCACTCGTCTGCCGAACGCCAGCCGGGCCATGAACGGCAGGCCGTTCTGGGTGTCGATCACCACATCGGGGCGCCCCTTGCGCAGCGGGCCGAGCCCCAGGCGAGCCAGCACCATGGCCAGTCCCGCCCAGATGTAGACGGAGTAGCTCCCGCCCGCGCGGCTGACCCGCACGCCGTCGATGACCTCGCGTCGCGGCGCACCCTCATATCGGGCGGTGCGCAGCGTCACCGTCATGCCCGACTCGGCCAACTGGGCGCCGATGCGCTGGAGATAGGCCTCGCTGCCGCCGCCCTGCGGGTGACCGGTATCGCGCCAGCACAACAGCAGCACGGAGCGAACGGATCTGGCAGACATCGCGTCCACCCTAGCTTCTGTTCTTTTATGGCTACTCTTCGTCCGGTGCCTTCTGCTCTTCGCGCAAGCGGCTCATCGCCGGCCGTCACCGACCTGTTCGCCCGCCGGGCAACGCTTTCCCGGTCGCTGCGGCTGCTGCGGGAATTCCGCTTCGAACAGACGCGACCCCGCCCGCTTCTACGGCGCTCTGGCCGACGACACCGCTGAGATGGTCACTGACCTGTGGCCGACGGCGACGGGAACACCCGCGACCGGCCGCACCCTGCTCGACGTCGGCGGCGGACCAGGCTATTTCGCCGCCGCGTTCCACGACGCAGGACTGCAATACATAGGCGTCGAGCCCGACCCGGCCGAGATGCACGCAGGACCCGCGACCGACCGACCGACCGCCACCTACGTGCGGGCGTCGGGGTACGCGCTGCCGTTCGCCGACGACAGCGTCGACATCTGCCTGTCGTCCAACGTCGCCGAGCATGTGGCCCAACCGTGGCGGCTCGGCCGCGAGATGCTGCGCGTCATCAAACCCGGTGGGCTGGTGGTGCTGTCGTACACGGTGTGGCTGGGTCCGTTCGGCGGGCACGAAACCGGGTGGTGGCACTACCTCGGCGGTGCCCGGGCCGCCGCGCGGTACAGCCCGCAAACACGGCCACCGCCCCGAAGAACAACTACGGTTCGTCACTGTTCGCGGTGTCGGCGGCCGACGGCCTGGAGTGGGCCGCCAGCACCGGCGCCTCGTTCGCCGCATTCCCCCGCTACCACCCACGATGGGCTTGGGGCCTGACACGGCTGCCGTTGCTTCGGGAGTTCCTGGTGAGCAACCTGGTGCTGGTTCTTCGGCCTGCGACTGCAACAGGTTCTACGTTTTCCGGGAACGTAGGTAGTGTGACGGTCCATGACACAGACCGTGGCCTTCAAGACCGAATGGGACAAGCTGTTCATCGGCGGCAAGTGGGTCGAGCCGTCGACCTCGGAGGTCATCGAGGTGCACTCCCCCGCCACCGGCGAACTGGTCGGCAAGGTGCCGCTCGCGGTCGAGGCCGACGTCGACGCCGCCTGCGCGGCCGCGCGCAAGGCGTTCGACGAGGGCCCGTGGCCGCACATGTCCCCGCAGGAGCGCGCGGCGATACTCGGCGCCGCGGTCAAGCTCATGGAGGAGCGCGCCGACGAGCTGAAGTTCCTGCTGGCCGCCGAGACCGGGCAGCCGCAGACGATCGTCGACATGATGCAGTACGGCGCGGCGATGTCGGCGCTTCAGTTCTACGCCGGCGCCGCCGACAAGTTCACCTGGCAGCGACATCCGCGACGGTGTCTACGGCCAGACGCTGGTCGCTCGCGCGAGCCGATCGGCGTCGTCGGCGCCGTCACGGCTTGGAATGTGCCGTTCTTCCTGGCCGCCAACAAGCTCGGCCCCGCGTTGCTGGCCGGCTGCACCGTCGTGCTCAAGCCGGCCGCCGAGACCCCGCTGTCGGTGTTCGCGATGGCCGAGATGTTCGCCGAGGCCGGCCTGCCCGAAGGCGTGCTGTCGATCGTGCCCGGCGGCCCGGAGACCGGCCGCGCGCTGACCGCCAACCCCGAGCTCGACAAGTTCACGTTCACCGGCAGTCAGCGCCGTCGGCAAGGAGATCGCCAAGATCGCGGCCGAGAAGCTCAAGCCGTGCACGCTGGAGCTCGGCGGCAAGTCCGCGGCGATCATCCTCGAGGACGCCGACCTGGATTCGACGCTGCCGATGCTGGTGTTCTCCGGCCTGATGAACTGCGGCCAGGCCTGTGTCGGGCAGACGCGCATCCTGGCGCCGCGGTCGCGCTACGACGAGGTGGTCGAGAAGCTGGCGGCCGCTGTCTCCGCGATGCCGGTCGGGCTGCCCGACGATCCCGGCGCCGAGATCGGCCCGCTGATCTCGGAGAAGCAGCGTGACCGCGTCGAGGGCTACATCAAGAAGGGCGTCGACGAGGGCGCGCGTATCGTCACCGGCGGCGGCCGTCCCGAGGGCCTCGACGGCGGCTGGTTCGTGCAGCCGACGGTGTTCGCCGACGTCGACAACTCGATGACCATCGCGCAGGAGGAGATCTTCGGCCCGGTGCTGGCGGTCATCCCCTACGAGACCGAGGACGACGCGGTGCGCATCGCCAACGACTCGGTGTACGGCCTGGCCGGCAGCGTGTGGACCACCGACAACGAGAAGGCGATGGAGATCGCCGGGCAAGATCCGCACCGGCACCTACGCGGTCAACATGTACGCGTTCGACCCGGGCGCGCCGTTCGGCGGGTACAAGAACTCGGGCATCGGCCGCGAGAACGGCTCGGAAGGCATCGAGGCGTACTGCGAGCAGAAGAGCATCCTGCTGCCGTTCGGTTACACACCGGAAAGCTAGAAGGCTTCCTCACTCATATCCATGGCCGTGAGGTCGATGGTCTCGATGACCTTGCGGTCGGAGGCCAGCCGCGGGAGCACCTGCTTCGCGAAAAACCTTGCCGCAGCGACCTTTCCGCTGTAGAACGCGCGGTCGACGTCGCGTCGCGCCGTCTAGCGCCCGCAGTGCGATCTCGGCGTGTTGTAGCAGCAGCCACCCGATCAGCAGATCGCCGACGGCGAGCAGGAAGGGCACCGAACCCAGCCCGACGCGATACACCTCGCGCGGTTCGTCGTGGGACTTGGCGAAATATCCGGTGAGCGCAGCGACCATGGCTTGCACGTCGGCGAGCGCGGCGGCCAGGTGCCTGCGGGCCTCAGACAGTTCGGGACGCGCCTGCGGGTCGGAGATGAAGCGTTCGATCTGCGACGCGACATGGCCGAGCGCCTCGCCGCGGTCGCGCGCGATCTTGCGGAAGAAGAAGTCCTGCGCCTGGATTGCGGTGGTGCCCTCGTACAGCGAGTCGATTTTCGCGTCCCGGATGTATTGCTCGAACGGCTGGTCCTGGGAATACCCGGCCGCTCCGAGGATCTGCAGCGATTCGGCGAGGAGTTGATAGGACCGCTCCGAGCCCACGCCCTTGACGATGGGCAGCAGCAGTTCGTTGACGCGGGCGGCCATGGCCGGGTCGGCGCCGGATACGACTGCGGCGGCCGCGTCGTCCTGGTGCGCGGCGTTGTACAGGTAAAGCGCCCGCATCCCTTCGACGTAGGCTTTCTGCGTCATCAGCGATCGTCGTACGTCGGCGTCGTCGAGTCCGCCCGGCAGCGTCTTTGCGTAGCCCAGTGCGTTCAGGTATCCCGTCGACAACGTCGCAATGGCCTTGGAGCCCACCGCCATTCGGGCGAACTCCATGATCTTGAACATCTGCGCGATACCGTTGTGCACATCACCCACCAGCCATCCCACTGCGGGCGTGCCGTGCTGACCGAAACTCAGCTCGCAGGTGGCCGACGCCGTCAGGCCCATCTTGTGCTCAAGGCCGGTCGCGAATACCCCGTTGCGCGGGCCCGGTGCACCGGTTTCGGGGTCAGGCAGGAACTTGGGCACGACGAACAGGCTCAGTCCCTTCGTGCCGGGCACCGCCCCGACCGGGCGGGCCAGCACCAGGTGCGCGATGTTCTCAAACAGGTCGTCGCAGTCACCCGACGTGATGAACCGCTTGACGCCGTCGAGGTGCCACGTGCCGTCGGGCTGCGGCACGGCCTTGGTGCGCGCCGCTCCGACATCGGATCCGGCGTCGGGCTCTGTCAGCACCATGGTGGTGCCCCAGTAGCGCTCGATACCCCGTGCCGCCCAATGGCGTTGCTGCTCATTGCCTTCGGTGTACAGCACGTGCAGCATGGGCGGGCCAGCCAGATAGAAGAAGGCTGCGGGCTGTCCGCCGACGAGGAATTCGTTGACGGCCCACCGCAGAGTTGCCGGCGCGCGGAAGCCGCCCATCTGCTCGGGCAGACCCATGCGCAGCCAAGGGCCGCGGTGCCACAGCCGCACCGAATCCTTGAACGACTCCGGCAGCGTCACAGCGTGGGTTTCCGGGTCGAAGGTGGGCGGGTGCCGGTCCCCGTCGAAGAACGCGTCAGCCAGCGGCCCTTCCGCCTGATGCGCCGCATCGGTGAGAAAACTGCGCACCGCCGCGGCGTCGAGGTCGCCGAATTGCCCTGACTCCAACGTCTTCTCGATATCGAGAGCCTCGAAGAGGTTGAACTCGAGATCGCGAACGTTGCTCTTGTAATGGCCCACGGTTTTAGAACGCTTCTTCGCGCAGATCCATGATCGCCAGGTCGACACCCTCGACGATCTTGCGCTCGGCCGTCAGCCTCGGCAGCACGTTGGACGCGAAGAACCTTGCCGCAGTGACCTTCCCGCGGTAGAAATCGCGGTCAGCGTCGGTCGGATCACCGTCGAGCGCGGCCAGCGCGATCTCCGCTTGGTGCAGAAGCAGCCACGCGATGAGCAGATCGCCGACGGCGAGCAGGAACGGCACCGACTCGAGGCCGAGACGATAGAGCTCTCTGGCGTTCTCCTGGGCCGAGATCAGGTAACCCGTCATGGTGGCGGTCATCGCCTGCAGGTCGGCGACCGCGGTCGCGAGCAGGGTGCGCGCCTGCGCCAGCTCCGGGCGCGCCTCTTCATTGCTCAGGAACTGCTGGATCTGGTTGACCACGTGCGTCAGCGCAGCGCCCTTGTCGCGGGCGATCTTGCGGAAGAAGAAGTCCTGCGCCTGAATCGCCGTGGTGCCCTCGTACAGCGAGTCGATCTTGGCGTCGCGAATGTACTGCTCGATCGGGTAGTCCTGCAGGAAGCCGGACCCACCGAAGGTCTGCAGCGATTCGGTGAGGCACTGGTAAGCCCGTTCGGAGCCAACGCCTTTCACGATCGGCAGCAGCAGGTCATTCACCCGGTCGGCCATCTGCGCGTCGGCGCCGGAGACCAGCGCTGCGACGGCCTCGTCCTGATGCGCGGCGGTATACAGATACAGCGCCCGCAGCCCCTCGGCGTACGACTTCTGAACGAGCAGCGCCCTGCGCACGTCGGGGTGGTGGATGATCGTCACTCGCGGGGCCTGCTTGTTGGTCATCTGCGTCATGTCGGCGCCCTGCACCCGCGTCTTCGCATATTCCAACGCGTTGAGGTAGCCGGTCGACAGCGTGGCGATCGCCTTGGTGCCCACCATCATCCGCGCATACTCGATCACCTTGAACATCTGCGCGATGCCGTTGTGGGTGTCGTTGACCAGCCAGCCGACCGCGGGAACGCCGTGCTGGCCCAGCGAGAGCTCGCAAGTCGCCGAAACTTTCAGCCCCATCTTGTGCTCGAGGCCGGTGACGAAGACCCCGTTGCGCTCACCGAGTTCTCCCGTATCGGGGTCGAAGTGGAACTTCGGCACCAGGAACAGGCTCAGTCCCCTGGTCCCCGGCCCGGCCCCGTCCGGACGGGCCAGCACCATATGCACGATGTTCTCGAATAGATCGTCGCTGTCGCCGCCGGTGATGAAGCGCTTGACGCCGTCGAGGTGCCAGGTGCCATCGGGCTGCGCGACGGCCCGGGTGCGACCCGCGCCGACATCCGACCCCGCGTCGGGCTCGGTGAGCACCATGGTGGCACCCCAGTCGCGCTCCACCATCAGCGTCGCCCAGTGACGCTGTTCCTCGTTGCCGATGCTGTAGAGGACCTCGGCCATCTTCGGGCCACCCTCGTACATGAAAGCGGCGGGCTGGGCGCCGAGGACGATCTCGTTGATCGCCCACTCGACCATGGACGGTGCGGGGACACCGCCGATCGCCTCGGGCATGCCGACCCGGAACCACTCACCTTGGTGCCACGTTCGGAACGACTTCTTGAATGTTTCGGGCAGCGTCACTTCGTGCGTGGCCGGATCGAACGTCGGCGGATTGCGGTCACCGTCGGCGAAGGACTCCGCCAGCGGCCCTTCTGCCAATCGCGACGCCTCTTCGAGCATCTGATGCACCGAATCGCCGTCGAGGTCACCGAACTCGCCGGACGCCAGCGCGGCCTCGAGACGGAGCGTCTCGAAGAGGTTGAACTCCAGGTCCCGGACGTTGCTCTGGTAATGGCTCATCGTTGGCGCCTTTCGCTGATCGTGCGTGGCGGTTGGTTCTGGGCGAACCCGACGCAGACACCGAGATGCCCCCCGACGCAGGGCACACCGTTCATTGTCGGCACCGGTCCGCCGGACACTACCGAGGGTGCTCCGTTGTAACCGCTGTCGTCGGACGGATCCGCGGCTGCGGCCGGCGCGGCGGCGAGTGCCACGGCAGACAGGCCGGCGGACAGGCCGACGAACAGCGATCGGCGCAACGACGAACGACCGGCCACGACTGACCCGCTTCCCTCTGATTCCGGCGGGGTTAGCCTACGCGCGATACCGCGGCTGAGCTGCGATTCTGACTATGGTCTAGAGCATAATTGTCTAAAAAGATGCCGCGACGGTTAGGACGGGCCGCCGTAATCGTTTACCAGCTGTTTTCCTGGCAACGATTGTGACCGGGAATACATTTATTGCGCATGTGTGTTATGAATTTTATGATGCTTGTCATAGACAGGGAGGCGACCGATGTGGATCGTTGAGCTCAACATCGCCGGACGCCGATTCACGCACGAAGTGCATGCCAGGCGCCCGACGTTCCGATTCAGCCCGCGCGCCATCGGCTGGCGTCCGTCGCAGTTGCGGCAGACCCCCGCGGCCTGACCCACTGGTTGGAGGTCTGTTCTGTCTGCCACCGCAACGCCCGCGAAGCGTGGTGCCACCCGAACCAACATGCTGGTCAGCGCTGCAGAGGTGCTGCGCGAGCGCGGCGCGGCCGGCGTCACGATCGACGAGGTGCTGGCGCGCAGCGGCGCACCTCGCGGTTCGGTGTATCACCATTTCCCCGAGGGCCGGAACCAGATCCTGACTGAAGCGCTGCAGTTCGCCGGTGAGGAGATCACCGGTGTCATCGACGAGGCAGCCGCCAATGGAGGTCTGTTCCTGGTTCGCAAGTTCGTCGTGTTCTGGGAGGAGTTGCTCGTCGAGAGCGACTTCGCCGCGGGATGTCCGGTGGTCGCCGCCGCCATCGGGTCCGCGGACGACGAGCCGCAGCTGACGACCGTGGCCGGCAACATCTTCGGGCATTGGCGCGACGCGTTGACCCGCGCGTTCGTCGCGGACGGCTTCGAAGACGCCGACGCCGCCTCTCTGGCCATCACGTGCATCGCCTCACTGGAGGGCGCGGTCGTGCTGTGCCGGTCGACCCGCAGTACAGATCCGTTGCGCGATGTTGCTGCACAGCTCGAATTCCTGATCAAGTCAAGGGAATTCGTGCAGCGCTACGGTGTTCCGGAGCGCTGAGCGCTGCGCCAGCGCGCGCATATGAAGTCGCCGTTGACTGCCGACTCGACCAGCTCCCATTCGGAGCGGACCGGCAGCACTCGCGAGCCCGCTCCCAATGAGCAGGGGGCGTAGGCGACGACCATCTCGTCGACGAGCCCCGCCGTGACGAACTGCGCAGCCACGTCACCCCCGCCGACCACCCAGACATCCCTGTCCCCTGCGGCCGCGACCAGTGTCGGATGCAACTCCGCGACGTCACCCGCGAAGGTCTGCGACATCGTGGCCCTCCGCGATGACGTGTGCGCGATGGGTCAGCACCCACGACGGCTGCTGGTAGCGCCATTCGCCGGGCTGGTTCTTCACCAGCCACTCATAGGTCGCCGAGCCCATCACCAGCGCGCCAACGGATTTCGCGAACGCTTCGTACCCGAACGGGCCGTTGACGTCGATATCGCGGTATATCAGCCAGTCCAAGCTGTCGGCGTCGTCGACGATGTAACCGTCCATGCTGGACGCGGTGAAGTAGACGGTCGCCATGTAAATTGCCTCTCCTTGGGTCGAGCAAATCCAACGGATGTGTCAATTTTGCCGTTCCGGAGTACGGCTCTGCTGGTACATTCAGCCGCAATGGCGGGCGACTGGAAATCATCAATCAAGCGATCGCCCACTCTTTTTTATGCGGCGAAGTCCGCGCAGGCCGCGATCATCGCATTTCAGCGTGCGGCGTGGACGGCGTCGCGCGGTACTCACGTGAAGCAATACCTCGCGGCACATCCCGACCGGCGCCTGCTCCAGATCGGCACGGGCGAGATACCGACGGCCGGCTGGCTCAACACCGACATAGACCCACGCGCAAAGGGCGTGACATTCCTCGACGGGGCGCGCCGCTTCCCCTTGCCCGATCGAACATTCGACGCGATGTACACGGAGCACGTTATCGAGCACATCCCGTTCGAAGCCGGAGCGAAGATGCTCGCCGAATCGCGGCGGGTGCTGAAGCCCGGCGGATCGATTCGCATCGCGACTCCGGACTTGGCGCTGCTGGCACGGCTCGTCACCACGCACACTTCGGACGAACGGCCGGCGGACCCGACTGCGCAGCGGTACCTGGGCTGGATCGCCGAGCGCTTTCTGGAGGATCCTGCGCAAGCCACGCCCGTCCACGTCCTCAACCACAACGTGCGCTCATGGGGCCACGTGTTCCTCTACGACGAGCCGACCCTGCGCGTCGCCCTGGACCGTGCCGGGTTTACGGACATTCAACGAGTCGGGCTCGGCGAGAGCGAGGTCGACTGGCTGCGCGGTCTCGAGACGCACGGCCACGCGATGGGCGAACAAGACCTCGTCGCTTTCGAGACGATGGTGTTGGAAGCGAAGGCACCCTGAAGCCTGCCGGTTCTTCGGCCACTAGGGTCGTGGGCAGTGAGCGAATTCGATGCGCTGTGCGCCAATGACGCCGACCTTGCCGATCTTCGGACGGCGATCCGGGAGTTCCTGGTCGACGACCGCGCCATGTTCGGCTGGAAGCCTGCGGTGGACTCGTGGCTGGCGGGTTGGAACGCGGAGTTCTCCGCGCGACTCGGCGATGCGGGTTTCGTCGGCATGACCATCCCGACCGAATACGGTGGCCGCGGCCTGGGCCACCTGCACCGGTATGTGGTCACCGAGGAACTGCTTGCGGTGGGCGCACCTGTCGCCGCGCACTGGTTCTCCGATCGTCAATTCGCGCCGTCCCTGCTTTCCTATGGCACCGAGGAACAACGACGCGAGTTGCTGCCCGTCATCGCGGCCGGCCGGATGCACGCAGCGATCGGGATGAGTGAACACGGCGCGGGTTCGGACCTCGCGGCGGTGAAGACGCGGGCGGAGAAGGCCGAGGGCGGTTGGTCCTTAAGTGGCACGAAGGTGTGGACCAGCGGAGCGCATCTGGCGCATCGGATCGTCGTGCTCGCCCGCACCAGCCCACTAGATCCCGAACGCCGGCATGCCGGCTTCAGCCAGTTCATCGTGATGCTGGATTCGCCGGGCATCACAATTGATCCGATCGTCCAGATGGGCGGCGAACATCATTTCAACGAGGTCACCTTCGACGAGGTGTTCGTCCCCGACGCCGACGTGCTGGGTGAGATCGGCGACGGATGGCGCCAGGTCACCTCCGAACTCGGATTCGAGCGCAGCGGCCCCGAACGCATCCTGTCGACCGCCACCCTGCTTCTCGACGCTATCCACACGCTGAGCCAGCAGGACGATGTCGACGACGGAACCGCAGCCGATGTGGGAGACCTTGTGGCACGGGTCATTTCGTTACGCCAACTGTCGGTGTCGGTTGCGCGGACGCTGGCCGGAGGTCAGGACGCGGCGATCAGAGCGGCGCTGGTGAAAGACCTTGGCACCCGCTTCGAACAGGATTCGGTCGAGTTGGCAGCCGATCTGCTAGACCGTGTGGATCCACGCTCGCCGGACGCTCCCCGCTTGCGCGGGTTATTGGCCACCGCGCGACTGCACTCGCCGCTGTTCACGTTGCGCGGCGGCACCAACGAAGTGTTGCGGGGCGTCGTGGCCAAAGACATGGGGTTGCGGTGAGTGAACTGGCGCAGCTGGTCGACGACCTGGGTAGGCGATCGTTCGAGACCCGGCTCGGCAGCCGCGGATATCCCGATTCGTTCGACGAGGCGCTGTGGCGCAGCCTGGAATAGACCGGGCTCAGCCGACTGACATGCGACGAGGAAGCCGGGCCGGCGCACGCCGCCGTCGTCCTTGCCGGCCTTGCCAAGCACGCGGGGGCGGTGCCCATTGCCGAGACGGATCTGCTCGCGACGTGGCTCGCCAGGACCGCCGGTGTCGCCGTACCGGATACGGGGCCGCTCACTGTTGCGTTGACCGACGCCGAGGTAGCCGGCGGCCGGGTGACCGGGGCCGCGCGCGATGTGCCGTGGCCGCAGGCGACCATCGTCTTGGCTGCGCGCACCGCGGACGACCTTCGGGTGATCGTCGCGGACATCGACGAGGTTCTCGACGATCACAACCTGGCCGGGGAGCCTCGCGGTTCGTTCGCCTTCGATCTGCCCGAGGAGAACTTCGCAACCGTCGACCTGTCGGCTGCAGACGAATTGGTCCGCCGCGGCGCGTGGGCCCGATGCGTGCAGATCGTCGGTGCACTCGACGCGGCGCGTGATCTCACCGTGAGCCACACCGGGGAGCGCATCCAATTCGGTCGCGCGCTGAGCAAGTTCCAGGCGGTGCAGCACGCGCTGGCCGGGATGGCCGGTGAGATCGAACGGGCCCGAGCGGCCACCGCGCTGGCCATCGCCGCCGCAGCCGACCACGGCTTCGGCAGTGCCACAACCGATTACGCGGTGACCGTGGCCAAGGTCGCGGTCGGCCGCGCCGTCAACCCGGTGACCACCACAGCACACCAGCTGCACGGCGCGATCGGCGTCACGGTCGAGCACCGGCTCTGGCTGGCCACCATGCGGGCGCGCAGCTGGATCAACGACTTCGGCACCACCGGTAGCTACGCGCTGCGGCTGGGGCGGATGGCGCTGTCAGCAGCTGATCCGTGGGACATCGTCGTCAGTGTCGGCACCAGGCTCGGCGGATGAACTCTCGAGCTGCCAAGCTTCGAGCGACTATTTCGCTCCTTGCTTAGCCAAGCTCGGCAGCGAGCGAATCTGTCGCTCGTAGGCTGGCACCACGAGCACTGCTCCCCGGATCTGGATGCCAATGTCGCGGTCCAGAGCCGGCACGCACCAATACCAGGAGTCAGCTGCCCGTCCATTTCGGGGCGCGCTTCTCTGCGAACGCGATCGCACCCTCCTTGGCGTCGTTCGACATGAAGACCGGCGCCAGGATCTTGGTCTGCTTGTCCCACATCTCCTCGTCCGACCAACCGCGCGACTCGACGATGATCTGCTTGGTCGCCGCGACGGCCAGCGGTCCGTTCGCGGTGATCTTCTCGGCCAAGGCGATGGCCGCGTCAAGTGCCTTGCCGGGTTCGGCGAGGACATTGACCAAGCCGAGTTCGTGCGCACGCACCGCGGGCAGTTGGTCACCGGTCAATGCGAGCTCCATGGCTACCGCATACGGGATGCGCTGAGGCAGGCGCAGCAGGCCACCGCCGCCTGCGACAAGGCCACGCTTCGTCTCGGGAATACCGAATGCCGACTCCTTGGAGGCCACAATCAGATCGGTAGCCAGCGCGAGTTCACACCCACCCGCGAGGCAGTAGCCCTCCACTGCCGCGATCAACGGCTTGACCGGGGGGCGCTGGGTGAAACCCATACCGCGGCCCTCGACCACGACGTTCTCACCACGCGCGAACGCCTTGAGGTCCATGCCCGCACTGAACGAGCCGCCCGCGCCGGTCAGCACAGCCACCGACAGCCCGGCGTCGCCGTCGAGTCGGTCCATCGCATCCGCGAGGCCCTGGCTCACCGCGGCGTTCACCGCGTTCTTGGCTTCGGGGCGGTTGATGGTGATGATGAGGATGCGGTCGCGCTGCTCGACCAGTACCGGTTCTTTGTTGTCGCTCGTTTCACTCACGCGGCTGATCGTAACGGTCGCTACCGTGGGTCCGACGGTCCGGTTATCGGTCGCCGCACGTCATCGGATAAACTAGAACACGTTCTATTTTGCATCCAGGGAGAAACATGGCCACGACGAACAGTGAGCCGTCGGAGCTCACCAAATGGGATCCGAGCCTCACCGAGCGCGTCATGGGCATCATGCGGCCAGTCCTCAAGCGCTATTTCCGCTCCGAGGTGCGTGGGCTCGACAACATTCCGCGCGGCGGCGCACTGCTGGTCTGCAACCACTCCGGCGGCATGCTGCCGATGGACGTTCCGATCCTCGCCGCCGATTTCTACGAAACCCACGGCTACGACCGGCCGCTGTACACCCTGAGCCACGACATGCTCAGCGTCGGGCCCACCGGAGACTTCTTCAAGAAGATCGGCTACATCAGCGCCAACCACGAGAACGCCGATGCCGCGCTGCGCTCCGGCGGACTCGTTGTGGTGTTCCCCGGCGGTGACTACGACGTGTACCGGCCGACGTTCACCGAGAACGTCATCGACTTCGGCGGGCGCACCGGGTACATCAAGGCCGCGCTGAACGCCGGGGTGCCGATAGTTCCGGCCGTCGGGATCGGTGGGCAGGAGACACAGATCTTCCTGTCCCGCGGCACGTGGCTGGCCAAGCGGTTGGGTCCGATCGCACGCCTGGCCAGAACGAAGATCGTGCCGATCTCGTTCGGGTTCCCCTTCGGTCTGAGCCTGGTGATTCCGCCCAACATTCCGCTGCCCTCGAAGATCGTCATGAAGGTGCTGCCGCCGATCGACATCGTCGCGGAGTTCGGTGAGGATCCCGACATCGACGAGGTCGACGCTCATGTCCGCCATGTAATGCAGCGCGCCCTCGACGAACTGGCCGCAGAGCGCCGGCTACCGGTGCTGGGGTGACTCCGTCTTGAGTAAGCATCGATATCCGCTGCTGCGTGCCGTCGCCGAGCTGGTCAACGCCGCCGACGGTGTGCGGCCGATCGCGCGCGAGGGTTACATCACCATTCCGGTGTTCGCGTTCGGCTGGCCGACGAGCGAGGCGGCACCGCTGTATCTTGTCGGGTCGCTCGCCGACGCGGTACGGCGCGGGCTGCGCGGTGATTTCCGAGGCGCGCGTGGCCGAATCGCGTTGGCGCTGACGGCCGTTGCCTGGGCCCTGCTCGGGTTGATCATGTATCGCAACGTCAAGTCGGAGCCGTATTTCTCCGAGCCACTGCGCGAGGCGCTAGGCGACGACTACGAGGCGATCGCCGCGAAGTCGCAGCCGGCGCGACGGAGCCGCATGTTGGGTGTCCCTCCCAACGAGCTGATCCGGCGCCGCTACGTCGAGAAGGCCGACACTGTGCAGTACGGTCCGCACCCGAAGGTGAACTTCGCCGACGTCTGGCGGCGTGCGGATCTGCCGCGCGACGGCAAAGCACCAGTGCTGCTACAGATTCCCGGCGGCGCATGGGCGATCGGCATGCGGCGCCCGCAGGCGTATCCGCTGCTGAGTCACCTCGCCGAGCGCGGCTGGGTATGTGTGTCGATCGACTATCGGGTCAGCCCGCGCCACACCTGGCCCGATCACATCGTCGACGTCAAGCGGGCGTTGGCGTGGGTCAAGGAGAACATCGCCGACTACGGCGGCGACCCCGACTTCGTGGCCATCACCGGCGGTTCGGCCGGCGGCCATCTGTCCTCGCTTGCCGCGCTGACCCCGAACGATCCGCAGTGGCAGCCGGGATTCACCGACGCCGACACGTCGGTGGTGGCCTGCGTTCCGATCTACGGCCGCTACGACTGGGTGTCGACGAAGGGCCACGGTCGCAAGGAGTTCATCGCATTCCTGCAGAAGTTCGTGGTCAAGAAGCCGTTCGCCGAGAGTCGGCAGACCTACGTCGACGCGTCGTCGATCAGGCGGTTACGTCCCGATGCGCCGCCATTTTTCATCCTGCACGGCCAGGACGACTCGATCATCCCGGTGCCCGAGGCCCGCGAGTTCGCCGACGCCATGCGCAAGGTTTCGGAGTCCACCGTCGCCTACGCCGAGATTCCGCACGCGCAGCACGCTTTCGACTTCTTCGGGTCGCCCCGCGCGCACTACACCGCCCAGGCGGTCGAAGCCTTCCTGTCATGGATACACGTCAAGCACACCCAGGGATCGGTGCAGGCCGCGACTATGCCATAGCGGACTCGACGACCGTCAGCTCCTCGGAAAGCCCTGCAGCACGCCGGATCTCGACAAACGAGTCGACCATCGCATCTGTCAGCTCGTGCGGATCCAGCAGGGTCGCGCCGTCGGACAGCACCGAGATGTTGAGCTGGTCGACGTAGCTCCACACCGTGATGTTGAGGCCGCTACCGGTGGTCAGTGGGCCGACGGAATAGATCTCGGTGACCAGCGCACCACCGACGCGGCCGGGCTCACGCGGGCCGGGCACGTTCGAGATCGGGATGTTGAGGACCTTGTTCTGACCGTCTTTGTCTGCCAGCCAGTGGAACAGCCGCTCGGCGGGTGCCGGCGGGAAGTACGCCGCCCATCTGCTGACGAGTTCGGGCCCGAGCAGATGGTGGGTCTCCTTGGCGTCCACCGCGGCGTCGTGCACCGCCTGGACCCGCTGCAGCGGATCCTCGAGCTGGATCGGCACCACCATCATGACCCCGGTGAAGCGGTTACCGGAGATGCGGTCGGGTGAGAAGTCGAAACTGACTGGGACAGAGGCCAGTAGCGGATGGTCTGCACGGCCGTCGTACTCGAGGGACAACCGGCGCAGCGCTCCGGCCGAGATCGACAACACCATGTCGTTGATCGTGACGCCGAGGTGCTTGGCGGTCTCCTTGACGTCTGCGAGCGCCAACGTTGCGGTGGCGAACTTGCGCTGCGCGTCGACGCGGTGGTTCATGAACGACGGCGGCGGTGTGAACGGACGCGTGAGTTCCGGCGACAGCTTCTTGGAACTCCTGCGCACCCGCCCGATTCCCTGCGCGGTGTAGCGCATCACCCCCGGCAGGCGTCCGATCTGTCGCATGTGGTCGGTGAACGCCGTGCGCACGAGTTCGCCGCGGCTGGGCGCGGGATCCGTTGCGTAGGAGTCGCGGTCGGTCTGCGGCCGCGCCTGCAGATCCATCCCCCGTGCGAGCAGGTTCGCCGAGGCGACACCGTCGGCGAGCGCATGGTGAATCTTGCCCAGCACCGCGATCCTGCCGTTGGCGAGTCCCTCGATGAAGTACATCTCCCACAGCGGCCTGCTGCGGTCCAACGGTGTGCTCGCGATGCGACCGACCGCCTCGTCGAGCTGACGTCGGCCACCCGGGCTGTCGACCCGGTACGGCCGCACGTGGTAGTCGAGATCGACCTCGCAGTTCTCCCGCCACATCGGGTGGTGGAACTTGAACGGGATGTCGACGAGTTGATAGCAGAAGGGGTCGAGTTTGTGCAGCCGGCCGTGGATGACCTGACGGAACTCGTCGATGCCGAACTGACGGCCCTTCAGTTCGGAGATATCGATCACGGCGAGCTTGAGGGTGTGCATGTGCACCGTCGGCGTCTCGCTGTACAGCAGGACAGCGTCCCACCCGCTGAGCCTCTTCAAGGCTTCCTCCCTCCCGGAGGAAGCCTATATAACCTTCTTTGGCCCCGATCAGCGACCGGTTTCGGTGAATCTGGTTGAGGAACAAGCCGATTGCCGTCGCGGTGGCACCGGTGCGGGCTCCGTCGGTCATGTCGAAGGCGTGGCCCGCGCCGGGCAGCTCGACGTAGCTGACCACGGATTCCGACACCCCGCGCAGACGCTCCACGAAGCTGCGTGCCTGCGCGACGGGGATCACGCTGTCGCCGGTGCCGTGCATCGACCAGGAACGGCGGTGCGTCGGCGTGAACGCGGGCGATCGGCGACGCGTTACGGAAGATGTCGGGGTGCTTGGCGATCTTTCGCCCCACCACGACGCGCTCGAGGAAGTCGACGAACCGGTCGCGCTCGACCGTCGACCGGTCCTCCCAGTCGTAGCGACCGTAGATACCGACGACCGCGTCCACCGACGTGTCCGAACCTTCCGGCAGCTCCGCCTGCCATCTCCGGGTCGTTGGCGGTGAGGCCCGCGAGCGCCGACAGGTGCCCACCCGCCGACGTCCCCGCGGTGGCGATGAAGCCGCGGTCGCCGCCGAACTTGTCGACGTTGGCGCGCGCCCAGGCGATCGCCGTCTTTACGTCGATGATGTGCGCCGGCCACGCATGATGCGGTGCGACTCGATAGTCGATGGACAGACATACCCAGCCCATTTCGGCCAGGTGCGACATGAGCGCGTAGCCCTGCAGCAGTCGACTGCCGTGGATCCAGGCGCCACCGGGCACGAAGAGCAGCACCGGCGCCGGTTCGGCAGGAAGGTCCTTGCGCCGCCAGACATCCAGCAGCTGACTCGGGCGCGGACCGTACTGCACGGAGGTGCGGTGCACCCGGCGGCGGTGCTCACGCATGTTCCACAGCGGGGGCATCCGTTGCGGCAGCGGCCACTCGATCTCCAGGTCCTTTGCGTTGACGATGCCGCGCAGTGCGGCGTCGATGATCGCGTTGGTCTGGTCGCGCTCGTCGCGACGGAGATCGCCGTTGTCCGGGCTGAGCCAGGCGCGCGTCGCCGCGGCTAGAAAGTCGGGCAGGTGTCGATACCCCCAGACCCCCATGGCGGTCGACCGCGCCAAGAGGCTCAAGGCGTTTCCCGATCACGGGCAGCGAAGCCGACGCGACACTGGCCGCCAGCAAGTAGTCGGCGGGGCCTGCCCGCAGCAACCACCGGGCGCGGTCCCAAAAGGTCGGTCCAGTGTCCGGGCGTTCAGCCATTGCGCGACTGTACCCCGGGGTAGAAGCGCTAAACGACAACATTTCAAAGATGTCTACTGATTGCACACGCAAGATCAGTTGTGACCTGGATCACGTAGACGCTGAGCTGGGCAAAGGGACTAGCGTGACAGGACCGGCGTCGAGCGTAAAGAGGACTTCCATCGTGAGTAAGTCAGCCCTTGCCATCACTGAAGAACACATCGACCTCGCCGATTCGGCCTTTGGTCAGCTCAACAGGGTGAACAGCCGGGCTGCCGCCCGCGCGACCCTCGAGCAGGGGTCATCCCACCCGCCCGAGATCTGGTCGGCGGCTGCCGACCTGGGGTGGACAGGTCTGGCGATCTCCGAGGAGCACGGCGGCTCGGGGTTCAGCCTGGGCGAGTTGGCGGTCGTTCTGGAGGCCCAGGGGCATGAGTTGTGCCCGGGCCCGTTCCTCCCGAGCGTGGCAGCTGCCGTGGTGATCGATCGCTGCGCGTCGGATTCCGTTCGCGCCGAACTACTTCCGGGACTGGCCGACGGCACAACCGTCGCTGCGCTCGCCGTATCGGGCAGCATCATCGTCGGCACGGACCTGGTGGTCACCGGCGAGAGTCCCGCCGTGCTGGGGGCGCCGGATGCCGACCTGCTGGTCCTCGTCGCGGGCGACGATGCAGTCATCGTCGACGCCAAGGCGGATGGTGTCACGGTCACGGCGCTGCAGTCGCTCGATACCACCCGCAGCATCGGCTCCGTCGCACTGCGCGGCGTGACGGTCGCCGAGGACAGGGTGTTGCGGAGCGCCGCCCGCAAGGCACGCACCGTCTTTCGCATCCTGGCGTCGGCCGAGGCTGTGGGTGTCAGCTGGGCGAGCCTTCAGATGGCAGTCGAGTACGCGAAGGTCCGCGAGCAATTCGGCCGCACGATCGGCACCTTTCAGGCAGTCAAGCATCACGCCGCCAACATGCTCGTGAACGCGGAAGAGACGACCGCGGCCACGTGGGACGCCGCGCGAGCCGACGATCTGGACAGCGCATGGTTCCCCGCCGCGGTGGCCGCCTCACATGCCATCAGGACGCAGATCTTCAACGCGCAGAACAATATTCAGCTGCACGGCGGCATTGGATTCACGTGGGAGCACGACGCCCACCTGTATCTGCGGCGGGCCCGCACACTCGCGGCGCTGATGGCCGAGAGCGCCGATCCGCTTCTCGACGTCGTGGAGGGTCAGCGCAGCGGCCAGGCTCATGGCGCGTCGTTCACCCTGCCCGCCGAGGCCGAGAAGTACCGCGAGCAGGCACGCGAGGCCGTCGCGAACCTCCGCGGCCTGCCCGCCGACCAGCAGCGCGATTTCCTGGTCGATTCCGGATACCTGGTGCCGCACTGGCCCAAGCCGTGGGGACGTGCCGCCGACGTGCTCGAGCAGTTGGTGATCGAGGAGGAGTTCAGCGATGTCGAGCGGCCCGACATGGGCATCACCGGCTGGGTCACGCTGACCATCGCCCAGGCGGGCACCGACGACCAGCGTGAGCGCTGGGTGGAACCGGTACTGCGCGGAAAAGTCATGTGGTGCCAGCTGTTCTCCGAACCGGGCGCGGGCTCGGATGCCGCCGCTGTCCGTACTTCGGCCAAGAAGGTCGACGGCGGCTGGCGGGTGACCGGCCAGAAGGTGTGGACCACGCTGGCGCATCTGTGCCAGTGGGGGCTTGCCACGGTGCGTACCGATCCCGACGCACCCAAGCACGCGGGCGTGACGATGATGGCCATCGACATGAAAGCCCCTGGCGTGACAGTCAACCCGCTCGAGGGCCTCACCGGGCGACGCCCACTTCAACGAGGTGTTCTTCGACGACGTGTTCGTCCCGGACGAGGACGTGGTGGGTGACGTCAACAAGGGCTGGCTGGTGGCGCGCGCGACACTGGGCAACGAGCGCATCTCGATCGGTGGCGGCTCGGGCGGCACGACTGGGTTCACCGCCGACGATCTCGATCAAGCTGCTCGACAACGCTCCTGCCGAAACCGCCGCGTACTACATGCGCCGGGCGGGCGAGGTGATCGCCGAGTCCCACACGCTGCGGCTGTTGAACCTGCGGCGGGTGACGCGCGCGATCGCCGGCTCGAGCCCGGCCCGGAGGGCAATGTCACCAAGCTGCTGGTGGCCGAGGCCGGCCAGCGAATGACCGAGCTGGCGTTCGAGCTGGCGGGGTCGGCAGCCGTTGTCGGGCAAACCCCGACGCTGACGCAGTCCTACCTCGGCAACCGGGCGATGACCATCGCGGGCGGCACGTCGGAGATCACCCGCAACACGATCGCCGAGCGGATTCTCGGGCTGCCGCGTGACCCTTTGCTGAAGTAGATCCGAAAGCATAGGGAAACACCTGATTCGTCAGGGGTGGCCTCAGGCGCACACTGAAAGACATGATTGCGAGGCTCGCCCTCGTAGCGGGGGCATCTTTGGCGGCGGTGATCGGCGCGGCGGTAGCGTCGGCCAGCCCATACATCCCTGGGGTCGGTTCGGGTATCGCCAGCCCGCCGGTTCCGCTCAACGGTCGCTACGTCCTGAACACCGCGCTCGACCGGCAGACGTTCAACGGTGAGCCCGATCCCGCGGTCCCGTTTGCCAGTCAGGTCACGTTCACCACCACGTGCCAGGGGGTCGACTGCTTGGCGCACTCGAGCATGTCGGTGCGCGACGTACCTCTGGAATTCCGCTGGACGGGGGCCACCTGGGAAACCGTCCAGCGAATTCAATGGACATGCGAAGGCCAGACCACCCCCGCAACGGTCACCATCTCGCTGACACCCGAGGGCAACGGGACATTGACCGGCGAGCGCAGTGCGGTCGTCGGTGCACCTGGATGCGGCAGCCCGCGTGTGCCGGGCATGGTCATCGCCCCGTTGACCGCTGCTCCGGCGTGACGGTCGGCTACGGCCCCTGACCCATGATCCGGCCGAGCTCGGCGCGGGAGCGGATGGCGAGCTTCCGGTAGATCTGGGTCAGGTTTGCTTCGACCGTCTTGGCGCTGACGAACAGCGCGGCCGCGATGTCGCGGTTGGTCATTCCCGACGCCGCCAGTTCGGCGACGCGCTGCTCCGACGGCGTCAGAACGTTCGTCCGATCCCGCGTGGCGGTGGTCCGGTCCATCTCCCGGCGCGCACGCTCAGCCCACAACGGGGCGCCGACGTCTTCGAACAGCTTCAGCGCCTGGCCGAGAGTCGCTGCGGCACTTTGCTTTTGTCGCTGCCGGCGCTGCAACTGGCCCAGGAGCAGCTGCGTGCGGGCGCGTTCGAACGGCATCGCGAGGCGGTCGTGTTCGGCCATCGCCCGCCCAGCCGCCTGCTGTGCCGCATCGACGTCACCCGTCGAAGCCAGCACCATTGCGCGACACCTCGCCGCGATCGCCAGCATCCACGATCTGTCGAGCCTTGTGCCGTTACGTTCCAGCGCCTCGATCATCGGAAGCGCCTCGTCGCTACGTCCCAGCGCGACCATCGCTTCGACGGCGTCGGGCACAAAGCCGGCCTTGATGATCTCGGTGCAGGCGAGCCGGTCGAAGTCCGCGATCATCGGCGCGAGATCTGTCAGTGCCTGCTCGTGTTCACCGAGTGACACGCTCACGAAGCCGAGCGTGATCATCGGCCACTCGGCGAGCAGTGGTGCGCCGAACCGGGTGGCGGCTTCGATGGCCGCGCGGGCATCGGAGCGGGCCTGCTCGACGCGGCCCGTGTACGCGGCGACCAGGCCACGCACCGTCAGCGCAATCACCAATCCGTGGTCGCCGCCCATTTGTTGGGCCCGCTCCATGGCGTCGTCGGCGGTGTCGGCGCCCGCGGCGAAGTCGGCGCGCCAGACGTTGATCAAGGTGTCCCAGACGGCGACGAAGAGCATGTCACTGTCGGCGCCGCGGTCGATGCACCTGCGCCGCAGCACAGCCATGTGCTCGTAGGCCTCGTCAAGCCGCCCGGCCCATGACAGCACCTGGGCGGCTGCGGAGTGCCCGCGGAAGGGAATCGGCACGTCGAAGTCTGGATCCTCCAGATCGACCGCGCGACGCAAGCTGGCTTCGTCGAAACCGTTGCCGCACAACGCACTCAGGATCTGCCAGTCGGCGAGTGCCTGGCTGGTCAGTACACCGATGCCGAGCTCCTCGGCGTACTTGACCGCCTCCTCCGAATTGCGCAGCGCCTCGGCGTATTCGCCGATATTGGCCTGGGCGAACGACAGCATCAGCAGGGTCTGCGTCAGTACGGCCGTGTTGTCCTCGGCGTCCTGCACCGCATCCTTGAGGGCATCGGCCGCCGCGTGGAAACTCCTGCGGTAGATCCAGATCCCCGCGAGAAGATTGAGCGCCAGCGCGCGCAGCGTTCCCGGTCGCATCTGACTGATCGCCGGAGCGAGCACGGCGTGCGCCTGATCGGTGTCGCCCGCGCGGAAGTGATGCCCCGCCGACCGTAGTCGACGCGATGGGGTGTCGCCCCCGAGTTTGATTGCGAGGTCGACCAATTCGGCGGCCGCCGCGGGTGCTCCCCTTGCGCGTGCACCATTCGCGGCATCGTCGAGAGCCTGCAGGATCTCGGGATCCTGGCGGGCGGTGGCCAGCGCCAGATGGCGGGCCTTCAGCTCGGGCTGCTCGATGACTTCGGCCAGCGCGCGGTGCATCCGCCTGCGCCGCGCCGGGCTGGCCGCGACGTAAACCCCACGGGCGAGAAGCGGATGCGTGTAATCCACCCGGTTGCCGTTGATCTCGATGACGCCGCGGCTTTCGACGTCTTCGAGAAGTGCCGCCATGCGTTCGGCAGACGTGTCTGCGACGCGGGCGAGCACGTCAATCGTCGGCTCGGCCACGCAGGCCGCGGCGAGCAGCGCGTCGTCGACGTCGGTGTCCAGACCGGCGATCCGGATCCGCACCAGATCGGCGAGGGTGCGCGGCAGGTCGGGTTCGGTGTCGATCGCGCGGGCCATCTCCAGGGCGTAGAACGGGTTACCACCCGACACTTCGGCGATTCGCACCATCGTCGGACGCGAGAATGACCGGCCCAGACGGTCACTCAACAGTTCGTGCAGTCCGCCGAGGCTCAACGGGCGCACCCGCACCCTGTCGACCGCGTCCGGACGCGCGAGTTGCAGCCAGGAGGTCACACTCCCCCGGTCGGGCTCGGTGCGCTCGGTGACAACGAGCCCGACGCGGCCTCTGAGCCGGCGCGCGGCGAACGACACCACAGCCTGGCTCGACGCGTCGAGCCACTGCAGGTCGTCGATGCCCACGATGACCGGCGCATCGAGGGCCAACGCCTCGATGACCGACAGCAGCGCCGCCGCGACGACGTGCTGGTCGGTCTCCGGACCACCCCCGGCGCCGCGCAGCAACACCCGGTCGACGGCGACGCGTTGCACGTCCGGCAACGCGTCCAGCGCGGCGGTGTCGATGTCGGCGACCAGATCCGCAACCGTGCCGTAGGCGAGCTTCGTCTCCGCCTCCCACGCCCTCGCCGACAACACGTGGAAACCCCGTGCCCGTGCCTGCTGCAATGCGGCCAACCACAGCGTGGTCTTGCCGATCCCGGCCTCGCCCTCGAGCAGCAGGGCCGACGGCTGCTCGGGTACCGCCCCGAAGAGCCGCGCTATCGACCGCATCTCGACCGAGCGGCTCACGACGGTGGACATCGGACCATCATGACAGCCAGCAAACCGACCGGATAGTCGGATTGGGTCGAGCCCCCGCTGGTAATACTTGTCCCGTGCCGACCGAGCAATTTCATCCCGACCTACGCCGCGTTGCGCGGGCGATTCCCAAGCAGGTGATCACGCCGGTGACGTTTCCGCTCATGCGGATGGCCACGCGGGTGATGTGGCGCCGGGTGCCCAAGGACGTCGAGGCATTGACCCTGGCATCGGGGGTGCGGGTGCGGCTGTACCGGCCGGCGGGCGGGTCGGCCTCACGCGCGGGGCTGTTGTGGATCCACGGCGGCGGTTATGTGATCGGGCACGCCGCGCAGGACGACGTGTTGTGCCGGCGGTTCGCCCGTGAGCTCGGTGCCACGGTGGTATCCGTCGACTACCGGCTCGCGCCCGAGAACCCCTATCCCGCACCGCTGGAGGACTGCTATTCGGCGTTGAAGTGGCTGACGGATCTGCCTGCGGTCGATCCGACCCGGGTGGCCATCGGCGGTGCCAGCGCGGGTGGTGGGCTGGCTGCCGCACTGGCGCTTCTGGCCCGAGATCGCGACGAGGTGCAGCCGGTGGCCCAGTTGTTGGTGTATCCGATGCTCGACGATCGAACGGTGCAGCGCGGCGGACTGGACAACCCAGGCCATCGATTGTGGAACCAATCGAGCAACAAGTTCGGATGGTCCGCCTATCTCGGCGATGCCGACCCCGACCTCGCGGTGCCTGCGCGGCGCGAGGACCTCACCGGACTGCCACCCGCGTGGTTGGGGGTCGGCACGTTGGACCTGTTTCACGATGAGGACATCGCCTACGCCGAGCGGCTGAAGGCCGCCGGCGTGCCCTGTGAGGTGGAGATCGTCAGCGGAGCGTTTCACGGATTCGACGGAATCGTCCCGAAAGCTCAAGTGTCGCAGCAATTTTTCGCGAGCCAGTGTGCGATGCTACGCCAGGCGCTCGCGTCCGCCGCGGCCTAGCGTTCGTAGACCACCCGGCCGGCGATGATCGTCGCGCTCACCAGGTTCGCATCGAGCGAGTCGAGGATCTCGGCGGGTGGCGCCGCGAGGACGCACAGGTCGCCGGGCTGGCCCGCCGCGACGGAACGCGGCGCGACCGGTCGATCCGGCGCGCCGAAGAACATCGTCAATGCCGCGAGGGCCGTAATGCGTTCGTTGGCACCCAGTATCGAGCCGCCGCCGGTACTGCGGTGCACCGCGGCGCGCATCGCCTTCCACGGATCAGCGTCGCCGAACGGCATGTCCGTGGACAGCGCGACGGGCACCGATGCTCGCAGCAGCGTGGCGACCCGCCACAGTTCGTGGTGCTCGTCGGCGGCGATATCGGTCAGGTACTGATCGCCGCGCTCGGCGACGAAATTTGGCTGGGTGACGACGGTTACACCCAGCGCGGAGATCTCGGACACGCTGTCGTCGGGCACCACGGCTGCGTGCTCGATGCGGTCCTGCGGATGACCGCCCGCGGATCGCAGTGCGGACAGCGTGACGATCAGCTGCGCGGCGGTCACGCAGTGCACTGCGACCGGCGCGTCGTCGGCGTGACGTTCGGTGATCCACGCCGTGAGCTCGTCGAAGTCCAGGTCGGTGTCGTGCAGGATCCTCTTGCCCGGTGCAAGGCAGTGGACGCGCTGCTGCAGCTCACCGTGGCGGTGGGCCTCCACCAGCTTGACGATGTCGCCGACGTCCAGGTCCGGCGTCGCGTCGGTCACCCCGGTCACGCCGTAGCCGGATAGCTGGCGGCTCACCTCTACGAGCCCGGTCTCGTTGCGCTGCAACGTGTCCGACCAGGTTTGGTCGGAGCTGCGTAGTCGGCCGTCAGGATGGTCGGGCAGTCCGACGCGTTCCAGCCCGGCCGAGTTCAGCGTCCACAGCACGCCGCTGCGGTGTTGAACTCGCACAGGGACCGTCGGCGACACCTCGTCGAGCACGGCACGGTCGAGCGGGCCCGCGACGGCTTCGTGATACCCCACCGCTCTGATCCAGCCGTCCTCACCGACCTCGGCATGGGCCAGCGCGCGGGCAAGGTCGGCGGGGCTGTGCACCTCGGCCGGGCCCACCCGGGTGGACGTGAGAGCCGCTGCCGCCGAACGCAGATGCACATGGTGGTCGTGCAGTCCGGGGATGACGGTCTGTCCCCCGGCGTCAAAGACATGCTCACCTGCTTGCGGGGTGAGCCGGTCGGCCACCGCCACCAATCGGTCCTCGGCGCGGATGTCGGCGGTGGTCCCGTCGAGCAGGGTCGCACGCTGAATCAGCATGAGACGGCGCGCTTCTCGCTGACAAGCCGCTCCACTGCGGCATTGTCCGCGCCGAGCGCGGATGCCGGCGAAGGTCGGGCCGGTTGCGCGGTGGAGGAGACTTCGGGCGCGCGCGGCAGGTCGGCGTAGGTGGCCGCGACGGCCGCCATCGACATCTCGATCAGCGACCCGCCGCCGCCGTGCAATGCCTGCGCGACCGCAACTGCGGCGTGCAAGCCCGTCAGCGGGTCGGCGATCGCATCGCCACAGAACACGGGGCCATTGTCGGAGTAGCCGACCAGACCTCCCGATACCGCCGCGTCGTCGCCGAAGGCCACCCAGTTGGCGCGCTCTCCGTGGCCACCGTGGCCGGTGATCCGCAGCCACACCCTGCCGCCGCGCGGCGCGACATCCGACGGCCCGAGGCGGCGACGCGCCAGAGCGGCAGGACGTGAGGATTCGATCACCACGTCGGCGACCGCGAGCAGTCCGCGCAATGCGGCTGGCTCGTCGAAATCGGTTACATACGAGAGCTTTCCGCTGTTCATCCAGTCGAAGAACGCAGGCGGTCCGCCCCGGGCGCCGTCTGGGCGGGCGGTGCTTTCGACCTTGACGACGGTGGCCCCGGCCCAGGCGAGCAACTGCCCGCAGAGGGGGCCCGCCCACATCGCCGACAGGTCGGCGACGAGAAGGCCGTCCAGCGTGCGACGTGTCGTGGCCGAACCGATGGTCCGCATTTCTGCTGGGGCCGCCACCGTCTCACCAAGCGCCGCGACCGGCAGGCCGAGCAGGCGGCCTCGGTCGGTGATGTCTGCGGTGTCGGTCGTGGCGGCCCAGCACTCGACAGCGGGCCACGGATCGTCGGCGACGGTGTCGGTGTGTAGAAGCGCAGGCACGGTGTCGATGTCGTCGCGCCTCGACAATGTGAGTGCGCACCACCCGTCGCGGCTCGGCATCAGGCGGGTCGCTCCGCCCGCCGAGATCCGGCCGTGGGGCGACAGCCCGAGTAATGCGGCACGGCCCGCGAGGATCTCGCCCGCGTCGACCTCGACACCGGTACGCACGCGAAAGGCGTCGGCTTCCCGCTGCGCTCGGGTCAGCACTGCTGCGGGGATGACCAACGACGTCACACCGCCATTGTGCTCAGAACTGCAGCGCGGTGAATCGCCAATCCAGCACCTGGCGGTCCGGCTCGCCGACCGCGTGCACGAGCGCTCGAAGTTTGAGTACGCCGCCGCGGCCGTCGGGCAGTGGGACTGCGCCGTCGACGTGCAGCTCGCTGTAGAGCGTATCCCCCTCGTAGACGGGCCCGGTGTGGTCACACGACTGCCAACCCAGCACGGTGACGAGGTTGGGCAGCAGTCGGGTCGTCTGTGCCAGCGCCAGGCCGATGGTGTGTCCGCCGTAAACCAGGCGTTGGCCTCCTACACGCCAATCATGATGTGTGGCAGCGATATTGAGTGTCAGACGAGCGAGTTCGGGGGCATTGCTCACCACGTCTGCGCCGCTGTGCAGCACAGCACCGGCCAACCCGGAGTCGAAGTGCGCACCTGGCACCTTGGCGCGATACGCGTCGGCATTCCAATCGGCGGTCGGGTCGGGGGTGGGGGGCGCCTCGGCTCCGATCGTGGACAGATCGTCTGCGTGACCGGTATCGGCGGCCCCGTCGCGCAACGGCAACATCGCGCAGCGAAAGAAGTCGAGGACCAGCCGGCCGACGTCGTCGACCGTCGTCATCCGCAGCGCCGCGAGGCCCGTCGGCGCCCGGCCGGGCTTGGACGTGTTCTGCTTCAGGCCGACCACCTCGGTGCGGGTGAACAAGGTGTCGCCGATGACCGGAAACCGGTGAAACGTCAGGCCGCGGTAGAACAGATTGGCCTTCACCCGCTGGGTGGCCAGAGTTGTCTGCCCGATCGCCACGTCGCACACCAGGGCCGGGTGCGCGAGTGGTCCCGGCGATCCGATCACGGCCGTCGCGAGTTCAGCGTCCAGCGCCAACCGCAGGCGATCGCCGACGATGGATTGGTGAACAGCGGCCGCCCCGGCGGTCAACGTCATGGCCGGGGCCGCGTCGAAGACCTGCCCAACCCGCAGGTCATCGAAGAAGGGGCCGCTCACAGCTGCCCATGCTGGCATTGGGCCGTACAAAGTGTCAATATGGCCGTACTTATGAACGACGAAGAGAAGCTGCTTGTCGAAACGGTCCGAGCGTTCATCGACCGCGACGTCAAACCCTCCGTGCGGGAGGTCGAGCACGCCAACACCTACCCCGAGGCGTGGATCGAGCAGATGAAGCGGATCGGGATCTATGGCCTGGCGATCCCGGAGTCCTACGGCGGCTCGCCGGTGTCGATGCCGTGCTACGTCGAGGTGACCCAGGAGCTTTCCCGCGGCTGGATGAGCCTTGCCGG
>CAWBYS010000005.1:0-107528 GCA_963793055.1 uncultured Actinomycetota bacterium | reverse complement strand
AGGTGGTCGAGCTGGAGACCCTTTACACCGCGTGGCGCAAGGGCGCGGCCGACGAGATGAACGCCGGCATCACCTCCAACAACATCGCCTATGTACGTCAGACCCGCTCTACGCCATCGTGCGCTTCTTCCATTCCGGCCAGATCGCGCCCGTCGGCGTCAACTGGGGCGGCTACAAGAACCCGAAGGTCGACGCGCTGATCGACGAGGCCAAGCAGACATTTGACGTCGCCAAGCAGGACGAATTGCTGGCGCAGGCGCACGCGCAGATCGTCGACGACGCCGCGCTGGTCTGGGTGGTGCACGACACCAACCCGCACGCGCTGTCGCCGAAGGTGAAGAAGTTCGTGCAGGCGCAGCACTGGTTCCAGGATCTGACGCAGATCGGGCTGGAGTGAGAGAATATCTCCTTGTCGTCCCGGCCTTGAGCCGGGACCCATACGCCGCGGCAGTAGTTGCTGCAGAAGGTCTCTGCTGCCGTAGCCTAACCATGCCGCGGGTATGGGTCCCGGGTCAAGCCCGGGACGACGGGAAACTAGTTACTTCGTCAGCAGCGCGAACGCACCGTTCCAGTCTTCCGGCGGCGGGTTTTCGAGATAGCCGCGGATGCGCGCCTCATAGAGATTGTAGAGCAGCTCCAGCGATTCGCTTCGTCGGTCTTGCGACCGCGCGCGATGGCGGCCAGCGCGCCGTCCCAGTCGCGGGCACGATAGCAGGCGAGCATTTCGATGGTCAGGTTGCGCAGGCGCTGGAAGCGGCCGGACTGCGCGGTGTCCTCATGGCCGGCGATGGCGTAGATCACCTCCGGCTCCTTCTTGCCCTTCACCATGATGAAGTCGAGTTCGAGGATCGCGAACCTGTCCTTGACCGCCAGCGCGGTTTTGGAACCCGACGATGATCGGAAAGCCGTATTCCTTGGACTGTCCTTCGAGGCGCGACGCCAAATTGACGCTGTCGCCGAACACCGAATAGTCGAAGCGCTGGTCGGACCCCATGTTGCCGACCACGCAAGTACCGGTGTTGAGCCCGATGCCGGCGTTGAGCGGAATGAACGGGCGGCCTGCTCTCCTTTGCCTCCTGCTCGCGCGTCTGCGTTGAGCTCGTCGACGCGCTCCAGCATGTCGAGCGCCGCCTCGCAGGCATTCAGCTCATGATTTTTATCGTCCAACGGCGCGTTCCAGAACGCCATGATGGCATCGCCCATATATTTGTCGATGGTGCCCTTGCGGTTGAGGATGGCGTTGGTCAGCGGCGTCAGGAATCGGTTCATCAACGCGGTCAGGCCTTGCGGGTCGTTCTTGTAGGTCTCCGAGATCGAGGTGAAGCCGCGCATGTCGGAAAACATGATCGTCATCTCGCGCTCCTCGCCGCCGAGCACCAGCTTTTCCGGCGACTGCGCCAGCTGCTCGACCAGCGCCGGCGACAGATACTGGCCGAAGGCGGATCGAATCTGCCGGCGCTGCGCCTGCTCGCGGACGAAACTCGAAAAGATCAGCGTGAGATAGATCGCCGTGGTCGACATCAGCGGATAGGTGAATCGATCAGCAACCGGTTGTTGATATAGAAATAGGCCGAGAGCCCGACCAGCATGCTGGCGAATGCCGCGCCAAGCACGACCAGCGTGACCGGTCCGAACTGCGGCGCGAACGCGATCACCATCAGCCCGAACAGCAGCGCGGTCGCGAATTCGACGGCGATGCCGAAGATCGGCTGCGAGATCACTGCGCCGGTCGAGCGCACTCTCCAGCACCTGCGCGTGGATCTCGACCCCGGGCATGGCGCGCGACACCGGCGTGGTCTTGATGTCGTTGAGACCGACCGCCGAGGTGCCGATCAGCACCAGCTTGCCGGCGATCATGTCGGGCGCGACGTTCTTCTCCAGCACATTGACCGCGGGGACATAGATCGAGGCGTCGTTGCGGGCATAGTGAACCCAGAGCTGGCCGTTATGGTCGGTCGGAATCTGGAAGCCCTTGATGCCGATGCTCTTGATGCCGCCCTGCTCGGCCTTGATCAGGATGGTACCGGAACCGGTGGCCACCCGAAGCATCTCGAAGGTCAGCGACGGCATGGTCTGGCCCTGCGCCTGCATGATCATCGGCACCCGCCGTACGATGCCGTCGCGTTCGGGCCTTGATCGTGAACAGGCCACGCCCAGCGGCGGCATGCTCCAGCACCGGCACGTTGCGCAACAGGCCCGGGAAATCGAACATGAAGCGCTGCGGCTCCTCGCCCAGCATCGCGATGCCCGTGACCGGCAGCGTCTTGTCGAGCGGGGCGATCTCCTCCGGCAGGCCGGATTCGCCGAGCACGACGCGCGACGCCTTGATGGCGTCGGCGAAGACCTGATCGTTGCTCGGCAGTGCGCGCAATTTGGCGCGGGTCTCCTCGTCGAGATTTCGGAAGGTGTCGGCCGCGATAGGCGGGATTGAGACGATCCGGCTCGGAAAACACCGCGTCGAAGGCAATCACGACCGCGCCGAGCCGGGTCAATTCGGTGACGAGATCGGCGATCCGGGTGCGCGGCCACGGCCACTGCCCGAGCTTTTCCAGGCTCTTGTCGTCGATATCGACGATGGTGACCGGCCTGACGTCTTCTTGCGCGGGTCGATGCGCTGGAAGGCGTCAAAGGTCCTGACCCGGATTTCCTCGACCGGCGCCGGATCGGCGACGCGTAGCGCGGCAAACCCGATCAGCAACGCAAGGCACAGCAGCCGGGCATAGCCGATGCGCCGCGTGAACCATCTTGGCAATGCCCGCAGTCGCTTCATGGTATCCGATTGGCCTCGCCCCGCGCCGATCAGAACCGGAAAGGCTCCGACGCCAATGCGCGCGCCGTCACCCTAGCGGGATGATGCTTCGAAGAGAAGGGAGGTCACGTCGTCAGGTGCCGGCCTGATGCGGCGTTACGATGAAGTCGCTCGCATGCAGGCTGGCGAGAGCGATGTTCTTCAGCGTGAGGGCATCGTTGCCGATCGTGATCATGACGTCGTGCGGATTGGCCGCACTCGGCGCCGAATTGGTTTCAAGCCAGCTGTCGATGTTCGCCGAATTGACGACGCCGGAGAACAATCGCAGATCGATGTGGTCCTGGCCCGGCGTGAAATCGGTGATTATGTCGCTGCTGGACTTTGCTTCCGGAGCAAACACGAACTGATCGGCGCCCGCTCCGCCGGTCAGCACGTCGTTGGCGGAGGTCGCGTGAATGACGTCATTGCCCGGCGTGCCGTTGACGACACCACGGCTCCCTGCTCGACCTCGGCAAACACGAAGCCCGCTCATGAGGTTGGATGGTCCGTCCGCCGGGCTGTCGGCGCCGACAAGGGTGATGGTCAGTTCCTGGGCTCCGGCATGGCCGTGACCGTCACTGACCTCTGCGACATACTTGATCTCGAGGACGTCGCCGTCATGCATGAAGCCGAAATCGGCATTCGAGCGGCTGATAGGTCCAGTGCAGGTCGACCGTTCCGCCATTGCTCGACGCGGTATCGAACGTCACATTCGCGGCCTTGAGAAGCGCCGAGATGTCGATGCCGCCGGGTATCGTTGTCGATCCGTTGTATTCGAACGTGGCGTTGCCGACGACGACACCCGTCAAGGCGTCGCCGACGTCGGCATCGTGGACGCTCAGCCTGCCCGTGACCGGTCCCGAGAGCCCGGTATCCTCCGGCACGTATCCGGCGGAAATATTGTCGATCTCGAACGCGTTCTGACTGCTGGCGAGCACCACCTTGTCGAACAGCGGCAGGTGGGCGAACTGCACATATCCGTTCGACGAGAACGAACTCTGGTTGCCGGTCGGGAACAGCGGCGCGAACTGATCGCCGGTGTAGGAGGCGACAAGCGTATTGCCGTCGTAAAACTTGATGGAGTTGTAGGAGTTGAGCGATCCCCAGTAGAGGCCGAAGGTGTTCTTCTCCGACGTGAACGTGATGGTTTCGCTGCCGCCACCGCCGATGCTCAGATAGTTCGTGGAATCCTGGCCTCCGTGTGACGGCCCGACATACGGGCGGCGCCGTGACCGAGGACGATCCGTTGACGACCCCGGAATGTCCGGACGCCGAGAACGTTGCGTCGAGAGCTTCGCTGTAGAAATTCCCGTGGCCGGTGCCGTTGTTGGAAGCCGGGCCGGCCGTCACCTGATTGAATGTCTCGGTATGCAAACCGAGCGAGTTGTCGATCACGCCCGGGGCGAGCACAGCGAGTTCGGTCGGAGCGGCCACGATGACGGTTTGTGCCGCCGGATCGACTTCACCCACGATCGACGGCGCGTCGTTGGTTCCGGTGACGGTGATGACAAAGTCCCGGGACGTGACGCCGCCATCGCCGTCGTCGATCGCGACGGTGTATTTCAGCGTGAGAACCTGGCCCTGCTTCAGATAATCGAACGCGGTCGACGCTGCCGAAAATGACAGATCGACCGACCCGGACGTGGAACCGGCGGCCTTGGCCACGTCCGCAGGCTTGATCAACTCGATCAGCGCAGCCTCGTTGAGCGCCAGACCGTTCGTGGCGCCGGACGCCACCGCGTGCGTGATGCTTGCGCTGTGGCCGACATCGGACAGGTCGAGATCGGTGAAGGTCACAGCAACCTTCGACGTCAACGCGCCGGCATCAACCTGCTCGGTCAGATTTTGCTGCGCGATTGCGCCGATGACGGGCGCGTCGTTGCTTCCCGTGACGGTGACAGCAATGTCCTGCCAGACGACGCTGCCATGATGGTCATCGACCTCCACCGTGTAGGCCAGCGTGACGGTCTCGCCATCGGCAAGGTAGTCGAAATAACTGTCCGGCGCCGAGAACGTCCAGCCTTGTGAGCCCGGCATGCCGCTGGTGGAATCGCTCAGCGGCCCGAGCGACAGCCAGCTGAGCTGCACCGCGCCGTTGGCGAGGCCCGACATCACGCCGGAGGCGCTGACGCCGGTGATCTCGACATCATGCGTGTCGGTAAAATCGGCATCGACGAACGTGATCGCGCCACTCGCGGTATCCGGCGTCGCTGAATTGTGGGTGCCGGCGTGTTCCGTGATCGCGGCCGTCTGCGCGTCGCTGGTGATTTCGGCCGCGTCGTTACTGCCGGTGACGGTAACGGTGATCGGCTTGGTCGACCACACCGCCATGCCCGTCATCGACGGTCGCGGTATAGGTCAGCGTCAGGATCTCGCCGTCGGCCAGGAAGTCGAACGCATGGTCGGGGGCGCTGTAGCTCCAGCTCGCCGAACCGTCATTGGTATTGCCGGGGGTTTGCAGCACCGTCAGCGGCTCGTCCACCGCCGCGATCGCCGCAAGTTGTTGAGCCGTGAGCTGCGAGGTCACGTCGACGCCATGAGCGTTCAGGCTGAACGAACTGAAGGCGGCGCTCGCCACCGGACGGTCGGTCAGGTCGACGTCGGTGAAGCTGATCGTGCCGGCAGCAACGTGGAGCGCGCCGTAGCCGGTCTGGTTCGATAGCTCGGCAAAGCCGTCGCTGGTGGTATCGATGCTCGGCTCGTCATTGGTGCCTATGACGACGACGTCAGCCCCGTGGATCGATACCGTGATCGGCGTGGAGACGACGCCGCCATGCCCGTCATCGACCTGGGCGACGTAGTTGAGCGTCAGCGTCTCACCCTTGGCGATGAAGTCGAACTTGCTGTCTTCAACGCTGTAGGTCCAGTTCGCCGAGCCGTTATGGGTGTTGCCTGCCGCCTGGGTCACGCTCAGCGGCACCTCGACGGCGAGGATCGCCGCGATTTGCGCCGGCGTCAGTGTCGCGGTGACGTCGTTGCCCTGCGCATCGTAATAGCGGAATGGATCGGTCGTGGAGATTGCGGCGCTGACGACGGGCCGGTCGGTCAGATCGGCATCGGCGAAGATGACGGTACCGGTCACGGTATCGACGGCTGTATTGCCTGTGCCGATCCGCTCGGTGATCTCGCCGCCGCTCGCCGACAGCGTCGGCTTGTCGTTGGTGCCGGTGATGACGATCGTAAAGGGCACGAACGTCGTCTCGTTGCCCGGCGTGTAGTTGTTGTCGACGCGCGCCAGATAGGTCAGCGTCAGCGTCTCGCCGGAGGCGAGGAAGTCGAACGCGCCGTCGGCAATGTTGTAGGTCCAGGTAGCCTGACCGGTATTCTTGCCGTTCGGATCCTGCACCACGACGAGCGGCACTTCGACCGCCGTGATCGCGGCCAGTTGCTCTGCCGTCAGCGTCGCGGTGACGTTGTCGCCCTGCGCATTCTCGTAGGCAAAGGAAGAGAACTGCGCACTGACGCTCGGCCGGTCGTCGAGGTTGGGGTCGGCATAGCTGACCCTGCCGGACGCGCTGCCGACGGCGGTGCTGCCGGTAAGGTCGACCAGTTCGGCAACCGCGCCGCCGGACGCGGACGCCAGTGGCGGCCCGGGAATATGGTCGAGCCTTATTTCGGTGCCCGGCGGCGGGCCGCCCGCCGGCCTGTCGGGGATATTGACGAATTGAAGCGTTACCGGGACGACATCGTTGCTGGCGAGCTTGAGGAAGCACGTTTCCGGAGTGATCGTGTCCGTGAAATTCGTCGTCAGCTTGGTGTTCGGGTTGTTGAGGTCGGTGAACTTCAGCGAAAACACGTCGCTGATGATCTTCTGCGCGTCGGGCGACAGTTGCACCGACGACTGGAAGCTGACCGCGCCCTGGCCATTGATGATGGTCTGCGTGCCGGCCCGGTTGACGGTCGCGATCTGCGTCAGCGTGGTCTTGTCGTACAGGATGTAGGAGCCGGTGGTGCCGTCGGGCTCGACCAGCACCTGGAATTTCGCCGGCGGCGCACCGCCCTGCGCCGGCACATCGAAATCGATCTCGACCAGCACCGCGGTGCCGCGAATGCCCATGGTCGCGACCGGCGTGTCGACCTTCATGTCGCCTTTCTTGGCGGTGGCGCCGGCGACGAACGAGATCGTGCCCGCCACCAGGCTGAGCAGCGACTTGTTGTCCGACCCGTTGGGGTCGTAGATCATTTCGTTCAGCACCATCCTGGCGTTCGAGGCGAGGCCGAATACGGTGCCATCGATGAAGGTGATGCCGAGCGTCGAATCGGAGCCGGACTGGACGACGTCGCCTTTGTTGACGTTGTCGCCCTGGTTCAGGATGATCGAGACGCCGTTGCGGATCGCAGTCGCGTTGCCCGTCAGCTTGGTGACATGGCCGATGACGGCGGGGGCGACGCTGGCGCTGCCGTCGGCCTGCGCGAACTGGGTGTAGCCGGTCAGCGCGTTGACGAGGTCACCGGAGAGGTGAGCGCCGTCGGGCGACGCCAGCGCGGCGCGCTTCTCGCCCCGGAAGTAATCATGCAGGACCAGTTCGCGGTCGCCGCCGGAGAGCACCAGATCGACGCCCGACGCGCTTGAAGTCGCCGTTGAACAGCAGATCGGCATCAGGAATGATAATGGCGTCGGCCGGCGCATGCGTCGAAACGCTGTCGACGCGGACAGAACCATGGAGATGCGCACCATGGGCGCCCGACAGCCCATCGGTAAATTTGCCGGCCAAACTCAAAATGGCACCATTGCCGCTAAGGTTAATATTTATATAATATTGAACGGTCTAGACTTGCATATCACTGGATGAGCCGTCCGCGGAACCATCCAGTGCTTGTGTAAAACCTCCGAAGGCGCTTTGACCACAGGATCGTTCTAGAAATCGCGCCGGAATCGCAGTCTTCGTTGTCGCACTTCGACAGTGACGTGGTAGACTTTCCATTGCCCTAAATCGCATTACTTCAAGTATTCGAAGTATAGATTCTAAATAACTATACTCTGGACTTCTTTTCCGTGGTTCCACGGAGCCATATACATAGGCATTTTTGAAGTTCAAACTGTGAACCAGCTAACAAGATCATACAATTCTTGAGCACAAAAGTCACATCAACTGAAAAATAACCATAAGCTTTTTTAAGGCTGCTCCGGCTGCGCCGGCTCGAGCCATCGTGCTTAAGCCGATCGTTAAAATTCTCGCTCAGCTCGCCGGTGGTTGTTTTGCGCTGTTTCGCACTTTCCGGCCAGCCACATCCGGCATTAAGCCGATCAAAAGCCCCCCCGCCCATCCTGCCCCCGCAAATGATCCGGTCACGCGCAGGCAGAACACGCCCGCCGATGCCCGGACAAGGGGCGTCAGATGGGGTTGTCGGTCACCTCGCGCGTTTGGCGTGCGGGCATCGTTGCGTGCGGCCTGGCCTGGTTCGGAGCAGCCGAGCTGCGGGCCGAGACCTCTGGAGCCGTCCGCACCGGCGACGTCGCCCGAGCGATCGGCGGAGCCGTTCGGGCTTGCCGCAGTCTCCCCTCCCCGAGCGGCGGACTGCGCGACAAATGGCTCGGCGTGCAGCGCCGGCTCGACGACGAAATGGTGCAGCTTGCGCTCTGCGAAGGCGACCGTGACGGCTGCGCCTCCCGGCCGCGCTGAAATTCCTCGACATCGTCGACGCCGCCCGGTCGCGCGAAGGCCGCGCCCGCCTCGGCGAAATCAACCGCGCCATCAATCTCGCCATCCGGCCGATCAGCGACCTCGCCCAGCACGGCGAGATCGACGTCTGGTCCTCGCCGCTCGCCACGCTCGCGCGCGGCGGCGGCGATTGCGAGGATTATGCGATCGCGAAATTCACGGCGCTGCGCCGCGCCGGCCTTTCGCCCGACGATCTCAGGATCGTGGTGTTGCGCGATACCATCCATGGCGAGGATCACGCGGTGGCCGCCGCGCGGCTCGACGGACACTGGCTGACGCTCGACAACCGCCGCATGGCGATGGTCGAAGATGCCGATGTCAGAAATTTCCGGCCGACATTCGTGATCGGCGAGCACGGCGTGATGCGATACGCCGATGCCCCCCTGCTCGCCGACGCCGCGGGCAACGATCCTGCGCCGCCGCTCGTCGTGAGTTCGCTGGGCGCCGCAGTGGACCTTGCCATCCGAACGCGCCGACTGACAAACCTTCGCCGCGCAAATATTGCACGGCAGCAGCGGAACAATCTGCTTTCCTTCTGCGATCTTCATTTCAGTCAGCGTCGATGTTGCGCCGCGGCCAGTATACTTGCATTCATCCAGCGATAATCTGCGAGACGAATTTTCTCTTTTGCATGTCGCGCGCCACGCATTGATTGACGCGATCCTTCTCACCGGCATAGGATTCCACCAGATCCGTTAGAGATCACTGGGAGGAACATGATGACACGTTGGCCGTGCGTTGATTCCGCTTGCCGTTTTTTTCCTGAAATCGCCGCTCGTCCAATCGATCCGCGCTCGCGCTGGCGATCGGGCTCAGCCTGACGCTCTCCAACGGCGCACATGGCGCAGAGCCCTGCCAAGGGAACCCCCGAGCACATCAAGGCCGTCACCTCGGCTGTCGACGGCGCATCGATCAAGGCCAACACCGCGACCTCGAACGACTGGCCGACCATCGGCCTCGACTATGCCGAGACGCGCTTCAGCAAGCTCAACAAGATCAATGCCGACAACGTCAAGCAGCTCGGGCTCGCTATGGAGCTATCCGCTCGAATCCTCGCGCGGCGTCGAAGCCACGCCGGTCGTGGTCGACGGCATCATGTATCATGACCGCATCATGGAGCGTGGTGCACGCCATCGACGCCCGCACCGGCAAGCAGCTCTGGACGTTCGATCCCGAAATCGACCGCGAGAAGGGCTATAAGGGCTGCTGCGACGTGGTCAATCGCGGCGTCGCGCTCTGGAAGGGCAAGGTCTATGTCGGCGCCTATCGACGGCCGGCTGATCGCGCTCGACGCCACCACCGGCAAGGTGGTCTGGGAAAAGGACACGCTGATCGACCAAGAGCACGCCTACACGATCACCGGCGCGCCGCGCGTCGTTCAACGGCAAGGTGGTGATCGGCAATGGCGGCGCCGAATACGGCGCGCGCGGTTACGTCACCGCCTATGACGCAGAGACCGGCAACCAGGCCTGGCGCTGGTTCACCGTGCCCGGCGATCCGTCGAAGCCGTTCGAGGACGAACTCGATGGCGGCGGCGGCCAAGACCTGGGACCCAGCAGGCAAGTACTGGATCAACGGCGGCGGCGGCACCGCATGGGACACCATCACCTTCGATCCCGACCTCAACATGGTCTATATCGGCACCGGCAACGGCTCGCCCTGGAATCGCGACATCCGCAGCCCTTCCGGCGGCGACAATCTCTATCTCGCCTCGCTGGTCGCGCTGAATGCCGATACCGGAAAATATATCTGGCACTATCAGGAAACGCCCGGCGATCACTGGGACTACACCTCGACCCAGCCGATGATCCTGGCCGACATCACCATCGAAGGCACGCCGCGCAAGGTGATCCTCCACGCGCCGAAGAACGGCTTCTTCTTCGTTCTCGACCGCACCAACGGCAAGTTCATCTCGGCCAAGAACTTCGTCGATGTGAATCAGATCCGCCGCGATGGAGGCATCCGCAACTCGCTGGCCGATCTGCGGTCTGCGCGTCAGCCCTTGTCCGGCGACCAGTAGCCGAGCATCTCGGCGAAGGTCTCGAACGCCGGTGTGGACACCCCGTAGGTCGCCTCGAGGTGAATGCTCAACGGGAAGCCGAGGTCGACGACACCGTCGATCACCCGCTTGTACAGGTCCACCATGAGCTTGCGCTTGTCGGCGGGTTCGATGCTCGCCAGTTGCTTGACGAACTCCTGCTCGCCGGCGACAGCGACGTTGCCCGGATCCTGGATCAGCCAATTGATCAGCCCGACCTTGGCCTCCATCTTGGGCACGAAGCCGAACGACAGCAGGATCTCGGGCCGGTGCTCGGTGGTCTCGGCGAACTCACGCAAGAACCCGACGATCGCATCGGAGTACAGCAGCTGCGTCATGCCGTAGGTGGCGCCACGCTCGCACTTGAAGTTGAACCGGCCATGCTCGCCCTCGCGGGTGGGGATCAGGATGGCGCCACGATTCGCGACCACGCCGTCGAAGAGTGAGAGGGCATCCACGGGCGCGACACCGGACCCTTCGCCGTCGTTCATCGTTCGCGGCACTCCGACGAACGCGATCCCATCGAAACCGGCGGCGGACAGATCGCTGAGCCGCTGACCCAACGCCGCCTCGTCCAGAAACGCGGTCACCTGAGTGCAGAGCCCTTTGACGCCGGGCAACTCGGGCTTGATGATCGACCAGAAGTCGAGGACGTCCATCTTCGGCTTCATCTCGATCGGCCGGTCGGCGTCCTCTTCGATCATGCCGGGGATCATCACGTGGCGGATGCGGCCCTCCAGACCGGCCTCCGCGGAGCACCGCAGCACCTTGTGTGCCTCCTCGAGCGCCTGCTCACGTCCGCTTTCGACGTTCGGCGCCACGAGTTCGAGCGCGATGGTGTTGAGGGTCACCGGGTTGCTCCTAGTCGAACGATCATTTCCCGCGGCACGGCAGGTCCACTTTGACCACTATCCGCGCTCTGCCTGGGAGCATCACCATACAGACCGGCGCCTGAGCGACCGCCTTCGGCGTCAGCAAATCTGTCGGGCGCTCCGTAGGCTGGATGCATGACCATCGCAGGTGACACCTCGGTCGCATTGGACGACCGTTTCGCCCGCGAGCTGCCTGAGCTGGCCGTCCGCTGGGAAGCAGCGTCAGCTCCGGCCCCGCGACTGCTGGTGCTCAATGAGGCGCTCGCGGATGCGCTAGGTATCGACGTCGGATGGCTGCAAAGTCCCGACGGTCATCGTTTCCTGATCGGCACTGCGGTCCCGGGCGGCGCGACTCCGGTGGCGCAGGCGTACGCCGGGCACCAGTTCGGCGGCTTCGTTCCGCGTCTCGGCGATGGGCGGGCGCTGCTGCTCGGTGAAATCTCCACAGCGGACGGCGGCCTCGTCGACCTTCATCTGAAGGGTTCGGGCGCCACGCCCTTCGCCCGCGGCGGCGACGGCCTGGCGGCCGTCGGGCCGATGCTGCGGGAGTACATCGTCAGCGAGGCGATGCACGCCATGGGCATTCCGACCACCCGCGCGCTGGCCGTGGTGGCGACGGGACGCCCGGTGCAGCGGGAGACCGAGCTGCCCGGCGCCGTGCTCGCCCGCGTCGCAAGCAGCCACCTGCGGGTCGGCACCTTCCAATACGCGGCGTCGACAGGAAAGACCGACGTGTTGCGACGCCTGGCCGATCACGCGATTGCGCGGCATCATCCCGCGGCTGCCGCGGCGCAGCAGCCATACGTCGCGTTCCTCGAGGCGGTGACCTCGGCGCAGGCGGCGCTGGTGGCGAAGTGGATGCTCGTGGGATTCGTCCACGGTGTGATGAACACCGACAACATGACGATCTCCGGCGAGACGATCGACTACGGCCCGTGCGCGTTCATGGAGGCCTACGACCCGGAGACGGTGTTCAGCTCGATCGACTCGTGGGGCCGGTACTCGTACGGCAATCAGCCTTCGATCGCGGTGTGGAATCTCGCGCGGTTCGCCGAGACGCTGCTTCCGCTCATCGCCGACGATCAAGACCGCGGCGTCGCCGTCGCGGAGGAGGTACTCGCCGGCTTCGCGCCGACGTTCCAGGCCGCGCTGGCGGTCGGCATGCGGGCCAAGCTGGGCCTTGCCGACGGTGTCGCCGACGAGGTGGCCACGCCGTTGATGAATGACCTGCTCGCATTGCTTGCCGAAAGCCGCGTCGACTTCACCTCGTTCTTCCGGCACCTGGCCCGCGCGGGCCGCGGCGACGCCGACTCGGCACGGGCCATGTTCATCGACGGGCGGGCGTTCGACGACTGGCTGACGAGGTGGCGCGCGCTGGATCCCAACACCGCGGGAATGGACCGGGTCAATCCGCTCTACATCCCGCGCAACCACCTCGTCGAAGAGGCGTTGACCGCGGCGACCGGCGGCGACCTCGAGCCGCTGCGCCGGCTGCTGGACGCGGTGACCGCGCCGTTTGACGAGCAGCCCGGCCTCGATAGCTATGCCGCACCGGCGCCCGAGGATTTCGGGAAATACCGAACCTTCTGCGGAACGTGACTCCACGCCTAGACTGATCGCCCATGAGCCACTGGTTCCGGCGAGCCATTGCGGTCGGGCTTCTCGTGCTCGCGTCGTCGGCCGCAACGCCCGTCATCGCGGTGGCCCAGCCCGGCAACTGCTGCTGCCCGCCCGGACAGACGGGCGTCATCTACGGGTGTGCGCCATTCTGTGTGGAGGGCAAGTTCCTCGATATCAACACCGGCCTCTGCACGCCGATCGCTCCGCCGGCACCCCCTCCGCAGTAGCCACAGTAGGTGCCGCTGACTCGAAGCCATCGAGATGCCAAGCTACGAGCGAAAAATTCGCTAAGTAGGTAGTCGCACAGTGCATCCAGCGATTTCTTGCTCATAGGTTGACAAGCCTCACATCAATTGCCCGCGCGGACGAGGCGCCGGACCGTGTGTCAGCCGTCGACGAACGTCACGGTCTCCTCCAGCGCTGCGCGTCCCGTGCGTATGTACTCCACTGCGGCGTCCTCGTATCCGATCGACATCCCACAGAAGAGGACGAGCTCGTCGGGCGGTGAGACGACGTCCGCGACAGTCCTGCGAACCTGTGACCATGCCATCTGCGGGCAACTGTGTAGTCCCTCAGCGCGTAGCAACAGCATCACGGTCTGCAGATACATCCCGACGTCTGCCCATTGGGGCCGGCCCAAGTCACGATCGATATAGCAGAAGAGCGCCGCAGGTGCGCCAAAGCAGTCCCAGTTCGCGATCGCAGCCCGTTGACGCGCCTCCCAATCCTCGCGAGCGATGCCGAGCGCGCTGTAGCGCTCCTTGCCGAATGCGGATCGACGTTGGCCGTACGGCGCCTTGAGATCGGATGGGTACATCACGAATTCCCGCTCGTCCCAAGGATCCCCGGCGGCTACGCGTTCGACGGCCAGCTTCTTCAGTTGCGCAAGGGGGGCACCGGTCACGACGTAGATGTGCCACGGCTGGAGATTCGACCCGGACGGCGCCCATGCCGCGGCGGACAGCACCCGACGCAGGACGTCGGACGGCACAGGTTCGTCGGTGAATCCGCGTACCGCCCGTCGACTCGACACCGCCTGGTAGACATCCATGAATCGCGCCGCCTTTCTGTCGCGTCATGTATGACCGGGCAGCGCGCTCGTTTGTGACAGATGTGGCTCACGTCGTCGCGTCGTCGAGGCCCGCCCGCAGCAAGCTCCACGCGAGGTGCCGGGCTTCGGCCGCCCGTTCACGCATGAGCCGCTGTGCCGCGGAGATCGCCTTGGGCTCCGGCGTCTGGCCGTCGACCACGGCGAGGTGGAGGTCCTCTGCGACATGCATGGCGGCGAGCACCGCCTCGTTGACACGCTCCAGCGCACGGTGGATGCGGTCGTCCTCGATGAGCAGATGGGCGTTGGCCAACTCCACGGAGAAGTCGTTAACGGCTTGGCTGATCTGTTCGAAGATCGGATTCATCGCCTGCTCGCGCGCCTGGCGATCATCCAGATGCAGGATGCCCGCGCTCAGATTCCACAGCGTGGCGAGCGCATGTGTTTGCGCGTTGACGGCGCGGGTCACCTCGTTCATCGCCAGCTTCTGCTGCTGCGCGAGTAGCTGAACGCGCTCGACGCGGGCCAGCTCGACCTGCGCAGCCAATTCGGCGCGCGCCACCTCGCGCTGCGAATCCAGCTGGGCCTCATGGATCGAGCGCAGCAGCGCCACTTCCCGTGCCGCGCGTTCCTCGGCGGCGGCGAGTTCACGCCTCAGTCGGTCATCGGCGTCGGCGGCGTCCCGTCGCGCTTGGCGCAGGATGCTGTGCGTCTGCCACAGAGAAACCAGCACGGCGATGAACACGACCGCGGCGAAGAACCACTGCGCTTTGGACCCGGTCTCGCCTGGGCCGAGGAAGATGAACCAGACGATGGCCGCGACGCCGGCAGCACCGACTACGAGCCAGCCCGCCACTCGCAAGACGTTGCGTCCGGCGACTCGACTCGATTCGTCCTGAGCCGAATCGCTACTTTGCCCAGAGGGAAGATAGTCACTGCCCGGCGACGGAACTTCGGCAGCCTGCGGCGTTTGCGCCAGATCCGTCATCTCTGCCTCCCGCCTCGCGCATGCCCTTTCGCGATGCGCGCACCACTCTAGGGAACCCCCGCTGCCATGGCATCACCACCGTCAGCCTCGCGGTGTGCACGATCACACTTGGCGCTAACCTCGACCCAGCGCAGTTGACAGCTAGAGAATCGAGGGCCGATGGACCACGCGCCGCAGGAAGGCGAATCCTCAGTCATAGTCAGCCTTTCGGACGCAGCGATGCACATGTACACCGCCGCGATCGATGCGCTGCCGTTTCCTGAGGACAAGAAGTTCCACAAGCGCGCCGACGTCGTCCTGTCCGGTATGCGGAAGCTGCGGGCGGGGCTCGCTGAAGCCGCCGGCCGGAGCAGGTCCACCCCGATGGTGATCGTCGCACTCAGCGACGTGCGCAAGCGCTACGACGATCTGATGTCGCGAGCCGCGGCCGCGCCCGGCTCCAGCCTGGGCCAGCAGTTGTACGCCGCACGCACCGAGGCGAAGCTGACGGCGCAGGAGGTGGCCAACGGCGCCGGGCTCCCGGTCGACCTCATCGACGACCTCGAGGCGGGCGAGATCCCGACCGAGGGCGAAGCGAAGAAAGTGCGCGAATTGATCGCCGCTCTTGGCGGAGTGCCGGGAACCGCGCATCTCGTGCAGCATCACGAGCCGGAACCTGCGCAGCACGAGCACCACGGCGAGGGCGAGCACCACGACGGTGAGCACCACGACGAGGATCACGACTCGGCCGACGACAACGCCAACTGGGAGTCGTTCATCGGCGGCAACTAACCGTTGCGCGCCGCTTCCTGGGCGAGCTGCAGTCTCGATGTGACTCCCAGCTTCGAATACACATGGCTGAGGTGTGCCTGCACAGTGCGCGGCGACACGAACAGCCGCTCGGCGATGTCCTTGTTCGCCAGTCCTTGGCTGACGAGTGCCACCACGTTCAGTTCGGCCGGGGTCAGCGACTCCCATCCGGTGTCAGGTCGTTTGCGCTGACCACGACGACGTCGTGCGTAGGCGATCGCCTCGTCCGTGGAAAGAGCCGCTCCCGCAGCCCATGCTGTCTCGAACTCGTTGTCGCCCAACGCCTCACGCATAGAGATCAGCCCAAGCTCGTATGCTTCTTCGTAAATCTTGAAGCGCACATACCGTGTCCGGCCGCGCACCGCATCGGCCGCGCCGAGCAAGCGCGTCGCATCCGTGGGATCCCCCCTGCCTGCTGCGAGCACAGCCAGGCACTCGAGCAGATCTGGGACAACGATCAATGCGTTGAGGTCGACCGCCATCGCTAATGATTCATGGGCATCGCGCTCGGCTTGACCGATGTCGTTCTGTGCAATCGCAATTCCCGCACGAGTCGCCAGAGCCATCATCCGATGCATTCCCGGAGCCAGCGCGAGTGCTTCGTCGGCCCAACGCCGTGCAGTCTCTATATCGCCCCGCGCGAGAGCGACCTCTGCGAGGGGGATGACGTTGACCGCGGTCAATTCGGGTTGGACACTCATCAACTTCCAAGCTTCTTCGGCTGCTTGCGCCGACCCTTCGACATCGCCCGCGGCTAGTTTGGCGACCGCCAACGCGGCATATCCAAAGCCCTGATTGAAATCTCCGTAGTCTGCAGCCGCTTCCACCGCCGCCAGTCCGGCTGCCCTGGCCTCCTCCAGATCGCCGTGACGGGCAAGCATGTGGCCCAGGCTGACGAGGCCGGCCCCCTGCCAGGTTATATCGTGCGCAGCCTCGGCTTCGGCCACCAGGTCGCGGAACTGCACGACGGCTTTCCCGAGGTCACCAAACATGCAGTGCGCCAACGCGACGGACCATCGGCACATTCGGGATGTGTAATCGTCACCGATCGAGTCGGCGACATCACGACCCTCTTCCGCCGCCTTGTGGGCCGCAACCGGGGCACCGCGCCCGGTGATGGAGGCGTAAGCCCGCCAGCCGAGGACCTGACTCAAGCGCCACCGGTCATCGAGTGCGCGAGCGAGATCGAGCGCCTCGGTGAAGTAGGCGTCGGCCGCCTCGGCGTCGAAAGCGTTGATGCCTGCACACGCCGTGAGCGCTCGAAGCACCAACCCCGAGTCATCGAGCTCGCGGGCGATCGCAAGGGCTTCGAGAGCGTCGTCGGCCTTCCTGTGGATGTTTTGCACTGCGTCGAGCGCGGCTCTATCGGAGAGTGCTGCGGCACGAACTGCGGGAGGCACTTGTACGTCCAAGGCTTCAGCATCCGTTAGGGCGCCATCGAACCAGGCCACGCCTTCCCGCGCTCGGCCGCGCGTCAGCCACAACGGCTGCAGCGATGACGAAAACTCCAGCGCGAGTCCGGGATCGCCATTTTCGCAACTCCATGCGAACGCGGCCCGAAGGTTGTCGATCTCGAGTTCGGCCTGTTCGATCTGCCGCTGATAATCGGAACGGCCAGGGGCGTTAAGAACCGCGGCCATCGCTGCGTAATAGTCGCGGTGGCGCGTACGCACGGTGTCGGCCTCGCCGGATTCGCCGAGCTTCTCCAACGCGTATTGACGGACCGTCTCCAGCATCCGGTAACGCGTCCCGACATGGCTATCGTCGGCAATGATGAGCGATTTGTCGATGAGCAACGTGAGTTGGTCGAGCATCTGATAACGCTCGGCTTCGGTATCGCCACAGATGGATTGGGCGGCATCGAAATCGAACCCGCCCATGAACACCGCAGCTCGCCGGAACAGGGTGCGCTCCGGCACGGTCAGTAGGGCATGCGACCAATCCACCGACGCCCGCAGCGTCTGTTGACGACGCACGGCTTTCCGCGCGCCGCCGGTTAGCAGTCGGAACCGGTCATGCAGGCTGTCGAGAATCTGCGTCAAGGACAGAGCACGAACCCGCGCGGCTGCGAGTTCGATCGCCAGTGGTATGCCGTCGAGCCGTCGGCAGATCTCAATCGCCGTCGCCGAGTTGGCCTCGTTCACTGTGAAATCCGGCCTCACTTGCCGAGCGCGATCGGTGAACAACGCGATCGCCTCGTCAGCAAGCGAAAGCGACGGCACCTGCCAAGCGATCTCGCCTTCGACTCGAAGAGGTTCACGGCTCGTCGCAAGAAGATTCACCGTCGGGCAAGCTGCCAACAGCGCATCGGCCAGGGAGGCGCAAGCGTCGATCAGATGTTCGCAATTGTCCAACACGACGAGCATGGGCCTGCCGGCGATCACGCGGGTGAGGGTGTCCATCGTCGAGCGGCCCGCTTGGTCGGGTAGCCCAAGCGCTCGGGTGACCGCGACCGGTACCACCTCGGGTTCAGTGATGGGCGCGAGGTCGACGTACCACACGCCGTCGCCGAAGTGGCCGTGCATCTGGGTCGCGACCTGCATTGCCAGCCGCGTCTTGCCGACACCACCCGCGCCGGTCAGCGTCACCAGTCGGTTCTCCGAAACCGCCCGCCGCACCGATTCGATTTCGGCACCGCGACCGACGAAGCTAGTGAGTTGTAGCGGGAGATGCTGTGTTCCATCTGCTTTCGCTGCGCGAAGAGGAGGGAAGTCGTTGCGGAGATCGGCGTGACACAACTGCGCGACGCGCTCCGGCCGGGGTAAGTCTCGCAACGGATGCGAGCCGAGGTCGACCATCCAGGTGTCTGCAGGAAGCGCGTCGACGAGCAGATCGTGAGTAGTCGCCGACAGCACCGTCTGGCCGCCGTGGCCCAGGTCCCGTATCCGTGCGGTGCGGTTGATCGTCGGCCCGACGTAGTTCGCGTCGTCGCGGAGTTGTACCTCGCCCGTGTGCAAACCAATTCGCAGGCTGATCGGCGACAGCGGCGCGAGCTGCAACTGAAACGCACACGCGATGGCATCGCTTGCGCGAGCGAAGGCGACGACGAAGCTGTCCCCTTCTCCTTGCTCGACCGGCCGCACCCCGTTGTGTGTGTCAACCAGGTCGGCGAGAGTTCGGTCCAGCCGGGCAATGGCCGCGCTCATCTCGTCCGGCCGGGTCTGCCATAGCCGCGTTGAGCCTTCGACGTCCGCCAGTAGCAGCGTCACCGTTCCTGTCGGAAGCTCGCTCACGCCAAGGTCGCTCCAGTTCAACGGCGGTGTACCCGCACGTCGGTCCGTCTCGCTCATGCTAGCCAGCATGCGTGGGCGCTGGGAGGCAAACATCAGCGAAATGGCCTAGATCCTCGCGCGGGCCCGCGCCGCCAAATCTAGGTGCTTCGGCGAATGTTGTCTTCCTCCGCAAATCCCATAGTGAAGTCACCCGATTCAAGGAGGTAAGAGATGACTAGCATCGCCAACAGCCATTCGGCGATCGACGCCCACTTCACCACGGGCGTCCTGCACGGGCGCTACGACAGCCGATTCGAAGATGTCGTCGCCGCGCTGGCCGAGGAAATCACGAGCGGAGGCGAGCTCGGCGCCGCCATTGCCGTCGATATCGATGGAGAGATGGTTGTCGATATCTGGGGCGGCTACGCCGATAAGGCGAGAACCCGCGAATGGTCGGAAGACACCATCGTCAACGTCTTCTCCAGCACCAAGAACGTGACCGCGCTGGCGGCGCTGATGCTGGTCGACCGGGGGCAGATTGATCCGTTCGAACCAGTCGCCACCTATTGGCCCGAATTCGCCGCCAACGGCAAGCAGGACATCGAAGTGCGGCACATTCTCAGCCATACATCGGGGGTGTCCGGATGGGAGATGCCGTTCACTATTGAAGACATCTGCGACTGGGAGAAGTCGACGGCACAACTCGCCGCCCAGGCGCCGTGGTGGCCGCCCGGGACCGCCTCGGGATATCACGCGGTGACCAGCGGGCACCTGATCGGTGAGGTCGTCCGCCGGGTCACCGGCAAGACGCTCAAACAGTATGTGCGCGATGAGATCGCCGAACCGCTCGGCGCCGACTTCCAGATTGGCGCACGGCCCGAGGACGACGCGCGTATCGCCGAGCTCATCCCGCCACCACCGTTGGATGTGCCGCTCGATGCGGTGCCTGAAGACCATCCGTTGCGCAAGACCTTCGCCGCGACACCGCCCACGTCGGATGGCGCCTTGTCGGCCATGACCAGCGCGTGGCGCAGAGCGGAGATCGGATCCGCCAATGGTCACGGCAATGCCCGGTCGTTGGTCCGCGCATTGTCGCCAATCGCGTTGGGTGGCAGGGTGAACGGGCGCCAGCTGCTGAGCCCCGAGACAATCGACTTGATATTCCAAGAGCAGGCGAACGGCATTGATCTGGTGCTGTTCATGCCGTCGCGGTGGGGGATCGGCTTCGCCCTGCCGTGCCGCGAGTCGGTGCCCGACATCCCCGAGGGAAAGATCTGTTACTGGGGCGGTTGGGGTGGCTCGATGGCGGTGATGGATACCGATCGGCGAACCACATTCGCGTATGTCATGAACAAGATGGGTCAGGTTACGGCCGCGGGAACCGACCGTACGCAGAAGTACACGCGGCTGATCTACGAAGCTCTCCGATAGGCCGGCTATCGATCGACCGGCGCCGCTCGCGACGGGGGCGTACTTGCTCCGGCGTTGGCCGTTGAGTTCAAGCTGGGCACGACGGGCAAGGCCCTGGTCATCGCCGCGGGCTTCGCAGGCATGTTCGTGGGGGCGAATCTGTTGTCGATCGCCGCCGACCGGCTGGGCCGTCGGCGCATCTTCATCCTGAATCTGCTGACGTACTCGCTGTTTTCGCTCGCCGCCGCCTCTCGCCGAACATCGAGACGTTCCTCGTGCTGCCCTTCATCGCGGGCATCGGTCTGGGTGCCGAACTGGTGCTGGTCGACACGTATCTGGCCGAGTTCGTTCCGGGTCGCGTCCGTGGCCGGATGACGGCGTGGGCGTACACGATCGGATTCCTGGGAGTGCCCCTGGCGGCGCTGCTCGGCGGCAGACTGGTCGCACGCCACGAGCTCCTGGGCATCGCCGGCTGGCGCTGGCTGCTGGTGTTCGGCGGGCTGGGTGCGGTGTTCGTGCTGCTGGTGCGCACGATGCTGCCCGAGTCCCCGCGCTGGCTGGAAAGCCGCGGCCGCGATGACGAAGCTCGGGCGGTGGTGACGTCCGTCGTGGCCAAGGTCGCACCCGGCATCGCAGTGCCGGATACCGCGAAGCCGACGCCCGGTCAGGTCGATTCACGCGACGAGGCCCGCTCGGTCGTCGATGTGCTGCGGATCGCCTTCCGGGACTACCGGGGACGCAGCGTGATGCTCGTCATCTTCCAGATCTTGCAGACGGTCGCCTACTACGGCTTCGGCACGCTCGCTCCCTTGGTGCTCGTGGCCAAGGGCTTCGAGGTAACCCTGGTGGAGCGCTTCGAACGCAAGCACCTGATCATGGTGTCGGCGGTGGGAATCGCGGTGTGCGGCATCGTGTTCGCGGCGGCGACGAACGTCGCGGTCATCGTCGTCGCAGGCTTCCTGCTCACCGCGATATCGAACATCTTCTCCAACGCGTTCCACATCTATCAGGCCGAGATCTTCCCGACCGCGATCCGCACTACCGCCAGCGGTATTGCCTATTCCCTGTCCCGGGCCACCTCGACCGTGCTGCCCTTCGTGGCCGTGCCCGCACTCGCGGCGTTCGGACCGGTCGCCGTGTTCTCCGGCGCCGCGGTGCTGATCGTGCTGCTGTGTCTCGACGTCGGGCTACTCGGCCAGCGCACTACCGGCCTGGAGCTCGAAGCCGTCAAGTGAGGCCGCCGCCCAACGTTCGCGAAGGACCAGGCGCCAGCACGGCTTGTCGTTCGCCACGCAACTCGGCTGCCAAGTCATGCTCGAATGCCGGCACGGCCACGTGGCGGCGCCTGAGTTGCTTGTCGAGCGCCTTGATGAACAATCCATCACCCGGGCGGCGGCAGTTCAAGACAGCTTGCTCGTTCATCACTTCTCGCGTGAAGGCTGCGGCTGGGCAGGCGGCAACCACCTCCAGCGACGCACGCAGATCCAGGGTGGTGGTCACTCCGCAGGACGGCGAGGCCCCGACCCCGACGATCCCGTCAACCGTGATACCGCCCCGTTCGTAGTCGGCGACGTCGCGCGCGACCCGCCGTGCGAGCCGTTTGTAGACAGCCTTCGTCCACCAGATGAACACGGTCAGCAGCACACGTCGGATTGGGTACAGCGGTCCGCCCTTGGACTGGTAGAGCCGAAGGCTGTGTCGCTTGAGTACACCACCCCAAGCCAAGCGCTCAGGGCAAGGCAGTTGATGGATGCCGCAGCCGGCAGCGGTGACTTCGTCGATCATCTCGGCGACCGCGCCCGGCCTCGTCGCTCCGCCCGCATACCGGGTGTTCTCGTTGAGAAGGCAGTGCGAGACGAGCATCACGCGGCGGCTGCGCGAATCTCGAAGCTGGTCGAGCAGCACCCGCGCTGAATCGTCAGGCATCGTCAGGGGGATACCGGATGCGACGAGGTGACCGATCCGAGCGGTTGCGAATTCTGTCCCGTCACGACCGGTGTCGCCGGGTGCTGTTGCCGCTCCTGCGATTTGGCGCCCCAACCCGCATATCCCAACGCGAGGCTCACCGCCGAGTACACGACCGCCTCCGTCCACATGTATCCAACTCCCCATTTCCTGCCGAGGAACACGGGTTCGTTGATGATGCCGGCAGACGTGGCTACCGCGTACGCGCCGTGCGCGTAAGCCAGCGCGGCGAATGATCCGGAGAAGAACTTGCAGACTTCGCGGTTCATAATGGTTTCCTTTCGCCGACCGTGGGGCCTTGCCCCACGTCTGCCTGTGAGTCTCGACACCAGTGCGCCAGGGCCACCAGGGGCACAAGACCCTAAAGAATGGGCTTCGGTAATCAGCGCGATCACGAGCCGCTTCGCATCAGATGGCGCCGCAAGAAGTCGGCTTGCGCCGAACTGATTTCATCCAATAGATCGCAGTAGACGTCGAAGTGGCCCACCGGATATCGGTGGAGCTCGACATTGGGCATGCGCGACGCGATGCGAGCAGCGAAGCGCGGCGACGCTTGCAGGTCGTTGTCGCCCAGGCACATCATCACCGGCATGTGCAGTTTTTCTGCTGTGCCTTCCCGGTAGCGCGGCAGAGCGAACAGCATGCGCGGGGCGAGCGCATTGCGCCACCCGACGGATTCCCCGCCAAGCGCTTCGAACGCTGCTCTTGCGTCGCTTTCGGTGAAGACCGCAACGGCGCCCGGGTCGCCTATTACGGGGACGAGGTAGGGATCCCGCCCCGACTTCGCGCCGACAACATCCCGGATCGCTGCCGCGGCGAACTGCAGCGTTCGGCGAGTGATATTCGGGTCGAGACGTTGGCGCAGCGTGCGGCCACGATGCCAGCCGTCGATGAGTGGCACCTGCGACACCACCGCGGCGATGTCGGGGTCATCTGCCGCCACCGCCAAGACGTGGCCGCCGCTCAACGAGGTACCCCACAGCGCAACGCGGGTCGGATCGATGTCCTCGCGCCCCCGCACGTAACGCACGGCCGCCCGGTAGTCGTCGAGTTGCTCGCTCAGGTCGATGATCTGCCTGGGCTCACCTCCGCTGCGTCCGAAATGCCGATAGTCGAACGCGAGCGCGGCCAAGCCCGCGGCTGCGAACTTCTCGGCGTATGTCGGCAGGCCCAGACGCTTGGTGCCACTGCCGCCGTGTCCCATGACGACGCACGGCACAGGCCCAGCGGTCGGCGGCCGATACAGATCGGCCGCCAACCGCACTCCGTCGGACTCGAAGAAGACTTCCTCGGGGCCTGGCACGTCGATTCCATCCCTCGTTACGGCACTGATGTCGATACTGCGCTCACGCCTCCGGTACCCGCCAGATCCGACCGGACGGTTGTGCGGTGACCTCAGCCTCTACCCGGCCATTAGGGTGCAACGATGAGCCTCGTCACTTACGAGTTGGACGATCACGTCGCCACCATCACGCTCAATCGCCCCGCGGCGCGCAACGCCATCAACGGCGCGCTCCGCCGCGAGCTGAACGCGGCGTGGGAACGGTTCCGCGACGAAGAGGACGCGTGGGTGGCAATCCTGACCGCTGCCGGCGATGTCTTCTGCGCCGGCGGTGACCTCAAGGACGGCGAAGGCTCGGTGGGCACATTCGCAGGCACGTTCTGGGAGAAGCCGACGATCAACTCGTTCGAGAGTGGCATGGAACTGTTCAAGCCGACGATCGCCGCCGTCCACGGCCCCTGCATCGGATACGGAGTGACCGGTATCCTGTTCTGCGACTTCGTGATTGCCAGTACCGCCGCCACGTTCTCATTTCCGGAGGTGTCGATCGGGGTTCCGACCATCGTCGGGGCGATCCGGTTGCCCGAAAGGGTACGTTGGGCCGAGGCCATGGAGCTGTTGCTGACCGGCCAGCCGATGAGCGCCGAGCGCGCCAAGGAGATCGGCCTGGTGTGGAGGCTCGTCGAGCCCGCTGAACTACAGGATCAGGCACGCGCGTGGGCGCGAGTACTCACCAACGCGGCGCCGCTGGCGCAGCGCGCGACCAAAGAGGTGGCCTGGCGCACGGCCAATATGGGGTGGATCGAATCGGTGCGGTTCGGCGAGACCATGCGCAAGGTGGCCGGCGCAACCGAGGACGTCGCCGAGGGACTGAATGCGTGGCGGGAAAAGCGCAAGCCGAAGTGGCGCGGGCGCTGACCCTTCCGGTCGAGGTCACGCTCCGGAGGTGACCAGCGATGGAGTTCCCACCCCGATGGTGATCTTCGGGGCCGCCGACGGGTCGAGCCAATGCAACACAGAGCGCATCTCGTCGCGGCCGATGGCCACACATCCCCAGGTGGGACTGCCGTCGGTCACATGGAGAAAGATCCCAGCCACCCGTCCCGGGATGCGCTGCGGGTTGACCGCGATGTTGACGGCGTAGTCGTAGACAGGGCCGGAATCGTGGAGGTTCTCCGCGACTGACGACGGGCTGCGCGGTCCACGCACGTGGGTGTTGTAACTAGAGGACGCGGCGTCCTCATCCCACCAGTCTTGGTTTGTGGCTTGGAAGTACGGCATCTTGGTGCCAGGGTTGGGCTGCCGGCCGAAGGCTTGGTCGAGCGGAAAAGTCCCCACGGGAGTGCGGTGGACGCCGTCAGCGGGCGTTCCGACGCCGAGCTCACCCACCTTGGCGGCCGTCGGACCCATGACTACCCTCCACTGCTGGCCAACCCGCTGAAAGGCGGTGAGGGTTCCAGTCGTCTCATTCGCGGCGGGCACGCCGACGACGAGCCACTGGGCGGATTGGTCGGTGGCTGGCTGCGCCGCCGCCGGTGCAGCGGGTGGCAGGCTTAGGAGGCCCAACCCGAGTAGCGCCAGTGCTTTTCGCAGTTTCACAGGCACCTCGAGATCAGGACTGAACCATCTCGTTTGAGACTCGGGTGATAGTAGCCAGATACTTGAACAAATCCGGGCCGGCGAAATCGGTTCGGCATCAAAGAGAAATGCAGTCGCTATCAAGGTTCAGCGCACTGAATGTGGTCGGCTCAATCTCCCTCTCGAGCACGCGGTTGCGCACGTTGTTCCGGTCTGGCGCCGAGAAACACGACCAGTGCAGCAGCGGCCAAGGACAGCACTCCGACAACCCACAACGCGAACTTGGCATTTCCCGTCAGGTCGTCCAGCCAGCCGGTGATGTAGGGGCCGCCGAATCCGCTGAGGTTGCCAAGCGAGTTGATGAGGGCGATGCCGCCCGCCGCGGCCACTCCGGTGAGGAATTTCGAAGGCAGCGCCCAGAAGACCGGCAGGGCACACATGACCGAGCAGGTCGACAGCGTAACGGCCGCCATCGCCAGATAAGGGTCGGTCATGTACAGAGCGGCTGGTATCGACACGCCCCCCACGATGGCGGGAATCGCAACGTGCCATACGCGTTCGTCGGTGCGGTCGGCGTGGCGTGCCCACGGCACCATCACGATGGCGGCGATCACGTAAGGAACCGACGTCACAAGGCCACGCTGGATGACGCTCAGATGGGTGCCGTACTGCTCTTGGAACCCGGCGATGATTGTCGGGAGAAAGAATCCGACGGCGTACAGGCCGTAGGTGATGCCGAAATAGACGAACCCCAGAGCAAGGATCCTCGGGTGGCTGAGAGCCTTCTTGAGCGGCCAGTGTTGACCGGTGAGAACCAACGATCGTTCAAGGTCCAGTGCGGTTGCCAGCCAGCGCTTTTCACTCTGGTCGAGCCAGGTGGCCTCGGCAGGACGATCGGTGAGGTAGAACCAGCAGATGAAGGCTAGCATCACCGCCGGCACGCCCTCGACGAGGAACATGACGCGCCAACCGGCGAGGCCGAAGACTCCGTGCCCCCACTCGATGATCAATGACGACAGTGTCGATCCGATGGCCGTGGAGACCGGCACCGCCACCATGAACAACGAAATCGCCTTAGACCGATGTCTTTCAGGGAACCAGAACGTCAAGTAGAGGATGATGCCCGGGAAGAATCCTGCTTCCGCGACGCCGAGCAAGAACCGAAGCACGACAAGAGTTTCCGTATTCGGAACGAAGGCGATCGCGGTACTGATGATTCCCCACGTCAGCATGATGCGCGCGAGCCACCGTCGGCCGCCGAACTTGTGGAGTGCGATATTGCTCGGCACTTCCAACAGGACGTAGCCGAGGAAGAAGATTCCCGAGGCGAAGCCGAACATCGTCGCGCTCATCCCGAGGTCCTCGTTCATTCCGTTGGGACCCGCGAAGCTGATGTTGACGCGATCGAGATAGTTGACGAAGTACAAAACCATCAGAAAGGGGATCGTGCGGCGGATGACTTTCGCCATTGTCGCCTTACCCACTGCGGAATCCGCGAGGTGCGTGCTCACGGTTGTCATTGTGCGTCGCTGGGCCGCATGCGGGATGGGAAAGCAACGAGGACCGGCTGGCGAGTGAGCGCACGTAGGGTGGACGTGATGGATCACCGCAAGGTCGATGCCGCCGAATTGACCGGCGTCTCCGAGACCGCACTACTGACGCTGAACGGCAGGGCGCACCAGGCTCGGCATCCCGACGCCATCATCGACGACCCGATGGCAATCCAACTCGTCGACGCGATCGACTTCGACTTCGCCAAGTTCGGCCGCACAGGCCAAGAGATGGCCTTGCGCTCACTGGCCTTCGACCGCGCCGCCGCAGAGTATCTGCGGAAACATCCGACTGCCACAGTCGTCGCGCTCGCCGAAGGCCTGCAGACCAGTTACTGGCGACTGAGCCGAGCCCTGCCCGACGCTGCATTTCGTTGGCTGACCGTTGATTTGGCGCCGGTGATCGAATTGCGGCGCCAGCTGTTGCCGTCCTCGCCGCGCATCACCAACTTGGCACAGTCCGCACTGGATTACAGCTGGATGGACGAGGTAACTACCGACAACGGGGTGTTCATCACCGCAGAGGGCCTGCTGATGTACCTGCAGCCCGATCAGGCAATGGGCTTGATCACCGAGTGCGCCAGGCGATTTCGGAGTGGACAGATGATTTTCGACCTGCCACCCATACTGGTCAAGAAATTCGCGCCGAAGGGGATGCGATCGTCGCGGCGGTACCGGGTTCCGCCGATGCCGTTCAGCCTGTCGGCTTCGCAGCTGGCGGATCTTGCGAACAGCGTGCCGGGTATCCGCGCGGTTCATGACCTCCCTATGCCGAAAGGTCGGGGTCTGATGTTCAGCAAGTTGTTTCCCGCGTTCTGGCGGTTCCGGCTGACCAGGGACTACCGCGGCGCCTACACCTTGCTGGAGTTCTAGACCACGACATCGGGGTGCGCGGCCGGCGACGGATCATCGAAATGTCAGGATCGCCGGCCATCGGGTGCGAGATGATGGCCCTGTGAGCAAGCCGCAGGCTAGAAGCCTGGACGAGATTCGCGGTGCGCTGGAGAGTTGCTACGCCGCGATGGAAGCACTCTGCGCAGATCTCAGCGAGCCCGACTGGCAGGCACAGTCACTGTGCCCGGACTGGACGGTCCGTGGCGTCGTCGACCACGTCACCAGCATCGAGGCGGTGATGGCAGGGTGGCTGCCCGAGGACGACCGGACGCCGCCGCCGTTCGAGGCGGTAGCGGACTTCCTGCGCGATGACTCCGCATACGTCGACAAGGTCCGCGCAGTCTACGACCGACGGCGTCGCGATCTCGCCGCCCTGTCACCTGCCGATCTCGACCGCCCGTCCTGGATGCCCGTCGGCCCCGGCACGTACGGCCGGTTCCTGGCGATCCGGGTCTTCGACTTCTGGGTGCACGAGCGCGACATCACTACTCCCCTCGGGCGGCCGACCGACGACACGGGTACGGCAGCCGAGATCGCGTTGGCCGAGGTGGAAGGGTCGATCGGATACATCGTCGGGAAGAAGGTCAGCCTGCCCGAGGGTAAGAGCATCACGTTCGACCTCAGCGGACCGATTGTTCGGCAGATCCATGTCGCCGTCGACGGCCGGGCCAAGGCCGTCGATCACCTCGACAACCCGGATGTCACCCTGACGACCGACTCCACCACCTTCATCCAACTCGCCTGCGGGCGAATCGATCCGCAGATTCCGATCGACTCCGGCGTGGTCACCTGGACGGGCGACGACGAGCTCGGTGAGCGCGCTGCCCGCAACCTGAGGTTCACGATGTGAGCAATCGCCCTGTCTCCGTTGACTTTCACTTCGACGTCATGTGTCCGTATGCGTACCAGACGTCGCGGTGGATCCGTGAGGTTCGCGAACGGACCGGCCTCGAAGTGAACTGGCGGTTCTTCAGCCTCGAGGAGATCAACCGTCAGGACGGCAAGAAGCACCCGTGGGAGCGGGAGTGGTCCTACGGCTGGTCGATGATGCGCATCGGCGCGTTGCTCCGCCGGCAGTCGATGGCTGCCGTCGATGCGTGGTACGAACGCGCGGCGCGGGCACTGCACGTCGAGGGGCACAAGCCACACGAAAAGGCCGTCGCCCGACACCTTCTCGAAGAACTCGGCTTCGACGCCAGTCTGGTCGACGAAGCGATCGCCGACCCGACGACGAGCGACGAGGTGATGGCCGACCACCAGCGCGTCGTCGATGCCGACGGTTATGGCGTGCCGACGTTGTTCTTCCCGGATGGGCAGTGCCTGTTCGGACCGGTGCTCATCGATCCGCCCATGGGTGACGCCGCGGTGCGCCTGTGGGACGCCGTCGTCGCGTGGACGGAGTTCCCGCATCTCTACGAGCTTCAGCGGCCGAAGACAGCCGTTGACGCAGAACAGATTGCAGAGACGTTCCGCCCCTACCTGGAGGCGCGGGACTGGGTTTCCATCAACCGGGGCAAGGTCATCAGCTTCGATGGGTTGTGATTTCGGTATAGGCAGTCGCGCCGAGCGCTACCAACTACACCGAAATCACAAAGTGCCGTCGGCCACCCGTGGCGCCCGGTCTGCGGTGGCGCCGTCCAACACCATCGCGGCGACCCGATCACGATGCTGCTCCGCGCTGCCCAGCAGCACGGCGTCGGTCGCTGCGCGCTTGTAGTAGAGGTGCGCCTGGTGCTCCCAGGTGAACCCGATGCCACCGTGCACCTGAATGGTGTCGGTGGCGACGTGGCTCAAGGCGGCTGAGCAGACCGCCTGGGCAATGCTCGTCGCCAACGCAGGGTCGTCGGATCCGTCGGTCAGGGCCCAGATCGCGTGATAGGCAGTCGATCTGGCGTGCTCGACATCGACCAGCAGATCCGCTAGCCGGTGCTTGACCGCCTGGAACGAACCGATCGGCCGGCCGAACTGCAGCCGTGACTTCGCGTACTCCACCGACAGGTCGAGCAGATGCTTGGCGGCGCCGACCTGCTCGACCGCCAGCAAGGCCGCGCCGACCTGTAGCGCGTGGTCCAGCACGCGCGACGTTTCGTCCGCGCCGGCGATCAACGTCGCGGGAGCGTCAGAGAACGTGACGTTCGCCTCGGATCGGGTGAGGTCGAGCGTGGCCAGCGGGGTGCGCTGCACGCCGGCGGCGGAGGTGTCGACGGCGTACAGGGCGACGCCGTCGGATCCACGCGCGGCGACCAGCAGCACGTCGGCGACGCCACCGTCAACCACCTGGGTGACCGCGCCCGACAACGCGTCGCCCGCGGCTGTCACCGTCACCGCATCCGGGTCGAACGTGCCGGCCCGATCCACCACGGCGACCGCAGCGGTGCGCCGTCCCTCGATGAGGTCGCCGAGCAATTCGTCACGCGCCGGGCCCGACGGGGCGGCGACGAGGGCGGGGATCGCGAGGTAGACCGTGCCGAACAGCGGTCCGCACGCCAACCGTGCGCCGAGTTCCTCGATGGCCACCGCCTGATCGACGAGAGTGCCGCCGACGCCGCCGTCGGCCTCGGGTACGGACAAGCCGAGCACGCCGAGCTCGCCGCCGAGCCGTGCCCAGACCTTCGGGTCGAACGGCGGGTCCGACTCCATGAGCTGCCGGACCTTCTCCTCGGCGAAGTGTTCGGCGCTGAATTTGCGCTACCGCGTCGCGTAATTGAGCCTGCTCGTCGGTGAACCTGAATTCAGCCTGGATGTTGAGCTGATCCGCAAGCTTCTCAGCCACGGGGGATCTCCTTCCACGGCATGCCCGAATCGGCACGCAGGTCACCGGGCAGTCCGAGAATGCGTTCGCCGAGGATGTTGCGCATCACCTCCGACGTGCCGCCTTCGATGGTGTTGGCGCGGCTGCGCAGGAACCGCTGCTGGATCGGGCCCTGCCAGTCACGCTTCGCCGCCGTGGCCGCCCCTGCCGTAACCGTGATACAGAAGTCCCTCTGGCCCAAGGAAATCCATGCACCACTGATAGATGTGCTGATTCAGTTCGGCACCGACCAGCTTGCCGATGGAACCCTCCGGGCCCGGGCCGCCGACCGTCGCGGCGGCACGCGAGCGTTCCGATGTCAGGCGCTGCGCCTCCGAACGCAGCCACAGCTGCGTCAGCCGGTCACGAAGCACCGGCGTCTGGCGCTCGGGCCGCGACGCCCACAGCCCGGTGGCATCGGCGATGGTGCCCGCGCCACGGCGGCTGCCGCTGCCGCCGAGGGCGGTGCGTTCGTTCATCAGCGTGGTCATCGCGACGTTCCAGCCGTTGCCGACCTCGCCGAGTCGGTGTTTGTCCGGGATTCGCGCGTCGGTGAAGTAGACCTCGTTGAACTCCGCCTGGCCCGTCAGCTGCCGCAGCGGCCGGGTTTCAACGCCGGCACCGTGCATGTCGATGACGAAGTAGGACAAGCCTTTGTGCTTCGGCACGTCGGGGTTGGTTCTCGCGAGGAGCAGCCCCCAGCGTGCGCGGTGGGCGAGGCTCGTCCACACCTTCTGGCCGTTGATCACCCAGTCGTCGCCGTCACGCACGGCGGAGGTGGCGAGCCCGGCCAGGTCGGATCCGGCGCCCGGCTCGGAGAACAGCTGACACCACAGATCTTCAGTGGTGGCCAACGGCCGTAGCCATTGCCGCTTCACGTCCTCGGTCTGAGCATGCTCGCGGATGGTCGGGGCGGCCATGCCGTAGCCCATCGGGTTGAGCCCGAGCGGTACCGGCCCGCCGGCGCCCTGCAGGACACGGTCGGCGACGGCCTGCAGCCCCCGCGATACCCCGAGTCCGCCGAGTCCTTCGGGGAAGTGGACCCACGACAGGCCGGCGTCATAACAGGCGCCGAGGAACTCGGGGATGGGCACCTTCTTGGGGTCGTGGTCGGTGACGACCCCCTTCGCCAGGTCGGCGACCCGCTCGGCGTCAGCGTCATTGCTCATGGCTGTCACGATAGAAACTCGACACCCGTCGAGAAACAGCGGGACCCCCTGCGCGAACTAACCGCGGTATTTCGTGACCTTCTCGGCGTACTCGTCGAGCAGGCGAAGCGAATCGTCGGTGGACTTCGTCGGCAGCAGCAGATTCACCTGGCGATAGCCGAGGTCTTCCAGGCCGCGCCAGTAGTCCGGATCGATCGGTGTGCCGAAGGTCGTCAGCGGAACATCGTGACCGGCGCCCCGCGCAGTTGCTCGATGCGGCGCTTGAGGTGCTTGACCGGCGACGGGTTCGAGATCCAGCCCGCATCGTGGCGGATCACCCGCTTCACGGTGGCGTCCGAATCGCCGCCGATGAGGATGGGCGGGTGCGGTTTCTGCACCGGCTTGGGGCGCAGGTAGGACGAGTCGAAGTCGACGTAGCGGCCGTGGTACTCGGCGGGCTCGTCCGTCCACAACGCTTTGATGGCTTCGATGCGTTCGTCGAGCAGGGCGCCGCGCGTCTTCGGATCGGTGCCGTGATGAGCCAGCTCCTCGATGTTCCATCCTGCGCCGACCCCGAATACGAACCGGCCCCCGGAGATCAGATCGATGCTGGCGGCCTCCTTCGCGGTGATGATCGGGTCGCGTTGGATAAGCAGGGCGATGCCGGTGATCAGCTCGATGGTGGAGGTGACGGCGGCCGCGGCGGCGAGCGTCACGAACGGATCCAGGGTCCGGTAGTAGATCGACGGCAGCTCACCGCCCATGGGATATGGGGATTTCCTGCTCGCCGGGATGTGGGTGTGCTCGGCGATCGCCAGCGCGTCGAACCCCCGCTCTTCGATCGCACGCGCCAGCGTCACGGTGTCGATGGTGTCGTCGTTTACGAAGGTGGAGATGCCGAACTTCATGTGCACACCTAACTGACGTTGTTAGGCGCTGCCAACGCCTGTACGGATGACGCTATTCCCTATGCCAGCGGCTGGCCATCCTTGGTCAGCACGTGCCACTCGCCGCCGAACATGTCCAGGCCCCGGCCGTTGGCGTCCTTCTCCACTTTGTCACCCGCGTATTGATAGAGCGGAATTCCCTTGTACGTCACTTGGTTACCGCCATCACGGCGGGGGACGGTGTTCGCAGCCGCTACGTCAATGCCGATACCGCTACCGGGGTGACCTTTGGCCAGGAGCGGGAGCCAAGTCTTGGTGCAGGCGTCGTAACAGGTGGGGTCGTTCGCCGGATCCTGCGAGAACGCGTACAGCGTGCGACCCGTCCCGTCGACCAGGATCTGGCCGAGGTCGCCTCGATCGGAGATGTCGAGGGAGACATCGCCGGTCGGCGGAATTTCGTCGGTCGACGGCGGCGGGTTCGGCGCCGGAGTGGACGCATCGGTTCTCGGTATCACCGACGTCTCCGTGCTGGAGGTGGCGGAATCGCTCGTCGCCTTGTTCTCGATGGCTGCGCAGCCACTGAGGCCGACGACGCTAAACGTCAGGACCGACACGCATGCTGCCGAGACCCTTGGCGTGGGCATGATCAATCCATTTCCAGCAGCGTCGCGCCTCAAACCCCAAGGCGCGACTCTGCGGAAGGCGCCTAAGCCTGCGGCACCATTCCTGCGGTGGAGTCGATGAAATCCTCGACGAGGTCGACAACCCGCCCTGGGGCCTCGACGTGCGCGAAATGCCCGACGTCCGGCAGCACTTCCAGACGACAGTCCGGCCGCGCCTCCAACGCCGCGTACGCATGATCGACGGGGATGATGTTGTCGTTCTCGCCCCATATGGCGAGCGTCGGCAAGTCGGCCCGCAGCTGCAGTCGGTTCAGGGCGCTGACCGACTGCCCGCGGTAGTCGACGACCGAACGAAGCGTGCGCAGGAAGGATTCCCGGGTCTGCGCGTCGGAGAATGACGAATACGCGTTCCAGATCTCGGCGCCGCGCGGCGAGCGCAAGCCCTTCGACGTCAGCCACGACCTGACCGAATTGCCAGCGCGTAGAACGACTTTCGGCGCAATCACCGGCATGACCAGTTCGGCCCCTGGCGCAGACAGCATGCGGAGAATCCAGCCGACGTCCTGGCCCAACCCGCCACTGCTGATGAGAATGAGCCGTCGGCAGTAATCGGGATGTTGATAAACGAACTGCATCGCGATCCCCCCACCGAGCGAATGGCCTACGACTGTGGCCGCTTCGACACCGACTTCGTCCAGCAGATCGCGTAGGCCGACCGCGAACGCCCCAAGGGAGTAATCGGTTCTGGGCTTCGCCGACCGACCGTGCCCCAGCAGGTCCGGCGCTATCACCCGGTACTTCTTGGCGAGTGACGGCAGAATCTCGCGCCAGGTCGCAGAACTGCCGGCCATCCCGTGGACCAGCAGAAGGGCCTCGCCCTGGCCTTCGTCGTAGTACGCCAGCCGTTCGCCGTGGATTTCGATGGTCTTGTGTTCGATCACGGACGCCTCCGTTTCCCCGAATCTGAGTCTACCGGCGAGTAACTTTCTCGTGCTTCGGCGGGCGCAGTGCGATATGACTGAGCCGTGCCGGAACTCACCGCACGCCCACCCGGGGCGCCGACCGCGTTCCGGTACCCGGACACGAACCCCCAGCGCATGAGGCTGCGGAATCTGGTGAAGCGGCTCACCGGCGCCGACCTCTTCCCGTCCGACGCCGTGGCGCGGGCGTTCATCGCGGGACTGAACGAGGGCGACCCTGTGGCGGAACGGTTCGTCGCCGAGACTTATCACGGAGCGCTCGGCGCCCGGAAAGCCCGCGACCTGATCGAGAAGGCCCAACGCGAAGGCATCGACAATGTCGCCGACGCTCCGGAATCCATGCGTGCACTGTTCGACGAGTTCGAGCAGCTTCCCGACTGGGTCGTACCCCGAATTCGTAGAAGAAGGCGCCGCCGTCTGGCGCCGCTGGGCGTATGCATTTGGCGCGCTCGGGAATGCCGGAACCAATGACACCTACACCGAGGGCTGGCTGGCCATGCCGCTCTCACTTTCCGGCGGCTACGCGGGCCAACGCGCGTTGCATCGCTACCTGGAAACCTCACGCTGGTGGATCGAGGTGTGCAGCCCCGGCGCGATCCTCACCCCAGGATCATTGGCGCGCAACATCTCTTTGCATGTGCGCGATCATGCATGTCAGCGTTCGTGACCGGGTCAACAGCATCCAGAATGGGATGCTCGAGCGCTGGGGACTACCGATCAGCCAATCCGCCATGCTGCTGACCCTGTTCGGCGGCAGCGTCGCCCCGGCGTTCGGTCTGTTCCCTCTCGGACATCTCACGTCGCCACATGAGATGCGGGCCGTGCTGCACTTCAACAGCTACTGCGGCCACCTTATCGGCGTGCGCTGCGACGGATACTTCCCCGAAACCGTCGCCGACGCCTGGCGCATTCTGTTCATGGCCGATGCGGCGCGCAGCTACGACTGGGCGAGAGCGGCACCGAACTCGTCGAGTCCTTCGTCCCGGCCTTCTCGCCCGCGCCGGCGCACGCGGCGCCTTGCGTCTGCGCGCCGAATATCACTTCCGCATCCAGGCCGGCTATCTCGGCCTGTATATGCTGCCGTGGAACCGTCGTCGCTACCGACTACCGTCCGCGCTGCCTGGAATCACGCTGTTGATCCTGCGGTCTCCGCTCATCGTGGCGCTGGAGCTCGCCCGTCGGGTCTCGGCCCAAGTTGACCGACGATGGCAGAAGGCCAACCTGAACCGGTGGGAAGGCTGGCTGCGGTGGCAATCGGCCGGCAAGTCGGCGGAGTTCAAGGCTGCTGTGCCATTGCGCCGCTGACGTCCTCATTTCCACGCGTTGCGCTCAAACCCGTCGTTTCATGGTTGTTATTAAGGTTTGTCTCAGTTGTCACATGGGTAACTCCAGTAACTGTGGTGTAGCACCACAACCGGTCCCTGAAGAAAGAGCGGAATGGAATACCCGAATGAACACTGTGTTGTATTTCAGCACCGATGGCCTCGCCTATGAGACTCGCGCCTACAGCAAGGCCGACATCGCCCGTCTTGTCAATGACCAAGGGCTGCAATGTCTCACCAGCACCGACGGGCAATTCGACTTCTGGTTCACCCCGTCGACCCGGCGGTGCCAGCGGCTCGCCAACCGCACAGCTACTGAATTACTGCTAGAAACAACAACTTTCACGGCGAAGACTGTCCCGCTGCTTCGCGGCTGCGTCGTCGTCGCCACTCACGACAGCGAGGGCGATCTCGACGGACTGAGCTGGCAGCAACTCGACCTTCTGGTCCGCGCCAGCGACGCGCTGACCGCCCGCGACGAGCGCGTGCTGAACCGTCGGATCGCCAGAGAGGGCCGTCGCCGCCACCGCAGCACCGACGCCGCTGCGCCGGCGGCTGTTCACAGGACTCTTCCGGCAACCGTTTCCCGATGACTTTCGCCTCTGCGTCAGTCAGTTGCCCGATACAGTCAGGACGTGACGACTCCTGCCCACCCCGCTGAGCCTCACGGCGGCTCCGTTGCTGCCAAGCTCAATTGGCTGCGCGCAGGTGTGCTCGGCGCCAACGACGGCATCGTGTCCACCGCAGGCATCGTCGTCGGTGTGGCAGCAGCAACCGCGGAGCGAGGTCCGATCCTGACGGCAGGGATCGCGGGGCTTGCTGCCGGCGCGGTGTCGATGGCCCTGGGCGAATACGTGTCGGTCAGTACGCAACGCGATACCGAGAAAGCCCTGCTGCGCAAGGAACGTCGGGAACTGCGACAGGACCCAGCCGCCGAACTCGATGAACTGGCTACTTTGTATGAATCGAAGGGACTCAGCGCGGCCACCGCGCGCACCGTCGCCGAAGAGCTCACTGCGAATGACGCGTTCGCTGCACACGCCGAGATCGAATTGGGCATCACCCCAGGGGAATTGACCAACCCATGGCAGGCGGCGCTGTCTTCTGCCTTGTCCTTCACGGTCGGAGCGCTGTTGCCGATCGTCGCGATACTCGTGCCGCCGGCGACTTGGAGAATTCCGGTGACCGCCATCACTGTACTGGCAGCGCTCGTCGTCACTGGTGCCGCGTCGGCTGCACTCGGCGGGGCACCCAAACAACGCGCGGTGCTGCGCAACGTCATCGGTGGTGGACTCGCCTTGATGATCACCTACGCCATCGGGCACCTGGTTGGGGCAGCGATCGCCTGACTCGACATCAGGTGGCGCGCCGCGAGATCCCTACTGCGGCGCCACGTTTCGGGCCAGTTCGATGGCGAACTGGTTCACGAAATTGCCCGCCGGCGGATCACCGCGGTTGCATGATCCATCGGATTCGCCGGGACGTTTGATCCACAGATAGGCGTCGGCGTGCGGGCCCGCGGTAGCCGCGGTAGGCGGAGTGCCCAGTGCCCGGCCGCTGGGGTTGCACCAGTCGAGCGCGGAGTCGGGTGCCGGCCCGGCGCCGTTGCGCGACGTGTCGATCACGTAGTGCGAACCGTTCGTGAGCCCCGAAATCGCCTCGCCGTAGCCGATTTCGTCCTCGGTGGTGAAGAAGTTCGCGGTGTTGAGGCTGAATCCCGCGCGCATGCACACACCGGCCTGGTTGAGCCTGGCGGCCATGTCCTCGGCGACTGATGCCAGCGCAAGTGACCGGCGTCGATGTACACCGCCGCCGCGGGATTGCGGGTCAGCGTGTCGACGGCGTAGCGAATCATGTCGAACCGTTCCTGGCGCTGGTCACCCGACAGGCAGTCGGCCATGGCGAGTGCATCGGGTTCGACGACGATCGCCGCCGGCGACGCGCCCAGGTCGGCGGCGATGCCGTCGATCCAGCCTCGGTAGTCGGCGCGCCGTCCGAACCCGCCCGCGGCGAAGCTGCCGCAGTCGCGGTGCGGGATTCCATAGAGCGCCAACACCGGCATCGCGCCGGCGGCCTGCGCGTCACCGACGTACTTCGCGACCGTGGCTGCCGAAGAGCCCGGGACGAGCCAGTACGCCTGCGGCGTGTTGGCGATGGCGGTCAACTCTGGACTCGGCGGATCGGCTTTCTGCGCGGCACGCATGGCCGCCGATGTGGGATTGACGTAGAACGGCGCTCCGGCCAACGGGTTCACCGTCATCGGCCAGGCGCACCGCCGGGGCGGCCGACGTGCACAGGAACGGCAGAACAAACCATGGCAGCGACGGCCGCAGCCGTCAGGAACGGGCGGATCCATCGCGCGACTGCGCCAGCAGCTGAGGACATCACTCCAAGAAAATAGTTTCGGGAGTCAAAAAGCGCCAATCATCGATGACCGGTGCCGGCGCCCACCCGGTGACTACGCCGCCTTGGTCGAACGCGAGTCGATCAGCCGGGCCGCTGGCCGGCGATGACGGCACTGGTCTCGGGATCGCTTGCTTCGCACTGCGGCGGGTAGACGCCGTCGGCATATCCGATGGCGACGTTCCACGCCGTCCCCGCGGCGTTCTTCTCCGTGGTTGATCTTCCAGGACAAAGCCGGCGGTCAGCGCGGTGCCCTCATCAGCCAGTTCGATCTGCGGGAAGTGGCTCGCCCCGGAGAGCATCTCGATGGTGGCCTGGGACACATGGGCACGGGCCGGGTCGGGCCAGAGTGTGGCGGTCCGTCGGGCCCTCTTGCGGTGGGAGGTTAACCGAACCCGGTCGATCCGACAGCGTGTGAATCACTCACTCCTGCAAGCTGTTTGGCTCATGGAGCCGATGCATTGTCCGGGGTCCAGCAGACCCTCCTCCTACGCACGGCGCAACATGTCGAGGCACCGCTGGTCTAGAAGAGAGCAGAACATGACCTCGCCATGCATCATCGCGATCGACGAGTGGCCGCGGAAGATCCCGGGACGAGCCAGTACGCCTGCAGGGTGTTGGCGATGGCGGTCAATTCGGGACTCGGCGGGTCGGCCTTCTGCGCGGCGCGCATGGCCGCCGGACCACTCGGACGTCGCGCTGTCTCGGCACGTGGACCGACTTCTGGACCGTCGGCGATGAATCTGGCCGCGCACGGAGGTCTACCTCCCGACCGCGACGACAAGTCCCTCGGGAGGGAAACCATGGGCCTCATCGACATCGAGCTGTTCGCGACCCTCGATCTGGTCGGGCAGGCGCCCGGCGGCCCCGGCGAGGATCCAGTGGGATTCCCGTTCGGCGGCTGGCAGGCGCCGCTGGTGGACGACGTCACCGGGGCGCAGGTCGGCGCCGCGTACGAGGGCACGGACGCGCTCCTGCTCGGTCGACGCACGTACGACATCTTCGCCGCCCACTGGCCGCACCAGGAGGGCGAGATCGCCACGCTTTTCAACCGCGTTCCGAAGTACGTCGCCTCCCGAGGCAAACCCGACCTCTCGTGGGCCGGGTCCACGCAGCTGGGCCCGGACCTGGGCGCCGCCGTGCGCGAAATCCGCGACCGCCATGAGCGCGTGAAGGTGGTCGGCAGCCTGAACTTCGTGCAGACACTGCTGCGCGAGAAGCTCTTCGACCGCCTCGACCTGTGGGTGCACCCAGTCGTGCTCGGCGTCGGAAAGAAGGTGTTCGACGGCGGCGCGGTACCCACGAACGTCACACTCCTCGAACCGCCGGTGGCCGGTCCACGGGGAACTGTGTACCTGCGCTACGGCCTCGCCGCTGGAACGCCCGCGACCGGGGACATGAGCGCTGCGTCGGCCCGATAGCGTGACGCCCGTGAATGCCATTCGTGTGTCCTCTGTCGCTGTCCTGGCCAGCACGTCGTCGTGACCTGTCTCCGACGTGTTCACGCCGCCGTCCATCATGGAGACGGCGAACGGAGACAACGCGTGCCCGTCGGCGGCGCCGGCCCCCGCTGGCGAACCTAAGTGGACTCTGCGGGGAGCGACCGGAAGCGTAGCGGTCACCGGGCCCACGGACTCGACGGCGCCGCAGATCAAGGTGGACGCACCATTCAGCGTGACCGAGACCCAGGTGCACACGCTGCAGCCCACCGTCGCCGTCGCGATGACGTCCGCCGACGGCTACCCGGATGGTCAGCCCAGTGCGGGAATCCAGCCGGGCGACACGCTCGTCTTCGCGATCAAGATCCTCGACGCGTCGCCCTGACAAACGAACGGGCGAAGCGCATCGCCGTGTATCGCTGCGATGTCCGCGCGTTAGTGTCGTTCTGTCGGCATCTGCGAACAAGCCGATAGAAGAGTTGAGCTAATTCATGACCGCACCAGCAGAAGCGTCGGCGCTCGAAGCGCGAGTCGGCCACTACTACCAGATGGCCGGCACCTATCTTGTCGGCCGCGAGAAGGTACGCGAGTACGCCCGCGCAGTGCAGGACTATCACCCCGCGCACTGGGATGTCGCCGCCGCCGCGGAGCTGGGCTATTCGGACCTGGTGGCACCGCTGACGTTCACATCGACCCCGGGCATGACCTGCAATCGCCACATGTTCGAACAGGTGGTCGTCGGTTATGACACCTACATGCAGACCGAAGAGGTCTTCGAGCAGCACCGCCCGATCGTGGCCGGCGACGAACTGCACGTCGACGTCGAGTTGACGTCAGTGCGCAGGTTCGCGGGCCGGGACCTGATCACCGTGACCAACACGTTCACCGACGCTGCCGGCGAGCGGGTGCACACTCTGCACACCACCGTCGTCGGCGTCACCGCCGAGGACCTCAATCCGGAGATCAAGACCGCCGTGCACAACGCGATGATGCACGACGTGGACATCTTCGGAGTCGGCGAAGCCGAGTACCACGAAGACGGTGCGCCCCGAGGGCGAGATTCGGATCGCCGAGGACGGCACCACCCGCACGCCGGGAACGCCGTCGTTCGATGACGTCAAGGTCGGCGACGAATTGCCGGTGCACCACACCCGACTGTCCCGCGGCGACCTGGTGAACTACGCCGGCGTGGCCGGCGATGCCAACCCGATTCACTGGGACGAGGAGATCGCCAAACTGGCCGGGCTGCCCGACGTCATCGCCCACGGAATGCTCACCATGGGTTTGGGCGCGGGATTCGCCTCGGCATGGACGGGCGACCCCGGTGCGGTCACCCGCTACGCGGTGCGGCTGTCGGCGCCCGCGATCGTGTCGGCCACCCAGGGCTGCGACATCGAATTCAGCGGCCGGATCAAGTCGTTGGACCCGGCCACCCGCAGCGGTGTCGTCATCGTGGGCGCGAAGTCCGATGGCCGGAAGATCTTCGGCCTCGCGACGATGGACGTCCGCTTCCGCTGACCTGGAGTCGCTGACGCCGCCTGATTCCTGTGAGAACTGGGAAGAATGCTTAGTTCAAGTAACGTTTAAGGAGTTGCGCGCACGCTGGGACCTAAGGAGCGCCAGTTGAATCTCGGGCCGTGGGGTGATCTCACGATCCTCGCTGCCGTGCTGGAAATGGTTTTCGCCACTTGCGTGTTCGTCTACATCAGCCGGCTGGAGAACCGGACATCCCATCCGTTGGGGGAAAGAGTGGGCGCCCACAAGGCGGTGCTGGCCAAACTCCGCAAGCGCGAACCGATGTCGCAGGACGAAGTGGACTACGCGACCGAACTGGTTGCCGACGCTCGATCACCGCTCGCGTACGCGATACCCGCTGCCCTGTTCACCATGGGCTTCTTCTACGTCGTCGGCTGTCTGTACATGCTGCATATCGATGGCGGCCATCCCTCCTTCCGAACGTTCATCGGGGGCATCCCGATGCTGACCTCCATGAACATGGCCGCTCAGCTGCGCAGGGTCGCGCGGTTGAAAGGACGCCTGCGGGACGTTCCGGTGCTGGAGCCGAGCCGTCCGACGAGCTCACCCCCGTTGGCAATTAGCGAAAGCGCCTGTCTGCTAACAATATCCGTTTCCGGATCGTCACGATTCAAAAGCGATGTGGCGCGTCGGACGACTGCTGGGTCGCCGTCTTCCCACAGCAGCAGCTGACGAACCGCTTGGCGCGATCCGTAGGGCCGAAGCATCTGGCTGGCGGGGCGGGGACGCACCTTCAGCGGCCACCAGAACCAGCGCCCGAGCAGCGCCGCGATGGACGGCGTCATGAACGAACGCACGATCAGTGTGTCGAACAGCAGACCGAGGGCGATCGTGGTGCCGATCTGACCGAGAATCCGCAAGTCGGCGAACACGAAGGAGGCCATGGTGGCCGCGAACACCAGACCGGCCGCCGTCACCACCGCGCCGGAGCCGGCCATCGCCCGGATGATGCCGGTGTTCAAGCCGGCGCCGATCTCCTCCTTGAACCGGGAGATCAGCAGCAGGTTGTAGTCCGACCCCACCGCCAACAGCAAGATGACGGCCAGTGCCAGCACGATCCAGTACAGCTCGATACCGAAGATGTCCTGCCAAATCAGCACGGAAAGCCCGAACGAGGCACCCAACGACAGCGCCACGGTGCCCACGATGACGAACGCGGCGACGATGCTTCGGGTGATGAACATCATGACGAGCAGGATCAGGCTGAGCGCCGCGATCCCGGCGATCATGAGATCGTATTTGGCGCCGTCCTGGATGTCCTTGTAGGTGGCCGCGGTGCCGGCGATGAAGATCTCTGGACCCGGCCAGGGGCGTGCCCTTGACGGCTTCCTGCGCGGCGTGCCTGATGGCGTCGATGTGCGAAATGCCCTCAGGCGTAGCGGGATCGCCGTCGTGGGTGATGATCATGCGGGCGGCCTTGCCGTCCGGCGACAGGAACAGCTTGAGCCCGCGCTGGAATTCCGGGTTGGTGAACGCCTCCGGCGGCAGATAGAAGGAGTCATCGGTTTTCGACGCGTCGTACGCCTGGCCCAGGGCGGTGGAGTTCTGCAGTGCCGCCGCAGTCTGGTCGTTGATACCCGAGGTGGTGGCGTAGTTCGTCAGCGTCAGGTCGCGGTTGGTCTGCTGGCTCGCGATCTGGGGCGGAATCAGCGCGAGCAGCTTCGGCTGCAGCGCATCCAGTTTGGCGATGCTGCCCGAGACGTTGGCCAGTTGGTCGGTCAGCGCGTCGATGCCGTCGAGCGCGTCGAAGAGCGACCGCAGCGCGGCAGCAGATCGGGATGTCGAAACAGTGCGGCTCCCAATAGAAGTAGTTGCGCAGCGGCCGGAAGAAGTCGTCGAAGTTGGCGATCTTGTCGCGCAGGTCCTGGGCCGTGGCGACCGTCTGCTGGAATGCCTTGGTCTGCTCGTCGGTGACGGCGCTGGATTGTTGTTGCAGCGCATACTGCTGCCGCAGAATGTCGATCGAGTTGTTGATCACGTCGACCTGTTTGAGTAGGTCGGCGCCGCGGGCCTGCTGGAAGGGCAGGTTGTTGATCTGAGCGGCGCTGCCCGCGCTGATCTGGAACGGTATCGACGTGTGGTCCAGGGGCGTGCCCAGCGGCCGGGTGATCGACTGCACCTGAGCGATGCCGTCGGTGTGGAAGACCGCCTTGGCGACGCGCTCCAGCAGGATCATGTCGGTGGAATTGCGTAGATCGTGGTCGGCTTCGATCATCAACAATTCGGGATTCAGCCGCGCCTGCGAAAAGTGGCGCTCTGCGGCCGCGTAGCCGACATTGGCCGGGGCGCTGGCAGGCATGTAGGGCCGGGCGTCGTAACTCGTCTTGTATCCCGGCAGGGCGAGCAGACCGATCAGGGCGACGGCGATCGTCGCCACCAGGATGGGCCCGGGCCAGCGCACGATCGGCCGTGCCGATGCGCCGCCAGCCCCGGGTGCGCATCGGCCGGCTGGGTTCGAACAGACCGAAATGGCGGCCGATGATCAGCAGGGCCGGCGCCAGGGTCAACGCCGCCACCACTGCGACGAGGACGCCGATGCCGGCGGGAACGCCGAGGCTCTGGAAATACGGGAGCCGGGTGAAGGTCAGACAGAGCACCGCGCCGGCGATCGTCAGGCCCGAGCCCAAGATGATGTGCGCGGTTCCGTGGTACATCGTGTTGAACGCCGAGACCCGATCCTGCCCGGCGTAGCGCGCTTCGTGGAAACGGCCGAGAATGAAGATCGCATAGTCGGTTCCGGCGGCGATGACCAGTAGTGTCAGCAGATTGGTCGAGTACGTCGACAGCTTGATGATGCCGGCGTTCGCGAGCACGGCGACGACTCCGCGGGACGCGGTCAACTCGATCATCACCGTGAAGATCACGAGAAACACCGTGGTGAGACGGCGGTAGAGCGAGAACAGCATCACCGCGATCACCCCGAGGGTGATCAGGGTGGTCTTCAGGGTGCCGTGGCGGCCCACCTCGAACTGATCGGTGACCAGGGGCGCGGCGCCGGTGACATAGGCCTTGACACCCGGCGGCGGCGGCGTGTGTCGACGATGTTGCGCACCGAATCGACGGACTCGTTGGCCAACGACTCGCCCTGGTTGCCGGCGAGGTACAGCTGCACCAATGCCGCCTTGCCGTCGGCGCTCTGCGAGCCGGCCGCCGTCAGCGGATCGCCCCAGAAATTCTGAATGTGCTCGACGTGCTTGGTGTCCTGGGAGAGCTTCTGAATCAAGCCGTCGTAGTAGTGGTGCGCGTCGGCACCGAGCGGCTGATCGCCCTCCAGGACGATCATCGCCGAACTGTCGGAATCGAACTCGCCGAACACCTTGCCGATGCGTTTACTGGCCTGCAGCGACGGCGCATCCTGGGGGCTCAGCGACACGTTGTGCGATTCGGCGACGGTCTCCAACTGCGGCACGAAGACATTCGTCACCACCGCCAGGCCCAGCCAGAACAGCGCGATCAGCACCGAGAACCGCCGGATGAAGTCCGGAACCGAGCGCATCGGTGCTCATCCGGACTTGTCCAGGCAGTAGGTGAAGGCGTTCAAGGTGTTCACCGTTCTCTCGTCCTTGACCACGTCGTCGATCTTGATTCGGCAGCCGATCGAGTCGCTGTTGCCCTGGGCGGCGACGTTGACGAAGACCGCCGGCTGGGTGGTGGTCGTGTCGTAGGCCCAGGGCAGCGTGACGGCGTCGGCGCGCTGCGGTTGGGCGTTCACGTCCAGGTAGGTGATGGTTGCCACCGTGCCCGGCGGGCCGAAGACCTCCATGACCACGTGCTTGGGGTTGAACGGAACGATGTCGTTCTCGGAGCCGCTGGGTGTGGAGGTGACGTCCTGAGAGGCGAAGATGCCGTGCAGCCGATACACCGCGAATCCCGCCACCGCGACCACAGCCACCGCGACCAGCAGCATCCAGCGTCGGCCGAGTCGGCGTGCGATCGAAACCCGCTGCATCCGTGACCCTTTCATGAGCGGCGACAGGCGCGGACGGTAGTGATGTTTTCCCATAGGAAAGCTAATCAACTATGTTGACCGTACGACAGGGAACCGGACTCCACAACATCGGACGCCACCTGTCGCGCGTCTGAGGTGAAGTGGGACGTTGCGGTCGTGCACGTGCGCCCCGGCGCCTCGACGGCAACATGCGGCCGACCGCGATAGCGCCATGCCTCGAGGACCCGAACTACGCACCCCGGGTTACGGACTACGCGTTTTCAAGGGCGCGAAGGAACGCTCTGACGCGCGATTCTCATCCGTACCGATCGGATCGCCGCGGTCGTGCCGCATTTCAACATTCGAGGAGACAAAGATGAGCGTGGACCACATTTCACACCTCGGTAGTCAGGGACTCGACGAGTTGGTTCCGTCGCGCTACGCGCAGCGGGTCGGCGAGATTGACGTGCTGGTGATCAGCGATGGGGTGCTGCCGATCACGGCCTCGACGTTGGCCACCAACGCCGACTCGGCCGACCTGGCGTCGTGGTTGGACGACATGTTCCTGCCGCCGGACGTGCTCGACTGGCCGCTGAATGTGGTCGTGGTGCGTAGCGGCGACCGGACGATACTGGTCGATGCGGGGCTCGGAGTGGAGTTCCCGGACTTCCCGCGGGCCGGGCAGACGGTCCATCGACTGGAGGCCGCTGGTATCGATCCGGGATCCGTGACCGACGTGGTGCTCACCCACTTGCACATGGACCACGTTGGCGGGCTGCTCGACTGACGGGCTCAAGGCCCGGCTGCGTCCGGACCTACGGGTGCACCTCGCCGCCGCCGAGGCCGAGTTCTGGGCCGCGCCCGATTTCTCCCGCACCCGCATGCCGGCGCCGGTGCCGGACGCACTTCGGTCGATCGCATCGCGCTTCTTGGACGAGTACCACGGCCAGCTGCACCCGTTCGAAACGGAGTACGAAGTGGCGCCGGGCGTACTCGTCGCTCGTACCGGTGGTCACACGCCCGGGCACAGCATCGTTCGCGTGGAGTCCCGCGGCGATCGGCTCACGTTCGCGGGCGACGCCGTATTCGCGCCAGGGTTCGATAACCCCGAGTGGCACAATGGTTTCGAGCACGACCCCGAGGCGGCGGCCCGCGTCCGGATTGGTCTGTTGCGGGAGCTCGCGGCGACAGGCGAGTCGCTGGTGGCAACTCACCTGCCGTTCCCGTCCGTGTGCCGGGTGGCAGTCGCCGGCGACGTCTTTCGGTGCGTGCCGACGGTCTGGGATTACTGACCCCTGCCGGCGAGTTGGTGAGCCGTCGCGTATGCGACTAGATGGCGCCAGGCGTACCGGGAGGGCTCATCGACCCGTTGATGTTCGGCACCATCGCCGGGGCCCGGACTGCACCAGCGCGCGGTTCTCACTTTCGTGTCATTGATGGCACGGCGATGACATCGGAACTGAGACGACGACATCAGGTTTGAGAAGCGACAATTGTAGGTTCCCATTTCCGATGTCATATAGCGGGAACCTGACCTGCGACGATGCACGGTGTCTCACGTGATGTCATCTGCGGCTTGTCTCAAAATCATGTCATTTTTCTTCAAAACGCCGCTACCGATCCGTGGGCGACTTACCCAATCGCTGCGGGACGCAGACAACCCAGTTAGAAGGTTCCGTCACGTGAGGGCTATCCCGGAGGTACCTCCAGACCCACTCACGGGTCGCCACCCGCCGCGACGGCGAACATCTCTGCGCCAACTGCAAACAATGCACGTAGCGAGATGTGGGCATCGTCAGCCGTGAATGAACTGCGTTGACCGACCACGGGTTTTGCTTGACTTTCAAGAGTGTCTCTACATCGCCAACCACACGTTTTTTGGTCGGGTGAATTCACGGATTCCGTCACGACCGCCGATTCGGCCGAAGCCGCTGCTCTTCACTCCTCCGAAGGGCATCGCGGGCGGCATCCCGAAGAATCCGTTGACCCAGACGTTGCCCACCTCGAGGTCCGCAACTACCTGATGCGTCGTCGCAAGGTCTCTACTCCACAGATACCCCGCGAGCCCGTAGGGCGTCGAGTTAGCCAAGCGCACCCCGTCGGCGGTGTCGCTGCATCGCATGATCGACAGCACCGGCCCGAACACCTCCTGCTGTGCGATTTCGGTATCGCCTTCGACGTCCACGAAGACCGTCGGGGGAATGAAGTATCCAGCCGCATGGTCGCCGGATAGACGCTCGCCACCCGCGATGAGTCGGCTGTGTTGGCGTGCCCGCTCGATCATCGCAATGATGCGCTCGGCCGCTGACTCGCTGACCACCGGTCCCATCATCGTGTCCTTCTGCAGCGGATCGCCAACGTTGATGAATGGCAGCATGCTCGAGATCAGTTGCACCAGTTCGTCGTAAACGCCCGCTTCAGCGATCACACGCGCACCGCACAGACAGGTTTGACCCGACATCTGGACGATGCCGCCAATAATCTGCTGGGCCGCGGCCTGCAGATTTGCATCGGCAAGGACGAGGTGCGCACCCTTCCCTCCCAGCTCCAGCCCGACCGGAGTGAGGTTTCGCTGAGCGCCCGCGAGCACTCGCCGAGCGGTGTCCCCGCTTCCGGTGAAGTGCAGCTTGTCGACACCCGGATGACATGTCAGGGCTTCGCCGGCTTCCGGCCCGCCGGGCACGACGTTCACCACGCCCGGCGGTAGTCCTGCTTCGAGGAACAGTTCACCCATCCTCAGGCTCGTCCATGGTGCGAGTTCCGGTGGCTTGAGCACCACGCAGTTTCCCGCCGCAAGAGCGGGCGCCAGAATCATGCCGATCGAGGCCAGTGGCCCGTTCCAGGGAATGATCACACCGATGACGCCGTAGGGCTCTTCGAGCGTGTAGTCGAGCGCTCGCACCGGCCACATCGGTTCGACGGCGCCGCCGATCTTGTCGGTCCAGCCGGCGTTGTACTCGAACGAGTCGGCCGCGACTTCCGGCGAGTGTGTCGCCATCATCACTGGCGTGCCGTTCTCGATCACCGCGAGCGTCGCCAACTCCTCGGCGTTCTCGCGGATCTTGCCCGCCACGCGCAACAGGAGCTTTCTCCGTTCGCTCTTGCGCATCCTGGCCCAGTGCTTGGCCGCTGCCCGCGCCGCACGCACCGCGGCATCGATCTCACTGGCACCCGCGAGTGGTAACTCGCGAGTAGAGGTACCGGTTGCCGGGTAGCGGTGGTCGTACTCACCTCCCGTCGCGCTTACCAGTCGGTCTTCACCCACCAGCGGATGCGGGTCTGGCAGCAACTCGATCGGCGGAGTCTTCATCGACATGTTTGACATTCCTGTCCTGCGGTCGGATTGGAGATCGGCAACAGCGCCGCGTCAGTGCCGCTAGTTCTCGCCGGCAGTCGAGTACTGCTCTAGGGTCGCGACATGGGTTGCGCTGGAGGGCATTTCCCACCAGCACCTCACATGCACCATGCCTTCTGAGAACTGGAACACCTCGATGTCGCGTATTTCAGTGGTATCGCCGGCGTACGTGGCCCTGTGGTACACGAAGAGCGCTATCTCATTTGCACTGATGCAGCTGAACTCGATTCGCTGCTCGAGGCTGCTCGGATTGAACGTGTCCCACATCTGCGACCACAGCTCCCATCCGACCTTCGGCGGGGTTCCGACCGGATCCTCGAACGTTATGCCGTTGGGGGCTATCGACTTCCAGGCCTCGAGATACCCCGGCTTGTCGTGCGCGTTCCACTTCTCGTTCTGGAGCCTCACGAAGCTCTTGATCTCCTCGGGTGAAGGACGGGACATCGGTTTCCTCTCGTGAGCGATCGTGCGGATCAATCGATGAGTGCGCCCCGGCTACCGCTGACGGGTAGCTCGAGCGGTGTCATCAGGCCTGGCGGAGCGGCACATACGTGGGGGATCGCGTTAACCGCGGCCATGGCCGTCCCGACCATGAGCAGGCTCATCACGTCCCGATCGGTGGAGAGCGTCGAGTCGTGCGGTGCTCCGAACCGGATCACCGCGTCCACGCGCGGCTCGCCCTCGATTTCGACGGTGAAGCCCTCCGGATCGGTCCACTGCGGGTCCAGGGCGTCGTCACTCATGGTCCAGCAGATCGCCAGCTCGACCACCACACGTCCATTGCGGTAACCCCGGTACGTGCGGCGCTGTCCGGCCACGGTGCCCTTCGCGAACGTGATCCAGCCCAGCTCGATGTCCCGGGTTGCCAAGGCGTGTTCGACCAGCCCCTGCTTGGACTCCAACTCGACACCGAGCATGTCGGCGACGAGGTCCAGCGTCTCGAAGTATCCGAGGCCGTATCGGGCGGTGGTGGGGTCGAGCTCGACGAGTCGATCCTTGGCCGGCTTGGCGAACCCGAGAACCGCCCAGGCCTCTCGCACCGGGTACTGGGTGCAGTCCAAGGTCTCGACCAGCTTCACGCTGCGCACGCGACGGCACGCACCGGTCAGAAAACCTGCCACCACGTTCACGAACCCCGGTTCGAAACCGGTTCCGAGGAACGTCGCCCCGCCCTCGGCGGCAGCAATCTCGAGAGCTGCACGCTCGTTGGGATGGTTTGCGCCGGTGAGGAAGTCACCCGTCGTTACCACGTTGATGCCGGCGCGAAGCAACGCTTCTACCTGTACGTAGTCGATGACCCGCGGGGTGTAGAGCACGCAGTCGGGTACTGCGCCGATGAGCGCATCGACGTCATCGGTGGCCAGGAGCCCTACTGGCGCAATACCGGCCACGGTTCCCGCATCCTGGCCGACCTTGTCGGGGGAGAACGCATATAGCCCAACGAGTTCGAATATGTCGCGGTCGAGCACCGCCCGAAGTGCGCGCTGACCCACGCGGCCAGTCGCCCATTGCACCACGCGATATCGCCGCACCGATGCTCCTTCCTAGCCTTGCTTCGCAAAGTCGAGGCTGATTGGGAGTGACTCGTAGACGGTCATGTTCGAGATGATGCTCGGGTGTTGGACCCTCGGCTCGTTCAGCCCGATATCGAGTGTGTTGAGCAAGATCTCGTCCAACGCGGCGTGGATCTCGGCACGCGCAAGCATGGCACCCAGGCAGTGGTGTACGCCGCCGCCGCCGAACGCGACGTGCGGATTGTGCTGACGCGCGATGTCGAAGTCGAAAGCATCCTCGAAGACGTCTTCGTCGCGGTTGGCCGAACGGAGCATTGTGACGACGCGCGAACCCTTCTTGATCGGTGTTTCACCCAACACGACGTCGCGGATAGCGCCGCGCACCCAGAAGATGATCGGCGTAGACCATCTCAGCACTTCCTCCACGGCACGCGCGCGAACGTCGGGATCCGCGCGGTACCGGTCGGCCTGTGCAGGGTTGGCGACGAAGGCGCGGATGCCGTCGCACAACGCATTGCGCGTCGTATCGCTCCCCGCCAGTGCGAGGATGAAAAAGAACATCTCCAGTTCCTGTTCAGCCAACAGGAACTTCGCGCCCGACTCGTCGTCGATCTCGGCCGCGCACAACGTGCTCCAGATGTCGTCGACGGGGTGCTCGCGTTTCTGCGCAGTCAATTCACTGGCGTACTGAAACAATTCGAGAAAGGGGCCAAGGGCATCACCTTCTGGCGTCGACACCGCGCCGACGCCAAACTTCAGCACTTGGTCGATCAGATTGAACACCCGGGGGCGATCCCCCTCCGGGATGCCGACGATGTCTCCGATGACCGAAATCGGGAGTCCCGCGGCGAGTTCGACGAACTCACCGCCACCGGCAGTCAGAAGTGACCGAGCCATGACGTGGGCACGCCTGCGGATACCCTCCTCGAGCTTGGCCACGGCACGAGGGGTAAACGCCTTCGCGATGAGTCGGCGCCGTTTGGTGTGATCGGGTGGATCGAGGTTGACGATCGCCGGATATGCCGCGAAGAGGCCGACATTCTGAATCAACGGGCCGTCGGTCGCGGTGAACGCATCGTGGTCTCGATGCACCTGGGTCACCTCGGCGTGCTTCGTGCACACCCAGAAGTCCCGGCCGACACGATCGTCGACGATCGCGGTGCGTGGCTGGTGATACACCGGGGATTCCCGCCGCAACTGCGTGAACACGTCGTCCGGGAAACCCTCCGCCCACACGGACTGATCGGCGAGATCGAGCGCGACCTCAGGCATAGTCCTCCCTCATCGTTCGTCGGCGTGGCGAAGGCCCGTGAGAATGATCCGCAGTCCATCGCGGAACGTCGCCTCTGCTCTTGCTGTCCCGGGTTTGGCTCGTTCTGCGCGATTGTGCTCAAGTTCCACCGAACCCAGCAGGTGAACATAGAGCAGGGCATATGCGGCCGCGAAAGCTCGTTTGGACAGTCCCGATTGGCGCAGGATGGCACGGGTAGCCCGGTCCATGTTCGCGGCGGCCACCGTGTGCGGGCGCTGCTGAAGCAAAGCCGCGACACCCCGCACCGTAACCAGGACGCGCCAGGCGTTGGTGTAGAGCGCGACGACGCGGTCCTGCCACTCGCCATCGGTGGGAACCTCGATACTGTTCACGACGGCCTCGATGAGCAGATCAAGCAGTTCAGCCTTCCCTGCCACGTGGTAGTAGACCGACGATGCCGAGGTGCCTGCTTCGGCGGCGAGCCCTCGCATCGTGACCTTCTCGACCCCGACGCGCTGCGAGTACTCCAGGAGATGCTTGGTCAGGTGATCTCGGTCCAACATCCCGTAACCGAGCACTCGGGCGGATAGCTCACCAGCCATATCGACCTTTCGAACAGCGTTCTAAATCGAACGACGTTCAGATTGCCGCACTACACCAGGCGCCGTCAAGGCCAGCGGCGAGACCTTTCAAGTGCTTGCCGACCCGAAGTTAACGGCGTAAGAATTGGCGGCTATGGAACCGCCGTGGCACATACCTCGGCTCCCCTACGCGTCGGAATCACCCGCGATGGGTGGTCACCAGGTGATCCCAGGCGCGCGGGTTCGCCGTCTGCTCAACAGGGACCGGCACCACCTTTACGTGATCGCCCCGCACGCCAGAGAGATCGTCGGGCGCGTGGGTGGCTGGTTATTCGACCTGCACACAATGCCTCGGCCGAGTGGTCGCAGGCGCCGGTCCGAATGCTGTGACGACGGCGAGCAGCGTCGTGGGTTATGACTACCTGCAGTCGATCGAAGCCAGCGGCAGGGCGCTGGCGGGTATCGCCACTGACTTCGACCTCGAACTGATTGTCCCCAGCTGCCCTGGCTGGAGACTCAAAGATCTGCTGGCGCACGTGGCCGGAACGAATCGACGGGTCAGCAAGTGTGTGGCGGAGGGCCTCAGCGCCCAAGAGCGCATCTTGCCGCCGGGTCCCGATAAACGCGAAGACCTTGTGCAGTGGTTCAACGAGTCCACCGCGTGATCGAAACCGCTGGTAGACGTAGCTGCGAAGACGGGCGCGAGGGCTAGATAATCAAGAAGGCACTACTCGCTAATCTTCATTGCATCTCGACGACAATTTCACTAAGCCTTGGCCATGTTTGTGAAGCGCGACAGGTGCAGCTGATGGGCAACAGTGATGGTCTTCGTCGGTCCGTTGCGGTGCTTACCCAAAATCAAGTCTGCCTCACCGCCGCGCGGATCGTCGCGCTCGAAGGCATCCGGCCGATGCAGCAGGATGACCATGTCGGCATCTTGCTCAAGCGAGTTATGCACGCTAAGCAAATTTGCGACGAAATTGTGTGTGCCGCTTACGGTTCCGTCGTAAACGTCGTGCTCGCCGATGCTCGTGATCTCCACGATCTCGTCCCAGAAAACATCGTTAGTCGCGAGATCATGCATTTCGACGTCCTCGAGTAGAGCCGCCACTCGATGCAGTCGTGTCCGAGACGGTGCGTGCCTCCACATCGTCGACCCGCAGAACTGCGTACCCATCGCAGCGGCGAACTGACGATGCGTCATCTGCGTGCCGGACAGTGCCGTTCGGACGTCGCCCCAAACTTCTTTGGGCACGGTGTCGAGGTTCGTGTTGCGCACTCGGCCCTCGAGCTTGGTGAGGACTTCGCGAACAGTCGCGGCCTTCATGCCATTGACACCGACGTGGCGCAGAAACCGCGTCTGGTTGTCTGCTCCGTAGACCCACAGCTGCCACCCGTCGCGATAGCCCGCCTTACGCGCTCTCTTGATCCGGCCGAAGACTCCGACGCGCGCCAACAGCGCGGCCACGTCATCAATGAGACGGCGGCTCGCTGATGCGTAATACAATCGCGCTTGATCCTGCTTGGCATCCCATTGCACGCAGCCGTCCGTCGCCCAGAGGTGGTTGAGGAACAGTGCCACCTGATCATTCGGTGCACTGAATATCGCTTGAGGCACGAACTTCTCGTAGCTGCGTAGACCAAACAGGCCCAGCTGATCCAGCCATGCCGCGATGGGGTTTCTCTTCCCACGCGCCAACCGGTTCGGCGCAGGGAGCCGAAGCGTCGTTACCCGTGCTGCTGCGTAGTCGTCACGGACCGCCTCGACACCGAAATGCCTGGCTGCACTCGACACCATTGCAAGGTTGAGTTCGTCGATGCTCGCATAACGGATGGGCTGGCGCTTCACGCACGAGCCGTCGCCGATCATGTGCGCGAGGAGGATGACCTCGTCCTCAGACAATCTCTGCGTGCCGACAGGCTCAGGCACTCGGCGCGGCACCGCGAGGCGGTCACCGATTTTCAACTCGCCCAACGGCGTCCAACCGTTGAAGGTCATGAACGGATGATTGGCCGTGGCCTCGATTTCACGGCCCGACGCCAACCGCATCTTGAACACTTCTTTGTGGCCGCTGTAGAAGACGCTCGTCATCGGCCGAGCGACCATGCGCTTGCGCTCGTCGAGCGACCAGACGAGCGGCCGCTCGCCTGTCCGCATCAGGTCGCCGAACGTGACCTCAGCGCCGTTGTCCGCCCGCAGGATTCGTGTATTGGCCGTCAGGCAGCCAGACTCACGAAGGTCTGAGATCATCGGCTTCTTGTCCGTGCGTTGCTCGGGACCGCGATTCAGCTGGCTGATCGCCACCACTGGAACGTCGAGTTCCTTCGCCATCAACTTGAGGCTGCGCGAGAAGTCCGAGACCTCCTGCTGACGCGACTCGTACTTCTTGCCCGACGTCATCAGCTGCATGTAGTCGACAACGATCAGCTTCAGGCCGGCCTTCTGCGACAACCTGCGCGCCTTCGCGCGAATCTCCATCATCGTCAGGTTCGGTGAGTCGTCGATGTACAGCGGCGCCTCACTGATCTCGCTCATCCGGCGCGCCAAACGCGTCCAGTCGTCGTCGCTCATTCGGCCCGACCGCATGTCGGCGAGCTTGATCTTCGCCTCTGCCGACAGCAGCCGCATCACGATCTCGGACTTGCTCATTTCCAGCGAGAAGATGACGCTCGCCATCCGGTTCTTGATCGAGCACGACCGCAGGAAGTCCAGTCCCAGCGTCGAATTGTGTGTGGGGACCATGGCTGGGCCTGCGAGGTACAGATGATCGGGATTCGCAACCTCGACGCAGCGCACCGGCACTGTTGCCGTGCGCTGCACCGAATCGACGCCCCACGCTGCTTGATGACGCCCGCCGATGGTCGCCAGTAGCGGCGCGCGCGTCGCACTGATCACGTCAGCACCCGGACGTAGGGCGGTGGTCAGCTGCACACCCCTGCTGGTCGGCCACTGATGCAGGGCGTCCGCGACGATCGCGGTCCCGTCTGCGAATTCGACCTCGTAGCAAGGCCGCCCGAGCATGATTTCGGTCGCGGCCACCACGCGCGTCGGCTCACCATCCGCCCCGAGGAGCCAATCACCGACCGCGACGTCGCCCATCGTCGTCCACCCCGAGGGCGTCGGCAGCGGCGTATCCAACGCCAGCGCTTTCCCGACACCGGGCCTCGCCGCGATGATGATCATCTGACCCGCGTGCAGGCCGTTGGTCACCTCGTCGAGTTCTACGAAACCTGTCGGCACGCCCCGCGCGATGCCGCCATTCGACGCGATCGCATCGATCTCGTCCATCGTCGGTTGAAGCAACTGTTCCAGTGCCACGAAGTCCTCGGACGTCCGCCCCTCGGTCACGTCGTAGATCTCGGCCTGAGCCCGATCCACGATCTCCGTGACGTCCGCACCCTCGGCGCCCGCGTAGCCGTACTGCACCACCCGTGTGCCCGCTTCCACGAGCCGGCGCAGCAGTGCCTTCTCCGCGACGATGCCCGCGTAGTAGCCCGCATTGGCGGCCGTCGGCACCGTCGAGATCAGCGTGTGCAGATACGGGGCGCCGCCAATGCGGCGCAACAGCCCCCGGCGGTCCAGCTCGGCGGCGACGGTGACCGCGTCGGCCGGCTCACCGCGGCCGTACAGATCGAGGATCGCGTCGTAGACGTTCTGATGCGCGGGCCGGTAGAAGTCGCCGGGGCGCAGCCGCTCAAGGACGTCGGCGATGGCGTCCTTGCTCAGCAGCATGCCACCGAGGACCGCCTGCTCGGCCGCGGCGTCCTGAGGGGGTTGGCGGCCGAAGTCCTCACTGGGCGGCGGGGCATTGACGTCCGAATGACCGAGGTCGTCGACGACAGCCACGGAGCGACTCACCCCTCCCATTAGATCGAACGTACATTCGATAGTCTGCCACTCCGACTGTAGGGGCGTCGACCGACAATTCCCCTAGCAAGCCTTCGAGACGTCCCCGCGACGGCCAACGCTAAACGTTGCTAGGACGCTCTCAAAGTGACCCTGTTGATGGAGTTGTGGATGGGATGTGGATATCTCTGGACAGCCATGTTGAGTCGTTGGGGAGAACCTGTGCATGAACGACTTTGTTCGGTGCATCCGTGCAGATAGCCGCACCATAAACCGCGTGGGATTCTGTGGATGACAATTGCTTCGGCGTGTCGGGCCGGGTTGCGGTCTCGGGCGTGTTGTGTTTCAGCCAAGGGCCGAACAGGTTAACAGCCCGTTAGCTTCGCTATGCCTCAATTACCGCTCGAAGTTCGCCAGCGCGCACAGCAACGGCCGGGTGAAGATCGATCATGGCTTCACCCGGCCGTATTGACGCTTGGGAAATTACCCGGCGACGACGTTCAGCGACACCGCGGCGTTCACCTCAGGGTGCAACCGCACCGTGATGGGGTGGCTGCCGACCGACTTGATGTGCGCCTTGGGCAGCTGAATCGTGCGCTTGTCCAGATTGGGTCCGCCGGCCTTCTTGATCGCCGCGACGACATCAGCGCCCGTGACCGAACCGAACAGCTTGCCGGTGTCGCCGGAGGCGTTAACGGCCAGCTCGACCGCGCCCAGCCCCTCGATGGCGGCCTTCAGCTCGTTGGCGTGCTCGAGGCCCTTCACGCTCTTGGCTTCGCGCGCACGCCGGATCTCGTCGGCCTGGCGCTCCGCGCCACGCGACGCCACCACAGCCAGGCCGCGAGGCAGCAGGTAATTGCGGCCGTAGCCGTCCTTCACCTCGACGATGTCACCGGAGATACCGAGGTGGTCCACCTCGGCGGTAAGGATCAGTTTCATGTCTCGTTCCCGTCCTGCTATCGCGTCGAGCTGCTGAACGGCAGTAGAGCGACCTCGCGGGCGTTCTTGACCGCGATCGCGATGTCACGCTGGTGCTGCACGCAGTTGCCGGTCACGCGACGGGCGCGAATCTTGCCCCGCTCGCTGATGTAGGTGCGCAGCAGCGCGGTGTCCTTGTAATCGATGTCCTGCCCCTTCTTCGAGCAGAACACGCACTTGCGTGTCTTGACCGGCTTTTCGGGCGCCGGGCGACGTTTGGTGGCCTTGGCCATATGTCTATCTCTTTCTGGTAATTGAGGTTGGGTCAGAAGGGTGGCTCGTCGTCGCCGCCGCTGAACGAGCCCGATGCGGGCGCACTGCCCCACGGATCGTCCTGCTTGGCCTCGCCGCCACCGCCGCCGGAGGAGCCGCCGCCGCCGCCGCCGCGTGAACCGCCGCCGCCGAAGCCGCCGCCACCACCACCGCTGCGGCTCGCCTTGTTCACCTTGGCGGTCGCGTAACGCAGCGAGGGCCCGATCTCGTCGACCTCGAGCTCCACGACGGTGCGCTTCTCACCCTCGCGGGTCTCGAACGAGCGCTGCTTGAGCCGGCCCTGAACGATGACCCGCGAGCCGCGGGTCAGGCTCTCGGCCACGTTCTCGGCAGCTTCCCGCCAGATGTTGCAGCGGAGGAACAGCGCCTCGCCGTCCTTCCATTCATTGGCCTGACGGTCGAAGATGCGCGGCGTCGATGCCACCGTGAAGTTGGCGACGGCCGCACCGGACGGCGTGAACCGCAGTTCCGGATCGGCGGTCAGATTTCCGACGACGGTGATGATCGTGTCACCAGCCACGAGTTCCTCCTGGAGTTCGGCTGTTCGCGCAAGGGCAGTCGCAGCGAGCCTACGGAGCCGCTCCGACGTACGGCACCCTTTAGTGCTTGTCGGTCCGAAGCACCTTGGTCCGCAGCACGGACTCGTTCAGGTTGAGCTGACGGTCCAGCTCGGACACGGTCGCAGGTTCGGCCTTCACATCGACGACGGCGTAGATGCCCTCGGCATGCTTGGCGATCTCGTATGCCAGCCGGCGCTTACCCCAGATGTCGACCTTGTCGACACTGCCGCCGTCCTTGCGGATGACATTGAGGAAAGTCTCCAGCGACGGCGCTACGGTTCGCTCGTCGAGAGTGGGGTCGAGGATGACCATGATTTCGTATGGACGCATAAGGAACCCATCACCTCCTACGGTCTAGTGCGGCCACGGTCGTTCCGTGGCAGGAGGGTCGCCTGCGTCGGCAACCGGCCCAGGCTACAGGAATGCGCGCTGATCTGCGAAATCGCGCTGCTCGTCGGGAGAGCCTGCACTCCTCGGCGTCTGCGAGGGCGCGCACGTGGCTCAGCCGCGTCCCGCACCACCGCGCTGGTCGTGCTCGAGGGCTACGCGGATCCGCTCTTTGAACCCACCGCGGGATCACCCGAGGCGCTCACTGCTGCCGCGGTCGCCACGTGGGGCACGGGCGAGCTCGCGCTCGGGCCAGCATCAGGCTGAGCCGGCGGCGCTGAGTCGACGTCGACGATGCCCACCGCGATCGTCGCTCTTGGCTTGTTCACGATGACGGCCTGCAGGGCGGGGAACCAAACACTCCGATCGGTAGATGTTAACCGGAATTTCGCGGCGCCCAACCCGGTCAGAGCCACCCAGACCCCCGACCAAACGCCCAGGCGGACAATGCCGCGGCCACCGACCGACCGGTTCGACGGGGAGAGCTGCGCTACGGCGATGCGGTCTTTGTCATCGTCGGATGGCCGCGTCCCTCGTCACCTAAGGTTGGTAGGTGAGCACTGCCTCCCGCGACGCCCCGGACGCTCGTCCGGATGGCCTATCGGAGCGCACGCGGACCGTGGGGATACTGCTGCTCGCCGCACTCGGCTGGGTCGCCCTCTACACCCTGAACGAGTACATCTGGGATGCGCTGGTGGGTTGGCTGGGGCTCAATCTGCACACCCGTGCCATCGGCGCTGTGCAGTTCTTCCTATATGACACGGTGAAGATCTTCCTGCTGCTCACCGGCCTGATGTTCGTGGTCGGCCTGCTGCGCGCGAGCCTCGATCTGGACAAGGCCAGGGACTATCTGCGCGGGCGCGGACTGTTCGTGGGGCTGGTGCTTGCCGTCTTCCTCGGCGTCGTGACGCCGTTCTGCTCCTGCAGTTCGATTCCGTTGTTCATCGGGTTCGTCGCAGCGGGCATTCCGCTATCGATCACGCTGACCTTCCTCATCGCATCGCCACTGATCAGCGAGATCGCCGCGATCATGATCGGTGACCAGTTTGGCTGGCACATCGCTGCCGCCTACGTGGTGGCCGGCAGTGTGCTGTCCCTCATGATCGGCTGGATCTTCTCCCGCTTCGACCTCAGCCGATGGGTCGAGGACATGGTGTTCACCACGAAGGTGGCGGCGCTGCGAGCCGACGGGCACGTGCCCTCGCTGGCCGAGCGGGTCAGTGCCGCGGTCGACGAGACTAAGGACATCTTCCGCAGCGTGTGGCTGTGGGTCCTGCTCGGAGTCGGCATCGGAGCCGTCATCCACGGGTGGGTTCCGGCCGATTTTTTTGTGCGCTTCGCCGGACCGGGCAACCCTTTCGCAGTCGTGGTCGCGACGCTGGCCGGAGTGCCCCTGTATGTCAACGGCGCGGGCGTCGTGCCCATCGCAGAAGCGCTGTGGGCCAAGGGAATGTCGCTGGGCACGGTGATGGCTTTCACGATGAGCACGATCGCCTTATCGGTCCCGCAGGCAGTCATGTTGCGCCGAGTGATGAAGCCGCCGCTGTTGGCAATCTTCTTCGGAACAGTGGCCGTTGGAATCATGCTCATCGGATTCCTCTTCAACCTCGTTGGCTGACGCCCCAACCATTTCCACCGAACGGAGTTTTTTAATGATCGTCAAGATCCTCGGACCGGGCTGCCGCAACTGCCATACCCTCGAAGAACGCACTCGGGAGGCGCTCACCCAACTGGGTCTCGACGCCGATATCGAGGCCGTCACCGACTACGCCGAGATCGCCGGCTATGGCGTGATGAAGACCCCCGGCCTGGTGGTCGACGAGGAAGTCCTCGTGGCTGGAAAGGTGCCCAGCGTCAAGGACATCACCCGGCTGATCGCCGCACGCTGACGGCTTGGCTACGTGAAACGCCTGGCCTCTGGAAGAACCAGGGCGTTTCAGGTGGATCGAACACCGTTGTAGCGCAAACCATATGAAGTCGGCCTTGAGAAAGTGCGGCCGAGGTTTGAGACTGCCTCACTGCTGCTGTGGTGATGGTCGCTTTCGCGCCGCGGCGTGACAATCGACAAGTGGCCGAGTCCGCGTCCCGACACTCGTCCTCCATCACACCGATGACGTCATGATCCCGCCCGAGTTGGGAAAAGAGATCGCCGATCGCATATCGGGCGCGAAATACGTTGAGTTGCCGGGCGCAACATTTTCCATTTCGTCGAACCGTGGCGCCAGTCGTTTCAGGTGATCGCCGAGTTCCTCACCGGCCACCAACCCGACGTGCCCGACGATCGCGTGCTCGCCACGGTGCTTTTCACCGACATCGAGGATTCGACGCGGCGGGCCGCCGAGATGGGCGACCGCGACTGGCACGCCTTGCTCGATGCGCACGACGCCGTCGTCCGCGTCGCAACTGACCGCTTCCGCGGCCGTGAGGTGAACACCTCGGGCGACGGCTTCCTCGCGACGTTCGACGGCCCGCAGCGAGCGATCCGCTGCGCCATGGCAATTCGCGACGCAGTGCACACCCTCGGCATCGAGGTCCGCGCCGGATTGCACACCGGCGAGTGCGAGATCCGCGGCGACGACATCGGCGGGATCGCCGTGCACATCGGCGCGCGGGTCAGCGCACTCGCGGGACCCGAACGAAGTCCTCGTGTCCAGTACGCTGCGCGACCTGGTGATCGGGTCGGGGCTGGAGTTCGACGAACGTGGCGTCCACGAACTCAAGGGCGTTCCCGGCGAGTGGCACCTCTACGCCGTCGCCTCTACTTAGCCGCCGAGACTACGGTTTCTGACGGAAATCGCCCGAATCTCGTCATAAACCGTAGTTTCGCGGTCGCGTCTATCTGGAGTCGGCCATTTCTGGTTCCGGCTCGGGCGCCGGCGTCACGCGTGTCCTGTCGCGATCCGGCCGCAACCAGTCCGGCAGCCACGACGGCGGCGCGTCGGGGGCACCGTCGAACACCCCGCCGGCGGGGTCGTCGACCTCGCCTCTACACCGCACCAAGTCCTCGTCGGGGCGGTAGATCTGACGAATCACCAACGCGCACAAGACGATCACCGCGATGTCGCGCAGCAACACCATGACGGTGAACGGCTGTTCGGGCAGGCCCTTGTTCGCTTCGCCGTACAGGTACAGCATCCGCGGCACCCATACCAGCGCGTCGATCGTCATCCACGCCAGCAGAATGCGCCGGTGCGGCAGGGCGAGCACCGCCAGCGGCACCAGCCACAAGCGAGAACTGCGGGCTCCACACCTTGTTCGTCAGCAAGAACGCCGCCACCACCAGGAACGCCACCTGCGCCAGACGCGGCCGCTGCTTCGCTGTCAACGCGATGTAAGCGATTGCGATGCAACAGGATACGAACAGAACCGCCGTCACGGCGTTGAGCACCGTCGGCGGCTGCCAGAAGCCGAGATCCGGATCGAAGCCACGCCACCCCGTGAACGACTTCACCACGTTGTAGAGCGAGTCCATATCGTCACCGCGACGGGTGTTGAGCCGGAAGAACTCCGACCACCCCCGTGGGAACAGGACCATGATCGGCAGGTTGACCACCAGCCAGGTGACTACCGCCGCGGTCGCCGTCCTACCGACCTCGCGCAGCTTGCCTGTACGCACCGCCAGCACCGCCAGTGGCGCCAACAGCAACAGCGGATAGAGCTTGGCCGCGACGCCGAGTCCGATGAGCGCTCCCGCAAGCACCGGTTTTCGCCGTGCCCACGCGAGCAACGCTCCAGTCGCGAAAGCCGTTGCCAGAGCGTCGAAATTAGTGAATATCTGGAAGATCACGATCGGCGACGCCGCCACCAGCGCTGCGTCCCAGACGCGACGCGATCCGGCCAGCCGCGATGTCGCCCACACCGTCGCCATCCACGCCAGTGCCAGGCCGAACGCCGAGATGTTGAAGAACATCACCACCTCGGCGATGATCGGCACCGACACCAGCTTCGTCAGCGCGGTGTAGGTCTTGGCCAACGCCATCGACATGTACTGGTAGATCCCCGTCAGCACGGGATATTCCATGTAGCGGACGGCGGTGTTGCCGTCGTACTGCAGACGCGGCTTGCCGGTCGCGTCGTTCTCTATCCAGCTCGACTTGTACGGGAACTTGCCGAGGTTCAACAGTTCCGCGGTGTACAGCGGAACGGTGTCGGAGTAGCACAGCTCGTAGTACGCGCGCTGGTTCTGCCAGTTGCCGACGCGTTGGTCGGCGGTGCCGGTTCCGGTTGTCTGCAGGCATGCCGCCTTGGTCGAGTAGCCGAGCGCGAGGAACACCAGCGCGATGATCAGCATCACCCGAAGCGGCGTGAGGAACCGTTGCCGTCCGATCAGCGCATGCCGGCCGACGGGGCCGCCGATCACCTCCGACAGCCCCGCACCGATCGTGTCGGTGCGGCTGGGCAGGTCGCGATCATCGAGCGTGCGACGGTCGCTCGCCAGCCGGGCCGGCGAGACCACCTCCGGCTCAGCCGACGATGCAGCCTCCGACGGTTCGCGGTCGCTCACGGAGGCGGCGGCGGAGGCGGCGCGCCGGGCACGACCGGCGGCCCCGGCTCGGGTCCAACGGGCACGGGCGGGGCAGCGGGCACGGTCGTCGGCGGACCCCACGGGATCGTGATGCCAGGCGCCACTTCGAGGGTCGGCTGGATGACCGTCTCGGACGGCGGCGGCGGCACGCCCGGCGGAGGCGTCGGCGTGCTCGGCGGGGCCGGCGCCTGCGGCACACCCGCGACACCGCCGATCGCCTCGGGCTTCGGGAACGACTCGTTGTCGGTGCCTTCGAGCGCACCGTCCATCGTCGACTTCCAGATGTCCGACGGGATGCCCGAGCCGTAAACCGGTGAGCCCCACTTGTTCTCCAGCGGCTTGGTGCCGTCAGTGGTACCGACCCAGACCGCCGTCGCCAGCGACGGCGTGAAGCCCACCATCCAAGCGTCCCGGTTGGCGTCGGTGTCCCCGAGCTGGTTGGTGCCCGTCTTCGCACCCGACGGACGGCCGCCGGCCAGATTGTGGCCGTTGGACCATCCGGCGATCGGCTGCATCGCGGCGATCACGTTGTCAGCCACCTTCTTGGGGATGCGCTGCTCACCCTCGTTGTTCTGCTGCGACGCGTCGAACAGCACCTCGCCCTGCGAGTTGACGACCTTCTGCACGAAGTGCGGCTTGTGATACACACCCGACGCGGCGATCGTCGCATACGCCGACGCCATGTCGATTACGCGAGTCTGGTACTGGCCCAACACGATTCCGTTGTTCGGCGGTCCACCCTTACCGTCCTCCGACAGCGTGTGGTCCACACCCGGGAAGCTCTCGGCGATGCCGGCGTCGTGCGCGGCCTTCGCGACGTCCTCAGGGCCGTTCTTCAGCTTGAGCATCAGCCGGTAGTAGCTGGTGTTCAGCGACCGCTTCAGCGCCTCGGCGATGTTGCAGACCCCGCAACCCTCGCCTTCCACGTTGGTGATCTTGATGCCGTTGACCGTCACCGGCGAACTGTCGATCTGGGTGTTCAGCCCCATCCCCTGCTCGAGCGCCGCGATCAATGCGAACACCTTGAACGAGGACCCGGTGGGCAGACCGGCCTGGGCGAAGTCGAAACCGTTCGCATCGGTCCCGCCGTAATACGCCTTGACTCCGCCGTTGTGCGGGTCGATCGACACGATCGCGGTGCGCATGTCGGCGTCTTGGCCCTCGAGGTAGTTCTGCGCCGCTTCTTCGGCGGCCGCCTGCGCCTTCGGGTCGATCGTCGTGGTGATCTGCAGGCCCTCGGTGTTCAGCGTCTTCTCGTTGATGTCGAACAGGTCCAGCAGTTCCTTCTGCACCTGGCGTTCGATCAGCCCGTTGGGCCCGGTGGTCTGATTGGCCATCCGCGCCTGATCCGGCGGCACTGTTGGCGGAAACACCTGCGCTGCACGATCACTCGGTGTGAGCGCTCCGATCTGGACCATGCCGTCGAGCACCCAGTTCCAGCGCGCCTCGGCGCCTTGCGGATCGACGGCAGGGTCGAGCGCCGAGGGTTGCTGGATCAGTGCCGCCAGCAGCGCGCCCTCGGCGATGTTCAACTGTTCGACGGGTTTGTCGAAGTAAGCCTTCGACGCCGCGCCGACGCCGTAGGAGCCACGGCCGAAGTAGATGATGTTCAGATACGACTGCAGCACCTGATCTTTGGACCACTCGCCGGACATCTTCGTCGAGATGACCAGTTCCTTGGCCTTACGGATCAGGCCCCCGACACCTGATCGCTGCGAACCGACGAGCGCGTTCTTCACGTACTGCTGCGTGATCGTCGAGCCGCCCTGCAGGTCCCCGCCGAAGAGATTGTTCTTGATCGCACGGGCGAATCCCGAGAACGAGAACCCGGGGTTCGTGTAGAAGTCGCGGTCCTCGGCCGCCATCACCGCATCCCGCACACTCACGGGTATCTGGTCGATGGTGACATCCACGCGGTTGCCTTCGGGCGGAACGATTTTCGCCAGTTCGCTGCCGTCGCTGGCGAGGATCGTCGACACCTGGTTGGTCCGGATGTCGCCGGGGCTCGGTACGTCGACGATCAGATAGGCCATTGCGAACGTGATGATCGGCAGCACGATCAGCGCGGCAACCGTCGCGTAGATCCCGCGCCGCACCCACTTCCAGTTGATCTGCTGGCGAAGGCTCGGCTGCGGGCCGGGCGGTTTACCGGGAGGTCCCGGCGGTCCGCCGCCGCCGGGGGGCCGGCGCGGCGGCGGGGGTGGGGCAGGCGGCTGTTTCGGCGGTGAGCCGTCCAGCGCCGCCTTGACGACGTCGATCGGGTCGCGAAGGTGGGCGGGCGCGGGGTCGCGCACCGGCGGGATGATCGGCCGTCAGCCGGTCATCCGGTGGCGCCCCCGGGGCGCGACGCCGCGGCGGTGGGCCATCGGCCGGGCGGCGCGGTTCGCCACCGTCGGGTTGTCTGGGGCCGGGCGCGCTCACACCGTCAGCCGCATGTCCCCCGCGGACATCCCTGGCTGACCGTTCGTGGCGCCCTTCGCTATTCACTGGCCGTGCGCGCACTTTCGCGCGCGGTCTGGGTCCGCCTCGGCTTGCGTGATCCCTTTGGCGGTGGAATGGCGCCGAGCACGTATGACTTGACCAAGTGATTCCAACTGCAGGTGCGGCATACCTCCACCACGTGTACGGAGAACTCGGCGTAGCGGGTCGCCAGCAGAACAAGTTCCTCGGCGGTGCGCGCCGAACCCGACACGGCGCCCAGATGGTCACCGAACACCCAGGACACGAGGGTGAGCTGTTCCTTGCGGCAGATCGGGCACGTCACCGAGCTTGGCTTCCCATGGAACTTCGCGGCTCGCAGCAGATAGGGGTTGGCGTCACAGACCTCCGAGACGCCGGTGCGTCCCGAGTAGACCTCCGCCAGCAGGGACCGGCGCCGAAGCGCGTAGTCCACCACCTGTCGCTGCAATCGCACGGAGACCAGAGTACGTCGGCCGTGCGACTGCCGAGGCACGACCGCACCGAGGCTTGTCGCGCTCGCGTGTCCGACTGGCCTTTACGATCGTCGTCGTGGCGACACGGCAAACATCGGGAACCCGGGCCAAGGACTCGGACCGCACCGACACGGCCCAGATCCTCGACAGCGCGCTGGCGGACGGGCAGCTGTCGATGGAGGAGCACCGCACGCGCGTGTCGCTGGCCACCCAAGCCGAGACGCTTGGCGATCTGCAGTCACTGGTATCCGACCTGCAGACCGACAATGCGTCCGTCCAATTGCGCGACTCCCCTACAAGCTGTGGGCCCGGAAGAGGCTGCCGAGACTTCCCGGCGCCGGTGGCGGTTGGGGCATGCGCGCCGCGGTCGCCGGTGTACTGGTCGTGCTCGGCATCGCGATCGGCTGGGGGCTGTACGGCAACACCCCGTCGCCGCTGAACTTCACCTCCGATCCGGGCGCCAAGTCCGACGGCATCAGCCCGCGTGGTGCTCACGCCGCCGCGCCAACTGCAGTCACTGGGCGGGCTCAACGGGCTCACCGAACAGATGAAGCAGAAGTTCGGCGACACCAAGGGCTACCGCCTGGTGGTCTATCCCGACTACGCGTCGCTCGACCGGCCCGACCCCAACGACGATCGCCGGCAGCTGAGTTACACCTACCGCGGCGGCTTCGGCGACCCGTCGACCTCGGCCAAGGACGACAGCGACAAGTTGGTCGACCTGTCGAAGTTCGACGCCAAGGCCGTCGTCGGCGTCCTGCGCGGCGCCCCGGAGACCCTCGGCATGAAGCCGGGCGACGTGAAGAACACCTACCTGATTTTCGAGCCGAGCAGCGACCAGACCGCGCCGCCCGGCGCGATGGACATCGACATCTACGTGTCCAGCGACTTCGGCAGCGGCTACATCGAACTCAACGCCGACGGCACGACCAAGCAGGTCAACTACCCGACCTAAGGGAATCGTCGCCGTTCGCACCGGTCAACCTTTGTTGGCACCGAATATATCGGCGCGATACTATGGCGCCGAGGTGTCGGATCGCCGTAACGGACGAGCAAAGGAGGTGTCCCGGTGCTGGAACTCGCCATCCTGGGGCTCCTGCTGGAATCGCCCATGCACGGCTACGAACTGCGGAAGCGGCTGACGGGTCTGCTGGGCGCGTTTCGGGCGTTCTCCTACGGCTCGCTCTACCCGGCGCTGCGGCGCATGCAGGCCGACGGCCTGATCGTCGAGGACGCCGCGCCGGAGGGGATCCCGAAGGTGCGCCGAGCGCGACGCGTGTACCAGCTCACCGACGCCGGCAAGCAGCGCTTCACCGAGTTGGTGGCCGACACCGGCCCGCAGAACTTCTCCGACGACGGATTCGGCGTTCACCTCGCGTTCTTCAACCGCACTCCGGCCGAGGCCAGAATGCGGATCCTCGAGGGGCGCCGCCGTCAGGTGGAGGAACGCCGAGAGGGCCTACGCGAAGCCGTGGCGCGGGCCAGCAGCTCGTTCGACCGCTACACCCGGCAGCTACACCAGCTCGGGTTGGAGTCCAGCGAGCGCGAAGTCAAATGGCTCAACGAATTGATAGCGGCGGAACGGACGGCGCAGGGTCGCCCGGAAAACGTCTAGTACAGCCGTAGGCATTACGAGTTAGTGGAAGAGGGAGAAGTCGTCATGACTGAGAGCACCGAGGTGCGGGTCGCGATTGTCGGTGTGGGCAACTGCGCGTCCTCGCTGGTACAGGGCGTGCAGTATTACCAGGACGCCGACGAGAAGGCCACAGTGCCCGGTCTGATGCATGTGCGGCTGGGCCAGTATCACGTACGCGACGTGAAGTTCGTCGCCGCGTTCGACGTCGACGCCAAGAAGGTCGGCTTCGACCTGTCGGAGGCGATCTTCGCGTCGGAGAACAACACGATCAAGATCGCCGACGTGCCGCCCACCAACGTCACGGTGCAGCGCGGCCCGACGCTGGACGGCATCGGCAAGTACTACGCCGACACCATCGAGGTGTCCGACGCCGACCCGGTCGACGTGGTCAAGGTGCTCAAGGAGAACAACGTCGACGTGCTGGTGTCCTACCTGCCGGTGGGCTCCGAAGAGGCCGACAAGTTCTACGCGCAGTGCGCGATCGACGCCGGTGTGGCATTCGTCAACGCGCTGCCGGTGTTCATCGCGAGCGACCCGGTGTGGGCCAAGAAGTTCGCCGACGCCGGCGTGCCGATCGTCGGTGACGACATCAAGAGCCAGGTCGGCGCGACCATCACCCACCGCGTGATGGCCAAGCTGTTCGAGGACCGCGGCGTGCAGCTCGACCGCACGATGCAGCTCAACGTCGGCGGCAACATGGACTTCCTCAACATGCTCGAGCGCGAGCGCCTGGAGTCCAAGAAGATCTCCAAGACGCAGGCCGTCACCTCCAACCTGCAGCGCGAGTTCAAGACCAAGGACGTGCACATCGGCCCGTCCGATCACGTCGGCTGGCTCGACGACCGCAAGTGGGCCTACGTGCGGCTCGAGGGTCGCGCCTTCGGCGACGTGCCGCTGAACCTGGAGTACAAGCTCGAGGTGTGGGACTCGCCGAACTCGGCCGGCGTCATCATCGACGCGGTCCGTGCGGCGAAGATCGCCAAGGACCGCGGCATCGGCGGCCCCGTCGTCGCCGCGTCGGCGTACCTGATGAAGAGCCCGCCGAAGCAGCTGCCCGACGACATCGCCCGCGCGCAGCTCGAAGACTTCATCGAAGGCTAGTTTCGCTGTTACGTGCGGCTGAGTCGCATAGCGCTCTGGACACAGTCGTGACCGATATCTCCGCCGACGACGAGCTGGCTGCTGCTCGCCGGAGTTCACCTTCCTTCGGGAGAACGCCGAGCAAGCCGGGGCGACCGGTCCGCTGCCGACCGTCAAGCGCATCGACTCGGGGCCAGTCAGCGCCCTGAAGTTCGGCGACGCGTCGCCGCGCGTGGTGTTCCTGCACGGCGGCGGTCAGAACGCCCACACCTGGGACACCGTGATCGTCGGTCTCGGCGAGCCGGCGCTGGCGATCGACCTGCCCGGTCACGGCCGGTCGGCATGGCGGGAGGACGGCGACTACGGGCCGAAGCTCAACGCCGTCGCGGTGGAGCCGGTGGTGCGCGAGCTCGCGCCGGCCGCCGACCTCGTGGTCGGCATGTCGCTGGGCGGGCTGACGGCGCTGCGCCTGGCGGTAGCCGCCCCCGAGCTGGTGCGCAAGCTCGTGCTCGTCGACGTCACACCGTCGGCCCCCGAGCGTCACACCGAGATGACCAAAGCGCAGATGGGCACCGTCGCGCTCGTCCAGGGCGAACGGACGTTCCCCAGCTTTCGACGCGATGCTCGAGATCACCGTCGCCGCAGCGCCGCATCGCGACCGGGAGTCGTTGCGCCGCGGGGTTTTCCACAACTCCAAGCGCCTCGACGACGGCACCTGGACGTGGCGCTACGACTCGTTCCGCAAGGCTGAGGGCTTCGAGGGCATCTGGGACGACGTGCCGCAGCTCACCACGCCGACCACTCTGATCCGCGGCGCCAACTCGTTCTTCGTCAACGACGACGACGCCGCCGAGTTCGCGCGCACCGCACCCGGATTTCCGAGAGTGTGCACATCGTCGAGGACTCCGGGCACTCGGTACAGAGCGACCAACCGGGCAAGCTGATCGAACTACTGCGCGGCGTGCTCGAAAGCCAACCCGGCTCACCGATTGACGTCGTGCCGAATGGGTAATGATCACCGGGTGACCTTCCCGATCCGTATCGGCGTGCAACTGCAACCCCAACACTCTCCCCAATACGGCCATCTGCGCGACGCCGTCCGCCGCTGCGAGGACATCGGTGTAGACGTCGCGTTCAACTGGGATCACTTCTTCCCGCTCTACGGCGATCCCGACGGCGCGCACTACGAATGCTGGACGATGCTGGGCGCGTGGGCCGAGCAAACATCACGCATCGAGATCGGTGCGCTGGTGACCTGCAACTCGTACCGCAACCCCGAGCTACTGGCCGACATGGCCCGCACCGTCGACCACATCAGCGACGGTCGGCTCATCCTCGGCATCGGCTCCGGGTGGAAACAGAAGGACTACGACGAGTACGGCTACGAGTTCGGAACGGCGGGCAGCCGGCTCGACGACCTCGCCGCGGCGCTGCCGCGGATCAAGTCGCGGCTGGCCAAACTCAACCCCGCCCCGACACGCGACATCCCGATCCTGATCGGCGGCGGCGGCGAGAAGAAGACCCTGCGGTTGGTGGCCGAACACGGCGACATCTGGCACTCGTTCTCCGACAGCGCCGAGTACCCGCGCAAGGCCGACATCCTCGCCGCCCACTGCACGGAGGTCGGCCGCGATCCCGATCGCATCGAACGGTCGGCTGCCGTGCAGGGCAAATCGAAGCAAGCGCTCCACGACGAGGCGGACGCGCTGCTGCGCCAAGGTGTTTCGATGTTCACCGTCGGAGTCAACGGCCCCGATTACGACCTGAGCCAGGCCGAGGTCCTGTGCGGCTGGCGCGACCGGCACGCAAACCTGTGAGAGCCGAACTGGCGTAACGGCTCCGGCGTGGGTATTGGTGGGCATACACTGTCGCCGCCATGCCGAAGAAGTATGGGGTCAAAGAGAAGGACCTCGTGGTCTCGCATGTGATCAATCTGATACTGACCGGCAAACTCCGCTCCGGTGACCGGATCGACCGCAACGAGATCGCCAACGAACTCGGGCTGAGCCGCGTGCCCATTCAAGAGGCCGTGGTGCAACTCGAGCATGACGGCATTCTGTCGACGCAGTACCACCGCGGGGCCTACGTCGAACGGTTCGACGAGTCCGTCGTACGGGAACATCACGAGATCTACGGCGTGGTCACCGGCATCGCCTCGGCCCGCGCCGCGGCAGATCCGACCCCGAGCCTCCTGGGCCAACTCGACGCGTTGATGAACGTCATGCGCAACAACCGGGAAGCGCGTGCATTCCAGGAAGCCGGGTGGCAATTCCGCACCGCGATCAACGAGGAGTACTCGGGACCGCGTCTGCTCGCGTTGATCCACGCCTCCCAGGCGTTCGTCCCGCGCGCGTTCTGGGTCGCGTACCTGCACAACTACGAAGAGATGCTGGCGCACTTCGAGGCCGAGATCGACGCCATCCACCGCGGCGACCCCGCGGCCACGCGCGCTGTCTGCGCGGCGCGAGCCGACATGATGGCCCGCATCATGCTCGCCGAACTGGTGCGGCGCGGCGTGTTCAGACCGACGGGAATACCGAGTATTGCGTTCTGATTGAGCGCAAGCCGGTGTGACGGCGGCGTCGGTGGATGCGTCGCTCGCGCTCATCGCCGATCTCGGCGCCGACGGCATGACGATGGTCGTCGTCACCCACGAGATGGGCTTCGCCCGGTCAACCTCCGACGCGGTGGTGTTCATGGATCACGGCCAAGTCGTCGAGGCCGGCCCGCCGGAACGGATCTTCGAGTCCGCCGAGACGGACCGGCTCAGGCGTTTCCTTTCGCAAGTTCTCTGACCTTTACGGGGCCGTCATAGCAACTTGGCAGGCTCGGACAGGTTAGACTGTCTGCATTATGTCGGAGGCGGAACCGCAGGTCACGGACCTTGCCGGAGAGCTTCAACGGGTGCTGTCCCGCGTGTTTTCGGTGTTGCGCCGCAGTGACACCAGCCGCGACGCCGCAACCGGCGACCTGACGCTGGCCCAGTTGTCGATCCTGCTGACTCTCCTGGAGCAGGGTCCGATCCGAATGACAGAGCTGGCCGCGCACGAGCGGGTGCGTACGCCAACGACGACGGTCGCGATCCGCCGGTTGGAGAAGCTCGGACTGGTCAAGCGCTCGCGGGATGTATCCGACCTGCAGGGCCGTGCTCGTCGACATCACCCCGGAGGGTCTGGCTCAGCATCAGGAAGCGTTGGCCGCCCGGCGCGCATACCTCGGCACGCTGCTGGCCAAGCTCAGCCCCGAAGACCTCGAGACGCTGACCAAGGCGCTGGTGCCGCTCGAGCGGTTGGCCGAATAGCTAACCCAGCCAATCCAGGACGGCCGCGGCGGTCCACGACTGCTGCATGGTGCCCAACGGCTCGCCGGTGAACGGCTCGTAGTACTCCGCGAAAGTGCCGTCGCTGACCTGTCGAAGTCCCTCGCGCTTGAGGATCAACGACCGCTCGGCCCAGCCACGGCGGGCGAAGCACCAGGAGAAGAGCCACGTCGTGACCGGCCACACCGGCCCGCGCCAGTACTCCCGCGACCGGAAGTCGCGCGAAACTGGTGACGTGGTGGGGATCAGCGCGTACTTCAGATCCGGATGACCACAGAATCGCGGCCCCTCCAGCAGCCGCAGCAATGCCCGCTCCCTCTCGTGCGGCAGCCCGCCGCACAGCAGCGGGGCGAACTGCGCAACCGTCTCAGTGGCGATCCAGCGTTCCGCCCGCACGTCGTAATCCCTTGCCGCACCGGTCCTTTCGTCGGTGGTAGCGACAACGCCGTTTCGGAATAGCTGGCCCACGCGTACAGATCACGCACGTCGGCGCGCGGCCGGTTGTGGTCTTCGCCGATCTCGGCGAGCACGTCGCAGGCCACGGCCAGCACCGCCGACACGAAGACGTCCTCCACCGCGAAGCTCATCACCTTGGGCAGCAGTTCGTCGTCGTAGCGAGCCGACTTCATCTCTTCCAGCAGCCACAGATAGCGGTCGTACTCGGCGTCGGTCGGCCGCTGGGTGGCGTCGGTGACGATCGTGTTGTCCTCGCGCTGGTATTCCGGCACTCGGCCCGGAATCACGTTCGCGTAGGCGCTGTCCCAACGCGGCGAGTTGTCCATCCCGGACTCCCAGCCGTGGTAGAGCGTCACGCGCCCGCGCGACTTCGGGTCACGCGCCTCGGCGAGCCATCGATGCCAGCGCACCAGATCGTCCCAGCGCCGATCGAGGAACGCCTCGGCGACCGCGCGGGTCGACCGGCCGCGGCCGCGGGCCTGGTCGAGGATGCGCTGCACGGCGATCGCGTGAACCGGCGGTTGGGTGATGCCCGAGGTGTGGCGGGTGCGTGGCGCGTGCACGGCCAATGCCGAGGTGGCCCATCGGGCCGGTCCCGGGAAGTATCCGTCGACGCCGTTGGCGAAGACGATGTGCGGGATCATCCCGTTGGTCCACTGCGCCGACAGCAGCGTGTCGAGTTCGACGACCGCCCGCTCGACGCTCAGCGGCGCCAGTCCGATCGCCACGAACGCCGCGTCCCAGCTCCACATGTGCGGATACAGCAACGGCGCCGCGGTGGTCATCACACCCAGGTCGTTGCCGCGCAGCAGGTACGCGGCGCGGGCCGCGAGCTGCGTGGGAGCGAAGTTATGGTCGGATGGCATCGCATCCATGATGCGACGGGTCGCGCCCGCGTGCAGGTCGATAGGGTGACTACATGCCGAGCGCGATGATCACCGGCGCCTCGCGCGGGCTCGGAGCGGCCCTCGCACGACGCCCTGGCGCCGACGCACACGTTGTTTCTGGCGGGCCGGCCGTCGGCGGCGCTCGACGGGCTCGCCCAGGAGTTGGGCGCCACCACCTGGCCGATCGACCTGTCGGATCCCGACTCGATACCCGCGGCCGTGGAGCCCCTCGTCGAATTGGACGCGCTGATCCACAACGCGGGTGTCGCTTATCCCGGCAGGGTCGGCGAGTCGACGATCGAAGAGTGGCAAGACACGTTGGCCGTCAACGTCATTGGCGTGGTGGCGCTCACGCTGGCTCTGCTGCCCGCACTGCGCAGCGCCGGTGGCCACGTCGTGTTCGTCAACTCCGGCTCGGGGATCAACGCCTCACCGGGGCTGGCGTCCTACTCCGCGAGCAAGTACGCGCTGCGGGGCTTCGCCGACTCCCTGCGCAACGACGAACCGTCGCTGCGCGTCACCTCGGTGCACCCCGGCCGGATCGCCACCGAGATGCAGGAAGGCCTGGTCGCCTACGAGGGCGGCGAGTACGACCCGAGCCGTTTCCTGAGTCCGGAGACTGTGGCGAAAGTCATCGCCGACGCGGTCAACGCCCCCGCCGACGCTCACATCCACGAGGTGATCGTCCGCCCACGGTGATTTCGGTGTCGTTGGTCGCGGTGAGCGCTACCCCCTACACCGAAATGGCTGCGCGGATCGTGGCGATCACTCGGTCTGGATACTCGGTCAGGTCACGCCAGGTAAATCGCAGCACGTGCCAACCACGCAGCGTGATGTTGTTCTGACGAACCCGGTCCTGGTGAAAGTCGTCGGACTCACTGTGAAACGCCAAACCGTCGGCCTCGATGGCCAGCTTGTGCCTCGGGAATGCGACGTCGACCTTGTATCCGCCGACGGGATAATTCGTCCGCCACCCCGTGAAGCCGGCCTGTCGTAACAGCCCGACCAGCAGACGCTCCGCCTGGGAGTGGGCGCCGTCTGACGCGGCCTGTAGGAGGCGTCGCGCTGCAGGTGAACCGTAACGACCCTTGTTGCGCAGGTGTGTGCGCCAAAGCTCACGAAGGCAGACCTCACGTTGAAGCGCTCGGTCCATGATCTTCACCCCGTCGCGGCGTCGCACTGCGGCCTCGATAATCGTCAACGGGAGCGCGGTGACGCGAAGACCCCGGCACTCGTCGATGTCCTCGGGTGCCAGGTCTCGTCGGCGCAACCTCGATCCGGGTCGACACCGGCCGCTGGCGTTGCGCGGCATGGTTACCTCGACATCCTTCGGCGCGAAGTGGGTCATACCCTGCCACCAGGCCGCAGCTAGTCCACTCGCGACGGCATGGTCGCCGTAACTCCACACGGCAACGCGAATGCGTGCGGCGTCGGTGAACGGGCGGTCATCCACGAAGTAGACGCCTCGCGCGTACTGGCGCCATTGTCCGGAGCGCACGCGTCTGTTGACCGCGTGCTTGCTAAGCCCGACCTCGCGAGCATGCTTCAGGGTCAGCACGCCATCGTGTCGGCGTAGATAGTCGTTGAGCACTCATCGATAGACGCCGCTACGGTCCCGATCGGTTCCGTCGTCGGTGATTTCGGTGTAGCCAGTCGCGCCGAGCGCTACCAACTACACCGAAATCGCTACTAGGCGACGATGTTGACCAGGCGGCCGGCGACCACGATCACCTTCTTCGGGGTGGCGCCGTCGAGGAAGGCCTGCACCTTCTCGTCGGCCAGCGCCGCGGCCTCGAGCGCATCGGCGTCGGCGTCGGCCGCCACCGTGATTCGGCCGCGGACCTTGCCGTTGACCTGAACCGGGTATTCGACGGTGTCCTCGACGAGATACTGCGGGTCGGCCACCGGGAAGGGGCCGTGCGCCAGCGACGTGTCGTGACCCAACCGCTTCCACAGTTCCTCGGCCAGATGCGGCGCCAGCGGCGCGACCATCAGCACCAGCGGCTCCAGCGCTGCCCGCGCCGAGACGCCCTGCTTGGTCAGGTGGTTGGTGTACTCGATCAGCTTGGCCGCCGCGGTGTTGTTGCGCAGATTCGTGTAGTCGTCCGACACGCCCGCGATCGTCTTGTGCAGCAGCCGCAGCGTCTCGGCGTCCAGTCCCTCGTGCTCGGCGACCCGCTCGCCGCCGGTCTGCTCGTCGACGACCAGCCGCCACACCCGCTGCAGGAAGCGGTACGCGCCGACGACGTCCTTGGTCGCCCACGGCCGCGACGCCTCCAGCGGACCCATCGACATCTCGTACACCCGCAACGTGTCGGCGCCGTAGTTGTCGCAGATCTCGTCCGGCGACACCGAGTTCTTCAGGCTCTTGCCGATCTTGCCGAACTCCTGGTTGACCTCGATTTCACCGTCGGGCCCCGGAGCCGACCCGTCGGCGACATCCGGCGGACGCCAGTAGAACTTGCCGTCGCGCTCGACGACCTCGGCGGCGGGCACATACGCGCCGCGCGAGTCGGTGTAGGCGAACGCCTGGATGTAGCCCTGGTTCACCAGCCGGCGGAACGGCTCGCGCGAGCTGACGTGACCGAGGTCGTAGAGCACCTTGTGCCAGAACCGCGCGTACAGCAGATGCAGCACGGCGTGCTCGACACCGCCGACGTAGAGGTCGACGCCGCCTGGGTCATCCGCGCCGTGCTCGGCAGGCCGCGGGCCCATCCAGTAGGCCTCGTTCTCCTTGGCGCACAACTCTTCTTTGTTGTACGGGTCGGTGTAGCGCAGCTCGTACCAGGAACTGGCCGCCCACTGCGGCATGACGTTGGTGTCGCGGGTGTAGGGCTGCAAGCCGTCGCCGAGGTCCATCTCGACGTGCACCCATTCGGTCGCCTTGCCCAGCGGCGGCGACGGCTCGCTGTCGGCGTCGTCGGGATCGAAGTGCACCGGCGCGTAGTCCGGGATGTCGGGCAGTTCGACCGGCAGCGCCGATTCCGGCAGCGGGTGCGCGCGGCCGTCGGCGTCGTAGACGATCGGGAACGGCTCACCCCAGTACCGCTGCCGCGCGAACAGCCAGTCCCGCAGCTTGTACTCGACGCGGGGCTGCTCCTCGGCCGTCGGCGACCAGCCGTTGGTGATCGCCTCCTTCGCCGAGGCGACGCTCAACCCGTTGAGGTAGTCGGAGTTGACCACGTCGCCGTCGCCGCTGTACGCAGCCTGCGAGATATCGCCGCCGGCAACCACTTCGACGATCGGCAGGCCGAACTCGGTCGCGAACTCCCAGTCCCGCTGGTCGCCACCGGGCACCGCCATGATCGCGCCGGTGCCGTAGCCCATCAGCACGTAGTCGGCGATGAACACCGGGATCTGTTGCCCGTTGGCCGGATTCGTCGCGTAGCGCCGAGGAAGACGCCCGGTCTTGTCCTTGTTCTCCTGGCGCTCCAGATCCGACTTCGCCGCGATCGTCGCCCGGTAAGCGGCGACCGCCTCGGCGGGCGTCGCCGCGCCGAACGTCCATCGCTCGTCGACGCCCTCGGGCCACTGCGGCGGCGACCAGCAGGTCGACCAACTCGTGCTCGGGCGCCAGCACCATGTAGGTCGCGCCGAACAACGTGTCGGGCCGCGTCGTGAACACCTCGATGTCGCCGGCGTCCGTGGCGAACAAGACCGACGCGCCGGTGGACCGGCCGATCCAATTGCGCTGCATTGCCTTGACCTTCTCCGGCCAGTCCAGCACTTCCAGATCGTCGAGCAGTCGGTCCGAATAGGCGGTGATGCGCATCATCCACTGCCGCAGGCGTTTCCGGAACACCGGGAAATTGCCGCGCTCGCTGCGACCGTCGGAGGTGACCTCCTCGTTGGCCAGCACGGTGCCCAGCCCCGGGCACCAGTTCACCATCGAGTCGGCCCGGTACACCAGTCGATGCGAGTCGATCGACGTCGGCGCGCTCTGCAGCCGACAGCTCCGCCCATGCCCGGCCGTCGTCGAGAGCCCTTGCACCGGAATCGAATTCGGCGACCAGTTCGGCGATCGGGCCTGGCCTTGTCGGCCGCAGGATCGAACCAGGCGTTGTAGATCTGCAGGAAGATCCACTGGGTCCACTTGTAGAAGTCGACATCGGTGGTGGAGAAGCTGCGCCGCGCGTCGTGTCCGAGACCCAGCCTGCCCAGCTGGCGGCGGAAGTTGACGATGTTGGCCTCGGTGCGGGTACGCGGGTGCGTGCCGGTCTGGATCGCGTACTGCTCGGCGGGTAGTCCGAACGAGTCGAAGCCCAACGCGTGCAACACGTTGCGGCCGGTCATCCGGAAGTAGCGGGCGTACACGTCGGTGGCGATGTAGCCGAGCGGGTGCCCGACGTGCAGACCCTCGCCCGAGGGATACGGGAACATGTCCTGCACGAACATCTTGTCGGCGGGCACCGCGGCCCCGTCCGCGGGCGCCAGCGAGCCCACCGGGTTCGGCACGTTGAACGTGCCCGACTGCGCCCACGTCCGCTGCCAGGCGCTCTCGATCTCCCCGGCCAGCTCCGCGGTGTAGCGGTGCTGCGGGGTGTCCGGCGGCGGCGTCCGGCGTATCAGTCACGTGAACAGGGTATAAGCCCGCCGCTCGCCGCTTTCCCCGGCCACGGGTTGGTCTCGGTTGCGTCACCGGCCGGTCAGGGGTTGGTCCCAGGTCGGTTCCAGCCCTAGTGGCCGCCGCGACAGCGTGGTTATGGTCAGCGCCTGACGAGGGGTCTGACGCGCCCCGTGCTGATGAGAGAGGGTCGCCGTCGAATGATCGAGATCCCCCGCCGCTGGCGGATTCTGGCAGCAGGAACGGCCGCAGGCATGGCCGGCGTCCTCGGTTTCGCGGGCGCCACCGCCTCGGCCGAGCCCGTGGTCCCACAACCGCCGCAACCCGCGCCGTGCAACAGTGACGCAGTCCGTCACGGCGACGCCCAACGCCGCCCTGACCGCTCCCGCAGCCGCTGAGCCAGGCCGGTGTGACATCCGCGACACCGATACCGGCGTGGTCCCGGGTGGCATCTCGACACCGCCCGTGCCTGCCGGCGCAGGCGACCATCACGCCCGCCTCGTCGGGCACGCTGGCCGATTACTTCAAGGAGAAGGGCGTCAAGCTCGAGCCGCAGAACAGCCGCGACTTCAAGGCGCTCAACATCGTGCTGCCGGTGCCCAACGGCTGGGCGAGGTGCCCGACCCCAACGTTCCCGACGCGTTCGCGGTGATTGCCGACCGCGTCGGCGGCAACGGCCTCTACTCGTCGAACGCCCAGCTCGTGGTCTACAAGCTGGTCGGTCAGTTCGATCCGAAGGAAGCCATCAGCCACGGGTTCGTCGACAGCCAACAGCTGCCTGCCTGGCGTACCACCGACGGATCGCTGGCCGACTTCGGTGGCATGCCGTCCTCGGTCATCGAGGGCACCTACCGGGAGAACGCGATGACGTTGAATACGTCGCGACGCCATCTCATCGCGTCGGCGGGCCCCGACAACTACCTGCTCACCCTGTCCGTGACCACCAGCGTCGACCAGGTCGTCGCTGCGGCCGATGCCACGGATGCGATCGTGCAAGGCTTCCGGGTGAGTCTTCCGGCACCGCCGGCAGCTACCCCGACGCCTGCGTCCCCGGGCGCACCGTCACCTGCACAGCCGGGGACCTCCCCCGGCCAGCCGGGGACGCTGCCGCAAATCCCACAGCTTCTGGGACTTCCGGGATAAGGGCTCGGCCCCCGGGCGAAGCCTGGCGCCCGGGGGCCGCCCCACAATGCACACAGGCACTGTGGACTCGTATTGTGTGGCGCATGCTCATCGCCGCGGTGCTCTGTCTGTGCGCCGCGGTCGCGACGGCCGCACTCGGCGGGTGGCTGCTGACCCGGCCCCAGTCGGCCGACTTCACCCGCCAGGTGCTGCGTGGCGTGGCCCCCACCCAGCTGGCCGCGGCAGTCATGCTCGCCGCGGGCGGCGCGGCGGCGCTCTCGGCGCCGGCCCAGACGGGCCTGCTCGTGGTCATCGTGTGCATTGTCGGCGCAGTGGCTACGGTCGGCGCCGGCTGCTGGCAGGCCGCGAAGGTCGTCGCCCGCCGGCAAGCCGAGGGGGCCGGGGGCTTACGCGGGGACTGCGGCGGGGCATGCGCGACATGCACGCTATCCTGCACCTGAAACGCCTTGCAGCGCAGCGTCTCTCAGTTACGGCTGATGTCGATCGGGTGGCTGGCCAGTAGGGACAGCGGCAGCGGCTGACGGCGTAGCACCCGCGCCCACAGATCGACACGTGGCTCGACGAGAACATCAGTAGGCAACGCGGACAACACAATCCAGTCGTCGCGTTCGATCTCGCCGTCGAGCTGGCCGATGGTCCAACCCGAATAACCGGCGAAGATCCGCACCCCCTCGACCACCGGCGCGATCGTGTCCGGGTCGGCGTCGAGGTCGACCATCGCCATGCGCCCCTGCACGTGCCGCAGCCCCGGCAACCCGTTGGGCTCCATACCCGACGCGCAGCGTTGCCAGGCACAGCGCAGCGTCGCGTTTGACCGGGCCGCCGATGAACATGGTCTTGGGCTTGGTGGCCAGCTTGGCCCACTGCGGCAACACGTTGTACACCGCGGTCTCGCTCGGCCGGTTCAACACCACCCCGAGCGTGCCGCCGTCGTTGTGCTCCACGATGTAGATGACGCTGCGCCGAAACGTCGGCTCCAGCAGGTCGGTGTTGGCGAGCAGCAGTGTTCCGGCCCGTACCCGGGGTGTAGCGGGCGCTACCCCTTCCCGGTAGTCCTCCGGCTCCTCTGACTGCGCCACCTCACCATCATCGCATCAGCAACCGGTCCAAGTGGCGAACAAGCGCGGCCCGCCGGGATATTTGTACTGTGGACCGGGCGCCGTTTACCCGATGTAGAACCAATAGGACGTGATTTACGTGGCTGACGCGCGTGCGGTGATCGCGCTGTGGCGATCAGTGCGCGCTCTGCCCGAGTTCCGCCGGCTTCTCGAACTGCGGCTTGTCAGTCAGTTCGGCGACGGGCTGTTCGCCGCAGGCCTGGCCGGCGGGCTTCTCTTCAACACCGAGCGCGCCGCCACGCCGTGGGCGATCGCGGGCTCGTTCGCGGCGCTCTACCTGCCCTACTCGGTGCTCGGCCCGTTTGCCGGTGCGTTGCTGGACCGGTGGGATCGGCGCGTGGTGCTTGTCGGCGCGAACATCGGCCGCCTGGTGATGGTGCTCGCCGTCGCCGCGCTGCTGGCGGCCAGTGCCGACGATCGACACATCCTGGTCGCCGCCCTGATCGTCAACGGCTTCACCCGCTTCGTTTCCTCGGGTTTGTCGGCGGCGCTGCCACACGTAGTGCCGCGGGAGCAGGTCGTGGCGATGAACTCGATCGCCACCGCGGCAGGCGGGGCGGCCGCTTTCCTCGGAGCGCTCTTCATGCTGGTGCCGCGGTGGCTGTTCGGCGCCGACGACACCGGCGCTGCGACCATCATCTTGATCGTCGCCATCCCGGTAGCGATCGCTCTGTGGTTGTCATGGCGCTTCGCGCCGCACCTGCTCGGCCCGGATGACAGCGTGCGCGCGATCCACGGGTCGGTGGGCTACGCGGTGGCCACCGGCTGGATGCACGGGGCCCGCACCGTCGCGACCGTACCGTCGGTGGCCGCGACCGTCGCCGGTCTGGCCGCGCACCGGATGGTACTGGGCATCAACAGCCTCCTGGTGCTCGTGATCGTGCGGCACACCGACACCAAGGAGGTCGCCGGCCTGGGCACCACAGCGCTGTTCTTCGCCGCCGTCGGCACCGGGCAGTTCCTGGCCGCGGCGCTGATGCCCGCCGCCGTCGCGCGGTGGGGCCGGTACGCCACCGCCAACTGGGCGCTGGCCGCGGCCGCGGTGATCCAGCTGGCCGCCGCGGGCCTGCAGCTGCCGATCATGCTGGTGTGCGGCTTCCTCCTCGGGCTGGCCGGCCAGGTGGTCAAGCTGTGCGCCGACAGCGCCATGCAGCTGGACGTCGACGATGCGTTGCGCGGGCACGCGTTCACTGTCCAGGATGCACTGTTCTGGATAGCGTTCATCGCGGCAATGACGTTGGCGGCCAGCGTCATTCCATCCGACGGTCATCAGCCGGCACTGGCTTTTGCCGGCGTCGGCGTGTACCTCGCCGGCCTTGCGGCGCACGCCGCCATCGGCAGACGCGCGATGACGCCCGGCTAAGGTACCGGCATGGCGACAGCCGAGCCGATGGTGGCCGACCTGCGTGCGGAAAGCGAAGACCTCGACGCGCTAATTGCCGACCTGCCGCCCGCTCGTTGGGCGGAGGCCACACCGGCGCCGGGTTGGACGATTGCCCATCAGATTGCGCATCTGCTGTGGACCGACCGGGTCGCGCTGACGGCCGTCACCGACGAAGCGGCCTTCGCGGCGCTTCTCGAAGAAGCGGCCGAGGATCCCACCGGCTTCGTCGACAGCGGCGCCGAGGACCTGACGGCCACGCCGCCAGACCAACTGCTGGCCGACTGGCGCGACACCCGCAACCGGCTGCACGCAGAACTTCTGCAGGTGGCCGAGGGCCGCAAACTTCCGTGGTTCGGTCCGCCGATGAGCGCCGCGTCGATGGCCACCGCCCGGTTGATGGAGACCTGGGCGCACGGCCTCGACGTGGCCGACGCGCTCGGAGTCAGCAGAACGGCGACCGATCGGTTGCGCTCGATCGCACACATCGGCGTGCGCACCCGTGACTTCGCGTTCGCGATCAACGGACTCACACCACCGGCCGACCCGTTCCGGGTGGAGCTGGGCGCGCCCGACGGATCGACATGGGAGTGGGGGCCGCAGGACGCGGCGCAGCGCGTGACCGGCTCGGCCGAAGACTTCTGCATGCTGGTCACTCAGCGCAGGCCTCGGTCGGAGTTGGACGTGACCGCCCAGGGCGACGACGCCGAACGATGGCTTGCCATAGCGCAAGCGTTCGCCGGCCCGCCCGGGTCCGGGCGCGACTAGAGCTCGTCGGCTCCGTCGGCCCGACCGTCGCCGTCGAGGTCGCTGAGCTTCAGATCCCAACGGCCGTCGCCGTCGCTGTCGACATAGGCCTGCCCGCCACTGAGCGCGCGGTCGGCCAGCCCGTCACCATCGGCGTCGAGGAGCCGGTCGTCGGCCTGACCGTCGGCGTCCACATCGACAAACGGTCCGCCCGCGTGCTCGACACCGTCCAGGCCGAACCAGCGAAGCGTTCCGCCACGGTCGACGCTCACCGCCCAGGTGCCGGTGCCGTCGTCGGTGAAGTAGGCCGCATCGCCACCGTGATCGCGCACCAAGTGCTCCGCGACCCCGTCGCCGTCGAGGTCGGCCAGCGCGTCGTCGATCGCCCCGTCACCGTCGAAATCGAGGCCCACCGCATCGAAGAGGCCGTCGCCGTCCACATCGACGTCGGGTTCGGCGGTCCACATCGTGGCCGACCCGTCCGGGTCACCCAAGCAGTAATCCATAACGGATCAGACGGTGTTCTCGCCCCTCGAGTTCCACCAATTCACCAGTTCGGTGACCGCGTCCTCGTGTGAAAGCGGCCCGCGGTCCAGCCGCAGCTCCTTCAGATACCGCCACGCCTCGCCGACCTGCGGGCCTGCCGGGATGTCGAGCACCTTCATGATCTCGTTGCCGTCGAGGTCGGGGCGCACCCGGGCCAGATCCTCCTTGGCGGCAAGCTCGGTGATCCGGGCCTCGAGATCGTCGTAGGCCGACTGCAACCGTGCCGCGCGGCGCTTGTTGCGGGTGGTGCAGTCGGCCCGCACCAGCTTGTGCAGTTTGGGCAGCAGCGGGCCCGCATCGGTGACGTACCGGCGCACCGCCGAATCGGTCCACTTGCCAGTCCCGTCTGGGCGCGCGTAACCGTGAAACCGCAGATGCAGGTACACCAGCTGCGAGACGTCGTCGATCATCTGCTTGGAGTACTTCAGCGCCCGCATCCGCTTGCGGGTCATCTTCGCGCCGACCACCTCGTGGTGGTGGAAGCTCACACCGCCGTCGGCCTCGTGCTTGCGGGTGGACGGCTTGCCGATGTCGTGCAGCAACGCCGCCCAGCGCAACACGAGATCGGGCCCGTCCTCTTCCAGGTCGATGGCCTGCCGCAACACCGTCAGCGAATGCCAGTACACATCCTTGTGCTGGTGGTGTTCGTCGATGGCCATCCGCATGGCGCCCACCTCGGGCAGCACGACCTCGCCGAGGCCGGTCTGCACCATCAGGTCGATGCCCGCCACGGGATCGGCCCCCAGCAGCAGCTTGTCCAATTCTCCTGCGACGCGTTCGACCGTGATGCGGCCGAGTTGCGGGGCCATCTCCACAAGCGCCTCGATGACCCGCGGGGCAACGGCGAACCCGAGCTGCGACACGAACCGTGCCGCCCGCAGCATTCGCAGCGGGTCGTCCCCGAAGGACACCTCGGGAGCGGACGGAGTGTCGAGCACCTTCGCGCGGACCGCCGCCAGACCTCCCAGCGGATCGTGAAACTCACCGAGGCCGCCTGGCCCTTCTGGGTCGATGCGCACCGCCATCGCATTGGCGGTGAAATCGCGGCGAATCAGGTCGTCCTCGAGCCGATCGCCGAAGCGCACCTCCGGGTTGCGCGACACCTGGTCGTAGGTGTCGGCGCGGAACGTGGTGATCTCGATGCGATGGCCGGACTTGCCGACGCCGATCGTGCCGAACTCGATGCCGGTGTCCCATAACGCCTCGGCCCAGCCGCGCAGCATGGTCTGCATCTGCTCGGGGCGCGCATCGGTGGTGAAATCAAGATCGTCGCCCAGCCGGCCCAGCACCGCATCGCGCACACTGCCGCCGACGAGATAGAGGTCATGGCCCGCGTCGGCGAACACCCGGCCGAGGTCCCGCAGGACGTCGCCGTGCCGGTTCAGCGCAACCTGCGCGGCGGCAAGCAGTTCGGCGTCGCCCGGGCGGTCAGGGCTGGAGTCGGGCACGTTCGGACAGCCTAATCGGCAACGGGTCAGTTACGACCGGTGAGTGCGGCGGGAGGCCATCTTCGTGGCAGCTACTATCGCTTGGGTGTCGGACGGCGAACAGGCCAAACCACGACGGCGCCGGGGGCGGCGTCGTGGCCGACGCGCAGCAGGTCCACCCGAGGCGGCCTCCGGGCTGGGCGCTGTCTCCTCTCAAGCACCGGGCCCAACCGCTCACGGGGGACGCAACCAGGCCGAGGTGAACGACCGGAAAACGCCCTCCGTCAATCACGATCAGACCCAGAAGCCGCGCCCGCGCCGACCGCCCGACCGCCTACGCACGGTGCACGAGACATCAGCCGGGGGGCTGGTCATCGACGGCATCGACGGTCCCAAGGACACTGCGCTCGCGGCGCTGATCGGGCGCATCGACCGGCGCGGGCGCATGCTGTGGTCGCTGCCCAAGGGCCACATCGAGATGGGCGAGACCGCGGAACAAACGGCCATCCGCGAAGTCGCCGAAGAGACCGGAATCCAGGGCAGCGTGCTGGCCGCGCTGGGCAGCATCGACTATTGGTTCGTCACCGAGGGGCGCCGAGTGCACAAGACGGTGCACCATTACCTGATGCGGTTCCTGGGTGGCGAACTGTCCGATGAAGATCTCGAGGTCAGCGAGGTGGCCTGGGTGCCGCTCAAGGAGCTGCCGTCGCGGCTCGCGTACGCCGACGAACGCCGGCTCGCCGAGGTCGCCGGTGAGCTGATCGACAAGCTGCATGCGGATGGCCCCGCCGCGCTGCCGCCGTTGCCGCGGACCTCGCCGCGGCGCCGCGCCCAAACGCACTCGCACACCCGCAACCGTCGCCCCGACGACCAGCCCTCTCGGCGGACGAACGGCTGCGGCCAAGGACCGTGACGACTGCGGCGCGCCTGCTCGTCACGATCGGGCTCATGCTGCTGTCCATCGTGCCGATGACGGCGCCGCGGGCGGCGGCCAACCAGCCCGGCGACACTCCCTTCCTCCAAGTGCGCATCGATCGCGTCACTCCGGAGGTGGTCACCACCACCAGCGAGCCCACCGTCACCGTCACCGGCGTCGTGCTCAACGTGGGCGACCGGCCCGTCCGCGACGTGGTGGTGCGCCTCGAGGACGCGCCGGCGGCGGCGTCGTCGACCGGGTTGCGCACCAACCTCAGCGGCAATGTCGACCAGTTCGAGCCGGTCGCCGATTTCGTCACCCTTGCTCCGGAACTGCCTCGCGGACAACAGGTTCCGTTCACCCTTCGCTATCCGCTGCGTTCTGCGGAGCGGCCGTCGATGTCCATCGACAAGCCCGGCGTCTACCCCGTGATGGTCAATGTCAACGGCACACCGGACTACGGCGAGCCGGCCCGCCTCGATGACGCGCGCTTCCTGCTGCCGGTGATCGGCGTGCCGCCGGACCCGACGGCCGATTCCGCCGACACCGTCACGGCTGTAGTGCCGCCGGACACCACCAAACCCACGCCGCTGACCCTGATGTGGCCGCTTGCGGACCGGCCCCGGTTGGCGGCGGGGGCGCCCGGTGGCACGACGCCGGTACGCCTCATCGACGACGACCTCGCGACCTCGCTGGCCGCGGGCGGACGGTTGGACACACTGCTGTCGGCCGTCGAATTCGCAACCAGTCCGCAGGTCGATCCTGACGGGCGCGTGCGTCTTGCGACATGCCTGGCCGTCGACCCCGACCTGCTCGTCACCGTCAATGCGATGACGGGTGGCTACGTCGTCAACGACGGCCCCGACGCGGGCCCCGGCACGGCGACGCATCCCGGCGCCGGCCAGGATGCCGCGGTCGCGTGGCTGTCCCGTCTGCGGGCGCTGGCGAAGCAGATGTCCGTCACAGCGACGACTTACGCGCAGGCCGACCTCGACGCACTGCACCGCGTCGCCGATCCTGGGCTCAGTGCCATCGCGACCAATTCCGCGGGCGACATCGTCGACCAGATCCTCGGCATCGCATCCGTACGGGGTGCCAGCCTCATCGGCGACGGGCCGCTGACCGCCCCTGCGGTGCAACTTCTCTCCGGCCTGGGCCCACGCCCGGAGGGCAGGGGAGGCCAGACCGTGGCGATCGGCGCGGCGAATTTGGACACTGCGGGATCGGCGTCGGATGCCAACGGATACACCGGGCCGCCCGCCACGGCAGACGTGACACCGCTGCGCTACACCCCGCAGTTGGTCGCGGCCCCGTTCGATCCCGCCGTCGGCGCCGCGCTGGCCGGCATGGGTACCAACCCGGTGACGCCGTCCTACCTCGACCCGGCCCTGGCCATCCCGCTGCAACACGACTCGGTGGTAGCGCGTCGGCAGGATGCCCTCGGCGCGCTGCTGTGGCGCGGGCTGAGCCCCGACATCGCGCCGCGCACCGAAATCTTGATGCCGCCGATGATGTGGGGCCTGCAACCCGATGACGCCCAGGCGATTCTCACGACGGTCGCCTCCGCGATCAACGCCGGGCTGGCCCAGCCGCGGCCGCTGACCGCCGTCATCGCCGAGGCCAACACGGTGGCGCCACAGGACCTCGCGCCGCCGCCGCAGAGCGGATCGGGCGGTCCACGCGGCCGCTTCGACGACGCGGTCGTCTCGGGCATCGGTGCGGTGACCGGCAGGCTGTGGGGGCTCACCGCGGCCTTGACCGCCGACGCCCGCACCGGCCTCACCGGATTGCAGTACACCGCGCCGCTGCGGGAGGACATGCTGCGGGCACTGAGCCTGTCCGTGCCGCCGGATTCCCGCAACGGCCTGGCGCAGCAGCGGCTGACGACGGTCGGCCGCACGGTCGACGACATGTTCAAGGCGGTGTCGATCGTCAACCCCGGCGGCTCCTACACGCTGGCCACCGAGCACAGCCCGTTGCCGCTGGCCCTGCGTAACGACCTACCCGTCCCGATCCGGGTCCGGCTGGACGTCGATGCGCCGCCCGGAATGTCGGTCACCGACATGGGCGAGATCGAGTTGCCCCCGGGGTACTTGCCGCTGCGGGTACCGATCGAGGTGCATTTCACGCAGCGCGTCGCGGTGGACGTTGCGTTGCGCACTGCTGACGGGCTGACGCTCGGCGAGCCGGTGCGGTTGTCGGTGCACTCCAACGCCTACGGCAAGGTGCTGTTCTTCATCACGCTCACCGGCGGCGTGGTGCTCGCCCTCCTGGTCGGCCGCCGGCTGTGGCATCGGTTCCGGGGTCAGCCGGACCGCGCCGATCTCGACCGCCCCGACCCCCTCGACGTCGCGCTCCACTTCGACGACGAAACGGACGACGCTCCGTTGAGTCGTGCCGGCCGGCAGCGCGGCACAGGTTCGAGTGGCGGCGACAAATGAGCCCGGTCGGGCGGCCCGGCCCGCCCGGACAGCAGCACCCGCGCGCCTATCCGCCGCCGCGACGCGTCGGTGCGCCCCCGCCCCCGCGGCGATCGCCGCCACGACCACCGCCGCGGCTTCCGCGGGGGCCGGCGCCGAGGCGACGGGCGGGACGGCCGGAGCTGTCCGACGCGGCCGTCGTGTCGCGGTCGTGGGGCATGGCGTTCGCAACATTGGTCAGCCGGCTCACCGGGTTCGCCCGCATCGTGCTGCTCGCGACCATCCTCGGTGCGGCGCTGTCCAGCTCCTTCACCGTGGCCAACCAGTTACCCAACATGATCGCGGCGCTCGTACTCGAAGCGACGTTCACCGCGATTTTCGTGCCGGTGCTGGCGCGCGCCGAACGCGACGACCCCGATGGCGGCACCGCGTTCGTGCGTCGGCTCCTCACGCTGGCCACCGCACTGCTGGTCGTGGTCACCGTCATCTCAACACTTGCCGCGCCCCTGCTGGTCGATCTGATGCTGGGCTCGGATCCGCTGGTCAACGGGCCCCTCACCACCGCGTTCGCCTATCTGCTTCTGCCGCAGATCATCTTCTACGGATTGACCTCGGTGTACATGGCGATCCTCAACACCCGCAACGTCTTCGGACCACCCGCTTGGGCGCCGGTGGTCAACAATGTGGTCGCGATAGTCACGCTGGCCCTGTATGTGCTTGTCCCGGGCAAACTTTCGATTGACCCCGTTGAGATGGGCAACGCCAAGCTCCTCGTACTCGGTATCGGCACCACGCTGGGTGTCGTCGCTCAGGCGGCGGTGTTGTTCGTCGCACTACGCGCCGAACGGGTGAGCATGCGGCCGTTGTGGGGCATCGACGCGCGCCTCAAGAAGTTCGGGATGATGGCGCTGGCGATGGTGCTCTACGTGCTGATCAGCCAGGCCGGACTTATCGTCGGTAATCAGATCGCCAGTGCCGCAGCGGCTTCCGGCCCCGCGATATACAACTACACCTGGCTGGTGCTGCAGCTGCCGTTCGGCATCATCGGTGTCACGGTGCTCACGGTGGTGATGCCGCGACTGAGCCGGAACGCCGCCGCCGACGACGCCCCCGCAGTGCTGGCGGACCTGTCGCTGGCCGTCCGCCTGACCATGGTGACGCTCATCCCGATCGTGGCCATGATGACGGTCGGCGGCCCGGCGATCGGCAGTGCCTTGTTCGCTTACGGCAACTTCGGCGACGTCGACGCCGGGTACCTCGGCATGGCCATCACGTTGTCGGCATTCACGCTGATTCCGTATGCGCTTGTGCTGCTTGCCCTTCGGGTGTTCTACGCCCGCGAGCAGCCGTGGACCCCGATCGCGCTGATCGTCGTCATCACCGCCGTCAAGGTCGCCGCCTCGCTGGTGGCGCCGCACCTCACCGACGACCCCGACATGGTGGCCGGGTACCTCGGCATGGCCAACGGTCTGGGTTTCATCGCGGGCGCCACGGTCGGCTACCTGCTGCTGCGTGCGAACCTCAACCCGCCCGGGGGCAGGCTCATCAGCCTGCAGGTCGTGCGGACCATTCTGGTGACGGTCGCCGGTTCGCTCATCGCCGGCCTGATCGCCCACATCGTCGACAAGCTGTCGGGGCTGGAAGCGCTGACCCGCGACTGGGGCGGCGGCGGTTCATTGCTTCGCCTCGCGGTGCTCGGTCTGATCATGGCGCCGACCATCGCCGGCGTACTCCTCGCGGCCAAGGTGCCCGAGGCCGAAGCTGCATTGGCCGCCGTGCGGCGCCGGTTCGGCGGTAACTCCGCGCCTACGCCCGAGGGGCTGGGCCCACGCCTACAGGGCAGGGGAGGGACGGTAGCCGCGCCGCCGCTCAGGCCGCCCGACCGGCCACCGGCAGGCAGCACCCTCACGTACTCTGATCAGAGGAATTCGTTCGCGTCCGGGCGAGGTCATATCCCGGCGACCGTCCGGCGCGGACCCCCGGGGGCGGTTGCCGGGGACGGCATGCGGAAAGGACCAGCGGTGACCAACGAACCCGCAGGCGATTCCGCGCTCGGTCCCGACAGCACCGCAACCACCAAGATCCCGTTGTCGCACGCCGAGAGTCATCAGCCCGACGTGGCGCCCGACGACTTCCAACCCGACGTGCCGGAAGAGGGGGCCACGGCGGCGTTCCCCGCCGAGACCACGGAGTTTTCCGGGGAGCCGGCCAACGGCACCGCCCCGATGCCGGTCTCGGGCCGCCCGCCGTCGGACTACGGCGCAGATCCGACCCGCGAATCGCTGCCATTCGACATCCCCCGCGAACCGGCGATCGAGGCCGCGACATCCGACGAGGATGTGCACCTGATCCCGGGTGCTGTCATCGGCGGCGGCCGGTACCGGCTGCTGGTGTTCCACGGCGGACCGCCCGCGCTGCAATTCTGGCAGGCGCTCGACACCGCGCTGGACCGCCAGGTCGCGCTGACCTTCGTCGATCCGGACGCGACGCTGTCCGACGACGCAGTGCAGGACATCTTGTCGCGCACCCTCAAGCTCAGCCGCATCGATATGCCCGGCGTGGCCCGGGTCCTCGACGTCGCCAACACCGGCTCGGGCGGACTGATCGTCTCGGAGTGGATTCGGGGCGGATCGCTGGCGGAGGTGGCCGACACGTCGCCGTCGCCGATCGGCGGGGCGCGGGCCATCCAGTCGCTGGCCGCGGCCGCCGAGGCCGCTCACCGCGCGGGTGTCGCGCTGTCCATCGACCATCCCAGCCGCGTCCGGGTCAGCATCGAGGGCGACGTGGCGCTGGCCTTCCCGGCGACCATGCCGGATGCCACGCCGGAAGACGACATCCGCGGGATCGGGGCAGCGCTCTACGCGCTGCTGGTCAATCGGTGGCCGCTCACCGAGTCCGGAGTGCGCAGCGGTCTCGCACCCGCCGAACTCGACTCCGCCGGCCAGCCGGCCGAACCACGCTCCGTCGATCGCCACATCCCGTTCCAGATCTCGGCCGCCGCGGCGCGCGCCGTACAGGAGGGCGGCGGGATCCGCAGCGCGCCGACACTGTTGAACCTGCTGCAGCAGGCCACCGCCGTCGCGGACCGCACCGAGGTGCATCTCCCCCGTCGACGAGCCGGAACCATCACCCCCGTCGCACATCCGCGCCCGGGACACCCCCGACGATCCGGAAGCGCAGGCGCGGCGCCGCAAGGGCCTGATGATCGGCCTCGGCGTCGGCGGCGCCATCCTCGTCGTCGCACTGATCGTCTTGGCGACGGTGCTGAGCCACATCTTCGGCGACGTCGGCGGCGGGCTCGGCGGCGACGAGCTCGGCCTCAACGCTCCGCGCACGTCGTCGGAAGCCGGTTCCGGCAATGCAGTGAAACCCGTTGCTGTGACAGTGTTTTCGCCCGAGGGTGAGGCCGACGCGCCGGCGCTGGCGCCGCTCGCCATAGACGGTAACCCGTCCACGGTGTGGCCGATCGACACCTATACAGACCCCGTGCCGTTCCCCAATTTCAAGAATGGGGTGGGGCTGATGCTGCAGCTGCCGAAACCGACCAAGGTCGGCGAGGTCACCGTCAACCTCAACAGCACCGGCACCGCGGTGGAGATCCGCTCGTCGCAGACGGCGGCGCCGGCGTCCCTCGAGGACACCACCGTCCTGACGCCCGCCACGCCGCTCAAGCCGGGCCAGAACACCATCGCGGTCAACGATCCGACGCCAACGTCCGTACCTGCTGGTCTGGGTGTCCACGCTGGGCCAAGTGGACGGCAAGAGCCGATCCGACATCGCCGAGATCAGCGTCAAGGCCGCGTCCTAACTGGCTGTAGGTCGTGTCAAGGCCTTGGGTGGACGTAGTGCATCAGCATCCGGGGTTCGGGTGTTGTCGGTGAGCTGCTTGTGATGTCGGTGGCTGGCTCGAAGTCGCGCGGGTGCCGGGCGCCCACGTTGACTTATGCGACCTCGTATTGGTGGGTCATCTGGCGTCGTTCGGGCTGCCGTGGAGGCGAAGGGCCGGGTGCCAAGTTAGACGCGGCGTAACCCGAGTGGGTCCGCCATAACCCGTACGGCATCTGATCCGGCCCTTCGTCCCGCTCGTTCAGCGTGGCACTGCCGACCAGGGTTGTGAAGGTGGCAGGGGCGATCGGTCCTTTCGGACGTAGGGAGCCGTTGGGGTCGACTCAGGTCCAGCGGGCGGGGTCGTAGACGGCGTGGTCGCGGACCAGGGCGTGGGCGATGCGGGTGGCGCGGTGGGCCAGTGCGCAGGCGATGACGCCGCCGTGCTTGCCGCGGGCCTTGAGTCCGTGGGCGTAGGTCTTGGCGGCCGGTTCGGTCAGCCACAAACCGATACCGAGGTCGATCAATGCTCGGCGCAGCGCCACACTGCCTTCGCGGCTGATCGATCCGTCTCGGCGTTTACCCGCGGACTCGTACTGCATCGGAGACAGTCCCGACGCGCGGTAGATCTGGCGCGGTCCCGGCCATCGTGTCTGGATCGCCAAGGGCAGCAGCATAATTGGAGACACGGACCACACCCCAGCCCGGCACCGACGTCAATGTGCTGAAGCGGGCTCAACGGTAACAGTCGGGCCAGTTCGGCTTCGGCATCGTCGATGCGCGGAGTCCAGGTCGGCCAACAACCACACGTCAGCGGCCAGCACGCGCGGGCCACCACGGCGTCGCGGGTCGGCAAGGCGTCCTTGGCCACCGTGATCAGACGCTCGGCGACCGGGCGGCGCACCTGGACGTCGCGGGCGGCGGCGAAGCGGATCAACCGATTCACCCCCAGCGCCGACAACCGGGCCGGATCGGTGAACTCGGCGGCGACCAGCCGCCCGATCTTGGTGCCCAACACATCGGGCAACGCCAACGTCAACCCGGGAAACGCCCGATCGAGTTGACCGAGCAGCTGATTCTTCGTCGCCGTCCGGGTGGCGACCCGCCGCGACCGATGCTGAGCCCACGCCGCCACCTCACCGATGAGCACCTCACGCTCGGTGATCACCTGGCCACGACCGGCCAACACCAACTCGGTGATCGCCTCCAGGTCGATCCCATCGGTCTTGACCCGCCGCCGGCCCATCACGCGGCGTTGCTCGGCGACATGAGCAGGATTGAGCTCCACCACCTCCCAGCCCGTCGGCCACCGATAATCCACCACCGGCCGGTGGTAATGACCAGCCGCTTCCACACCCACCTTGACCTGCGGACACGACGGCGCGACGTCCAGACACCCGCTGCATCGCAGCGGCCAGACCCGAGCGGGTCATCGCGAACTCAACCGGACCCATCAACCGCCGACGAGCGCCGTCGGTCACCGACACCATCGCCGAGGTCTTGCCGACATCGACGGCAACGACGATCGTGGACACCGTGACTGGAGCACTCTGCACAGACACAACAACACCTCCGGGGCGTGTCAGGAGAACCAGAGCGCGCCAACGCTCAGGTCCTCGAAAGGAATCTTTGACAATCCCTTCCTGACACCCCCGGAGGCGTTTGTGAAGGACTACCTCAACTCGTCCATCCCCAGGCCGGCAAAGATGTGTCGGGCGACACCCGCAGCGCCGTTTAGTGTTCGGCTGTGGGTTCCTTCGGGGGGCAGTGCGGGCAGCGCCGCGCACGTGAGGAGCGGAATGACCACCGCGCACGTGAGGAGCGGAATGACCAGCGCACGGATGCGGAGTTGTTGGCCGCACATGTCGCTGGCGATCGATACGCCTTCGAGGAGCTGTTCTATCGCCATGAGCGTCAGCTGTACCGGCTCGCTCGAATGACCAGCCGCAATCCCGAGGACGCCGCCGACGCTCTACAGGACGCGATGCTGTCCGCGCACCGGAAGGCCCCGGAATTCCGCAACCACGCGGCCGTCAGCAGCTGGCTGTACCGCATTGTGGTGAACGCCTGCCTGGACCGGTTGCGGCGCAACAAGACCCACGCCACCTCTCCGCTTGCCGACGATGCCTGCCATGTCGGAGATCCGACGCCGCGGGTGGACACGGTCATCGCCGTCGAGCGTGCCCTGATGCGGCTGCCCGTCGAGCAGCGTGCGGCGGTCGTCGCCGTCGACATGCACGGCTACTCGGTGGCCGAGACGGCCCGCATGCTCGGTGTCCCGGTCGGCACCGTGAAGAGTCGTTGTTCGCGGGCGCGCGGCAAGCTGGCCGAAGCGCTCGACCATTCAAGCGAACGGGCGCGGAACCTCGGTGGCTGCCTCGTCGTCTAAACACCGGTGATGGAGACTGGCTGACGTCAGGGCGACCGGCGGGAGCAGCGATGGACAGCGACACGGGCAGGGAAGCCCCGATCCCGCCGCGCTCGAGACGCGTCCGCCGCGACCTGGCCGAGTTGGGATCGGACGCCGGTTCCGCGCCCGACGTGCCGCCCGCTGTCCGACGCTCGCAGGTGGTCGCCGCGTTGCGGGCGCGACCGGCCCACTCGATTCGACGACCCCGATCTCCCCCGGCTGCACACGGTCGCGTTGATCGTCGGTCTGGGTGCGGCGTCGGTCGCCGCCATCGTTGGGGTGATCGGCGGCGCTGGCCCGCGGGCCCGCCCCGACGTTCGCGCGCGGGCCCGACGGCCCAGCAGATCACGGTGTCCCGACCGCTCCCCGCGATCCCTCTGACGAATCCGCAGATCATCGGGCTGCTGTCGAGCCCTCCGGACTATCGGGCCGCTCGCCGACCCGCGGCAGCGCGCCGCCTGTCTCAACGGTTTGGGCTACGCGGCGGCGACCAGAGGTGCTCGGTGCCCGCCCCCTCGACATGGCCGGCAGGCCCGCCGTCTTCTGCTGCTTCCGGGCGGTGCGCCCGACGCCGTGGTGGCGGTGGTGGTCGAGCCGAATTGCAGCGCGGCTCACACCGGGCTGCTGGCCGACACGGTGATCACACGCCCGTAATGTGTCTGCAGGCCCCGGGGAACACCGCGGCCTAGGCTGGTGTTTCTACCCGTGCCGGGGGCCCACAGCACAGCTAGGGGACTGAGCCCGCAGCCGGCTCGGGCATTGCGGCAGAAAGGCGCGCATGACCTCCACCTCCACGGTTCATGACGTGATCGTCATCGGATCCGGTCCGGCCGGCTACACCGCGGCCATCTACGCGGCCCGCGCGCAGCTGGCCCCGCTGGTGTTCGAAGGCACGCAATTCGGCGGCGCGCTGATGACCACCACCGAGGTAGAGAACTACCCCGGCTTCCGCGACGGCATCACCGGCCCCGAGCTGATGGACGAGATGCGTGAGCAGGCGCTGCGGTTCGGCGCCGACCTGCGGATGGAGGACGTCGACGCGGTGTCGCTGGACGGCCCGATCAAGACCGTCACCGTCGGCGACGAGACCTACCAGGCCCGCGCGGTCATCCTCGCGATGGGCGCGGCCGCCCGCCACCTCGGCGTGCCCGGTGAAGAGGCGCTGATCGGCATGGGCGTGAGCACCTGCGCCACCTGCGACGGCTTCTTCTTCCGCGACCAGGACATCGCGGTCGTCGGGGGTGGCGACTCCGCGATGGAGGAGGCCACGTTCCTCACCCGGTTCGCCCGCAGCGTCACCCTCGTGCACCGCCGCGACGAGTTCCGCGCGTCGCGATCATGCTCGAGCGTGCCCGCGCCAACGACAAGATCACCTTCCTGACCAACACCCAGGTCGTCGCGATCGAGGGCGATCCCAAGGTCAGCGGCGTGCGGTTGCGCAACACCGTCACCGGCGAGGAGTCCAAGCTCGACGTCACCGGCGTCTTCGTCGCCGTCGGCCACGATCCTCGCTCCGACCTGGTCCGCGGCCAGGTCGAGCTCGACGACGACGGGCTACGTGAAGGTCGAGCACGGCTCGACCGCGCACGTCGATCGAGGGTGTGTTCGCCGCGGGCGACCTCGTCGACCACACGTACCGGCAAGCCATCACCGCCGCGGGCACCGGCTGTTCGGCGTCGATCGACGCCGAACGCTGGCTAGCCGAAAACGCCGCTGCCCCAAGCGATGAGACCACCGCAACCCCTGTCCGATAGGAGCATCCCCATGGCCGAAACCACCGCAACCGTCGCCGTCACCGACGACTCCTTCTCCAACGATGTGCTGTCGAGCAGCACGCCCGTGCTGGTGGACTTCTGGGCGACCTGGTGCGGGCCGTGCAAGATGGTCGCCCCGGTTCTCGAGGAGATCGCCAACGAGAAGGCGGGCCAGCTGACCGTCGCCAAGATCGACGTCGACGCCAATCCCGCCACCGCCCGCGACTTCCAGGTGGTGTCCATCCCGACGATGATCCTGTTCAAGGACGGGGCCCCGGTGAAGCGGATCGTGGGCGCGAAGGGCAAGGCCGCGCTGCTGCGCGAACTCGCTGACGTGGTCTAACGCCGCGATACGACGGGCTTGACACTCGCCTGGCGTTTTCCTGATTCGCCGAGCGTCTGCGACAATGCTGCCTAGCCTTGCTATGCCTGTCAGCGCGCGATGACCGCTGGCACCCGTGACCGAAGGGCCGCCGTATGTCGAGTCTGCGTCGCGGTGACCGCGGAGGCGCGGTCACCGAGATTCGGGCTGCGCTGGCCGCGTTGGGCATGGTCGACAACCCCGACGAGGACTCACCACCGGCAAGCACGTCGCGGTCGACGTCTTCGACGATGAGCTCGACCACGCGGTCCGCGCGTTCCAGCAGCACCGCGGACTGCTGGTCGACGGCATCGTCGGGGAAGCGACCTACCGCGCGCTGAAGGAGGCGTCCTACCGCCTCGGCGCCCGCACGCTCAACCATCAGTTCGGTGCTCCGATGTACGGCGACGACGTCGCCACGCTGCAGGCCCGACTGCAGGACCTCGGCTTCTACACCGGCCTGGTCGACGGGCACTTCGGGCTGCAGACCCACAACGCGCTGATGTCCTACCAGCGCGAGTACGGGCTGTACCCCGACGGCATCTGCGGCCCAGAAACGTTGCGCTCCTTGTACTTTCTCGGTTCGCGGGTCACCGGCGGCTCGCCGCACGCCATCCGCGAAGAGGAGCTGGTGCGCCGCTCCGGGCCCACGGCTGTCGGGTAAGCGGATCATCATCGATCCGGGCCGCGGCGGTGACGATCACGGCCTGATCATGCAGGCCCCGCCGGCCCGATCAGCGAGGCAGACATCCTGTGGGACTTGGCCAGCCGCCTCGAGGGCCGGATGACGGCCATCGGCATGGAGACGTTCCTGTCGCGCCCCGCCAACCGCAGCCCCGTCCGATGCCGAACGGGCCGCCACCGCCAACACGGTCGGCGCCGACCTGATGATCAGCCTGCGCTGCGCCACCCAGGCCAGCCCCGCGGCCAACGGCGTCGCATCGTTCCACTTCGGCAACTCGCACGGCTCGGTCTCCACCATCGGCCGCAACCTCGCCGACTTCATTCAGCGAGAAGTGGTGGCGCGCACCGGATTACGCGACTGCCGCACGCACGGCCGCACGTGGGATCTGCTGCGGCTGACCCGGATGCCCACCGTTCAGGTCGACGTCGGCTACATCACCAACCCCCGCGACCGCGAGCTGCTGGTGTCCACGCAGACCCGCGACTCGATCGCCGAAGGCATCCTGGCGGCGGTCAAGCGGCTCTACCTGCTCGGCAAGAACGACCGCCCCACGGGCACGTTCACGTTCGCCGAACTGCTGGCGCACGAACTGTCCGTCGAGCAGGCCGGCCGCGTCAGCCCGTCGTAGCCGGGCTCAGCTCAGCACGGACCCGCGCCGGCCCCGACCGGCTGCTGCAGCTGCGCACGTCTCCAGCAGGCGCTCCAACGCCGCTTCGACGTCGGCCTTCCAGCCCAGTCCCTGCTCGAGCTCGAGCCGCAGCCGCGGGAAGTACCGGTGGTGCGCCACGACGACGAAGCCGGCGTCCTGGAGCAGATCCGCGTCGAGCACGCACTGGTCGCACCGAGCAGTCCCCCACCACTTCGACGACCGGCCGCAGTTCGGGCGGCACCGCTCGCGGGTCGACCAGTTCGGCAGCCTCGGCGGTGTGGCCGAACGCCTCGAGCGCGCGCACGCCGCGGCGGACCAGGTCGCCGACGACCGCGGCGATCAGGCTGCGCGGCATCAGCGTCGGCGGCGTCACAGGGTTCCACCCCCAGCGAGGTCAGCAGCACCGCGTCGGCGCTGACCGGCCCGGTCGGGAAATGCCGGGCCCGCGGCACCGCACGCGGCGGCGCGTAGAACGCGTAGCCCAGACACGGGTCGTCGCGTCCGGCGGCCGCGTGGCATGCCGTCATCGCCGGGTGCCGCACTGGACCGCCACCTGTCCGCACGATCCCCACTCGAGCATGACCATCGACAGCCATGCTTCCTTCTCGAATTCGGGATCCGCACAGCTGACCTTCGCCCCGCAGCGTCGCCGGATCGACCTCCCAGAACACGCAGCGGCGCGCGTGCTTGGGCAGCTGCTCGAACGCTTCGAGCCGCAGGGGCGTGATTCGTGCCGACACTAGACTCCCCGGGTTCCGCGCGGTGCTGGCATGCACGGCTGCCACTCCAGGATAGGAGGGCGCGGCAGCCGACGGGCCGATTTTCGCGACGTCGGCGATGCTCGCATCGGGCGCGCCGGATGACGAAAGCTGTTGTGCGCACAACGTGTTTACGCATCGCGCTGGACGCGCGGCGCGTCGCGAGACGAGGTATGTGTCACAGTGACGTAATTACCGCGTGTGCGTGGGTCAGCCTGTTCGACGCGTTCATCAGGTCGACGATGCGCTGGAGGTCGTCGACCGACCCGAACTCGACGACGATCTTGCCCTTGCGTTTGCCGAGACTGACCGTGACGCGGGTATCGAAGGCCGACGACAGCCGCTCAGCAACGTCCTGCAGACCGGGCATCTGGATCGGCTTGCGGCGCGGGGCCGACGGGGTCGCGGCGTCCGCGCGGTTCGCCAGCGTGACCGCCTCCTCGGTCGCACGGACCGACAGCCCCTCGGCGACGATGCGCGCCGCGAGCTCCTCCTGCGCTCCGGCCCCCCCTCGAGCGACAGCAGCGCCCGCGCATGACCGGCCGACAGGACGCCGGCGGCCACCCGGCGCTGGACCGCGATCGGCAGCCGCAGCAGCCGGATCATGTTGGTGATCAGCGGGCGCGATCGCCCGATGCGGGCGGCGAGTTCGTCGTGGGTGACGCCGAACTCGTCGAGCAGCTGCTGGTAGGCGGCCGCCTCTTCCAACGGGTTCAGCTGCGCGCGGTGGATGTTCTCCAGCAGCGCGTCGCGCAGCATGCTGTCGTCGGCGGTCTCGCGGACGATGGCCGGGATGGTGGCCAGGCCGGCCTCCTGCGCGGCGCGCCACCGCCGCTCCCCCATGACGAGCTGATAGCGCGGCGTCGGGCGTGCCGCGGCATCGCGCGCACCACGATCGGCTGCATGAGGCCGAACTCGCGGATGGAGTGCACGAGTTCGGCGAGCGCCTCCTCGTCGAAGACCTGCCGCGGCTGCTGCGGGTTGGGGTCGATGGCCGACGGGTCGATCTCGCGATACACCGCCCCGACCGTCGCTGGCGTCTCGGCGGGCCGGCGCGCCGCCGATGACGACGTCGGCGGCCGCGGCGCCCATCCGCGTGTCCGCCGCACGGCGACTGTCGGCGTCGGCCGGTCCGGTCGGGATGAGCGACGCCAGGCCGCGGCCGAGGCCGCTGCGCTTGCGTGTCGGCTGGGTCATCTGAGCTCCTCCTCGTGACCGGCTGACTGGTCGCTTGCCGCTTCGGCGGACGCTCACTCGGTGCCCGACCGGTCCGGCCTGGCCGCGTTCGGCGATTTCGCGGCTGGCATCGAGATAGCTCATCGCACCCCGTGAGCCGGGGTCGTAGTCGAGGATCGTCATGCCGTAGCCCGGCGCCTCGGAGACCTTGACGCTGCGCGGGATGACCGTCCGCAGCACCTTGTCGCCGAAGTGCGCCCGCACGTCGTCGGCGACCTGATCGGCCAGTCGGGTCCGGCCGTCATACATCGTCAGGATCACCGTCGAGACGTTCAGTTCGGGATTGAGGTGCGCCTTGACCATCTCGATGTTGCGCAGCAGCTGGCCCACGCCCTCGAGGGCGTAGTACTCGCACTGGATCGGGATCAGCACCTCGGGCGCCGCCACGAGCGCGTTGATCGTCAGCAGTCCCAGCGACGGTGGGCAGTCGATGAAGACGTAGTCGAAGTCGTAGTCCTTCAGCTCGGCGAGCGCGGTCCGCAGCCGGCCCTCGCGGGCGACCATGCTGACCAATTCGATCTCGGCACCCGCGAGGTCGATCGTCGCCGGCACGCAGAACAGCCGCTCGCTGTGCGGGCTGCGCTGCAACGCGGCCTGCAGCGGGATCTCGCCGATCAGCACCTCGTACGACGACGGGGTGCCCTCGCGGTGCTCGATGCCCGAGCGCGGTGCTCGCATTCCCCTGCGGGTCGAGGTCGATCACCAGAGTACGTTGAGCCCCTGCAGCGCGAGCGCGGCCGCGATGTTGACCGCGGTCGTCGTCTTGCCGACGCCACCCTTCTGGTTGGCGATGGTGAAGACGCGCTGGCGCGCCGGCCGCGGCAAGCCGCCCTTGGCGGCGGCGTGCAGCAGCCGCACCGCGCGCTCGGCCTCGGCGCCGATCGGGGTGTCCAGCGCCGTCGGCTCGCTCCACGTGTCCGTCGGCGGCGGAGCTGCTCCATGTTTCACGTGAAACATCGGGGCGATCGGTTGCCTCGACGGCGGCGTCGGCATGCGTCGCGGCGCCGGCCTCCTCCGGAGCCGAGCTCATCCGCGCCTCCTGCCGCGTCGACCGGTCCCCGGCCGGGCTCCGTCGCCGCGCCACGACGACGGTCGCGGGTGGATCCAAGTACTCCGCGCCACATTTCATCACCCTTACATCGACCGCACCCAGCGACGCCATCGCCCGCCGGTGCTCGTCGAACTTCGTCCTCGGCGCGCTCGCCCTTGATGGCCAGCATCCGACCGCCCGCCCGCAGCAGCGGCAAGCTCCACTTCGTCAGCTTGTCCAGCGACGCCACCGCCCTGGAGACCACCGCGTCCATCTCCCCCACCTGTTCTCGCACGGCCCGCTCCTCGGCCCGACCGCGGACCACCGTCACGTCGAGCTCGAGCTCCGCGACGACCTCGCGCAGAAACTCGCTGCGTCGCAGCAGTGGTTCGATGAGTGTCACGCGGAGGTCCGGACGGGCCAACGCCAACGGTATCCCGGGCAGCCCGGCGCCACTACCGATGTCGGCAATCCGCGAGCCCGTCATCGAGCAGTTCGGCCGACCGCGGCACTATTCAGATATGTGCCGATCCCACAATGCGATCCACTTCCCGCGGTCCGATCAGCCCGCGTTCGACGCCGGCGCCCGCGAGGATGCTCGGCGTACCGTCGTGCGCGATCCAGCCCGGATCCGAACAAGGTGCCGGCCGCCTCCGGCGACTGCGGCCACCTCGTCATGTTTCACGTGAAACATCCTCCGGATCTCGCACGGACCGCGAGGCGCGGACGAACTACATCGATGTAACTCGGTGCCGGTCAGTCGACCAGCACGACGACGCGGCGCGACGGCTCCACGCCCTCGCTCTCGCTGTGCACCCCGTCGACGGCGGCGACCGCGTCGTGAACGATCTTGCGCTCGAACGGCGTCATCGGCGCCAACTCCTCGCGCTCGCCCGCTCTCCAGCACCCGGCGCGCCACCTTCGTCGCCCAGCGCGGCCAACTCCTCGCGGCGCCGCCGGCGCCACCGCGCGATGTCCAGCATCAGCCGGCTGCGCTCACCGGTCTTCTGGTGCACGGCCAGCCGCGTCAGCTCCTGCAGCGCGTCGAGCACCTCGCCCTTGCGGCCGACCAGCTTGTTGAGGTCCGTCCCGCCGTCGATGCTGACGACGGCGCGGTCGCCTTCCACGTCGAGATCGATGTCGCCGTCGAAGTCCAGGAGGTCCAACAGCTCCTCCAGGTAGTCGCCGGCGATCTCGCCCTCGGCGACCAAGACGCTCCTCGAGGTCGTCGCCCGCACCGCGTCGCGGCGGCCTCCTCTGCACGGCTTCGTCGGTCGAGCCCCGTCGCTCCGCTCAGTGGTCTCAGCGTCTGTCATGTCTGTCTCTCCCTCATCCACCGGACTCGCTCCGGTTAGTGCCGTGTCGCACCCTGCGCCAGGGCGGTCAACGCTTGCGCTTCTTCGGGCCGCGCGCCCGGCCTCGGGGTCGCGCGCCGGGCCGCGGTGCGCTGTTGCCCGCACCCGACGCCGTCTTGCCCGAGGGCTCTGCCGTCTGCGAGGCCGCTCGTTCGTCGCATCCGCGCTCGTCGCTGACCTCGGTGCCCGACGTATCGGTGAGTTCCGTCGGCATCCGGGCTGGTCGCTTGCGCGCGCCGGTTCGGCTTGGCGCCCGGCTGCCGGCGCGTTCTGCGCTCGGCGTTCCAGAGCCTCCTGCTTCTTCGCCTCTTCCTCTTTCTCGATCTTGCCGAACACATAGTGCTGCTGACCGAAGGTCCAGATGTTGTTGGACACCCAGTAGAAGATGATGGCCAGCGGAAGGAACGGCCCGCCCAGCACGACGCCGAGCGGGAAGACGTACAGCGCGAGCTTGTTCATCATCGCGGTCTGCGGGTTGGCCGCCGCCTCGGGGCTCTGCCGCGCCACCGATGCCCGGCTGTTGAAGTACGTCGCGATGCCGGCCAGGATCATGACCGGCACCCCCACCGCGATCACCGACAGCCGGTTGAACTCAGTGAACGCGTCGAGGCCCGTCTTCTGGATCATGGTCGCGCCCAACGGCGCACCGAACAGATTCGCGTCCAGGAAGTGGCCGACGTCGGTGGCGACTGAAGACGTAGTTACCCGTCGCGCGGTTCAGTTCGACCGACAGCTTCGGCTGACCGAAGCCGCCCACCGTCCGGTTGAACGAACGCAACACGTGATAGAGCCCGAGGAACACCGGGATCTGCGCCAGCATCGGCAGGCAGCCGAGGATCGGGTTGAACCCGTGTTCCTTCTGCAGCTTCTGCATCTCCAGCGCCATCCGCTGGCGGTCCTTGCCGTACTTCTTCTGCAGGGCCTTGATCTGTGGCTGCAGTTCCTGCATCTGGCGCGTGGTGCGGATCTGTCGGACGAACGGCTTGTAGAGGATGGCGCGCAGGGTGAACACGAGGAACATCACCGACAGCGCCCAGGCGAAGAAGTTCGACGGGCCCGAGGACGAACGCGAACGCCTTGTACCAAACCCACATGATCGCCGACACCGGGTAATAAATGATGTCCAGGCTGAACCAGTTAAACACGCGTCTCGCTTTCTCCTCGCAATGCCGGGTACCCCGGTTGTCGCCGGCGGCGCTTCTCTCGCGAGGGTGGTCTTCGGCTTCCGCGCAGACTCGATGCGCATCCCCGCGCCGCTCGGGTATCGGGTCCCATCCTCCCCTATGCCATGGACCGCACTTCAACAGCCGGGTCAGGGCCGAGCCAGCCACCCCTTATCGACGCCGTACTCGGTCAGCGCGTCGACCGCGTACTGGCTGCAGGTCGGGGTGAACCGGCACGTCGGCAGGCGCAGCGGGGAGATGGTGTGGCGGTACAGCTGGATGAGGAAGATCGCGCACCGCGCGCGACCGCCTTGCCGCTCGACCGCATCACCGCGACCCTCACTCTTCGGTCGGGTTCGGCGCAGCGCAGTCCGCAGTTCTTGTTCCAGGCGCGCCGAGATCGCGTCGCGGCTGCCGGGCAGCGCCCGGATCACGACGCGGTCCGCGGGATCCAGTTCGTCGATGACTGTGCGGGCGACATGCCGCAGCCGCCGGGCCACTCGATGCCGCTGCACCGCGTTCCCCACCGATTTCGAGACAACCAGACCGATGCGCGGTCCGTCCTCGGCACCGTCGTCGTGCAGTCGCGCAATGCGTGCACGACGAGATCGGGCTGCACCGCCCGCACCCCTTGATTCACCGTGGCACCGAATTCCGTCGACCGCGTCATCCGGTACCGCGCCGGAAGCACCGCGCTAGATCCTGCCCACACTCATCGCAGAATCAGGCAGTCAGCTTGCGGCGGCCCTTGCCACGGCGGCCCGACACGATGGCCCGGCCTGCCCGGGTCCGCATCCGCAGCCGGAACCCGTGCACCCGCGCGCGGCGCCGGTTGTTCGGCTGAAAAGTCCGCTTGCCCTTGGCCACGGCTGTCTCTCCTCGTTTGCGTTTGGCATCCGCGACCCACTCCGATGCACAGTCATGCGGGTGGGGACGCGGTTGCCGTTGGTAAGCTCGTCCGTCTCGCTAGCCGGCGCGGTGTCCCAGCAGACCCCAGGGTCGCAGCCGTATCACCACGTTCGGGCGACTGTTCGAGGGTACTGACGAGATTTCGCTGGGTCAAACCTCGCTCGAGTCGATCGGCGCGCTAGTGAAATTCTTAACATTCGCCACAGCCGTCACGGCCATTCGCCCGTCGCAAAAGAACCGCCGGAGAATGTTGCAGAACTGTTGGCACCCGGAGAGAAAACTGTTAGCTTCTGCCAGTGCCGGTTCCACACGGAACGGCGACGGACAACAAGGCGGGGATACCACCAGGACGCGAGCCCACAGACCGCAACACCTCTGTGACGAGCCCCGGCCGAACCGGTTCCCCCGCCGGTACACGACGAGAGCGGCGGCGGCTGTCCTGATCCACAACCTGTGGATAACTATGTGGACAGTTCGTCTTCGTTCCTTTGGTCGTCCCTGGATCGGCCGCGAGGGGGTTTGTGTCATTGACAGATGACCCCGATCCACCCTTCGTCTCGGTGTGGAACACCGTCGTCGCCGAACTCAACGGCGACAGCGCGCCCACCTCAGCTGTCAACGGCGACGCCGGCCTGCCCACCCTCACGCCTCAGCAAAGAGCATGGTTGAAGCTGGTCAAGCCGCTCGTCATCACCGAAGGGTTTGCGCTTCTGTCGGTGCCGACGCCATTTGTCCAGAACGAGATCGAACGGCATCTGCGTGAACCGATCATCAACGCATTGAGCCGTCAGCTCGGCCAGCGCGTCGAACTGGGTGTGCGAATTGCCGCCCCCGACTCGAATGCTCATGACGACTCCCCCAACGGGACCGTGGCCGCTCCCCCGCTCGCCGAACCCGATGAAGTCGACGAGGACGCCGACGCCCTCGCCAGCGCCGAGGAAACTTGGCCGACGTACTTCTCCAGCCGGGGGCAGATCGCGGCGGCCGACGAGTCGACGGCCGTCAATCTCAACCGTCGCTACACGTTCGACACCTTCGTCATCGGCGCGTCGAATCGGTTCGCTCACGCGGCGACGCTCGCGATTGCTGAGGCACCGGCCCGCGCCTACAACCCGCTCTTCATCTGGGGCGAATCCGGCCTCGGTAAGACGCACCTTTTGCACGCCGCGGGGAACTACGCGCAACGGCTGTTTCCAGGCATGCGCGTCAAGTATGTGTCGACCGAGGAATTCACCAACGACTTCATCAACTCTCTTCGCGACGATCGCAAGGCCTCTTTCAAGCGCAGCTATCGCGACATCGACGTGCTCCTGGTCGACGACATCCAGTTCATCGAAGGCAAGGAAGGCATCCAGGAGGAGTTCTTCCACACCTTCAACACGCTGCACAACGCCAACAAGCAGATCGTGATCTCGTCGGATCGCCCGCCCAAACAGCTCGCGACCCTCGAAGACCGCCTGCGCACCCGGTTCGAGTGGGGTCTGATCACCGACGTCCAGCCCCCTGAGCTGGAAACCCGTATCGCGATCCTGCGCAAGAAGGCTCAGATGGATCGTCTCGACGTACCCGATGACGTACTCGAGCTGATCGCCAGCAGCATCGAACGCAACATCCGCGAGCTTGAAGGCGCGCTCATCCGTGTCACCGCGTTCGCGTCGCTGAACAAGACCCCGATCGACAAGTCCCTGGCCGAGATCGTGCTCCGTGATTTGATCTCTGACGCCAGCACGATGCAGATCAGCACCGCGGCCATCATGGCCGCCACTGCCGAATACTTCGAGACCACCGTCGAAGAACTGCGCGGGCCGGGCAAGACCCGCGCGTTGGCGCAATCACGACAGATCGCCATGTATCTCTGCCGTGAGCTCACCGACCTGTCGCTACCGAAGATCGGCCAGGCGTTCGGCCGCGATCACACGACGGTGATGTACGCCGAAAAGAAGATCCGCGGCGAAATGGCCGAGCGTCGCGAAGTCTTCGATCACGTCAAAGAACTCACCACGCGAATCCGTCAGCGCGCCAGGCGCTGAGCGCAAACCTGGCCGCCTACCCGGCTTCGCTATCCCACAAACGCAATCCGGTGAAAATCTTCGAAAAAACTTCCGCACCGCCGGTATCACTTGTCACAGACCGGCGCTGTGCACACCGGTGTGGACAACTTGGGACTAATCCTTGAGCGGACCGCCGGTCGTTACACATACCGTTCGGCCTCCACAGCCCGCCGGGTTGTCATGAACGCTCATCCACAATCCACTCACCCCCGTGAAGACACCGCAGCCAGCATTGACACGTACTCATCCCCAATCTCCACAGCCCCTAATACTGTTGCTTTTAAATCTCCAAAGAATCCTCTTTGAAGTAGCGGCTTGGGGACGAGCCGCACGCAACCGTCCAACACCGGTTCGCAGACCGCGATGTCAGCCCCATCGATTAGCTTTCAAGTTGACCCAGAAAGCTCTACGGTGGTTCAGCGACAGCCTTGCGGTCGCCTCAGCAGATCGATCAGATCCGTGCTGAGACACCGCGAAACCGCTGCTTAGCGCTTGTTGTGTTATTGATCGAAGGGACCTTATGGACGTGGCGACGACAACCGTTGGTCTCAGTGATCTGAAGTTTCGACTCGTCCGGGAAGACTTCGCCGACGCCGTCGCCTGGGTCGCCCGCAACCTACCCAACCGACCGACGGTTCCGGTGCTGGCCGGTGTGCTGCTGACGGGGTCAGACGAGGGTCTGACCATCTCGGGATTCGACTACGAGGTCTCTGCGGAGGTGCAGGTCGGTGCCGAGATCGCTTCTCCGGGAAGCGTTTTGGTGTCCGGCCGGTTGTTGTCAGACATCACCCGCGCGCTGCCGGCCAAACCCGTCGACGTAAGCGTAGAGGGCACCCGCGTGTCGTTGACCTGCGGTAGCGCGCGGTTCTCGCTGCCGACCATGGCGGTCGAGGACTACCCGACGTTGCCGACGCTGCCCGAGGAGACCGGGGTCATCTCGGCGGATCTGTTCGCCGAAGCAATCGGCCAGGTGGCAGTCGCGGCAGGGCGGGACGACACGTTGCCGATGTTGACCGGTATCCGTGTGGAGATTTCCGGGGAATCGGTCGTTCTCGCGGCGACGGACCGGTTTCGGCTCGCGGTGCGCGAGTTGACGTGGTCGACGTCGTCGGCGGACATCGAAGCCGCGGTGCTGGTGCCGGCGAAGACGTTGGCCGAGGCGGCCAAAGCCGGCGCCGACGGCGGCGAAGTTCACCTGTCCCTGGGGGCAGGAGCCTCTGTCGGCAAGGAGGGGCTACTCGGGATTCGCAGCGAGGGCAAGCGCAGCACCACCCGACTGCTTGACGCGGAATTCCCGAAGTTTCGCCAACTGCTGCCGACCGAGCACACCGCGATCGCGACCATGGGGGTCGCGGAACTCACCGAAGCGATCAAGCGCGTGGCACTGGTCGCCGAGCGCGGCGCGCAGGTGCGGATGGAATTCGCCGACGACGCGTTGAGGTTGTCCGCAGGCGCCGATGATGTCGGACGGGCAGAGGAGGATCTGCCCGTTGAGTTCTCTGGTGACCCACTGACCATCGCGTTCAATCCGACCTATCTGACGGATGGGCTCGGCTCGTTGCACGCCGAGCGTGTGACGTTTGGTTTCACGACACCCAGCCGTCCTGCGGTGTTGCGTCCGGCGGGTGACGATGGCGGGACCGTCGGTGCGTCTGGGCCGTTCGCAGCCGCGCAAACCGATTACGTGTACTTGTTGATGCCGGTGCGCCTTCCGGGCTGACCGGCCCGACGCCACGAGAGGGGCGCACATGCAATTGGGTCTGGTCGGCCTGGGCAAGATGGGGTTCAACATGCGGGAGCGCCTGCGTGAGGGCGGGCATGAGGTGATCGGTTTTGACCCCAGACCCGAAGTCACCGACGTTCCGACGCTTGCGGCTCTGGCGGACGCGCTCACGGCACCGCGGGTGGTTTGGGTGATGGTGCCGTCGGGTTCGATCACCGATCAGACCATCACCGAGCTGGCCGGAGTGCTGAGCGCCGGCGACATGGTCATCGACGGTGGCAACTCCCGCTATACCGAGGACGCCCCCCACGCAAAGCTGTTGAGTGAGAAGGGTGTTGCCTACATCGACGCGGGTGTATCGGGCGGCATCTGGGGGCTGACGGAAGGCTACGGCCTGATGGTGGGTGGCAGCGACGCCGACGTGGAGCGCGCGATGCCGATCTTCGACACGCTGCGCCCGCCGGGTCCGAGGGAGGACGGCTTCGTGCACGCGGGGCCAGTCGGTGCCGGGCACTTCGCCAAGATGGTGCACAACGGAATCGAATACGCGTTGATGACGGCGTACGCCGAAGGTTACGAAATACTCGCGTCCGAGGACCTGATCAAGGATCCACAAGCCGTTTACCAGGCGTGGACGAACGGCACGGTGGTCCGGTCGTGGCTGCAGACGCTGCTGGCCAAGGCGCTCAAAGAGGATCCCGGACTGGCGGAGATCAGCGGGTACACCGAGGACTCGGGAGAGGGCCGCTGGACCGTGGAGGAGGCGATCCGGCTGCGGGTCCCGGTCCCGAGTATCGCGGCAGCCTTGTTCGCACGGTTCCTGTCCCGCCAGGACGACTCGCCGACGATGAAGGCGGTGGCGGCGCTGCGTAACCAGTTCGGCGGCCACGCCGTCAAAAGGATCAGCGAGTCCGGCTAGGTGCACGTACGCCGCCTTGGATTGCGCGACTTCCGCTCGTGGGCGCAAATCGACCTCGACCTCGAGCCGGGCCGCACGGTGTTCGTCGGGCCGAACGGCTT
>CAWBYS010000004.1:0-348972 GCA_963793055.1 uncultured Actinomycetota bacterium | reverse complement strand
GAACGCGAACGGTGTGCGGACCGGCAACCGCAGCGACAGGATCCCGGCACCGGCCTGGTCGCGGCCGAATCTGGCGCGCGCACGCTGGCGCAACGCCGTCGGCGTCAGGTCACATACCACGCGCACGGTGTCATTGAATTGTCGGATGCTGGAGAATCCCGCTGCGAATGCGACGTCGCTGAACGGCAATTCGGTGGTTTCGATCAGCACGCGAGCCGCCTGCGTGCGCTGGGCCCTGGCCAGCGCGAGTGGATTGGCGCCGACCTCGGCTTGTAGCAGACGCTCGAGCTGCCGCGTCGTGTAGCCAAGACGGGCGGCCAGCCCGGTGACCCCCTCGCGGTCGACGGTGCCGTCGGCGATGAGCCGCATCGCCCGTGCCACGACATCGCCGCGCACATTCCACTCGGGTGAACCCGGCGACGCATCTGGCCGGCAACGCTTACACGCGCGGAAACCCGCCTTTTGCGCCGCGGCCGCAGTGGGATAAAACCGCATGTTGCGGGCAAAGGGCGGCCGGACCGGGCAGCTGGGCCGGCAATAGATTTTGGTGGTCAGCACCGCGGTGACGAACCAGCCGTCGAACCGGGCGTCCTTGGACTGGACGGCTCGGTAGCAGCGGTCGAAGTCGTCGTGCATAACTCACACAATTACACGGACGGTCCGACAGAACTGGCGGGAAACCGACATGGTTGTTGCGATCTCGTCGTGGCGGCGAAAGCTGTGGAAAACATGCGCGATTCGCCGCACGTCGTTGCTCCTAGCTGTCGAACGCCGCCCACAAGGGGCGGCGACGACAGAAGGAACACCATGACAACGATCTCTACCCAAAGCCCGCGTCGCTATCGGGCGCCGGCAGCCACCCTGTTGGCATCCGGCGCGCTGGCGGGTGGCACCATCGGCGCGATCGGCGTCGCCGCCCCCGCCGAGGCCGCCGCCGATCAGTTCGTCGCGAGCGCATACTCGCCGGTCGACAAGCAGTTCGGCTACGCGCATGCCCGTACCGAGGAGACAGCGGTGACGGCGGCGTTGAGCAACTGCGGTGATGTCGCCGGTTTCTGCGCGTTGGCGGTGGTGGCGCCGAAAGGCAACTGTGTCGCGTTGGCCACTCGCGGCATCGGTGAGGAGTAATTCTCCTACTGCCTCTGAGCGTTCACTGGCTCTGCACCGGAGTGCGTCGCAATGTGGTGGCTTCCGCCCGGAGTGCGGTCCGGTGGCCAGGCGTATGCCGGTTCTGCATATGGTCGAGCGGTGACGATCAGCTATGACGAGGCGTTGCGGGACCAGATCCGGACGCATCTGGCGGGTCACGACCGCCGCACGCTCGACGATCCGACCAAGCGTCACGCGGCCGTCGCCGTCGTGATCGTCGACTCCCTGGTCGGCGAAGACAGGGTGGATCCGGCGCCGGTGGACGAATGGATCGACGGTCGGCCGATACCCGAGGACCTCGACGGCCGCATGATCAACGTATCGGGTGGCGCGGCGTTTCTTTTGTGCCGCAGGGCCTCTCGTCTCTCATCACATGCCGCCCAATGGGCGCTACCCGGCGGTCGGTTGGACCCCGGTGAATCCGCGGTCGACGCCGCGTTGCGGGAACTCGACGAAGAGGTGGGCGTCACACTGCCCGACTCGGGCGTGCTCGGCCTGCTCGACGACTACCCGACCCGGTCGGGATACGTCATCACCCCGGTGGTGATCTGGGGCGGCGGACGTCTCGCGCCACGACCCGCGCCCGACGAGGTGGTGGCCGTCTACCGCGTGGGGCTGCACCAGCTGCTCCGGCACGACTCGCCGCGGTTCATCAACATCCCCGAAAGCCCCCGGCCGGTCGTACAGATCCCGCTGGGCAATGACCTCATTCACGCGCCGACGGGCGCCGTCCTGCTGCAATTGCGGTGGCTGTGCCTCGAAGGCCGCAGCGACCCGGTCGACGGGCTCGAGCAGCCGGTGTTCGCCTGGAAATGAGCACTGGCAGACTGTCTGCGTGGCACAGATAACCCTGCGTGGAAACCCGGTCAACACCATCGGCGAGCTGCCCGCGGCGGGCTCACCGGCCCCCGGCTTCTCGCTCACCGGCACCGACCTCGGCACGGTCAGCGACGAGCAGTTCCGGGGTAAGCCCCTATTGTTGAACATATTCCCGTCTATCGACACCCCGGTATGCGCGACCAGCGTGCGCGTCTTCAACGAGCGGGCGGCCGCAAGCGGTCTCGCGGTCCTATGTGTGTCGAAAGATCTGCCGTTCGCGCAGAAGAGATTCTGCGGCGAGGAGGGGATCGAGAACGTGACGACGGCGTCGGCTTTCCGTGACGGGTTCGGCGAGGCCTACGGCATCACGATGGCCGACGGACCGATGGCCGGGCTGCTTGCCAGGGCAGTCGTCGTGGTCGGCGCGGACGGTGACGTCGTGTACTCAGAACTCGTCCCGGAAATCGCGCAGGAGCCCGACTACGACGCGGCGCTCGAAGCGTCCGGCGGCATCGCCTAGCGGTTCAGTCGAAATCGCCGCGCAGGTACTCGTCGCGGCATGCATGGCGAGCCAGTTTGCCGCTTGTCGTGCGTGGGATGGCACCCGCGGGAACGAGGCGCACGTCGCAGACCACCAGTCCGTGGACGTCGGCGACAGCCGCGCCGATCGCTTCGGCTGCTGTTGAGGGATCGGCGCGACGCGTGCCCGAAGCGCGTTCGGCGATGATTACTACGCCGTCGTCGGTGTCGAACGCCGCGACGTATCCGCGTCGCACGATCGGCGAGGCCGCCGCGGCGGTGGCCTCGATGTCCTGCGGATAGTGCTGGTGGCCGTCGCGGACCACCATGTCTGCCCGCCGGCCGGTGACGTAGAGCTCCCCGTCGAGGAAGACCCCGAGATCGCCGGTCCGCAGCCACGGCGCTTCGTCGGGAACACCCGCACCATGGCTCCCCTCGGCCAGCCGCGACCGTAGCGTCGCGTCGAAGGTCAGCCGCGATTCGTCCGGCCGACCCCAGTACCGGTGGGCGACGTTTGCTCCGTGCAGCCATATTTCGCCGACGCGCCCGTCGTGGAATTCGGTGTGTGCATCGGGGTCGACGATGACCGCCCACTGGCTGCGCGCGATCTGTCCGCACGACACATGGGCGACGGCGCCCGGCGCGTCGGCCTCGACCCGGACGGCTCGGCCGAGGGCGAGACGCTCACGATCGAAGTAGGCGCACGGTGGGACGCGCGTCGGGGGCGATGGTGGACACCAGCAGCGTCGCCTCGGCGATGCCGTAGGAAGGCTTGATCGCTGTGGGCGACAGGCCGTAGGGCGCGAAGGCGTCGTTGAAGGTGGTGATCGCTTCGAAGCTGACCGGTTCCGAGCCGATGATCATCACCACGTTGCGCAGGTCTATGTTCTCACCCGGCGCGGGCAGTCCGCGCTGCGCGGCGTAGTCGTAAGCGAAGTTCGGTGCCGCGGTGACGACGCGGCCTCGGCTCGACCCGTCCGACAGTGCTCGGATCCACCGTTGCGGCCGGCGGATGAACGCCGTCGGCGACATCAGCGTCGAGTGCCCGCCGTAGACCGCGGGAAAGCCGATCATCGACAGCCCCATGTCGTGATAGAGCGGCAACCAACTGACGCCGTGGGTGTTGCGGTCCAGCAGGTCGATGGACAGGATCATCTGCAACAGGTTGGTGCCGACAGCCCGGTGTGTGATCTCCACGCCGACCGGCGGCCGGGTCGAACCCCCGGTGTACTGCAGATGTGAGACGTCATCGACGTCGATGTCGACCGATACGAAGGAGTCCTCGTCGGAGTCGGGAACATCATCGATCGTGATGACGTGCATCCGTTGCGCGACGGCCAATTTCGCGAAGGACTGTCGGACAGAGTCGGCTGCCGCCGCTGTCGTCAATATCGCGGTCGGCCGCGCGTCGTGAAGCGCGGTCCGGAGACGTTCGGCGTGACCCTGAAGTTCGGGCGCGAACAGGGGCACCGCGATGGTGCCCGCCTTGACCGCCGCGAAAAACCCCGCAACGTAATCGAGGCCCTGCGGAGCGAGGATCGCCACCCGATCACCTCGCGAGGTGACGTGTTGCACGTGACTGCCGATCGCCCGCATCCGGCGGCCGAGCTCATTCCAGGTCATTTCGACGGGCGCCCCCTCCACCGAATGGGCGAAATCCAGGTAGCGATAGGCCACGGCGTCGCCGACATTCGCGATGTTGCGCTCGATGAGCGAGATCAGCGTGACGCCCGGCGGCAAGGCGACGCCGCCATCGGCATCGAGACAGTCCTCGATTTGCAGCAGACCCTCGGTCAGATCCCGCATGACGATCAGTCTAATTAGCGTTACGTCCGGTGACAGTAAACTGGCCTCGATGTGATGCAATCGCGCAGGGTTCGACGCCTCCGAAAGGCATTGATCACAGAGGGATCCACTGGTTGAAGAACCAGAAGCCCCACCCGTTTCCGTCGCCGGCGCGCATCGGGGTCACCTGCTGACCCATCCAGTTGAACGGCTGATGATCGGACCGACCCTGATCGATGCCGCGACCGTGCCAGTCGACGGGGCCGGGGCCGTGGTCGTCTCGGTGATCGCCGCCACACTGCGGTGCACCCGGACGGTCACATCCCCACGGATCTGCGCTCGCGGTACCGACGCCGACGCCCAGTACACATGAAAGTCCGATTCCGGCTGCAAGCGCAGACACCGACAGAACCCGCTTGAAAGTCATTACCCTGCTCCATTTCTCACTGCTGCGGCAACTCTTACCGCATGCGAAGTAAGTTAGGGCGCAGAGATGGTCAGGCACTGTGTTGCCTATGTGCGCGGGCTGTGCAAGCTGTTACAGATCGACAACCGTTTGCTCTCAAGAAGATTGACGACGCGCTAGACAGGCAGCGCCAGGCGGGTCGGTTCGTCATGACCACGCAGTGTGACGGTGTCGCCGAAAGTCCAATTGCTTTGCTCACTTTCGGAGGCGTTGGTTACGGTGTCAGAGGACGCGAGCAGGTGGCCGGGTGACGACTTGGCCAATTCGCACAGCCTGGCGGCCTCGTTGACGGGCTCGCCGATCACGGTGTACTCGAAACGCTCCTTGGCGCCCACATTGCCGGCGACGGCTTCACCGGAGGCCACGCCGATGCCGGCTTCGCATTCGGGCGCCTCTTCGTGGATGCGCCGCGCGATGGCCCGCCCGGCTGCCAACGCCTCGTCCTCGGGATTGTCCAGACGGTTCGGCGCACCGAAGACCGCCAGCGCCGCATCGCCCTCGAATTTGTTCACGAACCCGTGGTGGCGGTCGACCTCCTCGACGATCACCGCGAAGAAGCGGTTCAGGAGGTCGACGACCTCGGTCGCGGGCCTGCTCGTCACCAATAGGGTCGAGCCGATGATGTCCACGAAGATCACCGCGACATGGCGTTCTTCGCCGCCGAGTTTCGGTCGCTGCCGCTCGGCCGCCTCAGCCACTTCGCGGCCGACGTGACGGCCGAAGAGGTCGCGTACTCGCTCACGCTCGCGCAACCCCGCGACCATCGAGTTGAATCCACGCTGTAACTGGCCGAGCTCGGTCCCGTCGAATACGACGAGGTTGGTGTCCAGATCGCCCTGCTCGACGCGGTTGAGCGCCGCGCGTACGACCCGCACCGGAGTGGCCGTGAGCCAGGACAGAATCCACATCAGGATGAATCCGAAGGCCAGTGCGAACAGCGCCAGGATCATCACCGCGACGGTGAACTCGGTCGGCGTCAGGTTGCGCAGCATCAGCGTGATAGCGGCTGCCAGGAAGATCCCGAGCACCGGAACGCCCGAACCGAGTGCCCACACCAGCATCGTGCGGCCCATGATGCCCTCTGCGAACCGACGCGGCGGCTGGCCTGCCTCCAGCGCCTGCGCGGCGACCGGGCGCAGCGCGAACTCGGTGAACAGGTAGCAGCTTGCCGAGACGACGATGCCGGGAAAACTGATGCCCAGCAACCACTTCGGGATGTAGTCGGTGTCCACCATGCCGTACAGGACGGTGAGCACGACCGTCCCGACGCCCCACAGGATCAACAGCACGCGCGTCAGTCGCCAAGGAGCGAAGAAGGTGTTGCGTTGATCTTCGCGGCTGGGGGCGCGCTCTTCGATGGCCCACCGCACGTTGTTGATGACGCGGCGGGTGGCCCAGAACACGCCGATGACGAGGGCCGCCAGCACATAAACAGGCACGGCGACGAACGTGATCCATCGGACTTCGGGCTCGAACACACTCGGGGTGGGAAACGCCACGATGACGACCAGCGACGCGACGCCGATACCGATGAGGTTCGCGATGATCACAAACGTCGTGAGGATGATCTGGATGCGCACCCGTCGCCGCTGCTGGCTCTCGGATACGCGGCCGAGCACCCAGGAGCCATATTCCGGGGTGGCCGAGACCCGGCCGCTCTGGCTCGTCACGCGCTCGAGCACGCGACCAAGCCGCTGCGCGACGCTGTTGTTGGCGGTCATCGTGGCTAGAGCCTAATTTGCCGGAGCGCCGCCTAAGGTAGGTTCGGGTGCGTCTCGTGATCGCCCAGTGCACCGTCGACTATGTAGGACGCCTCACCGCGCATCTGCCCTCCGCGCGCCGGCTGCTGCTCATCAAGGCCGATGGATCGGTGAGCGTGCACGCCGACGACCGCGCCTATAAGCCGCTGAACTGGATGAGCCCGCCCTGCTGGCTCGTCGAGGAGGCGGCCGATGATGCGCCGGTCTGGGTCGTCGAGAACAAGACGGGGGAGCAGCTGCGCATCACGATCGAGGACATCGAGCACGACTCCAGTCATGAGCTGGGGGTGGATCCGGGTCTCGTGAAGGACGGCGTCGAGGCGCACCTGCAGGCGTTGTTGGCCGAGCATGTCGAACTGCTCGGCGCCGGCTACACCCTGGTGCGCCGGGAGTACATGACAGCGATCGGTCCGGTGGACCTGTTGTGCCGCGACGAACACGGCGGCTCGGTGGCCGTCGAGATCAAGCGGCGCGGCGAGATCGACGGCGTCGAACAACTCACGCGGTACCTCGAACTGCTGAACCGCGACACCGTGCTTGCTCCCGTGGCGGGGGTCTTCGCGGCCCAGCAGATCAAGCCACAGGCCAAGACGTTGGCGACCGACCGCGGGATTCGTTGCGTGACATTGGACTACGACAAGATGCGCGGTATGGACAGTGATGAGTTTCGGCTCTTCTGAGCACTTAAGCTGATGTCATGCCTCGGCGCCGCGACCCGTCACGCGGACGACGAATGCCGCCGTTGCCCGTAGCTCGCAGGATCGAGACCGGGGCCGATGGCTACGAGTATGAAGTTCGACCCGTCACGGGCTCGCGCGCGACGAAGACGTACCGGTGTCCGGGCTGCGATCACGAGATCCGGCCTGGGACAGCGCATCTGGTGGTCTTTCCCGCCGACATGGGGGAGCAGGCGGTCGACGACCGTCGCCACTGGCACACGCCGTGCTGGACGCATCGGGCTACCCGGAGCCCCACGCGAAAGTGGTCTTAGTCGAACGACGATCGAGCGGCCCTAGGCCGCGTTGTGGGGGTACTCCCCTCGCAAGCGGTGGGCCCACCCGCGCGAAGCGTAGGGGGAGAGTGCGACGATTGGTTTAGTGCTCTTCGCCCGGCTCGACGAGCTCGATCAGCACTCCGCCCGCGTCCTTGGGATGGATGAAATTGATCCGCGAGTTCGCGGTGCCACGCCGCGGGGCGTCGTACAGAAGACGCACCCCCTCGGTGCGCAGTCGCTCACTGAGAAGGTCGATGTCGCTGGTGCGGTAGGCCAGCTGCTGCAGGCCGGGCCCACGCTTGTCGATGAACTTGGCGATGGTCGACGTTTCGTCGAGCGGTGACATCAGCTGGATCTGCGCGCTGCCCTTGGGAGCGCCGCGCACCGACAGCATGGCCTCGCGGACGCCCTGCTCCTCGTTGACCTCCTCGTGCAGCACGATCATGCCGAGGTGGTCGTGATACCACTTGATCGCGTCAGCGAGATCTGGGACGGCGATGCCGACATGGTCGATCGCCGTCACGAGTGCACTTGCAAGCGCCGGACGAGCGTCTACGTGCTCGGTCGTCATAACGTAACGGTAACCTTGAGACAGATGTTTGCGGAATGTGTCATGGGCCACATATCCGAATACCCATTTCTTGGAGGTATCAGATGACCAAAGAGGTCAAGTCGGTGATTGTTGCTGGGGCGCGCACGCCGGTGGGCAAACTCATGGGTTCGCTGAAGGACTTCTCGGGTAGCGACCTTGGCGCGATCGCCATCGCCGGAGCCCTGGAAAAGGCCAAGGTACCGGCGTCGGCCGTGGAATACGTGATCATGGGCCAGGTCCTCACCGCCGGCGCCGGGCAAATGCCCGCACGCCAGGCCGCGGTCGCCGCGGGCATCGGCTGGGACGTCCCCTCGCTGACGATCAACAAGATGTGCCTGTCCGGCATCGACGCCATCGCGCTGGCCGACCAATTGATCCGCGCAGGTGAATTCGACGTCGTCGTCGCCGGTGGCCAGGAGTCGATGACCAAGGCGCCGCATCTTCTGATGGACAGCCGCTCGGGCTACAAGTACGGCGACGTCACCGTTCTGGACCACATGGCCTACGACGGACTGTACGACGTGTTCACCGACCAGCCGATGGGCGCGCTGACCGAGCAGCGCAACGACGTCGACCAGTTCAGCCGCGCCGAGCAGGACGAGTTCGCCGCGCGTTCGCACCAAAAGGCCGCTGCCGCATGGAAAGACGGCGTATTCGCCGACGAGGTGGTGCCGGTGAAGATCCCGCAGCGCAAGGGCGAGGAGATCGAGTTCACCGAGGACGAGGGCATCCGCGCCAACACCACCGCCGAATCGCTGGCGGGTCTGAAGCCGGCGTTCCGCAAGGACGGCACCGATCACCGCTGGATCGGCATCGCAGATCTCCGACGGGGCCGCGGCCGTGGTGGTGATGAACAAAGAGAAGGCCCAGGAGATGGGGCTGACCTGGCTGTGCGAGATCGGCGCCCACGGCGTCGTCGCGGGCCCGGACTCCACGCTTCAGTCGCAGCCGGCCAACGCCATCAAGAAAGCCATTGCCCGCGAAGGGATCTCGGTCGGTCAACTCGATGTCATCGAGATCAACGAGGCGTTCTCCGCCGTTGGGCTCGCATCGATGAAGGAGTTGGGTGTCGACCCGGAGAAGGTCAACGTCAACGGCGGCGCGATCGCGATCGGCCACCCGATCGGCATGTCGGGTGCCCGGATCACGCTGCACGCCGCCCTTGAGCTGGCGCGACGCGGCTCCGGCTACGCCGTGGCGGCGTTGTGCGGCGCCGGCGGCCAGGGTGACGCGCTGGTGCTGCGAGCCGGATAGCTGATCTACGACGCTTTGTAGTAATCACCGCCGGATTCGGGCACACTGGCTGCCATGACAGGCGATTTTGATTTGCGTTCGGTTGTCGGCTGGTTTCGTCTAATCGCTCTGCTGGAAGCCGTCAGCTGGGTCGGGCTGCTGATCGGCATGTACTTCAAATACCTGGGCAGTTCGCGAACCGAGATCGGCGTCAAGGTGTTCGGTATGGCCCACGGGCTGGTGTTCATCGCGTTCGTGGTGGCGGGCCTATCGGCCGGAATGGCCTTCAAGTGGGCGACCGGCACATGGTTGGTGGCGTTGCTGGCGAGCGTGGTGCCGCTGTGCAGTGTGATCTTCGTCATATGGGCCGACCGGACCGGTCGAATGGCCGTCCCGGGAGCCGTCGGCGCCATCGGCGAACCGGGTCGGCGGGCACCCGAAACCACGTGACAAACTTGAGGGCGTGAGTCGTCCCCGACCCCCCATTGCGGCCTCGATGGCCGGCGCGATTGACCTATCGGCGCTCAAGCAACCGGCCGCCAGTGAAGCGGCCGCGGCGGGCCCGTCCGGCGGTGTGGAGATCACCGAGGCCAATTTCGAAGCAGAGGTGCTGGTTCGGTCCAGCCAAGTGCCCGTCGTTGTGGTGCTCTGGTCACCGCGCAGTGAGGCGAGCGTTCAACTGGCCAACGCCCTCGCCGCTTTCGAGGGCGCCGACGGCGGCAAGTGGTCGCTGGCGACGGTGAACGTCGACACGGTCCCGCGTGTTGCGCAGATGTTCGGTGTGCAAGCCGTCCCGACGGTCGTGGCTTTGGCTGCGGGCCAGCCCCTGTCGAGTTTTCAGGGGGTGCAGCCGCCGGAGCAGCTGCGCGGCTGGCTGGATTCGCTGATGAACGCCACCGCCGGCAAGCTCAGCGGAGGTGCCGACGACGAGAGCGCCGAACGCGTCGATCCCGAGTTGGCCGCTGCGCGGGAACACCTCGACACCGGTGACTTCGACGCGGCCCGGGCGGCATACCAGGCGATCCTGGACGCCAACCCGAACCATGCCGAGGCCAAAGGCGCGGTCCGCCAGATCGCTTTCCTGCAGCGCGCCACCTCACGCGCGCCGGGCGCCGTCGTCGCCGCGGACGCTGCACCCGACGACATCGAAGTGGCGTTCGCCGCCGCCGACGTCGAGATCCTGCAGCAGAATGTCGCATCGGCGTTCGACCGGCTCATCGCATTGATCAAGCGCACGGCCGGCGACGACCGCACCGCGGTGCGGACACGGCTGATCGAGTTGTTCGAACTCTTCGACCCCGCCGACCCGGAAGTGATCGCCGGCCGCCGCAAGCTGGCTAACGCGCTGTACTAATTCCGCCGTCTGCTCGCGCAGGAAACTAGGCAGGTTCGAACCACAGCGCCGCCAGCGGCGGCAACACCATCACGGCTGAGGCCGGTCGGCCGTGCCAGGGCTCGTCGGTCGCCTCCACGGCGCCGAAGTTGCCGATGCCCGTTCCGTTGTAGATGTCGGCGTCGGTGTTGAGCACCTCGCGCCAGGTGCCCGCGTGCGGCAGGCCAAGCCGGTATTGGGTGTGCTCGGTGCCCGAGAAGTTGAAGACACACGCGAGCATCGAACCGTCGTCGCCGAAGCGCAGGAAGCTCAACACGTTGTTGGCGGAGTCGTTGGCGTCAATCCACGAGTAGCCCTCGGGCTTGGTGTCCTGCGACCACAGCGCACGCCTGCTGCGATAAACCGCATTCATGTCCTGGACGAATCGCTGCACGCCGCCGGAGAAGCTGCTCTCGTCCAGCTGATACCAGTCGACGCCGCGTTCCTCGGACCATTCGGCGCGCTGGCCGAACTCCTGGCCCATGAAGAGCAGCTGCTTGCCGGGATGGGCCCACTGGTAGGCGAGCAGGCCGCGCAGGCCCGCCGCCTTCACGTGGTCGTTTCCGGGCATGCGGCCCCACAGGGTGCCCTTGCCGTGCACCACTTCGTCATGGCTGATCGGGAGTACGAAGTTCTCGCTGTACGCGTACAGCATCGAGAACGTGATCTCGTGATGGTGATAGCTGCGGTGAATCGGATCGCGCTTGATGAACTCGAGCGTGTCGTTCATCCAACCCATGTTCCACTTCATCGAGAAACCAAGGCCACCAAGGTTTGTCGGGCGAGTGACGCCCGGCCACGAGGTGGACTCCTCCGCGACGGTGACGATGCCCGGGGCGACCTTGTGCACGGTGGCGTTCATCTCCTGCAGGAACTGCACGGCTTCGAGGTTCTCGCGGCCGCCGTAGATGTTCGGCGTCCAGCCGCCCTCGGGTCGCGAGTAATCCAGGTACAGCATCGACGCGACCGCGTCCACGCGAAGGCCGTCGATGTGGAACTCCTGCAGCCAGTACAGCGCGTTGGCCACCAGGAAGTTACGGACCTCGGCGCGGCCGAAGTCGAATACGTAAGTGCCCCAGTCGAGTTGCTCGCCGCGCCGCGGGTCGGAGTGCTCGTACAGCGCGGTGCCGTCGAACCGGCCCAATGCCCACGCGTCCTTCGGGAAGTGGGCGGGCACCCAGTCCATGATGACGCCGATGCCGGCCTGGTGAAGGGTGTCGACAAGGAAGCGGAAGTCATCGGGTGTGCCAAGCCGCGACGTCGGCGCGTAGTAGGACGTCACCTGATAGCCCCACGAGCCGCCGAAGGGATGCTCGGCAACCGGCATCAGTTCGACGTGCGTGAAGCCGTTGGTGACGACATATTCGGTGAGCTCAGCAGCCAGCTCCCGATAGCTCAGGCCGGGCCGCCACGACGTCAGGTGCACCTCGTAGGTGCTCATCGGCTCGAACACCGCGTTCTGGCTGGCTCGCTTGGCCAGCCAGTCCTGGTCCTCCCAGCGATACTCGCTCTTGGTGACCTTCGACGCGGTCTGCGGCGGCACCTCGGTGGCGAACGCCATCGGGTCGGCGCGGTCGCTGACCGAGCCGTCGGCGCCGTGCACCCGGAACTTGTACAGGTCACCGATTTTGAACCCGGGCCAGAACAGTTCCCACACGCCCGTCGAGCCGAGCACCCGCAGCTGAGCTTCGTTGCCATCCCAGTGATTGAAGTCGCCGATGAGGCTGACGCCCTTGGCATTCGGCGCCCAGACGGCGAACGACACGCCGTCGACCACGCCGTCGGGTGTGGTGAAACGCCGGGAATGCGCGCCCAGGATCTCCCACAGCCGCTCGTGGCGTCCCTCGGCGAAGAGATGCAGATCCATCTCGCCGAGGGTCGGCAGAAACCGGTAGGCGTCGGCGACCCTGTGCACGACGGGTCCGTCCGCGCCGGGATAGCTGACCTCGAGCCGATAGTCCACCAGGTTGTTGAACGGCAGCGCGACCGCGAACACGCCCGCTTCGATGTGCTCGAACGGGTAGCGCTGGTCGCCGACGAGCGCCACCACCTCGGTCGCGTGTGGTCGGTACGCGCGCACGACGGTGTGGTCGCCGTACTCGTGCGCGCCCAGAACCGAGTGCGGGTCGTGGTGCTCGCCGGCCAGCAGTCGGTTGAGGTCGGCCGTGTGTGGTCGGAGATTCGGGCTGGTGCGTTGGTTGATCTGCGTCATCTCGTCACTCCCTACGCAGTAGGTTGAGTCGTTCTTCGGCCGGTACCTGGGGCATGTTCAGCACATGCGCGACTGCCTTCGCCGGATCGAGGCGAACGTAATTGGCCTGCCCCCACTGATATTCGTCACCGGTTATCTCGTCGCGTACCCAGAAGCGCTCGTAGGGCTCCATTCCCAACGCCGCCATGTCCAACCACAACGTCGTTTCCTCGGGCCCGAACGGATTGAGGGTGACCACGACCAACACCTGGTCGCCGCTCGCCGGATCGAACTTGCTGTACGCCAGCACGGCGTCGTTGTCCGGGTAGTGGAACTTGATGGTGCGCAGCTGATGCAGCGCCGGATGCAACCGGCGAATCTCGTTGAGCCGGGTTAAGAATGGCTCGAGCGACTCGCCGTCGGCGAGCGCCGCATCGAAGTCGCGCGGACGCAACTCGTACTTCTCGGAGTTCAGGTACTCCTCACTGCCCTCCCGCACGGGCCGGTGCTCGAAGAGTTCGTAGCCTGAGTAGACGCCCCACGCCGAGCTCATCGTGGAGGCCAGCACGGCCCGGATCGCGAACATGCCCGGGCCGCCGTGCTGCAGACTCTCGTGCAGGATGTCGGGCGTGTTCACGAACAGGTTCGGCCGCGCGTAGTCCGCGTGCTGGGCGATCTGTTGGCCGAACTCGGTGAGCTCCCACTTCGCGGTGCGCCACGTGAAGTACGTATACGACTGGGTGAAGCCGAGTTTGGCCAAACCGTAGAGCCGTGCGGGCCGGGTGAACGCCTCCGACAGGAACAGCACGTCGGGGTCCTCGTGTCTTCACCTGCCCGATCAGCCAGGCCCAGAAGTTGGGTGGCTTGGTGTGCGGATTGTCGACCCGAAATATCTTGACGCCGTGCGACACCCAGAACCGCACGACCCGCAGCACCTCTTGGTAGAGCCCGGCCGGATCGTTGTCGAAGTTGATCGGGTAGATGTCCTGGTACTTCTTGGGCGGGTTCTCCGCGTAGGCGATCGTGCCGTCGGGTAGCACGGTGAACCACTCAGGATGGTTCTTGGCCCATGGATGGTCGGGGGCACACTGCAGTGCGAGATCGAGTGCGACCTCCATGCCCTGATCGCGGGCGGCGGCGACGAAGTCGTCGAAGTCGTCGATGGTGCCCAACTTGGGATGGACGGCGTCGTGTCCGCCCTTGTCGCTGCCGATCGCCCATGGCGAGCCGACATCACCGGGCGCCGCGGCCACCGAGTTGTTGCGGCCCTTGCGATGCACCTTTCCGATCGGATGGATCGGCGGCAGGTAGACCACGTCGAAGCCCATGCTCGCGACGCGAGGAAGCGCCTTGGTGGCGGTCGCGAAGGTGCCGTGCACCGGCCGGCCCTTCTTGTCCCAGCCGCCGGTGGACCGTGGAAAGAACTCGTACCATGCGCTGAACCGTGCCGCCGGCCGATCCACCCAGACGCCGTATTGCTCTCCGCGCGTGATCAATTCGCGCAGCGGATACTCGCTCAACAACTCCGACACCTCGGGTGACAGCGCGGCGCCCGCGCGGGTGAACGGGTCACCGGGTTTGCGCAGCTGCGCTGCGGCCTCGATCAGCGGATGTCGAAGCTTGGCGCGGCAGCCCGGTGGCGGCGCGGTCGAGCAGTTTCGCGCCGACCAGTAGATCGTTGGACAGCTCGGCTTCACCCTGGCCCGCGTCGAGCTTCGCGGTGACGGCCTTGCGCCAGGTGGCAATCGGGTCGCCCCAACCGTCGACGCGGAAGGTCCACAGGCCGACGCTGTCGGGGGTGAAATGCCCGTGAAAGACGTCGGGCGTTCGGCCCAGTCGACATCGGCAGCAGTTGCGGTTTGATGCGCGCCGGGGCCTTGACCACCTCCTCGATCGGCACCGGCGTGGACGCGCTCGACGGCATCCCGGCGGGATCGTCGACAAGCTGCGGGTACGCGTTGCCGTGATAGCGCACGACGAGCGTGGCCGCGACCGCGTCGTGGCCCTCCCGCCAGACCGTGGCCCGCACCGGGACGATCTCGCCAACGACTGCCTTGGCCGGGAATCGTCCACCCGACACGACCGGCGCGACGTCATCGATCCCGATACGACCGACCACCCAACCACTCCTTAACGCTGGCGCGGCCCACTTCACCGCGCGATGTCGTCGTTGCTTCGTTCATGCCTCGTCGCGGCATATACCCACCGTAGTGCGCTGCCCAATCAAAAGGAGGTGAAGCGGTCTGTCGCACCGGGCCTGCGAGGCGCGGAAATGTCAGTAAGGTTGACTTCGCGTGAAAGCCCTTCGCAGGTTCACCGTCCGCGCTCATCTGCCCGATCGCATGGCCGCACTCGAGCGGCTCTCGATCAACCTGCGGTGGTCGTGGGACAAGCCCACGCAGGATCTGTTCGCGACGATCGACCCGGAGCTGTGGAAGCAGGTCGGATGCGATCCCGTGGCGTTGCTGGGGCAGGTGCACCCCCAAGCGTCTCGATGACCTCGCCGCCGACGAGTCCTTCCTGCGCCGCCTCGACGAACTCGCCGCCGACCTGGACGATTACCTGACCCGGCCGCTGTGGTACCAGCAGCAGGCCGAGGAGGGCGCCGAACTGCCGAACGGCATCGCGTACTTCTCGATGGAGTTCGGCGTGGCCGAGGTGCTGCCGAACTACTCCGGTGGCCTGGGCATCCTGGCGGGCGACCACCTGAAGTCCGCATCGGACCTGGGTCTTCCGCTGATCGCGGTCGGGCTGCTGTACCGATCCGGCTACTTCCGGCAGTCGTTGACCGCCGACGGATGGCAGCACGAGAGCTATCCGTCGATCGATCCGCAGGGCCTGCCGCTGCGCCTGCTCACCGATCGCGACGAACGACCCGGTGGTGGTCGAGCTGGCGTTGCCCGAGGGCAGCCAGCTGCGCGCCCGTGTCTGGATCGCCCAGGTAGGCCGAATTCCGTTGCTGCTGTTGGATTCCGACGTCCCGGAGAACGACCACGACCTGCGCGGCGTGACCGACAGGCTCTACGGCGGCGACCAGGAGCACCGGATCAAGCAGGAGATCCTGGCCGGTATCGGCGGTGTACGGGCGATCCGGGCGTTCATCGACCTGGAGGGGCGCGCGTCGCCCGAGGTATTCCACATGAACGAGGGCCACGCGGGCTTCCTCGGGGTTGAGCGCATCCGCGAGTTGATCGACGCCGGGCTGGACTTCGACACCGCGCTGACGGTGGTGCGGTCCTCGACGGTGTTCACCACGCATACCCCGGTGCCCGCGGGCATCGACAGGTTCCCGGTCGAGATGGTCAGGCGGTATTTCGGTGGCGCGACCGAGACGGCCGCCTCGGGCGCGATGTCGCACCTCCTGCTGCCAGGGGTGCCGCTGGACCGGATCATCGCGTTCGGCGCGGAGGACGACCCGTCGAAGTTCAACATGGCGCACATGGGCCTGCGGCTGGCGCAGCGGGCGAACGGCGTCTCGCTGCTGCACGGTCGGGTCAGCCGCTACATGTTCAACGAGCTGTGGCCCGGGTTCGACCCGGGCGAGGTGCCTATCGGCTCGATCACCAACGGCGTGCACGGTCCCACGTGGGCGGCACCCCAGTGGCTGCAGCTTGGTCGCGAGTTGCTCGGTACCGAGGACCTCGACTCGCTCAGCGAGAGCCCGCGGTCTGGCAGCGGCTGCAGCAGGTCGACACCGGGTCACATGTGGTGGATCCGCTCGCAGCTGCGGGAGTCGCTGGTTGAGGACGTGCGGGCCCGGTTGCGCCGGTCGTGGCTGGAGCGCGGCGCATCAGACGCTGAATTAGGTTGGATCGCAACTGCTTTCGATCCCGATGTGCTGACGATCGGGTTCGCGCGGCGCGTCCCCACCTACAAGCGTCTGACGTTGATGCTGCGCGATCCGGAGCGGTTGGAGAAGCTGCTGCTCGACGACAAGCGCCCGATCCAGCTGATCGTGGCGGGCAAGTCGCACCCCGCCGACGACGGTGGCAAGGCGCTGATCCAGCAGGTGGTGAAGTTCGCCGACCGGCCGGAGGTGCGGCATCGCATCGCATTTCTGCCCGACTACGACATGTCGATGGCGCGCCAGCTGTACGCGGGTTGCGACGTCTGGCTGAACAATCCGCTGCGCCCGCTGGAGGCGTGCGGCACGTCCGGCATGAAGAGCGCGCTGAACGGTGGGCTGAACCTGTCCATCCGCGACGGTTGGTGGGACGAGTGGTACGACGGCGAGAACGGCTGGGAGATACCGACAGCGGACGGACTCCTGGACGAAGGCCGCCGTGACGACATCGAGGCGGCGGCACTGTATGACTTGCTCGAGCGGTCCGTGGCGCCGACGTTCTACGACCGCGACGAAAACGGCGTCCCGCACACGGTGGGTGGAGATGGTGCGCCACACGTTGATAGACACTGGGGCCGAAGGTGCTGGCGTCGCGGATGGTGCACGACTACACCGAGAAGTACTACGCGCCCGCTGCGCAGTCTCTGCGCAAGACCGTCGAGCCCGGTGCCGACGGTGAGCCGTTCGGCGCGGCGCGCGACCTGGCGCTCTACCGGCAGCGCGCGGCCGATGCGTGGCCGAAGATCCAGATCACCGACGTCGACAGCTACGGACTTCCGGACACTCCGGTGCTCGGCTCCGAACTCACGCTGACCGCGACGGTGCACCTGGCCGACCTTCGTCCCGACGAGGTGGTGGTCCAGGCGGTTCTCGGCCGTGTCGACGCCAGCGACGCGCTGGTCGATCCGGTGACGGTGCCGATGCAGCACACCGGGACCGCCGACGGCGGCAACGAGATCTTCTCGACGACGGCGCCGCTGCCCGTCGCCGGGCCCGTCGGGTACACGGTGCGGGTACTGCCCCACCATCCGCTGCTGGCCGGCGACAACGAACTCGGCCTCGTCACGCTGGCGTGACGCCCCCGCTCAAGGTTGCCGCTCGACGGCGGACCGTACGCACTGGCCGCAGGCCCGGACGGCGCGATGTGGGTGACGCTGGTGCACAGCGGCGCGATCGCGCGGGTGACTGCCCGCCGGTGACGTCACCACCTATCCGGTCGCCCCGGACAGTCGCGCCGTCGCTCATCACCGCGGGCCCCGACGGCGCGCTGTGGTTCACCCGCACCGGCGACGACCGGATCGGCCGGATCAGCACCGACGGCGAGTTGGCCGCCTTCGAGTTGGCGCGACGGCAGCGGGCCGTTCGGCATCACCGCCGCAGCCGGACGGGGCGCTGTGGTTCACCGCGATGACGTCCGGTGTGATCGGCCGGATTATCGGTCGACGGCGAGGTGTCGGACGGGCATCTCGGTCGGCGGTATGCCGTCGATGATCGCCGGCGGCCCGGACAACGCGTTGTGGTTCACGCTCAATCGAGGCCAACGCGGTTGGCCGGCTGACGTTGTCCGGCGAGCTGACGTTGCGCGAATTGCCCACTGCCGCAGCGGGTCCGGTGGGTATCGCCGCAACCCACGACGACGCGGTCTGGTTCACCGAGATCCTCGCCGAACGAATCGGCCGCATCCCGATGGACGACGCGATCCAGGAGATCGACCTGCCCGGCAAGCCGCACGCAGTGGTCGCCGACCCCGACGACGGCGTGTGGGTGAGCCTGTGGGGCGCCGATCAGCTCGCCCGGATCAGTGGCGACGGCGAGATCATCACGATCGACCTTCCGCAGGGCAGCGAGCCCCACGGCATGGCGATCGGGCCGAGGGCGCACTGTGGGTCGCGCTCGAATCCGGCTTCGTGCTGCGAATGCCCTCCTGACACGGCGGACAACAACTCGGTCTCGTCACACTTGGATAACCGCGGGCGGCACTCGTGCGCGTCTCATACCCGAGAACCGGGCCGATCGGGCGGTTATACGTGTCTTGAGGACGCTGAGAAAGGCCGGTCATGCTGCTTCGCCACCTGGCGGTTCTGTCCGCCTGCGTGCTGATCTGCGTCCTCGGTCGCCCCCGTTGCGTCCGCCGACCCCGATGCCGAGACGGTCGCCGCCGACGCGGCGCCGCCCGAGGCCCCCGCCACCGCCGCAAGCCGCGCCGCCCGACGACGGCCGGGTGGAGTCGTCGCCGCCGAGGACGACGAGTTCACCGGACGGCTGGACGCTCACGGTTTCGGCCCGGGACGAGACACAGCGGGTGATCGCACCGCTGACAACCGCGATTTCGACGCGCGACTACGAGGTTGGCGGCATCTTCAACGGCCTGTTGACCGCCCCGGAGGACACCGAAGAGGACGAAGAGGAGCCACAGGGCACCTTCGAAGTGGGCTACCAGATCGGCTGCGGCATCGACATGAGCACGTCGAACGGTGTATCGCTGACCGGCACCGTGGGACTCTCCCCGTCGATCGGAGTTCGTCGGCACCGACATGGTCTCGCCTCTGCCCGGAGGGGATCATTCCGGCGCTCGGAACAACTCGGCGGCGGCGTGACGGTCGGTCTGAAGCCGGGCCTCATCAACGTCGTCCCCGTGACGAAGAAGGAGTTCAAGGGCGCAGCCGTGGGTGATGATCAACGATTTCCACGTCAAGATCGACGGTTGCGTGGGTGAGTCGTTCATCCGCTCGTATGCGTTCCTGACCCGATCGACGCCGCAGTCCGACGCGTGCTCGCCTGGTACGGCGTGACGAAGAAGGTCTAGGCAAAGGCCTGAGTCACTGGAAGCGCTTGAAGCAGCGATCCTGGTCGCCCAGCACGCCGACGCGGAATGCGTCGATCCGTGAGAAGCCCGACGGCACCGATTCGCCGTTGACGTCGCTGGCGGCCAGGCCGTTGGTCAAGATCCCCGACACGGCCTCGTCGACGTCGCCTGCGGTCAGCACGACCGTGCTGCCCTCGGGTCGTGGTGCTCGTCTTCGACATCTTCGCGGTGGCCACCCCGGTCAGGCACGCGGTGCGCAGCGCGGCTTCGGCGTTGTCGAGCGTCACCCCGCCGTGCTCGTGCTGGATGGCCTGCATGTACCGCGACACCAGCACCGAATAGGCGGTGTTGTCGCCGTTCGCCAGTGACACGCCGTCCTCGTTGTCCGCCTGCGTGCCCATCATCTTGAGTTCGTGCAGGTCGACCGAGATCGTGTTGGTGGCCGGGCAGTACGACGCCGGCGGACTGGGCCGGGCGTCGGGGCATCGGCGGGCTCGAAGCTCAGTTTCGGCGGCTTCGCAGGCTCGAACAGGATGTTCATCGCGTCGATGATCGACTGCACCGATTGCTCGGTGACCGGCAGTTCGCCGGTCTCGTCCTCGGGCAGCAGCACGGGCAGGTCGCCGCGCCGCTGGCCGATCTCGCGCATGTCGATCGACTTGCAAGCCGCCACCCCGTCGGTGAAGCCGAACTGGAACGCCGACACGCGCTCGAACGCTGAACCGTGTTCGTCGACCCCGACTTCGGGATCGTCCTCGTTCAGCAGCGGATCGCGGAAACCGATCACCGCCGCGAGCACGTTGTTTAGTCCGTCGCCGGTCGACATCGTGAATCGCGGCGAATTGTCCTCGGCGACCCAACGCACGTAAACGCCGGCAAGGCAGTCGGCCTGCTGCTCGGACACCAGGGTCGGGGTGTCGTCGTCGACCAGTCCCGCCTGAAGCTGGATGGCGTGGCCGTACTCGTGCGCAAGCACCATCGTCACGCCCATGTCGCCGTATGCCTCTCGCAGATTCGGCAGCAATTCGCCGCGGTCCCATCCGATGGTCTTGTCGTCGTGGCAGAAGCCGGCGTTGACGAGTCCATAGGTGTCGGTGCCGCAGAACTGAGGTGTTGTCGAATCCGTTTGCATCCCAAGAGATCAGCGCTTCAACCGGCTTGAACTGGCCGTCGAAGTTCTCGCCGTACGTGCTTTCCCAGAACTCCTCGATGTCACTGACTGCCTGCCGGCCGAGTTCGTCGATGTCGCTGTCGTCGGTGCCCTGCACGACGCGCGACGGTCCGATGGCGTCGGGTCGCAGCCCAGTGGGCCCGTCGGTCGCAGGCATACCTGCGACGCTGAAGGGGTCGTCGAACACCGAGACCGCTTTGCCCTGCAGCGTCGTAGAGCACGCCGTGACGAGCAATGCCGAGCACACCGCGATCACGACGCCCACCAGGTGTCGTCGGCTCATGAACGCCGCCTTTCGGATCGTGTCGGCGGCCGGGGCGGCGCGCACAGCGAGTTAGCCACCAGGATAGAGAAGTAATCAGCCCCGCGCGTAAACGTTCGAGTGCTTGACGGACCCGCACCGGGTCGGTCGTCGCCCAGAACGGTGGCAGTGACGCCCGCAGATACCCGCCGTAGCGGGCGGTGGCCATCCGGGAGTCGAGCACCGCGACGACGCCGCGGTCGTCGACGGTCGCAGTAGTCGGCCGGCGCCCTGGGCCAGCAGCAGCGCGGCGTGGCTGGCGGCGACGGCCATGAACCCGTTGCCTCCGCGGGCGGCCACCGCTCGCTGGCGCGCCGTCAGGAGCGGGTCGTCGGGCCGGGGGAACGGGATGCGATCGATGAGCACCAGCGACAAGCGACGGACCGGGCACGTCCACGCCCTGCCACAGCGACAGCGTGCCGAACAGCGAGGTCGTCGGCATCCTCGGCGAACTGCTTCACCAACGCCGAGGTGGTGTCCTCTCCCTGACACAGCACCGGCGTCTCGAGCCGGTCGCGCATGATCTCGGCAGCGGCCTTGGCGGCGCGCATCGACGAGAACAGGCCGAGCGTCCGGCCGCCCGCGGCGGTGATGAGCCCCTCGATCTCCGTCGAGCTGTTCGGCCGATCCGGTGCCGTCGCGGCCTGGCGGGGGAGGTGGGCGGCGACGTAGAGGATGCCCGACTTCGCATGCTCGAACGGTGAGCCGACGTCGATGCCGCGCCACTCGACGTCATCGCCTGCCAGTCCCCATGCCGACGCCATTGCATCGAATGAGCCGCCGATCGTCAGCGTCGCCGACGTCAGCACAGCCGTCGAATGCTCAAACATCCTGCCGCGCAACAACCCTGACACCGACAGCGGGGCCACCCGCAGGATCGCTCTGGTGGTTCCGCGGTTCTCCTCATGGTCCAGCCACACCACCTCGGTGCGGTCGGGAATGGCGGGTACGAATGAATCGAGGATGCGCGACGCGGTGTCGCTGACGTCGGTCAGCGCGGTGACCGCTTCGGCGCGTGCCGAGGCCGCCTTCGGATCGCTGGGGCTGGTGTCGATCGCCGACCGCACCCGGTTGGCGGCGTCGCGCAGCGCGGTCAGATAGGTCGCCAATCTCGTCGTCGAGCATGTCGATACGGCCCGGCGTGGCGTCGTGGATCGCCGACGACAGCGTCGCCGTCGCAGCCTCAAGGCGTTGCGCGAGTTCCGGATCGACCAGCCGGGCGGACCGCCGATGCGCGACACCGAGCGAAGTCGCCGACAGCTCGCCGGTGGCCACCGAGGTCACCCGGTCGACGAGTTCGTGCGCCTCGTCGACCACCAGCAGGTTGTGTTCGGGCAGCACCGCGGCGTCGGAGATGGCGTCGATCGCCAGAAGGGCATGGTTGGTGACGACGACATCGGCATTGCCGGCCTTGTCGCGGGCCTGCTCCGCGAAACAGTCCGTGCCGAACGGGCAGCGGGCGACGCCGATGCATTCCCGCGCCGAGACGCTCACCTGCGACCACGACCGGTCCGGCACGCCGGGTGTCAGCTCGTCGCGATCGCCGGTGTCGGTGGTCGACGACCAGGCGATCAGCCGCTGCACGTCGCGGCCCAGTGCGCTGGCGGCGATCGGCTCGAAGAGCTCCTCCTGCGGCGGCGTCGTCCGGCTCGGCCGCTGCTCCATTGTGAATCTTGTTGAGACACAAATAGTTTCCGCGGCCCTTGAGCAGAGCGAACTCCGGGCTGCGCGGCAGCGCGTCGGACAGCGACTCGGCCAAGCGCGGCAGATCGCGGTCAACGAGCTGACGTTGCAGTGCGATCGTCGCCGTCGACACCACGACGGGCTCATCGGCTTCGACGGCGCGGGCGATGGCGGGCACCAGATAGGCCAGTGACTTGCCCGTTCCGGTTCCCGCCTGTACCGCGAGGTGTTCACCGGCGTCGAACGCATGCGCAACGGCCTCGGCCATTTCGACCTGACCGCGACGCTCGGTGCCGCCCAGCGCGGCGACCGCCTTGGCCAGCAGTTCGGTGACGTCACGTCGTCGCTCCTACCTGCCGGGCGGAATCATCCGCGTCGGAATTGCCGCCTCGCCGCGGGACAGCTTCAGCCCATCCCACGGCAAGCTGTGCAGTCCTGCCTTCACCCGCTCGCGAGCGGCGTCGAGCCCCAAGTCGCCGATGGGTTCGCCGTCCCGCACGAGATCGACGGTGAGGGCGCGCCCTGACTCTCGCTCGGCGGATGGCCGTACGGATAGACGATCTCCTCGAGGATGGTGCCCGTGGCCTTGCATGTCCGCATCGCCTGCTTGCGGCCGCCGTGGGACTCTTTGTGGCTGCTGCGTTTCTCCACCGGCATGCCGTCGACCTCCACCAGTTTGTAGACCATGCTGGCTGTCGGGGCGCCCGAGCCGGTGACCACCGAGGTGCCGACGCCGTAGATGTCGACGGGTTCGGCGCGCAGGGCGGCGATGGCGAACTCGTCGAGATCACCGGACACCACGATGCGGGTGTTGGTGGCGCCGAGCCCGTCGAGCTGCTCGCGTACCTGCCGGGCCAGCACACCGAGATCGCCCGAGTCGATACGCACTGCGCCCAGCTCGGTGCCCGCCACCTCGACCGCGTTCGCCACGCCCTGCGTGATGTCGTAGGTATCGACGAGCAGCGTCGTGCCCATCCCGAGCGCATCGATCTGCGCCTTGAACGCCGCCTTCTCGTCTGGACCGGTTTGATCGGTGTGCAGCAACGTGAATGCGTGGGCGCTGGTTCCGAGGGCGGGGACCCCGTAGGTGCGTTGAGCCTCGAGGTTCGACGAGCCGGTGAACCCGGCGATATACGCCGCGCGCGCAGCGGCGACAGCGGCCTGCTCGTGGGTGCGCCGCGCTCCCATCTCGATCAGCGTCCGACCTTCGGCGGCGCTGACCATCCGCGCCGCGGCCGACGCGATCGCCGTGTCGTGGTTGAAGATCGACAGCGCCAGCGTTTCGAGCACGACACACTCGGCGAAAGTGCCGTGTACGCATAACACCGGGGACCCCGGGAAGTACAGCTCGCCCTCCTCATACCCGTCGACGTCCCCACGGAATTGGTAGTCGGCGAGATAGCCGAGCGTCGTGTCATCGAGGAAGTCCGAGAGTGAAGACAGGGCGGCATCGTCGAACCTGAACTGCGCCAACGCTTCCACGAAGCGCGCGGTGCCTGCCACCACACCGTAGCGCCGACCGGCGGGAAGGCGGCGGGCGAACACCTCGAATGTGGTCCGGCGGCGCGGCGGTGCCGTCGCGCAGCGCCGCGGCGAGCATGGTCAGCTCGTACTTGTCGGTCAGCAGCGCGACGGTCACATCGCAACCGTAGTAGTTCGGGGGCCCTTGTATGCCCCGGCTATCCTGAACCACATGGTTACGCCGGCGAAGACCCGTCCGGGAACTCGCGAGGAGCGCGACGTCGCCACCCTCGAGCGACGGACGCCCCATGGGTGACCATTGTCTGGGACGACCCCGTCAACCTGATGACCTACGTGACGTACGTCTTCCAGAAGCTGTTCGGGTACAGCGAGCCGCACGCGACCAAACTCATGATGCAGGTGCACAACGAGGGCAAGGCCGTCGTATCGGCGGGCAGTCGCGAGTCGATGGAGGTCGACGTGTCCAAGCTTCATGCCGCCGGTCTGTGGGCGACGCTGCAACAGGACCGCTGACACGACGGTGCGTAAATGGAAACGGGTCGACACCGGCGACGGCCCGCGCTTCCGGTCAGCGTTGGCCTCCCACGAAGCAGCGCTGCTGCAGAGTCTCGCGACCTCGATGATCGGCATGCTCGAGGAACGCGAATCTTCCTCTCCCGCTGATGAACTCGAGGAAATCACGGGAATGCGTATTGGCAATTCGTCACCGCCGCAGGACGAAACGATGAAGCGCCTGCTGCCGGACTTCTTCCGACCGCAGAACGATCACCCGGCCGGCTCCGGTACCGCCGAGAGTCTCAACTCCGCGCTGCGCGGCTTGCACGAACCCGAAATCATCGCAGCGAAACGTCAAGCAGCGCAACGGGTCTTGGACACGGTACCGCAGGACGGCGGCAAGTTTGAGATCGACGAGGCCGACGCCCACGCCTGGGCGGCTGCGGTCAACGACATGCGGCTCGCGCTTGGCACCATGCTCGGTGTCACCGCCGATGGTCGCCAGGAACTGCCGCCCAATCATCCGATGGCGGGACATCTGGATGTCTATCAGTGGCTGACGGTGTTACAGGAGTATCTGGTGCTCGGAATCATGGGCAAGCGGTCATGAGTGCGATCACCGACGTCGGCGGAATCCTCGTGGGAGCGCACCAGCGAATCGATCCCGATGCCGCACTCGGTTCGGGCTGGGCCAGCGGGACGACCGTCGTGCTCACTCCGCCGGGAACCGTGGGGGCCGTCGACAGCCGGGGCGGGGCGCCCGGCACCCGCGAGACCGATCTGCTGGACCCCATCAATTCGGTGCGCCATGTCGACGCAGTCGTGCTCTCCGGCGGCAGTGCCTTTGGGCTCGCGGCCGCCGACGGGGTGATGACCTGGCTGGAGGAACAGGGCCGCGGTGTGGCGATGGACGGGGGCGTGGTGCCGATTGTTCCCGCCGCCGTGATTTTTGATCTTCCCGTGGGTGGGTGGCAGTGCCGTCCGACCGCGGAGTTCGGCTATGCCGCGGCCCAGCGAGCTGGGATCGAGGTGGGCATCGGCACCGTCGGTGCGGGCGCGGGCGCCCGTGTGGGTGTCCTCAAGGGCGGAGTAGGGACGGCGTCGATGACGCTCGACTCGGGCGTCACGGTCGGGGCGTTGGTCGTCGTCAACGCCGCTGGTGACGCCGTCGATCCGGCGACGGGACTGCCGTGGCAGGCCGACCAGATCGAGGAGTTCGGCCTGATACCGCCGCCGGCCGACGAGGTGGCCGCCTACGCCGACCGGCACACCGAACTCAGCCCGCTCAACACCACGATCGCCGTCGTCGCCACCGACGCTTTGTTGAGCAAGTCGGGGTGCCGCCGCGTCGCGGTCGCCGCGCACGACGGTCTGGCCCGCACCATCCGGCCGTGTCACACCCCGTTGGATGGCGATACGGTGTTCGCGCTGGCCACCGGCGCCGTCGAGGTCGTGCCCGATCCGACGACCCCGGCGTCGATGTCGCCGGAGGTGCCGCTGATCACCGCGATCGGCGCCGCCGCGGCGGACTGCCTGGCCCGCGCCGTGATGGTTGGTGTGCTGGCTGCCGAATCGGTGGCCGGAATACCGGCATACCGGGACATGTTGCCCGGAGCGTTCGAGTGAAAGGTCAACGACAGTGCTGGTGATCCGAGCCGAGCTGGTCGACGCCATGGTGGCCCACGCCCGCGCCGACCATCCCGACGAGGCGTGCGGGGTGATCGCGGGGCCGGACGGGTCGGACCGTCCGGAGCGCTTCATCGCGATGGTCAACGCCGAGCGGTCGCCGACGTTCTACCGGTTCGACTCCGGCGAGCAGCTGAAGGTGTGGCGGGCTTTAGAAGAAGCAGGCGATGCCCCGATCGTGATCTACCACTCGCACACCGCCACCGAGGCCTACCCCAGTCGCACCGACATCTCGTACGCATCCGAGCCCGACGCGCACTACGTCCTCGTGTCGACCCGCGACCCCGACGAGCATGAGCTGCGCAGCTACCGCATCGTGGACGGCGTCGTCACCGAAGAGCCCGTCAAGATCGTCGAGCAGTACTAGAGCCAGCCCAGGAGGCCCCTTACATGTCAGTCACCGTGTCGATTCCGACCATCCTGCGCACCCACACCGGGGGCGAGAAGCGCGTCACGGCCGCAGGCGAAACCCTCGCGGCGGTCCTGTCCGACCTCGAGGCGAATTACTCCGGCATCTCCGAGCGTCTGATGGACGACGGCAAGCTCAACCGCTTCGTCAACATCTACGTCAACGACGAGGACGTGCGGTTCTCCGGCGGGCTGGACACCGCGATCGCCGACGGCGACTCGGTGACCATCCTGCCGGCTGTGGCGGGAGGGTGAGTGGGCGTCAAATGACGCGGTACAACTCACTGCTCGAGGCGCTCGGCAATACGCCGTTGGTGGGCCTGCAGCGGTTGTCGCCGCGGTGGAACGACGAGCCGCACGTCCGGCTCTGGGCCAAGCTCGAGGACCGCAATCCCACCGGCTCCATCAAGGACCGTGCGGCGTTGCGAATGATCGAGGATGCCGAGAAGCGCGGCCTTCTGAAACCGGGCGCGACGATCCTCGAGCCGACGAGCGGCAACACCGGCATCTCGTTGGCGATGGCTGCTCTGCTGAGGGGCTATCACATGATCTGCGTGATGCCCGAGAACACCTCGATCGAACGACGGCAGCTGCTCGAGCTTTACGGTGCGCGGATCATCTACTCGCCGGCCGAGGGCGGCTCGAACACCGCCGTCGCACACGCCAAAGAACTCGCGGCGCAAAACCCCGCCTGGGTGATGCTTTATCAGTACGGCAACGAGGCCAACAGCTTGGCGCACTACGAGGGCACCGGTCCCGAGTTGCTGGCCGACTTGCCCGAGATCACGCACTTCGTTGCCGGCCTGGGCACCACCGGCACGCTGATGGGCACCGGACGGTATCTGCGCGAACACAAGCCCGATGTCCAGATCGTGGCGGCCGAACCGCGTTACGGCGAAGGGGTCTACGCGCTGCGCAACATCGACGAGGGGTTCATCCCGGAGCTGTACGACGCCGAGGTGCTGACCGGCCGGTATTCTGTCAGCTCGTACGACGCGGTCAAGCGCACCCGGGAACTGGTCCAGCTCGAGGGCATTTTCGCCGGAATCTCCACCGGCGCGGTGCTGCACGCGGCGCTCGGCGTGGCGGCCAAGGCGGTCAACGCCGGCGAGCAGGCCGATATCGCGTTCGTCGTCGCCGATGCAGGCTGGAAGTATCTGTCGACCGGTGCGTACGCCGGTAGCCTGGATGACGCCGAACACGCGTTGGAAGGACAGCTTTGGGCATGACAGCCAAGCGAGAAGCGAGCGGATCGCGCATGACACAGCCGGGATATGCAAACGCCCGCGGAGCCGAAGAAGCGGCCCGCGTGGATGGTCGGCGGCGCTGACCGTCGTCAGCTTCGTCGTCCTGCTCTACGTCATCGAGCTGTGGGACTCGCTGACCAACCACCGGCTGGACGACAACGGCATCCGGCCGCTGGAGGCCGACGGACTGTGGGGGATCGTCTTCGCGCCCCTGCTGCACGCGAACTGGGATCACCTGATCGCCAACACCGTTCCGGCGCTCGTGCTCGGCTTCCTGATGACGCTCGCGGGCATGTCGCGGTTCATCTTCGCCACGGCCATCATCTGGATTCTGGGCGGCTTCGGCACGTGGTTGATCGGCACCGTCGGCGTCCACTGCCCCATCGTCGGCGTGCAGTGCGAAACCCCCAGCCACATCGGTGCGTCGGGTCTGATCTTCGGCTGGCTGGCCTTTCTGATCGTCTTCGGATTTTTCACTCGCAAGGCGTGGGAGATCGTCGTCGGCGTCATCGTCTTGTTGGTCTACGGCGGCATCCTGCTCGGCTTGCTGCCGGGAACCCCCGGCGTGTCGTGGCAGGGCCATCTGAGTGGCGCGATCGCAGGTGTCATCGCGGCGTACTTGTTGTCGGGTCCGGAACGCAAGGCGCGTGTTCGCCGCAAGAGCGCGGCGACAAACCCATACCTGACGTCGTGAGCGACCGCCAAGCGCCCGTCGGCATCTTCGACTCCGGCGTCGGTGGACTGACCGTCGCCCGCGCGATCATCGACCAGCTCCCCGACGAAGACATCATCTACGTCGGCGATACCGCCAACGGCCCTTACGGCCCACTGACGATTCCGGAGATCCGCGCGCACGCCTTGGCGATCGGCGACGACCTGGCATCGCGAGGCATCAAGGCGTTGGTGATCGCCTGCAACACCGCCTCGTCGGCGTGCTTGCGCGACGCGCGCGAACGGTACGCGCCGATACCCGTCATAGAGGTGATCCTGCCCGCGGTGCGACGCGCGGTGGCCGCGACCCGCAACGGGCGCATCGGCGTCATCGGAACCGAGGCCACCATCGCGTCGGGGGCATATCAGGACGCGTTCGCGGCCGCGCGCGACACCGAGGTCATGGGGGTGGCGTGCCCGCGCTTCGTCGACTTCGTCGAGCGCGGCGTGACCAGCGGACGGCAGGTGCTCGGCCTGGCTGAGGGCTACCTCGAGCCGCTGCAGCGCGCCGAGGTCGACACCCTGGTGCTCGGCTGCACGCACTACCCGATGCTGTCCGGGCTGATCCAACTGGCGATGGGGGAGCAGGTGACGCTGGTGTCCAGCGCGGAGGAGACCGCGAAGGACTTGCTGCGAGTGCTCACCGAATTGGATTTGCTGCGGCCTCATCCTGACGATCCCGGTACCGCAGCCAACCGCCGATTCGAGTCGACGGGTGATCCTGAGACTTTCACCACATTGGCGGCCCGATTCCTGGGTCCGACTCTGGACCGGGTTCGCCCTGTTCAACATCACGTTGTGACGAATAGATGATTTCCGTCGCCCAAACGGGCGATGTTTTCGTCAGACGGATGGTGGGCATGGCAAGCTAGTGACTGTGCGAATCACCGTACTAGGTTGCTCCGGCAGTGTCGTCGGACCCGATTCGCCAGCGTCCGGATACTTGGTGTCCGCCCCGGACACACCCCCGTTGGTCCTCGATTTCGGCGGCGGCGTGCTGGGTGCGCTGCAACGCCATGCAGATCCGAACTCCGTCCACGTACTGCTGTCGCACCTGCACGCCGACCACTGCCTCGACCTGCCCGGCCTCTTCGTTTGGCGGCGCTATCACCCGACGCCGGCCCAGCAGCGCGGGGTGATGTACGGGCCGGCGAACACGTGGGCGCGCCTCGGTGCGGCGTCGTCCCCCGAGGGGGGAGAGGTCGACGACTTCTCAGACATCTTCGAGATCCATCATTGGGTCGACAAGCAGAGCGTGCAGATCGGCGCCCTCGATGTGCAGCCGCGACTTGTTTGCCACCCGACCGAGTCCTACGGCATGCGGATGACCGACCCGGACGGCGCCGTGCTCGTCTACAGCGGCGACACCGGATACTGCGACGCGCTGATCGATCTGGCCCGCGACGCCGATGTGTTTCTGTGCGAGGCGTCGTGGACACACTCGCCGGAGCGTCCGCCCAGGTTGCACCTGTCGGGTACCGAAGCCGGACGGGCGGCTGCGGAGGCGGGCGTCGGCGAACTGCTGCTGACCCACATCCCGCCGTGGACGTCGCGCGAGGATGTCATCAGCGAGGCGAAGGCGGAGTTCGGCGGGCCGGTGCACGCGGTGGTGTGCAACGAGTCGTTTGACGTCAAGCGCACGTAAGACACTCGGTGCTCCTCTCGTCCGCATTTGGCGTCGGGTCCAACGGATAGGGTTGGCGCGTGTCCAGACGAGAAGACGGCCGGCTCGATGACGAGCTGCGACCGGTTCGCATCACCCGTGGCTTCACCTCTCATCCCGCCGGATCGGTGCTCGTGGAATTCGGGCAGACCCGAGTCATGTGCACGGCGAGCGTCACCGACGGCGTGCCGCGCTGGCGTAAGGGATCGGGGCAGGGCTGGTTGACCGCGGAGTACGCGATGCTGCCCGCGGCCACCCACGATCGTTCGGACCGCGAGTCGGTCAAGGGCCGCGTCGGCGGCCGCACCCAGGAGATCAGCCGGCTGGTCGGCCGCTCGCTGCGCGCCTGCATCGACCTGGCGGCGCTGGGGGAGAACACGATCGCGATCGACTGCGACGTGCTGCAGGCCGACGGCGGCACGCGCACCGCGGCGATCACCGGTGCCTACGTCGCACTCGCCGATGCCGTGACGTACTTGGGCGCGGCCGGCCGGTTGAGCGATCCGCGACCGCTGTCGTGTGCGATCGCGGCGGTGAGTGTCGGCGTCGTCGACGGGCGGGTCCGTGTCGATCTGCCCTACAGCGAGGACTCCCGCGCCGAGGTCGACATGAACGTCGTCGCCACCGACACCGGAACGCTTGTGGAGATCCAGGGCACCGGCGAAGGCGCGACGTTCCCGCGCACGACGCTCGACAAAATGCTTGACGCCGCGATGGCCGCCTGTGAGCAGTTGTTCGTGATTCAGCGTGAGGCCTTGGAGTTGCCGTATCCGGGAGAGCTGCCGGAGTCGGCAGAGCCCTCGAAGAAGGCGTTCGGAAGCTGACCAAGCTCTTGGTGGCCAGCCCCAACCACAAGAAGCGCCAGTCTCGGCAACGGACCTGAATCTCGGCCAACTGACGCGCGCAGCTATGCGTTGGTGAAGCGCGTGACCTCAAGCGGTCCGCTCGCAAACTACCTTCTTATCCTTATCGCACGCAGAATCGGCGGTGCCGCATCGAAAGCTTGTCTGCCAAGCCGCCCACGACTAACAATGCTGCAACAGCACCGCCAATATATGTACACTTCCTATCGCGACTTTCATATCCCGAGAGTCAATCATGGACCGTTTGGATCTTAGATGCGTTCTGGGGCTTAGTCATTCAGAATCCATTCCTTGACCCTAATCCAAACGTCCTCAATTATTTGAATTATGTCGAAGGATGTTAGTAGCGGTTGACCGGATTTGATTCTTGCAACTGCGGTGAACGCCACGACATCTGAGACTTCCTCGACAACAGGTATCGGCGCCTCGGCCGCGGAGAGAATGCGAAAAGCTTTGTCGCTAGCATCAACCACACGCGGGTCGTATATCATTTCCTCTTCGACGTCGAGATATTTCGCGATGCGACGACGGGCGTGTTCAACGCCATCTACGAAAGCTTGATTCGACGCCTCTTCATGGACCGTCGCCATGTTCACAGGTTCCATTGTCATACTCTCAGGTTCCATTGACATTGATTAAGGCTTTCTCGCGTGCACCCTTCCCTTAGTCAGCAGTGTTCCACTGCGAACCCGCACGTGGGCAGAGATGGCAGAGACGATGAGACAGATCCCATATGGATAGCGCACGGGGTATAGGCGTACGGGTTTCTAGGTCGTTCTGACCAGGATTGGCGACATATAGCCTTGTCAGGTGCCTATACGCGGGGACCTCTCAGCGTTTTGGAAAGAGAGATGACCGAACTGCTGGTAGCCAGCCGCAACCGCAAGAAGCTGGCCGAGCTGAAGAGGGTGCTCGACGCGGCGGGAGTATCGGGTCTGACGCTGCTCACCCTTGATGACGTGGCCGAATTCGACGAGGCGCCGGAGACCGGCGCGACGTTCGAGGAGAACGCGTTGGACAAGGCACGCGACGCGTTTCGCGCGACCGGCCTGCCGTCGGTCGCCGACGACTCCGGGCTCGAAGTGCAGGCGTTGAACGGCATGCCGGGTGTGTTGTCGGCGCGATGGTCGGGCGGGCATGGCGACGATCACGCCAATACCGCGCTTCTGCTGGCCCAGCTGAGTGACGTGCCCGACGCTCGGCGCGGTGCGGCGTTCGTGTCGGCGTGCGCCTTGGTGTACTGCGTGGGCGACGCCCGCAAGGAGACGGTCGTGCGCGGCGAGTGGCCGGGCAGCATCGCGCGCGCGGCGCGCGGCGACGCCGGATTCGGTTACGACCCGGTGTTCCTGCCCGCGGAGTCGACGCGCACCGCCGCAGAGCTCAGCCCGGACGAGAAGGATGCGGTGTCGCATCGCGGCCGCGCGTTGGCGCTGTTGGTGCCGGCGCTGCGAGAGTTGGCGCGCCGAACGTGAAGTTGTGCGCCAGTTCTCGCTGAAACTTCGAACACCAAGCTCACGTTCGAGCGACGAGATACCCGTCGATGAAGTCGTGCAGCGCGGGTGCGAGGTTCGCGACCCCGGAGTTGTTGAGCTTGGCGAGCAAGATGATGCCTTGGTACTGAGCGAGTAGCGCATGGGCGAGCCGGTCCGGGTCGGCGCCTTCGCGCAGCACGCCGACGGCCGCGGCTTCGTGGCAGACGGCCGCGAGGTGGCGCTCCATGGCGGCGAGTTTCTCGGCGACATGCTTGCGGAGGTCCTCGTCGGTGGTCGACAATTCGGCGGCGATGTTGCCGAATGGGCAGCCGACCGCGCGGCCGAACTGAGCCTCGAAGGTGGACTGGATAGTGCCGATCGCCTCGGGGATGGCGTGCAGCTTCTGCGCCGCCGTGGTCGCAGGTGAGCCAGACAGGTGCATCTCGAAGGCCCGTGAGTGTAGATCGATCACGGCCTTGGCGAGCTCGGACTTCGACGGGAAGTAGTGGTAGAAGCTGCCTTTTCGCACATCGGCGGCCTGGCACAGCTCGTCGACGCCGACCGCCTGGTAACTGCGCTCGAGGAACAGTCGCGCGGCGGTCAAGACGATCCGCTCACGGGCATCAGACGTTCGTGGCACGTCGGGGAGTCTACCGCAGTAGTTGACCGGTCGGTCCACAATGGCTACGTTGTCCCAATGGCTGCCATATCCGAGGTCTTTCGCACACCCGACGATCGCTTCGCGAACCTTCCCGGCTACGACTTCGCTCCGAACTACACCGACGTCGACGGGTTACGGATGCACTACCTCGACGAGGGCCCGCGCAGCGGCCCGCCGATCGTGTGCTTCCACGGGGAGCCGAGTTGGGCCTATCTGTATCGCAAAATGATCGGCCCACTCGTCGACGTCGGGCACCGCGTCGTCGTCCCCGACTACGCGGGGTTCGGACGGTCGGACAAGCCCACCGACCGGCGGTGGTACAGCTACGACCGCCATGTCGAGCTGACAAGCCGGGTGCTGGCCGGCCTCGATCTGCAGGACGCGATCGTCGTCGTGCAGGACTGGGGCGGTCCGATTGGATTGCGGTGGGCGGCGGAGAACGCTGATCATGTTGCGGCGCTTGCGATTCTGAACACGGGTCTGTTCACGGGCCGCGTATCCAGGGGCTTTCTTGCGTGGCGGGACTTCGCCGAGAAGAACCCGGACCTGCCGGTCGGGTTCGTGATACAGAGCGCGACCACCACCGAACTTCCCGACGACGTGGTCGCCGCCTATGACGCGCCCTTCCCGACGGTCGAATCGAAAGCCGGCGCGGCGCAGTTCCCACTGCTCGTGCCGATTGCGGAGGACGCGCCCGGCGCCCAGGAGATGCGCGCCGTCACCGATGCGCTGTCGCGGTGGGAGAAGCCCGCGCTCGTAGCTTTCTCGGATGCCGACCCGATCTTCCCGTATCCGAAAGCCGGGCAGGCGTTCGTCGATCTGATTCCTTCAGTGTCCGAGCAGGTTGCGATCGAGGGCGCGGCGCACTTCCTGCAGGAGGACCGCGGCGAGCAGATCGCCGAAGAGGTGCTCAAGCACCTGACGTAGGCGGCTGGAGGTTGAACCGTTCCCGGATGTCCGCGGTCTGGAAGTGCTCGACGATGATGCCGACCAGCGGGATGGTGCCCGCCAGCAGGACGCCGACGGTCTTGGCGATCGGCCAGCGCACCTTCACGGCGAGATTCGCGGTGAAGAGCAGGTAGACGAAATACACCCAGCCGTGGACGATCGCGATCCACCCCAGCGAGGCGTCACCGAAGGCGTACTTCATCACCATCTCGTAGCAGAGGGCAATGAGCCAGATGCCCGTCGTCCACGCCATGACGCGATAACCGGTTAGCGCCTTGCGGATGGCCTCGACGGGTGTGGCGGTGCTCTCGGTCATGTCGTGGGCTGTTCCTTGTCTTGCTTGGCGAGGTCGGCGAGATACGCGTTGTACTCGCGCAGGGCGGGGTCATCGTCGGATGTGGTTGCGGCTTTGGGGCGTTCGGGCAGCAGGTCGGTCGGGATCTCGGTGACGGCGTCGTGCCTCGCCGGTTCGGGCGGCGCGTCTTCGTAGCGGACGAACTTGTAATAGGCGTAGACGACGAAGCCGGCGAACAGCGGCCACTGCAGGGCGTAGCCGAGATTCTGGAAGTCGCCGGACGCGGATTCGAAGCGAGTCCACTGCCACCACGCCAGCGCCAGGCACCCGGCGGCGCCGAGGATCACCAACGCGATGAGCGCAGGCCTCCTACGCCGTGTAGTGGACACCATTCAACGGTACCGCGCGGGTCTTGGGGCCGACGAATTCATCGAGGCGAGCGGTATCGGCCTTTCGGTAAATGGAAACGATGTACTTCGTCGACCGTGTCCAGTGAATGCCGAGCTGGTCAAGTGCTTCGGTGAACAGGCCGATGATGTCCTCTGACCTGTTGGAGAAGTGGTAGCGGACGCTGCGGACGCCTCGATCGTTGGCAATGACGCGGCACCCGTCGCTATGAATCAGGCCCAGGACGAATTCTGCGGTCGCTTGGTTGACGAGTTCCTGCTGCCAGGGTTCGAGGGCGATTCTTCTGGCGTGCTTCTTTCCCGGTCCGTGCTGGGGGAAGAGGCATGGCCAATGTTTCGAGTACAGCCCAACTTGAACGCAGTTTTTCGGAAGGGCCTGCACCGCAGAGCGTTGCCCGGGCATCAGCTCGTTTATTGCTTCACTGCACCGGCGAACGATCGCCGGGTACTTGCTGTCGAGGACGATCCGCATGCGCCAGACGCGCCGGCAGCGAGATATGCACCCGTCGCCGAGGTATAGGCCGAGCACATAGCAATAGGCGGCCGCCGGAAGCATGGAGAAGTCGTGTACTACTCCGCACGGCGCCCCTCGCACGGGCTTCTGCATCAATTGCGGACGGGTCCGCCAATCGCGGATAGTGGCCCGTGGTATTCCGAGCGTCCTTGCGATCGCGCAGTCGTTCTCGCCTGCTTCGATGAGCCGCCGTGCGGCGTGGAACTCTTCGGCGGGGCGCATGACCTCAAGTTATGGGCCACCTCCGACAACTCTGGGCACCAGAAGGAGCGGTACGATCGGCACGCCGCGGGCGTGGCGGAATTAGGGATACGCGATGGATTTAGGTTCCATTGTCTTCGGACATGGGGGTTCGAGTCCCCCCGCCCGCACGATGGGCAGTCTCGCTGGCGAATTGCTGGCCAGCCGGTAATCAGGGATCCTAAGGTTCGTGACCTTGGATCGGATTGCATCCGACTTGCCGATCCAGTTTGCCCAATGACGGGACCGTCCAGGTAGGGTCGGCACGTCGTATCGGTTTGAGACTCGGGAGAGGGAGCAGATGGGTGAGCCTGCGATGAACCGCGACGTGGCGATTGTCGGTCTTGGTTACGTCGGACTCACGTTGGGCACCGTTCTGGCCGATGCCGGGTACTCAGTCCTGGGTGTCGAGAAGCGAGCCGACGTCGTCGATCAGACCAACCAGGGCATCCCGCACTTCTCCGAAGTCGGTCTTGCCGACGCGTTGACCCGGGTGACGACGTCGGGAAAGTTGCTCGCCGCCGAGCAGTTCGACGACTCGGTGTCATGCGATACCTACATCATCACGGTCGGCACGCCGCTATCCAGTGATGGTGTGGCGCGCATCGACATGATCGAGCACGCCACCCGTGAGGTGGCGGCCAACATGCGCGATGGTGCACTGGTCATCCTGCGCTCGACGGTCAAGGTCGGCACCACCCGCAATGTCGTGTCGCCCGATCCTGGAAGCCACCGGCAAGCGCTTCGACATCGCCATGTGCCCGGAACGCACTCTGGAGGGCCGCGCCCTGCTGGAACTGCGGGAGCTGCCGCAGATCATCGGCGCCGACGATCCTGCGGTCGCCGATCGCGCCGCATCGGTGTTCCGCCGGCTGACCAGTTCGGTCGTCAAGGTGTCGAGTCCGGAGAGCGCGGAGATCGTCAAGCTCGTCGACAACACCTACCGCGACGTGCAATTCGCGTTCGCCAACGAAGTCGCTCGGCTCTGCGATGCGTTCGGCGTCAACGCGCACGAGGTGATCTCGTCGGGCAAGCTCGGATACTCGCGCACCAACGTCCCGCTGCCGGGCCTGGTCGGCGGCCCGTGCCTGGAGAAGGATCCCCACATCCTGATGCAGAGCGCTCGGACTCGCGGGATCGACCTGGAGATCACCGCCGCGAGCCGACTGGTCAACGAGCGCCAACCCACCGAGACGGTCGCGTTCATCAGCAATGAGATCGCCAAGCGCAATCTGCCGTCGCCGTTGCGAATAGCCGGTGCTGGGTATGGCATTCAAGGGTATTCCGGCGACCGACGATCTGCGCGGCTCGATGTCGATCAAGGTGCTCGACGCGCTGCGCAAGGCGCATCCCGATGCGGAGTTCCGGTTGTTCGACCCGGTCATCGAGCGCCGACGATGCTGGCCGCGCAGTTCCCAGATGTCAGCACGTCGCGGCCGAATCGGCGACGCGGTCAGCGGCGCTTCGGTCGTTGTCATCGCCAACAACCATCCGATGCTCGGCTCGATCTCCCCGCGCACGCTGACCGAGTTCATCGGTCCCGACGGGTTCGTGTTCGACTACTGGAACCACTTCAGCCACCTGCCCACCGCCGAGCTCGGCGACTCCTACTTCGCTGTCGGCAAGAGCGGATTGGTGCCCAGCGATGGGTAAGCGCGTGGTCGTGACCGGCGGCGGCGGCTTCATCGGTGCGTACCTGGTCAAGCGGCTGGTTCACGACGGCTGGGACGTCGCAGTCGTCGACACCATGGTGCGAGGCGACGCCAGCCGGTTCGCCGAGGTCGCCGACGACGTCGAGCTTTTCAGCTGCGACGTGCGCGACGAGCAGCCCTCGAGCGCGCGTTCACCGGCGCCGAGGTGGTCATGCACCTGGCGGCGATCAACGGCACCGAGAACTTCTACAAGCGGCCCGAGCTCGTCCTCGACGTCGGTCTGCGCGGGGCGCTGGCCGTCGTCAACGCCGGGCGCACGCGTTGGCGTGCCGGATCTGGTCGTCGCGTCGACCGCGGAGGTGTATCAGACGCCGGCGATCGTGCCGACCCCTGAGACGATTCCGTTGACGTTGCCGGACAGTCTCAACCCGAGATACTCCTACGGCGGGTCGAAGATCGTCAGCGAGCTGATCGCGTTCAACTACGCCCAGGACCACTATCGCCAGGTGCAGGTGTTTCGGCCGCACAACGTGTACGGGCCGGACATGGGCTGGAAACACGTTATCCCGCAATTCATTCTGCGCGCCGCGGAAGGCCGCGACACCAACGCCGATGGGCGGTGCCGTTCGAGCATCCAAGGCGACGGCTCCGAGACGCGGGCATTCTGCTTCGTCGACGACATCGTCAGTGGGCTGTTGACCATGTATGAGAACGGCGGTCACCGCGAGATCTACCACATTGGCAATGACGAGGAAGTGACCATCCGCGATCTGGCCGAACGGGTCGGCAAGGGTCTCGGCGTCGAACTCGACATCCGCTCCGAAGAGGCGGCCGTGGGCGGAACGCCGCGCCGGTGCCCGGACATCTCCAAGATGCGCGGACTGGGCTACGAGCCCACCGTCAGTCTCGACGAAGGATTGCAGCGGACTGTCGAGTGGTACCTCGAACACCGCAACGACACGGTCGGCAACGAACTGATGTAGGGCGCCGAGCGCCGTCGACGGCTCTGCCGATCAGCTGCGCTTCGCGAAGTACTTCTGACCGTCAATCGGCACGCGCCCGAATGCCGCTTTCATCACCGGGGCTATCGCCTTGAACGGCAGCGCCATCGCCGCCTTCGGCTCCATTGCCATGACCCAGGTGAACATCGTGCCGTCGCCGTCGGGTTCGACGATGTAGTCCTCGGCGAAGCGCCGAAAGAGAGGCATCGTCGCTTCGTAGACGTAGAACGCGTGGCTGCGCCCCTCGTCCCACCGGTAGTACCGCTCACGCACGCGCGGGCCGGCCAGTGGCGCGACTTCGCGCGTCGTGCCCACACCGAACGGCCGCGGCGACGTCCAGGTGAGTTCCCGTAGCGTCGAACCCCACGCCGACAGTGAGTCGTCTGAGGTCAACGACGCCCACACCTGTTCAGGTGAGGCGGCGAACCGCTTCTGGTAGCGGAAGATGTGCGGCGCCGAAGCGATGAAGTCGTCGTCAGCGGGTTCGAGCGGATACCAGCGCGTCATGGGTAATCATGATCGCAAATCCGTCCGACCCTGTGGGGCGAGGCCGTCAGCGCAGAGCCAGGCTGCGGTCGTCGTGTGCAGCAGCGTTGGCCTGGACGCCGAAGCAGACGAAGCTGGTCGCGAACCCGGCCAGCGCAATGACGCCTGTGAGCGCAGCGAGGGACGCATCGGTGGCAGCCCAGCTGGCCAGACAGATCGCCGTGGCAACCACAGCGCTGAGGATCAGGAACAGCCCGACGGTCGCGATCGCCTCGGCGGCTGAATCACCTGTGGAACGCGATGCGTGCTCGCCCATGAGAGTCTCCTATGCGGCCAACTGGGTGGACGAGCACAATTTGCCCCGCTTTGCGGCTTTTGAAACGCGCGGTGCCGCGTCAGGCGGAGCGGCTGGCCCCGACGGGGTATCCGTTCAGCTCCGCCAGGGACCGCAATTGCCGCAACGCGAACCGGCGGGCACGGCCGGATTCGGGGATCATGATGCCTGCCCAGACGCCTTCGGCCCCCGGTGTTGTACAGGCTTCCTTCGCGCATTGCCAGCGCAGGGGACAGGCGCGGCAGAGGGCCTTCGCGCCCTCGTCGATTGTCGTCGTCCAACGGTCCGGATCGCGCGTGCACGGTCCCTTCCATCCCTCTTCGACCGCGATCGGACGCACGGACTCGCGCACTTCGCGCAGCTGTGCCGCTGCCGTGGGTCGTTTGCGCTCGTGCACCGGGTGACCTTCCGTAGTCATCAGAGACGTCAACAATACGTTTGTATGGTAGACACGATACATTCGTATTGTCTACTCTGTCGAACGTGATCACCGAGACAACCGACCAATGACGGCGGTGTCCGAGCGCCACCGGATCGGCGGCGACGAACTCAAGAAACTCGAGCGAATCCGCCACGCGGCATTGAAGAGTTTCGCGATGCACGGCGCCGCGGGGACGTCGTTGCGTTCCGTCGCCGCCGACGCCGGGGTATCCCTCGGACTGGTGCAGCATCACTTCGCCACCAAGGCCGGCCTCATCAAGGCTGTCGACGACTACGTGCTGGGTGTGGTGACCGAGATGGTAGCGCGGCCGGTCTCGGAGCATCCGAGAGATTCGATTGCCGATATGGGCAGCAGGATCACCAGCTTGGTACTCGAACAGCCCGACGTCGTCGACTACTTCGGCCGTGCGCTGATCGACGGCAGCGCGTTGGGGCGCACGATCTGGGACACACTCGCCGCATTCGGCACTGCGCGCTGGACTACGCGAAAAGAAAGCGGCGAGGCGCGCGCGGACATCGACGTGACTTGGGCGTCCCTGAACTCGCTTGTCCTCGCTCTCGGCACCCTGATCCTGCGCGGTCACATCGAGCGGCAGGTCCCAGGCGCCTTCAGCGAGCCCGCACAACTCGAGCGCTGGCAGGAGTCCGTGAACACGCTGCTGCGCCAGGGCCTGTTTCAGCAGCCCGGCAAGGATGCCGGTCCGGGCTCATAGTCCCGACGGTTTACCCGACCTTCATCTCACCCATCTCGCCCCACCCCGTGGCGTCGATCTCCCGACTGATGATCAGCGGCGTGGACGACAGCAGCGCCGGCGCCTTGGCGACGAACTTCTTGAAGTGCTCGCTGGTGACATGCTCCTTGCCCGCATCGCCGTCGCGGAACCCTTCCACCAGAACGTATTCCGACGGATCGTCGACGCTGCGCGACCATTCGAAGAACATATTGCCCGGCTCGTTGCGGGTGGCCGCGGTGAACTCGGCGACCTCGTCGGGGAAGCTCTCGACATACTCCGCCTTCGGCTTCCACTTGACCACGATGAAAATCACAGCAGATCCTTCCCTTCTATGGCGTGAGGATGGCTCGGCCGCGGACGTTGCCGTTGTCGAGATCGGTGATAGCGGACTGGAAGTCATCCAGCGCGTACTTCTGGGTGTGCAGGTTCACCGCCCCACGCGCGGCGAGCGCCATCAGATCGCACAGGTCGTTGTAGGACCCGACGAGGTTGCCGATGAAATTGATCTCGGTGGAGATGATGTCGATCGTCGGTACGTTGATGTTCTCGCCGTAGCCGACGACGTGGTAGTCGCCCGCCCGTCGCAGCATCGCCACACCCTCAGATGTTGCTCCCCCCTCGCCGACGAAGTCGACGACGGTCTCGGCGCCGTTGCCGCCCGTCAGCGACAACACTTGATCCACCTGCGTGCCGTCGGCGGCCACGCCGTGGTCGGCACCGATCGCCTCGGCCAGCTTCAGCGCTTCCGGATTGCGGTCCACGACGATCAGCTCGGCGGGGGAGAGCGCCTTGAGCACCTGAATGCCTATGTGGCCCAAACCGCCTGCGCCGATGATGACGCACTTGTCGCGCGGGGTCAGCCGCTTCGCCGCCTTGGCCGCCGCGTGGTAGGCCGTCAGACCCGCATCGGCCAGCGCCGCGACATCCGAAGGCTCCAGCGAATCGTCGATCTTCACCACGCTGCGTGCCGAGGTCTTCAGAAAATCCGCATAGCCACCGTTGGTATCGATCCCGGGAAACGCATTGGCCTCACAATGCACGTCGTCACCCGACCGGCACGCGCGGCAGAGCCCGCAGGTGATCAACGGGTGCACGATGACTTTGTCACCTTCGCGCACATTGCTGACCGCCGATCCGACCGCATGCACCCAGCCGGCGTTCTCATGGCCGATCGTGTACGGCAGCTGCACCTGTGACTTCTCCGCCCACTGGCCTTCGAGAATGTGCAGGTCGGTACGGCACACCCCGGCGCCGCCGATCTTCACGACGACGTCGAACGGCCCGGTCGGCGTAGGGACGGGAACTTCTTTCATCTCCAGATTCTGGTGATAGCCGACAACCTGGACGGCTCGCATGGTGTCGCTCATCGAAGTACTCCTTCTTTCGTCAACAAGGTGTTCAGCGGGATGAAGGTTTTGGCGTCGGCTTCCCCGTAGCGGGTCCGCAACAAACCGCGGCAGAAGTGGGCGTTGCCGTCGATGGAGATCCGCGTGGAACGGGCTCGCCGCAGCGCCAACGGCACGTCGTCGGGCCTGCGGCCCCCGTGATCGACCATCACCAAAACGTCTGGCTGCGTGGACAATCCGATGGCACGGCGGCGCCGCATAAGCGCCTCCGTCATCGAGTCATCGGGCAGGTCGCCCAGCCGCACATCACCCAACGACGATTCGGACCGCTGTGGGTCCGCCCGAAGCAGCGCCGTCAGGCACCGCTCCATCGCCGCCGTGTGCGCCTTTCGCCGGAACGTCTCCCGCAGCCCGTCGAGACTCTCCTCGGCCTCGTGCCCGAACGTGCCGCGATATCCCGCATCGGCGGCCAAGCCGGCGTTGATGATCTCGGAGTCATGGTGGTCGTCGAGCTCGACGACCACCTGCCTCGTCCAATCCAGCTTCTCGAGAACGTCTTTCGCGTCCGACGCCATCAGGTAGGCGAAATTCGGCGAACAGAACGACGTCGGCAGCCGCAGATGCACCTTGACGTTCCCGGTGGGCGACACCGCCAGCGAGCGGACGAACCCGAGCGTCGTGATCGGCTCGTCAAGCTCCGGATCCACCACCGCATCGATTGCAGCGTAAGCCATTTCGTGGCGGTCCATGTCATTCTCCCGCCCAGCTGCGCCCACCCATGTCACGCCCCCACCAGATTGTCGGCGCCGCGTGGACCCACCGCGGGCTCACCGGCCAAGGGCAACTGCAGCTCGGCGGGCACCGGGATGTCATACATCTTGGCGGCGTTGAGGCCGAGGATCTTTCTCTTCTGTTCGATGGTGATCGGCGCGTACTCGTCGAGATCCTCGGGAATCTGGAAGTCGACGAACGCCTCGATCAACCATCGAGGCGTCCAGATCGCGTAGTCCGATGCGAACTGGATGCGGTCCTCGCCGATCCAGTACAGCAACTCGCCGACGATCTGAGCGAAATACCGCGGCCTGGTGTGGATGAAGGGCATCGCCACTGCGAGGCCCGCATGCACGTTCGGCTCCTGTGTGGCGATCCAGCAGAAGTCCTCCAACCGCGGCAGCCCGCAGTGCTCGACGATGAAGTTCAGGTCGGTGAAGTCGGAGGCGACGTGGTCGACATCGGCGACATCGAAGGCGTCGCGGTCCAGCGGCCGGATGGTCGGGCCCTTGTGGACGTGGATGTTGCGGATGCCGAGTTCCCGGCACAGCTCGAAATACCGATACGCCCACGGGTCGTCGAGGTGCCAGCCCCTCGAGTTGCCGTGCCATTCCGCGGTGTAGAGCTTGACACCCTTCAACCCGAACCGCTCGGCGTCCCCCCGCAGCTGGTCCATGCCCACCTCGCCGTTACGGGGATCCCAGTTGTGGTTGTAGGTCAGCTTGTCCGGATGCTTGGCGGCCAGGTCGGACGCCTCGTCGGTCTGCCCGAATCCCTTGTAGTAGAACTCGCCGAGCGCCGCGGGCTGGAAGATCGCGTGGTCGACGTAGCCGTCGCTGAACAGATCCTTCATCAGGCGGTCACCGCCCTGATACAGGTACTCCTCGTAGCCCCACACCTCGGACTCGGGCGAGAGATTGCGGTGATAGTCATAGAAGCAGTCGATGAACTGCTTGCCGTGGATATTGCGCTGGTTCTCCGGCCTGGCGTCCCACAGCGCTACGTGGGCGTCCACGATGAAATAGCTGTTGTCGTCCTTCTGGTACATGTGGCTGTCCTTCTCTCGTGTGACGACTGTCACAACCTGTGGGCGAGCCTAGGAGCGCGGGCGGCGGTAGGAGAGGGGCGTGATGTCTCAATCTGAGACATCCGCGGGGCTGTTTTGACCTGCGGGTCTTGCCACGCTTTGTAACGTGGATCACATGGCCGATGGGCTGCCCGAACGAGCGGGCTTGCGGCAACTTCAGCACGGCAACGTGCCGGACCGGCTGCTCGCGTCGTGGCAGCGCAGCGAGGACTACGGGGTTCCGCTGGATGCGGTGGAGCCGGTCTTCACCGGCACCGACGACCTGAGTTCGCTGTTCTTCCAGTGCGGCAACGAAGTACTGGCCGACCTTCACCGCACACTCGCGAATGAGCCGGTCAGCCTGATGCTCACCGACGCCGAAGGCGTGGTGCTGTCGCGGTTGTCGGGCGACCGGACGCTGCTGAAAGCGCTCGACGACGTGCATCTCGCGCCGGGTTTCGGGTACGCCGAACGCGACGTCGGCACGAACGGTCTCGGCCTGGCGTTGGCGGATCGCACGCCGACGCTGGTGCGCGCGGATGAGCACTACGCACTCAGCCTGTGCACCTTCACATGCGCAGCCGTGCCGGTGTTCGACCCGGCGTCGGGTCGGCTGGAGGGCAGCGTCAATCTGACGACGTGGTCGCGGTCGTCGAGCGATCTGTTGCTTGCGCTGGCGCGCTCGGCGGCAAGCAATACGACCGCGCTGATGCTGGCCCGGTCGAGCGGTCGATTTCCGCGGCAGATGCCCCGCGGACAGGTCTTCCGGGTTGAGGTGCCCCGCCTGGAACCCGGTTCGGGAACACTCCATTCGATGTCGGACGCGTGGAACGACGCGGTCGCGCACGCCGAGCGCGGCATGCGGGCAGGCGGCGTCGTCGCAGCTGTTGGCGAGCCGGGTGCCGGCCGGGCCACTGCTTTGGCACAGGCGGCCCGCCACCTGTTCCCGCGCGACCGCATTCTGTCGGCGTCGGCACCTGCGCCGACCGATGTCCAGACATGGCTGGGACTGTGGGCACCCGAGCTCGGCAAGGACCACACCGCGGTCATCGTCCGTGATGTCGACATGCTGCCTGCCTGGGTGGCCGAGCGGCTACGAGACCTGATCCAGCGCAGCACCGCCTCGGGATCGGTACCGGTGGCGGTGACGGCGGAGCGGTTCGAGGACATCCCGGGCGCGCTGGCCGGCCTGGTCGACACCGTCGTACCTGTCCCGCCGCTACGGGAGCGGCCCGACGACGTGCTGCCATTGGCGAATCACATCGCGACGCGCATCCGCGGGCGCGAGATCGGCTTCAGCACGACCGCGGCGCGAGCGCTGCGGTGTTACGACTGGCCGGGCAACGTCGACGAACTGTCGCGGGTGGTATCGGCCGCTGCGGGTCGGACGGACGTGGTCGATATCGGCCTGCTGCCGCCGGAAGTGTTGGCGGGCACGACCCGACACCTGTCACGCATCGAAGCGTTCGAGCGAGGCGAGATCGTGCGGGTGCTCACCTCTGACGGGTTGACGATGGCCGACGCCGCTCGCGAACTAGGTATGAGCCGTGCCACGCTCTACCGCAAGATCGCCCAGTACAACCTCGAAGTCCCGCGCGAACGTCATTGACGGACAACTCTTCTGCGATACGTCGTCGGTGTCTCGCCGCAGAACTGTGTGAAGGCGCGGGTGAATGAGCTGAGGCTCTCGAAGCCGACCGAGGTCGCCGTCGCCTGTACTGACTGATGAGGCGCGGCCAACAAAGCCATTGCCCTCAGCATCCGTGCGTGCAAGAGATAGGTCCGCCAGGGCAGTCCGGTGGACTCGGTGAAGAGGCGACGCAACGTCCGCTCGGACACCGACACCGCGCGGCTGACATCCGCGGCGCTCACGGCATCGAGGTGCTCCTTGGTGAACGCCATCGCGGCGGCGACGATGGGGTGATCCGACGTCGGCAGGCTCAGTGGTGCTTCATGATCCAGTGCTTCGGTGACCAGTGCCGCCAGCGTGCGAAAGAAGCCGTCGGACGCCTCGTCTCCGTCGGGACGGTCGATCGGCCATCGCAGGGCGTACAGCATCATCTCGCGAATCAGCGGCGACACCGCGAGGATGCGCGCGCGGTCGCCGCCGTCGGCGATGAGCGACGCGTCGAACATCACCGCGACGGTCTGGACGTCCGGGTTCATCACGGCCTGGTGTTCCAGGCCTGCCGGGATCCACGCGGCCTGTTGCGGTGGGAGCAGGTAGTGGGCGGAATTGGTCTCGACTTCCACCACACCGTGCACGGCGTACTCGATCTGATGCACCTCGTGCGCATGCCACCCGGTGATCAGTCCGTCGCCTTCGTAGAGATAGCTGCCGCCCAGCGCGCGACCGCCGCGGCGCAGGTCGATGACCCGCCTGGCGAGGTTGGCCGCGCCGGCCAAATTCTTGTCCGAAAGCGCAGAGACGGCCACAGCGATGACGGTACCCGAACGAAGACGCCTGCTTCGCTAGCTTCCGGAGTTGTCCTGCCCGCCGCCGCCGGAGTTGTCCTGCCCGCCCCCGGGATTGCCTTGGCCGCCCCCGGGATTGCCTTGCCCGCTGCCGGTGTTGTCCTGCCCGCCCCCGGGATTGCCTGGCCCGCCGGTGTCGCCTTGCCCGCCGCCGGTGGTGTCTTGGCCGCTGCCGGTGGTGTCTTGGCCGCTGCCGGTGTTGTCACCGACAGGATCGCCACTCGGATCGTCGGGCGGGTCCTCGCCTAGGGACGGAAAACTGGGAAACGGCCACTGGGGGGTGTCCGCGCCCGACGGGGCTGAGGCACCGCCGGTTGGCACCGGCGTCGGTGACTGCTGGACGGTCGGTTCTGCGCTGGCAGCCGCCGCGGTAGCAGCGGCGGCGCTTTCTTCGAAACCCACGTTCAACTGGGGCAATTGGTTGTTACCACTCGTTGGCAGCGCGACGGGATACCTTGGCGCCACCACCGCGGGTTTGCCGGCCTGCTGAACGACCGGCGCGGGAGGCGGCACCGCGGATGATGGCATTGCTTGGACGCTGGCCGTGGTTGCGGCCGGATTCGACGGCGCCGAAACATCAGACGTCGAAGCGGAATTGGATGCCGGAAGATTCACCGTCGGCCGGGGTTCGGTCTGCCCGGTGAACTCCGGGGCGAAGGCGAAGGACGCGATCACACCAGCGACCGTGCAAGTAGCCAACGCGGCGGCGGCCCAGGCGTGCGGTCGTTCCGACATTTCGTGGACGAGGATCTTCGGTGACCACGTTCGAGTTTGCTCGTATCGGCCGCTAGATATTTGGTTCGTTTGCTGGATAGCCGCTGCGTTAAATGGTTCGAGTCTGGGCGACGTTGCCAGCATGGCGCCTCGTGCGAGCGCCAACTGCGCGCCGTCTGAGGCGACGATCGGCGTCGTCAGCGTCGCCTCGAGGCTGGCGGAAATCTCTTCGAGGTCGTCGTGAGCGCCGACGAGGAACAGGCCGTCGGGGTGCAGCCCGTTGCCCTCGAACACCTCGGTCAGCCATCGGCTGAGGCCGGCGGCGCGGTCAAGCATGTGGGTGACAGCGGCGATCCGGGCGGTGCCATAACCAACGGTCAAGACTGTCACGCTGGTGGACTCGACGATACACACCGCGCACGTTTCGAAACCAAGAGTGCTTCCGGCAGCCAGCGCCCAGGTTCGAACGGCGTCCTTCAGCTTGACCGGAACGACATGGTCAAAACCCAAGGTGGACAACGACCTCAAAAGAAGCGGCGCCTTACCGGCGACATCATCGCTCCACGTCACGTGGATGGAATTCACCTGGCGACCGCTTGACGCCGCGATTGCCTGGGCGTCACGCACCGCCGACGTAGGCCGGGAGATGTCGTCGTCCGCGGCGACCTCGGGGACGAAGTCGAATGCAAAGTCGGATGCATCACGGTCGATTGCGTCGTCACGCAGGACCCACCCGATACCCGTCGACGTCATCGACAGTCCCAATACCGTCTTCATATGTCCCCACTCCGACGACGAAACCAATCCGCTTCGCCCGGCATCCCCGCGGTCAGCGCACCTGCCAACCGGGTCTGCGCCCGTGCATGGTGCCTGTTTGACCAACTCGCGCCAACGGCCTGGCTATGGCGATTGCTGCCCTCCCACCTCAAATGTTAGCAGTGGGCACCGGAAATTGACCCCATGAAAAAAAATGCGTAGCGCCGACCTAAGTTGTCCGTTTCGGCTAAATCTCTGTCCGAAGACGCAGAGACGGTCACACCGGTAGGCGGTACTACTTGGGTATGGAAACCGACGACCTGATCCTGGTGAGCATCGACGACCACGTCGTGGAACCACCGGATATGTTCCTCAACCACGTGCCGGCCAAGTACAAGGACGAGGCGCCGGTCGTCGTCACCGACGACAAGGGCATCGACCAGTGGATGTATCAGGGGCGGCCGCAGGGAGTCAGCGGGCTCAATGCGGTGGTCTCCTGGCCGGCCGAGGAATGGGGCCGCGACCCCGCGGGATTCGCCGAAATGCGCCCAGGTGTCTACGACGTCCACGAGCGCGTTCGCGACATGAACCGCAACGGCATCCTCGCCTCGATGTGCTTCCCGACTTTCACGGGTTTCTCGGCCCGGCACCTCAACATGCACCGCGAGGAGGTCACCTTGGTGATGGTGTCGGCCTACAACGACTGGCACATCGACGAGTGGGCGGGCAGCTATCCAGACCGCTTCATCCCGATCGCTGTCCTGCCGACGTGGAACCCCGAGGCGATGTGCGCCGAGATCCGCCGCGTCGCCGCCAAGGGATGCCGCGCGGTCACCATGCCGGAACTGCCGCACCTGGAAGGCCTTCCGAGCTACCACGACGACGAGTACTGGGGCCCGGTGTTTGCGACGCTGTCCGAGGAGAACGTGGTGATGTGCCTGCACATCGGCACGGGGTTCGGGGCGATCAGCATGGCGCCGAACGCGCCGATCGACAACCTGATCATCCTGGCGACCCAGGTGTCGGCGATGTGTGCCCAGGATCTGCTGTGGGGCCCGGCGATGCGCAAGTACCCCGATCTGAAGTTCGCCTTCTCCGAAGGGGGGATCGGATGGATCCCGTTCTACCTCGACCGTAGCGACCGCCACTACACCAACCAGAAGTGGCTGCGCCGTGACTTCGGCGACAAGCTACCCAGCGACGTGTTCCGCGAGCATTCGCTGGCGTGCTACGTCACCGACAAAACCTCGTTGAAGCTGCGGCACGAAATCGGCATCGACATCATCGCCTGGGAATGCGACTACCCGCACTCCGACTGCTTCTGGCCCGACGCCCCCGAACAGGTGCTGGCCGAGTTGAACGCCGCCGGCGCGGACGACACCGACATCAACAAGATCACCTGGCAGAACGCGTGCAACTTCTTCAGCTGGGATCCGTTCGCGCGCACCCCGACGGAGCTGGCCACGGTGAAAGCGCTGCGCGCCAAGGCAACTGACGTCGACGTCTCGATCCGGCCGCGTAAGGAGTGGGCGCGTCTCTACGCCGAAGAGGGCGCTCGCCGAGCGCCTCACGCAGCTACGTGCGCCGTCGCGCGCTGCGCCGGTCTCGCTCATGGTCAGGATCGTCACAAGGGTGATGATCGCCGCCGCGATGACGTAGAAGGCGGGCGAGACCTCGTTGCCGGTACGGGCGACCAACCATGTGGCCACGTATGGCGCCGTCCCGCCGAAGACGGCGACTGACACGTTGTAACCGATCGAATAGCCGCTCGATCGCACCCGCGTCGCGAACAGTTCGGCTCCTGCCGCCAATGACGCTGAGACGAAGACGGACTCGATCGCGGCCAGTCCGGCGTGCGCGCCGACAGCCGCGGCAAGCGAGCCGGAATTGAGCAACAGGAACAACGGATAGGCGAACACCGCGAATCCGATCGGCACCCGCGACGAGCAACGGCTTGCGGCCGATGCGATCCGACAGCGCGCCGAGTGGTGGGATGAGTATTAGCGCCACCAGGCTCGCGATGGTGATCGACACGAACGCATTGGTCTTGGTGAAACCAAGTGTCTTTGTGAAATATGTTGGCAAATAGGTGAATATGATGTAGAACCCGACGTTGTGGATCACGACAAGGCCGGCGATTTGCAGAATTGGCGGCCATGACGTCCTCAGCGCCTCCCGCAACGGTGACGACGGCGATTCGCCCTTTTCGCGCAGAGTATTGAATTCTGGAGTGTCACCGAGACGCAGTCTTATGTAGAGGCCGACCACCCCCAACAGTCCAGCGATGAGGAACGGGATGCGCCATCCGTATGAGTCCATGGCGCTCTCCGAGAGCAGCGTCTCGAGTGCGGTGACGGTAATCGATCCCAGCAGGAAGCCGACGACCACCGACCACACCAGGAAGGAGACGACGAAACCCTCGATGTCTGTCGCTCGCATACTCAGCCAGGAAGCATGCGCCGCTACCGTATTCACCGCCAGCCGAAAATCCCTGCAGGCAACGAAGAAACAGCAACAGCAGCGGAGCGAGCACACCGATCGAGTCGTAGCTCGGCACCAGCCCGACGGTGAAGGTCGACGCCGACATCATCAATATCACCAGCGCCAGCACGCGCTGGCGTCCGATCCGGTCGCCGAGAGGCCCGAAGAAGAATCCGCCGAGCGGCCGCATGAAGAACGCGGCCGCAAATACGGCGAATGTATTGAGTAGGGCTGCCGTCTCGTCGCCCGAGGGGAAGAACTTGTCGGCGATGTACGTGGCCAGGAAGCCGTAGATGGCGAAGTCGTACCACTCGACGGTGTTGCCGATTGCCGCGCCGCGCACGGCTTTCCGGATGGCGGCCGGCTGCGCGTGGCGCTTCCGTTCGGCTGCGTCATGGATGGTCATTGGGGTGCTCCTGACAGTCGAATTCGGCATGGACACGATCGATGATGAACATGTGGCCTGGTTTCGGGTTCCGGACACAAAACCGCAGGAAGTCGAGTGCGTAGTCGGCCGGAAGCATGACGAGATTGGCCTGCGCGAGGCCCTCCGCAAGCCCGCTCGTCGGGCCGATGTGATCACCCGTCCGAATGCGGGCCCTGGCAGCGACTGCGGCGTGCGCAGTGCGCAAGGTCATGCCCGAGCATTCCCGTTTTGGGTGAATACCTAACCCGTGAGCTCGTCCTCACGTACGGGGGCAGAGATGTCCGTTGGTGTCGAGCGCCCCCGAAAGGTCTCTGCGCCTCGGGTGCTCCAGTGGCGACATTCGGTGGCGCTCGCCCGTTCGGTCGCCGCACCCGAACACAGCACCCTGCCGTCGAAGTCCTTGGCTCGGTCGGCGAGTCGGGCCGCCTCGTTGACCGCGTCGCCGATGACGGTGTACTCGTAGCGGTTTTCCGCGCCGATGTTGCCGGCGAATACGGGTCCCGCGGACACGCCGATGCCGAAATCAACTGGGAGACAGCGCAGTTTGGCGCCCAATGCTCGGGCGGTGGCCAACGCCGCCGATGCCGAATCATCCATTCGCAGCGGTGCGCCGAACACCGCGAGCGCCGCGTCTCCCTGGAACTTGTTGATCAGTCCGTCCTGTGCGTCCACCTCGTCGACGACGATCCGGAAGAACTCGTTGAGCACCTCCGCGACCTCATGAGGCTCGCGGCTGGTGGCCAATTGTGTCGAGCCGACCAGATCGATGAAGAGGATGGCGGCCTCGCGCTCGTCGCCAGAGAGCGATTCGTTCTCCTGCACTGCGCGACGGACCACCTCCTCGCCGACATGCCGGCCGAAAAGCTCGCGCAGCTGCTCGCGTTCCCGTAGGCCGGCGACCATGCGGTTGAATCCGATTTGAAGTCGCCCGATTTCAGACCACTCGTAAACCTCGAGCGTTCTGTCGATGTGTCCACGTTCGACTTCCGACATCGCCGCGACAACCTCGCGAAGGGGGTCGGAGATCGAGATCGACACGAGGATCATCGCCCGGAGTCCGAGCCCGACGGCGACGAGCGCGAGCACCAGCAGAGCCAGTTCGATCGGCGTCGACTTCTGGATGATCCATCCGTTCGACCGCATCACCAGGAGACTGGCGATGGCCACACCGGGAAGTGCCGTACACACGGCCCACATGATCAGGAGCCTGGCGCGCACGCCGGGCGCCCTGATCGGCGTGATCTGGCTGAAATCCTTTGTCACCCCGGCCAGTAGCGGTCGAAGCGTGCGCAGGGTGAAAAGGAACCCGGTGCATATCGTCGCGATGGCGCCGAACAACAAGGCCGATGCGACGATCACCTGTGTCTGGACGTCGGCACTCAGGTTGAGCGGCACCATGACCGCGGCGCCAACGATCCACGGCGCCACCGTGATCGTGGACTGCCGGCGCAACGTCTTCAGGGCCGACCTGCGTTCGGCATCGGTTGGTTCCCGCAGGCCGAGCCATCGTAGCGAGGGCGCCACGATGAGGACCGCCCCAACGGCCACAACGACGGTACCGATGACGATCACCGCCGCTGCGGCCACGATGGTGGTCGGTGTGGCACGCTCTCGGCCGGTGAGTGAGATGACGAGCGCGGTGACCTCGGCGGTCGTCAGAAGATAGGCGAACGTGAGCCCCGCGGCGTACCGAACGAGCAGCCGACGAGGCTTCACACAGCGAACGTATCAGTCGCTCGCGGGCAGCGGCTTGGCTTCCTTGAGCGACAATGCCGTAGAGCCGATCGCCAGCGTCCCTGCGCCGGCCTTCGTCACGAGCACCTCGGCGCCGGTCTCGTCGACGTAGCGTTTGCCCATCGCGTTACCGTCGGCGAACGCCGGATCCATGGTCAATTCGGAAGACTTCGCTGGATCTTTTTCGCTATCGAGAGGAATCATCGGGACTCCGCCGGCGCGCAGGTCATCGAGACTGTCGGAGCTGCGCACGACGATGACCTGGGTATCGCAGACCTGGCTTTGCAGCCGGGTTCCGGTTTTGATCATGTTGGGCTCCTTGCTATTTCGAGGTCAGTTCGGCTATCAGTTCACGGCGCAGCACCTTGCCGGTCGCGTTGGTGGGCAGCTCGTCGCGGAATACCACCCGATCCGGTGTGCGCGACCCCCGCAGGTGCGCGCGGACATAGTCGCGAAGCTCGTCGGGGTCGGGAGTCGCAGGGCCATCGGGGGTGTCGGCGGGCACCACGACCGCGACGATGATCTGCCCCCACTGCGGATCCTCCGGCCCCACCACGACACAGTCCCGCACTGCAGGGTGTTCGACGAGCACGTCTTCGATCTCGGCGGGTGCGATGTTCTCCCCGCCGCGGATGATGGTGTCGTCGGAGCGGCCACCGATGAACAGGTAGCCCTCCTCGTCCAGCATCGCAACGTCTTTGGTGGGGAACCACCCCTCGTCGTCGAGAACTGAACCGATCTCGGCGTAGCGGCCCGACACCTGATCGCCTCGCACGAACAACTCGCCCGTCTCGCCCGGACCGAGTACGGTGCCGTCTTCGCCGCGGATCTGCACCTCGATGCCGGGCACCGGTTGACCGACCGATCCAAGTCTGCGCAGCACCGCGTCGTCGGAGGAGGTGAGGGCGGCCCGGTGATCCTCGGGGCCGAGCACGGCGATGGTGGAGCTCGTCTCGGTCAGTCCGTAGGCGTTGACGAAACCGACGTCGGGTAGCAACCCGAGCGCCTTGCGCACCAACGGAAGAGCGACCTTCGACCCGCCATAGGCCAGGTTGCGCAGGGTGGGCAGGGATACCGACTCCGACTCCAGCGCCGTCACGATGCGATCAAGCATCGTCGGCACGACGGTGGCCGTCGTGACGCCTTCGTCGTGAACCAGCCTGACCCATTCGGTCGGGTCGAACGCAGGGAGATACACCATCTTTCGGCCGGCATACAGATTCGACAGCGCCGCGCCGACACCGGCGATGTGATACGGCGGCACACAGATCAAGGCCGCGTCACCAGGTTCCGCGGAGTCGAACTCGACCGTTCCAGTGATGTAACTGGTGAGGTTGTTATGCGTCAGCTCAACGGCTTTGGGACGTGAGGTGGTGCCGGAGGTGAACAACACCACGCCGACGTCCTCGGGATCGGGAAACGCAGGGATATCGGGGGCGGGCTCTATGGTGCGCGCGGCTGCGAGGAATTCGTCGGAGCTCATGACTCCCCCGCAAGCGGGAGGTGCCCCCAGCTTGCCCGCGCCGGCGACCACGTCGCGGTATTCGGCGTCCGCGACGACGAGCGGTTGCGGCAGACGGTCGATCAATTCCCGCAGCGCGTCCGCGCTCAAGCGGTAGTTCAGCGGTGTCACCGGAACGCCTGCGCGGGCCGACGAGAACAGCAGCAGCGGCAGCATTGCGCCGCCCATACCGACGTAGGCGACGTGCGAGGCGCCGGTGGCGGCGATGACACCCGCGCCGCCGTCGGCGAGCGCACTCAGTTCTTCTGTGCTCAGCCGCGTATCTCCGGACACCACCGCTGTCCGGTCGGGGTTGCTTGACGCTGCCATCTCGAGCAGCAACGAGATACTCATGATTTGTCGACGAAGATATCAAGGATGGGGTCGTCTCCACCGCCGTAGCCGGACAGATCGGTGACCCCGGCCGAGGCCAGTAGTTCGGCGTCGATGAAGCACTGCCCGTTGACCTCGGCGGGGGACCGGGACAGGATCTCGGCCGCCGCGTCGCCCATGATCTGCGGGTCACGGGACCTTTCGAGCATCTCTTGGAAGCCCGGCGCATTCGCGACGGCGGCGGTGGCGATATACGTCTCGGGCCACAAGCACGAAAACCCGATATTCGCGTCGGCGTACTCTTCCGCCCAGCCCAGCGACAGCAGCGTCATCCCGTATTTCGACAGTGTGTATGTGGGATGGGCGCCGAGCCAGTACGGGTTCATGTTCAGCGGCGGCGCCAGCGTGATCACGTGTGCTGCCGGGGACTTGCGCAGGTGCGGCAGCGCCGCCTTGGTGAGCAGGAACGTCCCGCGGACGTTGATGTCCATCATCAGGTCGAACTTCTTGGCCGACAGCTCTTCGGTCGGCTCCGTCGCGATCGCGCTGGCGTTGTTGATCACGATGTCGACGCCGCCGAAGTGCTCGACCGCAGTATCGACAGCGCGCTGCACATCCTCTTCCTTGCGCACGTCGCCGACCACCGCGACGCCCTTCCCGCCGGCCGCCTCGACATCGGCCACCGCGGTGTGAACAGTGCCGGGCAACTTGGGGTGCGGCTCGGAGGTCTTGGCCAGGAGAACGACGTTTGCACCTCGGCCTGCCGCTGCGAGCGCGATCGCAAGCCCGATGCCGCGACTGCCGCCGGACACGACGAGGGTGCGGTCAGTGAAGGTGGACATCGGCCTCCTTGTGCGCTGTCATTCGATGGTATTGGCATTCTCATTCTAGGCAAGTGCCATAATCGCTGTTTACTGGGCCTTCGACTGGCCTCGGGGCGCTGTCGCAGGTGCTACTCACTGCACGTTTCCGGCGTGCGGTATTGGCATTCTCATTTTTTGCAAGTACGTTATCGAGTGATGACCCCGCCATCTGACCTGCCTGTACAGACTCCTTCGGGCATCCCGCTGGAGCCAATTTACGGACCGGCCGACCGGGCTGTTGACCCGCCGCCGCCGGGCACTTACCCGTTCACCCGCGGCAACTTCGCCAGTGGGTACCGCGGCAAGCTGTGGACGTTTCGGCAGTACTCGGGATTCGGCACCGCCGAGGAGTCCAACCGGCGCTATCGCTATCTGCTCGATCAAGGCGGTACCGGGCTGTCGGTCGCTCTCGATCTGCCGACCCAGTGCGGTTATGACTCCGATGACCCCGAGTTCGGCGAGGAGGTCGGCCGAGTCGGTGTCGCGATGGACACGCTGGCTGACGCCGAGATCCTGTTCGACGGCATTCCGCTGGACGCGATCAGCACCAGCTTCACGATCAACGGCACGGCCGCGATCCTGTTGGCGTTCTACGTCGCCGCCGCCGAGAAGAAGGGTGTCCCGCGGGCCAAGCTCACCGGCACGATCCAGAACGACATCCTCAAGGAGTATGCGTCGCGCGGCACGTGGATCTGGCCTCCGGAGCCGTCCCTGCGGCTGATCGCCGACACGATCGAGTTCTGTGCCGGTGAGGTGCCCAAGTTCAACGCGATCTCGGTCGCGGGCGCGCATTTCCGCGACGCCGGCGCCAATGCCGTGCAGGAGATGGCGTTCACGCTCGCCGACGGGGTCACGTACTGCGACACCGTCGTCGAACGCGGCCGGATGACGATCGACCAGTTCGCACCGCAGATTTCGTTCTTCTTCTACACGCACGGGGACTTCTTCGAGGAGATCGCGAAGTACCGCGCGGGCCGGCGCCGATGGGCGACGATCGTGCGGGAGCGCTACGGGTCGACCAGTGACAAGGCGTCGATGTTCCGGTTCGGCTGTGTGTCGGGGGGAGCGTCGTTGTATGCCCCGCAGGCGCAGAACAATGTGGTGCGTATCGCCTATGAGGCGATGGCATCGGTGCTCGGCGGCGTGCAGTCGATGTTCACCGCCGCATGGGACGAACCGTTCGCGCTGCCCAGCGAGGAGTCGACGACGCTGGCGTTGCGCACTCAACAGATCCTGGCTTACGAGACCGGCGTGACGAAGGTCGCCGATCCGTTAGGTGGCTCGTATTTCGTCGAGGCGCTCACCGATGCCACGGAGGAGAAGATCATCGAGATCATGGGTGATCTCGAAACCCATGGCGGCATGGTGCGTTGCATCGAGGACGGCTACCTGCAGGGGTTGATCGCCGACGAGGCGTTCAAGATCCATAACGAGATCGAGTCGGGACAGCGCCCGGTCGTCGGCGTCAACAAGTTCGTCGTCGACGAGCCCCCGCCCGACATCGACACCTACGAGCTCGACGCCAAGGGGCGAGAAGGGCAGCTCAAGCGGTTGGCCAAGGTGAAGGCCGAGCGCGATCCGGTCGCGGTGAAGGACGCACTGGCGGCCCTGTCGCGGTCGGCCGAGGGCGACGACAACCTGATGCACAAGCTCATCGACTGCGCAGGAGCTTACTGCACGGTAGGCGAGATGGTGTCAGCACTCAAGGCCGTATGGGGCGAGTTCCAGCAGCCGGTGGTGTTCTGATGGCGACAAGGGTCCTCGTCGCAAAGCCCGGGTTGGACGGCCATGATCGCGGGGCGAAGATCGTCGCGCGCACACTGCGTGACGCGGGCTTCGAGGTCATCTACACCGGTATCAGGCAGCGCATCGAGGACATCGTGTCGATCGCGCTGCAGGAAGACGTTGCGCTGGTGGGGCTTTCGATCCTGTCCGGTGCGCACCTCGCGCTGACGACCCGCACCGTCGACGCCCTGCGTGCCGCCGACGCTGGTGACATTGCTGTCGTCGTCGGCGGGACGATCCCGGAGGCCGATGTGCAGAAGCTGCTCGATGCGGGCGCGGCAGCAGTCTTTCCGACCGGCACGCCGTTGGACACCTTGGTGCGCGACGTGCGGGCGCTGACCGAAGGGGCCGTTTCGTGAGACTCGGCGTGATGATCGGGGCCGAACGCGGCGACATGGCCCGCAAGGTGTCCAAGTTGGTGTCCGACATCGAGTGGGCAGAGTTCGCGGGCATGGACACCGCCTGGATGCCCCAGGTGCCCAATGACTTCGACTGTCTGACGATGGTCGCGCTGATGGCAGCGCACACGTCGAGAATCGAGCTCGGCACCGCGGTGGTCCCACTGCAGGCGCAGCACCCGATAGCACTCGCGCGCCAAGCGCTGTCCGTGCACGCGATGGCTGGCGGACGACTCGCGCTCGGTGTCGGCCCGTCACACCACTGGATCGTGCGCGACATGCTCGGCATCCCCTACGAGAAGCCGGCGGCTTACACCCGTGACTATCTCGAGGTGCTCAATACCGCTCTCGCCGGTCCTGGTGATGTCGACGTGGAGAACGACTCGTTCACGGTGCACAACCCGACCGTGCTGGGTGCGGAGACGCCGTTGCCGGTGCTGGTGGCTGCGCTGGGGCCGGTCATGTTGCAGATCGCGGGTGAACGCGCTGACGGCACGGTGCTGTGGATGGCCGACGAGAAAGCGATCGGTGAGCACATCGCACCGAAGATCAACAAGGCCGCCGCGGAGGCGGGCAGGCCCGCGCCACGCATCGTCGCAGGCATCCCCGTCTGTCTGTGCGCCAACTCCGAGATCGACAAAGCAAAGGAGCGCGCCAACCGCATTCTGGCCGAGGCGGAGACGTCGCCCAACTACCAACGACTGCTGGACCGTGGTGAAGCGCGCGACGTCGGCGATCTGACGGCCGCAGGCGACGAGGAGTCAATCCTGGCGCGGTTCAAGCAGTTCGCCGATGCCGGCGTGACGGACCTCTCCGTCCGACTGTTGCCGATCGGCGAGAACCGCGACGAGCTGATCGCGTCTAAATACCGCACGCGCGAGGTGATTGCCGAGCTCGCGAAGCAGGTGCGGTGATGAGCGATCGCGCGAAGAACAGACGATGGTGAGCGCCGAAGGTCCGCTCGCGGGCATTCGCATCCTCGAGGTCGGCGTCATGCTGGCCGGCCCGTACGCGACCATGCTGCTCGCCGACCTCGGCGCTGAGGTGATCAAGATCGAGCCGCCCGGCGGCGAGATATCGCGCCAGGTCAGTGACAGCTATTTCGCCAGCCTGAACCGCAACAAGCAAAGCGTGTGTCTGGATCTGCGGTCAGATGACGGGCGCAGGCGACTCGGTGAACTCGTCGCGGAATCGCATGCGCTGCTGGTGAACATGAAGCCGTCGGCAATCAAGCGGCTGGGCCTGACCTATGACGCGCTGCGGCAGTACAAGGAGGGCATCGTGTGCGTCGCGATGACCGGATTCGGGCTGAACGGCGGCGATGACCCGGCGTTTGACTACGTCATCCAGGCCGCGACCGGTGTGGCGGCGATGACCGGCCATCCCGATGATCCACCGACCTTGCCGGGCTACTCCTCGGCCGACAACTCCACCGGCTTGGCCGCTGCGCTGGGCCTATTGGCACAGATCGTCTCGGGACGCGGCGGCCAGGTCGACGTGTCGCTGCGCGATGTGATGCTCTCCCAACTGAACTATCGCGCATCGGCGTATCTGAACGACGGGGCCGAGCCGCAGCGATACCCGTTCGGCGCACACTCGTATTACGTTCCTGCGCAGTTATTTTCGACTGCCGACGGGTATCTTGCGTTGTTCATCACTCACGACGCCTTCTGGAAGGCGTTCGCGGCGGAGGCCGGTATCGAAGGGTTTCCGACAATGGCCGAACGCGCGGCGCGCCGTGAGGAGGTGCTCGCTGTCGTCGCCACGGCGTTGGCCACCGACAGTGCGAAGGGGTGGGAAGCGCGGCTACGCCCGCTCGGGATTCCCGCCGCTGCGGTGCGAACACTGCCCGACGCGCTGGAGGCCACGCCGGAGGTGATCGTGACCGCCGGGGATTTTCGCTTGGTGGGCAGCCCGATTCGCATCGATGGCTATCAGCCCGAGTATCGGCCGCCGCCGCGTATCGACGAGCACGGCGACATCACCGCCCGGGCGTCACATCCGGCTCAGTCGTCGTAGGTGACGCTGATCGACGCGCTGTCTGGAACGGCCTGGCACGTGAGGATGTATCCCTCGTCGACCTCGTCGTCATCAAGCGCATCATTGGCGCGCATCGTGGCGCGGCCGTCGGTCAACTTGCCCATACAGGTGCCGCAGTTGCCGGCTTCGCACGAGAACGGTGGAGACAGGCCCGCACGCCGGGCACTGTCCAGAAGCGTTTCGTTGGGTACCCGCGCCACCGATACCTTCTTGCGGTCGAGCACGATCGTCACCTGTCCGGCACCGTCTTCGGCGGGGGAGGCAGGCAGCGGATCTGCCGTCATCGAACCACTCCTGGCATATCGATTCTAAAAACTGAGAATACCATTCTCGATAAATGATACGCTATTCTCAACACATCGTAGAACCCGACAGCGGCCAGTAAGGACAGGTGTGAGTGACGCGATCGCGCTCGCGTTTGGAGAGCGGGAGTACACGCTTCCGCAACTAGACGCCCTGTCCAGCGGTTTGGCGACCACTCTCGAACAGCGCGGTGTGTGCCGTGGCGAGCGGGTGGCGCTGATGTCGTCCAACCGTCCCGAGTTCGTCATCGCGCTGCGGGCGATCTGGCTACTTGGCGCGTCCGCGGTTCTGTTGAGTCCTGCGTGGAAGCGCGCCGAGGTCGAGCACGCGCTCGCGCTGACGAAGCCCGCACACGCGGTCGGTGATCACCCGGTCCTGGCCGAGGCGATGCCGATGCTGCATCTTGACGAACCGATCACACCCGAGCGGCGGCCACTCGAACCGGCGGATGCCGACGCCGATGCCCTGTTCGTCTTCAGTTCGGGAACCACGGGCATGCCCAAGGCGGTGCGACATACCCACGGATCGTTCGCGGTCGCGGTGCGTCACTGGCGTGACGCGCTGAATCTGTCATCGGCGGATCGCATGCAGATCATGACGCCGCCGTCGCACATCCTCGGCCTGCTGAACATCGTGATGGCCCTCGAAACGGGCGCCTGGATCCGGCTGCACAGCAGATTCGACATCGACCTGATGCTGGCGCACATCGAATCGGATCGGATCACAATCGAAATGGCAGTGGCGCCAATCGCTTTGGCGTTGGCTGCACATCCGAAGCTGGAAGTCTACGACTTGTCGTCACTGCGTTACGTCATGTGGTGTGCCACACCGGTGACGGAAAGCGTTGCGCAGGCCGTGAGCCGTAGGGCAGGCGTGAACTGGGTGACCGCGTACGGCGCCAGCGAGTTGCCGGTGATCTCGTGCAATCAGCTCGACGCTGCCCGCCTCGACACGGTGGGACGTCCGGTGCCCGGGGTGGATGTGCGGATCGTGTCGCTGGACACCGGCGAACCGGTTGGGCCCGGCGAACTCGGCGAGATCCAGGTGCAGTCGGACTCCGCGATGGCTGGTTATCTGCCCGATTCGGCTACCGCAGAGGTATTTTCGGATGGTTGGTACCGCACGGGTGACGTTGGACATCTCGATGTCGACGGTTGGTTGCGGATCACCGACCGCTCCAAGGAGATGATCAAAGTGCGGGGATTCCAGGTCGCGCCCGCGGAGATCGAGGCGGTGCTGCACGGTCACCCGGCGGTGGACGACTGCGCGGTGTTCGGCGTGCCGGACGCGGTCAACGGGGAGGCGGTAATCGCCGCCGTCAAGGTTTGCGCTGCGGTCGAAGCCGACGAACTGGTCGCACTAATCGGCGAGCGGCTCGCCTCCTATAAGCGGCCGAGCCGCGTGGAGTTCGTCGCCGAGATACCGCGCCTGCCCTCGGGAAAGGTGTTGCGCCGAGTGCTGAAGGAGCGTGTGTGGACGTCCGTCTGACGAGTGAACAACAGCAGCTGCGGGAAGCCGCGGCGAAGCTGGCCGATGATCTCGGGCCGGGGTCGGTAGCCGATCTCGACGACGAGAAGCGAATCGCCCGGCTGGAGAAGGCAGTTGACGCCACGGGGTTTCGCACCCTCCGATCCGACGGCGCGTCCGGAGTCGAGGTCGCCATCCTCGCCGAGGAGTTCGCGCGCGGCCTTGTCGACGTGCCGTTCCTCGGACCGGTGCTGGCCGATGAGTTGGCTCGGACACTTGGTCGCGCCCCGTCGCCGCCGGTCGCTGAGCCCGCGTCTGTGGATCTGACCAGAATCGTTGCCGGAGTTGCCGAGTCGCCGCAGGAGCTAAGCGAGCTCCCCGACGAGGAGGCTGGCCGCTGGCACGCCCTGGCGTTGGCGGTCACCTCCGCCGACCTGGTTGGCGCGGCACGCGGCACGCACGCACTGGCGTGTGAATACGCGAAGGTTCGCGAGCAGTACGGCGCGACCATCGGGTCCTATCAGGCCGTCGGGCATCTGCTGGCAGAGAGCCTCGCCCTCATCGAGGGCTCGATCAGCGTATCGAGGCATGCCGCGTGGGCCGTCGACGAACTACCTGCCGTCGAGGCCATCGAGGCGGGACGAGTAGCGAAGATCTACTGTGCACGTGCGGCATTGGCTGTTTGCGAGACGTCGATCCAGGTGCACGGCGGCATCGGCAACACCTGGGAGTGCCTCGCGCATGTCTACCTGCGCCGTGTGCTGACGGCTACCGAGCTGTGGCCGGTGAAGCTTGAGGAGCTGACCATTGGACTTTCGTGATTCCCCGCAGGAAGCCGAGTTCCGGGCCAGACTGCGCGCCTGGCTCGCCGATCAGAAGGGCAAGTTCCCGACGTCGGGTGACGAGTACTGGGCAGCACAGGGCGCCTGGCATCAGGCGCTCTATGAGGCTGGCTTCTTCGGCACGTCCTGGCCCAAGGAATTCGGCGGTCGGGACCTGCCGCCGGTGTACGACGTCATCGTCGACGAGGAGATCGCGAAGGCAGGGGCGCCCGCGCGGCCCAGCCTCGGCTACCTGGTCGTCGCATTCGGCCATCACGGCAGCAAGGAACTGCAGCAGCGGTTCTTGCCCGGCATGATCAACGGCACCGAACGGTGGTGCCAGGGCTTCTCCGAACCGGGCGCGGGGTCGGACCTCGCCTCGCTGACCACCACGGCCACCCGCGAGGGCGACGAGTACGTCATCCACGGCCACAAGATCTGGACCAGCTACTCCGACGTCGCCGACTGGTGTCTTCTGTTGGCGCGCACCGATAAGGACGTGGCGAAGCATCGTGGTATCTCGGCGTTCGTCGTCTCGATGCACCAGTCCGGCGTCGAGCAGCGACCGTTGAAGATGATCAGCGGCGTCACCAAGGAATTCGGCCAGGTGTCATTCGATGGAGCGCGGGTACCTGCCGAGAACATCGTCGGCAGTCTCGGTGAAGGCTGGAAACTGGCGATGACGGTGGTCAGCCATGAGCGGGAGCCGTCGACGCTGGGGTTCTCTGCCCGCTACGGGAAGCTGGTCCGTCAGTTGGCATCTCGCGTGGATGGCCCCGCGCCCGAAGAACTGTCGTGGGCCTGGGTGCAGACCGAGATGCTGAGGCTGCACGTACGCAGGCGGCTGTCCGAACAACTCGACGGCATGACCCACGGCCCCCAGGGGTCGCTCGACAAGCTGCTGATGACCTGGGTCGAGCAGTCGGTCGGTCACGCCGCATTGGCCACCGTCGGCACCGGCGACCCCGAACTCTTCGGCGCCTATATGTACAGCCGCGCGCAGAGCGTGATGGGCGGCACCTCACAGATCCAGAAGAACATCATCGCGTCGCGCATTCTGGGTTTGGGAGTGTGATGAGCGCTCGCGCGAAGAATGAGAGGAACTGAAATGTACGGCATGCCAGACGAAATCAATGTCAAGGCCGACGGCGGCCTACGCATCATCACGCTCAATCGCCCTGACGAGCTGAACGCGGTCAACGATGCGTTGCACGTCGGGCTGGCCAAGATCTGGGAAGAAATCAACGAGGACGTGTCCGCGCGGGCGGCCGTGATCACCGGTGCGGGTCGCGCCTTTTCCGCCGGTGGTGACTTCAACTATCTCGACGAGTTGCGTAACGACGAAGCCCTGCGCCAGAAGACGATCAAGCACGGCCGCGACCTCGTCATCGGCATGGTGCGATGCCGCGTCCCGGTGGTTGCTGCGGTCAACGGCCCGGCGGTCGGGTTGGGCTGCAGCCTGGCGGCACTGTCGGACATCGTCTACATGGCCGAGACCGCGTTCTTCGCCGACCCGCACGTCTCGATCGGACTGGTGGCCGCCGACGGCGGTCCGCTGGTGTGGCCGTCGCAGATCAGCTTGCTGCATGCCAAGGAGTTCGCGTTCACCGGTGTGCGCATCAAGGCTGCGCGAGCGTTGGAACTGGGGATGGCCAACCACGTGGTGGACGACCCGCTGGCTGAGGCGATCGCGTGCGCCAAGAAGATCATGGAGCTTCCGCAACAAGCGCTCGAGAGCACCAAGCGGCTGATGAACATCCAACTGGAGAAGTCGGTGATGGCGTCGCTGGACTACGCCAACCTGTCCGAATACGTGTCCTTCGGCACCGCCGACTTCAACAAGATCGTGGACGGGCTGATCGCCAAGAACAAGTAGCCTTTTCGCGCGTTTTCCCTGCTCGCCGAAGAGGGGGTGAACTTAGCCATCGGGAGCAGCGCAACGTTAGGCATTATTGGGACGTGCACATATGCGCCTCCCTCATGTCGGCTCCGCTCGGCCCTCGCCTGAGCGAAGGTATCGGCGTCGTCTGCGGCGATGTCCAAAGCGCCCCGGGCCGCTCATGACGACAGTGGAGATGATCCCCGAAACGCCGGACCCAGCGCGGATGTACCGGGACGTGGGCGTGCGGCTGCACACGGTAATGGCCGCGCACGGTGTCGATGCACTGATCCTGTTGATGAACGGTCATGTCACCTATGCGACAGGCACGAGCTGGCCGTTGCTGGACGCCGGCTTGTCCCATGTCGAGCGTCCCGTCGCCATCGTGTTGGCCGACGACGAGCACCCGCACTTGTTCATGCCGTTCCGCGAGGGCGTCGCTTTCCAGTACCAAGTACCCGCCGATCATGTCCACGGCCCGCTGTATCTCGAATTCGACGAAAGCATTGCCCAATTCGAGCGAGTACTCGCCGAACTCGTACCCAGAAACGCGAGGGCTGCCGTCGACGAGATGTCCGCAGCGATGCGCCGCGCGGAGGATCGGTTGTTTCCCGGCGGTCCACCTGCCGACGCCACGGAGATCGTCGCGGCTTCTCAGCTGGTCAAGAGCCCGGATGAGATCTCCTGCATCCGCACCGCCTGCCGCATCACCGAGGAAGCAGTCGCCGACGTGCAGAAGCATCTTGCGCCCGGAGTGCGGCAGATCGATCTCTCCGCGACGCTGGTGCGCCGCGCGTTCGAACTCGGCGCCACCGCCAGCATGCTCGAAGCGATATGGCAGGTCATGCCGAGCAGCCGCGCAGAGGGCGTGTGGACCAGCCACGGCGACTTGGCGTTACCCCTGCTCACCACCGAACGAGAAATCGAAGCGGGCGACGTCCTGTGGACCGACGTCAGCATCACCTACGCCGGATACTGCTCGGATTTCGGCCGCACTTGGCTGGTCGGTGAGGAGCCGACGAGACGGCAGCAGGCGCAATTCCGGCGGTGGCGCGACATCTTGGACGCCGTGCTCGAGGTGACCAGGGCGGGCGCGACCTCCGGCGACCTCGCCCGCGCCGCGATTGCCGCCAACGGTGGAGCCAAGCCGTGGTTACCGCACTTCTATCTTGGGCATGGCATCGGCACCTATCCTGCCGAAGCCCCGTTGATCGGAACCGATCTGGGCGAGGAGTTCGACGACGGCTTCGTGTTTCCGCCATCGATGGCGCTCGTGCTGGAACCAGTGGTCTGGGAGGACGGCACGGGCGGCTATCGCGGCGAGGAGATCGTTGTGGTCACTGAGGACGGCTACACACAGATCACCGATTACTCGTATGCGCCGTATGGCGGTTGACGTGGTTGGGCGAGGACCGGAGTTCTTTGCGCGCGAGCACTCAGCGCTGACGTGGTCAGGGCTTGCTGCGACCTGAGCGACTGAGCCGCCATTCGGGTGGGAAGTTCAAGTCGTTGTCCTTCACGACGTTGTTGAGGCCCTTCTCGAAGGTGCCCTCGGTTAGATCGACATCATTCTGCTGGTCATTCTGGATCATCGGCAGCATGCCCTCGACCATGCCGGTCAGCAGGCTGCCGAAGTACTCACCTTTGTGTTGTTTGTAAAGTTCCAGGAAGGTCTTCTGGACCGCGACGGTATCGGTGGGGCGGGATTTCGAACATGCCAGGGCATACTTTTCCGTCTCTGCCTCGAGCTTGTCCCTCGGCACCACGCTGTTGATGAACCCGCAGTCGTTCATCTCCTCGGCGCTGAAAGGCCTTCCGGTGAACAACATCTCGGAGAACTTGCGCAGCCCCATTGTTTCCGCCCACCACCACAACCGCGGACCCCAGCCGACATACCGGAACGCCGGGTGGCCGAACAGCGCGTCGTCGGATGAGATGACGAGGTCTGCGTCGCCGGCTTGATAGAAGTGCCAGCCGTAGCAGTAGCCCTTCGCCTCGACGATGCTGATCTTGCGCAGTTCCTGCAGCGGTCGGTTACCGGCACGCGCCTTGGCATAGAAGTCCGTGACGGTGGACAGGTAGCGGTATGAGCCACCGGGTGGATACGTGACATCGTCGGTGTTGATCGCGAGTTCGTGCAGCAGCGGCATCCCCGGGTTCTCCAGCATCCCGCGTTGCTCAGGCAGGTCACCTCCACTGCCGAAATCCTGTCCCTCACCGCGGATCACGACCACCTTGACGTCGTCGTCCACGTTGCATTTGTGAATAAGGTCGGCATAGAGCTGACGCATGCCCAGTGTCGTCGAGTTCTGCGCGTCCGGACGGTCGAACGTGATGGTGGCGATTCGGTTCTTCTTGTCCTTCTCGAATCTGATGTACTGTTGGGCTTCCTTCTTCATCTCTTCGTAATCGTAATCCGGCACGCTCATCTCCTCTATTTCGTCTTACTTGAGTAGGCGCCCATATCGGCGGGCAGCTGAACGCCTGTGACATAACGTGATTCGTCAGAGGCGAAGAACGGTGCAGCGTCGCTGATGTCCTCGGGTCACCCACGGCGCGGACAGCGTGTGCATCATCTGTGACACCCGAATTCGGTTCGACGCCGCAAGTATGGTCATGGATCGCTCGAACGAGCTCGTCAGCGCTGACCTTCATGAACCGAGTCTCGCAGCGTCGGGCGGCAGTCGGGCAGTTTCGACAATTCGCTTAACTGGCCCTGCTATTTCCGGGTCAGCTCTTCTGAGCGCTGGACAGTTCCGGTGATCCCGGCTGCATCCTGCTGCGCGAGCAGGACCGCGGCATCTGCCATGGCTTCCGGCGGCTCGACCATCTCGGGCGGGACGTCCATACCGCCGCCGCCTGCCTGCCATCCCTCGGTGAGCACCACGCGTGACGGACTCAGGCAGTTCACCGCGATGTTGTCGGGTTTCAGGTCCGCGGCCAGGCCGAGATACAACCGCTCCACAGCGGCCTTGGACACCCAGTAGGCGTTGGAGCCGTGGTCGACCATTCCGACGCCGGTCGTGGTGATCGCGGTCAGCGAACCCCTGCCGCGCGCCCGCACGTGCGGGATGACGGCCTTGGTCACCAGGAAGACGCCGGTCAGATTCACGTTCAGACACAGTTGCCAGCGTTTGAGCGGTGTCGACTCGATCGGCCCAAGCCACAACACGCCCGCATTGGCGATCAGGATATCGATGCCGCCGAACTTCGAAACCGTTGCCGCCACAGCGGCTTCCACCGACTCCTCGCTGGTGACGTCGCAAGGCACGGGCATCGCCTTGCCGCCCGCATTCGTGATGCGATCGGCGACCGCGTGGATCGTCCCGGGTACCTTGCCCTCCTGCTCGGAGCGTGCCGCGACAGCGACCGCCGCCCCCTCGCGGGCCAGCGCCGCGGCGACGGTGGCGCCGATGCCGCGGCTGGCGCCTGCGACGAAGGCCACCTTGCCGTCGAGAGATCGGGTCACTTGGGCGGGAACCGCAGCGCTCCGTCCAAGCGGATGATCTCGCCGTTCAGATAGTCGTTCTCGACGATGCTCTGCGCCAGCTGCGCGTACTCCGACGAGCGGCCCATCCGCTTGGGGAACGGCACCTGCGGTCCCCAGTACTGCTCGAGTTGGTCGGCTGCCTTGCCGTAGGCCGGGGTGTTGATCGTTCCGGGGGCGATCGTGACGACCCGGATACCCAATGGCGAAAGGTCGCGCGCCGCGACGAGGGTCATGCCGAGCACGCCGCCCTTGGCGGCGGAGTAGGGGAGCTGACCAATCTGTCCTTCGTAGCCGGCGATCGAGGCGGTGTTGATGATGACGCCACGGGCGCCCTCTTTCAACGGCTCCGACTTGGCGATCGCCGCGGCGGACAACCGCATCACGTTGAAGACCGCGGTCAGGTAGAACTCGATCGTCTTTTTGAAGCCGTCGAGGTCCAGCGGCGAACCGTCCTTGCCGATCAGGCGGCCGCCGCTCGCGGGGCCACCATGGGTATCGACCGAGATGCGCAGCGGAGCCAGCGCCTCGGCCTCGGCGATGGCTGCGTTGACCGACTCTTCCGAGGTGGCGTCGGTCGGCACATAGCGCACGCCGAGCTCGCTCTCGAGCGCCTTGCCCTTGTCGTCGGCCAGGTCGGCGACGACCACCTTCGCACCCGCGGCGGTCAGGCGTCGGACGGTCGCCTCGCCCAGGCCACCGGCGCCTCCAACGACGATCGCCGAGCTACCTGCGATTTGCATGTGGTTCCCCTTCTTGCAACTGGCACTCTCGGACTGAGAGAATAGCATTCTCATGTCGAACGGAGAGACCCGTGCCTGGAGCCGTCATCGAGCCTGCGGCTCCGTAAGCTGACGGCGATGACGATCGACGAGCTCATCGAAGCCGCCCGCAGCGGATCGATCCGGGCAGCCGGCCGGTTGCTGAGCCTGGTCGAGAGTCCGCAGCGCGACGAGGTCCTTGGTGCGCTCGGCGAGGTGTCCGCCCCGCGGGTGGTCGGCGTCACGGGGCCACCCGGCGCGGGCAAGTCGACGACCGTCGGCGCGCTGGTGGCCGCCTATCGCGAGCGCGACATGCGGGTCGCGGTGCTCGCCGTCGACCCCTCGTCGCCGTACAGCGGGGGAGCTCTGCTGGGCGACAGGATCCGTATGGCCGCGCACATCAACGACTCTGGCGTCCTGATCCGCTCGGTGGCGGCGCGCGGCCACCTCGGTGGACTGGCTGCGGCGGTTCCGGCCGCCATCAGGCTGTTGGCGGCATTGTCCTACGACCTGATCGTGCTGGAGTCGGTCGGCGTCGGGCAGTCCGAGATCGAGATCGCCGCCATCGCCGACCCGACGATCGTGATCCTCAATCCCGGCGCGGGTGACGCGGTGCAGGCCGCCAAGGCGGGCCTGCTGGAAGTCGCCGACATCGTCGTGGTGAACAAAGCCGATCGGGACGGGGCCGATCAGACCGTGCGCGATCTACGGGCTGAGACGGCGGCTCCAATCCTGAAACTCGTTGCCGCAGAAGGCGTTGGCATCCCTGATCTGGTGGAGGCCATCGAGGCCCATCACCGTTCCGACACGCCGCAACGCCGCAAGGCGCGTGCGCGTACGCAGATTCTGTCGCTGGCGCAGACCCGGCTGCGCAGCCATCGCGACCTGGATCGCCTGGCGGAGTTGGTCGCCGACGGCCGGTCCGATCCGTACAGCGCGGCCGAGCAGTTGTTCGCGGTGTCCGCCGAACCCTAGTGTCGTGAATCGATTGTTCGCGTGCATGCGGCGGACACGGAGCATGAACCCTTGAGTTGCCAAGCTATCAGCGACTTTTTCGCGCATAGGCTGGCACGACACGCACTAGTTACCGGACGTCGATCCAACGTCGCGGTGATCAACGCCTCGAGCCTTCGCCGATCTCCGGCACGTCGGCCGGAAACGGCAATGCGGTCGCCGTGCCGCCGGCGCTGCGCAGCAGCGGGTCGTATCGACGACACGAGATCAGCCACGCGCCGGCCTCGCGTCTGTACTCGTCGTGGTACACGCCCGCGATGCTGATATCGGTCCCCTCGGAGCGCTGGCCGGTTTCCTGGACGAACCAACGGCCTGCTGCCCGGTCGGGATTCGTCGTATCGAGGACGATGACACCCGACTGCAGACCCTGAAGGAACACATTCCACCCGTCGAGCATCGACGTGAAGAAGGCCACCATCGCATCGCGGCCCTGATGACGCCCCAACTCCGGAGCGAACCACTCGCCGTCGACGGTGAAAGTGCTTGCGACTGCGGTCGGATCGCGGCGGGAGGCCGCGTCGGCGTAGCGGTGCACGAGGCTGCGGATCTCCTGTTCGTCGGCTGTCATTCGGGAAGTCCGAGCATCCGGCGCGTCATCTGCTTCAACTGCGCGCGCAGGGTCTCCCCGTCGACGTCGGCGAGCAGCGGATGCATGACCGCGACGCTGATCGCACTGGACAGCATCGCCGCGTGCAGGCGCGCCTCGACTCCGGCCTCGGTGCCGAGCAGCGCCGCGTAGAGGCGTTCGATGAACCGTTGGAACGGCTCGTACTCGGCTTGCAGGCGAATGATGATGGGGTCGAACATCGGAACGCTGAATGCTCCTCGGCGATCGATGGCCTGCTCGATCATCCGGTCGAGCAGAACCTCCCGCGCCCGCAGCGGATGCCCCTCCGCCTCAGCCGCCTCGAGGGCATCCTCGAGCAGGCTCATCTCTCGCTCGGTGATTGCGATGACGATCGCTTCCTTGGTCTTGAACTGGCGGTAAACCGCCGCTTTCGTCACACCCATCTCGACGGCGATCATCTGCAGTGACGTTCCGCTGACGCCATGCTCGGAGATCAGTTTCAAGGCCGCGTCCAGCACCCGGGTCTGTGCCGCGGTGCGCGTGATCGCGCTAAACCTGCGGCCCTCCCGAGTGGACGTCACAGCGACGAGGGTAGCCGAGGATTGACCGCTTGGTTGCCGATCGGCTACCGTCTAAGTTGCCGATCGGCAACCAACGCTAGGCGTGAAGAGGTTTCGACGATGAGACGCACTGATGGTGAGTTGATCCTGTTCTGGACTTTGCCTGCGCTGGCGATCATCTGGGTGTCCGCGTTCTTTCTGTTCCCCGGATTCCTTCACCCGATGTCGCCGACCATGTCCGCGGAGGACGTCGCCGGCTTCTATCGTGACGACACCGCGCGGATCCGCTACAGCATGATCCTGTTCAACTGGTTCGGCGTGGGGCTGATCCCGACGGTCATCCTCCTGGCGATGCAGGTACGTCGGATGGCTCACCGCACACCGATCCTGTCCTACAGTCTGATCGCCTGTGCCGGCGGTCCGCCGACGCTCTTCCTGATCGCCAACATGTTCTGGCTCCTCGGCTCCTTCCGACCCGAACGCTCGCCGGAGCTGACCCAGTTGCTCAACGATCTCGCGTGGGTCACCTTCACGATCGCCGTTCCCTATCTGATCGCGCAATGCTTACTGTTGGCCTTGGCGATCTACTGGGATCGCCAGGAACAACCCGTATTCAAGACGTGGGTCGCACATTTCAACCTTCTCGTCGCGGTCGCGCTGGCCCCTGCCGCGTTCAGCGCGCTGACGTTCGACGGGCCGTTGGCATGGGATGGGCTGTGGTCGTTCTGGGTCAAGAACATCGCGATCGCCGTCTGGATCGTCGTCATGGGAGTCGTTCTCGGCCAGACCATCCGGCGTCGGCGTGCCGCGGAGCTGGTCGACGCATGAGTGCGGCAGCGGAGTCGGTGACGAAGTCGGAGCCGCCTGCCGGGTCAGCGGTGAGCCGGTTCGTGTGGAATTTGCGTCACCACCCAAAGCGTGAGCTGTGGTTCGCGTGGTGGGTGATGGTCATCTTCTACAACCTCTACGGCGTGCTGTTCTTTCTCGTCACGCGCGTCCAGCCGCCCCCGAGCCCGGGCTGGAGCACCCCGATGGTCCTGCAGTGGTTCGATGCTCGCCACACCGGAATCCTTGCCGGATTCGGGATCGTGTTCCTCATCTCAGGCATGTGTGCACCGATGAATGCCCTTCTCGCGTACTCGATGCGGCGCATGACGGTGAGCCGGATCTTCGGCTATTCGTATCTGATCATGTACTCACTGAGCGCCATCCCCGGCATGCTGGTGATGGCGATCGCGATGACCGTTGGAGCGCTGCGGCCCGACCGCGATCCCGAAATGATCCATTGGCTCTATGATTTCGCGTTCCTGTCGTTCAGCGGCACCATGGGAGTGTTCATGGTCGGCTCGCTGGTGTGGCTGGTGGCGATCCTGATCGACAAGAACGGGGTCTTCCCGAAGTGGTTCGGCTACCTGAGCCTCTGCAACGCGCTGACCGAGGTGGTGGTCGCACCGGCGTGGATCTTCCAACGCGGCGTCCTGGCGTGGAACGGCGCGATCGCGTGGTGGATCAACATGGTGGTGTTCGTCGTTTACACGTGCGCCTTCATCGTGCTGTTGCGCAAGATGATCGAGCGCGAAGACTTCGGTGACGGACCGCTGCCTGAACTACCGGGAAAACACGACAAGGATCACTCGGCTCCGGTCGGGGCGGTGTCATGACTGATCTCGCCGGCGCCAGGCCGCACCCCCTCGAGGACAAGCCGACACGGTTCGTGCCCGGTCAGCCCGACATGTGGGTGTTCGTGCTCTTCGAGACGCTACTGTTCACCGGGTATTTCTCGGTGTATCTCGTCTCCCGGGCCCAGAATCACGATCTGTACCTGCGGTCCCAGGGCGACCTGGATCTCCGTATTGGCGTCTTCAACACGATCGCGTTGCTGCTGAGTTCATGGGCCGTCGCGCGATGCGTCCAATACGCCCGGCAGGGTGCATACCGCTCGGCGTTGATCAACGCCTTCCTGACGATTTCCTTCGGTTTCGTGTTCCTGGCGTCCAAGGTGGCCGAGTGGGTCAAGGAGATCCGGCTGGGAAACACGTTCACCAGCGACGATTTCTTCCAACACTACTTCTTCCTGACGTCGATCCACTGCATACACGTGTTGATCGGGTTCATCGTGCTGGGCGTCCTCGTCTATCAATTGCGAAGCCCGCTGCGGCGTTCTCAACAACTGGTGGAGACGTGTGCAACATATTGGCACACAGTCGATTTCCTTTGGGTTCTGATCTTTGCGCTGCTCTACGTCGTGAGGTGAGCTATGACCGGAACATTCAACAAGAGACTGCTGATCGTCTGGCTGGTCCTGACGTCGATGACGCTCGTCTACGTCTGGATGGATCACACGGTCGATCAGCACGGGGCTCTGAACGCCAGCACCGTCGTCACCGTCAGTGCCATCGTGATCGCGCTCGTGAAGGTGCGCATCATCTTCAGGGAGTTCATGGAAGTGCGCCACGCCCCGGCGTTGCTGCGTCGCCTCACCGATGCCTGGGTTGTCCTCGTCGCCGTATCGCTGTTGGGCAGCTACTTCGTCGGAATGGCGTTCGCAGGCTGAGGTTTTCCGCGAGCGGCCCTCAGGCGCTGCCGGCCGACGGACGGATGCTCGAGATGACCAGTTCCATGAAGGGGCGGTAGAGGTCCTCGCCGTCCACGTGGCTGTTGAGGGTGACGCCCTCGTTGGTGGCAAGGATCACGCGGGCCAACGAGGTGGCGGGAGCGGCCAATTCGCCTCCGAGGCGTGCCGCGCCTTCGGTGATGTAGTCGGCGAGCCATCGGACGGTTTCCAATCGCTGCGCCGCGACACGCTGCCGCGCTTCAGGGTTCCTCACCAGGTACAGCGTGAATTCGTAGCCCAACGCCGCGGCCTGCTCGGCGTCTCCGCTCATCAGGTCGCGCCAGCGGGCGGATAGCTCGTCCAGATTCAGGTCGCTGAGGTTTTCGAACGAGGAGATCACGTCGGCGAATCCATCGAGGAACCGTTGCCGTTGGCGTTCGATCACCGCGAGGAACAACTCTTCCTTGCTTCCGAAGTGTGCATAGATGGCGCCGCGGGTGTAGCCGGCGGCGTCGGCGATGTCCTCGAGCGCGGCGGCGCCGAGGCCCTTGCGCGCGAAGAGTTCCTCGGCCGCGTCGAGCAACAGATTGCGGGTGTGTTCGACACGTCGTTGCCTCGTCCAGCGCTCTGGCACGCGGCGATTCTCCCATACGGAGCCGGCCGGCTTCATGATGAGCTTGATGCTTTAACGGGCTGTGTGTCAATGATTTCCGCATCGGCGTCACCGCTCGGGGACAGACCGGTCACCCAGAGGTACTCGTGACGGTCAGCCCGGGCTGGAAGTTTCGCGGCAACGAGCGCGTGTGCCTTGAAAACCCGAGCGGCTGGGCTCAGGCGGTGCTCGACGACCCCGGTGCCGACCAAGTCGTCCGGCCCCAGAAATACCTGCAGTGCAGCGTGATTCAGATCCCGGAGGGGCGGCCCTTCGATGGTCGCGCCGAGAATCCGCAGCGGGCGGGCATCCAGGCATGAGGGGACGGACACATTCACAGCCCATCCACCCATGACGCGGTCGAAGATCCAGCCGCCGGCGGAGCGCACCACATCAGCGACACTGCCGCCGACGACTTCGGCGCGGTACCGCACGGGTGCGGCGAAACCCTCGGACATGTCGTGCCCCCTGCGCCGGCGTCGCATTGCGTCTATATTCATTCTTGTATATTACATACACAATTGTATATTAGTGACGCCGACCACAGCCGCCGGCGGACAAGGAGCGAACCGATGACAGCTGCGACACGACCCGGGGAGTGGGTGGACACCGCGACGGGTTTGGCCGATATCGAGCCCGGCACCTTCAACATGCAGATCACCACGGACCGCTACACCTCGCGTGAGTATCAGGAACGCGAACGCGAAGCGATCTGGATGAGGGTGTGGCAAATCGCCGGACGCGTCGACGAGCTGGCAGGCGTCGGCGACTGGAAGGAATACCGGATCTTCGACCAGTCGTACGTCCTGGTGAGAGGCAAGGACTCCAAGATCCGCGGCTTCGTCAACGCGTGCAGGCACCGCGGCAACGTGCTGTGCACCGGCGGAACCGGGAACGTCAAGCGTGGCTTCCTGTGCCAGTACCACCTGTGGTCCTACGACCTCGAGGGGAGACTGCGCGGCGTGCTACGCGAAGACCTGGCCGGCCAGGTCGACAAGAACCAGAACTCCCTGCACCAAGTCTGCGTCGACACGTTCGCCGGATTCATCTTCATCAATCCCGACCCCAACGCCGCGCCGCTCGCTGAATGGATCGGCGACGAGGTCACCGAGATGTTGGCGCCCTACCATCTTGACGAGATGGTCACGGTGATGAATGTCCGTGAGGCCCTTGACTGCAACTGGAAAGTTGTCATGGACGCCTTCGAGGAGGGCTATCACATCAACGGCATCCATCCTCAGCTTCTCAGTGTGATCGCGATCGATCCCGCCACCAGCCGCTACAAGTTCTTCGAGAACCACAGTGTCGCGATGGCGCCCTTCGAGGTTCCGGGCGCCGGCCCAGAGAAGCAGGTCGAGGGGATCATGGCACTGCCGGAGACCTTCCCGTCGACCGTTGCGGTGTTGCCGAGGTTCGAAGAACTCGTAAAGGAGTTCCGCACCGAGGACGGCTCGCTGAATTTTCCCGACGGCCTCGATGCGCGCGCGCTTCTGCAGCAGGCCACCCGCGACACGCTGACCGGAATGGGTTTGGACGTCAGCGGTCTGACCGACGCGCAGATGAGCGACAACCACGGTTGGGTGCTGTTCCCGAACTACTTCATGACGATCCGAGCGGGCGAGTGCCACGTCATCATGGCCGTGCCGCATCCCGACGGGGATCCCAACCGATGCATCTGGCACGTGGCCAGCTACATGTACCTGCCGCCGGAGATGCGTGACGCATTCAAGGTCGACCTGATCGAGGTCGACGAGCCGGGCAGCTACAAGTACTTCGAGGCGTTGCACCAGGACTACGTACAGATGCCGCGGCAGCAACTGGGGCTGCGCAACAGCCGACTCGATCACATGTCGCTGGTCAAAGAGGAAGTCGTGATCGGGCATTACCACACCGTCATCGACCGATTCATGAAAGGACGCCAGTGAATCTCGAAGATCGCATCGCCCTCCATACCCGGATGGCGAAGGCGTACGGAGATGCCTACGTTCGTCAGGGTGTCCAGCAAGGCGAGGCGTTCGTCGACGTATGGCGGTTCGCCGACGACGCCGTCTATGCGTCTCCCTACTTCACCGGCGACCAAGCCTACAAACTCAGCGAGTTTCCGGAGGAGTCGGCGCGGGCGTCCACGATGGAAGCGAAGGTCTATTCGCTGAAGTTTCCCGACTGGATGCCGGTTGACTTCAGATTCTGGTCGGCCGGGGACGGGTTCGTCATGAAGACTCGTTGGCAGGGTCATACGGCAACCGGCGTCGAAATGGGTTTCTACTCTTACAGTTTCGTCGACACCAACGACGAAGGCCAAGTGACACGGTGGGAGACACATGTCAATGACGAGTACAGCGCCTTCCTCGACGTCGCGATCGGCGTGCACGGGCCGTTCCACGGGACGTCGCAGTACGTCGCCGCGCTGGAACGGCGTCTCGAAGAAGAGGGAGTGACGGTCTGATGGCACTGCAGAATGTCCGCGACGTCGTCGACGACTACGTCGGCCATTCGCGATCGGTGCTCGAGTACTGCCTGACGACCAAGCGACTCGTGGACGAGGCGAAGCGGCCGGGATTCTCGAAGGACAGCTGGGCCCCCCTGGCCGAGCTGATCGACACCGGGGCGTTCGTCCGCGTCGGCAACTTCAAAGAGGTGATGAACTGGCAGTCCTACGTCGAGTTCCTCACCACCTGGGCGATGGCGTCGAACTGGGAATGTTCGTTTCGGCGAATCACCGAATCAGGCAACGTGGTGTTTCTGGAGCTCGAAGAGCGCAGCAGGATCGGCGATTTCAGCAACTCGGTGAACTCGATCTCCGTCTACGAGTTCGACGATGCCGACAAGATCACCCGCATCGACGTCTATCTGCAGATGGCCATGCCGTCAGCGGACATGCTCAAGAGCTATGACGGGGTACAGATCGCGGAGTGACCCCGTTGCTCGGTTATGCTCGCCCTCGGGAGATCCGGAGGCAGCGATGAAAGTCAGACTCAATCACGACAGGTGCGCCGGGATCGGAAGATGTGTGGCGACGTGTCCCGACGTATTCACCTTCACGGTGGAGAGATTCGCCGAGGTGACCGTCGAGGACATTCCGAACTCCTTCACCGAGATCATCGGCCAGGTGGCTGCGCAGTGTCCGATGCGTGCCATCACCGTCATGCCCGACTAGGAACTCCTGATACCGCCAGGCCCGCGCGATAGCCGAACACCATCGCCGGTCCGAGCGTCCCGCCGGCGCCGCCGTAGGCTTTCCCGGTCGCTCCGGCCATGGCGTTGCCTGCGGCGTACAGCCCGGGGATGGCCGCGCCGCTGACGTGCATTACGCGGCCGTCGCCGTCGGTGCGTGGGCCGCCCTTGGTGCCCATCGCACCGATCGACACAGGCACGGCAAAGTACGGCGGGGTGTCGATGGGTCCGAGTGTCCTGCCCGCCGGCGTGGAGGCCTTGTCATCACCCCAGTAGCCGTCATAAGCGCTTGCGCCACGGCCGAAGTCGGGATCCTGCTCGCCGGCGACATTGTCATTCCAGGCGGCCAGTGTGCGGACCAGGCCGTCGGCGTCGATGCCGGTTTTCTCGCCGAGTTCGGCGAGATCTTTCGACGGCGAGAACCAGTCGGGTGCCGGCGCATCCGGCTCCACTCCGAGGAAGCCGTAGTGCTTGAGGTGCAGCGAGTCGAAGACGATCCACGCCGGGTCGTTGGCGTAGCCCAACTTCGGGTCGAGGTAGTGGAATGGGCCTGCCATCGAGTTGTATTCGCCGGCTTCGTTGAGGAAGCGCTTCCCTGCGCGGTTGACGATGATGCTCCGTGGTCTCGTGCGCTCGAGCCGTACGCTTCGGCTGCGCGGTTGGCCCTCGAAAGTGTCACCGGGCAGCGCGACGATCGGCACCCACCACGCCTCGCCCATGTTGGCGAGGTCGGCCCCGTGGGCCATGGCCATGCGCAGACCGTCGCCTGTGTTGTTGGGCGGTGAGACAGCGCCTCGCATCGGGCCGCGCAGGTATGCCTCGACAAGCGCGGAATCCCATTCGAATCCACCCGTCGCGAGCACGACACCGCGACGCGCGTGCACCCGGAATTCGCTGCCCTCCTGGGCGATACGAACCCCGATGATGCCAAGCGGATCGGCGATGAGTTCGACCGCGCGCGCCCGCGTGTGCGGGGTCACGCCGATGCCGAGCAGGCCCTTGAGCAGGCCCGCGATCAAGGCGGTGCCGGCCACGCAGTACTCACCGGAGTCGTTGTCGACGGCGGCGTGGATGCGGGCACGGGTCTCGGCGTCAATGCCGACGTTGCTGAAATCCGCGGGGAACGACGTGATGCGGTCACGCCACTCACCGAGTTGGGAAAGCTCGACGGGCTTGGCGTTCAGCGAGCGACCGCCCGCCGGCCGCCCGCCGGGCAGCTCGGGCTTGTAGTCCGGAAACCCCTCTGCGACCTCGAACTGCAGATCGCTGTGCGCCTCGACGAAGTCGAGCATCTCCGGTCCGGTGCGCACGAACGTCTCGACTAGGTCGTCGTCCATGAAACCGAGCGACTGAGCGCGGAGGTAGCTCATCGCGTCCTCGACCGTCAGTTCACCCTCCGCGGATCGGTTGTGCGCTGGTATCCACACGATGCCGCCGGAGACGGCGGTCGTGCCGCCGACGGTCGCGGCTTTCTCATACACCTCGACCGAGGCGCCGTTGACTGCCGCGGTCAGCGCGGCCGTAAGTCCGGCCCCGCCGCTGCCCAGCACGACCACGTCGACCTCATGATCCCAATCGGTCACGGTTCCACCTCCCCTTACGCACGCCGAACGTGAGCTACCGTTCGAAAAATCGCCAAAATCTCGCACATAAGCTCACGTTCGACGCAGCTGTCCTCAACTGAGGATCTCGGATAATTCGTTGGCGGCCTTCATGACTGCCTCTTTGCCGCCCATCACGACGTCTTCGCGGTGTGAGATGAGGTTGATGCACGTCGGCGGTGATGGCGGCCTGCGATGCACGGGTACCGCCAGACCGAACGTGTTCGGCTCGACCTCGCCATGTGTGATGACCCAACCCCGTTGGCGGGCAAGGGGTACGAGTTCGCGTTCATCCGGTCGCGGCGGCATGCTCGCCAACAGCGCGATGCCTGCCGCCCCGCGGTCCAGCGGATAGCGGCTGCCCTCGTGAAAAGCGAGTTGGTAGTAGACGTTGGTGGGCACGATGACCGCGATCGCCACCTGCTGATCGCCCTCGGCGACGAGCAGTGACACCGTGCTGCCGAGCTCATCGGCCAGCGCGCGAAGCGTGGGCTGGCTCAACTGGCGCACGTTGTTGTCGAACGACGCGCCGAGTACGGCCAGCGCGGCGGCCGACCGGTACCTGCCGTCCTCGCCCTTGGCCACGAGCCGAAACTGCGACAACGTCGCCAGCAGACGATAGGCGATCGTGCGGTGTACGCCGATGTCATCGGCGACCTGCTGGGCCGTCAGCCCCGATGACGAGGTTGCGACCAACTGAAGGGCGGCCAATCCTCTGGCCAGCGTCTGCGACCCGGGGGCACCGTTGGGTGCGGGATCGGCGCCGGCCCGGCCGGCCGATGGAGACATGGCGCCACCCCTTCCTCGGACTTTCTTGACAGACGCACCCGTGAGAGTGATGCTCTAACTATAGTGCACGTATATGTGCGATAAATGAGCAAAGTGCTTACAAAATGCGAGAATTCAATTCTCGCAGTCGAGAGAGGTGACGAGTGTCGGAATCCGCGACCGCGGGGTTCGAGAGCGTCTGGAGCGACCTCCAAGGCGTGCCGTTCTCGCAGGGATATCTCGACGCCGGCGGTGTCCGCACTCGCTATCTGCACGCAGGTGACCTCGACAAGCCGGCGCTGGTCTTTCTGCACGGCTCCGGCGGGCACGCCGAGGCCTACGTCCGCAACTTGGAGTCACACGCCGCACACTTCTCCACCTGGTCCGTCGACATGCTCGGTCACGGCTACACCGACAAACCCGGTCACCCACTCGAGGTCAAACATTATGTAGCGCATCTGATGTCGGTCCTCGACACGATCGGTGCCGACCGAGCGCACATCAGCGGCGAGTCGCTGGGCGGTTGGGTCGCCGCGCGTGCAGCGGTTGACCACCCCGACCGGCTGGACCGTCTGGTGCTCAACACCGCCGGCGGCTCCCAAGCCGACCCCGAGGTGATGAAGCGCATCATCACGCTGTCGATGGCGGCGGCGGAGAACCCGACGTGGGAGACCGTCCAAGCCCGCATCAAGTGGCTGATGGCCGACAAGACCAAGGATTACGACGACATCGTCGCGAGTCGGCAGCGCGTGTATCGCCAGCCCGGGTTCGTCGACGCGATGAGCGACATCATGGCGCTGCAGGATCCAGAGATTCGCGCCCGCAACCTGCTCGGGCCGGCCGAGTACGGAGCGATCACCGCGCCCACCCTGGTGGTGTGGACCAGCGACGACCCGACCGCCGATGTCGCCGAGGGCCGGCGTATCGCGTCGATGATTCCCGGCGCGCGCTTCGAGGTGATGCCCGGGTGCGGGCACTGGCCGCAGTACGAGGATCCGCAGACATTCAACCGCCTGCACCTCGAATTCCTGCTGGGGCGGCGATGAGCGCTTGCGCGAAGAGCCGAAGGCAACAGTGACCACTGAGGTAGACGTCGTCATCGTGGGGGCTGGCCCCTCCGGCCTGACGCTTGCCAATATTCTTGGCCTGCAGGGAGTTCGGACGCTGATCGCCGAGGAGCGCGACACGCTGATCGACTATCCGCGCGGCGTCGGCCTCGATGACGAAGCGCTGCGCACCTTCCAGTCGATCGGTCTCGTCGACCGCGTCCTGCCGCACACTGTGCCGAACCAGATCCTGCGCTTCTTCGACGCTAAGCGCAGGCTGCTCGCCGAGATGGCTCCTCCCGATGCCCGATTCGGCTGGCCGAAGCGTAACGGCTTCGTCCAGCCGATGGTCGACGCCGAACTGTGCGCAGGCCTGGACCGCTTCGACCATGTCGAGGTGCGGTGGGGGCATCGGATGGAATCCTGTTCCGAAACCGAAGACGGTGTGACGGTTGCGTTCTCGGACGGACAGGACCCGGTGCGCGCACGCTATGTCGTCGGGTGTGACGGCGGGCGCAGCGGCACCCGCCGGCTGATGGGGGTGTCGTTCGACGGCACCACCTCGTCGACGCGGTGGCTGGTGGTCGACGTCGCAAATGATCCGCTCGGACATCCGAACAGCGAGGTCGGAGCAGACCCCAAGCGTCCGTACGTCTCGATTTCCATCGCTCACGGCATCCGTCGCTTCGAGTTCCTGATTCACCCCGACGAGACCGACGAGCAGGCCGATGATCCGGCTTTCGTCCGGCGCATGCTCGCGCAGCGGGTGCCGCATCCGGAGCGTGTCGACATGATCCGGCATCGGGTGTACACCCACCATTCGCGCATCGCCGGCTCGTTCCGCAAGGGCCGGCTGATGCTCGCGGGCGACGCGGCGCACCTTATGCCCGTATGGCAGGGCCAGGGTTACAACAGCGGCATCCGCGACGCCGCCAATCTCGGCTGGAAGCTGGCCGCGGTGGTGACCGGCCAGGCCGACGACGCCTTGCTCGACACCTACGACCTGGAGCGGCGAAAGCATGCCCGGGCCATGATCGATCTGTCCACTCTGGTGGGGCGGGTGATCTCCCCGACGAACCGGCGCGTGGCTGGGCTGCGCGACCGCGTCATTCACGCCGCGTCGGTCGTTCCCACCCTGAAGCGCTACATCCTGGAGATGCGGTTCAAGCCGATGCCGCGATACACCGAGGGCGCGGTGCACCACGCCAAGCCGGGCGCCGTTGCCGCTGGGGGAATCTCGCCGACCGGCACGCTGTTCATCCAGCCTCGAGTCGATACCCGTGACGAGCAGAACGTCCCGCTCGACGACGTACTGGGTACCGGTTTCGCGGTGCTGTGCTGGAGTAACAACCTGCCCGCCATACTAGGCGACAAGGCGTTCGACCGTTGGAAACGGTTGGGAGCCAAGTTCGTCGAGGCGCGGCCCATGACACAACTGCACTGGACCGGACACGACGACGCGGACGTCCTCGTCGTCGGCGACCGGGCCGATGCCCTCAAGGCCTGGTTCGACACCTATACCGATTCGGTTCTGTTCCTACGGCCCGACCGCTGCATCGCGGGCGCCTGTATCGCGCAGCGCGCTCCCGAGATGAGCGAAGCACTCTTCGACGTTCTTTGTCTGACACAGGGAGGAGGCTCCGGTTCTCATGGGCAAACTGGCCCTGTGCTGCATGTCGCACAGCCCGCTACTGAATCTTCCGGGACCGTCGCAGGAACTCCTTGACGACATCGAGTCCGCCTTGAGCGCAGCGCGGGATTTCGTCACCGAGTACGACCCCGAGTTGGTCGCGATCTTCTCGCCGGACCACTACAACGGCTTTTTCTACCGGACGATGCCGCCGTTCTGCATCGGGACCGGCGCGCAAGGAGTCGGAGACTTCGGCACTCAGGCCGGCCCTCTCGACGTACCCGAAGACATCGCAGGAGACTGCGCGCGGGCCGTTCTCGAATCCGGTGTGGACGTGGCGTTCTCGGCGAGCATGGATGTCGATCACGGGACCGTGCAACCTCTGCAGAAGCTCTTCGGTGACGCCACCTCCCGACCGGTGGTGCCGATCTTCATCAACTCGGTCGCCACGCCGCTCGGCCCCCTGCGGCGAGTGCGGGCGCTCGGCGCCGCCGTCGGCACCTATCTCGCGACGCTCGACAAGCGGGTCCTCGTCATCGGGTCCGGTGGCCTGTCCCACGACCCGCCCGTACCGACCCTGGCTACCGCGCCGCCGGCCGCACGACAGCGCATCGTGCACGGTCAGCCGATGACACCCGACCAGCGGCAAGCCAGGCAGGTGGCCGTGATGGACGCGGCGCAGGCGTTCGCGCACGGCGACAGCCCCCTGCAACCGCTGAACCCCGATTGGGATCAGATGTTCCTCGAATTGATCGATGCGAATCGGCTGACCGATGTCGATGGCTGGTCCAACAGCTGGATCGAGCAGGAGGGCGGTCATTCTGCACACGAAATCCGCACGTGGATAGCGGCATTCGCGGCCCTGGCCGCGCACGGTCGGTACGACACAGCGCAGAGGTTCTATCGTGCGGCGCCCGAATTGATCGCCGGGTTCGCCATCAGGACGGCGGTGCTCAAACCGTGACCGCCGATAGGTTCGACCACATCATGGACGTGCTCGTCGTCGGCTCCGGCGGCGGTGGCATGACCGCGGCGCTGGCCGCAGACGCGTTCGGTCTCGACACACTCGTCGTGGAGAAGTCGGCGCAGTTCGGCGGGTCGACCGCACTGTCGGGTGGCGGCATCTGGGTACCGGGGGCGCCGTCGCAACGCAAGGCGGGTTACGTCCCCGACCCCGACGGGGTGTTCACCTACCTGCGGCAGATCACCGGCGGACTGGTCAGTGACGCCCGGCTGCGCCAATACGTCGACACCGCTCCGGAGATGATGGAGTTCCTGGAAAAGCTCAGCCCCTGGTTCGATTTCGTGTGGAAACCGGGTTACGCCGACTACTATCCCGAACTGCCCGGCGGCTCGCCGCGGGGCAGCACCATCAACGTTCCCGCCATCGATCTGCGCAAGCTGGGCGACGAGGAGCAGAACCTGCTGCAGCCGTTGGCATTGGCGCCGAAGGGAATCTGGTTCGCTCCCAAGGATCTTCGGCTGTTCTACCAGGTCCGCCAGAACTGGCGGGGCAAAGCGGTGCTGGTGAAGCTGATCTGGCGGATGTTCCGGGCCCGGGTCTTCGGTGACCGGATGGCTGCAATCGGTCAATCTCTCGCTGCGAGGATGCGGCTGGCGCTCAAGCAACGGGACGTCCCGCTGTGGCTTAGCGCGCCGATGACCGAGTTGATCACCGATGTCGACGGGACAGTGACCGGCGCGGTGGTCGAGAAGGACGGCGCGTCGCTGCGAGTCCAGGCGCGCCACGGTGTGATCCTGGCGGCAGGTGGCTTCGATCACGACATGGCCTGGCGCAGACAGCACCTGCCGGTGCTCGAGAAGGACTGGAGCTTCGGCAATCCCGCGGCAATGGGTGACGGCATCCGGGCGGGGGAGAAGGTTGGTGGTGCCACGGACCTGCTCGATGAGGCGTGGTGGTTCCCCGCCATTTGCTGGCCCGACGGTCGGCTGCAGTTCATGCTCAACGAGCGCATGATGCCGTCGCAGTTCGTCGTCAACGGCGACGGGAAGCGGTTCATCAACGAGGCCGCGCCATACATGGACTTCGCGCACGCGATGATCGACGGCCAGCGGTCAGGCGTCACCCACATCCCGTGCTGGCTCGTCACCGACATCCGCTCCTTCCACCGCTATGTGGTGGCAGGTCATCTGCCCATTCCGAAGGTGCCGTTCGCGCCGGTGCCGACCGGCTCGAAAGTGCCTAAGGCATGGCTGGATTCCGGTGTCGTGGCGGAAGGCAACTCCTTCGAGGAGCTGGCCGCCAAGATCGGGGTTCCCCCCGCAGCGCTTCGCGCGACGGCTGAACGGTTCAACGAGCTGGCACGCAAGGGCCACGACGACGACTTCAACCGTGGCGATTCCGCCTACGACAACTACTACGGCGATCCCACGCTGCCCAACCCGAACCTGCACCCGCTGGGTAAGCCGCCGTACTACGCGTTCCAGATCATCCTCGGTGACCTCGGCACCTCCGGCGGCTTACGGACCGACGAGTTCGCCCGTGTGCTGCGGGACGACGACAGCGTCGTGAAAGGCCTGTACGCCGTCGGGAACAACTCGGCTGCGGTGATGGGCCGCAGTTACGCGGGGGCGGGCGCGACCATCGGGCCTGCAATGACTTTCGGCTACGTGGCGGCCAAGCACATCGCCAACGGGCCGGCCGGTAACGGCACTAGTACCAATTCCGCACACGATTCACATCTGGAAGGTGACCAAATGAAAATCTCGCTGTTCTACGAATTCCCGCTGCCGCGGCCGTGGAGCGAGGACGACGAGCACAAGCTCTTCCAGGACGGCCTCGACGAGGTGGAACTGGCCGACAAGGCCGGCTTCTCGACCGTGTGGCTCACCGAGCACCACTTCCTCGAGGAATACTGCCACTCCACCGCACCGGAGATCTTCCTGTCGGCTGCGAGTCAGCGCACCAAGGACATTCGGCTCGGCTTCGGCATCATGCACCTGCCCCCGGCGGTCAATCACCCTGCCCGCGTCGCCGAGCGGGTGTCCACGCTGGACCTCGTCTCGAACGGCCGTGTGGAGTTCGGCACCGGTGAGTCCTCGTCGGTGGGTGAACTCGGCGGTTTCGGGATCGACCCCGCCGACAAGCGCAAGATGTGGGAGGAGGCGCTCGAGGTCTCGATCCGCGCCATGATCGAGGAGCCGTTCACCGGCTTCAAGGGCGAGCACATCGAGATGCCGCCGCGCAACGTGGTACCCAAGCCGTTGCAGAAGCCGCATCCTCCGGTCTGGGTGGCGTGCACCCGGCCTGCCTCGGTGTCGATGGCAGCGCAGAAAGGTCTGGGCGCATTGAGTTTCGCGTATACCGGGCCCGGCCCGCTCACCGAGCGGGTGAACGGGTACTACAAGGAGTTCGAAGAGAGCGCGGTGCCCGTCACGCCCCTGATGAACCCGAACATCCTCGCCATCGGCGGTGACCTGTCCATGATGGTGGCGCCCACTGACGAGCAGGCCATCGAACGACTCGGCAAAGGCGGCGGGTTCTTCGCCTTCGGCATCATGCACTACTACATGACCGGCATGCACACGCCGGGACGGACCGGTGTGTGGAAGCGCCACCTCGAAGAGATCGAGAAGGATCCGAGCATCGTCTACGGGCCCGGCCGCGGCCCGATCGGCAGCCCCGCCACCGTGCGCGAATTCCTGCGTGGCTACGAGGAAACCGGCGTAGACGAGCTGATCCTGCTGCTTACGCCTCGCCGCCACGAGGAGACGATGGAGTCCATCGAGCTGATGGGCAAGGAAGTCCTCCCCGAGTTCATCGAGCGGCACGAGAAGTCGGTCGCCGAGAAAGCGAAGCGGATGGAGCCGATCCTCGAGAAGGCCGAGGCGCGCAGGCCGGCGTCGAATGCGCCGGAATTCGACGAGACGTACGCCTTCGGTGGCCTGCCCACCGGTCGCGAGAACTACACCGCCAATGAGGTGTCGCTGGCGATGGACGAGATGAACGCGGGCATCGAAGCGGCCGCGGCCAAGCTCAAGTCGGGAGAGGGCTGGACGAGCAGGAATCCTTCCGCGGACGCGAGGAGCGGCGTGACCGGGGCCGATAAGAATTGACCGATGGGCGCAATTGACGAGCTGTGGCGCTACGACGGCCGCCGCGCGGTTGTCACCGGATGTGCTTCTGGCATCGGCGCCGCCGTGGCGCGTCAACTCGTCGAGCTCGGTGCCGAAGTCATCGGGCTCGACATTCGTCCCGCCGCGCAACCGATCGGCGAGTTCATCTCTGTCGACCTCTCCGATCCGGAATCCATCGACGCGGCCGCCGCGTCGATCGGTGGTCGTGTCGATGCGCTCTTCAACGTCGCGGGCGTGTCGTCGGGTATCGGTGATCCGCTGCGGGTGGTCACCATCAATTTCCTCGGCACCCGGCGGTTCACCGAGGCACTGGTGCCGTCGATGCCGGCGGGATCGGCCATCGCCAACGTGTCCTCGCTGGCGGCCTCGGCTTATCGGCAGAATGCCGCTGTGACAGCGGGTCTGGTCGACACCGTGACGATGGACGAGGGCACCGAATGGTGCAAGCGCAATCCGGAGGCGCTCGCAGAAGGCGGCGGTTACCGGCTGTCCAAAGAAGCGATCATCCTTTACGGGATGGCCAACGTGTCGGCGCTGGGGGCCAAGGGTATTCGCATCAACTGCACGGCCCCCGGAGTCACCGACACCCCCATCCTGGACCAGCTGCGGTCGGCCTACGGGCAGCAGTTCCTCGACTCCTTCACCACGCCGTTGGGCCGAACGGCGGGACCGGAGGAGCAGGCCAGTGTATTGCTGTTCCTGAACAGCAGGGCGGCGAGCTACGTCACCGGGCAAGTGATCTGGGTGGACGGCGGCACGATGGGCGAGACCGATCTCGCGGCATCGGTGTCGCGACGATGAGAGGCGAGAAATGGCCGACATGTCTTCCATGAGCGATTTTCGTCGAGTCGCCGACGACGTCCGCAATTGGGGCCGGTGGGGTGACGCCGACGAATTGGGCACGCTGAACCTCATCACCACCGAAAAGATTGCGCAGGCGGCGAGCCTGGTCAGGCATGGCAAGGTCTTTCCGCTCGGCGTCGACTTCGGCTCGTCCGGACCGCAGGGGGCGTTCCAGTACCGCCAGAACCCGACGCACGTGATGACGATCGACGGAGGGGACGCCGCGACGCTGCTCGAGTACGGGCCCAAGTGGCTGCAGAACCCGTCGGCGGTCCAGTTGAGCAGCTACTCCGAGAACGGCCCGATGCGGTTCAACGACGACATGATCATCATGCCGTTGCAGGCTGCCACCCAGTGGGACGCGCTCTCCCACGTCTATTACGAGGACAAGCTGTACAACGGATTTCCCGCGAATTCGGTGACCAGCCTCGGCGCCTTTTACTGCGGCATCGACAAGGTCGACGGCAAGGGCATCACCTCTCGCGGTGTGCTGCTCGATATCGTGCGCTTACGCGGCGTCGAGACGTATTGCGAGCTTGGCGATCCGATCACCCCAGACGAACTCGATGCGGCCGCTCGCCGCCAAGAAGTCACCGTGGAACCCGGCGACGTCGTCCTGATCCGAACTGGTTGGTGGGCGCGCTTCCTCCAGACGGGGGATGGCGCCGAGCCCGGCGCCGGCCTGGACTGGACCTGTGCATCGTGGATGCACGACCACGACATCGCTGCGGTCGCGGCCGACAATCTGATGGTCGAGAACCCGGTCTCGGCCGTCGAGGGTGCGATCCTGCCCATGCACATGCTGTGCCTGCGGGACATGGGGCTGATGCTCGGCGAGTACTGGGACCTCAACGCCCTCGCCGCGGACTGCGCCGCCGACGGCGTCTACGAATTCCAGCTGATCGCACCGCCTTTGAGGGTGACCGGCGCCGTCGGTTCACCTGTGAACCCCATCGCGATCAAGTAGGTAAGGATCATGACCGCAAGCACAACTACGGGCGGCGCGCCGCTGGTCGTCGGACTCGGCGGAACGCTGAGGGCCAACTCGTCGACGGAACGTGCGCTTCGCTACTGCCTCGCGTCCGTTGAACGCCAGGGCGGGCGCACGCGGTTCTTCAGCGGGCCCGACCTCGACCTACCGATGTATGCGCCCCATGAACTGGAACGCACACCCGGAGCGCTCGAGTTGGTCGGCGCGCTGCGAGATGCCGACGCCGTAGTCGTCGGATCGCCCGGCTACCACGGTGCGATATCCGGCCTGGTAAAGAACGCACTGGACTACATCGAGGATCTCCGCGAGGATCCGCGCGTCTACCTCGACAACACTCCATGGGGCTGTATCAGCTGCGCCTACGGCTGGCAGGCGGCGGTCGGCACACTCGGTCAGTTGCGGTCGATCGGACATGCGCTGCGCGCCTGGCCGACGCCGCTCGGCGTGGCGATCAACTCGGCCGACCAAATCTGGGATGAGGCAGGCGAGTTGACCGACACCACCGTGCGAGACCAGTTGGATCTGCTTGCCACCCAGGTACTCGCGCACGCCCGGGCTGCGTGGGAAACCACGTGAGCATGGCCGAACGCAAGACGGTTCTCGTCGACGGTCTGCGCACCGGTTACCTCGAAGCGGGACACGGCGATCCGGTGGTTCTGCTGCACGGTGGCGAGTTTGGTGCGGGTGCGGAGCTTGGTTGGGAGAACAACATCGATGCGCTGGCCGAGCACTACCGCGTGCTGGCCCTCGACATGCTGGGGTTCGGCCATTCGGCGAAAGTCATCGATTTCAACGACGGCCGCGGCCTCCGGATCCGACACATCGCACGGTTCTGTGATGTGCTCGGGGTCGAGTCCGCGCATTTCGTCGGCAACTCGATGGGTGCGGTCAACCTGTTCGTCGACACCACGTCGGAGTCGCCCGTGCTTCCTGTGCGGAGTATGGCGGTGATCTGCGGAGGCGGCGAGATCCAACGCAACGAGCATTCCGCCGCGCTCTACGACTACGACGCGACGCCAGACGGAATGCGCCGGATCGTGGCGGCACTGTTCTACGATCCCGCCTATCCCGCCGATGACGCCTACGTGCAGCGACGCTACGAGGCGAGCATCGCGCCGGGCGCCTGGGAAGCGTTGGCTGCGGCGCGATTTCGACGCCCGGGACTGGAACCGCCGCCGCTGCCGTCCAGTGCGAGGGCCTATGAGCACATCACGTTCCCGACGCTCGTGGTCGAGGGTGGCGGCGACAAGCTTCTGCCCGCGGGCTGGGCGGTGGAGATCGCCTCGCAGATTTCCGGTGCCCGTTCGGCGGTGATCCCTGATGCAGGCCACTGCCCGCAGATCGAACAACCGGCGGCCGTCAACGAACTGCTGTTGGCGTTTCTGGCCGACATTGGAGAAGGGGCGACGAAATGACCGGCGAACTGGCGGGCAAGGTGGCGATCGTCACGGGCGGCGCATCGGGGCTCGGCGAGGGTCTGGCGCGCAGGTTCGCCGCGGAGGGTGCGAAGGTGCTGATCGGCGACGTCGACCGTGACGCGGGTGCGGCGCTGGCCGCCGAACTCGGCCCCGACACCCTCTTCGTCGACGCCGATGTGTCCGACATGGAACAGGTGAGCGGCTTGGTCACTACGGCCGTCGACAAATTCGGCGGGTTGCATGTCATGGTCAACAACGCCGGCGTGTCGGGCACGATGCACCGCAGCATTTTCGACGACGATCTCACCGACTTCGACAAAGTGATGCGGGTCAATGTGCGGGCCGTAATGGCGGGCACACGCGACGCCGCGCTGCACATGCGTGAGGCAGGCAGCGGAGGATCGATCATCAACATCACGTCGATCGGCGGGATACTCGCGGGCGGCGGTGTGCTGACCTATCGAGCCTCGAAGGCTGCCGTCATCCAGTTCACGAAATCGGCCGCTATCGAGTTGGCGCACTACGAAATTCGGGTCAACGCCATAGCCCCTGGCAATGTTCGGACGGCCATCGTGCGCAAGTCGGCGACGGGTGAGGATCTCGAAAAGCTAGAGGAGTTCGAGGCGAAAATCCGCGAGACGATGCGCAATGACCGCCCTCTCAAGCGCGAGGGCACCGCCGAGGACGTCGCAGAAGCCGCGCTGTACTTCGCGACCGACCGTTCGCGCTACGTCACCGGCACGGTGCTGCCCGTGGACGGTGGCACGACGGCGGGCAAGGTGATCGTGCGCAAACCCAAGCCCAGCGACTCGACGACCTAGTGGGCCTCGTCCGCGCGGTCGACGTGCTCTCGAACGTGCCTCGCATATCGTCCACGGTCCGGCCGGAAGATGTCGTGCGGCGAATCGGGATAGTCGATCAGGTCGGCGTGGGGGAACAACTCCCGATAGCGCGTCCAATCGTTTTCGCGGACCAGGATGCTGTCGCCGCTGCGCACTACGAGGAGCGGAAACCGCTGTCGGGCAAGGGCTTCCCAGAACGACTGTCCACACGCCGCGCGGAAGGTCTTGATCGCGGCTTCTTCGTCGAGGCGCTCGCTGACGGGCGATCCGCGCCAGCGGCCGTCCAGCAGGAACCGGGAGATGTCGTCCGACAAGACCTTCTCCTCGGGCACGTAGTCGCCGATCGCCAGTGACCGAACACGATGATGATTCGCGATCGCCCACGCCACCGCATAGGTGGTTCCGCGGGAAAACGTCACCACGTGAACCGGTCCGTCGGTGACGGCATCCACCACCGCGCCGACGTCTGCGCTCAACGCAGCGAGGTCATAGCCGGCCGTGGGGGCGTCGCTTCGTCCGTGCCCCCGGAGTTCCAGGACGACGGCCCTGCGACCGAACAACGGCAGGACCTCGACGTAGTCGTCGGCGAGGTCGGTCATGCCTGGCACGAAGATGATCGGCGCCGAGGCGTCGTCACCGCCCGACTCCAGGTAGTGGATGCAGACGCCATCGTTGTCGATGAACCGCGAGGTGACCATGGTCAGCGGCACTTTATGCGGTCGCACGCCGGGCGTCGACGAGGCGGCGTGAATTTAATTCAATCACTTGACTTAATTGTCTGGACGGCGTTGACTGAGGCGGTGACCACAGCCAGCAGGACCGTTCGCGCAGAGCGGGCCAGCATTACCCGCGAAGCCATCCTGGCAGCGGCGGAGCGACTGTTCGCCGAGCACGGCGTGTACGCGGTGTCGAACCGACAGGTCAGTGAGGCGGCCGGGCAAGGCAACAACGCCGCGGTCGGTTATCACTTCGGCACGAAGGCCGACTTGGTGCGCGCGATCGAACAGAAGCATCGCGTCTCGATCGAGCGCCTGCTCGGGCGGATGGTCGCCGAGATCGGTGACTCGACGGAACTGCGCGACTGGATCGCCTGCATGGTTTGCTCTCTGACCGAGCACCTGGACCAGCTCGGCAACCCGACGTGGTACGCGCGCTTCGCGGCTCAGGCCCTGGCGGACCCGGCCTACCAGAAGATCGTCGTCAAGGACGCACTGGCGTCGCCCTCTCTGCTTCTGGTCGTCGACGGCATCACCCGCTGCCTGCCCGACCTGCCGATGACCGTCGTCACCGAGCGCAACATCATGGTGCGCAACTTGATGATGCACACCTGCGCGGATTTCGAGCGCGCGTTCGCCGAGGGTTCGTCGATGCCTCGAATGAATTGGAGCGCGGTCGCATCCGGGTTGATCGACGCGATCGTCGGACTGTGGCAGGCACCGATCACGGAGCGGCCCTGACATGAAGATCTCTGTCGACCAAGACAAGTGCGTGTCGTCCGGCCAGTGTGTGCTCAACGCGGGCGAGGTCTTCGACCAGCGTGACGACGACGGAGTCGTCGTCCTACTCAATGACAGCCCATCAGCCGAACAGGCCGACAACGTCCGCAAGGCAGCCGCGGCGTGCCCGGCCATGGCGATCGACATCGAGGAATGACGAGAGGTTTATGTCCGACACGTTGACAACCGGCGAGACCGAGACAGCCGCCGAGATCCCCGAATACCCAATGGATCGCGACGCGAGATGCCCGTTCGCCCCGCCGCCACAGATGTTGGAGATGAACGAGGCGAAACCGCTGTCTCGCGTGCGGATCTGGGACGGCAGCACCCCGTGGCTGATCACCGGACACGAGGTGGCTCGGGAACTGTTCGCCGACTCGCGCATCAGCGTCGACGACCGACTAGAGGGTTTCCCGCACTGGAACGAGCACATGCTGTCCACCGTCGATAAGCGGCCGAGGTCGGTGTTCACCTCCGACGCCGAGGAACACACCCGGTTCCGCCGGATGCTGTCCAAGCCGTTTACGTTCAAGCGCGTCGAGGGGTTGCGCCCCGCGATTGCGCAGGTGACCGACGAGTGCATCGACGCGATTCTCGCTGGCCCGCAGCCTGCGGACATGGTTGCGAAGCTGGCACTCCCCGTGCCCACCCGGGTCATCAGCGAAATGCTCGGCGTTCCATACGAGGACCACGAGTTCTTCCAGCATCACGCGAACGTGGGACTCGCGCGGTACGCGACAGCGGAGGCCGGGCAGAAGGGGGCGATGAGTCTCCATCAGTACTTGATCGACTTGGTCAAGAAGAAGATGGAGAACCCGTCCGAGGATGCGGTGTCGGATCTGGCGGAACGCGTCAATGCGGGTGAGATCAGCGTCAAGGAGGCCGCGCAGCTCGGCACTGGGCTGTTGATCGCCGGACACGAGACGACCGCCAACATGATCGGCATCGGCATCCTCGCCCTCCTCGAAAACCCGGAACAGGCGGCGCTGCTCCGTGATTCCGACGATCCCAAGTTCATCGCGAACGCGGTTGAGGAGTTGATGCGCTACCTGTCGATCATCCAGACCGGCCAGCGCCGGGTGGCGATCGAGGACATCGAGATCGGTGGCGAGACCATTCGCGCCGGCGAAGGCGTCATCCTCGATCTTGCACCCGCCAACTGGGATGCCGCGGCGTATCCGGAGCCGGAGAAGCTGGATCTCACCCGGGACGCTGGCCAGCAGTTGGGCTTCGGCTACGGCCGCCACCAGTGCGTCGGTCAGCAGCTGGCGCGGGCCGAGATGCAGATCGTGTTCCCGACGTTGCTCAAACGAATTCCGACGATGAAGCTGGCGATTCCATTCGAGGAAGTGCCCTTCAAACACGACCGACTCGCTTACGGCGTGTACGAACTTCCCGTTACCTGGTGATTGGAGTACCAACGATGTCCACCCCAACAGCAACGCTGTATCCAGAGCAAGGCTGGGGCGCCCCGAAGTACCGCAAGGGCCATGCCACTGGCGATTTCGGCCTACCCGCAGGTACCGAGATCTTCTCGGCCGACAACCACATCTCGGTTGCCGAAGACATCTTCTACGACCGCTTCCCCGAAGAGCTCAAGGGTGCCGCACCGAGAATCTGGTATGAGGACGGTGCGTACATGGTCGGCATGAAGGGCAAGGCGTGGACCGGTGGCGACTTCGGGCGCGTGCTCATGCAATACGACGACCTGGCCGGCGCGGCGACCAACAACATCGAAGGGCGTATCCGAGAGCTCGCCGAGGACGGCATCGACAAGGAACTCGCGTTCCCGAACGCCGTGCTGGCCCTTTTCCACTACCCGGACAAGGCGTTGCGCGAGCGGGTCTTCCGGATCTACAACGAACACATCGCGGATCTGCAGGAGCGGTCCAACGGCCACTTCTACGGTGTCGGGCTGATCAACTGGTGGGATCCGAAGGGCACCCGCAGCACGCTCGAGGAGCTGAAGGCGTTGGGGCTCAAGACCTTTCTGCTGCCACTCAATCCTGGCAAGGACGACGACGGCAACATCTACGACTACGGCAGCACCGACATGGACGCAGTCTGGGACGAGATCGAAGAGGCTGGAGTGCCGGTCAGCCACCACATCGGCGAGACTCCGCCGAAGACACCGTGCCAGAACAACAGCGTGGTGGTCGGCATGATGGTCAACGTCGACTCGTTCCGCGAGCAGTTCGCCAAGTACGTGTTCTCGGGCATCCTGGACCGGCATCCGTCACTGCGGATCGGATGGTTCGAGGGCGGCATCGCATGGGTGCCAACCGCATTGCAGGATGCCGAACACATGTTGGCGTCCTATCGGCACATGTTCAACCATGAACTCGAGCACCCCGTGCGCCAGTACTGGGACGCCCACATGTGCGCATCGTTCATGGTGGATCCGCTGGGTTTGGAGTTGATCGACAAGATCGGTGTGGACAACGTCATGTGGTCCAGTGACTACCCGCACAATGAGTCGACGTTCGGCTACTCCGAGAAGTCGTTGGCCACCGTGGTGGAGGCCGTCGGCCCTGAGAAGGCCGTCAAGATCGTCAGCACCAACGTCAAGAACTTCCTGGGCGTCGAATGACCACATTTGCAACAGCGGGGTCCGCTATCGACATCCCGGACCTGCCCGACCGGGCCCGGATGTACCGCGAGAGCGGCGCCCGGCTGCGGGGAGCCATGGCGGACAACAACGTTGACGCGCTGATCCTGCTGGGTAACGGCAGCGTTGTGTATGCCACGGGCGCCAGCTGGCCGCTGCTCGACGCCGGATTGTCGCACGTGGAGCGGCCCGTCGCGATCGTGCTCGCCGATGACGAGCACCCGCATCTGTTCATGCCGTTCCGCGAGGGTGCCTCCGCGGACCTGCAGATACCCCCCGACCACATCCACCCGCCGCTGTATCTCGAATTCGAGGAAGGGGTAGAGCATTTCAGCCGGATTCTCGCAGATCTGGTACCTGCGGGAGCGACGGTCGCGGTCGATGAGCTGACCGGTGCGATGCGGCGTGCGGCGGACAGGTTGTTCACCGCCGGCGCGCCGGTGGATGCGGCGCCGGTGGTCGGCGCGGCGAAACTGGTGAAGACGATCGACCAGATCGCGTGCATCCGGAAAGCCTGCAGGATCACCGAAGAGGCGGCCGTCGACGTGCAGAAGGCCTTGGCTCCGGGGGTCCGTCAGATCGACCTGTCGGCACAGTTCGTCCGCCGCGCCTTCGAACTCGGTGCCACGGCGAACATGCTCGAGGCCATTTGGCAGGTGATGCCCGCGTCGAAGGCGGAGGGCACCTGGACAACCCACGGTGACCTCGCGCTGCCCTTGATGAGCACCGAACGGGAGCTCACTGCGGGTGACGTGTTGTGGACGGACGTCAGCATCACCTACACCGGCTACTGCTCGGATTTCGGGCGGACCTGGTTGGTGGGTGACTCACCGACGTCGCGTCAGCAGGACCAGTTCCACCAGTGGCGCAATATCCTCGACGCGGTGCTCAAGGTCACGAAGGCCGGTGCGACGTCCGGCGATCTGGCTCGCGCGGCGATCGCGGCCAACGGCGGACAGAAACCATGGCTGCCGCATTTCTATCTCGGTCACGGCATCGGCACCAATGCCGCTGAAATGCCCATGATCGGAACGGATCTCGGCCAGGAGTTCGACGACAACTTCGTCTTCCCGGCCGGCATGGTGCTGGTACTGGAGCCGGTCGTGTGGGAAGACGGCACGGGTGGCTATCGAAGCGAGGAGATCGTGGTTATCACCGAGGACGGGTTCACGCCGTTGACCGACTACCCCTACGAGCCGTACGGCTTGGAAAATGGGAGTTGAAATCCTGCCCGACGAGCGGGCACTACGAAGCGCCAGACGTGAGCGTGCACTGGCACAGATGGAGGCCCACGACATCGACGTCCTGGTGCTGGGACGCCAGGCCAACGTGCGTTACCTCTCCGGCGCCCCGCAGTTGTGGGTGGCGGGCACCAGGCCGTTCGGGCCGATCTGCATGTTCGTGCGGTCGACGGGCGAGATCCACCTGAACAGCACCTGGGACGAGGGGATCCCCGACGACATCCCGCACGACCACCTCTACGGGCTGGCGTGGAACCCGATGACGCTCATTGATGTCTTGAAGGGCATCGACGGTGCGGCCACGGCTCGGCGGGTCGGAACCGACGCTCTGACACCGTCGTTCGCCAAGCTGCTGCCGATGGCGTTCCCCAATGCAGAACTCGTCGACGGTGAGGCTGCGATGCGGGCTGCCCGCCGGATCAAGACCGGCGACGAGGTGGCCGCCATCCGCGGATCGTTGCGCGTGGCGCAGGACTCGTTGGCCAAGGCGGTCGCCGAGCTCCGGCCGGGCAGCACCGAACATGAGCTGACCGGTGTGATGCTCGAGGCGCAGGCCGCGGGCGGCGTGAGCACCCCGGCCACGCAGGACGGCGCGTGGGTGACGTCGAAAGACCATCCTTGGCGACGGGCCCGCAGCGACGGCCGGATCGAGGCCGGTGACCTGGTGGCCTTCAGCGCCGGTGTGCTGGCCGACGGGTATCTCGCTGAGGTCGGGCGTACGTGGCCCGTCGGTGCCGTCGGCTCGGCCACCAGCGAGCTCTACGGACGATCAAACGCGCTGTGGGACAGGCTGATCGCGGCGTGCCGTCCCAGTGCCCACGCTAGCGATCTGCTCGCCGCCTACGAGGCGGCCGGTGAGCCGTTGCCCGCGATGCCCGTCGCGCACGGGCTCGGTTTGGGATTCGATCCTCCGGTGGTGACGCCGCAGCTGAAAGCGACAGCCGCCGAGGAGGTTCTGGAGCCGGGTATGGTGCTGGCGGTCACCGGATATGTCTGGCAGCAGGGCGTGGGAGCGGTGTTCAGCCGCGAGACCGTGCTCATCACGTCCGACGGTGCAGAGGTGCTGAGTTCCAGCCCGTCGTATTCGGCCGCGAAATCCTGAGCCGGCTTCGATGGCGTCGAAGAAGCGTCCGAGTCCGGAGGAGATCGTTCTCTACGACAAGGATCCGGCGACCAAGATCGCAACCATCACGTTCAATCGTCCCGACTATCTGAATGCACCGACGTCGGCTGCGCGCCTGCGCTACGCCGACCTGCTTCGGGGCGCCACGGTCGACGACGACGTGAAGGTCGTCGTGATCCGCGGTGTGGGAGACGATCTCGGTAGCGGCGCCGATCTGCCAGACTTCATGGCAGGCTCGGAGAAAGACCGGCTGGCCGAGCTCCGGATCGACGATCCGGCTGTTACCTATCCGCCGAAGGGCTCGTTTCGCCACGGTGCCACGATGGGGCAGTGGTACGCCAACGTGGCGGCGGGCAACCGCGCTCTGCAGGAGCTCAAGAAGATCAGCATCGTCGAGGCCAAGGGCTACTGCTACGGCTGGCATTTCTACCAGTGCGCCGACGCCGATCTCGTGATCTCTTCGGACGACGCACTTTTCGGTCATCCGTCGTTCCGCTACTACGGCTGGGGCCCCCGCATGTGGACCTGGGTGCTGACCATGGGCCTGCGGCCGTTCCAGGAGATGGTGTTCACCGGGAGGCCGTTCACCGCCGACGAGATGAAGGCGTGCAACTTCCTCAACAAGGTGGTGCCCCGGGGCCAACTCGAAGCCGAGGTCTCCAAGTACGCGTTGGCGTGCGCGCGTAACCGCCCGGTCGACACTGTGTTTCAGCAGAAGGTGTTCTTTGAGGTGGTCAAGCAGTTCCAGGGCGAGTACCTGGGTAGCGTGCTCGCGGCGATGTTCGAATCGCTCGGCAACACTGTTGCGCCCGACGCGGGCGACTTCATGCTCGGCGACGCGATCGACGCCGGGCTCGCCGATTCGGTGAACGACAACGATTCGAAATTCCCGCCGGAGTTCCGGCTGAGCAAGTCGAACCGCCAGAACGACGAGAAAGAAGCCTGAGTGTTGCTGCCACTCGACGGCTACACCGTCATCGACCTGTCCGTCGGCATCGCGGGCGCCTACTGCACCAAACTGCTTGCCGACGGCGGCGCTACCGTCGTCAAGGTCGAGCCGCCGCAGGGTGATCCACTGCGCCGGTGGTCGGCGTCTGGTGCCGACATCGGCGCCGACGGGGATGGGGCGCTGTTCAGCTTCCTGGCGTGTTCGAAGTACAGCGTCGTCGTCGATCCGACGAAACCGGGTGACCTGGGGTGGCTGCGCGACGCGCTGGCGACGGCGGACGCGGTGGTGTGGTCGCGCGGTTCCGAGATCGTCGCGCTCGACGCGTTCACGCCCGCCGCGCTGACCGAGGCTTATCCCCATCTCACGGTCACGTCGATCACTCCGTTCGGTCTCGAGGGGCCATGGGCGGACAAACCGGCGACCGAGTTCACGGTGCAGGCGTGGTCGGGTGGTGTGATCGGCCTCGGCCGGGGTGCGCAGGATCGTGCGCCGCTGTTCGTCGCGGGTCAGGTCGGGGAGTACCTCGCCGGCGGCTACGCAGCGGCGGGCACGATGGCGGTTTCGTCCGGCCTGGTCGATGTCTCGATGCTTGAGGTCGAAATCCTCGTGCCTCACTTACTATTCGGTGTCGTTCTTCGACGCGCTCGATCGACCGTTCCGCACCATTCGCCGTCTCACGATTCCCGGCGTCGCGCAGGCGGCCGACGGGTTGGTGGCGCTGGGATGCGGCACCGCCCAACAGTGGTTCGATCTGTGCGCCATGACGGGCCACGAGGAGTGGATCGACGAGGAGTCCGAACTGTCGATCACCGAACAGGCCAACATCCACGCAGATGAGATCTACGAGTGGGTACGCGAGAACCGCGTCGACGACATCCTGGAATTGTCGTCGGCCTTCCGAATTCCCAACGCGCCAGTCGGAAACGGCGCCAATGTCACCTCGTTCGACCAGTTCGTCGAACGACAGTCGTTCATCTCCAATCCCCGCGACGGGTTCATCCAGCCTGGACCGCCCTACCGAATGACTCCGCCGCTGGTTCGCGCGCCGCAGCCGGCTCCCCGGCTCGGCGAGCACACCGGCCACTACCGCCGAAACGAACGTTTGGGTCAAAAATCGGGCGAAATTCGTGCCCAAACGGACGTTTCGGCGAGTCTGCCGTTCGAGGGCGTGCGGGTGCTCGACATGACCAGCTTCTGGGCTGGGCCGTCGTGTACGCATGTGTTGGCCATGCTCGGCGCCGAGGTCATTCATGTGGAGTCGACGGGGCGGCCCGACGGCACCAGGTTGATCGCAGGCGTGCCCATCACCGAGGACCAGTGGTGGGAGCGTTCTCCGATCTTCTCGGGCCTGAACACCAACAAAAAGAGCCTGACGCTGGACATCCGCTCGGAGCGTGGCGTCGAGCTACTGCGCAAGCTGGTGACGACATGTGACGTCGTCGTCGAGAACTACACACCCCGGGTGCTCGACCAAATCGGCCTCGATTTCGACGCCGTGCAGGCGTTGCGTCCCGACGTGATCATGATGCGCATGCCTGGCTTCGGGCTCGACGGCCCGTGGCGCGACAAGCCGGCGTTCGCCTACGTGATCGAGGACGTGTCCGGGGTGACCTGGCTGACCGGCCATCCCGATCAGAACCCCGTCGAGCCGTATTCGGTCGGCGACCCCAACGCGGGGCTGCACGGCGTCAACGCCTTGATGCTGGCGTTGGCGCATCGCAGGCGCACCGGGGAAGGCGTGCGGATCGAGGCCGCGATGGTCGATGCGGCGCTCAACGTCGCCGCCGAGCAGGTCATCGAATACTCCGCATACGGCAACCTGCTGCAGCGCGACGGCAACCGCGGCCCGACCGCGGCCCCGCAGAACCTCTACCGGACATCGAACTCAACGAGTTCGGAGCGCCCGACGACTGGGTGGCGATCGCGGTGGCCACCGATGAGCAGTGGACGAAGCTGGTCGCCGCCCTCGGCCGACCCGCATGGGCATCCGACGAAGAGTTGGCGAGTGTCGGGGGACGGCGACGGCGCCACGACGAGGTCGACGAGCATCTGAGCGCGTGGTGCGCCACGCGCACCGGTGACGAGATCGTCGACATCCTCTGGGACGCAGGCGTTCCGGTGGCCAAGGTGATGCAGCCGCACCGCGTCGGCGACCTCCCGCAACTGGTTCATCGCGGCTTCTACGAACTCGTCGAGCACCCCGTGAACCCCACCGCGCGGCACAGCACGCTACCCATGCGCATCGCGAGCGGGCCGCAGCGCTTCCACCAGACACCCGCGCCACTTCTGGGACAACACAATCGCGAGGTGCTTACCGGTATGGGGCTCAATGAGGACGAGATCGCCGACCTGGAGGAGCAGGGGATCATCGGAAACGCACCGGCGGGACTGACCATTCGCACCACTAAAACTGGTTAACTCGAGCAATGGCCATCGATCCGTCCGACATCCTGCTGACCGGGCGCGTCGCGGTGGTGACCGGCGGGGGAGAGGGTATCGGCCGGGGAATCGCCGAAGGCATGGCGGCATTCGGCGCATCGGTGGCCATCTGGGAGCGCAATCGGGAAACCTGCGCGGCGGCTGCGGAAAGCATTGAGAGGATTGCCGGCTCAGCCGGCGGCGGCGCACTTGGCATAGTCACCGACGTCCGGGACAGCGGACAGGTCGACGCCGCGCTCGAACGCACGGTCAACGAACTCGGCGAAGTGTCGATCCTCGTCAACAACGCCGGCGGGGTATTCAACTCGCCGCTGCTCGACACCACCGAGAACGGCTGGGATGCGCTCTACAAGAGCAACCTTCGCCACGTATTGCTCTGCACCCAACGGATAGCCCGCCGCCTGGTGAACGCGGGCCTGCCGGGCAGCGTGATCAACCTGACGTCGATCGAGGGTGTCCGCGCCGCGCCTGGGTACGCGGCTTATGCCGCTGCCAAGGCGGGCGTCATCAATTACACGAAAACCGCCGCCCTCGAGCTGGCGCCCCACCACATCCGGGTCAACGCCCTGGCGCCCGACCTGACCGTGACCGAGGGCCTGCTGCGCATGTCACCGGGCGGGCTGTCGCCGAGCGCAGGCAACATGATCCCGATGGGCCGACCCGGTCACGTCGACGAAATCGCGGGCGTAGCAGTATTTCTCGCGTCGGAGATGTCGAGCTACCTCACTGGCCAGACCATCCACGTCGACGGCGGAACGCAGGCTTCGAGCGGCTGGTACCACGACCCGCAGACCGGCGACTACCAATTGGGGTCCGGATAGTCAGTGCGTCCACCCCTGGCCCGCCTGCTCGTCGAAGGTGCGGTCGATGCGCTCGAACCTGCGCTGGATCGATCCGCGCGCCGCGCTGTGCGGGATGATGTAAAGGCGGTTGGCCAGTATGCCGTCGGCCGTGAGCCGGGCGACATCGTCGGCCTTGACCTCCGGATCGGTTGTCGCGGCGGGCAACTGCTGTGCGGAATCCGCGGAGGGGGGACCGTAGTCCGAGCTCCTGACCCGCTCGCTGTTGGCCATCAAATCGGTCTCGACGATCATCGGGCACAGCACCGAGACGCCGATGCCGTTGGCGCGCACCTCGCGGGACAGCGTCTCCGCGAGCGCGACGACGCCGTACTTCGCCACGCAGTACGGCCCGAGTCCCACATTGGGGATGAGTCCGGCGAAGGACGCCGTGAACGCGATATGGCTGTCGTCCTGCTGCGCGATCAGGCGTGGCAGGAAGGCTTCGACGCCGTGAATCGGGCCCCACAGGTCAACGTCGATGACGAAGCGCCAGTCCTCGTGGCTGGTCTCGACGATCGGTCCGGCGTATGCGATGCCCGCATTGTTGAACACCACGTGGACCGCGTCGAACACCCGGAACGCCTCGTCGGCAAGGTGAACCACGTCGTCGAGCTTGCGTACGTCACAGACCACACCGTGCGCATCGATTCCATCGCCCCGCAGGGCCGCGACCGCCTCGTCCAGTGCCGCACTGATTGACGTCGGCCAGCATGACCCGGGCGCCGCGTCGTGCGAACTCCCTGGCGGTCGCCAGGCCGATTCCGCTTGCGCCTCCGGTGATGACCGCGTTGCGCCCGTCGTAACTGTCCACGGCGGAACCTTATGCGGTCAGGGGTGCTCCCACGAGGGGTCGCCCAACTTTGCGCGAATGGCCCCCCACGGATCGGCGTACTGGCCGGGTGCTTTCCAGTACGCGCTTCGGCGCTTCATCACTTCCCGAACGACCGGCGCGAGCAGCCGGCCCCAGTACCGCGTCCACCAGAACTTCGACTGCAACTCGCCCATGATGTCGGACCATGAATAGTGCTGGAACTTCAACGCTTCCTGCGCACGGGTGGTGTCCATCCAGTCGGTGACGAACCATGCGGTGTCACTGTCGGGATCGCCGGGGCGGCCCGGCGGCACTGCACCCGGAAGGCCCAGCGCCGCGACGAGGGCGGGCGCGAGGTCTCCGTAGCAGTGTCGGTGTGAGTCGTCGCCGGCGATCAGCAGGATCTCACCTACGGCGTCGGCCGTCGTCGCCGCGGCACACGCCCACGCGACATCGCGGACGTCGACGGTCTGCACCCGGTTGTCGCTGGGCAGCGCGCTCTCGAACAACATTGCGTCGCCGCTGAGCGGCAGTGCCGACAAATCGGTGCTGAGCACACCGCCGAATCGCAGCACCACCCAATCCAGACTGGAGGCCCGCACGATCTCCTCGGCCTCGGCCTTGGTCCCGCTGTAGATGTCGCAGGGTTGCATCGGGTCATCGGCAGTCAGCGGCTGCGGGGTGCGGTGCGGATTGCGGGGGCCGAACACCGCATTGCTCGACGCATGGACGAATCGCGGCGGCACCGGTTGCGCCTCGGCGATCCGCACCAGGGTCGCCGTCGCATCGACGTTGACCCGTCGCGCCAGTTTCGGCACCCGGTAGATCGCCGGCGCGATGATCGCAGCGAGGTGGATGATCGCCGCGGGCGCGATGTCGGAGATCAGGCGCTGGACCTGTTCGGGATCCGTGAGGTCGGTCCATCGGAATTCGGCGTTGTCGGGTAGCTTGTCGGCCGCTTTGCGGTTGGCGGGCGTGTCGAGGTCGGCGGCGACCACGCGGCGCCCGTCTGCCGCGAGCCGTCGAACCGTTGCGGACCCGACCAGGCCGAAGCCGCCGGTGACGAGCACGGTGTCCGACATAAGCCCTCCTACCTGCGGATATGATATTCTCTTTTTTGGAGAGTACTCTACGCCGGATGCTGTCGGGTGGCGGGGGCGAGAAGTGGGAACAGGACAGGCATGAGCAACGGGGCGGACAAAGAGGTCGCCAAGTGGGATCCCGGGTTCACCCGGCAGATCGCCAACTGGGTCGGGCCGGTCATCAAGCGCTATTTCCGCGCCGAAGTGCGTGACCTGGATCAGGTGCCGTCCGCCGGGGGTGCTCTTGTCGTGTCAAACCATTCGGGCGGCATGTTCACCCCGGATGTGCTGATCTTCGCGCCGGCCTTCTATGAGAAGTTCGGCTTCGACCGGCCGGTGTACACCCTGGGCCACGACATGATCTTCGTCGGACCTGTCGGAGACCTGTTGCACCGCGCCGGCGTCATCGAGGCCAATCGGGAGAACGCGGCGCAGGCCTTGCGGGACGGCGCCGTCGTGCTGGTGTTCCCCGGGGGTGACTACGACTCCTATCGATCCACCCTGACCGAGAACGTCATCGACTTCGCAGGCAGAACCGGATACGTGCGGACCGCCATCGAGACCGGAGTGCCGATCGTGCCGATGGTGTCCATCGGTGGCCAGGAAACCCAGCTGTTCCTTGCCCGCGGCGATTCGATCGCCCGGCGGTTGGGCCTGAAGCGGCTGCGCGCCGAAATCCTGCCGATCAGCATCGGCTTTCCCTTCGGCGTGTCGGTGTTCTTCCCGCCGAACCTGCCGTTGCCCGCCAAGATCGTGACCCGGGTGCTCGAGCCGATCGACGTCCGTGCGGAATTCGGCGAGGATCCCGACGTCGAGGCCGTCGACCTCCACGTCCGGGCCGTGATGCAGGCCGCGCTTGTCGAACTCGCCCGCGAACGCCGCTTCCCTGTGCTTGGCTGACCGGTGATGGCCGACAACCTGGGACTCCTTGCGACGCTGTGGCGATCCCGGTTGATCGCCCCGATGCGGCCCGACAGGTATCTGCGGATGGGCGCTGCGATGCGCCGGGTCGGCATGACCGCCACCGTCGGATTCGCCACGGCCGCCCAGCGGTGCCCGGATCGGCCGGGCCTGATCGACGAACGTGGCACCTTGACCTGGCGCCAGATCGACGACCGCTGTGACGCCTTGGCCTGCGCGCTGCGGGAGCAGCCGGCGGAGTCCGCCGAAAACCGTTGCCGTGATGTGTCGCAACCATCGCGGGTTCATCGAGGCGCTGGTGGCATCCAACCGGGCCGGCGCCGACGTGCTGCTGCTCAACACGTCGTTCGCCGGGCCCGCGCTGGCCGAGGTCGTCGAGCGCGAGGGCGCCGACGTCGTCATCTACGACGAGGAGTTCGCCGGGATCGTCGACCGCGCTCTGGAGGGCAAGCCCGACGCGACGCGGATTCTCGGCTGGACCGACAGCGCCGACGTCGCGCACACCACACTCGACACGCTGATCGACGCCCACCTGGGTCAGCGACCCAAACCAGCCGAGCGCAAGAGTGACATCATCCTGCTCACCTCGGGCACGACGGGAACACCGAAGGGCGCCAAGCGTTCCGAGGGCAGCGGGGGAGCCGGCGACCTGAAGGCGGTGCTCGACCGTACCCCGTGGCGCGCGGAGGAGCCCATCGTGATCGTCGCCCCGATGTTCCACGCCTGGGGTTTCTCGCAACTGTTGTTCGCGGCGCTACTGGCTTGCACCGATCGTCACCCGTCGCAAATTCGATCCCGAGGCGACGCTGGAACTCGTCGATCGGCACAAGGCGACGGGCCTGGCCGTCGTCCCGGTCATGTTCGACCGCATCATGGACCTGCCCGACGACGTCAGAAAACGTTACAGCGGAAGGTCGTTGCGCTTCGCCACCGCCTCCGGTTCCCGCATGCGCCCCGATGTGGTGATCAAATTCATGGACCAGTTCGGCGACGTGATCTACAACAACTACAACGCCACAGAAGCGGGCATGATCGCGACGGCGACACCGGCAGATCTTCGCGCGGCGCCCGACACCGCGGGAAAACCCGCTGACGGCACCGAGATTCGGATCTTCGACGACGAATTTCGCGAGCTACCCACCGGCGAAGTGGGCCAGATCTTCGTCCGCAGCGGCACACTGTTCGACGGCTACACGTCCGGCACCACGAAGGACTTCCACGAGGGCTTCATGGCCTCAGGCGACCTCGGCTACCTCGACGACGAGGGACGGTTGTTCGTGGTCGGCCGCGATGACGAGATGATCGTCTCCGGCGGAGAGAACGTCTATCCCATCGAGGTGGAGAAGGCGTTGGTCGCACACCCCGAGGTGGCCGAGGCGGCCGTCCTCGGCGTCGACGACGAGCAGTACGGGCAGCGGCTGGCGGCTTTCGTGGTGCTGGCGGACGGCGCGTCGGCGACACCCGAGAGCCTCAAACAGCACGTGCGTGACAATCTGGCGAATTACAAAGTGCCGCGCGAGATCACGGTCCTCGATGAGCTGCCCCGCGGAAGCACGGGCAAAATCCTGCGCAACGAGCTGCGCGACGGGCAGGCCTAACCCGCTGTCGCCGGCGCCATCGCGGAGCCGACCGGAGTCAGTGGCGGCAGTCCGGCTGCGGACCGGATCTCGTTGAGCCCGTGCATCATTGCGTCGGTCGCCTCGTGCACGTCGTCGAACGTCTGATCGTCCGACAAAATGGAGATGTCCACCTGATCGACGTAGCTCCACACCGTCATGTTGAATGCACTGCCCGCCGACAGCACGCCGATCGAGTAGATCTCGGTGACCGGGGCGCCACCGAGATGGCCGCGCTCCCGAGGCCCGGGCACGCTGGACACCGCGACGTTCATCAGCCTGTTGTGCGCGGCGCGGCTCGCCTGCCATCGGAGCAGTACCGGGGTGAGCGGAGGCGGCAGATACTCCATCATCTGACCCTGCAGTTTCGGCCCGAGCAGTTCGTAGTCTTCCTTCGCGCGGGCGGTCGCGAGAGACGTCAGCCGCACCCGTTCGAGGGGCTCGTCGATGTGAACGGGCAGCGACACCGACAGCCCGCCGATCTCGTTGCCGGTGACCCGATCCTCCGACAGGTCCGTGCTGACGGGCACCGAGGCCATCAGCGGGCGGTCGGCGCGTCCGTCGTAGCGCAACAGCAATTCGCGCAACCCTCCCGCTGCCGTGGCGAGCACGATGTCGTTGAATGTGACGCCGAGGTGCTTGGCGGTTTCCTTCACCTCGGCCAGTGACACCGACGCCGTGGCGAACGTTCGCACCGGCGACACGACGTGGTTGAGGAACGTCGGCGGGGTCTGGAACATCTTCGCCAGGTCCGGCTGGTCGCTGCGCTCCTTGGCGCGGCGCCGAAGCCGGGAAATCCCCGCAACAGCATCCCGCGCCAGCCCGGGCAGCGCGGCGACGTTCTGCACGTGGTCGCGCATCGCGCTCTTCAGCAGCTCGGGCGTCGAGGGCGCCTCGCAGGTGCTGTAGTGCTCGTGTTCGTCGGTGGCGAACCCCGCAAGTCCATCAGCCGGGCCAGCAGGTTGGCCGATGCCACGCCGTCAGCCAGCGTGTGATGCACCTTGCCGATGAGCGCGAACCGGTCGTCGGCCATGCCCTCGGCGAAGTGGAACTCCCACAGCGGGCGGCTGCGGTCCAGCGGCGTGCTGGCGATCCGGCCGATCACCTCATCGAGTTCACGGCGTCCGCCGGGACTGGGCACGGTGACACGACGCAAGTGGTAGTCGAGGTCGACCGGGCAGTCCTCGAGCCACATCGGGTGATGCAGCTTCCATGGGATGTCGACGAGCCGGTAGCGCAGTGGGTCAAGCAGGTGCAGCCGGCGCGCGACGGTCCTACGGAAGACGTCGAAGGTGAATTCGCCCTCGTAGTCGAGAGGCTCTTCTCCTCCTCGCGTGCGGGGAGCGTGGATGATCGCCACCTTGAGCGTGTGGGTGTGCAGGTTCGGCGTCTCGCTGTACAGCAGCATGGCGTCCATGCCGTTGAGTCGCTTCAACTCTCACCCCGCTTGCGGTCAACTGATTCATCGAACCACCTGGACGACCATGATCGGGGGGTTTGTCAAGAATCGCGGAGGTACACCTAGGTGAACGCCGGTATCACCTGATCTGCGAACAACTGCGCGTAGGAGATGAAACGCTCGGCCGGTAGGCCTGGCGGGCGCATCATCATGAAGTGCTCGAGCGGCATCCGCTCCTGCATCGCCGTGAAGTGGCTGATGGCCTGCTCGGGCGTCATGATCTGCAGAATGCCGCTCTGCTTGAACGTTTCGACATCCATCGGCTTCGTCGCGGCAGTTTCCATGCCGATCGCGTTGTCCTCGTTCATCCAGGCGCCGTAGCTGGAGAGGACGTGGTGGTAATAGGGCGCCAACTCGTCGAGCGCCTCCTCGGGATCTGCCGCGACGGTCAGAAACAGGCCCGGGATGCGGATGGCCGCATCGGCCGGATCCCTCCCAAGCCGCTTGAGCTTGTCCAGGTAGAGGTCGCAGACCTCCTCATTTCCGAAGTAGCCGTCGGCGTACCGAGCCGCCCGCTCCAGCGCCCGTTCGGTGAATCCGCCGATGTACAGGGGGATCTTCCCCCGTGGTGGCGCAGGCATGATCCGCGCGTCTGTGACGGTGTAGTGCTGTCCGGTGAAGTTCACCGTCTCGCCGGCCCATAGCGCGCGGACGATGTGGAGGAACTCGTCGAAGCGATTGCCGCGCTGATGAAAATCCGCCCCGTGCATGTCGTATTCGCGGCGCCGATAACCGATGGCCAGCGCCGTCTCCAACCGGCCGTCGGACAAGATGTCGAGGACGGCACATTCCTCGGCGAAGCGAACGGGGTGATAGAGCGGCGCTAGCGCGACTGCGGCACCGAGGCGAATCGTCGAGGTCCGCGCCGCCATCGCGGCCAGGGCGAGGTTGGGCGTCGGCATGTATCCGTCGTCGGCGTCGTGATGCTCGGGCACCCAGGCACCGAGAAAGCCGATGCTCTCGGTCCAGGCGACGATATCGAGTGTCTCTTGGTAAACGCTGCTGTCGGAGCGGCGCCACGGCTCGGGATTTCGGAAGTCGTAGAGATAGCCGAAGCTCAGTTTGCGAGTCTGCATCGGGCCATCTCTGCCGCGGTCGCGATGGACTGCAACACCATCGAACCGAATGCCTCCACAATCCTGGGATCACCCTTCTCGGACGTCACGTTCGCGGCGTACGTTCGCTCCAGCACGATGCCGATCTTGAAATTAGCCAACACGAGGTAATAGTCGATGTTCTCGGTCGATAGTCCGCTGATCTTTTCGTAGTGCTCGAGCAGCTCGCTTCGACGGGGCATCCCGTCGATCGGAAGGTAGAACCCTTCAGCCTTCGGTTCGTCGCCGTCGTATCCCAATAGCGCCCATGCCAAATCGAGCAGCGGATCGCCGATCGTCGTCATCTCCCAGTCGACGAGCGCGGCGAGGCGCGCTGGTGCCCCGTGGGCGTACATCACGTTGGCGAACTGGTAGTCGCCGTGCATGATCCCTGGCGTGTAGTGGTCGGGCCGGTTCGCGCGTAGCCAGTCGGCGGCGACGTCGAGGCCAGGAAGGTCGCGCACTTGGAATCCCTTCAGGAAGGACAGCCAGCGGTCCACCTGCCGGTCGTGGAAGCCCTCTGGGTGTCCGAAGCCTTCCAGACCCTGTGCGCGCCAATCCACGCGGCCGAGCTTGGCCGCGCCCTCGACGAGTTCGAATGCCAGTCCGCGTCTGGCGTCGAGATCGGTGTCGAATGGTGGTTGCCAGCCGCCGTCCATCGGGCTCCAGCCGTCGATCTCGGCCATCACGTAGAACGGCTTGCCCAACAGCTCGCCGGACTCGTCGGCGGCGATCAATTCCGCGTGCGGTACGTCGGTGCCCTTCAGCGCCCGCACCAGCCGGATCTCGCGCAGCAATTCGTCGAGTCTGCGTTCGTCGGCCCGCTCTCCGGGCATCCGCATGACCATCCGTGTGCCGCCGCGCTCGAGGAGGTAAAGGGCGTTCTGCGAACCGCCCGACAAGCGATTCAGGGAGGTCAATTCTCCTTGACCTACCACGTCGTGGTCGTCGAGCCAGCGGCTCAACCGATCAGCGTCGATAGGGGATTCCGGGTTCATGCGGTTGCCTTTGCGCCGCGGGGATTCCAGAACGACAGCCGCCAACTCGACATGTCCAGGCAGTCGGACATGTGGATCTTGCCGCTCGCGACAGCCTCCTGGATCTTGTTGAGGATGGCATCGACGTCGCCCTCCATCTCGTAGATGATCGCGTAGCGGTGCTCGGGCGCCGCTCCGCCCTCCATGTGGTAGATCTCGGCGTCTTTGAGGTCGTAGCGCTGCGCCGATAGCATGCCGGGAACGGCGAGGAGTTCGGGGATGTGAACGTTTTCATACCACTCGTTGAACTCGTCGTCCCTGCCTGCCAAGGGATTCGAGAAAACGATCTGAATGTATTTGTCAGCCATGATGTTCCTGTTCTGTGTTCGACGGTGATGAAACGACCGTAGAGATCCAGCTCTCGTAGTCGGTTGCCTTAACGGTCAACAGGTCTTGACCCAATTGCGAGTCGAGGATGAGGAACCGTTCGCGTGGGCGTCAGCATCGGTCCCGGGCAGAAGCAAGACACCTTGATTCCCTTCGGGCGGTATGTCGCCGCCAGCCATTCCGAGAGAGCCAGAGCGGCGTGTTTGGTCACCGAGTACGCGGGTTTGTCGGGATGGAGGGCAAGCGCGACGACTGATGCGGTCGTAAGCAGGTAGCCGTCGCCACGTTCGAGCATCGACGGCAGCACCTCGCGAGCGGCGTACACGTGCGACATCACGTGCAGCCGCCAGCTCGTATCCCACAGGTCGTCATCGGAGATGTCGCCGTTTTGGGGTGGGCCTGTGTAGCCGGCATTGCTGAACCAGATGTCGATCTCGCCGTAGGTGCGTCGCGCGAGGTCGGCGACTGCTCGAACGTTGTCTTCGACGGTGATGTCCAGGGCGATGCCAACGGTGTCAATCGCGTTCGAGACGCGGTTGACACCTTCGGAGTTGATGACGGTCACAACAACTTTGGCGCCCTCATCGGTGAACCGCCGAGCGCAGGCCTCGCCGATGCCACCGCCGCTCCCGGTGATCACGACGACCTTGTCGCGCAGATTCATTCAGAACGCCCGCTCCGACGATGCCGTCGCCGGCCGTAGATGCCTGACCGACTTGATGCTGACGTCCCAGTCGATCGCCTGACTGCGCAGGGCCGATACCGTCGCGTTCTCGCGCGGGATGTGCGCGAAGGGGTCGTATCGGAAGTGCCGCATGGCGTTGCGGTGGGTGATCTTGTCGATGTCGTCGTCCGGCACACCGTCGAGCGATTTCATCAGGACCTCGGGTGCGAACGGCCACGTGGTATCGGAGTGCGGGTAGTCGCACTCCCAGGTGATGTTGTCGATGTTGAGATGGTGACGATTCTCGATGCCGACGAGATCGTCAATGAAGCAGAGAATCACGTGCTCGGAGAAGATCTCCGACGGCAGACGGTCACCGATGTCCGTGCCGCTCCAGTGGTGGGTGTGGCGGTAGATGTAGTCGACGCGTTCACAGAAGTAGGGAAGCCAGCCGGTGCCGCCCTCGGACAGCGCCACCCGCAGCGTCGGAAACTTCCGGAACACCGGGCTCCACAGCAGATCGGCCGCCGCCGAGAACAGACCCACCGGCGACAGCGTGTATACGAGTTCGATCGGAGCGTCCGGAGATGTCATGGGCGGAGCGGAATTCGACCCCAGGTGCATGCACACGACGGTGCCCTCGTCGGCGCATGCCGCCCAGAACGGATCCCAGTGGTCCTGGTAGATGCTCGGCAGGCCGAGATCGTAAGGGCTGGAGGAGAATGTCACCGCATGGCATCCCTTTTCGGCGACCCGGCGCACCTCGGCGGCCGCGGCCACCGGATCCCACATCATCGGCAGTGCGAGCGGGATGATCCGGCCCGGGAACGTCCCGGCCCAGTCGTCGATGTGCCAGTCGTTATAAGCACGGACCATCGCCTCGGCTTGCTCACGATCCTCGGACCCCATGAACAATTGGCCGCAGAAGCGGGGGAATGAGGGGAAGCACATTGATCCGAGCACACCGTTGGCGTTCATGTCCATCACTCGATCGGCGATGTCGTAGCAGCCGGGGCGAATCTCCTCGATACAGGTGGGCTCCATCCCGTATTCGCTTGGCGGACGCCCCGCCACGGCGTTGAGTGCCGTGTTGAGGATCTCCTGTCCCTCATACCGCCAGGCCATCGTGCCGTCGTCGCGACGGACGAAGCGGGGAGCCTTGTCCTGGTATTTCTTCGGCACGCGACCGTCGAACATGTGCGCCGGTTCGATCACGTGATCGTCCACACTGACCAGGATCAAGTCGTCGACGTTCATCGGTCCTCCTTTGTTGTGCGAGCTCATCCCATCAGGTCGAGCATCAATCGCTCGCTGAACTCTGATTCCTCTGCCCATCCCACGTTGGCCTGCAGGCATTCCGCCCACAGCTCGGCGGCGCGCGCCGACTCGTGCTCGGCGGCAGCAGTGAGGAATTGCGAAAAGAGTTCCTGTGCCCTGCGATTCGTCTTGGCTACGAAGGGCAGGCCCTTCACGTCGGCGGTGATCGCCGGCTCGACCCCCACCCGGACCCAATGCAGGATCTCGGCGATGACGGTCAACGCGGGATTCTTGACGGCGGAGAACAAGATCTGCTCGGCATCCCGATATGTTGTGACGAAGCGCGCGGTGTCTTCAGTGGCCGCAGCCAGTTCCGCGTTCACGGTGTTGAGCACGCTGCGCTGCTTCGTGCCGATCCGAGTCGCGACCAGACCCATGATCGACGGTTCGATCAGCCGCAGGGCCCGGTGGAAGTCGGCAAGCGTTATGCCCCTTGCCTCCAAGACGATGCCGGCCAGCTGGGCGGCGACTCGGGTGGACGGTGTCCGGATCGTCGCACCGCCGCGGTCACCGGTGCGCAGGTCGAGCAGGAACTCCATCTCCAGGATCCGCAACGCCTCTCGAAGCGTCGGCCGTGAGATGCCGAATTCGTCGGCGAGCTCAGCCAGTGACGGCAAGCGGTCCCCCTCCCGGAGCTGGCCCTCGGCAATGCGAGCCCGGATCTCGGTTGCCACTACCGAGGCGCGACGCGGCGCCGACTCGCCGCCGGCCCGGCCGGCCTGTGCCCGCCACAGCGGCGCGATATCGAACGGCCGACGGCTCACATTACGGCTTACCAATAGCCGACTGGTCGTGAAAAGGTAGTCGCTCCAGGTTTCTTGGGCCAGCGATGCGTCCCCGCGTCGGGCGGCGTCAATGAAGGCGCTGTGACTCGAGATCACCCGTCTGGCCATCCGCCCCCGTGAGGCCGCGTCGTTGTCACCGATGGACGAGTAGACCTGCCCTGCATGAATATCGCGGAACACACCGGCGATGACAGCGAGGGTCTGATTTCCGGAAAGTTCGGTGACGGCCTGGTCGAACGTCGACACGGCCGTCACGAAGGCAAGCGGATCCTGTTCGGCTGCACGCTCGGCGTCGTGGAGCGCGACGAGCGCGTCGAGGTCTTCGGGTTCGGCGTTCAGCGCGGCCTGCTCGGCGGCAGGCGGTTCGATCACCGACCTGACCTCTTCGAGATGCGCCAGTGTGGTCTTGCGCAACTGTAAGAGCAGGGCGACGTAGCGTCCGACGGCCTCCAGGCCCGGTCTGCGCACGACCGCACCGCCGCCCCGTCCGCGCCTGATCTCGACGAGCTGCTGGGACTCCAGAATCCTCAACGCCTCTCGCAGCGTCTCACGAGAGATCTGCAGCCGCGCAGTGAGTTCGGCTTCCGGCGGGAGCTGCTCGTCGGCTGCCAGCGCTCCAGTCAAGATCTGCCGCCGCAGGTCGCCGGCCAACAGATGCGACACCTTCTGAGTGTTGCGCCGCGGCATGGCGTGCCAATGCGCCGTCGCCGCACGATGGCCTCGATTCGTTCATACCGCAGTCAACACCATCGCTCCGCATTGTGGGTACACGCCACTCGCAACGACGGCGGTCCGGGCACCGGCGACCTGGCGGCTCTCGCATTGTCCACGCAGCTGCAATACGGCTTCGTTGAGGAAACCGACTCCGTGCAGGCGTCCCTCGGCAAGCTGGCCACCGGCCGTGTTGAGCGGGAAGTCGCCGCCCGGGCCGAGTCGGCTGCCATCGCCGATCCAATCTCCGAATTCCCCTCTGCCGCAGGCGCCTAGAGCCTCAATCCACGCCAGGGTAACCGGCGTGAAGCCGTCGTAGAGCTCGGCGACATCAACATCCGCCATACTCAGCGACGCGCGCTTCCAGAGACGCTCGGCACACTCGAAGGCTCCGCCGTAGAGGAAATCGACGTCGAACACCCAATCGGCGCCTCGGCCAGTGGCATAGGCCATCGAGTCCACGGTCACCACCGGCTGGCGGAGATCGGCTGCGCGTTCAGCAGTGGTGATGATGGTGGCTACCGCGCCGTTGATCGGATAGTCGCAGTCGAGAACGCGGAGGGGGTCGACGACCATCCGCGACGACTGATAGTCGTCCATCGTTATTGCTTGTCGCAGCACCGCACGTGGATTGAGCGCCGACCAGCGCCGCGCGTTGACGGCGATATGGCCGAAATCGCTTTCGGGCCGGCTGTACTCGGCCATCCACCGCTGCTTCTTCAGCGCGAGATTCACCAGGATGCCACCGAGGTATCCGTAGGGGGTGAGGAACTGGTCGCGGCCGCCCACCGCCTCGGGGCCGTCGGCGACGCCGCCCTGGTGACCCGCGGCGCGGGTGAGGCATCGGAAGGTCAACACCGTTTCGCAGGCCCCGGACGCGACGGCCATCACCCCGGCAAGGGCGCCCGCCAAACCCGATGGGTTCGACGCCATGATGTCGGCGAAGGCCGCCAGGTCGGGTATCCCCAGAAGCCGCGCCATGTCCTGGGCGCCAGGCGATTCCGGACCGAACTTGTACTCGAAAATTCCATCCACGTCGCGGGCCTCGAGCCCGGCATCAGACAGCGCCGCCTTGGCTGCGGCCAACGCGAGCTTGTTCGGGTGGGGCTCGCCCGTGCGAGTGAGTTCCGAGTAACCAACACCGGCGATCGCCACTGGACGCGCCAACGCGGTCACGCGGCAGTCCCAGACAGTCGGAACTGTGGCAGAGTGACGGCGCCGCGCTTTTCGAACGCGACCTCGACCGTCATTCCGCATTTCGGCGAATGCCCCTCTGGAAGATCGACGAGGTTGGTCATCATCCGCAACCCGGGCTGGTCGTTCAGCTCGACGAAGGCGACGATGTAGGGAAGGCGGTCGACGAATCCGGCATGTAGCGGTCGATCGACGATGGCATAGGAGTAGATCACGCCGCGTCCGCTGATTTCGGCATGATCGAATACCTCGGCCTGACAGTGAATGCAACACACCTCGGGCGGATACTGCAGCCTGGTGCATGCTCGGCAGCGTTGAAGCACCAACCGGTGGTCTTCGGCCGCCTCCCAGAAGAAGCGACTGACTTCGTCGGGCGCAGGCACCGGGCGTGGGTCCGTCGGTGCAGACATCTTGATCTCGGTCATCTCACAGGACCCGCGTCTGGCCCTCGAGGGCCGGGACGGTTTCGGGCAGCCCGTAGGTCGCGATGCCGTTTTTGAACATCACGGCCTCACGTGCGTGCTCGGGCAGGTGCTTGACCAGCCAGCGCGGATCGTCGAACGTCCAGTGCGGGTAGTCCGAGCTGAACAGCAGGATCTTCTCGCACTCCATCCACTCGAATGCACGGGTCAGCTCCGTCTTGTCCTCGGGATAGTCCAGCGGCTGGGTGGTGAACTTGATGTGGTCCTTGACGTACTCCGACGGCTTGCGCTTGATGTCCACCCACGACTTGCGGGCCTCATAGATGGCGTCCATCCGCCACATCAGCGGCAGGATCCACGTAAAGGCATGTTCGATGAATACGATTCGCAGCGTGGGGAAGCGGTCGAAGAGACCGTCGAAGACCATGCTCATCACCTGGTTGCTGGCGAGCAGTGAGTAGGTCACCATGAAATCGTGGTTGTAGCTGGGGAATCCGACCGGCGGAATCGGCAGTTCCTCGTGGTGTCCGCGGCCGAGGTGACAACTCACCGTGATGTCGTGCTTGGTGGCGGCCTCCCAGATCGGATCGTATTTCGGATCGCCCCACGCCGGGCGCGGTTCTGCGTTGATCAGGATCTGCGCCATGTAAGGGTGGCCTGCCCAGCGCTCGATCTCGAGGACTGCTTCGGGTGGTGTCTCGATCGCGATACAGATCGAACCGCGCCACCGCTCATGCCAATTGTGGTGGCCATCGAGCCAGTCGGCTGCCAGCCACGAATTGTTCGCCGAGCACAGCGCAGCGGTGGCCTCTGGGAGACGGCATGCTCCGTGAATCGGTTCCAGTATGGCGATGTCGGCGCCGGCCTCCATGATCAGTTGCCTGAACGCCAGATCGGGGTCGCTGCCGGCGAACTCGCCATCGGCAGGGAAAGTGTCCACCCGCATCGCAGTGGCGTGCGCGTAATCCGGCGCGTCATAGTAGATCTGCTCGCCGACTTCGCGCGGGAGGAAGTACTTGCTGCGCCATGGCTCCGGGATGTGCTCGAGGAGCACGCCGCTCCTGGGCGTTGGGTGCACGTCTGAATCTACGCATCGAACAGCGACGCGTTCGGTGGGTACGGCCCGCTCCCGCGCTACAGCGTGGACATTTCCGGCGCTTCTCAAGAGGACGTCCCCGTTTGCGGCTGACTGGGAACGAGATCTGATGGGCGCGAGCGGGATTCCTCGATGATGATGGCCTGCTCTGGGCAGCTTTGCGCGGCTTCGCGTACCAAATCTTCCTGGTCGGCGGGAATTTCTGGGAACGGTGCCGAGGCGGTACCGTCAATCTCACTCAGGCTGAAGATGTTCGGGGCAATCATCGAGCAGAGTGTGTGCCCCTGGCAGCGTTCTTGGTCCACCCGGACTCTCATAGCTCTTCCTTCCGATACTTGGATGTGCACCTGGTCGCCGATGTCAGTCGTTGACCCGCGCCTGTCCCTTGAACTCGGTGATGGGTCTGGCGAGTCCTTGTTCTGTGCATACGCGCTGCAATTTGACAAGCGTTTCGCTCAAACCCGCACCGAGCCTTCGGCCGGGAGTGAAGGTGGCCGGCAAGTGACGCATGCCTTGGATCACGCCGATCGTCTCGTAGTGAACAGTCCGCTCGGGTTCGCAACGGTAGTCCGGCATCCTGTCCAGGACAGCGGTGAGCATTGACTTGAAGACCACGCGTGCAAGATTGGATCCGATACAACGATGTACGCCAAGTCCAAAAGCAAAATGACGATTTTGCTTGCGATCCAGCGTGATTCGGTGGGGATCCGCAAACAGCGATGGATCGCGGTTGGCGATCGACCACGATATGTAGATGCGATCGCCTTCTTTGAACTGCGTGCCCTCGACGTCCATGTCGGCCGCGATGGTCCGCCCATCACCAGGTGCCGGCGTATAGAAGCGAAGGAACTCCTCGGTCGCCGAATCGAGCAGCGTCTCGCGTTTCCTGCTCAGCCGGTCTCTCTCGTCGGGATGTTCTGACAGCCACTCCAGGGAGTGCGCGGTCAACGCGGTGGTGGTGTCGAAGCCGCCCCCAATGAGCAGGTTGAGCATCCCGAGTAGTTCCATATCGGGCGGCGCTTGGCCGTCGAGACGAACTTTGGTCAAACCGTCGATGATGCCGGGCCGCGGGCTGTCACGGATTTCAGCCAGATTGGTCATCATGTCGAGTCCCATCTCCATGAACTTCTCCATGACCAACGGACGCTCGGGGGAGTCGGGCGGCGTATAGACGAACGCATGCGTCGGCTCGCTGTAGACGGCCCATCGCTCCAGGGGAATGCCCAGCATCGCCAGCGTGAGGACGGCGGGCACCACGTTGGCCAGGTCGTCGACGAAATCGATCTCTCCGCTCTCGATCTTCTCGTCGAGACAGGCGCGCACCACGTCGTCGATGAACGGCTGCCACCTGTTGACCGCGGCTGGTGACAGGTAGGGATTGAGGGCGGTGCGATAGGTCCTGTGTTCTGGACCGTCCATTTCCAACATGCCGCCGCGTGTCCCTGCGGCCTCCGGCGGAAGGGGTATGGCGATGCCCTGATAGCCGCGTCGTGTTCCGTCCACGTCATGTTCATTCGACACATTCGGACAGCGCGCCAGCTCGAACACCGCATCTGAGCCGCCGACCATCCAGTAACCGCCGTAAGTGTCGTTCCACGCGACTGGGCACGTCGCGTGCATCATCTCCGCGATGTCCTGGAATCGCTCCCGGTACTCGGCGGTGTGCCGGTCGAAGTCATTTCGGGGATGCTTACGGCTGGCGTCGTTCACGACATCGTCAACGGTCACACGGTGCTCCTTGCGTCGCCGGTGCTCGCCCCAAGCTATCTCGCTATAACAGACCGAGTCAACTATTTACGGGATAGGCTCCCGGAAGCGACCAGCTCGGCCATGTCAGGAGCAACTCATGCAGTCGCCGTTCGTCGAGAGAGTCGAGATCGTAAAGGATTTCCTGAACAGCATTGGAAACCTGGATTTCTACCGAGTCGCAGAACACTTGGCCGAAGAGGCTGTCATGGTTCTACCTTTCGTCGAGCAACTGCCGCCGCTTCGTGGGAGGTCGGCGATAGTAAGCCAGCTGCGCGAGTCGGTGCCACTGATGTTCGACCGGATGAATTTCACCTACGAGCAGTGGTATGAGGTCCAGGGTGCCGACGCAGTGATCGCGGAGTACCACAGCGAAAGCCCGCAGCGAGGAACCGGCGCGGTCTACACGAACAGCTACATCACCGTATTCCACTTCGATGGCAGCCAGATCACTCTGTACAAGGAATATCTGAATCCCGTGAAGATGATGGGTTTTACTGCGCCGGCAGACTGAATCGCAAGTCTTGCTTCGCCGATAGCGGCTATGTATCGTCCGTTGTTAGTCGATTGACTAACAACGACCTCAGCTGGTCCGCTCGCGCAGAAGGAGATCGAAGGTGACCGTCACAAGTCCGAGTGACGTCTACTACGACCCGTTCGATCCGGGAATCGATGCCGACCCGTACCCGGTGTATCGCCGGCTGCGGGAGGAAGCGCCGCTGTACTACAACGAGCGCCACGACTTCTTCGCTGTCAGCCGCGCAGAAGACGTCGAGCAGGTACTGACGGACCACAAAACCTTCATCTCCGGCCGGGGCGCGATCCTGGATTTCATCCGCGCCGACATCACCATGCCGCCGGGCATGTTCATCTTCGAGGATCCGCCCGTCCACACCAGGCATCGCCAGGTGTTGCACGGGGTGTTCACCCCTCGCCGCGTCGCGGAGCTCGAGCCCAAGATTCGCGAATTCTGTGCCAGAAGCCTAGATGCTGTTGTCGGCTCGGGCCGGTTCGATTTCATGGCCGACCTAGGCGCCCAGGTACCGATGCGAACGATTGGAATGCTGCTCGGCATCCCCGAGACCGAGCAGGAGACGCACCGTCAGGAAACCGACCGCAGTCTGCGCACCGAACCGGGGGAGCAGTTGAAACCCCAGGAGGGCTTCGCCGACGGGGCGAGCTACGCGGAATACATCGACTGGCGCGCCCAGCACCCCTCGGACGACTTGATGACCGACCTGCTGAACGCCGACCTCGAGGAGGCCGACGGAACGCGTCGTCGACTGACACGTGCAGAGGTCCTCACGTACACAACACTTCTCGCGAGTGCCGGCGCCGAGACCACCGGCCATCTGATCAGCTGGAGCGGCAAGACCCTGGCGGATCACCCGGATCAACGACGCCAACTCGTCGAGGATCCGTCGTTGATACCGAAGGCCATCGAGGAGGTGCTTCGCCTCGAATCGCCGGCGCAGCAGTTCGCCCGCTACGTCAGCAGGGACGTGGTGATGCACGGTCGAACCGTGCCCGCGGGCAGCGTCATGTTGTTTCTCATCGGCTCCGCCAATCACGACGACCGTCGATTCCCGGACGGCGACCGCTTCGACATCCACCGGGACTACGTCAAACATCTGTCGTTCGGTTTCGGCGCTCACTATTGTCTCGGCTCGGCGCTGGCCAGGCTCGAGGGGCGGATCGCTCTGGAAGAGATTCTGAAGCGCTTCGGTGAGTGGGAGATCGACGTCGTCAACGCCCGGATGGCGTCCTCGCCGGCGCTGCGCGGGTGGGATTCGTTGCCCGCCTTCGTCTAGTGCGGTGGCCTCAGCACTCTCGAAAATGGGGAATGACCTCGCGGGCGAAAAGTTCCATGGCCGAGCGGATCTGGCGCGGCGGCATGCCGGGTAGCGCCATCCCGGCAACCAGGTGCGTCAGCCTGGACCGCGCGCGGTGGGTCTCGATCTTATTGATGACGTCTTGCGGAGTGCCGACCAGCATGTCCTCGCCGAAGAAATCCATCGACTGGTTGCGGATGATTTCGTCGACCGACGGCAATGCCGTCAGATCCGCCGGCTCGCCCTTGGCCTCAACCGTCCAGTGCAGGTAGCCGGCGGCCATGTAGCGCAGCGACTCGGCGGCGATCTCCCATGCCTGCTCTCGGACCGGCGCGACGTAGGTCGGCAGCGTGGCGGCGACGTGGAAATCGTTTGGGTCGCGGCCCGTCGCTCGCAGTGCGTCGTCGTAGATGTGCGCCGACCCGGGCCCCCCGCTGAGAAAGTGCAACCCCGCCTTGGCGGCCCGCTCGATTGCCTTCGGTGCGGTGCCGCCGACCCACATCGGAGGGTGCGGCTCCTGCAATGGCGGCGGGAAGATGCGGATGTCACGCAGGGTGTTGTACCTGCCGTCGAACGTCACCGTCTCGCCCGAGAGGAGCCGCCGAACAATCGTCAGGCCCTCCTGCATCCGTCCGGCCCGTTCCCGGGCCGGTATGCCCTGATCGTCGAACTCCGCCGGGCGGTAGCCGAGTCCCACACCGAGATCAAAACGGCCGCCGGAGATGACGTCGAGTGTGGCGGTGTCTTCGGCGACCCGGACCGGGTTATGCAATGGCAGCAACAGTAGGAAAGTTCCGATGCGGATCCGCTGCGTCCGTGCTGCGATCGCTGCGCCGATCGGCAACAGCGATGGAGAATAGCCGTCCTCGAGGAAGTGGTGCTCGGTGAGCCAGGCCTCGTCGAAGCCCATCTTCTCGGACTCGACGATGAGGTCAAGCTGCGAGCGGTAGAAGTCATCCCAGCCGACGTGTGCCCATGTGGGGTTTCTGAAGGGCCACAGCAGGCCGAACCGCAATGTCATCGATGCGGTCGGTGCCGTCCTGCGCGGCGTTTGCCTTCATACTGGCCGATCAGCCGCTCGACGACGCTCATCGCTTGCGCGTGGCCAAGATTCAAGCCGTAGGCGCGTTCTTCGCCCATGAAACGGGACACACCGTCCATGAAGAGCATCACCGCTTCGGGCGGCCACAACTTGGTATCGACTCCGTACTTCAAGAGCGCCTTCGCGATCCCGTCGAACTGGAGATGACGGAACTTCTCGGAGAAGTCCTTCATCTCGTCCATCACGACCTTGCGATGGTTTCCCAGCGCGAGGAACTCGAGGTTGAGTGCGGAATTGGTCTGATCCCGGATCAGGTCCCACAACGCCCACAAAGGCTGATCGGACGCAAGTGCTTCGGCTTGCCGTCCGAGCATCCGTGCCGCGCTGCGGCGGAAGACCTCCACGAAGAGGTTGTCCATCGGTCCGAAGTAGTAGTACACGAGCCCGGCGTTGACTCCAGCCTCAGCGGCCACCCGGCGCGATGTCACCGCCGCGTAGCCGTCGCTGAGCATCAACCGCTCGACCGCATCGAGCAGCGCCGTGCGGGCATCGGGCTCGTCGGTGCCGGTCTGCCGCGTTGAGGCCATTTCTGCAAGGTAGCCCACTGCGAGCGCGCTCATGCCATTCGGGCGCCGGGATCGCCGGGGGCCAGTCCCATCCCGAGAAGCCACCGCGCGTGGCGGTCCATCATGACGTCGTATTCGCCGTGTACTGCATGAGTGGACACCATCGCGATGTCAGCCGACATTCTGCGCAAGTGATTGTCCGACCGGTAACCGCTGGAGCCGTTCCCATCGACAAGATCCCGCAAGGTATCTCGTACCGTTCGCAAGATGGTCATGCCATGCAGCCCACCGCGCGCCTCTTCCTCGAGGGTCTGCGGCGCGCCGCGGCGGGCGATCTGGATCGCCTCCTCCGTCTCATCGTCCAGCAGCAGATGCATGATGCGCGCCGTCTCATAGGCGTTGACCCACCGCATACGGGCCAGTGGCCGCTCGATTCGCGGTGGGCTGTTAACTCCGGACGCGGTGTTGAGTCGTTCCCGCGTTATCTCAACCGCCGCATCGAGCGCGCCCACGTACAGGGCTGAAATTGCGGACTTCAACGCAGAGAAGGGCAGCCGCATGACTTCTTCCTCATGGAAGGTGCCCTCGTGGTCCGTGGCGGACATCATCTTGCCGAATGAGAGCGCCCAGTTCTCGGGCACGACCGCGTTCGTCGCCGCAATCGTGACACTGCCGGTCGCGGCCATCGCGGCGACGTCCCAATCGTCGGTTATCGCGAGCTGTTCCCGCGGCACGATGACCCAGCACATGTCGCCGTCGACAAGGACCGGAACCAACGCGTGCGATGCGTGCAACATCCCCGTCGCATAGCCCCAGCGTCCGTTCACGTGTAGTCGACCGTCGGCGCGTTCGGCGGTGCCCGGCGACGACAGGATGGCTGCACAGCGGACTGAGGCGCGTCCCGCGAAGAGTTCCTCCTGGACGTCTCGCGGATAGCGACATAGAAACCAGTTATGGAAGTTGTAGAAGCCCGTCACCCAGGCAGTGGATACGTCGGCGCCCGCGATGATTTCGACGACCTTGTTGAGTTCGTGTGGTCCAAGTCCCGCCCCGCCCCATCGTTTCGGAACGATCACCGAGAACAGCCCTACCGAATCCATGTCTTCGACGAGTGCGTCGTCCAGGCGGCGGTCGAGTTCCATCTGCCGCGCCAGTTCCCGGATCCTGGGGACGAACACACGGGCAGCGGTGACGAGCGATGTCGCCTGCGCCGAACTGTCCGCGTTCGATAGCCGATCGACAACCGTCATGATTCTCTCCTCCGGTTAGTCAAATGCCTAAGATGAGAGTACCGAGGCGATCAGGTGCGGGGCAAGTGGGAGTCCTCACATCGTGCATTCGACCGACTCCGTGCGCGGAGTCTCGCTAGGCTGCGCACTAGGAGCGGAGAAGGATCGGGAGCCGAATGACAACGCTGACAGGCAAAGTCGCGGTTGTGACCGGAGCCAGTAGGGGAATCGGAAAAGGTATCGCCGTCGCTCTGGGGGCGGCGGGCGCCACCGTCTACGTCACCGGCCGCACTGTTGTGCCGGGCTCCCACGAGCTTCCCGGCACCGTCGGCGAGACCGCGGTTGAGGTTGACCGGCGAGGTGGACACGGAATCGCAGTCCAGGTCGATCACGCTGACGACGACCAGGTCGCCGCCATGTTCGATCGGGTCAAGCATGAACAGGGCCGACTCGACATCTTGGTCAACAGTGCCTTCGCGCTGCCTGATGACCTGACCGACCCGAAACCGTTCTGGGAAAAGCCGATCACCAACTGGGAAATGGTCGATGTCGGCGTTCGTTCCAACTTCGTCGCTTCATGGCATGCCGCTCAGCTCATGGTGCCTGCGCGAAGTGGGCTGATCGTCGCGATCTCCGGCTATACGAGCGTTACGTACACCTACGGTGTGCTCTTCGGCATGTGCAAGACAGCGGTCGATCGGATGGCCCATGACATGGCCGTTGAACTGCAGCCCCATGGGATCGCATCGCTGTCGTTGTGGCAGGGGTTGACGCGCACCGAACGGGCACAACGCAACCTGGCGGCGAATCCGGAGATGAAGACTGCGACTGTCACCGATCCGGCCCTCGGTTGCTCGCCGGAATTCCCAGGGCGAGTCATCGTGGCGCTGGCGGCCGACCGCGAAGTGATGAAACGCTCTGGGGGCACATTCATCACAGCCGAATTGGCCGCCGAGTACGAAATCACTGACGTCGACGGCCGGGTGATCCCGTCGTTGCGCGCGCAACGCGGCGCACCGATATGGCGACCCATTTCCGAATAAATCGACTCGGTCACCTATTTTTTTGGATGTTGGGCTTGCCTGGCCGATGCTCGCCGTCGTAGGCTCCCTGTTAGGCAGTTGACTAACAGATGTCGACGATCGTTACCTGCGACGCCCGCCTTTCGATCGGATTGCGAGACGAGATCATGCGAGTAGGAATGCATTTGGGATTCCAGAACCTCCACGGAGACCCCGATGTCCAGACCTTCATGGAGGAGGCGAAGCTCGCCGTGGAAGCCGAAGCCATGGGCTTCGACTACGTCGGACCCGTCGAACACCACTTCACTGATTACGCGGCGTGCCCGGACCCGTTCCAGTTCTTGGCCTACGTCGCAGCCAAGACCAGCACGATCGACCTCATCACCGCGGCGGTCATTCTGCCCTGGAACAACCCGCTGCGGGTGGTGGAGCAGGCCATCGAACTCGACATCCTTTCGGAAGGCCGGCTGATCCTGGGGATGGGCCGCGGCGCCGCGCGGCGGGAGTTCCGCTCGTTCGGGGTGGAGCTCGCCGATTCGCGGGAGATGTTCGATGAGGCCGCCTTGATCATCATGGACGGCATCGAGACCGGCATCGTCGAAGCGGACACCAAGTGGTACAAGATCCCGCGCACCGAGATCCGGCCGCGTCCGTTCAAGTCCTTCAAGGGGCGGACCATCATGGTGACGATGTCGCCGAGTTCGGTCGAGGTCGCGGCGAATTACGGTCTCAAAGCGCTTCGCTTCTCGCAGGGCGATTGGCGCAATGCGATTCCCGAGATCACGCACTATCGAGAGACGTTCGAGGAGCTTCACGGCACGGCGTCGCCACCGTTCGTCATTTCCGACTTTGTCTGTTGTTTCGACGACAAGCAGCGGGTCACCGAGTACACGGACACGTATTTCAGCAGGATGTTCGCGACCGTCGCCAACCACTACGAGTTCATGAGCGATCACTTCAAAGAACTGCCCTCCTACTCCACCTACGCGTACATGGGTCAGGCAGCGGCTGACGCGGGTGGACCCGATAAGGCCTACCGGGACTACATCGCGGGCAACATGATCGGGACGCCTGAGGACCTGGTGGAACACCACCGTGTCCGCAAGGAGATGGTCGGCGACTACGAAATGCTCGCCAACTTCAGCTGGGGAGGCATGCCCTACGAGCTCGTCTACGAACAGCTGAAGCTGTTCGCCGACAAGGTGCTGCCCGACCTGAAGGGGTGAGCGTTGGTCAGAGGTTGCCGGTCGGCGGGTCAGTATTCAGCTCCCGCCGGTTCGTCAGCGGACGCTGGTAAGACGGGTCGGTCCGGTCACGCGCCGCTGCGCCGTTATCGCCGATGTCGACCACGTCGACGAACGGTATCGGCATGGATGGCAGCACGCCGGACCACTCGATCACATTGGTACGCACAGCGATTCGCCAATCGCCATCGCGGCGCTCCAGACGGTCTAAATAGCGGCCGCCCGCAATCCAGTTCGATTCGTCGCGGTTGCGGGCGGCGAAGAGGTAGTAGGTTTCGCTGTGTGCAGTGTCACCGTCGATGTCGCAGCGGTTGTTGAGCAGGTTGTGCTGTGTGGCGATCTGGCCCTGCTCGTGCATTGCCCGCGCCCAGTCGTAGAGGTCGACGGGCCCGCCGACGAAGTCCCCGGCGGCGATGATTGCGTCGCGATGGAACGCGGAGAGAAAAAGGTCGCGGTCGAATCTGTCCATGCCGCGGCTGAATCGGGTCAGACAGTCGGCGATGTCCTGGCGGTCCAGCAGGTGGTCGAGTCGAGCCCGGCGGTCATCGGTCATGCTCTCGATCATGCCCTCGCGGTAGGGCCCTTTGCGTTACTGCCCGGGCCCGTTGGGCCACTTGACCATGCAGCCGGCATCGATCGGAATGCTGGCGCCCGTCATGTACTTCGACGCGTCCGAGGCGAGAAAGAGGACGAGCTCGGCGACGTCTTCAGGCTCGAGCCAGGGCGTCGGCAGAGCGTGGTAGAACTCCGAAGCCGGCCGAAAGTCCTCCTTGCCGACCGGACCTTCGATGTCGGGGCGGAAGACCTGATAGATCCCGTCGCAGTTCATCAAGTGCGTGTTGCAGTTGGTCGGGTGTACGACGTTTACCCGAATTCCCGTGGCTGCCAGATGCAGAGCCATCTGTTGGGTGTACCCCACCAGCGCCTGCTTCGACCAGCTGTAGCCGGCCCCGCCCGGACCCATGATGATGCGGGGATCGACAGTGGCGGACATGGTGTTGGGGATCAGCGCCGCCGTCGAGCCGGTGATGATGATCGACGCGCCGAGGCCGGCCGGGATGAGGTGAGGGACGGCTACCGCCACCGTATTCATCACGCCGATGAGGTCGACATCTACCGCGTCCTGAAAGTCCATCGGCTGGGGATCGCCCATGGCCAGCGGCATGATCCCGGCATTGGCCATCACGGTGGTCAACTGGCCGAGCTCGGCGACGCCCGTGGCAAGGGCGGCCGCGAGCTCTTCGCGCTTACGGACGTCTGCCTTGACGGCTATGCAGCAGCGACCTTCGTTCTCGACCAGTCGCTTGGTTTCCATCAGGTCGTCCCAACTGGCCATCGGGTAGGGGTTGGACTCGATGTCCTCGCAGATGTCGATCGCGATGATGTCGGCGCCTTCCCGCGACTGCAGCACAGCGTGCGCACGTCCCTGACCACGGCCCGCGCCGGTGATGAACGAGACCTTGCCCGCCATGCGTCCTGCCATTGAGTCCTCCTCGGATCGTTCGGGTTGGTAGCGGCGGTCGTCAGAGCGTGCGGAAGAGGCCGCCGTCGACAAGTATCTGAGCGCCGTTGATGTAGCCGGCAGCGTCGCTGGCGAGGAACACGCACAGCCCGACCAGGTCCTCGGGCACGCCGATCCGCTTCATCGGGTTGATCGATGCCGCTTGGGCCTGACCTTCGGGTCCCCACGCTTTGGAGATGTCGGTGTCAAACGCCCCCGGCAGCACCAGGTTGGCACGCACATTCGGCGCCCATGCTCCAGCCAGTGCCAGCGTGAGCGCGTTGAGCCCCGCCTTGGCGATTGCATAAGGAAGATCTGCGGTGTCGGGACGCAGGGTTCCCGCCGTCGTGACGTTGATGATGGAGCCGCCGTCGCCTTCGGCCATCCGCGTTCCGAACAGGGCGCTGAGGCGGAACGGACCGCGGGCGTTGACCGCATGCACTTTGTCGTAGAGCTCTTCGGTCACTGACGGCAGATCCTCGTAGACCGGCGACATTCCGGCGTTGTTGACCAACACGTCGCACCGCCCGAACACCCCGTAGACGCGCTCGAGCAGAAGGTCTGCATCGTCCCATCGGCCGACGTGGCAGGCTACCGGCAGGGCCCGGCGCCCGGTCGCGGTTTCGATCTCCTGCGCTACGGTCTGGCAGTTCTCGAACTTGCGGCTGGCGATGACGACGTCGGCTCCCGCCATGGCGAAGCCCTCGGCGATGGCGCGGCCGATGCCGCGGCTTCCTCCGGTCACTACAGCCACTTTGTCTGTCATATCCAGTTGTTCGACAAGCGTCTTCGAGGTCACAGGATCTCCAACTCACATTCGCGCTGCTTCGGGCGTGTCACCGCCGGCGCGTGGCCGCAACCGCACGGCGATCGCCCTTTTCAGCGAAGCTATTCGTAACATACGACCTAGTCAACTTATTCTTGCCTAGGCGCCCGATGCGCCGCTATCCTTGAATTAGGCGTTCGACTAATAAAGGGGTTGACTTGGCGGCCGTTCACCATGGCGAAAGCGCTGAAGGGTACCGACTCGACGTGATGGCCACCAGCGTCGAGGATGTGGTTTCCTGCTTAGGCGGTTTGCTGTTCGACCGCGCGATGGGGGGATGGGAGGTGACCGTCCTGGTTCCCTCAAGCTCTGACGTCAGGCCGTTGCGCATACTCGGCCTGAATGCGGTCGATCTCGATGTCGGGCTGGACGGGCCGGATAGGCGCCCTGAGGCCATCTGTCTGGCGGCCGACATTTACACGGCTGACGACCGAGTGCGTCGCGCAGTGCACAGCGCCTTCAGGCGCAAGTCGACGGAAATCACACTATGGGGCGACTATTGCCGGCTAGTACTGGAATGCGCGGTTATTCCGATTCATCATCGACTCAGTTCGGCCGCAGGCACTTTCAAGGCATTCGCCCGCGCAGCTGCGGGCCTTCCGGTCGACACAATCGATCCCATCGAGACGTTCGGCAGTGCCCAACGTGATCCCAGAATGGCGAGCCTTTGCGTACTGGGCGCTAGCTGATGGCGTCGAGCGCGGCGCGCGTCTCCAGGTCGACGAAGGCCACCGCATACCGTTGCGCGAGCGCGACCGAGATCTCCGCGCGCTGCCAAGCGTCGCCGCCCGACGACGTCGCCAGCCAGATGGCCAGCCCATGGGCGACCGAGGCGCGGTAACGCAGCCAGACCTCGTCCGCGGTGGGCATCTCGTCGGCGGGCAGTTCCAGCGCGTTGCGGTACTCCTCGAGCAGACGGCGCTCGCCGCGGCGACGGTCCTTGATGGTGAGCGCGCCCTGCAGGAAGTAGCCGAGGTCCAGCGACCAGTTGCCCCGCCGGGCCATCTGCCAGTCCAGGAAGCCCACGTCGTCATCGGGCAGCACGTACGTGTTGCCGATGTGTGGATCGCCGTGCAGGAGGGTCTGCGGCGAGCGCGTCAGCGTTCCGATGTAGCGCGCCCAGATGTCGATGAACACCTCTGTCCCGCTCATCGACAGAATCTCGGCGGGAACGGTGTCTCCCAATCGCTCGTAGGCGATGTGCAACGGCGCGTACTGCATACCTTCGAAGGCCACGAAGGGCTCGAGCCAACCGAGGGTCGGATGAGCGTCGAGTCGATCGCCCCAGAACCGGCTGTGCATCCTGGCGAGGCCGCGCACCCCGTTGGCCACCTGGTCGATCGTCATGGGCCGGGTGGAGTCGCGCGGGTCGGCCCCGCGCGCGACGACGTCCTCCATGACCATCAGGAAGTCGCGGCGGTCTTCGTCGATGAGTGCGGTATAGACCGCCGGATGGTCAAGCGGTAGAACGACTTCCGAACTGAAAAGCCGCGGCTCGTGATAGAGGCCGCTGGTGAGCGCGACGAGGTCTGCGTGCTCGGGATCGACGGCCTTCGCGAACACCGTTGCGGGTCCCGAACCCGCTGAATACGTCAGCGCCAACCGCGCGCGACGGTTGGTTCCGTCGTCGCGCAGCGCAACGCTCACGTCCTCTACCGTCGCGCCTGGGAAATGACGCGAGAGCGCCGTCGTCATCCAGTCCGGGGTGATCGCATCCCATCCGTGTGGAATCGACAGCGCCGCAACGGTCACTTCAGGCAGCTGCCGCCGTCGACCGGCAGCGTGACACCGGTGATGTAGCGCGCCTCGTCAGAGGCAAGGAACAGCACGGCGTTCGCGATGTCCTCTGGCTCCACCCAGCCGATCGGCAGGGTGTGCATCAACTGTCCGACGACCTTCATGTCCTCGGGGCCCGGGTTCTCCAGGTCGGGACGGAACAGCTTCATCGTCCCCTCATTCATGAACAGCGGCGTGTTCACGTTGGTCGGGTGCACCGAGTTGACGCGGATGTTCTGCGCGCCGAGTTCCACGGCGAAGGTCCGCATCAGCCCCACCACACCGTGTTTGGCCGCAACATAGTGGCCGGTGTGCGGGTAGGCCTTGAGTCCGCCGACCGAGCTGGTCAAGATGATCGACCCACCGCGGCCGCCCGCGAGGATATGCGGCACACCGGCTTTCACGGTCTTCCACACGCCGCCGAGGTTGATGTCGATCATGGCGGTCCAGTCGACTTCGCTGGTCTTGTCCAGCGTCTGGCCGCCGTTGCCGATGCCGGCGTTGGCGACGATGATGTCGAGACGGCCCAACTGCTCGACTCCGCTGTCGACCGCGGCCTTCAGTGCGTCAAAGTCGCGCACGTCGACCTCTGCCGTGACGATACTGCGGTTGTGACCCTTGACCAGGTCCGCGGTCTCGGCCAGATCCTCGGGCGTGGATGCGGCAATCAGATCGACGGTGTCGATCTTCTTACAGATGTCGACGGCGATGATGTCGGCGCCCTCCTGCGCCAGTCGCACCGCGTGCGCACGGCCCTGCCCGCGCGCCGCGCCGGTGATGAAAGCGACCTTGCCTTCTACGCGTCCAGTCATTGACAACCTCAATTCGTCATTAGTGGTAGGGATTTCGGGGAAGGACGGCCGGCATGGAGTCCCAGCCGCGGACGGTCGACGTCGGCGAGAGTGTCGCGCCGGTCATATCGACGTCCCACTCCGGGAAACGCTTCAGAATCTCCTCGAGTGCGACGCGGCCCTCGAGCCGGGCCAGCGCCGAGCCGAGGCAGTAATGCGTACCCACACTGAAGGACAGATGCTGGCGCTGTTCGCGATGGATGTCGAAAGCGTCTCCGTCCGGCGGGAACTGGCGACTGTCGCGAACCGCAGCGCCGATCAGCATCATCATCACGCTGCCCGCGGGCACCGTCTGGCCGTAGAACTCGACGTCGCGGGTCACGTACCGGGATACATGCGGTGCAGGCGGCTCGAAGCGCAGCAGTTCCTCGACAGCCTGGGGGATGAGCGCCGGATTCTCGACGAGTTCGCGCCGCTGATCGGGGTGCTCGGCCAATACCTTGCCAGCCCAACCGATCAGGCGCGTCGTCGTCTCGTTGCCCGCGCCCGCCACTACGTTGAGATAGGTGAGCAGTTCCTGGCGTGTCAGGTTGCGCGTAGTGCCCGTTTCATCAACGAACTCCGCGTTGAGCAACTCCGTCATGATGTCGTCGGACGGGTTGTCCTTGCGCCAGTCGATATAGGTTTCAAACATCTCACCCAGGACGAAGCCGTCATGTGACTGCTTCATCGGCTTGCCCGCCTCGGTGCGCATCTGCGCGTTGGCGTGGTCGCGGATCATTTCCTGGTCGTTTTCGGGGATGCCCAGCAGCGCGCTGATCACCTTCATCGGCATCTGTGCGCCGAGGTCGGCGACGAAGTCGAACCGCTTGGCCCCGATCAGCGGGTCAAGGCTCTGCGCGCAGAACTCCCGGATCACAGGTTCCAGCGCGTTGATCTTGCGGGGGGTGAACATCCGCGCGAGCAGCTTGCGATGGATGTCGTGAATTGGTGGGTCCTCGAAGATCACTGTGCCGGGGGGCATTTCGATATTCGCCTTGATCAGCTCGACGATCGCACCTTTGGCTGAGCTGAAAGTCTCCCAATCCACTATTGCCTTGTTGACGTCGGCGAAGCGGCTAAGCGCGTAGAAGTCGTACTTCTCGTTGTAATACAGCGGGGACTCTTCGCGTAGTCGGGCGAAAGCCGGGTACGGGTTGGCGTTGATCTCGACGTCGTACGGGTCGAAGTAGGCCGCCTCGACGGCAGGATTTTCCGCGCTGATAGTCACGGGATCGCCTCTCGCTGGACCAGGGTCGCGTAAGACATATGGCTGGGTTTTGTCTCACAACTTTGGCATCGCCCATACAAGGGTGTCAACCGAAGACTCGTTTCGGGCAATTTATACTCTCCGCTTAGAAGAACTTCCTTCTCGTGTCATCGCTGGGAACCGAAGCAGCGCTTCCTGCCCGTAGGACGCGACCAGGACGCCGTCCTCGGTGAGAACGTCGCCGCGTCCGAAGCACCGGCCCTGTGCGAGCAGGGGGCTGTGCTGGCGCAGCAGTAACCAGTCGTCGGTGCGGAACGGCCGGTGGAACCACACGGTATGCGAGGTCACCGCCGAGGTGAAGAGTGTGCCGTTGCCACGCTGGCCGGCGCCGTCGACCATGCGCAGCGCGGTGCCGATCAGCGTCAGGTCCGTCGCGTACGCCGTGAGGGCAGGAGCCAAAGCGGGGTCGACGGCCGGGGTGCGCATCCAGAACTCGAACTGCGGGGGACCGGTCGTGGTGGCATTGAGATCGACGGCGGCCCGGGTCTCCCAGGGAATCAGGTCGAGAGCGAGCTCGTGCTCGGGGCCGAGCACCGCGCCGACGCCGTCGATCGCTTGATGATCCGGGCCGCCCTCGACGGTGTGCATGCTCAGCGACGACGTCGCGATGACGCCGCGACTTTGCCGTGCGGTCACGGTGATGGCGGCGAACGACCGCCCCTCGTGCTGCAGCGTCGCCTCATAGCGGATGGGCTCGTCGGCGCGCCCTTCTTTCGCGAAGACCGCGTGCTGCGACTTGATCACCTTGTCCGGGCATGTCAACAGTGCGATCTGGATGAATTGGCCGAGAAGCTGGCCGCCGAACACCCGGTGGTATTCCAGCTGGTGATTGTGGCCCTCGATACGCGTCGACCTGCCCGTCCCTCCGACGGCGACGGCCCGATGTCAAGGCACGCGAGAAGATCGGACCAGAGATCGGGCACTCACTGAGTGTAAGCCACGTTCTACATCTGCGAGAACGTAATTCTCTGCGCGCTAGTTGGCGGCGAATCCGTGCGAGCAGAAGTCCCACACTTCGTCGGCCGTGATGGGGTGGACGACACCGTCCTCGGTCTCACCGTCGACTGCGCGACGAACATCACGGTCTGCATCGTCATCGCCGCCATTCGCTTCGGGTTGATGCCCTCACGCAACTGGCCTGCGGCGCTGGCCGCTTCCATCAGCTCGGTGAGCAGCGCGAGCAGCGGCGCGTGCGCGATCTTGACCTCAGAAGGATGCGAGACCAGCAGACGAGGCGCGAAGTCGGTGAACAGCGGTCGCTTCGCGGTCGGGTCGGGACGCGAGGACTCGAACAGCAGCGTGACGGCGACTTTCAGGCGCTCGAGCGGCTCCTTCTGGCGTCGAAGTCGCGGCGCGAATCTGCTCGGCAGAACGGCTCAGCGCGTCTTCGAACAGGGCCAGCAACAGCTCGTGCTTGCCGTCGAACTGCAGGTAGAAGCTTCGCAAAGACTGGCGCGAGCGGTCGACGACCTCTTGGACGGTGAAGTCGGTGCTGCCCTTTTCGATGATGATCGCCTGGGCGGCGTCGAGGAAACGCTGGACGCGTTGCGCGGCCCGGAGCTTCGCAGTCTTGATCGATCGCTCGACCGCGCGCTGCTTCCAGGCGGGTTCTTCGCTGGGACTCGTCACCGGCGGCTCAGATGCTGGCCGAGTGGGGAAAACATGGACTGACTGTACCGGAGAACGCCTTGCCATTGCGGTCCTCGACCCCCTCGCGGCTGACGTGTCAGAGATTGTAACTTTCTCACGATGAGAATAGTATTCTCATTTTCTTGATAACAGCAGTCTTCTCAGAATTTTTTCCACCCGGGAGCGCCGTGCAGCTGACCTTCGACGCTGACGTCGAGGCCTTCCGCGCGGATTTCGTGGCGTTCCTTGACGAGCACCTGCCGCCGAGGCCGATGCGTTGGAGCGCTCACGGTCCAGCAGTCACATTCCCGGATGGGCGCGACGCTGGCAGCGGCTGATGTTCGACAACGGCTGGCTGCATGCCCGGTTATCCGCCCGAGTTCGGCGGCCGCAACGCCACGCTGCTGCAGCAGTACGTGCATCAAGAAGAACTTGCGCGCAGGCGCTCCTACCTGACTTTCAACCCGCAGGGCGTCGGCATCATCTCCGCGTCGCTGATCTCGTTCGGCACGCCGGAACAACAGCGTCGGTGGGCGGTGCCGATCCTGCGGGCCGAGATGACGGCCGCGCTGGGAATGAGCGAGCCGGGTGCCGGCTCGGACCTGGCGTCGCTGCGCACCATGAGCGAGTCTTGTTTCAGGCGTCGACGGCGAAGACTTCGTGGTCAACGGGCAGAAGGTGTGGACGTCCGGCGCCCACGACGCCGACGTTCTCCTGACTTTCGTTCGTACCGATCCAAATGCCGCCAAGCACAAAGGCATCAGCGCGCTGATGATCCCGACCGATCTGCCAGGTGTGGTGCGCCGGCCGTTCGCGTCGGCGTGCGATCACGACGACCTCGACTTCAACGAGGTCTTCTTCAATGACGTGCGGGTGCCTGCCGAGAACCTCGTCGGTCCGCTCGAACGAGGGCTGGCGCGGTGGCCAACGGATCGCTCGGCCACGAGCGGAACATGTTGTGGCTCAGCTACGCCGACCGCTTGCAGGAACTTGTCGAGGATTTCCGGCCGCGATCGGTGCTGGATCGGGGCCGGTACGCCACGCTGGTCATGGACAACCAGGCGCTGCGGCTGCTGGGCTCGATGGCGCTGGGCCGCGCCGCGCGGGGCGAAGAAGATCCGGCGGGCTTGTCGGTGCTCAAGCTTCTCGGGTCGGAGGCCTCGCAGATGGCGTCCGAATACGCACTGGCGCGGCGGGTGTCGACGGCCTGGCATCACCCGAGCATTCTCCGGCCCGTACAGCGCGCACCATCTCGACCTGTACAGGCTCGGCTGGTTCGAGCGCTATGCCCGCTCGTTCGGCGGCACCATCGCCGGCGGCACCTCCGAGATCCAACGCAACATCATCGCCCAGCGGGTGCTGGGCTTACCGCGAAATTGACTGGAACAAGACCCCACGTGTACATCGACTACGAGGTTGCCGACAAGATCGCGACCATCACGCTGAATCGGCCAGAGGCGGCCAACGCGCAGAACCCCGAGCTCCTCGACGAACTCGACGCCGCATGGACCCGCGCCGCCGAGGACAACGATGTCGCGGTGATCGTGTTGCGCGCCAACGGAAAACACTTCTCCGCCGGCCATGATCTGCGCGGTGGCGGTCCGGTTCCCGACAAGATCACGCTCGAGTTCATCATTCCAGCACGAGCACCAGCCGCTACCTCGAGTACACGCTGCGATGGCGCAACGTGCCGAAGCCGTCGATCGCCGCGGTGCAGGGTCGATGCATCTCCGGCGGCCTGCTGCTGTGCTGGCCGTGCGACCTGATCATCGCGGCCGACGATGCGCTGTTCTCCGACCCGGTCGTGCTGATGGGTATCGGCGGAGTCGAATACCACGGCCACACATGGGAACTCGGGTCCGCGCAAGGCCAAGGAAATCCTGTTCACAGGACGGGCGATGACGGCCGAAGAGGTGCGGCCACCGGGATGGTCAACAGGGTGGTGCCCCGCGATGAGCTCGACGCCGAGACGAGGGCGCTGGCCGAGCAGATCGCCACGATGCCGCCGTTCGCCTTGCGCCAGGCCAAGCGGGCCGTGAACCAGACGCTGGATGTGCAGGGTTTCTACGCGGCCATCCAGTCGGTGTTCGACATCCACCAAACCGGTCACGGCAACGCGCTGAGCGTTAGCGGGTGGCCGGTGCTGGTGAACCTCGACGAGATGAAGGCCAACATCAAGTAGTCCCCCTCGTTTGCGCGAGCGTGCGTGTTTGCACACGACACGCCGCAGATTCTCAACACTTTGCCCACGCTCAAGCCGCACGAAGGTGATGAAGTTCGCGGTCGATTCGCCCGACGAGTTCCCAAGCGCGGTGTCGTACGTCTTCAAACACGATCGAGATGACGGTCCAACCGATGTCCTGGAGCGCCATCCGACGACGTCGGTCTCGACGCATCGCATCCGGATCGCCATGCCAGTCGAGACCGTCATATTCGACGGCGAGACGCTGTTCGGGCCAGGCGAAGTCGAGACGCCGAAGTTCCCCGTTGCCGTCGACGACCTCGTATTGCAGTTCGGGGAACGGTAGGCCACCGTCGATCATCGCGAACCGGGCCTCGCTTTCCATCGGCGACTCCGCTCGCGAATCGGCCAGTGGCAGCAGCTGACGGACGGCGACAATGCCACGCCGGCCTCCTTGTTCGATCGCGGCGCGCCATATCTCACCTCGGCTGCAGGCACCACTGCGCAGTGCGGCATCGAGTGTCGCCAGCGCACGGGGGCGCCGTAGTGTGCGTGCGACCTCGACGGCCGTCCAGCCGGGTGATGTCGCCCATCGCCCATCCTTCAGCACTAGGGGCGCGCCATCTCGACGATGCACCACTAGGCCGTCGGCGGATCGCAGTTGACGGTCAGGCGGGTTTAGCACATGCAGATCTCCGGGCTCTTCGGTGTCGAACCCGTACTTCGCGGCCGCAGTGGCCATGCATGCCGCGACCGTGGTGCCGGATGAAAGGTCGAGGCCGCGCAGCCGCAACTCGTCAGTCGGCTCGCGGTTGCAGTAGATCCCGTGCCAGATCCGCTCAAGATGCTTGGTTTTCAGTTCGGACTCGAACTCATAGCGCGAGACGATCGCCAGGATCTGAGCGCTGGTTGCGACTCCACTCTGTTGCTCGAATAACTCTTCCAATACTTCCTTCATGACGGCAATCGTCAGGCCGACCGGCCCGGGCCGTGCGCACGTGATCGTCAGCCTGTGGATGAATCTGGAAGTGTGCACTGTCGGTGGCGTGCGAGCGTGCGCACATTGCGAGAAATTTGCGGCGTGTCGTGTGCAAACACGCACGCTCGCGGAAACTGGGGGACTGCTCGCGAGCGGTGGGGGACCTGTTAAAGCTGGGCGAGGCGCGGGGCCGAGCCGCGGGCCCGCAGCCCCGCTCCCGCCTTACGCGTGAGTTCCCTTGAGCTGCCGAGCAATCCGTCGAGCACCAAGGCTCGCTTGATGTGGTGGTGCAGATCGTGCTCGGCAGTAAAGCCGATGCCGCCGAGTACCTGCTGGCAGTGTTTGGCCGCGGTCAGTGCGGCCTTACCTGCGGCGGCCTTGGCCAGCATCGCGGTCAGGTCAGGGTTGTCCGCCCCGGGCAGGCTCAGCGTCGCCTCGGCGCCTTCGATGGCGACCAGCGTCTCGGCCAGTCGGTGCCGGATCGCTTGGAACGCCGCGATCGGCCGGCCGAACTGCACCCGGTCGAGTGCATGTGTGCGGGCCAGGCTCAGCATCGCCCTGGCCGAGCCCACCAGCCACCAGCCCACCGCGCGGCGGGCCTCGCCCATCCGCATCAGCTCACCCTCGGGCACGCGGTGCAGCGGCAACCCGCCGAGCGTTGGGTCGGTGACATCGGAGCGACTCCACACCACCCAGCCGCCGCCGGTGTAGGGCATCGGCGGAGTCCCGCCGGGCAGACCGCCGATGATCTCCAGCAGTACGTCGTTGAGAACCGAGGCGTGCGAGCCTGTTTCGCCCAGCAACCGGAACACCAGCGGAATCGCCACATCCGGCATGTCGGAGAGCATGTCGGCCCAGCCCAGTTCCGCCAGCGCCGCATCCAACTCGGCGCCGGAGGTCGACAGCATGGTTTTTCGCAGACCGACTTCGAGCAATTCGAGCGACTCATTGTCCATTTCGGGATCCATGGTCACTCCTTCCCGAGATCCAGCAGGCGACGGGCGATGATGTTGCGTTGCACTTCGGCGGTGCCGCCGTAGATGGTGGCCGCCCGCGAATACAGGTACTCGGTGCGCCACGGGGTGTCCTCGAGTTCGATGACGCCCGGCATCAGGTCGCGCGCGGTGTCGTAGAGTCGCTGTTCGGCGCTGGCCAGTAACACCTTGTCGATAGAGGTTTCCGGACCCAGCCTGCGGCTCTCCGCCAGCCGGTGCTGGGTGGCCCGGGACCGGCAGCGCAGCGTGTGCAGCGCCAGGTACGCTTCGCCCAGATCCGAGTCTGCCGCGGTCCCAATGCTTTTGACCTCGGCGATCAGCGCATCGAACCGCGAGTACAGGTAGGCGATGCGCTGCCAGAAGCAGGTGGAGCGCTCGTAGGGCAACAGGTCCATCGCGAGCTTCCAGCCATCACCCGGTCGGCCGAGCATCCGGTCGGCGGGGACCACGACATCGTCGAAGTACACCTCGCAGAACTCGTCGACGTCGTGCATGGTGCGCAGTGGCCGCACGGTGATGCCGGGGGTGTCCAAGTCGACGAAGAACGCGGTGATGGCCTCGTGATTCGGCGTCCCGGGTGCACCGGTGCGGGTCAGCAGCACGCATCTGGTCGCGTACTGCGCGAAGCTCGTCCACACCTTCTGGCCGTTGACGACCCAGTCCCCGCTGCTCGAGCCGCGCTGCTCGGCTCGCGTGGTCAACGACGCCAGGTCGCTGCCGGAGCCGGGTTCGGAGAAGCCCTGACACCATGTTTCGCGACCTGAGAGCAGCCGCGGCACCATCTCCGCGGCGAGTTCCGGTCGTGCGTAGTCGATCATCGTGGGAGTCAGTACTTCGAGCATCGAGTACGGCCCGGGATGGTCGAGGCCACGCCCGACGATCTCCTCGCCGACGACAGCACGCAGGATTTCCGGACCGCCCAGCCCGCCCGCCGATTCCGGCCAGCCCCACCGCATCCATCCCGCGTCGTACAACGCCTTCAGCACGCGAAGATGCTGCGCCTGATGGGCGTCGAGCGAGTCGTCACCGGGTGGTGGAGTGAGGTCGTTCTCGTCCAGCCACGCGATGAGCGCAGACCGGAACTCGTCCGTGCTCGAAACTTCGGCGGGGACGGTCATCCCGCTTCCGGCCTCCCGATTGCGTGGGGACGGCCGGAGTCATGTTCGCCGCTGCGCCGGATGAACGTCATGGCACGGGTTTTCAGCCGCCAGCCGTCATCGGTGCGCACATATGTGTCTTTGTAGTACCCGATGCGCATGTCGTGCTTGGAGTGCTCGATGAAGCACAGCGGCTGCGTCCCGGTGGCGGCGTCCGGGTTGTCGGGATCGAGCTCGATCAGCGCGGTGCCCGTCATGAACAATCCCTTGGGCGCGGCCTCGACCAGTTCGGGGAAGCGGGCCAACGTGTAGGTCGAGCCGAAGGCGCTGTAGGTGCCGTCCGGGGTGAATACGGAAATCAACCCGTCGATGTCGCCCTGCGTTATCGTCACCGCGTACTTTGCAAGCGTCTGCTGGATCTCGATCAGGTCCGCGATCCGGTGACGGATCATTAAACACTGTCATTCTTGAAGACCTTACCGTCCTTCATTACAAAATTGACATTCTTTGTAACGCTGATGTCAGCCAACGGGTCGCCGGGTACCGCGATGATGTCTGCGAGGTACCCCTCGGCGATGCGACCGAGGTCGGGTTTGTTGATCAGGTCGGCCGCGACGACGGTCGCCGCGCGCAGCACCGCGTCCGGTGGAATGCCCCAGTCGACGAGCGTGACCAGTTCATCGGCGTTCTTGCCATGGGGGATGGCTGGGGCGTCGGTGCCGACGGCGATTTTCGCGCCCGCCTCGTACGCCGCCTTGATCGAGGTGCGTGCCTTCGGGAACATCTCGGCTGCCTTGGCCTGCAACTCTTTTGGAGCCCTCGACACGTCCATCGCTTCGGCTAGCCGGCGGGTGGAAACCAGGAAGCGGTCGTTGTCGACGAGCATCTTGATGGCCTCGTCGTCCATCAGAAAGCCGTGCTCGATGCAGTCGATCCCCACCGCAACGGCGTGCTTGACCGCTTCGGCGCCGTGCGTGTGCGCGGCGACCCGCAATCCGCGGCGGTGCGCCTCGTCGACGATCGCGGCGAGTTCCTCATCTGAATAGTGTTGAGCCCCTGCTTCTCCCGTCAGCGACATCACACCACCCGAGCAGCACACCTTGATCAGCTGGGCGCCGTGCTTGATCTGGTAGCGCACGGCCTTGCGGATCTCGTCGATTCCGTTGGCGATGCCCTCCTCGACGGTCAGCTCGAGCACGCCCGGCATGAATGCGGCGAACATCGTCGGGTCGAGGTGCCCGCCGGTCGGGGTGATCGCGTGGCCCGCAGGGATCACCCGCGGCCCCTCGATCCAGCCCGCGTCGATCGCCTTGCCCAACGCGACGTCGAGCAGGTAACCGCCCGTCTTGACGAACAGTCCGAGATTTCGGACCGTGGTGAAACCCGCGCGCAGCGTGCGCCGGGCGTTGCCGACGGCCCTTAGCACGCGGGTGGCGGGGTCGTCCTGCACCTGGGACAAACCGGGATTCTCGCCGCGCCCGCCCATCAGGAGGTTGACCTCCATGTCCATCAGGCCCGGCAGCAGGATGGCATCACCGAGATCGATGACGTCGCCGTCGCCGGCCGAGCCGGCAATTCCGGTTGGGCCGGCACCGCCGATGCCGACGATCCGATCGTCTTCAATACGAACGATTCCCGGCCGGACGATCTCGCCGGCGTCGACGTCCAGTAGACCCGCTGATTTGAGGGTCAGCATGATCTCTCCGAGACTACGGTTGTTGACGCTTTTCGGCCGATTTCTGTCAGAAACCGTAGTCTCGGCGAAGCGTTGCGCACCCTCAGACCACCGGCTCCCTGGTGCATTCGATGTAGGCAGCGCCGCTGTCGAGCACACGAGGCTGCTTCCAGACCTCGACCGGGAACGACACATTCACCAGCGACTGCATCAAGTGGATGAGAGCCTTCGCATCGTCGGGCATTCCGTCCAACGGAAACCTGGCGTCGCAGTAGGCCATCACGTCCTCGAGGCGGGGCATCGCCGTGTCATAGAAATCCTGCATCTCCGCCATGGTCGAGGTCAACCGCTTCTGGTAGCGGTCCGCCTCGTTGGGCAGACACCAGTCGGCGAACGGCTCGAGGTCGGCGAACTCCGCCGGCAACTTAGACATTGATCGAGTCCTTCTCATTGGCAGGTGCGCTGGAATGACCGTTGTTCAGGCCCTTTTCCTTCTTGTAGGCGTTCACGTAGTCCCACGCCGTCTTGTGCAGATGCCGCAGCAGGATCTCCTGATCGCACAACGGGAACTCCTTGACCACCCGGGTGTTGATCATGGTCTGCGTGGCCTCCAAGGTGTTGGCGTCCTGGAACGCGTACTCCTTGAACGTCACCGCCGCGAGCTCGTGCGCGAGCCGCTCGCGGGTGTTGGTCGCTGGCACGAAGTACAGGGTGCACTCGAAGATGTGCTTGTCCACGTCGGTCGGCCAGTAGTGGTAGGTGAGGTACCAGCCTGGCGCCCAGAGCAACAGCGTGAAGTTCGGGAAGAACTCGAAAGAGTCCTGGCCCCAGGCGTGATGGCGCGCCGGATTGACCGCCGGTGGCAGCTCGTCGGGCAGAATGCCCTTGATCTTCGGTCGGTCCCACGGCCCGAACAGCCCGCTGCGCAGGATGCGCTCGATCGGCTTGACCATGCTCTCGTCCTTCGGCGGACTCATGCCGCCCCACGACGAGATCATCGAATGCCTGCCCTTGATGTCGTAATGGAGTGCCTCGAATCCGAAGCCTGCCAGCTTGTCGGCTTCCTCTTTGACGGCTTGCTTCATGTGCAGGATCGGTGCGTGATAGAACTCGACGAACGCGTCGATGAACAGCTTCCAGTTCGAGCCGACTTCGGCCCGATAGGTATAGGTCTCGGTCATCTCGTGGAAGGGATAGCCCTCGAGGCCCTTCGCGAAATCGCCGAGATAGTCGACCAACGGCTCGGCGTCGTTGTCGAAGTTGATGAAGATGAAGCCTTCCCAGACCTCGCAGCGAACCGGAACCAGCCCGTAGTCCGCCTTGTCGAGGTCGAAGAACTCGCCCTCCTGCTGTACGAACGTCAGGTCACCCTTCAGGGAGTAACGCCAGGCGTGGTACTTGCAGGTGAACTGGCGGCACGTGCCCGACACCTCCTCGCCCGGATAGTCGTTCCACACCAGCTTGTTCCCGCGGTGGCGGCACATGTTGTAGAACGCGCGAACTTCGTTGTCGCCGTCCTTGACGATGATCACCGACGTGCCGGGGCCGGCCGACGGCATCTCTCGGGTGAAGTAGCTGCCCTTCTTTGGGAGCCGCTCCACCCGTCCGACGTTGAGCCAGCACTTCTTGAAGATCGCCTGTTGCTCGAGCTTCCACTGCTCGGGGTCGATTGAGTCGGTGTAATCGACTGGCGCGGTGCCGAGTTCCGGCCAGTTCTCTGTCCAGCTGCCGGCGGCCGGCTTCGGGAAAAATGCCACGGTAATTACCTCTCTTGATCGAGTTCTACGCCGAAGGTCTTCAAGGCCATGGCCACGGTGATGTAGCAGCCGACCGTGAACACAAAGTCCATCCGTTGCCGCTCGTCGAACTGTTCGCCCAACGCCGCCCACGTCGCATCGGACATTTCGTAGGAGTCCATCAGTTCGTCGACCCCGGCCAGGACGGTGCGGTCAAACGCATCTGCGGCCTCGCCGCGCTGCACGCCGGCGATGTCCTGGTCTGTGAGTCCCTCGTTGCGGCCCATCCGGACGTGTTGGAACCACTCGTAGGAGGAGTCGGTGCGGTGGGCGACTCGCAGAATGGCGAGTTCGCGCAGCCGCGGCGGCAGCGTCGAGCGGAACAGCAGGTGGACGTTGAAGCGGAGGAATTCCTTGATCAGCGCCGGATGATTGACGAACGTCGCGAGGATGTTGCTCGCCTTGTCGGGGGTGCGGCGTTCCTTCGGCAGCATCACGGCGAGCGCATCATCGACCGCGTCGTCCCACTGGTCTGCGGGCAGCGGGGGCAATCGCACCGGCAGCTTCCTCTCGCTCACGAGAATCAGGTTCTCATATTTCGCTAATAGGTTTCCACCTTTCCGGCGAATGGTCAATGCTGACTGGTAGATGCGCCGGTCACATCGGTGGCCGCGGCGACACAACGGTGCTGCCTGGAGCCCATGGGATGGGATTCGGACATTGATTCTCGCTCCAAGAGAAGCTAGTTTCCTCGGATAGAGAACAAGACTAGGCGTCTAGGGTTGAGTCAGTGCCCTCTTGAAGAGGACGTCGACGAAGGGAACAGGCATGAACCGAGAAGACATGATCCTGATCAGCGTTGATGATCACATCGTTGAGCCGCCGGATATGTTCCGCAATCACCTTCAGAAGAAGTATCTGGATGAGGCGCCGCGGTTGGTGCACAATCCCGACGGGTCCGATACGTGGCAGTTTCGTGATGTGGTGATCCCCAATGTGGCGCTCAACGCGGTGGCGGGGCGGCCCAAGGAGGAGTACGGGCTGGAGCCGCAGGGGCTTGATGAGATCCGGCCGGGCTGCTATGACGTCGATGAGCGGGTCAAGGACATGAACGCCGGGGGCATTCTGGGTTCGATCTGTTTCCCGTCGTTCCCGGGTTTCGCGGGCCGGTTGTTTGCCACCGAGGATCCGGAGTTTTCGCTGGCGTTGTTGCAGGCCTACAACGATTGGCATGTCGAGGAGTGGTGTGCGGCCTATCCGGCGCGGTTCATTCCGATGTGTCTGCCGGTGATCTGGGACGCCGAGGCCTGTGCGGCGGAGGTGCGCCGCAACGCCGCGCGTGGTGTGCATGCGTTGACGTTCACCGAGAACCCCGCCGCGATGGGCTATCCGAGCTTTCATGACGATTACTGGACCCCGCTGTGGGAGGCGCTGGTCGACACCGACACGGTGATGAACGTGCACATCGGCTCCTCGGGCCGGCTGGCGATCACCGCCCCGGATGCCCCGATGGATGTGATGATCACCCTGCAGCCGATGAACATCGTGCAGGCCGCCGCCGATCTGCTGTGGTCCAAGCCGATCAAGAAGTACAAAGACCTCAAGATCGCGCTGAGCGAGGGCGGCACGGGCTGGATCCCCTATTTCCTGGAGCGCGCTGATCGCACCTATGAGATGCATTCGACGTGGACGGGCCAGGACTTCGGTAAGCAGAAGCCCTCGGAGGTGTTTCGAGATCACTTCTTGACCTGTTTCATCTCTGATCACGTCGGGGTGGCGCTGCGCAACGAGATCGGCATCGACAACATCTGCTGGGAAGCCGACTACCCGCATTCGGATTCGATGTGGCCCGGGGCCCCCGAGCAGCTACACGAGGTGCTCGAGCGCAACAACGTGCCCGACGACGAGGTCAACAAGATGACCTACCAAAACGCCATGCGCTGGTATCACTGGGACCCCTTCACCCACATCACCCGCGAACAGGCCACCGTCGGAGCGCTACGCAAAGCCGCCGAAGGCCACGACGTCTCCATCCAAGCCCTGTCCAAGAAGGAGAGCACGGGTGCGAGCTTCGCTGACTTCGCCGCCAACGCCAAAGAACTGAGCGGCAACAAGGACTGAGCGACGAGCGATTTCGGCGTGCCTGGTTCCGCTCAGCGCGACCGAGCACGCCGAATTCGCTGTGCGACCAGAGGAGAAGAGACGTGTCAGGCGGTATGACGTTCGAGCTGACCGACGATCAGCAGATCATCCGCAAGTCCGTCGCCGAACTGTGCAGCAAGTTCGACGACGAGTACTGGATGAAGAAGGACCTGGCGCACGAATTCCCGCAGGAGTTCTACGACGCCATCTCTTCGGGCGGATGGCTCGGGATGACCATTCCCGAGGAGTACGGCGGACACGGTCTAGGCATCACCGAGGCGACGCTGCTTCTGGAGGAGGTGGCGCGCTCGGGTGCGGCGATGAACGGCGCCAGCGCTATCCACCTCACGATCTTCGGCATGCAGCCGGTCGTCAAACACGGCTCCGAGGAACTGAAGAAGGCGACGCTGCCGCGCATCGTCAACGGTGATCTGCACGTCTGTTTCGGCGTCACCGAGCCGGGCGCCGGTCTGGACACCTCGCGCATCACCACGTTCGCCAAGCGCGAGGGCGACCACTACCGCGTCAACGGTCGAAAGGTGTGGATCTCCAAGGCGCTGGAATCGGAGAAGATTCTGCTGCTCACCCGGACTGAGCCATTTGACGCCGATGCGACTCGTGGCACCAAGAAGACCGACGGCATGACGCTGTTCCTCACCGATCTCGACCGCGACCACGTCGACATCCGCCCCATCAAGAAGATGGGCCGAAATGCGGTCAGCTCCAACGAGTTGTTCATCGACGACCTGATGGTGCCGGTGGGCGATCGTGTTGGCGAAGAGGGCAAGGGGTTCAAGTACATCCTCGATGGGCTGAATCCCGAGCGGATGCTGATCGCAGCCGAGGCGCTCGGCATCGGGCGGGTCGCGTTGGACAAGGCCGTCAAGTACGGCAACGAACGCGTCGTGTTCAACCGGCCCATCGGCATGAACCAGGGTCTGCAGTTCCCGCTCGCAGACTCGCTTGCTCGGCTTGATGCCGCGGAGCTGGTGCTGCGCAAGGCGACCTGGCTCTACGACAACGGAAAGCCGTGCGGGCGTGAGGCGAACACCGCGAAATACCTCTGCGCCGATGCGGGATTCGGTGCGGCCGACCGGGCGTTGCAGCTGCATGGCGGGATGGGCTATTCCGAGGAGTACCACGTGTCGCGGTACTTCCGTGAGTCCCGATTGATGAAGATCGCGCCGGTCAGCCAGGAGATGATCCTGAACTTCCTCGGCGAACACGTTTTGGGAATGCCGAGGAGCTACTAGATGGCCGACTACTTCGACCTGACCGGCCGCTCGGCCCTGGTGACTGGCGCGGCCGGCGGAATCGGTTCGGCGGTCTCGGAGGCGCTGGCTGGCGCTGGTGCTGCGGTGCTTGTCACCGACCTCGACAAGGATGCGGCCGCCGCTGTCGCCGAACGGATTTCGGCCAACGGCGGGCGGGCCGAGTCCGCGGCCCTGGATGTGTCGGACCGTGACTCGGCCGACGCCGCCGCGGCGCAGGCTGCGGCCCTGGCCGACGGGAAGCTGCACATCGTCATCAACAACGCGGGTGTCACGAAGCCCTCGATGTTCGAGAAGACCACACAGGAGTCGTTCCGGCTGTTGTTCGACATCCACGTGATGGGCGCCTTCAACGTCACCCAGGCGGCGCTGCCCTACATCCCGACCGACGGCACCGGTCGCATCGTCAACGTCACCTCGGCGGCTGGGCTCACCGGAACGCTCGGACAGGTCAATTACTCGGCCGCCAAGGCGAGCATCATCGGGTTCACCAAATCGCTTGCGCGCGAGCTTGCCACCAAGAGCATCACTGTAAACGCGCTCGCCCCGCTGGCGGCGACGCCGATGACCGAGACGATCCGCACCAACGAGAAGTTCGCGGCCAACATGATGAACCGCATCCCGATGAAGCGCTGGGCCGATCCCGACGAGATCGCGGGTGCGTTCGTGTTCATGGCCTCCAACGCGGCGTCCTACATCACCGGTCAGGTGTTGCCGGTCGATGGCGGCATGGTGATGTGAAGAGCAGCGGACGAGAGGAGCACTGAATTTGGTGGCGAATGCGCCGCTGGCCGGCGTCACCGTCGTCGCGATGGAGCAGGCCGTCGCCGCGCCCATGTGTACCCGCGTGCTCGCGGACTTCGGCGCCCGCGTAATCAAAGTCGAGAACCCCAACGGCGGTGACTTCGCGCGCGACTACGACGACGTGGTCAACGGCCCCGGCGGTCTGGCCGCGCACTTCGTGTGGTGCAACCGCGGCAAGGAGTCGGTCACCCTGAACACGAAATCCGCGGCGGGAATGGACATCCTGCACCGGTTGCTCGACCGCGCGGATGCGTTCGTGTCCAACCTCGCGCCGGGATCGACGGCACGGATGGGCATTGCGGCGGCCGACCTGGCGCAGCGTCATCCCCACGTCATCCCCGTTGAGATCGACGGCTACGGACCAGGTGGGCCGATCTCGCACAAGCGCGCGTACGACCTTCTGGTGCAAGCGGAATCAGGCTCGTGTGCGATCACCGGTTACCCGGGCATGCCCGCCAAGCCCGGCCCGGCGATGGCCGATTTCAGCACAGGACTGTACGCAGCGATCTCGATCCTGGCGCTGCTGTTCGCCCGCAATCAAAACCCCGCCCAGACGGCGCCCGCCGTCGAGCTCAGCCTCTTCGACGTGATGACCGATGTGATGGGCTACGCGCTGACGTACACGCAGCACTCCGGGATCGACCAGGAACCTCTGGGCGTCGGATCCCCGGCGGTGGCGCCATACGGTGCGTTTCCCACCCGTGACGGTCAGACGGTCGTGCTCGGAACCACCAACGACCGCGAGTGGCAGCGGGTGGCCAAAGAGATCATCGATCGCCCCGACCTCGCCGACGACCCGCGGTTCGCGACCAACCCCGGCCGCTGCGCCCATCGCGAGATTCTCGATGAGGCGATCGGATCATGGTGCGCGCAGCACGATCTCGCGTACATCCAGAAGGTCGCCGACAACGCGGGAATCGGCAATTCGCGGTACAACCTGCCGAGCGAGGTGGTGGTGCACCCGCAGCTGGCAGCGCGCGACCGCTGGCGCACGGTTCACACGCCCAAGGGTGACATTCAGGCACTGCGGCCACCACCGGTGATCTCGGGATTCGACCAGCCGATGGGTGCCGTGCCGGGTCTGGGCGAGCACACCGATGCGGTGCTCGCCGAATTGGGGCTGAGCACAACCGAAATCGGCCGGTTACGTGCCGATGACGCGATCGGGCCTGCGTACTCATGAGCGACGAACGGGTGCTCCTGTCGTCCGACCGCCGCGGCGTGCGGACGCTCACCCTGAACCGGCCCGGGCGTAAGAATGCGATCAACCCGCAACTCTGGGAGGAGCTGGCTGATGCATTGCGAGCAGCGGCCCGTGACACCGACCTGCGCGTGCTCGTCATTACCGGAGCGGGCGGCGCGTTCTGTTCGGGTGCCGACATCTCCACGCCCGAGGATATTCACCCGAGGCACAAGCTGCGCAGGCTCACCGAGGTCGCGCTGGCACTTCACGAACTCACGGTGCCGACGATCGCCAAGGTGACCGGAGTGGCCGTCGGCGCCGGCTGGAACCTCGCGCTGGGCTGCGATTTCGTCGTCGCGACACCCGATGCCCGGTTCTGCCAGATCTTCTCGAAACGCGGGCTGTCGGTCGACCTCGGCGGTTCCTGGCTCCTGCCCAGGCTGGTTGGGCTGCAACAGGCCAAGCGATTGGTCCTGCTGGCGGACATGATCGACGCCGACGAGGCGCGCTCGCTCGGCCTAGTCACGTGGGTTAAAGGCGCCGGCGAGATCGATGGGTTCGTCGACGACCTCGCGGATCGGCTCGCGGCTGGGCCGCCGGTCGCGCTCGCGGCCAGCAAGACGCTGCTCAACGATGGCGCCGACGCGACCCTGCGCGAGGCGCTAGCCAACGAAGCCCGTGCGCAGCCGGGCAATTTCGCCACCGTGGACTCGACGGAGGCATATGCGGCGTTCGCGGCCAAACGCGATGCTGCCTTTACGGGTCGATGGGCCGTCGCCCAGATCGGAGAAGTGAAGATGCGTGAAACCGTGATCGTCGAGGCGGTCCGCACCCCCGTCGGCAAGCGCAACGGCGGCCTGTCCGACATGCACGCTGCGGATCTGTCCGCCATCGTGCTCAATGCGCTGGTCGAGCGGGCGGGTATCGATCCCGAGATCGTCGACGACGTGGTCTGGGGCTGTGTGTCGCAGGTCGGCGATCAGTCCAGCAACATCGGCCGGTATTCGGTGCTGGCCGCGGGCTGGCCGGAGCACATTCCCGGGACGACGGTCAACCGCGCGTGCGGGTCCAGCCAGCAGGCACTCGACTTCGCCGTGCAGGCGGTGATGTCGGGGCAGCAGGACGTCGTCGTGGCTGGCGGTGTCGAGGTGATGAGCCGGGTGCCGCTCGGTTCGGCGAGGGCGTCGGGCATGCCGTACGGCCCGAAAGTTCTTGACCGTTATGGCGATTTCTCCTTCAACCAAGGCATCTCCGCCGAGATGATCGCCCAGAAGTGGGGTTTCTCGCGGACGCGGCTCGACGAGTACTCCGTTCGGTCGCACGAGTTGGCGGCCGCTGCACAGGACGCCGGAGCGTTCGAGACGCAGATCATGCCCGTGTTCGCTGATGGCGAGCCCGTGGTCGCCGACGAGGGAGTGCGGCGGGGGAGCACCGTCGAGAAGCTCGCCGGGCTGAAGCCCGCATTCAAGGAAGACGGTGTGATTCATGCGGGCAACTCGTCGCAGATCTCCGACGGCGCCGCGGCGCTGCTGGTGATGGCCGCCGAGAACGCGATGGCGATGGGGCTGCGGCCGATTGCCCGCTACCGCGCCGGTGCGGTCACCGGAGCGGACCCGGTACTGATGCTGACCGGCCCGATCCCCGCGACCGAGAAGGTCTTGCACAAGGCGGGTGTTCGCCTGGATGAGGTCGGGGTGTTCGAGGTGAACGAGGCGTTCGCCCCGGTGCCGCTGGCGTGGCTGGTGGAGACCGGCGCCGACGAGGCGATGCTCAATCCGCTCGGTGGCGCGATCGCGCTCGGCCATCCGCTTGGCGCATCGGGCGCGGTCCTGATGACGCGGATGCTTAACCACATGCGCGACAACGGAATTCGCTACGGGCTGCAGACGATGTGTGAAGGCGGCGGAACCGCCAACGCCACGCTGGTCGAGCTCATCGCATAAGACGGAGAGGGGACCCAGAGAGGATTCAGCGTGCGCCGAGATCTCTTCACCGAAGACCACGAAGCCTTTCGCGAACTGGCTCGCGACTTCGTCGAGAAGGAGGTGGTTCCGCACTACCCGGAGTGGGAGAAGGGCGGACGGATGCCTCGCGACGTCTTCAAACACTTGGGCTCGCTGGGCATGCTCGGTATGGCCATCCCCGAGGAGTACGACGGGGGAGGCGCTCCCGACTACCGCTTCAACGTCGTGCTTCAGGAGGAGGCGGCGCGGGCTCTGGTGACGCTGTCCACGGTGCGCACGCAGCTCGAGGTGATCCTGCCGTACTTCCTGCATTACGCGAACGACGAGCAGCGCAAGCGGTGGTTCCCCGGCCTGGCGGCCGGCACTCTGCTGACCGCCGTCGCGATGACCGAGCCCGGCACCGGGTCGGACCTCGCGGGTATGCGCACCACCGCCGTGCGCGATGGCTCGGGAACAGACGCAGACTGGATCATCAACGGCGCCAAGACTTTCATCACCGGCGGCATGCAGGCCGACTTGGTGATCGTGGTGGCGCGCACGTCGACCGATGCGGACAACCGGCGAAAAGGCTTGACGCTGTTCGTCGTCGAGGACGGCATGCCGGGCTTCACCCGGGGTCGTGAGCTGGAGAAGATGGGCTGCAAGGTGCAGGACACCGCCGAGCTGTCGTTTGTCGACGTCCGTGTGCCTGCGGTCAACATGCTGGGCGAGGAGGGCGAGGCCTTCGGCTACCTCGGCCACAACCTGCCGCAGGTACGCCGGTCGCGTCGTTCCAGAACACGAAGTTCGAGTTGGCGGCGTGCTCGACGGAGGTCGAGGCCGGCCAGGCGATGCTCGATCGCGCGGTGGCCCTGCACGTCGAGGGTGAGCTGTCGGCGGCCGACGCCGCGCGGGTGAAGCTGTTCTGCACCGAGATGCAGCAGCGGGTGATCGATCGCTGTCTGCAGTTGTTCGGCGGCTACGGCTACATGATGGAGTACCCGATCGCCCGGCTGTACACCGATGCCCGAGTAGCCCGCATCTACGCGGGAACCAGCGAGGTGATGAAGATGATCATCGCCAAGTCGCTCGGGTTGTAGGCGGCGAAACCACAGCCGTCACTTGGGTCACGCAGCGACGTCGGGCGACCTCGCCTGGAATCCGATATCACGGGCGATATCGCTTATCGCCACGGTCTCGGGCATCCGCTTGGTGACTGGTGTGGCTGCTGAGAAAAGCCGCTGACCTGCAGGGCGGCGCTGAGGTACACATTTTTTCGCTGAGACGCTTGTCACAGCGGGCAAAACCTACCTACTGTGTGTTCACTAGGTTGGTTGCAACGAAGGAGACTCGTGTCAGCCCTAGAGCCGTCGGCTCTTCCCGATAGCGCTCGTCGCAGGCCCTACGCGTCTCTCCTTGCCAAGGGAGAAGACCGAAGGCAGCGAATTCTGTCCGTTGCCGAGCGGCTGCTGGCGCGCAACGGCTGGCGCGCGACCTCCCTCGCGCAGATCGCCAAGGAGGCCGGAGTGACGCCGGCGGGTCTGCTGCACCACTTCGAATCCAAGGAGCAGTTGCTCAACGCCGTCCTCGACGCCCGCGACGAAGACGACGCCCTTCACGCGGACTATCAGTCCGGCGATCTGATCACCGAAATCAGGCGGGTGCCGGAGCGGTTCGACCGCGCGCCGGAACTCGTCGGCACCTTCACGGTGCTCCTGGTCGAGAACATCGCGCCCGATGCTCCGCTGCACGACCGCCTGCACAAGCGGTATCGCGCGGCGATCGACATCATCACGGGGAACATCGAGAGCGGTCAGCGGCTCGGAAAGTACCGCCCGGATTGTGACGCGGCCACCAAGGCCGTCGAAATACTCGCGTTCATCAACGGAATGGAGACCCTATGGTTACTCGATCCCTCAGTCCGGCTGGCCGAGGTGTTCAAGGAGTACGCGGAGTCGTTGGGGCGCGAATTGGCGCCGCGGAGTGCGACATGAGGTACCGCCTCGACGTGGTGGCGCCCTCCGTCGTTGACGCGGTGAGGTACGCCGGCGGCTGGATCTACGACCGGGTGATGGCCGGGTGGGACGTCACCGTTCTCGTCGGCGGCGACGACGATCTGCGTCCCCTGCAGATCCTCGGTGCCGAGACGCTCGAACTCGAGTCGGTGCTCGCCGACTGGGAGGACCGGCCCCATCCGCAGACCGTCGCGGTCGCCGCCGATCTCTTCGATCGCGATCCACGTGTGCTGGCGCACGTGCGCAATGCACTCGATCAGGGCGCCACCGAGGTGACACTTTGGGGCGAGCGCCTGCCCGCCGAGCTCGATCACAGCGTCGACTCCGCTCAACACCACTTGAGTGCCGCGGCAAGGGCTTTCAAGGCCCGTGCGTTGGCTGCGGCCGACGATGCGACAGCCGGCGCCGTCGGTGCGACTGAAACCTTCCGCTGCGGGATGATGGCCTCCGTCGCCGCGGACCTGGTTCCGGCGAGCTGAGTTCTTTGCGCAGTACTAGGTGAGGTCGATGAGGACCTTGCCGATGGCCCGGCCGTCGGCCACGTGCTGGAGTGCCTGCGCGGCATCGGCGAGCGGATAGACCGCGCCAATGTGTGGGCGTATCCGGCCACTCGTCAGGTGGTCGCGCAGTTCCTCTTCATTGCGGGCGAATTCGTCCGGCGGTACGTCTTGGAATTGAAAACCCAGCACGTGGACGCCTTTGACGAGAACCAGATTGAGCGGGATACGCGGGATGGCGCCTGACGCGAATCCCACTGTCACGAAGCGCCCGCCACGGCGCAACGACCGCAGCGCGGGCTCGGACAAGTCACCACCGACTGGATCGAGCACCGCGTCAGCCCCGTCCGGCACGGCCTCCTTGAGGGCGTCGCGGAGGTCGCCGGTCTGGTAGTTGATCGTGTGGCGGGCACCGTAACTGGCGGCCGCATCCAGTTTTTCGTCCGATGATGCGACGGCGGTGACGGACACGCCGAGCAGCTTGGCGAGCTGAACCGCGGCCAATCCCACGCCGCCGCCCGCGCCGAGCACGACCAGCTCGTCGCCCTCGCGTACCCGACACATCGACCTCAGCGCGTGATAGGCCGTGCGGTAGGCCACGCCGAACGCCGCGGCAGTCTGCTCGTCGACGCCATCCGGGATGCGGGCCAGCCCCGACGCCGAAACGACGATCTCCTCGGCGAAGGCGCCATACATGCCGGTTCCGCTCACCCGCTCGCCGACGGCGAAACCCCCAGCGTCAGAACCAGTTTCGACGATGACCCCGGCGAACTCACTGCCGGGCACGAACGGTACGGGCACACTGACCTGATACTTGCCGGCGATCAGCAGCACGTCCGGGAAGTTCACCGCCGCGGCCGCGGCGCGAACGCGCACCTGCCCGGGGCCCACGGCCGGCACCGGCTGCTGTACGACACCGACCACCTCCGGCGGCCCATACGCCGGACAAACCGCGGCTCTCACCGGTAGTCGCTGGACTCGGCCAAGTCGGCGGCCGACCGCATCAACGAAGTGATGACGGGCCCGTATGCCAGCAGCTTCTCGTTGTCGCCGGCCCGCGCAAAGCCCTGCTCGAGGACGATCGCCAGTTTCCACTTGGCCAGGACGAGGTAGTAGTCGAGGTCATCGACCTGTCGCCCGGACACCTTTGCGTAGTGGTCGATCACTGCTGTGCGCGAGGGCATTCCGCGCATATCGACATAGCTCATCGCCGACGGGGCGTCGGTGTCTTCCGGCCAACTCTGCACCATCCACCCGAGGTCCAGCTTCGGATCGCCGACAGTGCCCATCTCCCAGTCGACGATCGCGGCGAGTTGCGCTGGAGCGCCGTGCTTGTACATGACGTTGGCGAACTGGTAGTCGCCGTGCATCAGGCCCGGGATGAAGTCGAGGGGCCGATGGTTGCGGAGCCACGCGGTGGCGACGTCCAGTCCGTCGATCTCGCGGCCCTTGATCCGCTCGAAGAAGGCGATCCAGCGGTCGACCTGGCGCTCGTGAAATCCGTCCGGGCGGCCGAGGTCATCCAGTCCCTTAGCCTTCCAGTCGACCTTGGACAACAGCGCAATACCCTCTGCCAGTTGGTAAGACAAGCCGGCGCGGGCGTCGAGATCGCTGTCGAACGGCTCCGGCCACTTTCCGTGCTGATCCATTGGTGACCAGCCGTCGACGTAGCCCATCAGATAGAACGGGCGGCCAAGCACCGAGGCGTCCGGGCAGACACCGACGGCAGCGGTGTGGGGCACGTCGGTGCCATCGAGCGCCTCGATGATGCGCCATTCGCGAAGGATGCCCTTGTCCCGATCTGGTGGAGCATCCGGCGGGGGCATGCGAAGGACGCACATGTCATCACCACGGCTGATCTTGTAGATGACGTTCTGCGTGCCGCCGGAGAGGAAGTCCGCCTCGAGCGGCTCACCCTTGCCGGGAAGTGCGGCGCCGTCCATCCATTCGGCAAGCCGCGCGGCGTCGATCTGGTCTTGGGTCACAGGTTTCCCACTTCGTGCTCGAGATAGTCGGCGTATTTCGTGCGCGCGGCCTCGCGCTTGCGCGGTGTCCACTCCGTCGGCCAGGTGTCCTCGGTGGGTTGGTAATCGCGGAGCACCTGCTTGGCCACCGTCGCCTTGTGCACTTCAGTCGGGCCGTCGGCAAGCCCCATTACCGCGGCGCCGGTGACCATGCCCATGAACGGCATCTCGTTCGTCACGCCCAGCGCACCATGCACTTGCATTGCCCGCCAGGCGATGTCGTGCAACACGGTCGGCATGACCACCTTGACCGCCGCGATGTCCTTGCGCACCTTCTTGTAGTCGTTGTACTTGTCGATTTCCCAGGCGGCGTAGAGCACCATCAGCCGGAACTGCAGGAGTTGGGCATACGAATCGGCGATGTAGCCCTGCACGAACTGCTTCTCCGAGAGGCGGCTGCCCTGCGTCTGCCGGCTCAGGGCACGCTCGCACATCATGTCCAGCGCCTTGCGCGAGAGCCCGATGGTGCGCATCGCGTGGTGAATGCGGCCGCCGCCCAAGCGTGTTTGAGCGATGACGAATGCCTGCCCCTCCCCGCCGAGGAGTGCATCGGACGGCACGCGCACGTTGTCGTAGTGGATCAGTGCGTGCGAGCCTTCGCCGTCGGCCTCGCCGTAGAGGCCGACGTTGCGCACGATCTTCACGCCGGGGGTGTCCGTTGGCACCAGGAACATCGACATGCCCTGGTACGCGCTGACCTCGGGGTTGGTCACCACCATCACGATCAGGAACGACGCGGTTCTGGCGTTGGAGGAGAAGAACTTCCAGCCGTTGATCACCCAGTCGTCACCGTCGCGCACGGCCGAGGTCTTGAACAGGGTGGGATCGGCGCCCGCGTGTGGCTCGGTCATCGAGTAGCAGGAGAACAGCTCACCATTGAGCAACGGCTGCAGGTAACGCTGCTTCTGCTCGTCGGTGCCGTAGTGCGCGATGATCTCGGCGTTGCCCGTGTCGGGGGCTTGGCATCCGAAAACGATCGGCGCCCACTGCGAGCGCCCGAGTATCTCGTTGAGTAACGCGAGCTTCAGCTGCCCGTAGCCTTGGCCGCCGAGTTCGGGCCCCAGGTGGGTGGCCCACAGCCCGCGTCGGCGCACCTCCTCCTTGAGAGGTTCGACGGCGTCACGGCGCTTTCCCTCGAGCGGCACGAACTGCTGGTCGGGGAACGCGAGGTCCAACGGCTCGACCTCCTCGCGGACGAACTCGTCGGCCCAATCCAGCACCTTCTGATATTCGGGCTCGGTCTCGAAATCCCATGCCATGTCGGGTTTCCTCTCAGTTGAAGGTCACTTGAAAGTGACAATGACCTTGTCGGCGGCGCCGGGGGTGGATGCCGTCTGCAGAGCCTCATCGACGTCATCGAATGGGATCGTGTGGCTGACGATCACGGCGTATTTCTCCCAATTGGCGACGATGTCTTTGGTGACTTCGAAGATCTCGTCGGGATAACCCATTGACCCGACGATGGTGATCTCGTTGCTCATGACATTGATGAAATCGACGGGAACGGGCGTCTTGTGCACGGCCACGATGCCGACCCGTGCGCCGCGCTTGGCGGCACCTAACGCGGTGTCTATCACGGCGGGAACGCCGGCCGCGTCGAGGAAGATGTCGGTGTCCGCCTTTCCGGGGAACATCGACTCGCCTGGGCCGTGTAGTTCGATCAGCCGCTGGGTCACGTCCTCATCGGTGGAGTTGATCACCGCATCGGCGCCGACCTTGATGGCCTTCTCGAGCCGTCTGGGAATCAGATCGACGACCACGACGTGGCTGACGCCAATGGATTTGAATCCGATGGTTGCGCCCAGGCCGATGGGTCCCGCGCCGAACACGACCACCTTGTCTGTCGGTTTCGGCAGGCACTGGTTGACGCTATGGCGGGCAACCGCCATGGGCTCATTGAGCGCCGCGACTTCGAACGGCACGTGCGCGGGGATGACCTCGAGGGCCTTACCGCGCACCGCATCCTCGATCAGGAGGTAATCCGCCAGCGCCCCAGTCGGTCCGCCGTTGCCGATGATCCCGCCCGGTGCGGCCATCGGGTTGATGACCACATGGTCGCCGACGGCGATGCCCTCGACGTCGCTGCCGATCTCGACAACCTCACCCGCGGGTTCGTGACCGAGCGGCGTGTGGCCCTGGCGCAACCCACCGATCGAGATGTAGAAGGCGTCGGACCCGCAGATACCGCATGCGCGCATCTTGATCAGGGCGTCGTTGGGCCCGACGGCCGGCTTCGGCACGTCGATCACGCGGGTTTCGCCAGGGCCCGCCACAACGGACGCCCTCATCGGGGGCCTCGTGCGTTGTACCCGGCGATCAGCGCGGCGATGTCGTTGGTAACGACGTCGGCGAACGATCGAGCACCGAAACTGCCTGAGGCCCAATGACGTACGCCTTCGCTGACATGCATCCCGGCCAGGTGGGACAGGTGCTCGACATCGACGTGGGCCGCGATCTGTCCGTCGTGCTGTGCCCGGACGAACAGCTCACCGAACATGTCGGCATCGACGTCGTTGCTCTCGTCGCCTGCCAGGATCCGGTGCTCGTGGCGGTATCCCTCGAGGATCGTCTCGATGAGCAGCTCACGCGGATTGCGTGCCATCGACCGCTCGAGGCTGCGCAACGCCCCGGCGATGACTGCCTCAACGTCGTAGTCGCCGTCGAGCAGCGTGTGGACGGTCCTCTGCGCGGCCCGAGTCGACAGCAGGCCGACCTCGAAGAGGACATCCTCCTTAGCGGGGAAATAGAAGTAGAACAACGCGCGCGAGACGCCTGCCGCGCGGCAGATGTCTGCGACGGTGGTCTTCGCGTAGCCGTTGGTCCGCCACAGTGCCATCGCGGCTTGTACCAGACTGCGCTTGGTCTCCCGCGAGCGTGCCCGCTGGAATGACGCTCGACGCTGACTACCGTCAGCAACGTCTGCCTGGCTATTAATCGGCACAGCGGCACTTTAACAGCAGGATTCGCTCTTGCATATAGTTGACGTTTGTCTAACTATCATAGGGTGACATCACCATTGCATGACAGGCGCATCCTCGTGACCGGAGGGGCGACAGGAATCGGTGCGGCCGCCGTCGAGGTGCTGACCGCCGCCGGAGCGCGGGTGGTCGCGACCTATCACCACAGCCCGCGGCTCGCACGCGAGGACGTGACGTGGCTGCAGTGCGACGTCCGCGACGGTGGTGCGGTCGACGAGATGGTCGACGAAGCGGCCCGCGTACTCGGCGGACTCGACGTGCTGTTGCACGCCGCGGGCCTCTGGCAGCCTGGAATTCCCGGCCAGATCACGGCCGAGGAGATCGACTTCCTCGTCGACACCAACCTGAAGGCAACCATCTTCACCAACCAAGCCGCCTACCGCGTCATGCGGCAGAACGGCGGCGGCCGGATCATCAACTTCGGCTCCGGTGAGGCGGTGATGGGCAGCCCGATCTCCGCGGTCTACGCAGCAACCAAGGGTGCGGTGGCGGCGTGGACCCGCTCGATCGCGAAAGCGTGGGCGGCCGAGAAGATCTCGGCGATTGCCTTAGCTCCCGCGGTGCAGACGCCGGGCGCCGACCGGCTGCGCGAGTTCCTCGGGCCGGCAGCCGCGAAGTTCATTGACGACGAGATCAAGAAGACCATTCCGCTGGGGGGTGCGCTCGGCGATCCGGTCGACGACCTCGGCCCGGCGCTGGTGTTCTTCTGCAGTGACGCATCACATTTCATGACGGGCCAACTTGTCGCGGTCGACGGTGGCCTCGTCATGCTGGGCGCGTAATCGAGGAGGAGTTCCGTGTCGGCTCACCTGCACCACGTCGTCATGCGCAGTCATTCGGCGCAGACGTTCATCGCGTTCCTCACCGACGTCGTCGGGATGAACGTTGCGTTCCAGATGCGGGTGCCGACAGAGATTCTGGAGAAGACCTTGGGCTGGCCGCCGTCGGACGGAGCGGACGTCACCATGCTCGGCTCCGGCGACGCCGGCCTGATCGAAGTCCTCGACGTTCCCGATCACCTGCGAGACGTCGCACCCGAGGGACTCGCCGCGCTGTCGTTTCTGACCGATGACTTCGGCGGCGCCCGTAACAGGGCCACGGCATTCCCGACCGACGTCACCGCCCTCGATACTGGTGTCCCTGGGGTCGAGCTGTTCTTCTGCACCATGGGCGGCGTGCCCATGGAATTCATGGGTACCTATGCGCCGGAGCCGAACTCAGGAATCAACGACGCGACGAACTCCTGAGTGCGGTGCCGGGACGCGCGTCGCGCAGCGGCATCGTCTCCCAGCGGGATCACGCGGACGGCGAGATCGGTGACACCGGCGTCGCGGTAGCGCCGCAGCCGAGCGATCACCGTGGACTCGTCACCGGCCGCCATCGTGTCGCCGACGTCCTCGGCGTCGCCGTGCTCGAGGAGCCGAACATAGTTGGGCGAGAAGTCGGCATGGCCGAGCACCTCGCTGGCGTACGCGCGGGCATCGGCGATGTCGTCGGGGGAGCACAGCGCCACGGGCACACCCGCGACGACGCGAATTGCCGTGTTGTCTAACGGCGTTTGCGGCCTCGGTGAGGTGTGGCACCACGTACTCGCCGATCGCCCGTTCGTCGGCCATCCAGAGGATGGTTCCGCTCGGCGCGTTCGCCGGCGATCCGAAGCATCGTCGGCCCGAGCGCGGCCAAAGCATCGGCATCTCGAATGAGTCCGTGACGTCGACCGGGCTGTGCACGCGGTAGTTGTCGTTGTCGACCGCCACGGTGCCGGGGCCCGCGAACGCCGCGGCTCAGCACGTCGAGGTAGTCGCGCACCAGCCGAGCCGGTCGGTCGTACGACAGTCCGAGCTGTCCTTGATGATCCAGTGGTGCGACGGCCCGAGGCCGAGGGTGAACCTGCCGGAGCAGGCGACCTGGGTGGTCAGCGCCTGTTGCGCCATGATGAGCGGATGGCGGGTCTGGATCGGCACCACCGCGGTGCCGATCTCGATACGGGTCGTGACCTGCCCGAGGAGCGCAACGGCCGTCATCGCATCGAGGTAGCCGGGTACCTGCGGCATCCAAAACGACGCGAAACCCTGGCTCTCGGCGGCCTTCCCGTCGTCGAGCAGTCCGCTCAGGCGGTCTGCGCGTGACCGCTCCTTGTCGGAGCCGACCATCAAGCCGATACGCATGCAAACTCCCTACGGCACATAGCGATCCCACTCATGCGGTACGACCGGATACAACGGCGCGCCGAGCAGCGGGGTGATGTCGTCGTCGCTCCACCGCTCCTCAAGTGCCGGAAGCAGCCGTTTGGCGGCAGCGACCGGGTCGTCGTCGAGAAAGCAGTACGTGATGCGTCTGGCCGGCTGGGGCACTGGCCATTTTCGGCATCGCACGGCAGGGAAGCCGCCGTCCACACTGCCCGCGACGCCGTCGACGTCGAGCAGGTCCGGCGGCTGCGTCGCCGTTCGTTTCCAGCAACAGATATACGCCTTTGACCGGCCACCACGGCAGCACGTCGGCGCCGATCTTCACCCGCCTCGCAGCGGTCTTCTGCTGCACCGTGTAGACACCGCGCTCGACCGGAGGCAGCAGTGGCAACTTTCGGTCCGCGTCGCCGAGCGCCGTGGAGAGCTCGATGAACCCCTTGAGGCCGCTTCGATCCGTGAAGAAGTACGTCATCACATGGTCGATGGCGTCGATAGCGCTCGTCGCCCGGTGCCCGCGCGGCCCGGCAGTCCGGTGTGGACACCAGTCGCAGGGAGGCGCGTACGGCGGTGAGCCGATGCTGTTCGGGTCGATGGTCGAGGGTATGCCAGCGCAGGTACTCGGCGTCGGTTCCGTCCGGGTGCCGGCGTGGCCATGGAGACGAACAGCGTGGTGATGTCGCCATCTCCGGCGGAAAGTACCGCGGCGACGTCGTCCGACGGGGTTGCCGGGCAGCTCCATGGTCATCGTCCTTGTGTCGAATCTGCTTGCGTGAGTGGGAGTTCGGGGTGACGAGCCTCGATCATGCGCCGGAAGCCGTCGCGCCATGGTACTTTCGTCCTACCGAGGGTCTCGTGCATGTAGGTGACGTCGGGCCACAGGGGAGTGTGCGCGTCGGGGGTGTACTCGAAGATCGGCTCGACGCCGACGAGCTCACCCATGTAGGCGCAGTAGTCCTCAACGCTGACCGTTTCACTGCCCGCCCAATTCACGACGATCGGCGGCGCCGAGCGACCTCCATGGCCCGGATACCGAGCTCGACGTAGTCGTCCTCGTAGATCGGGTTGTAGTTGTTGGGCTTGTCGGGATAGAGCCGAATCGGCTTGTGCGCCAGCATCATTTCCAGCCGGTCAGCCGGCGCTCCGCCCTGCGGCCCGTAGGTTGAGCAGATGCGGATGATGGTCAGCGGGATCTCGTACTGCTTGGCGATCCAGGTGCACACCGCCTCGGCGGCGATCTTGGAGAAGCTGTAGTTCGCGCGCAGCGGCACGCCGGGCGGGTCGGATTCTGTGCAGCGGTCGCTGCCCCTGGTATCGGTAGATCGAGCCGGTGGAACAGAAGACGAAGCCCTTGGCGGCGCGGCAGTGGTAGAGCAGGTCGCCGGACTTCTGGGCGTTCGTGTCGACGCACTGCGGTCCACGCGCCGGTGCCGACATCGACAGCCGCATGGAACACGTAAGTGAAATCGTCTGGAAGCGCGGAGAAGTCGCCGGTGCTCATGTCCAGCGCGATCGGGGTGATACCGCGTCGGCGAGAAGCTTGTCGCGATCTGCCGGATCCCGCAGGCGGGCGGCGCCCCACACCTCGTTGCGTGCGGCCAACGCCCGGGCGATCGGATACGCGATCTTGCCCGTCGCGCCGGTGATCAAGATCTTCTCTGCGTCGAGCATCCCACTAGTCATAGCGCACCGCGCCTCAAATGTTAAGTACTTGATATGTTGGAAGTGTGCAGCTCACCTTCGATCCCGAGGTCGAGGCCTTCCGCGCGGAATTCGTCGCATTCCTCGACGAGCATCTGCCCTCGCGAGGCGGAGGCCGCCGAGCGCTCGCGCTCGACGTCGCATGTGCCGGAATGGGCGCGACGATGGCAGCGCCTGCAGTTCGACCATGGCTGGCTGCTGCCGGGCAACCCGCCCGAATTCGGTGGCCGAAACGCCGGCATCCTGCAGCAGTTCGTTCATCGCGAGGAGTTGTCCCGGCGGCGCATCTACCACGCTTCAACCCGCAGGGCGTCGGCATCATCGCGGCGTCGCTGCTGTCCTTCGGCACCGACGAGCAGAAGCAACGGTGGGCGGTGCCCATCCTGCGGGCGGACATGACCGCGTCGCTGGGCATGAGCGAACCCGGCGCGGGATCGGACCTGGCCGGGCTGTCAACACGTGCGGTGCTCGAGGGCGACCAGTTCGTGGTCAACGGGCAGAAGGTATGGACGTCGGGCGCGCACGACGCTGACGTCATCCTCGCGTTCGTGCGCACCGATCCCGATGCGCCGAGGCACAAGGGAATCAGCGCGCTAGTGATTCCGACCGATACGCCCGGTGTCGAGCGTGCGCCCGTTTGCTTCGGTTTTCGACAGCGAGGCATTGGATTTCAACGAGGTGTTCTTCACCGACGTGCGCGTGCCTGCGCAGAATCTCGTCGGCCCACTCAACGGCGGGCTGGAAAGTCGCCAACGGGTCACTCGGGCATGAGCGAACCATGATGTGGATGGCGTTCGCCAACAGGCTGGCCCAGCTGCTCGAGGACTTCCGGCCCGTCGGGGCGCTGAACAAGGACCGCTACGCCACCATCGCGATGGACTATTACGCTCTGCGCCTGATGGGCTCGGCGGCGTTAGGGCAGGCAGCGCGCGGCGAGCGGGACATCCCCGGGGTGTCTGTGCTCAAGCTGCTTGGCTCAGAGGCTGAGCAGAGCGCCTTGAGGCATGCACTGGATGCAGCGGGTGTTGACGGCTTGCGCAGTCCGGCGCTGACCGCGCCGTACAACCCCCACAGCCCGGACCTGTTCACCGGAAGCTGGTTCGCGCGATACATCAGCCACCTACGCGGGCACCATCTCGGGCGGCACGTCGGAAATCCAGCGCAACATCATCGCTCAGCGAGTACTGGGCCTTCCGGCGCGGTAGTGGCGAGTATCAACTACTTGCGATTGCCCCGTTGAACAGATAGCGTCAGCGATACAGCCTCCTACTGACCCCGAGTCGACAGGAACATGCCATGGCTCGTTTCCCCAAACCGCCCGAAGGCAGCTGGACCCAGCACTATCCAGATCTGGGAACCGGAGCCGGTCTCCTATGAGGACTCGATCAGCCCAGAGTTCTACGAGGCCGAACGCAAAGCGGTGTTCAAGCGGGCATGGCTGAATGTCGGTCGAGTCGAACAACTTCCGCGCAAGGGCAGCTACTTCACCAAGGAGCTCAAGGTCGCCAACACGTCGATCATCGTGGTGCGCACGACCTCCGGTGACGTGAAGGCGTACCACAACATCTGTCGCCACCGCGGCAACAAGCTGGTGTGGAACGACATGCCGCTGGAGGAAACCAGCGGCGTCTGCAGGCAGTTCACCTGCAAGTACCACGCATGGCGCTACGACCTCGACGGCAACCTGACGTTCGTTCAGCAGGAGGGGGAATTCTTCGACCTCGACAAGAGCCGCTACGGGCTTGGTGACCGTGCACTGCGATGTGTGGGAGGGGTTCATCTTTGTCAACCTCGCGCCCGAACCCGAACAGTCGCTGCGAGATTTCCTCGGCCCGATGATCATCGGCCTGGAGGGCTATCCCTTCGGCGAGATGACCTCGCGGTTCTACTACCGCTCGGAGGTCAAGGCCAACTGGAAGCTCTACATGGACGCGTTCCAGGAGTTCTATCACGCACCCGTTCTGCATGCGAACCAGTCGCCGTCGACGTATTCGAAGGCCGCTGCCGAGGCCGGTTTCGAGGCGCCGCACTATCGCATCGACGGACCGCATCGGTTGGTGAGCACGTCGGGCATCCGGGCATGGGAGATGGATCCCGAGATGCGCAAGCCGATGGAAGACATCTGCCAAAGCGGACTGTTCGGACCATGGGACAAGCCCGGATCTGGGCGACATGCCGCCGGGGCTCAATCCGGCGAAATGCGATCCCGTGGGGCCTGGACTCGTTCCAGCTGTTCCCGAACTTCGTGATCCTGATCTGGGGCCAGGGCTGGTATCTGACCTACCACTACTGGCCGACGTCGTATAACTCGCACATCTTCGAGGGCACGCTTGTACTTCCCCCAGCCGCGCACGCCGCGGGAGCGAATCGCCCAGGAATTGGCCGCCGTGTCGTTCAAGGAGTACGGGCTACAGGACGCGAATACGCTTGAAGCCACCCAGACGATGGTCGAGTCGCGGGCCGTCGACAAGTTCCTGCTGTGCGATCAAGAGGTGCTCATCCGTCATCTGCACAAAGAGACGGCAGCGTGGGTGGATGATTACCAGCGCAAGACAGCGGGGGTGTGACCGTGACGACCGCGATGCTTCCCACCGAATTCGCCGACCTGGAAACGATTTTCCGAGTGGTGCCTGGCGACGGAGCCCGAACGCTATGCCAAGCGGCTGGAAAGTTCGATGGCCGAGATGCAGGACTTCTACGACGCCATCACGCCCCGCGCGGAGGAGGCGATCTCCTACTGCGACAAGTTCTCGCTCGACGACATGCCAGACGACGTGCTCAACCTGATGCATCTGCTGTACTCGATGATCATGGTGTCGTTTCCGGTCGAGTGCTGGAAGCAGCCGCGCGTGCCCGATTCCGGCGCCGCCAGCCTGGACTGCCTTGTCCGAACCCGTGCCATGTGACGACACCGTGCTGCAGGCGGCTCGCTGGGCCGACATGGATGGCCGGCGAGGTGCGTTCGCCGGCGGTGGTGGTCGTCGAGGGCGAGCGCATCCAAGCAGTGAATCCCGTTGAACTGCCCGCTGATTCGACGCGGATCGACCTCGGCGACGTCACGCTTGCTGCCGGGCCTGATGGACATGGAGCTCAACCTGCTCATCGGCGGGCCAGGCGGACCCGGAAGGGCTGCCCAATCCCATGCACGGTGTGCAGGACGATCCCGGCGTATCGCACGCTGCGCGGCGCGGTGAACGCTCGGACCACGCTCGAGGCCGGTTTCACGACCGTGCGAAATCTCGGGCTGATGGTGAAGACCGGCGGCTATCTGCTCGACGTCGCGCTGCAGCGTGCCATCGAGCAGGGCTGGCATGTCGGGCCGCGCATCTTTCCGGCCGGCCACGCGGTCACCCCTTACGGCGGTCACCTCGACCCGACGGTGTTCCAGCGCCTGGCGCCGGGCATCATGCCGCTGTCGGTCGCCGAGGGCATCGCCAATGGCGTCGACGACGTCCGGGCGTGTGTGCGCTATCAGGTTCGCCACGGCGCCAAGCTGATCAAGGTGTCCGCGTCGGGTGGCGTGATGTCACACAGTACCGCGCCCGGCGCACAGCAATACTCCGACGAGGAGTTCGCGGCGATCGCCGACGAGGCCCATCGCGCGGGAGTGCGCGTCGCCGCACACGCCGTGGGGGACAGCGCTATTCGGGCTTGCATCCGCGCGGGCATCGACTGCATCGAGCACGGCTTCCTCGCCACCGACGAAACGATCCCGATGATGGCCGACACCGGGACATTCCTGGTTTCGACGACCTACCTGACCGAGGCGATGGCCGTCGACCGCATCGCACCCGGAGTTGCGCAAGAAGGCCGAAGAAGTCTTCCCACAGGCCCAAGCCATGCTGCCGAAGGCGATCGCGGCCGGTGTCCGGATCGCTTGCGGAACCGATGCCCCTGCGATTCCGCACGGCCAGAACGCCAAGGAGTTGTGTGCGCTGGTCGACCGCGGCATGACCCCGATGCAGGCGATCAAGGCCGCCACCGATCACCAGCGCCGAGCTGATCGAGGCCGACGACGAATTCGGCCGGCTCGCACCGGGATACCTCGCCGACATCATCGCCGTGCCAGGCGACCCCTCACGCGACATCGCCGCGACCCTCGACGTGCGATTCGTGATGAAGGACGGGCGCGTCTTCTAGCCACGGGAATCAGCGTGATGACTGACGACGCGAGCATGGAGCAGATCGACAACATCCTGTGGCACCTCAAGCAGGCTTGGTACTTCGCGCTGACGGCGGTGAACGAATCGGTGAGCCAGCACGGTGTCAGCACCGCACAGATCGGCATCCTGCGTCAGCTCGCCAACGAGCCGGGTCTGTCCGGCGCAGAACTCGCGCGCCGGCTGTTGATCACGCCTGCAGGGTTTGCAGCTGGCGCTGAAGGCGCTGGAACAACGCGGCTTGGTGGAGCGCAAACCCGACCCGCAGCACGCGCGCATTCTCAGGCGTTCCTGACCGAGAAGGGCAAGGAGGTGGCGGTCGCGGTCGTCAGCGATGCGATCGCCGCCCACGAGGCGGTCTTCGGTGTGCTGACGCCCGCGGAGCAGCAGACGCTGCGAGACCTGCTGGCCCGCGTGGTCGAAAAGGCACCGGACACACGCTGTTCAACGACCACATCGGGGATTGACCGAGCCGGGACCGAAGTGAGTATAAAGTGGTTGATATTAGTGACAAGTACTTGATACTCTGGTCGTCGATGTCCGAGAACTCCGTGGTGCCGACGACCGAAGAGGTGACGATCGATCTGGACGGTCGCACCACGACGCTGCGATACCGCCAGGGGGACACCTTGCTACAGTGCGTCCGCTCAGCGGGTCTACGCGCGCCGTATTCGTGTGAGATCGGCTCTTGTGCAACATGTATGGCGCGGATCACCGAGGGCAGTGCCCGGATGGTCAACAACGACGCGCTCGAGGACGACGAGGTCGCCGAAGGCTGGGTGCTGACCTGTCAGGCGCTACCGACCAGCAGGACCGTCAAGGTGGTCTTCGAGTAGTGAGTGGAGGACGTGTGCGATGAACCGGGTGGCAGTGGTTACCGGCGGAGCCTCCGGCATGGGAGAGGCGATCTGCCACGAACTCGGCGCGCGCGGCCATAAAGTCGGCGTGCTGGACATCAACGGGCAAGCGGCACATCGGGTGTCAGAAGAGCTACAGGCAAAGGGCTGGTCCGCCCTCGGCATCGCCGCCGACGTCAGCGATCGGGCCGCGGTCGAGGAGGCCTTCGCGAAGATCCGGAGCGAACTCGGGCCGGTGCATGTTCTGGTGACCAGCGCGGGCGCGGTGGACTTCGCACCGTTCACGGAAATCTCCGCGCAAGCGTGGGACCGCCTGATCGCAGTAAACCTGACCGGCACATTTCACTGCTGTCAGGTGGCCGTACCGGACATGGTCGAGGCGAACTGGGGCCGCATCGTGATGATCTCGTCGTCAAGCGCGCAGCGCGGTTCTCCCGGCATGGCCCATTACGCCGCGTCCAAGGGCGGACTGATGTCGCTGACCCGATCGTTGGCACGCGAATACGCGCTTGCGGGTATCACGGTGAACAACATTCCGCCGTCGGCCATCGAAACTCCGATGCAGCATCAGTCACAGGCCGACGGCCACCTGCCGTCAAACGAGCAGATGGCGTCGAGCGTGCCGATGGGTCATCTGGGCACGAGCGCGGATATCGCAGCGGCCGTGGGTTTCCTGTGTTCGGAGGAAGCCGGTTTCATCACCGGCCAGACTCTGGGCGTCAATGGCGGATCGGTGATGTGACTCAAAACGGAGGTTGGCATGCGCAAGTGGGCTAAACCAGCTGAGGGCAGCTGGACCGAGCACTACCCGGAGCTCGGGACCGGGCCCGTGTCCTTCCGCGACTCGACCTCGCCGGAGTTCTACGAGCTCGAGCGCGAAGCGGTCTTCAAGCGCGCCTGGCTCAACGTCGGCCGCGTCGAGGAAGTCCCGCGGATGGGCAGCTACTTCACCAAGGAGATCGACGCCGCGCGAACATCGGTCATCGTGGTGAAGGGCCGCGACGAGCAGATCCGCGCCTTCTACAACATATGCAGACACCGTGGAAACAAGCTGGTGTGGAACGATTTTCCGAACCAGGAGGTGAAGGGCACCTGCCGCCAGTTCACCTGCAAGTACCACGCCTGGCGCTACGACCTCGACGGCGCGTTGAAATTCGTGCAACAGCCGGGGGAGTTCTTCGACCTCGACAACGCGGACGTACGGACTGAAGCCCGTGCACTGCGACGTGTGGAACGGCTTCATCTTCATCAACTTCGACCCCGAACCTCGCTGGAGCCTGCGGGAGTTCCTGGGGCCGATGATCACCGCGCTCGACGACTACCCGTTCGGTCTCATGACGGAGCGTTATGACTTTGCGGCGCAGAACAACAGCAACTGGAAGATCTTCGCCGACGCGTTCCAGGAGTACTACCACGTGCCGTCGTTGCATTCGCAGCAGGTGCCGAGCGCAGTGCGTCAGCCCAACGCCACGTTCGAATGCGGTCACTTCCAGATCGACGGACCGCATCGGCTGGTCTCGACCGCGGGCACCCGGCGGTGGCTGCTCGATCCGGAGTACATGTATCCGGTGGAGCGGGTCACCCGCAGTGGGCTCGTGGGGCCGTGGCGGACGCCGGAGACGCACTTCTCGGCCGGCCTGAACCCGGGTGGTATCGAGCCGTGGGGCATCACCAATTTCCAGATTTTCCCGAACCTCGAGATCCTCATCTACCACGGCTGGTATCTGCTGTACCGGTACTGGCCAACGTCGCACAATACCCACAAGTTCGAGGCCTACAACGCCTTTCACCCCGCGCGCACGGTGCGCGAGCGCATCGAGCACGAAGTCGCTTCGGTGGTGCTCAAGGAGTTCGCGCTCCAGGACGCCGGCATGCTCGGCGGTACCCAAGCGGCACTTGAATATGACGTCGTCGACGACTTCCCGCTCAACGACCAAGAGATCCTGGTGCGGCACTTGCACAAGACGGCGGTCGACTGGGTGGAGGAGTACAAGTCCGAGCATCGCACCGTGGGGGTGTGACGATGCCCGAGCCCCGGCTGCCGAGTGCGTTCGCAGAGTATGAGCGATTCGCCGAGAAGTGGTGTCTGGCAACGGAAGCCGAGCGATGGAATATGCGCCTTGCAACGCCGATGCCGGAGATCCGGGAGTTCTACGACGCCTTCGCGCCTCGCTTCGAGGAGGCCATCGACTACTGCGACAAGTTCCCGCTCGACGATGTGCCGGACGACGCGCTCAATCTGCTGCACCTCATCTACTCGATGATCATGATGTCGATGGCCGTTGAGGTTTTCGGGACGCAGAAGCCCACCGACTCCGCCGACGCCGTAATCGACCGCATCGGAGAGCCGATGCCATGAGCCTGCTGACGATCAACAAACTCACCGAGGCGGTCGGTGCCGAGGTTCTCGGGGTGGACGCCGACCGGATGGCAAGCGACGAATCCCTGGCCCCGCCGTGCTCGAGGCGCTCGAGGACAACGGCGTGCTGGTGTTCCCGGGCTCGGGCTGAAACCCGAAGCGCAGGTGGCGTTCTGCCGCGGCTGGGCGAGGTCGACCATTCCTCCGACGGCCACCATCCGGTCGCAGGCATCTACCCGTCACGCTCGACAAGTCCAAGAACGCCTCGGCGGCGTATCTGCGCGCCACGTTCGACTGGCATATCGACGGCTGCACGCCGATCGAGGACACCTTCCCCCAGATGGCCACCGTGCTCTCGGCGAAGCAGGTCGCCAAACGCGGGGGGGAGACCGAGTTCGCGAATTCCTAGCCGCCTACGAAGCGTGGACAGACAAGGAGAAAGAGCAATTCGGCGCGCTGCGTGTCGTGCATTCGCTGGAGGCGTCGCAGCGGCGCGTCACACCCGACCCCACGCCGGAGGAACTGGCGCGCTGGCGGGCGCGACGCACGCACGAGCACCCGCTGGTATGGACGCATCGCAGCGGGCGCAAGTCGCTGGTGCTGGGGGCGTCGGCCGACTACGTCGTCGGGATGGATCTCGACGAAGGCAGGGCGCTGCTGTCCGATCTGCTCGATCGGGCGACCACGCCCGCCAATGTTTACCGCCATGACTGGGCCGTCGGTGACACAGTGATCTGGGACAACCGCGGGGTATTGCACCGCGCGGGCCCTTATGACCCCAGGTCACCTCGGGAGATGCTGCGGACGACGGTCCTCGGCGACGAGCCGATCCAGTGACCGCGCCGACGCGCTGGGCAGGTGCACAGCGCCCTCGTTGACGCCGACGAGCCATTATGGAAATGTAATACCCAGATATGAGAACCACGTTCTCGCGTGTCGAGATCGTCGAAACGGAGGCCGCATGACGGAGGACCTCACCTCGGTCGACTTCTTCCGGGACCGTCGTCTGACGGATGACCCGTACCCGTTCTACGAGGCGCTTCGCAACAAGTGCCCGGTCAGCCGCGAGGACCACTACGGCGTGACGATGGTGACGGGCTGGCAGGAGGCCGTCGACGTCTACAACGACGCGGACACGTTCTCGTCGTGCATCTCGGTCACCGGCCCGTTCCCGGGGTTCCCGGTGCCACTCGAAGGTGACGATGTCACCGACCTGATCGTCGAGCATCGCGACGAGATCCCGTTCAGCGATCAGCTGCCGACGCTTGACCCGCCGACGCATACCAATCACCGCGCATTGCTGATGCGGTTGATCACGCCCAAGCGTCTCAAGGAAAACGAGGACGCGATGTGGCAGCTGGCCGACGACATCCTCGACGACTTCCTCGCTCCGGGTGAGGGCGAGTTCATCAAGGGCTTCGCCGGCCCGTTCACCTTGCGCGTCATCGCCGACCTGCTGGGTGTGCCCGAGGAGGACCGCCCCGAACTGCTCGAGCGCCTCGCGCGCGGCACCCACGGCGGCGGGCTCGGCAACGCCGACAAGACACTGACCAAGACTCCGCTCGAGTACCTCTACGAGGTTTTCGCGACGTATGTCGAAGACCGCCGCGCCGAACCGCGTGACGACGTGCTGACCGGTCTGGCGACCGCGGCCTTCCCGGACGGAACGATGCCGGAGGTCGGTGATGTGGTGCGAGTCGCCACCAACGTCTTCTCCGCCGGACAGGAAACCACGGTCCGGCTGCTGTCGACGGCGTTGAAGGTGTTGGGCGACAACCCCGACATCCAGCGCAGGCTTCGCGAGGACCGCAGTCTGCTGCCGAACTTCATCGAGGAATGCCTGCGCATCGAGAGCCCGGTCAAGGGCGACTTCCGGCTCTCGCGGGTGCCCGTGAAAGTGGGTGAGGAAGCAATCGGCGCCGGTCGCACGGTGATGGTGATCAACGGGGCGGCCAACCGCGATCCGCGCCGCTTCGAGGATCCGGACACGTTCGATCCGGAGCGCAAGAACGCGCGTCAGCACCTCGCGTTCGGGCGTGGTATTCACAGCTGCCCCGGAGCGCCGTTGGCGCGCGCGGAAACTCGAGTCGGGCTCGAGAGGTTGCTCGATCGCACCACCGACATCCGTATCAGCGAGGCGCATCACGGGCCGGCGGGAGACCGTCACTACCAATACATTCCGACGTACATCCTGCGTGGCCTCACGGAACTGCATCTGGAGTTCGACCTGGTTGGTGATGAGCGCTTGCGCGAAGAGCAAACAGCCGATGGTGACAAGCGATGAAGGTCACCGTGGACGAGGACCGTTGCCGCGGCCACGGCATGTGCCTGACGCTGTGTCCAGAGGTGTTCCACATGCACGACGACGGTTACGCCGTTGCCGACCCGTCGGAGGTTCCCGCGGGACTCGAGAGTGCGGCCAAAGACGCCGTCGCAAACTGTCCAGAACAAGCCATCGTCGAAACCGACTGAACTACAAGGAGTCCGAATGCCCAAGGCGTACATCCTCATCACCGAGGACGTCAAGGATCCGGCCGGGATGGCCGAGTACGGCAAGTTGGCCAGCCAGGCGATGGCGGGGGCGACGCTGCTGTCCTTTGACACCAAGGCCGCGGTGATCGAGGGCACGTGGCACGGCACGCAGACGGTTCTACTGGAGTTCGAGTCCGAAGAAGCTGCCAAGGAGTGGTACTACTCCGACGCCTATCAGGAGGCCGTCAAACTACGGCAGGCCGCGGCCGACTGCAACGGCGTCATCCTGCACGGCCTGGGTTAGCGCACTCTCGCGGAAGCCGAGCGTGCAAAGGCCGCTGAAAATTCGCGCGTGTCGTGCGCAGACACACGCTCGCGGCTCACGCGCCTTCCTTACCGGGGTGTTGGCGCGGCGAGGTCCCGCAGTGACGACATGAACAACTCGTCCATCCGCGGGCTGAGTTCGGCCAGCGTCGTGGCGCTGGCATGGCTGGCGGCGCCGAAGACGCGTTCGAGCGCGTCGGTAGCGGTGCTGGAGCCGATCGAAAGGCACAGGCACGCAACACCGTCCGCGCGGAGTTCTTCAAGCGCCTTATCGGCGTCGGCTTCCGCATAACGGCCCTCATAGCCATCGTCGTAGGGAAAGCCGTCCGAAAGGACGACCAGCAGCCTATTGGGCGTTCCAGCTTCGGTCTTCAGGATCTCGCCCGCACCGCGGATGCCCGCACCGAGACGTGTGTAACCCGACGGCTGCAGTTGGTTGAGCCGGGCTCGAGCAACCGCGCCGAACCGTTGTTCGAAGGTCTTGATGACGGGCAAGTGAACAGCGTGCCGCCCCTGTGATCGAAACGCGTACACGGCGACCCGGTCACCCAGCTCCTCGAGCGTGGCGGCCAGTGTGGCGGCAGCCCGGCGCTGATGTTCGTAAACAGCCAGTCCAGCCGAATCGGTGTCGGTACCGGACCCGGAGGCGTCGACCAGGATCAGGACACCCAGGTTGCGAGCGAGCTTGCGGCGTTCGGTGTAGACGTATTCGGGCGGTGAATGGCCAGACCGAAGATCGATGACCAGATCGACGAGCGCTTCGATGTCGAGATCATCGCCATCGGGGCGTCCGCGAAACACCTTGGGTCCAAGACCGATTCGAGTGAGGCGGCGTCGCAGAACGTCGTCAGGCGGAACGCCGGCATCCGCGACGTCGGCAGCCGAGAGCAAAGGAAAGTCGATGACCCGGCACCAGTCGGGCCGGTACCGGTTGCGGTGGACATCCCACTCCGGATGAAGGGCGCCGCCCACACCGACGGCGGCGCCAGGCTTGTCGTCGTCGGTGAAATGTATGCGGGTCGGAAGCGGCCGGGCGTTTGCGCCGACTTTGTCCGTCCGCCGCATGGAACGAACCTGCATCTCGGCACCGGCAGTCCCGTCGGCGGGCGAACGCGAGCTGCCGAGCAGCTTGCGGAAGTAATCCGCCAGGGACTGTGACTTGAACAGCGGGTTGTCGAACAGCTTGAGGATCTTGCTCTCGTCAGGTGGTGTCGTGTCTTCGTCATCATCGTCCGCCTCGGGCAGGTCGAGGACATCGAACTCCAGGCGCAGTTCCTTGTCGGTGGCCGCTGCGCCCGGTCCGGCGGCAGGAGCTAGTAACCGCGACGGTTTGATGACGCCGAACCAGTCTGGCGGATCCGCGACTTTTGCTCTGCCTTTTGCTATTTCGAGCGAGGCGTCGGCGGTCGGGCTGATCGGCCGCCCGTCGAGACGAACCCTGGCCGCCAAGGGAAAGTGCGCGGCAAGCTCATCGAGCACGCGGTGACCTTCGAGCGCGAGGTAGCGCCGGGCGATCAACGGGCGCGCGCGCAAACCCTTGACCAGTCTCTTGTCCAGGCTCCCTGCGCCGAGCAATGCGCTCTGCACCAACACCTCGCGGCGTCGGTCGTCAACCGATCCACCCGCGGATACGAAGATGACCCGACCGTTCGTGTGCGCGAGCTGACCAGTCGGCGCCTCCGCCACCTCGACCGACCTGCCGGCGACGAAGGTGGCGAGGAGCCGAAATCGGTCGGCGCTGCCGGAATCCAATGCGGTCACCCGTTGGGCAGGAAGGCCTCGACGAGCTCGCCGAGAGCGCGCACGACATCCCGATCGTCGGAGAGGACTTGGACGATGGCGGATTGGACGGCGTTGCGCAGCGGCAGACCCTCCGCGACGAGCCCGCCGGCCAGGATCAGCATGCGCGTGGACGACACCTCACGCAGCGGTGAGCCATCGAGATTACGGATGGCGCTGCCGAGGTTGACCAGCGTGCGCGCGGTCGCGGAATCGACGCCGGCTTCATATGCGACGACTTCGGTTTCGATGTCGGCGGGCGGGAAGCCGAGTTCGATCGCGACGAAACGTTGCCGCGTCGACTCCTTGAGATTTTTCAGGACGCTTTGGTAACCGGGGTTGTACGAAATCACCAGCTGGAAACCCGGCGCGGCCGACAACGTCGTCCCGAGCCGATCGACCGGAAGCTCTCGTCGGTGATCGGCGAGCGGATGGATGACCACGGTGGTGTCCTGGCGCGCCTCGACCACCTCGTCCAGATAGAAGATGGCACCCTCACGGACGGCCCGCGTCAACGGCCCGTCCACCCAGACTGTTTCACCGCCTTTGAGCAGGAATCGGCCGACCAGATCCGCCGACGTCATGTCCTCGTGACCGGCGACGGTGATCAGATCATGTCCGAGTTCGTGGGCCATGGTCTCGACGAAGCGGGTTTTCCCGCACCCGGTCGGGCCCTTCAACAGCACGGGTAGACCGCGGCCCGCGGCCGCGCGAAACACTTCGATTTCATCGCCTACCGCGCGGTAGAACGGCGCTTCCGAAACTGGGCTGATGGCGCCATTGCGCATATCAGTTACCTCGTTCGACGGGAACGACTTCGGAAGCTCGACACCTTCCGGCAGGACGAGCTTGCCCTCGTTGTTGATGTAGCCGGAATTCGTCAGCGGCATCGGCAGCGCCGGGTCCGGACAGGGCCGGTCGGTCCCCTCACCGCAGATGCCCATCAGGAAGTACGAGCGCTTCAGGACGTCCTCGGGCCAGGGATCCTGGTGCATGGCGAACCACTGCGCAGGAATGTTGTAGAGCACGAAGAAGAACGCGCTGCAGGCGGCGAAGATCGCCAGGAACCGGGTGAACTGCTGCCGCACGAAGCCGCCCCGGACACTGTCGAGTCCCCGTTCGACGAACGTGCGGCCACGATCGTCGGTGAAGTAGCGCAGACAGCACAGACCCGCCTGCACCCCGCCCCACATCAGTCCTTCGTAGATCGGCCACTGGTAGTAGGTGCCGGCATTGATGCGACAAGGCCTGGATCGCACCGGGATAGGTGAAAAGGCCCATCGGCATGAGGAACAGGCCCTCGATGACCAAATCGAAGAAGAAGGTCCACACGATCACCACGCCGATCAGGCCGATGGTGTTGATGTTCGGCCAGCGCTGCTTGGCTTTGCGCATGACCCAGCAGCCGAGCATCGTGCACAGCAGGACGAACGAGTAGCCCGGCGCATTCATCAGGAACGGTTCGGCCATCATGGCGCCTGGTTTGCGCGAACGACACCCAACCCGGGATGTCTGCACCCACGAGCCGCGGTTCCACATCCAGGTGTTGTATGTGCTCCACGTGTTGAAGTAGTTGAGCAGGGGATCCTGGAAGAACAGCAAGCCGCAGGCCACGAAGAGCATGCCGTCCAGCGTGATTCGCCGCTCGCGCCGCCAGGGCCTGACGAGGAAGTAATAGATGGCGACCGGATAGCCGACGATGATGACGGCGGTCCAGGTGACGAGGATCACCTTCATGAACGTCGGCGGATCGGTTGGGCCCGGCGGTACCCGCTCGAAGTTGGGCCCGGTGATCCAGCGGATCCACACGTACAGCTGGAGGGCCAGGATCGCGCCGCCGACCGCCGCCCAGATTCGAACGGGCGTGACCTTGGCCTGCGGTTGGTCGCCCAGCGTGCCCGCGCCGCTCAGCGACTCGGTGACAGAGCGCGCCTTCTTGTTCGACAGTTCGGTCATGACGCAGTCCTCCCTCGTGACCTGACGACGCGAAGATACCAGACAGTATCTGGATATCGAAGTAGTTTCTTGGATTCCATGGCAGAATCGGGGGATGGTTGAGCGATGGACCCGGGAGCGACGACTGGAGCACACCCGTTCCCTGCTCCTGGACGCCGCTGAAGAGGTGTTCGCCGAAAAGGGCTTCATGGCGGCATCTCTCGATGACATCGCGAACACTGCCGGCTACACGAAAGGCGCCATCTACAAGCACTTCGCCACGAAGGAAGAACTCTTTCTGGCGGTGAGCGACCGCTATTGGCGGCGCTATTTCGACAATTTCGCCGAGGTGATGTCGACCGCGGGTGAGATCGGTGCCCATGTACTCGACGAGATCGCCGAGCGATGGCGCCAGCTGAGCCGTGACCGTGGTCCCGAGCACGCCGCGTTGGGATACGAGTTCACCCTCTACCTGCTGCGCAACCCGGATGCGCGGGAACGGGTGGCGGCCAAGAGATCAGAGGTTGTCGCGGCGTTTGAAAAGTTCATCGTGGAAGGCATCGAACGGCGCGGCGGAGCTATGTTGATCCCTGCGTCGACGTTCGCCCAAGTACTCATCGCGACCACCGACTCGGTCGTGCTTGGCAGCCAACTCGACGACGTCGACCTCTACCGGCCGATGCTCGAAATGTACATGTCGGTCATCAAACTGCCGTGAGATCACTCGGGGATGAGCGGCCCGGTCGGCTTGGTCGTCGTGGCGCGAACCAGTAGTTCGGCGAGTTCGCGCGGACGGCTCAAGAAGGGGGAGTGCGACGTGTCGATCGTCAACTGCTCCACCCCCAGTCGCCGCGCCACCGTGTCGGCAAGCCAACGCGGCATCGACTGGTCCTGACTACACCGGATGAAGCTGCGGGGGAGGTCGGCCGCCCAGAACCGAGGCACCGAAACCGGCGTCACCGTGGTGTCACCGAACCGCTCGGGGCCGAGACGCTCGAACGCCCAGCGGGCGGTTGCTTCATCGCAGTCGTGGTAGAAGTATTTCCACGCACCCTCGAAGTCCGCGAACCACATCGCCCCGTCGTCGTCGAACTTCAAGTAGCCCAACATCTCTCCGACGTCGGCGTCGAAATCTCGGCTCAACTCCTCCTCAGAGTCGCGCATCGCCATCGCCTCGGGATAGGTGCGTCCTTCTCGCGGCAGTGCGGCGGCAAGATAGGTGATGTGGCTGACAAGATCCGGGGCGGCATCCGCGGCCAGCGTGGCGTCGAAGCCGCCGCCGGAGTGACCCACCAGGACGTCACCGGGCTTCAGCGCCGCCACGATCGCGTCGCGCCGGTTGGCCAGTGTCGACTCCTCATCGACGCGTGCACCATGGCCCGGCAGGTCGACTGCTACGCCCTCGTGCCCAAGCGATTCCAGTTCGGCGATCGTGTGCTCCCAGCACCATGCGGCATGAAATCCGCCGTGCACGAAGACGAATCGCATCGACTCAGCTCAGAACCCGCACCGGGACGCTCGACCAGCCCGCGACGTTCTGCGCCGCCACCCGCTTGCATTCATCCCATATCACCTCGTAGCGCGGCATGAAATCGAGCAACCGCTCGAGCGCGATGGCGCTCTCCATCCGGGCCAGCGCCGCGCCGAGACAGCTGTGCACCCCGTAGCCGAAGCCGAGGTTCTGGGCCTCGGTGCGTTCGCGGTCGATGTCGAAGGTGTCGGCGTCGGTGAATGCCTCGGGGTCCCGGTTCGCCGAACCGGCAAGCAAGAAGACGGGTTTGCCCGCGGGAATCGTGACGCCGTGCAGGTTGACCTCTCTCATCGAGCGGCGCACGTTGTACTGGTTCGGCGCCTCGTAACGCAGCAACTCCTCAACCGCGGCCGGAATCTTGCCGCGGTCGTCGAGCAACTTCAGCCACTGGTCGGGGTTGCGGGCGAACGTCACCGCCGCATTGCCGACCAGCTTCGTCACGGTCTCGGCACCTGCTCCGCCCAACAAGGTTGCGAAGCCCGCGATCTCGAAGTCGTCGAGAGACTGCTTCTCGCCGTCTTCCCGCTCGATCTCAGCAGCGATCAGCCTGCTGAACATGTCGTCCTGGGGTTCAGCTCTTCGCTGCTGAATGATGTTGTAGTACAGCCCCATAGACTCCGCGACGGCCTTCATGCCCTCCTCGGACATGTCGATCTGTCCCGGTTCGCGACGCAGGGAGGTGTCCACCCATTCGCCCACCTGTTGGCGGTACTCCTCTGGTACACCGAGCATCTGGGTGATCACCTGAACCGGAAAGAGCGCGGAGAAGTCCTGAACCACATCGAAGCGCGCGCGATCGACCCTCGAGATATAGCGGTCGATGGTTTCGGTCACCATGGGACGAAGCGCTTCGATCGCCCGCGGGGTGAAGACCTTGTTGACCAGGCTTCGCATCTGCCGGTGCTCGGGCGGATCCATGATGATGATCATCTTCGCCATCATCGGTTCATCGGACCGGACCGTCGCAAGGTCCAGTCCGTATGCAGATGAGTAGGTCTCGAAGTCCTTGTAGGCGGCCGCGACGTCCTCGTGCCGCGACAACGCGTAGAAGTCGTACTTTTCGTTGTAGTAGACCGGCGCTTCCTCGCGCATCCGCCGGTAAATCTCCCATGGCCCGTTGAAGAACTCCTCGGAGAACGGGTCGAAGACGAGGTCGGTTGTCGTCATTCGTCGCGGATGGAGATCGCTTGTCGGGGGCACTGGCGAACGGCCTCTTTGACTTGCTGCTCGTTCTCCGGCGTCACCTCGTCCTGCAGCACGTGCAGGTAATCCTGATCGTCCAGATCGAACACCTCGGGGATGATGCCCATGCACACCCCGTTGCTCTCACACAATCCAAAGTCGACTTCAATCTTTTGCGTCACTTCAACACCTTCACGGGTACGTGGTGATAGCCAGCCACATTCGTCATCGTGACGCGCTGCAGGCCGTCGAAGTCGACCCCGTAACGCGGCATGAAATCGAGCAGCTTGTCCAGCGCGATGGCGCTCTCCATGCGGGCCAACGCCGCTCCGAGGCAGCTGTGGATGCCGTAGCCAAGGCCGAGGTTCTGTGCCTGGGTGCGGTCCCGGGTGATGTCGAAGGTCTCGCCATTGTCGAAAGCCCGGGGATCTCGGTTCGCCGCCGCGCCCATCAGGAACACCGGCTTGTGGGCCGGCACCGTGCCGCTGGGCACCTCGACGTCCTTCATGCTGTATCGGACGTTGTACTGCACTGGACCGACGTACCGCAGCAGCTCTTCGACGGCATCGGGAATCCTGCCGCGGTCCTCGAGCAGCATCTGCCACTGCTCAGGGTGCTGTGCGAATACCACCACGGCGCTACCGATCAGCTTGGTGACGGTTTCTGCGCCGGCGCCGCCCAGCAGCGCGCAGAAGCCGGTGATCTCGATGTCGTCGAGCTTGCGCATCTGGCCGTCGGGCCCGGGGATCTCCGCCGCGATCAGCCGGCTGATCATGTCGTCCTGCGGGTTCGCCCGGCGTTCCTGGACCAGGCCGTAGTAGTAGACACCCGAGTCGATGTTGGCCTGCATGTTCTCTTCGCTGAGCTCGTACTGCCCGGGCTTGTGTTCCAGACCCTTGTCGATCCAGTGGCGAACCTGCTGCCGGAACTCCTCGGGCACCCCGGCCATTCGCGTGATCACCTCGACCGGGAACGGGCCGGAAAAATCCTGCACGACGTCGAAGTTGTCTGGATCGACCTTGCTGAGGTAGTGCTCGACGAGTTCGATGACCGTTTCTCGCTGAGACTGGATGGCCCTGGGGGTAAACGCCTTGTTGAGCAGGCTGCGCATGTGGCGATGGTCCGGTGGGTCCATGAAGATGATCGACTGCTGCGGCGGCTCGGGTGACCGCACCATGGACAGATCACATCCGCGGGCCGACGAAAACGCATCGTGGTCCTTGAACGCCGCTGCGACGTCCGCGTGCCGGGTCAGCGCGTAGAAGTCCTCTTGCTCGTCGTAGTAGATCGGAGCTTCGTCGCGCATCCGCTTGTAGATCTCGTACGGATTATCGAAATAGTCCTGTGAATACGGGTGGAACACCAGTTTGGGCTTGGTCATGGTCTCCTCTTTCGCGATGGGCTGGCGACCGTATCCGTTACGCGCGACGGCTTTTATGTAACGCTCATAGTATGCCTCACCGGAGGCACTTCAGTAAGGAAATCCGTGCCCTTCATGGTCGAATCCCTACGTTGATGACGTCCTCGAGCTGGCCGAGGTCGGCCCCCAATTCCGCGGCGATACCACGCACCACGTCGACGTCTTTGCCGATGAACTCCGCGGTGTCGTCGACGAACGCCCTCACCGACCCGCGCATCGCGACGAATCCGCCGACCCGACTCGCGCCGCTGCCGTGAGTGATCGCCTCGAGCAACCTGCGCTCCTGCACGCCGAGACGCTCACCGAAGGCGACCGCTTCGGCCAGCAGCCCCAGCTGGGCGGCGAACAGCGTGTTGTTCGTCAGCTTCACCGCCTGGCCGGCGCCGAGACCGCCGACGTGCAGGATGGGATCGCCGTAGCAGGCCAATACCGGCCGGACCTTCTCGACGGCGTCTTCGGATCCGCCCACGAACAGCGTCACCTCGCCCGCGGCGACATTGTGCGGGCCACCGCTCACCGGTGCGTCGACGACATCGACATCTCCGAAGCTGGCGGCGATCGACTGCGCGGTGCGCGGGCTACCGGTGGTGTGGATGACGACGGTCGCGCCCGGCGGCATGGCCGAGATCAGGCCACTGTCCAGGCACACCTGCTGGACCTGTTCGTCGGTGAACACGCAAAGGATGACGACGTCGGCACGGTCGCCCACCTCGAGCAGATCGGTGACGGACGCAGCGCCAAGGTCGCTCAGCGCCCGGCATGCGTCCGTCGGTCCTGCCGAGCACGCGCACCTCGTGGCCGGCTTCGGCGAGACGCCGGACCATGGGCGCTCCCATGCGTCCCGCTCCGACGAAACCGATGCGCGTCACCGGTGATGTCTTCTCTTCGCGCAAGCGCTCATCGGGGATGGTCCATCGCCTGCAATGCGGTGTCGGCCGCGGTGAACACCGAACCCTCGGGTGCCGACACATGGGCCGCGATGCTGGCCGCGTGCCGAACGTCCTTCTGCAGAAGTGCCCCCGCGATCGGTGCGAGTCCATCGACGGTGCCGCCGAATACGGCGATGCTGCCGAGCGCCTTGCTGGTCGCCGACCCGCCGTTGAGCACCTCGGCGAGGCGCACCCTGGGAATGCCGAGCGACTCGCCGAGATCGAGGGTGCTCAACGCGCTGCCGAGATTCGCGGTGAACAGCAGGTTGTTCAGGATCTTGGTGACCTGGCCACTGCCCAGCGGGCCGAGGTACACGATCGGATCGGCGTACGTCGCGAACACGGGACGACAGCGCTCGGCGACTTCCTCATCACCTCCGACCATGACCAGGAGCGTGCCTTCCTCGACGGCGGGCGCCCCGCCGCTCACCGGAGCGTCAATCACCGAAACACCCTGTGCGGCAGCTTTTTGCGCGATTTCTCTGCAGGTGTCGGGGTGCACGGTGCTGTGGATGGCGACGATGCCGCCGACGGCCAATCCCGCCAGCACTCCCGTCTCGCCGTACAACACCTCCCGCACATCGTCGTCGCCGACCACGCATAGGCAGACCAGGTCGCTGGCGGCCGCGAGCTCGGCGGGCGAACCCGCCGTCTTCGCCGCCGTATCCGCATACGGTTCCAGACTGGCAGCACGGCGCGCCCACAATGTGGTGTCGTATCCGCCTTCGGCGATCCGCCGGGCCATCGGGCCGCCCTGGCTTCCCAGTCCGATGAATCCGACGCGCATCAACCGGCCTCCATTTCTTGTGCTGTGTCCTCTTGCGCCCCAACGCATTCCTCGACGAAAGCCAGAACGTTCGCGTGGTACGCGGCGGCGCTGTGTGACAGGGACATGTTGTGGCCGGTGCCGGATTGCTCGTTGACCACGAACCGCGGCGACTCGGTGAACATGGCAGCGATCTCGGCGAGCGCTTCGGCGTCCGACCGCCACACGCGTTCGTGTTCGGCGACGCTGAACTGTACCGGCACGCTCACGCGCGGGGCGAGTGCGGGAAAGTCTCGCCGCGCCCAGTTCTTGGTCATGTCAACCTCGTAGCGCGCGCCGGTGGACGAATTCGTCATGCCTGACAGCACGTCGGGTGGATAGAGATCCTCTGGCTGCCAGAGTAATTCGCGGAGTCCGCTTGGCCGGCCCGTCGCGGTCACGGACTTCATGATGTCCGCCATCCCCGCGCTGTATCGCACGCCGGTCCCCGCCAGCTCCAGACCGATGACATCGGCCCGGTTCGCCCGTTCGTCGGCGGCCATCCGCACCGCCAGTTCGCACCCGGCGGAGTGGCCGACGATGAACAACCCGGCGCCGCGGGGGTTTGCGCCAAGAACCTTGTCGACCGCTTCGAATGCCAGCGCAACGCGCTGTTCTGGGTGTTCCATCGCGTCGGGATACGGGGCCGAACTTCCGTAGCCGGGCCGGTCGAGTGCGACCATGGTGTAGCCGGCTTCTGCTCCCGCCCGCAACAGGGACAGCTGCGGATGGTCGGGGCAGTCGAAATACGCTGCCGTGCTGGACCCTCCGTGGAACGCGACGACGACCGCGCGGGGCTCCTCCGGCTGGGCGACGAGACCCGACATCGGCACGCCGTCCACCAGGACGACGCGCGGGCGCACGGTATTCATTTCGCTCCTCGCGTGCGCGGTGTCATTTCGCTCCTCGCGTTCGCGGTGTCACGCGTCCGTCCGCATCAGGATCACTCCGCTCGGAGTGAGGCCACCGCTGCTGACCACCGCGACCCGGGCGTCTTTGACCTGCCGCTCGCCACCGTCGCCCCGCAACTGGGTCACCGCCTCGTGCACCAGGCCCATCCCGTGGGTGCGGCCGTGCGAGAGCTGACCGCCATGCGTGTTCAACGGGATGACGCCGTCGCGGGCGATGGCCTCGCCGCCGTCGAGGAAATCCTTGGCCTCGCCGATGCCGCAGAATCCGAGCGCTTCGAGCCAGGACAGGCAGTTGAAGGTGAAACCGTCGTACAGCTGCGCGACGTCGACGTCGTTGGGCCGCAACGATGTCCGTGTCCACAGGTGCGCGGACTGCCCGAGGACCTGCGGCTCATGGGTCATCGTCGTGTTGTCCCAGTCGGTGCGTTCGACGATCTGAGTGCCGACGGCTTCGAAGTACACCGGCTTGCGAGGCATGTCCTTGGCGGCATCGACAGCCGAGACGATCACTGCCACTGCGCCGTCACACGGCACATCGCAGTCGTACAGTCCGAACGGCGTCGTGATGGGCCGCGCGTTCAGATAGTCGTCCATCGTCATCGGGTCGCGGTAGATCGCCGTCGGATTCAGCGCCGCGTTCGCGCGCTGGTTCAGCGCGATCCAGCCCAGCGTCTCGCGCGTCGTCCCGTAGCGCTGGAAGTGTCGTTGCGCGTTGAGCGCCAGCACGTGAGCCGCCGACGTAGCGCCGAACGGCATCTGCCAACTGGAGGTGCGAGGACCGCCAGGCGGAGCGGCCTTGCCTTCTTTCATCCGCTGCTGGAACGTCGCCTCCCACAACGTGCGAAAGCACAACACGTGGCGCGCCATTCCGGTGGCGATGGCCATCATCGCGGCGATGATCGAGCCGCCGGGTCCGAAGGTGTCCATGCCGCCGTTGATCCACACCGGGCGGATGCCCAGCGCGCCCTCCAGGGCAGTGACGCCGCCCTCGCCCATGCCCGCGATGTCGAGACCGGGATACGTGGACAGCCCGTCGATGTCCTCGAACGTCAGCCCGGCGTCGGCGATCGCGGCTTCGCACGCGTCGATGGTCAGCGACAGCGGCGGCACCATCAGACGCCGGCCCAGCCGCGATGCGCCGATGCCCGTGATCGCCGAGCGCTCCTCGAACCGCTCGGTCGTCAGTGGCGGGCTGACATAGCGGGCGAAATCCTCGGGTGCGATCTCGTCTTCGGGAAGCGGGCCCGTCTGCTTGTCGGTGGTCGGCTTGAACACGGGAAGCCAGACGGCTCCGGCATTGTCGTCGAGCTTCTCGAATTGGACCTCGACCACCTGGCCGAGCTCGAGCTCATCCGGATCGCAGTCAACGATGTTGGTGGTCAACCGGACTCGCGGATCCTCCACCACGGCCACCTGGGCGATGACGTATGGGGGCGGCAAGTCGGGAAAGCCGAACCGCTGGTTGACCGTGAACGCGGAGAGCGTGGCCTTGCCGGACACGTCGCGCACACCCATGTTGCGGCTGTGGCAGTAGCGGCACACGGGCTGCGGCGGGTGAATCAACGCGTCGCAGTCTTGACACTCCTGGATGCGCAGGACGCCGTCGGAACCTGCGGTCCAGAAGAATTCGTTCTGCGGGGTGAGCTCGGGGAGGGGTCGAGTCACCGGACGAATCCCGAGATCGCCTCGCTGTCATCGGTCTTCGGGTCAGGCTCGGGCGATTCCTGGGCTTCGTGATGGACCGCGCCGTCGTCGGAGGGCCGGTGCTCGCCCATGTAGACGATTGCGTGCACGGGGCAGTCGAACAGCGCACGCATCACATCATCGCGGTCCTTCTCGGGTACGGTCCCGTCGCCGATCAGCGACGCGTAGCCCCAGTCATCGAGCGAGAAATAGTCCGGCGCATGTTTGGCGCATATCCCGAAGCCGTCGCACACGGTCCGGTCGAGCCGGATACGCAAGCCGTCACTCACGATGTAGCCACCGCCTCCACTTCGTAGGGTCGCACGGCGTCGAATGCTCCGGTTCGGCAGGACGGGCAATCGCCGGCGAGATGATGGGCCACCGCTTGGGGGAACTGCCGCAGCAGGCTTGCCGCGACGTTGGTGGCACCGTCGAGGGTGCCGCAGGCGCCGCGGCCGCGCAGCACCACCGACCAGCGTTCCAGGCGGGTGACATCGTCCTGCGTCGCGATCCCGTCGCGCAACGCCGACGTGACGGCGGCCATCGCCGCGGTGCCGTTGAAGCAGGACCCGCACTGACCGGCGTTCTCGCGGTCGAAGTAGGACATCACCGAGGCTGCGACCGCGACAGGGCAGTCGTCGGTGAGTAGCGTCATCGCACCGCATCCCAGGCCGCTGCCGAGCCGGCGGATCGTCTCGTGGTCGAGGGTCGCGTCGAGGATGTCGGTGTTGAGCAAGCCGGCGAAATAGCCGCCCATCAACGCTCCGCGGACAGCTTCGGCTGTGACGCCGTGCAACGTCAGCAGATCGGAAACCGCTGCCCCGTAGGGGATCTCGTAGAGGACGGCCGGCTTGCCCGCGCCGGTGATGGTGGCCAGGAACGTACCCGGCGACATCGGTGTGCCGACCGCGCGGAAGCTCTGCGAGCCATGCTCGTGGATGTAGGGCAGGTTCGCCAGCGTCTCGACATTGCTGACGATCGTCGGTAAGCCCGACACGCCCTGGACGAACGGACGCGGTGGCTTGTCGGTGGGTTTGGCGGGTCCGCCGTTGAGGTGTCGCACTGCTGCGGTCTCCTCGCCGGCGACGTATCCGGGTTCGACCGTGACCACCGCGACGTCGACCTGGCCGAAGATTTCCGCGTCGAGTTCGGCCAGGGCGTCGGTGACCGCGGTGGCCGACTGCGGGTCGGACACGTACACGTAGGCGCGGCTGGCGCCCACCATCGCGGCGGCCAGGCGAAGCCCGTCGAGCACCAGGTGCGGCCGCGTGCGCAGCAGCCAGCGGTCCTTCACCGAGGCGGGCTCACCCTCTTCGCCGTTCGCGACGACGACGGTCTGTTGCCCGCGCCGTCCGGCGTCGCGCACGGTGCGCAGCTTCGTCCCCATCGGGAATGCCGCACCACCGCGCCCGAGCAGACCCGAGAGGTCGACCTGCTCCAGCAGTGCGTCGGCGTCATCCAGTCGTCGGTAGCCCGCGTAGTCTGCGCGGCGTTCCGGTCCGCTGCCGGATGGGCGCAGCAGCCGCGGCGCACAATCCGGCCAGGCGGTGACAATGAGATCGGTGGCGGCGGATGTCATCGGGCCCCCTTCCTGCCCGCAGATAGGCTGACGGACATGAGGACTGCGGTCGTGCGTGTCGCCGTTGACCGGGCCGGCGAGCTGACGCCCGCGCAGTTACGCGACGGCATGGCACGACTGAAGGAACTGGTCGGCACGGCGGGAATAGACGTGGTCGAGAGCGATCCATCGGCCATGCCCCCGGCGCGCCGCGAGGTGGAACTCTTGATCGCCGGAGACGATCCCGCCGAACTCGAAAGCATCGCGGTCGGCTTGTGCGCCAAGGCATTCGGGACGACGCCGGCGCTCGGCGTGCTCACCTTCATCAGCCGCGGCACAGATGACGACGCGCACGGTGTGCTGGCCGCTTTCGGCCTGCGCGGCGACATCGAACGGATTCCGCACGACGACGGCTGGGACGTGGTGCATGTGACGCTGCGCAAGGCGGACCTCGAACGGGTGCCCGAGAGTCGCGTCCACACGGCCCTCGAAGCGTCGCTCAACTGCGAAGTGCACATCCAGCTCATCTAGTCGTCCAGGAAGTCGAGAATCGCGGGTGCGGCCTGCACCCACGTGTCGAACAGGCAGAAATTCTTCCCTCCGCTGGCGGCGAACCTCTCGCCTGCGCGCTCCCAGGCGTCCTCCGGCCACGGCGGGTCGATGAGTGTGGAGCCCTTGATCAGGCAGCTCACCTCCAGCGACGTGCGCTTCGGGTGGTCCCAGTCGTTCTCGCCGCCACGGATGATCAAGGTCGGGACCTTGATGTTGTCGAACATCTCGTCCTCGACACCGGGAATCGTCTGGCCCGGCTTGGAGACGAACGCGTTGAGCCAGCGCAACATCAGCTTGAGAAACTCGTCGACGTCAAGCGCGCGGAACCGCGCCTCGTTGTTCGGATTCTCGGCGATCCGTTCTTTCCACTCGCTGACATGCAGCAGGCCCTCGATCCCCGCGCCCTTTGCCGCGAGGATGCTCGGCACCACGTAGTGACCGCCGAGCACGAACGAGCCGTAGACCCCGCCGACGATGTTCCACACCACCAGCTTTCGCACGATCTCCGGATAGAGCATCGTCGTGAGCATCGAGTCCCTTGCGCCGCCCGAACCGCCCGCGATGATGCACGGCCCGATATCGAGCCCGGTGATCAACGCTTGCAGGGTCTCGGCCCGCATATGGGATTCGCTCTTGCCGTAGAACTGCACATCCGACTTACCGCAGTTCGGTCGATCCCACAGCAGCACGCGGTAGCCGCCCTTGACCAACGCCTCCGCCAGCGGCCGCAGGCCGGGGATGTCCTTGCTGAACCGGCCGCCCGGCGTCAAGGCGATGAACTCGCCTTCTTTGCCGAGAATTTCGTAAACGACGTTGCCGCCATTGATTTCGATGATCTTCTCGCCGCGCTTGAGCTGCGGTCCGAGTTTCTCCGGCGCGCTCACGATGTGCCGCCACGAGCGGGCGCAAACTGCTGAAAATATCCGGCGTGTCGTGTGCAAACACGCACGCTCGCGGTACGAGTCGTTGTGGTCATGCCTGTACCAGCACGTCGTTGCCGACCACACGGACGGGGTAGGTGCGGATGCTCCACTCGGGCTTGACCGCGGTCGTGCCGGTCGCGAGCTCGAAACCCCACTGGTGCCACGGGCAATAGATGTACTCGAGATCGCGCACCATCACCGAATCGCCGGGCACGCTCTCGTCGACGATGGTGCGTCCCCTTGTGCGGCCGGAGCACAGCGGACCGCCCTCGTGCGGGCAGTAGTTCGCAATGGCGTAGAACGCGCCGTTGACGTTGTAGACGCCCACGCCGTGCCGGCCGATCGGCACCAGTTTGTGCTTGCCAGGCGGGATTTCGTCGACCGTGGCGACCACATGTTCACGCCCCTGCGCCAGCCGGGGCGGCTTCTTCTCGGGCGTTGATTCTCCGGTCGCTTCGCTCCTGCTCTCCGTGCTCAACTCAAAACACCCGAACCTGGCCCTCGAGGGCCGGAACCGTCTCAGGCAGGTGGTAGGTCGCGATGCCGTTTTTGAACATCACGGCCTCGCGTGCGTGCTCGGGCAGGTGCTTGACCAGCCAGCGCGGATCGTCGAACGTCCAGTGCGGGTAGTCCGAGCTGAACAGCAGGATCTTTTCGCACTCCATCCACTCGAACGCCCGGGTCAGCTCCGTCTTGTCCTCGGGATAGTCCAGCGGCTGGGTGGTGAACTTGATGTGGTCCTTGACGTACTCCGACGGCTTGCGCTTGATGTCCACCCACGACTTGCGGGCCTCATAGATCGCGTCCATCCGCCACATCAGCGGCAGGATCCACGTAAAGGCATGCTCCACCAACACGATTCGCAGTGTGGGGAACCGGTCGAAGAGACCGTCGAAGACCATGCTCATCACTTGATTCGCGGCCAGCAAGGAGTACGTGACCATGAAATCGTGGTTGTAGCTGGGGAATCCGACCGGCGGAATCGGCAGCTCTTCGTGGTGACTGCGCGACAGGTGACAGCTCACGGTGATGTCGTGCTTGGTGGCGGCCTCCCAGATCGGGTTGTACTTCGGATCGCCCCACGCCGGGCGCGGTTCCGCCTTGATCAGGATCTGACCCATGTAAGGGTGTCCGGCCCAGCGCTCGATCTCACGGGCCGAGTCCTGTGGTGCTTCGATCGCCGCGCAGATGGATCCGCGCCATCGTTCATGCCAGTTGTTCTTGCTGTCGAGCCAATGGTTGGCCTGCCAGTCGTTCAGCGCGACGCTCATCGCATGGTTGACCTCGGGGAAACGCGCCGGATAGGCGGCGGGCTCCAAGACCGCGATGTCCGCGCCGGCCTCCATGATCAGCTGCTTGAACGCCAAATCCGGGTCGCTGCCCGCGAACTCGCCATCGGCCGGGAAGGTGTCCGTCCGCATGGCGTAGGCGTGCGCGTAGTCCGGCGCGTCGTAGTAGATCTGGTCGCCGATGCGGCGCGGCAGGAAGTACTTGCTGCGCCACGGCTCCGGGATGTACTGCGCCAGCACCCCGCTCTTGGGCACCGGATGCACGTCGGAGTCGACGCACCGAACGGCGACCCGCTCGGCTGCGGGCTTGCGCTCTGTGACTGTCACCGTCATCGTGGCTCCTTGCTCATGTGATCGCCAAGCTCTTACTACTGTGCGCCGACTGCGGCCCCGACGTCTATGCCGTACAGCTGCGCGGCGTTTCGCCAGCACAGCTTGTCGCGCTGCTCGGCGGAATACGCGGCAGGCACCTTCAGCTCGTTGAGCTGCCAGTGCGGATAGCTCGACCCGTACATCACCATGTCATCCTTGCCGGTGAAGCTCAGCCATTCACCCGCGAACTCGGTGTCGCCCGGACCGTCCATGGCACCTTGCACGAAGAACGTGTGCCCCGGCAGGTAGTCACTCGGCATCTTGGGTGCCCACGGCGTCTGTTCGAGGTGGGGCCGGCCGAAACAGTCCATCCGCCAGATGAACGGCGTCAGCATGTCGGCAGCCCCGTCAGCCCAGACGAACTTCAACGCGGGCGCCCTTTCGAACACGCCTTCGGCGATCATGTTCATCAGGTGGTACAGGAAATTCAGCGCCATGAAGCTGACGTAGTTCTCATACGTCCGGGGCACGCCCGACGGCGTGGGTGCGTACTGCACGCCGGCGCCGACCTCGATATGCACGGCGACAGGAAGATTCGCCGCCACGGCCGCGTCCCACAACGGCCAGTACTGCGGCTTGCCGTACAACTCACGCGACTGCAGGGGCACGCCGATCTGGACCACGCGCGGATGGTCGGAGTACTTGTCGATCTCGCGAAGGGCGCCAGCGACGTCATCGGGATTCACCCGGATGGTGCCGCGGAAGCGGTCGGCGTACGGGTTGTCCTCCAACCAGCGCGACACCATCATCTCGTTGTGGGCCGCCGCGATCGCGGTTCCGAGATGGCGGTCAGGCATGATGCCCCGGGTCATCGGATGCAGGATCGCCACGTCGACGCCACGTTCGTCGAACAGATGTCCTCCGACGATGTCGGGGTCGGAGCCCGGGTACTGACGGTCGGGTCCCTCGGTTTTCGGTGCGTACTCACCGCCGGGCGCGCCGTACCAGTCCATCTCGTAGTCGGGGAATCCGCGGCTTTTGAACGGCTCGCGGAGGAAGTTGTTCCGCAGATCCTTGTTCGACTTGCTGAAGATGTGCACGCTGGCATCGATGACGGGCGTCTTAATAGACCGGGTCCCGTCGCTAAATTCCATCGCCAAAGCTGTCCTCCGATGTCATCCGGCCGACGGCAGGCGCAGAAAATAGCGCTGCGCGAAGCGCCGGACATTCTCAGTGTAAAGCGTTGTTCTTCAATCGCAAGAATCAAGTTCTCAACAAAACGCTTACTTCTCCGCAGGTCAGGGTGTTCGCTGGTCAACTGCATGGCACGACTGGACCGAAACGAGGTAGTCGGATCCAGAGAACGGTTACAGCATCTAAGGAGAATGTTATTCTCGGCCTACCGACTGGGTAGTGACGAGGTCTTCGGGAGGCCGCTGGTGTTACTGGAGTTCGACGCCGATCAGAGGCTATGGCAGGAGACCGTCCGCGACGCCGTGGCCAAGCAATGCCCGCCGACGCTGGTGCGCAGCATCGCCGAGGACGGCGTCGACGCCAACCCGCTGTGGCAGACCTATGTGGACGCGGGCTGGACGGAGCTGACCGATCCGGAGAACGCCGTCGAGCTCGCGATCGTGCTCGAGGAGCTGGGGCGCGCCACCGACCCGACGCCGTTCCTGGCGACCTTGACCCAGTTCGCCCCGCTGGCGGGTGACCGCTTCGACCCGCAACAGGCCGGCACTGCCGTGTACGGCGGGGTCTCCGCTCACCGCGACGCCGACGGATGGATCCTGCAGGGCACGGCGCATCACGTACTCGACGGTGATCGGGCCGAGCGGCTAGCTGTCGTCACGGACGCCGGCGTCTTCCTTGTCGGCGCGGGCCAGGTAGTCGCCAGGCGCAGCCCGATCTTCGATCCCGTGCTGCATATCGCCGAGGTGACGTTTGACGGCCTGCACATCCCCGACTCCGACCGGGTCCAAGTCGCGGACGAGAGAAGCAACTGATACAGCACGGTCGAGCGGGCCCGGCACGTGGCGCTCATGGGCATGGCGATCACCACGGTCGGCGCATGCCAGCGCATCCTCGATCTGGTGCTCGAGCACGCAAAGCAGCGCCAGCAGTTCGGGGTCGCGATCGGCTCGTTCCAGGCGGTGCAGCACAAGGCCGTCGACATGCATGTCGCGACCGAGCGCGCCCGTGCGCTGTCATACTTCGCCGCTTTGACCATCACCGCGGACGATCCGCGCCGCCGGCTCGCGGCTGCGATGGCCAAGGCGTCAGCGGGGGAGTGCCAGGCGCTGGTGTTCCGCCACGGCCTGCAGCTGTTCGGCGCCATGGGTTTCACGTGGGAGAACGATCTGCAGTTCGCGTTGAAACGCGCGAAAGCAGGGGAGCTGCTGCTGGGCGGCGCGGCCGAACATCGCGCGATGATCGCGGACGAATACAGGGGTTTGTAAGATGCAGCTGACCTTCGATACCGACGTCGAGGAGTTCCGCGCCGAGTTCGCCGCGTTCCTCGACGAGCACCTGCCGTCGGAGACCCAAACCCTGGAGCGGCCGAAGTCGGTGTCGCACATGCCGCAGTGGGCCCGCGACTGGCAGCGGCTGCTGTTCGACAACGGGTGGCTGCTGCCCGCCCAGCCGCCGGAGTTCGGCGGCCGCAATGCGACGGTGTTGCAGCAGTTCGTGCACCTCGACGAGCTGTGCCGCCGTCGCATCTACCACAGCTTCAACCCGCAGGGCGTGAACATCGTTGCGGCGTCGCTTATTTCGTTCGGCTCCGACGAGCAGAAGCATCGCTGGGCGGTGCCCGTGCTGAAAGGTGAGCTGACCGCGTCACTCGGCATGAGCGAGCCGAGTGCCGGCTCGGATCTGGCCTCGCTGCGAACCCGCGCGGCAATGGACGGCGACCACTTCGTCGTCAACGGCCAGAAGGTGTGGACGTCGGGCGCACACGACGCCGATTTCCTGTTGACCTTCGTGCGCACCGACCCGGATGCGCCCAAGCACAAGGGAATCAGCGCGCTGATCATCCCGACCGACACCGCCAGGCGTGGTGTGCCGGCCCTTCGCCGACATGTGTGGTCAGGAGAATCTCGACTTCAACGAGGTCTTCTTCACCGACGCGCGGGTGCCCGCCGAGAACCTCGTCGGACCGCGGGGCGGCGGCTGGGGCGTGGCCAACGGCTCCCTCGGGCATGAGCGCACGATGATGTGGCTCGGCTTCGCCGACCGCATCGACAACATGATCGCCGACTTCCGTCCGGGCACAGCCCTGGAGCGCGATCAATACGCGACGACGATCATGGACTATCAAGCGCTGCGGGCGATGGGCTCGGCGGCGCTGGCCAAGTCGGCTCGCGGCGAGATGGACACCGCTTCGGTGTCGGTGCTCAAGCTCTTCGGATCCGAAGCGGAGCGCCAGGCGATGGAAAACGCCTTGACCGCTGCCGGAGCCGACGGGCTGATCCATCCGTCCACGTCGGGGCCCTACGAACACATGAATCTCGACCACTACTTCGCGAGCTGGTTCGAGCGCTACGCGCGCAGCTTCGGCGGCACCATCGCGGGAGGAACATCGGAGATCCAGCGCAATATCATCGCCACGCAGGTGCTCGGTCTGCCGCGGCGCTGACACCGGTGACCGAGACGCTGATCGTCGACCGGCCGCAGGCCGGGGTGGTAGTCCTGCAACTCAACCGGCCCGAGCGGCTCAACGCGATCAATCAGGTCATGCGCGACGAGCTGACCCAGACGCTCGCCTCGCTCGGCGCGGACGCCGAAGTACGCGTCGTCGTGTTGACCGGGGTGGGCCGCGGGTTCTGCTCGGGCATCGATGTCCGAGCTTTCGGGCCGCAGACCGTCGAGGCGACCGCTCCGGCGATCGACCGGCTGCGCTTTCAGGAAGCGATGGCCGCACTACCGCAGGCGATTTGGAATATGCCGCAACCCGTCATCGCGGCGGTCAACGGCCCGTGCGTCGGTGCTGGTTTCGCGCTGTGCCTGGCTGCCGACATCCGGATATGTTCGACGGCCGCGACATTCGGTAACGGCGCCATATTGCTGGGCTTGACCGGTGCGGAGATGGGGATGAGCTACCACCTGCCCCGGATCGTGGGAACCAGCGTGGCAGCGGATTGGATGATGACCGGCCGGACCGTGTCGGCGGACGAGGCCGACCGCCGCGGCTTGGTCAGCGAACTGGTCGATCCGCAGCATCTGCTCGAGCGGGCGCTCGAACGCGCCGATGCCATAGCCGAACTGCCGCCGTTGAGTACCCAGATGACCAAACGGGCATTGCAGGTCAACACCGACGCTTCGGGGCTTGGACCGGCGCTGGAACTGGAGAACCGCAATCAGGTGCTCAGCCATGCCACAGACGAGGCCGAGGCGCGGCGACGCAACAGGTGACGACGGAAGGGCGGTGATTTCCAATGGCGTGGGACTTCTCGACCGATCCCGAATGGGCGGACCAACTCGCGTGGGTGGAACAGTTCGTGCGCGCGGAGTGCGAGCCGATCGACCTGATCGTCAAGGAGTCACACGACCTCAACGACCCGGTGCGTCAGGCGCTGATTCCGCCGCTTCAGGAGATCGTCAAACAGCGCGGGTTGTGGGCCACCCACCTGGGGCCTCAGTTGGGCGGTCCGGGTTTCGGACAGGTCAAGCTCGCGTTGCTCAACGAGATCTTGGGCAGGTCTGAGTGCGCCCCAATCGTTTTCGGATCGCAGGCGCCGGATTCGGGGAACAGTGAGATCCTCGCCCACTACGGCACGTCGGAACTCAAGGAACGCTATCTGGAGCCGCTCCTCGACAACCGGATCGTGTCCTGCTTCTCGATGACCGAACCGCAGGGCGGTGCCGATCCGAAGGTGTTCACCACCACGGCCGTGCAGGACGGCGAGCACTGGGTCATCAACGGCGAGAAGTGGTACTCGTCTTTCGCGTCGATGGCGTCGTTCATCATCGTGATGGCGATGACCGACCCCGATGCGCCGCCCTACCAACGGTATTCGATGTTCGTCGTGCCCGGCGGCACCGCAGGCATCAACGTGATGCGCGACGTCGGGCTCGGCTATCAACCGCTCGGCGGCGGTGGCCGCGAGGGCTACGTTCGCTACGACAACGTCCGTGTTCGGAACGACCACATGCTCGGACCGCGTGGCGGAGCGTTCGTGGTGGCACAGACCCGACTCGGCGGCGGCCGGATCCACCACGCGATGCGCACCGTTGGCCTGGTGCGGCGAATCTTCGACATGTTGACCGAGCGCGCGGTCTCGCGCTACACCCAGGGTGAGGTGTTGGCCAACAAGCAGATGGTGCAGGAGATGATCGCCGACTCGTGGATGGAGATCGAAGCGTTCCGTCTGCTCACGCTTCAAACCGCATGGAAGATAGACCAGTACAACGACTACAAAGCCGTCCGGGCGGACATCTCCGCGGTGAAGGCGATGATGCAGAAGGTGCTACACGACGTGTCGGCGAGAGCATTGCAGGTGCACGGCTCGCTGGGCACCTCCCATGAGATGCCGTTCGTGCAGTACCTGACGGAGTCGTTCGTACTCGGACTGGCCGACGGACCGACCGAGGTGCACAAGGCTACGCTCGCCCGCCTGCTGCTCTCCGACGTCAAACCCGCGCCGGACCTGTTTCCCTCCGAGCACCTGCTGCGGTTGCGGGAAGCCGCCGAGGCGAAGTTCGCCGACAAGCTCGCGGGCATCCCGCGCGGCTGAATACGGAGGTCGTTCGATGTCATGTGACGGCAAGGTCGCCCTGGTGACCGGCACCAGCCGCGGCCTTGGCAAGGCGATCGCGCAGCGACTGGCAGCCGAGGGCGCGACGGTCGCGCTGACCGCCCGCACCATGGAGCCCAGTCCGAAATATCAGGGCTCCCTTCACGAGACGCGCAGCGAGATCGAGGAATCGGGTGGATCGGCGATCGCGGTGGCCGCCGACCTTTCCAGTGTCGAGGAGCGTGAACGTCTCTTCGCCGAGGTGGTCGACCGAGTCGGCGCGCCGGACATTCTCGTCAACAACGCGGCAGTGACGTTCCTGCGCCCACTCGACGAGTTCCCGGACCGGCGCGTGCGCCTCATGATGGAGATGCATGTGATGGCGCCGCTGCATCTCACCCAGTTGGCCATCCCGGCGATGCGCGAGCGGGGCCACGGCTGGGTGCTCAACGTGACCTCGGTCGGTGGTGACCTGCCCGAGGGGCCGCCGTTCTCCGAATTCGACCGCACCGCTGGGTTCGGGGTGTACGGCACCGTCAAGGCGGCGCTCAACAGGCTGACGAAAAGCCTTGCGGCCGAGCTGTACGACGACGGCATCGCCGTCAACGCCGCGGCTCCGTCCAACCCGGTCGCCACACCGGGCGCCGGAACGCTCGATCTGGCCAAGACCGACACCGAGGACATCGCACTCATCACCCAGACCGCCTATGTGCTCTGTACGGGTGACCCCAAGACGCTGACCGGTCGAATCGCCCATACCCAACCGTTCCTGCGTGAAATCGGCTGGCTGACTTGAAAGTCCAGCCGGCCGCCTATCTGCGCACCACGCTGCCGTTGGATCTGTCGGTACTCGATACCCTCGACAGCGGCCGCTACCACTCGATCTGGCTGCCGGATCACATGGTGAGCTTCTGGCCGGATTCGATCTGGACCCCCGAATTCACCGACCTCGCAACAGTTTCACCGTCACCACACCGCCATCTGGACGGCATGGCGGTCGCGGCGGCTGCCGCGGTTCTCACGAAGAACGTTCCACTGGTCACGAGTGTCGTCGACACGGTGCGCAGACATCCGTCGCTGCTCGCGCAGAGCGCGCTGACCATCGACCACCTTGCCAAGGGCCGCTTCATCCTCGGCCTGGGCAGCGGCGAAACCGAGAACACCGTGCCCTACGGGTTCGACTTCTCCAGACCTGTCAGTCGCTTCGAGGAAGCACTCGAGGTCATCCGGTTGCTTTGGGACAGCGACGGTCCCGTCGACTTCGACGGACGCTTCTACCAACTGCATCACGCTCGCCTCGACACCGAGCCCTACGAAGGGAAGGTCCCGCGGATCTGGATCGGCGGAAGCGGCCCGCGCACGCTCGAGCTCGTCGGGCGTCATGCCGACGGCTGGTGGCCGACGGGCGCGTGGACGCCAGAGGACTACGCCGAAAAGCTTGCGACGGTGCGGAGTTCCGCCGAGCGCGCCGGTCGCGACCCGATGGCGATCACTCCCTGCTTCATCCAGGTATGCCTGATCGGCCGCGACGATGCGGCGCTTGCCGAAATCTCAGAGGCGCCGTTGGTGAAGGCGTTTCTGCTGCAGGTATCCGCGGAAATGTTGCGCGTATTCGGTTATGAGCACCCAATGGGGGAGAGCTGGCGCGGCTATCAGGACATCGATCCCGCGACGCTCACACGGGAACGTATCGTCGAATTCCTCGGCCGCGTGGAGCCGGAGTCGATCCTCGCGGTCGTGCCGCACGGCACCCCGAAGCGGGTCGCACGCATCATCGCCGACTACGTCGATGCGGGCCTACGGGTGCCCAAGATCTTGGACTACGGCGCGATGGCCGGATTGTCGTACGCCGCCTCGTCGGCGGACGGCGTGCGCGAAGTCGAAGACGAGCTGCTGCGGCTGTGCGGGGCGGTGCGATGAGCGGACTGGGCGCCGCCGCGATGTTGCGCAGGGCCGAGACGGAGACGGGTCTGGTCGATTACGGCGATCCCACGCTGCCGGAGCGGTTCGGCCTGGCGGTCGAGCTTCTCGACGGAATGGGCATGGATGCGCATGGCAGGCGACAGGCGGCAGACGTGTGCCATTGGCTGCTCACTTCCCGCCTGGAGTTCTTCGAGGACCGAAAGCGTCACCCGATCGCCGAGGAGGTGATCGACCGCCCGATGTTCGTCACCGGCGAGCCGAGGTCGGGTACCACGCTCATGCACGCGTTGATGGCGGTGGATCCGGATGCACGCGCGCTGCGGTTCTGGGAGGTGATGTATCCGTCGCCGCCGCCCGGCGTGGCCGGCGTCGACGACCCACGACGGGCTCGCGCTGACGCCGACTGGCGCGAGATCAACGCCAAGTTGCCGAAATGGTTGCACAGTCATCCCTACAACGACATGCTCGGCGACGGTCTGCCCGAGGACGAACGCACGTGGGCGTTCGACTTCCGGGTGATGACGCCGACCGCGTGGTGGCGCGTCCCGATGCCGACGGTGGTCGGTGGCCTGCCCACCGACGGGGCTGCACAGTACCGCATCCACAAGGCGATGCTGCAACAGTTCCAGTATCGCCGACCGCGGAAGTTCTGGGTGCTCAAGGGGTTTCACGGCTTCCGGCTCGAGGAGTTCTTCTCGGCGTATCCCGACGCGAACCTGCTGTGGCTGCACCGCGATCCGGTGCAGGTCGCGGCGTCGCGCACAATGATGATGGCCGACATCCTGGACGGCATCGTCGGACCCGTCGACCTGCGGGCAGCGGCGAAGATGCACTTGGCGTTGACCCGCGAGAGCATCGCCAACACCATGACCCACCCGTTGGTGAACGACCCGCGCATACTGCACGTGCGCTATACCGACTTCATCGCCGATCAGGTGGCCACCGTGCGCCGCTGCTACGACTTCTGCGGCAGGACACTGTCGGGGTATGCGGAGACCGCCATGCGCTCTTATCTGGCCGACAACCCCGGTGACCGGCACGGAAAGTTCCGGTACTCCACCAAGCTGCTCACCGACATCGGCGAGGACCTCGACGCGCTGCACGAGGAGTTCCGGCCGTTTCGCGAGCGCTTCGGTGTGGCGATCGAGAAGCGAGACTGACCATGCACCCTCGAGTCTCGGTGCACAGTGTGACGTTCCTCGGTGCGCGGTTACCCGAGATGCAAAATCACTGGGCGGCGCTCGGCGTCACCCGGCTCAGCCTGATCGATTCGCAACTATACGAGCCGCAGCTACCGCAACTGCTTGCGCAACAGGGCTATTCGGTTGACGCGGTGTATCACCTCTTCAGCTCGACCGGCGGCCTGGCCCGCGTCATCGACGCGGCTGCAGCTGTCGGCACCCGGGTCGTCTACATGCTGACCGGCGGACGCGGCGCACTCAACTGGCAGCAGGCGGCGGAACGCTTCTGCGCCGACATCGCGCCGTGCGTGGATCAGGCGCGGCGCGCGGGTGTGGCACTCGCGGTTGAGAACGCCTCGGCGCTGTATGCCGACATGCACATCGCCCACACCTTGCGCGACACGATCCAACTCGCCGAGATGGCGGGGATCGGCATCTGTGTCGATCTCTTTCACTGCTGGGCGGAGGCGGGCCTGGCAGATCTCATCGGGCGGGCCATGCCTCGCATCGAACAGATCCAGTTGAGCGACTACGTGCTCGGTGACCGGGCACTGCCTGCGCGCGCCGTTCCCGGTGACGGTGCGATCCCGATCGAGTCGTTCGTCCAACAAGTTCTCGCATGCGGATATTCGCACGGCTTCGATCTGGAGTTGCTCGGGCCGAGGATCGAGGCCGAAGGCCGGTTCGACGCGGCGCGGCGCGGCGGTGAGGCCGTAACGATGATGCTGGAAAGTCTCGGCGCATAGGCTGTAGGCGATGGCTTTTGGAGACGGCCCCGACGATGCGGCGCTGAACGCCGCCTGGGGCGAATTCTGCGATCGCTTGAAGTCGGCAGGCGAACGTGTGTTCAAGGATCACAACGCGCAGTCCGGTCTCCAGCGTGCCGACGGGTTCCGCTTCCTCACACAGAACCTGGGTCAGGCTTTCGACCTGGCATTGGAAACCCGCGACACCCGATATCCGGCCATTCACTCGTTCTGCAATCCAACCCGCAAACTCGGCGGCGACTGCGCCGACTTCACCTATCAACAGGCGTGGATCGACGGCACGTCCACCTATCGCATCACCGGCGAGCGGGGAACCGCCCGCTTCCTCAACATCACGGTGCAGGGACCGCGGCCAGACGGTCCCGGGGTGCTGCACGAACCGTTCGGCGACGTGCCAGAGGCGAATCTGTTCGGCGATCAGATCGCGAGCGCGGCCGACGGTAGCGTCGAGGTCTACGTGGGCGGGGCGGTGCGCGACACGAACTGGCTGCCCACCACTGCTGGTTCGCGAAAGCTGTTCATCAGGCAGGGATTCGACAGCTGGGACGAGAGGCCGGCCCGGTTACGTATCGAGCGAGTCGACATGATCTCGCCGAAGCCGGTGCCGACGCCCCAGACAATGATCGAAGCGATGAACTGGGCGGGTGGCTTCATTACCGGGTTGATGGAGGACTGGCCCGAATTCCCCTTCGCTCACGGCGGCGTGGACGCCGATCATCCGAACCACTTTCCCGACACTTCCTCGACCGATGCCGACACCAAACGGGGCCGGGCGGCCGTGAACATGTACTGGGAACTCGGTTCCGACGAGGCGCTGATCATCGAATTCGACTCCCACCCCGGGTTGTGGTCGCTGACGAACATGGGTGTCTTCTTCACCAGCATGGACTACCTCTATCGGCCGGTGAGTTACACGCCCAGTCGCACCACCGTCGATCCCGATGGCAAGGTGCGGGTGATCCTCGCGCATCATGATCCCGGCTACCACAACTGGATGGACACCCAGGGCTTCGTGCGCGGCAACGTCACCTACCGCCACATGCTCGAGGGCGAGCCGGTGCCGTTGCGCAGCACTTTGGTCAAGCACGCCGACCTGGCGGCTGCGCTTCCGGCCGATACCGCTACGGTTACCGAGGCCGAACGGACGACCGCAATGTGGATGCGGTTCAACGGTATTCGACTGCGCTACGACATGTGAGCGTCGCTAACGAGGAAACTTCGATTCGATCTTGGCGACGACTTCGGTCCCTTTGGCGAACGTCTGGCTCTGCGGACCGCAGGCCGCCACGTCGATGACGATGTTGGCGGCTATTTCGAGGACATGTTGACAGGACCGGACCAAGTCGCCGCTGCCACGCGTGTAGGGCATCTCGAGTTGATCGTCGGTCTTCATCAGGTCCCCACTCTTCCAAGCGGGCAGCGGCTGGTCGTTCAGTCGGATGTTGACGTTGTGGTTCGTGCACTTGGACCACCGATCGGCGGACTCGGTGAAGAACTCCCTGGCGCCGTCGGCAGTTCGGTAGGAGACAACGGACTGCACGACGAGCGAATCCCAGGAATCGGCATCGGGAGCGCGAAACAGCTGTTGCCGCAGGGATTTCCAGTGACTCTCGTCGTACACCGGCGCCTCGTTGACCTGCCAGACGCCGAGGCAGTTGAGGTTGGGCAGCAGGTTTCGGTGATCGGCCATCTGGCGCACCACCGTGTGTGGCACCATACCGGTGGTTCCCATCACTGAGTTGACTTCGTCAGTGGTCAACAGCAGTCCGTCGAGCGCAGAATCGGGAACGGACGGCGGTGGCGACGACGCACCGGAAGTCGTTCCGCCACAACCGGACAGGATTACACCGAGCGCGAGCGCTCCCACGGCACTTCTGATCAACGATCGTCTTCGCTCAGGCGTGCGTGCCGGCGGCGGCGCACGCCTGCTGAACCTTGGTGGCTTCGTTGTTCATGTTGGTCGCGGTGTCGTTGAGGCTGTCGCCGGGCAGACGCACACCCATCTTGAGCAGCAGCGCCGCGGCGCCCATCGACCAGGTGCGCATCGGATCCGCGATGTCCGGACTCAGCCCGGGTGTGTTCGCGGTACTCATCGCGATCGCGGCCGATTCCCGTAATGCCGTGCGCCCGACGGCATTACTGCTGTCGACGGCCGGGTCTGCGTAGTCGGACCCCTCGAGCGAGTCGGCGAATTCGCCGTAGTACGTCGAGCTGCCGTCAAGCACCGAAGCGAACTGGCCGCAGGCCTGTACCGCCACGGGATCGGCGTTGTCCGACACCGGGGCTGCGGCGACCTGAACCGGTGAACCCGGCGCTGACGGATCCGTCGAATCATCTTGGGCGAACGCCTGGGCCGCTGTGGTCATCGCGCAACCGATCGCCACAAGGCACGCCACGGATCTCCGGTATGCCGCCTGAGATGGCCTCAACATTTCCTCCAGGTGTTTCGTCCGTTTGCCTCTGCCGCTCCTATTCGAGGCATCAACCGGCACCACCGTCGGATGGCGAGGTGTCCGGATGGTGAACGGCAAGGGATCCCTGGATTGCCGACCGCTGTCCATTAGTGATCTTGAAACTGTGAAAAGCCCTGCGGCTGCTCGTGATTAAAACTCTCTGAGGTGCGCACGCATATTGGATAAGAATCCACCCAACATTGTTGGCTGTCCGTTCACCGTTTGGAAACCCGGCCATTAGAGGCTCCCACGCGACAGATCCGTTACAGATCCGTTGTTGTTCGTATGTGATCCCTTGTAGCCATGTTCTTTCGACCACGAGAGGCCTCGACACAAACATGTTGAACCGTTTTGCCGCGCTGGCAGCTGTCTGCATCGCCGCCCCGGTGGGGACCGCGCCTCTCGCGGCTGCCCAACCGCCACCACCTCCGCCGCCGCCCGTGGCCGACCAGGCTGTCGCCCCGATCGATCCCACCAACCCGCTGCCACCCGAGGGACGGGTGCCATCCGCCGCGCCTGGGATCCTCGACACCCCGGACGGCTGGCACCTCGAGGTCATGGGTAGCAACGAAACCCAGTTCCCCGTCGCACCGCTGACCACCGCGATCTCGTCGCGCGAATACCTGGTGGCAGGCACCTTCACCGGCAAGATCACCGGCGGCGGCTCGACCAAGCTGACCGGCGGTTCGCTGGAGGCCGGTGAGCAGATCGGCTGCGGCATCATCTCCGACGAGACGGAGATCAACCCAGGCGTCGGCCTCAGCCCAGGCATTAACGCAGTGGGTATCCCGAGCATCGGCGTCGGTTTCTCCCTGCAGGGCAAGGTTTATCTGAAGCCGGGAACGGTCACGACCGTCGCGATCGACAAGAAGAAGTTCAAGGGCTCCTCGACGCGCGTCACCATCACCGGTGTCCGCATCAAGACCGACCAGTGTGCAGGTCAATCGTTCATCCGCTCGTACGCAACGCTGACGAGCTCGACCGACAACACCGATGACGTCATCACCTACCTCGGTGTCACCAAGGCCGTTTAACCCCAGCCGAACTCGAAACGGAAAGATGAACATGCTGAATCGCATTGCCGTAGTGGCCGCCTGCTCGCTGATCCCGGTCGCCTCCGCGCCTTTGGCGGCTGCGCAACCGCCTGCCGGGGACCCCGGCCCTCCGCCGGACAACGGTGTCGTCGCCTCGGCTCCCCCCGGAGTGGTGACGTCCCCGGACGGCTGGGTGCTGACGGTCGTCGCCAAGGACGAAACTCAGCTGCCGGTGGCGCCGCTGACGACTGCGACGTCGTCCCGCGAGTACCTCGTCGGCGGCACGTTCACGGGTACCGTCACCGGTGGCGGCAAGACCAGCCTGAACGGCGGCACGCTGGAGGCCGGCTACCAGATCGGCTGCGGTATCGAGCTCGGCCAGGTCCGGTTGATCGGGCAGGCGGGCATTTCCTTCGGCTCTGTGACGCCGACCTCGATATTCCCGACCAGCGTCAGCTTTCCGCTCTCGGGCACCATCGAGATCCACCCGAAGCCGGGCACGGTGTCCACCGTCACCGTTGACAAGAAGGAGTTCAAGGCCGCACCTGTGCGCGTCACCCTCAAGGACACTCACATCAAGGTCGACGGCTGCGTCGGCCAGTCGTTCATCCGGTCGTATGCGACCTTGACGAGTTCGACGACCGACACCGATGACGTCGTGGCGTACTACGGCGTGACCAAGGCAGTCTGATTCCCCGGATGACTTCCACCCGGAGAAACAGCACGGTCGTAAATGTCGCCGCGGTAAGTGTTCTCGCGCTCGGCACGGCGGTCGCCTCCATGGCGACCGCCGTGGCCGATCCGCCGCCGGATCCCATGTTGATCCCTGCACCACCGCCGCCGGGCGCACCACCGCCACCCCCAGATGCGCCGCCGCCGCCACCGCCTGGTCCGACCATCCCCGGTATGGGCGAGCTGCCCAACGGCTTGGGCGTGCTGGCGCAGAACGGAACCGAGCAGAATCCGGCTGCGCTGGGCGCACCCCCCGTCACGGGTCTCGACGCGACCACGGTGCTCGGGCAGAACCCGGTACCGAGCTTGCCCAATGCCGGTCCCGGCGTGGTCCCCAACTTCAACGTGTTCAACAACCAATACGGCATTCAACAGAATTTGGTGCCCTCGGCACCCGGTCAGGGGCAACTGTTCGACGTTCCTCCCGGCCAGGAGTACGACGACGTCAGCCGCCGTGAATGGTTCGGCAGGTTCATCGACATGCAGCGCGCAGGGCTGCTGAAGGGCGGCCTGCTCGGTCAAGCGCCGCAGGAAACCCTTGGCCAGCCGCTGCCCGGCACCGCACCGCCTCCAGGGACGAACATCCCGCCGGGACTCGTGCAGTACCTGCCCGATCCGGCGGCTCCGCCCGACGCGCCTCCGCCCCCGCCCGGGGTACCGCCTCTGCTGCCGCCGCCACCGCCGGGCTGAGTTGCCGCGCTAAGCGACGTACAAATCCGCGCCGTCGCGAGATGATGTGCCCACCATGGGAGACATCGCACTGCAGCCCGCGCACCTACTGGCCGGGGCCATCCGCAACGGGGAGGTGTCGAGCCGCGAGCTGCTCGATCACTACCTCGCTCGCGTCGATCGACTGAACACACGGCTGAATGCTGTTGTGACACTTGATCCCGACGGCGCGCGTCGCGCAGCCGAGGCGGCTGACGACGCCCTCGCGCGCGGAGACGTCATCGGCCCGTTGCACGGGGTGCCGATGACGATCAAGGACACCTTCGACACCGCGGGCATGCGCACCACCTGTGGTGTCCAGGCGTGGGACCGGATACCGGAGCGCGACGCCGACGCCGTGCGACGGCTGCGCGAGGCCGGCGCCGTCGTGTTCGCCAAGACCAACACTCCCGCGTTTGCCGGCGACTGGCAGACCTTCAACCCGATCTTCGGGACCACCAACAATCCGTGGGACACCACCCGGACGACGGGCGGGTCGTCGGGCGGGGCCGCTGCCGCGGTCGCCGCAGGCCTGACAGCGCTGGAGCTGGGCAGTGACATCGCGGGATCGATCCGCCTGCCGTCGAACTGGTGTGGTGTGTGTGGTCACAAGCCGAGCTGGGGCATCGTGGCACAACGCGGCCACCTACCGCCGCCGCCCGGGGCGCTGGCCCACAGCGACCTCGCGGTGACGGGCCCGATCGCACGCAGCGTCGCTGACCTCGAGCTGGCCCTTGATGTCCTCGCGGGCCCGGACGAATCCGCGGGCGTCGGGTGGCGACTCGAGCTGCCGCCGGCGCGGGCATCGGCGCTGCCACAACTGCGGTTGGCGACCTGGCTCGACGATCCGGCCTTCCCCGTCGACATCGAGGTGGCTGCCGTCCTCGATTCTGCGGTCGCCGCCCTGGCCGCCGCAGGCGCGCAAATCGTCGACACGCCGCCGCCGGTCGTGCTATCCGAAGTCGTTGGGCTGCACCAGGAGTTGCTCTACCCGCTGATGGAGCCCTCGTCGCCGCTGCGTCACCGCGCCTGGTTGTCCGCCAACGAGCGGCGGGCGCAGATGCGGGCGCGCATGTCGGAGTTCTTCCGCGATGTCGACGCACTGCTGATGCCGGTCGCCGTCGTGCCGGCGATTCCGCACGACCACAGCGAGCCGTTCATCGAGCGGACGATCCAGACGGCCAACGGAAGTCGTTCGTATCTGGACCTTTTCGGCTGGGTCGGATTGGCGACGGTGGCCTACCTGCCGTCGACTGCGGTCCCGGTCGGCCACACGGCACACGGACTGCCGGTCGGTGTGCAGATCGTCGGGCCCTATCTCGAGGATCGCACCACGCTGGCAGCGGCGCGATGCGTCGAGGAGGCGCTTGCCGGTTTCGTTCCGCCACCGGACTTCCGGTGATTTGTGTGCGTTCTGTTGCGCTGAGCGCTCCAACACGCACACAAATCACTAAAGCCGCTGCAGCGCGAACGTCCAGAACTGCGTTCCCGGAGGCCCGTTGAAGCAGCCGACGTCGTAGACCGAGTCGATCGTTCCCGCCAGTGACAACTGGTTCCACCTGTAGGTGTCACGCGACGGCAGCACCTGACCCAGGGGGCAGCGCAGGCCATCGGGCACGTCCACCACCAACGTGTAGTTGCCGTCGGCGTCCAGAGACGCATTGCCGCCATACTCGTAGTAGTACTTCAGCCGCGCTATCCCGCTGACGGTGGCGCAGTCGGGCTTCTTGTCCGGATTGCACGGCGTCACCATCCACACCCACGACGCCCTGTCGTACCTGTTGGTGAGCACGTCGTAGTTGCCCCACACCATCATCGCCGAAGCGGGGGGAGGGGCGATCGTCGCCGCCGCCATCAGTGCGGCCGCCGCGGTCGCAGCCTTCACTGGCTTCACGAGCGTCCCTCCTTCGAACTCGGTGCTGGCTGCATATCAAACCACCCGACCGTGGGGCCTGGTTGCGGATTCAGTCGATAACCGCCGATTCCTTGCGCTCGGTTATGGGACGCGCGAGTTCCTGCTCGTCGCAGATTCGTTGGAGTTTCTCCAGAGTCTCATCGAGTCCAGGTCCGAGTCGCTTGCCGGGGGTGAACGTCGCGGGCAGATGCTTCATGCCCTGGATGACCCCGATGGTCTCGTAGTGCACCGTGCCCTCGGGGTCGCACACGTAGTCGGGCATCCGGTCGAGCACCGCGGTCAGCATCGACTTGAACACCGTCCTGGCGACGTTGCTGCCGACGCAGCGGTGCACGCCGATGCCGAAGCTGAAATGCCGGTTTCCCTTACGATCCAGGACGATTTCGTTGGGCTCGTCGAACACCGACGGGTCGCGATTGGCCATCGCCCACGAAATCCACAGCCGCTCACCCTCTTTGAACCGCGTGCCCTCCACCTCCACGTCACCGGAGAAGGTCCGGCCGTCTCCGGGTGCCGGGGTGTAGTAGCGCAGAAACTCCTCGGTCGCGGGGTCCAGCAGCGTCTCGCGATTCCCGCTGAGCCGCTCACGCTCGTCCGGATTCTCTGACAGCCACTCCAATGCGTGCGCGGTCAGCGCGGTGGTGGTGTCGAAGCCGCCGCCGATGATCAAGCCCAGGTTGCCCAGGATTTCCAGGTCGGGGGCGGGCTCGCCGTCGATCCGCAGTTGCAGCAGGGCGTTCACCAGACCGGGCCGCGGGTTCTCCCGCACCTCGATCATGGTGGTGACCATGTCGAGGCCCATCTGGCGGTTCATCTCGGCGACGCGCGCCGCGTCGGGAGAGTGTTCGGGCGTCGACACCGACAGATGTGCCGGCTCGCTGTACACCGGCCACTTCTTCAGCTCGATGCCCATCATGGCCAGCGTGAGTACCGCGGGGACGATGTTGGCGAGGTCGTCGACGAAGTCGATGCGGCCGGACTCGATCTTCTCGTCGAGCGACGCGCGCACGATCTCGTCGACGAACGGCTTCCACCGCTTGACCGCAGCGGGGGAGAGGTACGGGTTCAGCGCGCCCCGGTAGAGGCTGTGTTCGGGCTCGTCCATCTCCAGGATGCCGCCGCGCACGACCGTGGCCCGTTGTGCCTTCGGGATGGTGATGCCCTGGTACGGCGTCTCGCCCGTCAAATCGTGGAAGTTCGACACGACGGGGCAGCGCGCAAGCTCGAAGACTTCCTTGCTGCCCGCCGCCACCCAGTGGCCGTTGTAGGTGTCGCTCCACGCCACCGGGCACCGAGACTGCATCTCCTCGGTGATCTTCTCGAACTGCAACCGGTACTCCGGCGTGTGCCGGTCGAAGTCATAGGCGTTCTTCTTACGATCGCCGTCGGCGGCGCGGATGTCGTCGACGCTCAAGTTCGTCTCCCTAATGCTTTCTTGGGCCGGATTGCCGGCTCAGCCGGCGTCGGCTCACTCTTCGATCGAGATCGCCTGTTCCGGGCAGGACTGCACGGCTTCGCGGACAGCGTCCTCCTGATCCGGGGGAACGATCTCGTTCACCGGCGACGACGTGCCGTCAATGTCGCTGAGCTCGAAGGAATCCGGGGCGATCATGGAGCACAGCGTGTGGCCCTGGCAGCGTGCCGAGTCGACGAAAACTTTCACAGTGACCTCCCTTAGATGTGGTAGTCGTACCACTTCAGATAGCCGCCCGCGTCGACGCGCTGCTGAGTGCCCGTGATGTAGCGGGCCTCATCCGACGCCAGGAACAGCACCATGTTGCTGATGTCCTCGGGCTCGACCCACGGAACCTTCATCGCCTGCTGGACGTAGAAGACCGGTTCGGCGTCGGCCTTCGTCGGGTGCTCCAGGTCGGGGCGGAATGATTTGTACATCGGCTCGCTCTGCAGCATCGGCGTGTTGCAGTTCGTCGGGTGCACGACGTTGGCGCGGATGCCCCGTGGCGCAAGCTCGGCCGAAAGGTTGTGGACATACTGCGACAGCAGCCTCTTCGAATGCAGATAGGCCGCGCCGCCGGGATCGGCGCCGGGATTGTCGTTCTTGGCGACGTCCATCAGGGCTGCGGTGGATCCGGTGGCGATGATCGAGGCGCCCTCGCCGAGGTGCGGCAACGCAACGTGGATGGCGTTGATCGTGCCGATCAGGTTGGTGTTGATCACGTCGATCCAGGCCTGCATGTCGCCGGAGCCTTTCATGCCTGCGATTCCGGCCGATGTGACGACGATGTCGAGCCTGCCCAGTTCGGAGATACCCGCTTCGAGAGCCGACTTCAGCGCGCCGGCATCACTCACGTCAACCTTGGCCGTGACCACTCGCTGGCCCGTCTTCTCGACGAATTGCGCGGTCTCCTCGAGGTCCTCGGAGGTCGCCATCGGGTAGCCGATGGTGTCGAAGTCCTCGCACCGGTCGACCGCGATGATGTCGGCGCCCTCCTCGGCCAGCCGGATCGCATGACTGCGTCCCTGCCCGCGTCCTGCACCGGTGACGAACGCGACCTTGCCCTGAACTCGCCCCACTGACTGTCCTTTCCTTATACCTACGTGTTCCGGCCGCCGTTGACGCCCAAGATCTGTCCGGTGATGTAGCCGGCCTCTTCAGAGATGAGGAACGCGCACGCCGCGGCGATGTCCTCGGGCCGGCCGATGCGCCTGACGGGTGTGGTGTCGATGCTCTGTTGAACCTTCAGGTAGCCGCGTTCCTCGGACTTGCGCAGCATCGGTGTGTCGATGAAGCCGGGCGGCACCGCGTTCACGGTGATGCCTGCGGGGCCGTACTCCAGTGCGAGCGACTTGGTCAGCCCGTTCACAGCGGACTTGGCCGCGACATATGCCGACATGAACGGCTGCCCCGAGTGCGTGCTAGACGAGGAGATGTTGACGATGCGGCCCCAGCCCGCCTCGATCATGTCGGGCAGAACGGCCTGCACGCAGTGGAAGACCCCGTTGAGGTTGACGTCGATCACCCGTTGCCAATCGGTGAAATCGAGGTCGGTGAAGCGCTTGAACTTCTCCAGTCCGGCGGCGTTCACCAGAACCGTCACCGGACCGAGCTTGGCGCGGACGGCGCCAAGCGCCTCGTCGACCTGTGCCCGATCGGTGACGTCGGCGATGTAGGAGTGATCCTCGTCGGACGGGTTGATGTCCAGGACCGCGACGTTCATGCCGTCGGCGCGCAGGCGGTGCGCGACAGCCTGACCGATGCCGGAGCCGCCTCCGGTCACAACGGCGTTCTTCACCGCCACCCCTGGCGGTTCAGTAGTAGCCACCCCTGGCGGTTCAGTAGTAGCCACCCCTGGCGGTTCAGTAGTAGCCACCCCTGGCGGTCGATCGGCAGCCACCTCTGGTGGTCAAGCATCAAGAATCATCCTTCCGATTATGAGAACCGTACTCTCGTGAGTTGCAATGACGCAAGACAGGAAAGAGGTGTCATTCGCACTGATGAGACGTTGCGCAGTCGTTTGTCGCAGCTTTCTTTGCAGGCAGCGGGAGTTCCGGCCTTTTCCTTGAGTTCTCTTGTCGCGAATGTATGATTCGCCGGTGATGAGAATGAAGTTTCCATCACATAAGCGAAGTGCTGAGGAGCCTAATGCAGGAGACGACGACGGTCTCGGATGAGCGAGCCGCCACCGCCACCACGAAAGCCGGCGCCGACCGGCGCATGCTGATCGACGGGAAGCTCGTCGACACCGCCAACACGTTTCCTTCCATCAATCCCGCGACCGGCGAGGTGCTCGGCTACGCGCCGGACGCAGGAGTGGCCGACGCGGAAGCGGCGATCGCGGCGGCGCGGCGGGCCTTCGACGAGACCGACTGGTCCACGAACACCGAGCTGCGGATCCGCTGCCTCGAGCAGTTGCATCAGGCGCTGGTCGACCACCGCGACGAACTCGCCGCGCTGAACACCGCCGAAGTCGGCGCGACGGCCGGCTTGAACGCGGGCCCACAGCTGGATGCGCCGATCGGCATCGTCCGCTACTACGCCGACCTGCTGAAGACCTATCCGTTCACCGAGGACCTCGGCGAGATCGAAAGCCACGGCATGCAGCACCACCGCTGGGTGGAGAAAGAAGCCGCCGGGGTCGTCGCGGCGATCATCGCCTACAACTATCCGACGCAGCTTGCACTGGCCAAACTCGGTCCCGCGCTCGCGGCGGGCTGCACCGTCGTGCTGAAGGGCGCACCGGACACGCCGTTGATCACACTTGCCCTGGGCGAGCTGATCGCCAACCACACCGACATCCCCGCCGGCGTGGTCAACGTGCTCAGCGGCGCCGATCCTCAAGTAGGCGTCGCGCTCACCACCAGCCCCGACGTCGACATGGTCACCTTCACCGGTTCGACCCCGACCGGGCGGGCGATCATGGCCGCGGCCAGCGAGACGTGTAAGCGGGTGTTCCTGGAACTCGGCGGGAAGTCCGCGGCGATCCTGCTCGACGACGCCGACTTCGACATGGCGGCGCTGTTCTCTGCCTTCGCCACCGCCAGCCATTCCGGTCAGGGCTGCGCAATCACGACCCGGATGCTGGTGCCGCGCAAGCATCACGACGCGATCGTCGAGAAGCTCAAGAACAACTTCGGCATCATCAAGGTGGGCGACCCCGGCGATCCCGACACCTACATGGGTCCGCTGATCAGTGAGAAGCAGCGCGACAAGGTCGACGGCATGGTCAAGCGGGCCATCGAGGCCGGCGCCACCCTCGTCACGGGCGGCGAAAAGATCGAACCCGGCTACTTCTACACGCCGACACTGCTGACTGACGTCGAACCGGACAGCGAGATCGCCCAGGAGGAGGTGTTCGGTCCTGTGCTGGCCGTCATCGTCTACGACGACGATGACGATGCCGTGCGGATCGCCAACAACTCGATCTACGGACTCTCGGGGGCGGTGTACGGCAGTGATGACCGCGCACTCGCGATCGCGCGTCGCATCCGCACCGGCACCCTGTCCATCAATGGCGGCATGTACTACGGCGCCGACAGTCCGTTCGGCGGCTACAAGCAGTCCGGCATCGGCAGGGAGATGGGCGCAGCGGGCCTCGAGGAGTTCCTCGAGCGCAAGACGTTGGCGACGGTGGTCAAGTGAGCAGACCGCTCGACGGCATTCGCGTCCTGGAAGTCGCGATGTACGGATTCGTGCCGTCGGCCGGTGCGGTGCTGCGCGAATGGGGCGCGGACGTGGTCAAGGTCGAGCATGCGGTGACAGGCGATCCCCAGCGCGGCCTGCGTCAGACCGGGCTGCTGCGCGTCGAAGGCGACCCGAACCCCAACATCGAGCACGCCAACCGCGGCAAGCGCAGCATCGGACTTGACATGTCGGTGCCCGAGGGCAAGGAAGTGCTGCTGGAGCTGGCCAGGCGCGCCGATGTGTTCCTCACCAGTTTTCTGCCGGGTCATCGGCAGAAGTTCGGCATCGACGTCGACGACATCCGCGCCGTCAATCCGAAGATCATCTACGCCAGGGGCAGTGCGCTGGGACCCCGCGGCGAGGAGTCGGTCAAGGGCGGCTACGACATGACCGCCTTCTGGTGTCGTGCAGGCACCGCGGCCACCATCACTCCGCCGGGCACACCCGGCATGGTCGGCCCGCCCGGCCCGGCCTACGGTGACACCATCTCCGGCACAAACCTGGCAGGCGGGATCGCCGCCGCGCTGCTCAAGCGTGAGCGCACCGGCGAGCCGTCGGTGGTCGACGTGTCGCTTCTCGGAAGTGGTCTGTGGTCACTCGGGCACACGGTCGCGCTGACCAAGCACCTCGGTCAGCGCATGGAGGCCTTTCCGCCCGGCGTGCACGGGTCGCCGATCAATCCGCTGGTCGGCTTGTACCCGACGGCCGACGACCGCTACATCTCCTTCGTCATGATGCAGCCCACCAAATTCTGGGCGGACGTCTGCAAGCACATGGATCTCGACGAGCTGGCAGACGATCCGCGGTTCGCGACCGTCGAGTCGATCGCCGAGAACACCGCTGCGGCCGCTGAGATCCTCAAAGAGGCGATGAGCAAGCGGCCATTGGCCGAGTGGAGCGAGCGCTTCGCGACACTGCTCGGACCGTGGGCACCCGTGCAGGACACCCTGCAGGCCGTGGAAGATGCACAGATCCGGGCCAACGAGTATCTGGTCCAAGCGGGCGAGCTCGAATTGGTCGCGAACCCGGTGCAGTTTGATGTCAGCGCACCCCAAACCGGACCCGCTCCAGGTTTTGCGGAGCAAACTGACGAAATCTTGCTGGAACTCGGCTTGGATTGGGACCGCATCATCGAGCTCAAGACGGCCGGCGCCGTCACCTAGTCATCGGAAAGGTCTCCATGCCCTACGTCGCTTCGATCGGCACCTATCTGCCGTGTTGGGGTTCACCCCAATATCGGGTGCCGGGCGACGACGAGGACGCCATCACGCTTGCCGTCGAAGCGGGTCGCGCCGCGTTGTTGGCCAGCGGCGCGGTCGAGCGGGTGGTGCTGGTGAGCAGGGACATGCCGCTGCTGGAGAGTAGCAACGCAGCGGTTCTGCTCGCGGGTCTGGGACTCGACCCGGAACTCGAGGTGGACGAGCGCCTCGGCGGTGCGCCGGCAACCGTCGACGCGCTGAGCTCCGCCCGCCCGCGCACTTTGATCATCGGCAGCGATCTGGAGCCGGCGGGTGCCGCCGCGGTGCTGACCGCCGAGCGCGGTCTACAGGTCCGCACGGCGGCCCGCGTCGCCCGAAGCCTTCCGGTGCGCACGCGCAACGCCACCGGCGCCGTGCACGACTACGGCGACCCGCGCCTGCTGCACGAACGGGGCTTGGTCGCCTCTTTGGAGGCCGCGTGGCTGGACACGCCTGCGGCGGTGGCTGGCGTGGAGCACTCGCGTGCGGTCGAGTTGACCATCGGAGAGCCGCCGGCGTTGCCGACATTCGGGGCCAGCTCGAGTCTGTTCGCACTGGCGGGCATGGCCGACCGTGGCACCACCGGCCCTCTGGTGGCCGTCGAGCAGGCCAGCCTGTCGGGAATCACCGTCACCGGTGGTATGGCCGAGCTTCATCGTCGCGAACCGGTGGCGCGCCCCATTCCCGAGAGCAGGTATGTCGCCGGTGCCGACATCCCCATCTCGCTCGCGGCCTACGAGCGCGCGTTCGAAGCGAAAACCCGTTGGGAAGCAGGCAAGTTCGTAGACAGCCACGCGCTCGATTTCCCTCCGCGATACCGGCTCTCGGATGACGGCACGCTGTCGACCGATTACGAGCTGATCTCGCTGCCGCGCACGGGCACCGTGTACACCGAGACGACGGTGCACATGCCGGTACCCGGCCTGCGCACGCCTTATTCGTTGGTGATCGTCGAACTCGACGGTGTTGACGTCCGCGCCTTGGTCAAAGTGACTGGTGCACAACCGGGATCGGTCGATATCGGTGCGCGCGGCCGCCTGGCCTTGCGTCGCGTCGCGGTGCGTTCGGGCGTACCCGACTACGGGTACATGTTCGAGCCGGAGCAGGTGGCGGCATGAGGCGGGTCGCAATCGTCGGCGCCGGGATGACGACTTTCGGCGAGCACTTCGCGCTCGGCATCAAGGATCTGTTGCCGATGGCGTTCGCCGAGTGCGCAGCCAGTGTCGACAAGGGACTGGCCAAGACAGACCTGCAGGCGGCCTGGCTCGGTGCGATGGGTACCGCTGACGGATTCCCCTCGGGGATACTCGCCGACACCCTCGGTCTGCCGGACCTTCCTGTGACTCGGGTCGAAAACTCCTGTGCCACAGGTAATGATGCCGTGCGCAATGCATTGTTCGGGGTAGCCTCGGGCGCATTCGACATCGCACTGGTCATGGGTGCTGACAAGCTGCGCGACACCACGTCGAAGGACATGCTGTGGGAGTGGGAGGCGATGGCCCGCGACATGGCGTGGGACTACCCGCTCGGGGTGGTTTCGCCTGCCGGGTTCGCGCTGCACGTGCGCCGCTACATGCATGAGTCTCCGGCCACACGCGAACACCTGGCGATGGTCGCCGTGAAGAACCACCGCCACGGTGTCAACAATCCGAAGGCGCGACTGCGATTCGAGATCACCGTCGAGCAGGCGCTGAAGGCGCCGACGGTCGTCACTCCGTTCGGCCTGTATGACTGCGCCCCGCAAAGCGACGGCGCCGCAGCCCTTCTGCTGGCCGCCGAAGACGTCATCGACCGATTCACAGACAGGCCGGTATGGATCCGCGGCGTCGGCCTCGGCCTCGACTCGGTGATGCATCAGCACAAGGCGGATATGACGACTTTCCCGGCAACGGTCCGCGCCGCCAAGCAAGCGTTCACCATGGCAGGTATGACGCCCGCCGACATAGATGTCGCCGAAGTTCACGATTTCTTCACGGGCATCGAGTTGATCAGCTATGAAGATCTCGGCTTCGCGGAGAGATTCGGGGGCTACAAGCTCGTAGAGACGGACGTGACCTGCGTCGGGGGCGCACTGCCGGTCAACCCCAGCGGCGGACTGAAGGCCAAGGGCCATCCGCCGGGGGCGACGGGAGTCGCGCAGTGCGTTGAGTTGTTCGCGCAGCTCCGTGGGGAGGCGGTCAATCAAGTGGACGGTGCGCGGATCGCTTTGGCGCACAATATCGGTGGCCCCACGGCTGTTTCAGCCGTAACCATCCTGGAAGGAGCCGCCCATGGCGCGCGGTAGTGGACCGGAGCGGTGGTCTGCGGGTCTGCCCCCGATTCGGAATCTCTCGGGTCCGATGCAGGCGGTTGGCGGCTTGTTCGCGATGTCGGCCGATGCGGTGCGGTTCGTGTTCCGCAGGCCGTTTCAGTGGCGGGAATTCTTGGAGCAGTGCTGGTTCATTGCCCGGGTGGCGTTGGCGCCGACGTTGTTGGTGGCGATCCCGTTCACGGTGTTGATCAGCTTCACGCTCAACATCCTTCTTGCGCGAACTCGGTGCGGCTGATCTGTCCGGCGCGGGTGCGGCGTTCGGCGCGGTGACGCAGGTGGGTCCAATCGTGACGGTGCTGATCGTGGCCGGCGCGGGCGCGACGGCGATTTGCGCGGATCTGGGGTCGCGCACGATCCGCGAGGAGATCGACGCGATGGAGGTGCTGGGTATCAACCCGGTGCAGCGGTTGGTGACCCCGCGGATGCTGGCCTCAGGTCTGGTCGCGTTGTTGCTCAACAGCCTGGTGGTGATCATCGGGATCCTCGGCGGCTACATGTTTTCGGTGTTCATTCAGGACGTTAACCCGGGTGCATTCGCGGCGGGCATCACGCTGTTGACGGGGGTGCCCGAGGTGATCATCTCGTGCGTGAAGGCTGCGCTGTTCGGGTTGATCGCCGGGTTGGTGGCCTGTTACCGCGGGCTGATCATCTCCGGTGGTGGCGCCAAGGCGGTCGGCAACGCGGTCAACGAGACGGTGGTGTATGCATTCATGGCGCTGTTCGTGATCAACGTGATCGTGACGGCCATCGGCATCCGGATGACGACGGGATAGCGCCATGGGAACGATGACGATCCTGCGCTCGACCTATCCGCGTCTGACGCGGTCGGTGCGCCGCCCGGTGAACACGCTCGGGCGTATCGGCGATCACATGCTGTTTTATCTCAAGGCGCTCGGCGGGGTGCCGCATGCGATGGTGCATTTCCGCAAGGAGATCGTGCGGCTGATCGCCGAGATCTCCATGGGTGCGGGCACGTTGGCGATGATCGGCGGCACCGTGGTGATCGTCGGCTTCTTGACCTTGGCGGCGGGCGGCACCTTGGCAGTACAGGGGTATTCGTCGCTGGGCAACATCGGCATCGAGGCGTTGACGGGCTTTTTGGCGGCGTTCATCAATGTGCGCATCTCGGCGCCGGTGGTCGCCGGGATCGGTTTGGCGGCGACGTTCGGGGCGGGGGTGACCGCGCAGTTGGGCGCGATGCGGATCAACGAAGAGATCGACGCGCTGGAGGCGATGGCGATTCGTCCGGTGGAGTACCTGGTGTCCACCCGGCTCATCGCGGGCATGATCGCGATCACCCCGCTGTACTCGATCGCGGTGATCCTGTCGTTCGTCGCCAGCCAGTTCACCACGGTGGTGTTGTTTGGTCAGTCCGGCGGGTTGTACGACCACTACTTCGACACCTTCTTGAACCCGATCGACTTGTTGTGGTCGTTCCTGCAAGCGGTGCTGATGGCGATCACGATCCTGTTGATCCACACGTACTTTGGTTATTTCGCCACCGGCGGCCCATCCGGCGTCGGTGCGGCGGTCGGCAACGCGGTGCGCACCTCGTTGGTGGTGGTCGTGTCAGTCACGCTGCTGGTCTCGCTCGCCATTTACGGATCCAACGGCAATTTCAACCTGTCGGGTTAGGGTCGCGGCGATGAAAAGCAGTAGTGTCGTGAGGCCCCTGACAGGCCTGGCGTTTATCGTGGCCATCGGCCTGATCGTCGCCTTGGCCGTGAGCCTGTTCCGCGGCAGCTTCGCTGATACGGTTCCGGTGACGGTGATCTCGGATCGCGCCGGTCTGGTGATGAACCCCGACGCCAAGGTGAAGATGCGTGGCGTGCAGGTGGGACAGGTGTCCTCGATCGAGGCCAAGCCCGACGGCACCGCCGCGCTTCATCTCGACATGGACCGCTCGGCACTTCGACTGATTCCAGAGAACGTCTCGGTCGACATCACATCCTCGACGGTCTTCGGCGCAAAGTTCGTGCAACTGGTTCCGCCGAAGGACCCGTCGGCGCAAAAGCTGCGCGCAGGCCAGGTCATCCAGAGTCAGCACGTGATGGTCGAGATCAACACGGTGTTTCAGCAACTCGTGTCGTTGCTCGACAAGATCGACCCCGCCAAACTCAACCAGACCCTCGGGGCGATCGCGACGGCGTTCAACGGTCGCGGTGAGAAGTTCGGTCAGACCCTGGTCGACTTCAACGCGCTGTTGGCCAAGATCGAGCCCAGCCTGCCCAACCTCTCCCACGACATCGAGGCGGCGGTGCCGACACTGGAGGCCTACGGTGACGCCGCGCCGGATCTCGTCTCGACGGTGCAGAGCACAACCAAGGTGAGTAACTCCATCGTCGATCAGCAACAGAATCTCGACGAATTCCTGGTCAGCACAATTGGTTTGGCCGACCTCGGCAACGACGTCATCGGCGGCAACACCCAGGGGCTCACCGACGTCGCACATGTGCTGGTGCCGACAGTCAGCCTGCTCGACGAGTACCGCAAGTCGGTGACATGCGGCCTAGGTGGCTTCGTACCGTTGGCTAAGTCTCCGCCTCAGTACTCGGGCGTTCTGGTGTCGGCAGGCCTGACGCTCGGTACCGAACGCTATCGCTATCCAGGCGACCTGCCGAAGGTTGCTGCTACGAGCGGTGGCCGCGACTACTGTCAGGAGCTGGGCCTGCCCGAAGTGCCCCCGAACTTCGTCCCACCGCAGGTCATCGGCGATATCGGCTCCAATCCTGCGCAGTACGGCAACTCGGGCATCCTGTTGAACTCCGAGGGGCTCAAGAACTGGTTGTTCGGGCCACTGGACGGACCGCCGCGAAACGGCGCGCAGATCGGTATGCCGGGATGACGCGATCAGTGGGCACGCTCATCAAATTCAGCATCTTCGCTGTGATCATGGCGATGCTGACCGCCTTCCTGTTCGTCGTTTTCAGCGAGTCGAGAACCGGTTCGACGGACGGGTATTCGGCGGTTTTCGCCGACGCGTCGCGGTTGGAAGCCGGTGACACCGTACGGATCGCAGGCATTCGCGTGGGAACTGTGCAGAACGTGTCACTGGACGCGGACCGGAAGGTCGTGGTCAAGTTCGACACTGACCGCAACACGAAGCTGACCACGGGGACGAAGGCGGCGATCCGCTACCTCAATCTGGTGGGGGACCGCTACCTCGAACTCGTCGACGCACCCGGGTCGGCGAGGATTCTTCCACCCGGGGCGCAAATACCCATCGACCGCACGGCCCCCGCGCTCGACCTCGATCTGCTGCTCGGTGGGCTCAAACCCGTTATCCAGGGCCTGAATCCACAAGACGTCAACGCACTCACCGGCTCGCTGATCCAGATTTTGCAGGGCCAGGGCGGCACGCTCGAATCGCTGTTCTCGAAGACGTCGTCATTCACCAATGGTTTGGCGGACAACAACCAGGTGATCGAGGAACTGATAGGCAATCTGCGCGACGTGCTGGACACGCTGTCCAAAGACGGCGACGAATTCTCCGGCGCCATCGACAAACTCGATCAATTGATCAAGGGCCTGTCGGCGGATCGCGACCCCATTGGCACCGCCATCCAGTCGCTGGACAACGGCACGACGTCGCTGGCGGATCTGCTGGGCCGGGGTCGTCAGCCGTTGGCAGGCACCATCGAATCGCTCAACAGGCTCGCCCCGCTGGTCAACAACGGCCTTCCGCGCTTGGAGGCCACCATCCAACGCCTGCCCGAGATCTATCGCAAGCTGGCGCGGGTGGGTTCCTACGGCGCCTGGTTCCCGTACTACATCTGCGGAATCGCCTTCCGCGCCAGCGACCTTCAGGGACACACCGTCCAGTTCCCCTGGATCAAGCAGGACACGGGAAGGTGCGTGGACAGCTAAATGCAGAGGTATCGCGGTAACCAACTCATCAGGGCGGGCTTCATCGGCGTCGTCCTGATCATCCTCGTCATCGCCATCGGGCTGCAGCCCGAGCGGCTTCTGCAGTGGGCGACGTCGCTGCGCTATCAGGCGCTGTTCACCGAGGCCGGCGGCATCGCCGTCGGCAACGACGTGACGGTGTCCGGGATCAAGGTCGGCACGGTGTCGTCGGTCAAACTCGACAACGGCGACGCACTTGTCGCCTTCACCATCAACGGTAAATACGCGCTCGGCTCCGACACCACTGCGCACATCCGCACGGGAACCCTTCTCGGCGAGCGAGTGCTGGCACTGGAATCGGCGGGCAGCGGCACGCTGGACCGCCGCCAGGCCATCCCGACGACGCGCACGTCGTCGCCGTACTCACTGACCGATGCGGTGAGTGACCTGACCGCCAATACGGCAGGCACCAACACCGAATCGCTCAATCAGTCGTTGGATACGCTGTCGGCCACACTCGACCAGATCTCGCCGCAGCTGGGACCGGCGTTCGACGGGGTCTCGCGGTTGTCGAAGTCGCTCAACAGCCGCAACGAGGGCCTGGCAGAGCTCCTGAAGACCGCGGGTGATGTGACCGGGATTTTCTCCGAGCGCAGCAAGCAGGTGAACACGCTGATTCTCAACTCCAACGATCTGCTCGCGGTGCTCAACGAGCGCCGGTACGCGATCACCAGCTTGCTCAACGCCACCTCGGCGGTATCGCAGGCGCTCACCGGCATCGTTGCTGACAACGAGCAGAAGCTGGCGCCGACGCTGAAGCAGCTCAACGAAGTGACCGGGATGCTGGTGAGGAACCGGGACAGCCTCGCCAAAGCGCTGCCCGGTGCCGCCAAGTACTACTTGACGCAGGGCGAAATCGTTTCCAACGGCCCGTATTACAACGCGTTGGTGCCCAACCTGTCGCCTGCGCAGATACTCCAGCCGTTCCTGGACTACGCGTTTGGCTTCCGCCGCGGCATCGATGCCGGACAGCCGCCGGACAACGCAGGCCCGCGCGCCGAGCTTCCGTTCCCCATCAATGGCATTCCAGGGCCAGGAGACCTTCCCAATGATGGCAACCCGTAAGCCGGTGGTGGTCGGCACGGCGATCGCTCTGGCGATCGCCCTGATCGCCGGCGGTGCGTTCCTGGCGCGCCAGGTGTTCTTCGGGCCGAACACCATCACCGCATTCTTCCCGACGGCGACGGCCATCTATCCGGGTGACGAGGTGCGGGTGTCGGGAGTCAAAGTGGGCACGATCGAGTCGATCAAACCCGAGGGCACCCAGACGAAGATGACCCTCAAGGTCGATCGGGATGTGCCGATTCCTGCCGACGCCAAAGCTGTGATCGTCGCGCAGAATCTGGTCGCCGCCCGCTACGTGCAACTCACCCCGGCATATCGGAACGGCAAAGGCCCGACCATGAAAGACGGGGCCGTGATCCCAAGCGATCGAACCGCCGTCCCGGTCGAATGGGATGAGGTCAAGACGCAGTTGATGCGGTTGTCGACCGAATTGGGACCCCAGGCCGGTGTGTCTGGCACCTCTGTTTCCCGGTTCATCGACAGCGCGGCTAACGCGATGGGCGGCAACGGTGACAAGTTGCGTCAGACACTTTCCCAGTTGTCTGGTGTAGCAAGGGTTTTCGCCGAAGGTAGCGGCAACATCGTCGACATCATCAAGAATCTGCAGATCTTCGTGTCCGCGCTTCGCGACAGCAAGCAGCAGATCGTCATGTTCCAGAACAGGCTGGCAAGCCTGTCGAGTGTCATCAACGACAGCAGGTCGTCTCTCGATGCGGCGCTGACCAATCTGTCGACCGCGATCGGTGAGGTGCAGCGGTTCGTGGCGGGCAGCCGCAACGAAACGTCCGAGCAGATCCAGAAGCTGGCTGACCTGACCCAGATCCTCGTCGACAACCAGATGGCGCTGCAGAACGTGCTGCACATCGCGCCAAACGCGATCGCGAACTTCAACAACATCTATTACCCGAACGGCGGCTCGGTGACCGGTGCCTTCGCGCTGTCGAACTTCTCGAACCCGGTCTGGTTCTTCTGCGGTCTGATCGGCGGCGTTGCGAATACGACGGCCCCCGAAACGGCGAAACTGTGCGCGCAGTACCTCGGTCCGGCGCTGCGACTGCTGAACGTCAATCAGATTCCGCTGCCGATCAACCCGTACCTGCGGCCTGCGCCCGACCCGGATCGGCTCATCTACACCGACCCCAAGCTCGCACCCGGTGGAGCGGGACCGGGCGATGCACCTGAGCCGCCGCCAACAGTGTCGGCCTATACCGGTCAGGGCGACATCCCACCACCACCTGGCTGGAACGCGCCTCCGGGTCCGCCCGGGCTATACGCGCCGGACGACGATGCACCGGCGACGCCTTCACCGGCGCTGTTCCCGGGCGCACCGATTCCGGGGCCGCCCAATGTGCAGTCGAATGTGCAGCCGGGACCGCCGACGGTGGAGAACATGCTGCTTCCCCCGACGCCCGCGCCGCCCGGTCCACCCTTGCCTGCAGAAGTGGGGGCGCCGTCGTGATCCGCCGATTCAAGGGGGCAGCAGTCGCCGCGTCATGTCTCGCGGTTGCGTTGACGGGATGCTCCTTCCAGGGCGTCAACTCGCTCCCGTTGCCCGGTGCGGTCGGCCGCGGACCCGACGCGGCGATCTACCACGTCGAAGTGCCGAATGTCGCGACCTTGGAGTCGAATTCGCCGGTGCTGATCAGCGACGTGGTCGTCGGCAGCGTCGGCAAGATGACGGTCCGGGACTGGCATGCCGACGTGGAGATCTCGGTCAAACCCGACGTGGTCGTTCCGGCCAACGCGGTAGCGACGGTCGGGCAGACCAGCGTGCTGGGATCCATGCATCTGGCACTGAACCCGCCGCTGGGCGAAAAGCCCTCCGGCCGACTGCAGCCCGGTGCCACCATTCCGCTTAATGATGCGTCGACCTACCCGACGACAGAACGAACGTTGTCGTCGCTGTCGACTGTGGTCAACGGCGGCGGCCTGGGCCAGATCAGCGACGTCATTCACAACTTCAGCATCGCGGTATCGGGACGCGAACCTGAGATTCGCGAGTTGCTCACGCGGTTGGACACCTTCGTCGGAACACTTGACGCCCAACGTGACAACATCATCGCCTCGATCCAGCAATTGAACAGAGTGGCCGGCACCTTCGCCAGCCAGCGCGACGTGTTCGACCGCGCGCTGAAGGAGATACCGCCGGCGATCGACGTGTTGATCAAGGAACGTCCGACGCTGACCACCGCGCTGACCAGGCTCGGGACGTTCGGCGATACGGCCACGAATCTGGTCAACGAGGCGGGCGATGATCTGGTGAAGGATCTGCAGCACCTCGGGCCCGCCCTCGGCGCACTCGCCGACATCGGCCCGGATCTCAACCTCGCAGTGCTCTGGGCGACCGCGTTCCCATACGGTCCGACCTTCGCCGACCGCATCACCAGAGGTGACTACATCAACCTGTTCGCCACCTTCGACCTCACGTATCCCCGCCTGAAGAAGACGTTGCTGCTCGGTACCCGCTGGGGCGATGAGAACGCCAAACTCATTCCGGCGCCGGGTGATCCGTACTGGGCGAACTACTCGTACAGTCCGATGGATTTCGGCGTGAACCCGCCGCCTGACGCCGAGGCGAAGTTGCCACAGGGGCTGCCGCCGATGCCGCCCGTGGCTGAACCGATGCTGCCGATGGTGCCGCCCCCGCCCGCGGCGCCGTGGCTGCCCGCCGCTCAGGTGACGCCCCAGGGGCAGATCTTCGCGGGGCCGTTCGGCCCGGATGCGCCTGCGCCTGCCCCGGCGATACCGCCCGGCGCGCCGCCCATTGACGATGCACCTGCGCCGGGAGGTGGCGGCTGATGCTGACCCGCTTCGTCCGAAACCAGCTGATCATCTTCACGATCGCGTCGATCGTCGGCGTGGTGGTGATGGCGTTCGTCTACATGCAGGTGCCGACGCTGCTCGGCCTCGGCCGCCTCACCGTGACGCTGGAACTGCCGGCCGCGGGCGGCCTGTACCGCTTCGGCAACGTGACCTACCGCGGGGTGCAGGTCGGCAAGGTCACCGAGGTGAAACTGACCGACAAGGGTGCGGAAGCAACGCTGTCGCTGGACACGTCGCCGAAGATCCCAGCGGATCTGCAGGCCGACGTGCTCAGCGTGTCGGCCATCGGCGAACAGTACGTCGACCTGCGGCCGCGTACCGATTCGGCGCCCTACCTGCAGAACGGCTCGCGAATCCCGATGGCGAACACCACGATTCCGCAGGAAGTCGGCCCGATGCTCGAGCAGGTCAACAAGCTCGTGGAAAGCATTCCCGGCGACAGGATCGGTGATCTGCTCGATGAGACATTCAAGGCGTTCAATGGGGCAGGTCCCGATTTCCAGTCATTGATCGACTCTGGATCGAAACTGACGGGCGACGTCAACGGTGTCTCCGATCAGTTCAAGGGGCTCATCGACGACAGCGGGCCACTGCTGGATTCGCAGGCCGAAACAGGAGATTCGATCAGGACGTGGGCGCGCAGCCTTGCCGGCGTGACGGGACAGTTGGCGCAGAACGACCCAGAGATTCGGGCCATTCTGCAACGCGGACCCGGCTTCGCGCAGGAGGTTTCAGCACTCCTCAACCAGATCAAGCCGACGCTGCCGATTTTGCTGGCCAACCTCACCACCGTCGGGCAGATCCTGGTCACCTACAACCCCGCGCTGGAACAGTTGCTGGTGTTGACCCCCGGGATCGTCGCGGCGGAGCAGTCCTTCGGCCTTCCAGTGAACAACCCGACCGGTCTGCCATCCGGTGACTTCGCGCTCACCGTCGCCGACCCGCCGACGTGCTCGGTCGGCTTCCTGCCGCCGTCGCAATGGCGCAATCCGGAAGACATGACTTCGATCGACACTCCGGACGGCTTGTACTGCAAGCTGCCGCAGGACTCGCCGATCTCGGTGCGTGGCGCGCGCAACTATCCGTGCATGGGGCACCCCGGAAAGCGCGCTCCCACAGTGGAACTGTGCAACGACCCCAAGGGATTCCAGCCGCTGGCGATACGGCAGCACTATGTCGGCCCGTATCCGTTCGACCCGAACTTGGTCGCACAGGGCGTCCCGCTGGATGATCGTGTTGACTTTCAGGAGCGGATTTTCGCGCCGCTGGAGGGCACGCCGCTGCCGCCAGGAGCGGTCCCATCGGGGACGCCGCCGGGGGTACCTCCGCCCGGAGCGGTGCCTCCTGGGCCGCCGCCCGGACCGCTGCAGGCGCCGATCGCCCCGCCACCACCGCCGGGTAATTCGTTGAACGGAACGCCGATCCCGCCGGTGCCGCCGGCTCCGGCCGACGGCGCGGTGCCCGCCGCGCCAAGCGCGTTCAACGGCAACGGTTCTGGCGGACCGTCGGTCGCGTTGATGCCGTACGACCCGAAGACCGGGGAGTATCTGACCGCCGACGGCGAGCTGCAGCAGCAGACGAACCTTGCGGCAGGCCACCTGCCCACGACGTGGAAGGATCTGATGCCGAGCTGACGGTCGCGGCGGACGCCGCACCGGTCAGCTCAGCTTGACCATCTTCACGGGCATCTCGATGACGAGCGGTTGGTTCCTGCCGCATGCGCCGCTCGGAGCTTTGGTCTGGTTGCGGCCCATGAAAAAGTTCGTGTTGGTCAAGCGTGATTCGTTGGTCGCAGGGTCAATCGCCTTGAGGATGAATTTCTGATGGCCCGGAGCGAAGGTGCCGTCCGGACACGGCAGCCAGTTCGGGATCTCGTGGTCGACGTACCAGAAGTCGTCGAGCCGGGCCGTACCCGTCCATCCGAGGGAGCTCGTCACCGTGCCGGAGCATTCGATCGGGCTCACGCAGCTGGTGTTGACCGTCCACGTCTCGGTGACCGTCTTCTGGTCGTAGAACATCGTGCCGCCACCCGGAGCCGCCTCGCTTGTCGCCCACTCGCCGTCCGACATCACCTGATACGTGCCGTCGATATTGGTGCCGAACTGCGCTTGTGCGGGCGTTGCCGGGCCTAAACTGGCGATCAAAGCGAGGGCCGCAGCGCTGGCGCCGACGTGAACTGCACGCATAACTCGCAAGCCTATCGTGCCTGGTAGTAATCCTCTCCAAAAGGGAGAATTTCGTTCCCGCCTGTGTGAGAATGGCGCGGTGCGATCCATCGTCGCAGTGCTTGCTGCCCTGATGATTTCCGCGGTCGTGGTGGCCGCGCCACCGGCGGCCGCTCAGCCTCCGCCACCGCCACCCGGCGGTGAGTGCAACTATCCCAACTGCACGCCGGGAATCCAGCCGGGCGTGGTGCTCGGGTCGTACTGCAACAACCCGACCTACTACGCGTTCGGCGTGACGGACTGGGGCCGGCTGGTGTTCTGCGGGTCGCCGCGGCGATACGAGCCCCGGTGGTTCAGGTCGCCGGAGATGCACGGCGTCAAACTCGAGAACGATCTGTGCCCCGCGATGGACGGCGAGGTCGCCCAAGCGCCCGACGGTCTCTTCCTCACCTGCGTCGCGCGAGACGGCAGGTCCTACTGGGAGCGCGGCGACCTGTAAACCCGCTATGAGACGGGCGTGAATTCGATGTTGATCTCGGTCAGCCCGCGCAGGATGAAAGTCGGCTCGTACTCGTACCGCCTGGCGTCCAGGGGCCCGTGCTTGTCCTCGCTCACCGTGATGTCGGCCAGGCGGTCGAGAAGCCGTTCGATCGAGACTCGGCCTTCGACGCGCGCCAGCGGAGCGCCCGGGCAGGAGTGGATTCCGCGGCTGAACGCAATGTGCTCGCGCACGTTCTTGCGCTCGAGCGAGAACTCGTGCGGATTGTCGAATCGTTTCGGGTCGCGGTTGGCGGCGCCGGGACTGACCATCACCGTGGTTCCCGCAGGCACCGGGGTGTCGCCGAGCGTCGTTGTCTTGCGGGCCATCCGGAACACGCTCTTCACCGGGCTGTCCATCCGCAGGCACTCCTCGACGAAGATCGGGATGAGGCTGCGGTCGTCGCGCAACTGCTGCTGGATGTCGGGCCGGTCGCTCAGGACCCGCATCGCCGCGCCGAGCAGCTTCGCGGTCGTCTCCTGCCCCGCGGCGAACAGGAACGTCGCGGTCCGCACGACATCGACCACCTCCGGCGTCGACCCGTCCGGATATTTCGCCGTCGCAATCGATGTCAGCACGTCGTCACGGGGTGACTCGCGGCGCTCCTCGATGTATTGGGAGAACTTCTCGTCGGCCCACGCCAGCGGGTTCACGGCGATCACCTCGTGGTCGAGGCTGCCGATGTTGGTTCCCTCGCTCTGCGCCCCGAATGCCTGGCGGAAGTCCTCGTGGTCCTCCTCCGGAACGCCGAGCAGGTCGGCGACGACCAGCAGTGAGAAGGGCTTCGCGTAGGCGGCAAGGAACTCGCAGCGGCCATCGGCGATGAACTCGTCGATGTGGCGGTCGGCGAGTCGCCACATGAAGTCCTCGTTCTCCTTGAGCCGCTTGGGGGTGAGCAGCCGCGAAAGAACGGATCGAGCGTCCGTGTGATGGGGCGGATCCATCGTGACCATGTGCTCGTGCATGATGATCTCGGTGCGATGCTCCTCGAGCTGCGCACAGATGTCGTCGCCCTCGGGCGTGAACGGGAGCGGCGTGAACGGGCCCATCACCGCGACGCACGACGAGTAGTTCTCGCTGTCCTTGTAGACGGTGTTGGCCGCTTCCCAGCCGGTGACGGCGAGCACGCCGTTGGTGATGGGACAACACACCGGGTCCTTGGACCGCACGTGGTCGTAGTAGGGGTGCGGGTCCGGGACCAGCGACGGATCGGTGAAGTAGTCGACCGAATCGAAGTCTGTGGTCATTAGCTACGTCCTTCTCGAGGCCGGGGGATTCATGGTCCGGAAAGTGCTGAGCATCTGCTTAGCATTGTGGCAGAGTCGGGGTCAAGGACGCGCGGCGGGTCGACGTTACGATCGGCGTGTCGGAGCCTGCGTGCAGGAAACGGGGGAGTGACATGGCATCGGCGCGAAGGATCGGCGCACCGGACGCGAAGAATCGCACGGTGCTGCTCGACGCCGCCGAGCAGATGATTCTCGACGAGGGCTACGCCGCGGTCACGTCGCGGCGGGTGGCCGAGAAGGCGGGGCTCAAGCCTCAGCTTGTGCACTACTACTTCCGCACCATGGAGGACCTCTTCTTGGAGGTGTTCCGTCGCAGAGCCGAGGAGGGCCTCGGTGTGCTCGAGACGGCCTTGGCGTCGCCGCAGCCGCTGTGGGCGTTGTGGCGGTTCAGCACGCAGCCCGAAGCGACGCGGCTGACGATGGAGTTCATGGGCCTGGCGAACCACCGCAAGGCGCTGCGGGCCGAAATCGTTTACTACGCCGAGCGTTTCCGGGAAGAGCAGAACAAGGCGATCGCCGCGGCGTTGCGGCGCTACGGCGTCGATACCGCCGACGTTCCCCCGGTGGTGTGGACGGTCTTCGCGACCAGCGTGTCGCAGGGGCTGGTGGTGGAACGCGCGCTCGGTATGACGACCGGGCATGCCGAAACATTCGCGTACTGCGAGCAGTGGATCCGGCGCCTGGAAGGCGAACCACTGCCAGGCAACGACCCGGCCGAGACGGAGGCTGCGCGAGATCACCAATTGCGAATCGAGCAGAGCGCGCCCTTGGGTCCCTGATTGGTCTTGACGACAACCCCGTCCACGGCGAGCACGCAGTGAATGTTGGGCCTTGACGACCCTTCACCGCTGGTCGCCACTACCATCGCCCATTCGTCGGGGTTGACCAGCTGGACGTCGAGGTTCCACTGTTGATCCGGGCCGACGTTGGCCTCGACGTTCGGGCTGAACGCGTACGGGTTGTGGCTGTAGTCGGCCCAGTTGCCCGGGTCGACGTCGCGGTAGTAGATCTCCACGAACGTCGGCTGCTCGGCGAAGATCGTGTACTTGACGTTGCGCAGCGGCAGCGATTCCTGCCCACTCGCCGTCGCGGGCGGAACCACCACGGCGCCCAGCGCCAATATGGTTGCTGACAACACCCGGAGCAAAGGCGCGCGACGTAAATCGTGGAGTGCTCGCGGGAACATCATTTCGGCGATTTTAGAACGATGTTTTCGAGTCGGGAGCCGAATCGCGATCCGCATCAGACCGAAAGGATCGTCGCCGACGCGGTGCCCGGCGCGCCGTACACCTGGGCGAGACCGACCTTGGGTTCGCCGGGAACCTGCCGTTCCCCGGCCTCCCCGCGCAGCTGGCGGACCAGCTCGTGGACCTGCCGGAGGCCGGAAGCGCCGATGGGCTCACCGTTGGCGATCAGACCGCCATCGGTGTTGACCGGCATCGTCCCGTGGATTTCGGTGGCACCGTCGGCCAGCAGTTTCTCCTGCTCGCCATCGGCGCACAGGCCCGTCTCGGCCATGTGGATCACCTCGGCACCCGCGTCGGTGTCCTGCAGCTGGGCGACATCGACGTCCTCGGGACCGATGCCCGCCGCCTCGTAGGCCGCCCTCGCCGCGTACACAGTGGGTGAGACGTCCTCGTCGAGCGGTGCGAATGTCGCGTGGACCTCGTAGGCGCCGAACGTCCGCGTGCGGATCTCGGTCGCCTTGACGTACACGGGCTTCTTGGTGAACTTGTGCGCGATGTCGGCACGGCACATGATCACCGCGGCGGCGCCTTCGTCGGGTGCGCAGAACATATACTGCGTGAGCGGATAGTTCAGCACCGTCGAGTTGAGGATCTCCTCCTCGGGAATTGGCTTGCGCCGGAACGCATTCGGATTCAGCGCGCCGTTGCGGAAGTTCTTGGCGGCCACCTTGGCCAGCGTCTCGCGCGAGATACCATGGTCATGCAGGTACCGGTTGGCCTTCATCCCGAAGAACTTGGTCGTGACGAACTGGCCGTTCTCGGCATACCACTGGGGCAGCGCGAGCTTGGCCGGGTCGTCGGTGAACGCGCCGCGAGGGTGCTTGTCCAGCCCGATCGCGATGCCCATGTCGTATTTGCCGAGCCGGATGGTGTCGGCGGTCTGTTGAATGGCCGACGCCGCGGTCGCGCATGCGTTGAAGACGTTGGTGAACGTGATACCCGTGAGGCCGACCAGCCGGGTCACCGCATCCGGATTGGACACCTCGTGGCTGCCACCGAAGCCGAACTGGATGTCCTTCCAGTCGACGCCCGCGTCGTCTAGTGCGAATTGAATCGCTTCGGCGCCCATCTCCATCGCGGTCTTGTCGAACCGGCCGAACGGATGAAGTCCCACGCCGATGATGGCTACGTCGTTGGTCATGCCTTATCCCTCTCTAGACCGGCTGGAAGGCGAACGTCACGATCTCGTCGCCTTCTTCGTCGGTGGTGAACGGAATCATGGTCAGCTCGACGTCCATGCCGAACTCCAACTTCTTGGGATCGTTCTCGGTCAGCCGGCCCTCCACTCGGATCACATCATCGAGTTGCACCAGGCCGACGCCGAATGGCACGAAGTCTTTGCCCGCGGGCCCCTTGTACGGCGCACCGGGCGGGAAGCCCTGCGTCGTCCAAGTGACCAGGGTGCCGCGCCGCGGCAGCAGCACGTCGGACATCTCGCCCGCGCTGCATTTCGGGCAGCGCTGCTGGACGGGGAAGGTGGTGGCGCCGCACGCACCGCAGCGGCTACCGATCAGCTGCGGGTTCTCGTCGGGCCAGGTGGAGATTTCGGGGGCAAGCGCCTTTTGCGTCGACACGCGGTTGACCATAATCGGAAATGGCGTTCTCGTCTAGGGAGAACAGCTGGCGCAAGACTCCGGCCCGGCCGCTCGACTCCCACCCGAATTCGCCAATATGTCGGAGAGCAACGCGATGGGATCGCCTAGCATCGGCGCAATGAGCGTCCTGCCCGGACCGATCCGCCAAGTCGGCTACGTCGTCGCCGATCTCGATGCCGCGCTGTCGAGTTGGGTGAACCTGGGTGTCGGTCCCTGGTTCGTGATGCGCGGCGTGCCGATTCGGGCGCAATACCGCGGCCAAGAGTGTGAGATCACGATCTCGCTCGCGCTGGCCAACAGCGCAGAGATGCAGTTCGAACTTATCCAGCAGGAGGGCGAGGCTCCGAGCGTGTACACGGAGTTCCTGGCCGCCGGCCGCGAGGGATATCACCAATTGGCTTACTGGACAGAGAATTTCGACGAGACGATGGCATCCGTGCGCGAGGCCGGCTGGCCCGTCGTCTGGTTGGGCGATGAGAACGTCGGAACCCGGTTCGCGTACGTCGAACCACCGGGCAGCCCGGCGCAGGTGATCGAGATCATGGAACTCAACGACATGATGACAAACATGGGCACCTTCATCCGCGATGCCGCCGCCATTTGGGACGGCGCCGACCCGATCCGCGAACTGGGCGGCTGACGGATGCGCGGGGGGTTACTTGCCGCGCTTCATCACCTTGTCGGCGGCCGCCCAGTGCTCGTCGGAAATCCACAGCCGCGCGAAGGCCGCGACGGCTTCGGTCGTCGGCACGCCCTTCATCACGCGCTTGATTTCGCCGGCGGGCCGACTGGCCAGGGCCCGCGCCAGGGCGCGCCAGTCGTCATGGAACGACGCCCGCGGCAGAATGCGGTCCACCAGGCCGATGCGTTCGGCTTCGGCGGCGTCGATGACCGCGCCGGTGCCCGCCAGCAGCAGTGCCTTGCTGTAGCCGACGAGCGTCACGAGCCGCTCGGCCCCACCCCAGGCGGGCATGATCTCCAGCGCCACCTGGTTGAACCCGATCTTGATGTCGTCGGCGGCCAACCGGATATCGGCCGACACCGCGAATTCGGCGCCACCGCCCAGGGCATGTCCGTTCAGCGCCGCGATGGTGGGACCGGGGAAGCCGGCGATCCGATCGCAGATCGACCGCATCCTGAAGGCCATGTTGGACGCGTCCAACTCGGTGCGCAGCGCGCTGAGTTCCTTGAGGTCACCACCGGAGACGAAGGCCCGATCGCCTGCGCCGGTGAGGACGAGTGCACGCGCGCCGTGCGCACCGTCGAGCGCCTTCTCCAGTTGGTCCATCGTCTCCAGCGAGATGGCGTTGCGCGCGTGCGGGCGGTCGATGGTGAGGACGGCAAGTCCGTCGTCCACTTCAAGGTCGACCATCAAGCGTTCTCCATGTGCGGTATTGGCATTCTCTCCAGCGGAGAATAGCATCGGCCTCGCGAAGCGGAGGTGCAGCGGAATTCATGCGGAAGATCCCCGAGGAGCTTGCGAAACGCTATGTAGCCGAAGGGTGGTGGACACCGGAGACACTCGGCGACTTGGTGGCGGGCGGCTTGGCCGCCAATCCGGCGGCCACCTTCCACGTGCACTCCGCGGTGCGGCCCTTCGCGGGCACCTTCGGTGACGTCGAGGTCCAGGCGCGCAGGCTTGCCGCGGGCCTGAAGTCGCGAGGCGTCGCAGCGGGCGACGTCGTCGCCATCCAGCTGCCCAACTGGATGGAAGCCGCCGCGGCGTTTTGGGCTGCGACATTTCTGGGGGCGGTCGTGGTGCCGATCGTGCACTTCTACGGCCGCAGGGAACTCAGCCACATCATCTCGACGGCCCGGCCCAAAGTCCTTATCACCGCACGGGAATTCGGTCGCATGCAATTCCAGCCCGACCTGTGCGCGGACATACCGATCGTCGGGCTGGTCGGCGAAAACTTCGACGAGCTGATGGCCGATCAACCGATGGCAGGCACGGTGCCCACCGATCCAGCGGCACCGGCGTTGATCGCTTTCACCTCGGGCACCACGAGCAATCCCAAGGGCGTCATCCACAGCCACCAGACGCTGGGCTTCGAGACTCGACAGCTTCTCGAGAACTACCCTCCCGACCGCGGCAGGCAGCTCACCGCGACCCCAATCGGGCACTTCATCGGCATGCTCGGAGCCTTCCTGATCCCGGTGCTCGAAGGCGCTCCGATCGATCTGTGTGACGTTTGGGATCCAGGCAAGGTGCTTCAGCTGATCGAACGCGTCGGGCTGTCGATCGGCGGCGGTCCGCCCTACTTCGTCACCAGCGTGCTGGACCATCCGGACTGCACTCCCGAGCATGTGCGGCACTTCACCACCGTCGGTCTGGGTGGCTCGACCGTTCCGGCCGCGGTCACCCGCCGGCTGGCAGACCTCGGCATGTTCGTGTTCCGTTCCTATGGCAGCACCGAACATCCGTCCATCACGGGATCGCGTCGAAGCGCACCCGAGGACAAGCGACTGTTCACCGACGGCGACGCCAGGCCCGGGGTGGAGATCAAGCTCGGACCCGACGGCGAGATCTTCAGCCGGGGACCGGATCTCTGCCTCGGATACACCGACGACGCGATGACCGAGCGGGCGTTCGACACCGACGGTTGGTATCGCACGGGCGACGTTGGGGTTATCGACGACGATGGTTATCTCACCATCACGGACCGCAAGGCCGACGTGATCATTCGCGGAGGCGAGAACATCAGTGCGCTCGAGGTCGAAGAGGTGCTGCTGTCCATGTCGGCGGTCGTCGAAGCCGTCGTGGTCGCCGCCCCCGACGAGCGACTGGGCGAGCGGACGGCGGCAGTCCTGCGGGTGCGGGACGGTCACCAGATGCCCACCCTCGACGAGGTCCGCGCGCACTTCAAATCGGCCGGTATCGCCATCCAGAAGTGGCCGGAGGAACTGCATCAGGTCGACGACTACCCGCGCACGGCGAGCGGCAAGGTGCAGAAGTTTCTGGTTAGGCAGCGCATTGCGCCTCGCAGCTAGTGAGAATAGGATTCTCCCGATAGGAAAAGGAGTGTTCCATGGGGCAACTTTCACATCGGGTCGACATCCCGTTTCCGCTGTTCGACGCGGACAACCATCTCTATGAGCCGCCGGAAGCGCTGACCAAGTACCTCCCCAAGGAGTACAAGGACATCGTCCAGTACGTCGAGGTCAACGGGCGTACCAAGATCGCCATCAAGGGCCAGATCAGTAACTACATCCCCAACCCCACGTTCAACGTGGTCGCCAAGCCGGGTGCCTGGGAGGAGTACTTCAAGTTCGGCAACCCGGAGGGCAAGAGCAAGCGCGAGCTCTTCGGCGAGCCGATGAGGTCCATCCCGGCGTTCTTTGAACCGGCTCCGCGTCTGGAGTTGATGAACGAGCTGGGCGTCGACCGCTCGCTGATGTTCCCGACGCTGGCCAGCCTGATCGAAGAGCGGCTGCGCGATGATCCGGTCGCAATTCACGTCATCATCCACTCGCTGAACCAGTGGCTCGACGAGGTGTGGGGCTTCAACTACCAGAACCGGATCTTCACCACGCCGGTGATCACCCTGCCCATCGTCGAGAAGGCGATCGAGGAGCTGGAGTGGGCGGTCAAGCGCGGTGCGCGTTGCATTCTGGTCCGCCCGGCGCCGGTGCCCGGATTCCGCGGCCCGCGGTCGTTCGCGCTGCCGGAGTTCGACCCCTTCTGGGAGAAGTGTGTCGAGTACGACGTGCTGATCGGCATGCACTCCTCCGACAGCGGCTACTCCCGCTACACATCAGAGTGGGACGGCGCCGCCCAGGAGATGCTGCCGTTCCAGACCAATGCGATGTCGATCCTCAACGAGTGGCGCCCTATCCAGGATGCGGTGGCCTCGTGGGTGATTCACGGTGCGCTGTTCCGGTTCCCGAAGCTCAAGGTCGCGATCGTGGAGGCGGGATCGAAGTGGATGTTCCCGTTGCTCGACTCGATGGCCGAGGTGTACAAGAAGGCGCCCGAGGCGTTCCCCGGCAACCCCATCGAGGAGATCAAGAATCGCATCCACGTCAGCCCGTTCTATGAAGAGGGCATCGACGACCTGATCAACCTGGTCGGCGTCGAGCAGGTGCTCTACGGGTCCGATTGGCCGCATCCGGAGGGCTTGGCGGAACCGACTCACTACGTCACCGCGCTCGAGCATCTCTCAGTCGAGGACCAGGCGAAGATCATGGGCGGCAACCTCAGTCGCCTCGTCACCGTGTGACGCAAGGGGCACACTGGGACACCATCCCCGAGATGGTGTTGAGCGCGGCGGACCGCTTCGGTGACGCGGAAGCGGTCGTCGACGGTTCGCTGCGCTTGTCCTTCGCTGAGCTTGTCGAGCGAATCCGTTGCGCCGCAGGCGCATTCGCCGAGCTGGGCATTGAACGGGGCGACCGCGTCGCGATCTGGGCGCCGAACTCCGCCGAATGGATCATCGCGGCGTTCGGGTTGCTCACCGCGGGCGGTGTGCTCGTCCCGGTCAACACCCGATTCAAGGCCGAGGAGGCCGGCGACATCATCGGCCGCAGCGCCGCAAAGGCCGTCCTGATCCAGAAGGGGTTCTTGGACCAGGACTACACCGCCCCGGCGGGTGTGCCCGTGATCGACCTCAAGTCGGATTTTCTTGCTTCGGGCTCGCCTCATGCACGCGACGGCAGCACGCTGGCGGGCACCGACATCTCCGAGATCATCTTCACGTCGGGCACCACAGGCAGGCCCAAGGGCGTGCTGATGAATCACTTCCAGAACCTTCGCCATTACGAGGAGTACAGCGAACTCATCGACATCCGCGAAGGCGACCGCTATCTGATGATCAACCCGTACTTCCACACCTTCGGGCTGAAGGCCGGGCTGCTCTCGTCGTTCATCCGCGGTGCCACCATGCTGCCGCTGGCCGTCTTCGATATCGACCGCGTGGTGGAATTGGTTGCGGCCGAGCGCATCACCGTGATGCCGGGACCGCCGACGTTGTATCACTCACTGCTGGCGGTGAAGGACAAGAGCAAGTTGGCCACGCTGCGGGTTGGAGTCACCGGCGCGGCGGACATCCCCGTCGAGCTGATCAAGCGCGCCTTCTCCGAGCTGCCGTTCCAGCTGCTGGCCACCGGGTATGGCCTCACCGAGGGCGGCACCGCCACGCTGTCGCGCCCCGGCGATTCGCCGGAGGACATCGCGACGACTGCCGGCCTGCCGATGGGTGGGGTCGAGCTGCGCATCGCCGACGACGGCGAGGTGTTGATGCGCGGCTTCACGGTGATGCAGGGTTACCTCGACGACCCCGCCGCCACCGCCGAGACGATCGATCCGGACGGCTGGCTGCACACCGGCGATCTCGGCAATCTCACCGAGTCCGGTCGGCTACGCATCGTCGGGCGAAAGAAGGACATGTTCATCGTCGGCGGCTTCAACGCCTATCCCGCCGAGATCGAAGGCTTCCTGCTCGAGCATCCCGCCGTTGCCCAGGCGGCCGTGATCGGCGTGCCCGATGAGCGGATGGGCCAGGTGGGCAAAGCCTTCATCGTGACCGGGCAGGGCGAGCCGGCCATCAGCGCCGACGACCTGATCGCGTGGAGCCGCGCGCGAATGGCGGGTTTCAAGGTGCCCAGGTATGTAGAGTTCCTCGACGAGTTGCCGTTGAACGCCACCGGCAAGGTGCGCAAGGACGACTTATACAAACGACACCGCTGAGCATACGCACAGCGTGTAAATAGCATTTCCGCAGAAAGACCGCCTTTGCAGGGCTTCGCCGAGGCCGGTATCGTCGCGGCGATACTCAGAAATGGATAATGGCATTCTCATGAGTAGTGGGCGTAGGAGACAAGGAGGTCGCCGTGCCGTCATTTAGGCGCCGTGCGTCGGTGACCGACACTGACAAGACCAAGGAGCCGCCCGAGACGCCGGACTCGTCAAAGGCTCTCTCGCTGGCCGAGGACGCCGAGGCGGAAGCGGCCGAGGCCGAGGCGGAAGCGGCCGAGGCCGAGGCCACTGCCGCGGCGGCCCGCGCCAGGGCGCGCGCCATCCGCCTGCGCCGTGCGGCCGAGGCGGCCGCTTCCGAATCGAGGAACGGTAATTCCGCAAAGGTTGAGACCGAGCCCGAAGCCGAGTCCGAACCGGAGGTCGGGGCGCAACCGGTATCCGAGGCCGACGTCGCTGTGCTCGATGAGCCCGAAGACCAACCAGACGAACCCGAGGAAGCGTCCGTGGAGGCATCCGCTCCATCGGGGCGGCGCTGGGGTTTGATCCTCAAGATCGTCGCGATGACGCTTGCGGTGCTCTGCACAGCCGCGCTGGTAACCGTCAGCGTGCTGATGTTCCTGCACCATCGCAACGCCGTCGCCGATCAGAGAATGAACGCCGAATACACCGCCGCAGGCAGGCAGAGCGTCGTGACGCTGATGTCGCTGGACTTCAACAAGGCCGAAGAGGACGTCAAGCGGATCATCGACAACTCGACCGGCCAGTTCAAGACTGACTTCCAAAACCAGGCCAAGGACTTCATCAAGGTCGCACAGGATTCAAAGGTGATCACCGACGTCACGGTCACCGCCGCCGCCGTCGAGTCGATGGATGCGAACAAGGCCGTCGTCCTGGTCGCGGCGACCTCCCGCGTGACGAATTCCGCAGGCGCAAAACAAGAGCCGCGTGCCTGGCGGCTGTCGGTCGACCTACAGCGAGAGGGCGATCAGATCAAGATGGCGAAAGTCGAGTTCGTACCGTGACCGAAGACACCGGCAAGGCCGTCGAGCTCACCGAACCCTCGGAGGCCGACGAGGTCACTGACGAGAAGGATGCCGACGAGACGGGCACCGACGCGAAAGACGCTGAAGCCGACGAGGACGGCGCGGAGGACAAGAGGCGCGGGGGTATCGGTCGGACGATATTGCATGGCGCCCGTCGCAATATCGGCGTGATCCTGGTAGCGGCCGCGTTGGTCGTCTCCGCCGGGGTGGCCGCCGGGCTGTACTTCTTCCAGTACCGGACCGACCAGCAGACCGATGCAGCTGCGGCGAACGTCGCGCTGGAGGCGGCCAAGAGCGGCACCGTGGCGTTGCTGTCGTACTCGCCCGACACGCTCGATAAGGATTTCGCGAACGCGAAATCCAATCTGACCGGCGACTTCCTCTCGTATTACACGCAATTCACCGAGCAGATCGTCACGCCGGCTGCCAAACAGAAGCAAGTCAAGACCACCGCCACGGTGGTTCGGGCCGGGGTTTCGGAGATACGTCCGACCTCCGCGGTCGTGCTCGTGTTCATCAACCAGGTCACCACGAGCAAGGAGAACCCAGACGGCGCGTTCGCTGCCAGCAGCGTGAAGGTCAGCATGACCAAGGTCAACGGCCGCTGGCTCATTAACGCATTCGACCCCGTGTAGCGCGCCTTCAGTGGAGCTCTCGGGCGTTGTGCCGCTGCCGATTTCGGTCGCGGACAACGCCGCGGCCGCCTTTCACCCCCTCACCGGCGGTGTGCCGCTGCTGCGCGTCGTGCGCTCACTCTGTGACGCGATAGACGACTCCGGACGTATCGTCGTTGCCGCGGCCGAACCGATAGCCGGCGATGTCGCAGACCGCCTCGCATCCCACGATCTGGCGGCGGTGCCCGTCGTGGCGGTCGCCGGACGGGCCACCAGGGCGCGGTGCATCGAGGCAGCGCTGGATTATCTTGCGCAGGCGACGTTTTCGACGCGGCATGTTCTGCTGCACGACATCTCTCAACCGCTCACATCGGTGCGGCTGTGCGAGCGCGTGGCCGCAGGTCTGCGCAACGGCAGCACAGTCGTGGTGCCCGCACTCGCGGTGACCGACAGCATCAAGGCCGTCGACGCCCGCGGTTCGGTCACCGCCACCCTCGACCGCTCGACGCTGCGCGTGGTGCAGTATCCGCGGGGTGTCTCGGTCGATGAGCTGTCACAACTGCTTGCACAGCGCACTGCAGGGGAATTCGACGAACTGGCCGAGGCCGTGCGCACCGGCGTTTCGGTGACCGTCGTCGAGGGTGACCCTGATGCGCTGCGAGTCGACCTGCCAGCCGACGCGGATTTCGTCGAAGCCGTCATCCTCAGTCGGCCGAACCATTCGCACGGCCGCTGAGAAGCCGTTCCGCGACGGCGATGTCGTCGGCGTAGGTCACCTTCAGGTTGGCTTGTTCGCCGCGGAAGGTACGCACGTCGACGTCGGTGAAAGCCTGGATACACGACGACGTGTCGGTACCCTCGAATGCTTCTTGGGCGGCCGCACGGTATGCCGACAGCAGAGGCGCCGCGCGGAACGCCTGCGGCGTCTGAACGCGAACCAGTCGGGGGGTTTCGGCCAGCAATTCGATGCCGTCGCCGCTGTCGGTCACCACATCCGAGACCGGTAAGGCCGGGATCGCTCCGCCGCACTCGCGCGCAACGGAGATCGCGGTGACGAACATGTCCGGAGCGGCAACCGGCCGGGCGGCATCATGGATGAGCACGACGTCGATCGCACCGGAGTCGATATCGTCGGCGAGGTACTGCAGCACATTGAATTCCGAAGCGTGCCGGCTCGCGCCACCCTCGACGAACTCGACGGTCGCCGACCCAAGCTCTTGTGCGACCGTGCGCCGTGCGAGGTCGCGTTCCCCGCGCCGGTAAACCAGCACCGTGCGCGCAATCTCCGGCGTTCGACTCAGCGCTTCGAGCGACCAGGACACCATCGTTCGTCCGGCCACCCGCAGATATGCCTTGTTGCCGTCGGCGCCGACTCGCGTACCCATGCCTGCCGCGAGCACCACACCCACCGCGGACGACTCCGACGACGTAGCCACCCTCGTATCTTGGCTCAGTCCTCTGCGTGACGGTCGTGATCCCACCGCTCGAGGCAAGCCTGCAGCTCGAACAGGCCCAGCGCGGCCAGCGGTCCGCCGATCGAGACACAGATGAACAGGAAAGCGGTCATGGTTCGCGCGCTTCGCTGGTGTCGGCATTGGCGGTCGCGATCGGCCGGAGCACGTGACCGGTGCGCATCGAACCGCATTTGTGATGGAGCTTGTCGTTGCCGTGACCGAGCGCCTCGAAAGCACCCATCCGCATCGCGTGATACCGGTCGCGCTCACACGTGACCCACTTTTCGGCCCACGTGTCGAGGAGGTCCCCTGCTCGCAGGAGTGGGAGGAGGTCGGCCACCAATGCAGCCTCGAGACCGTCGCGGCGCATCTGCTCGATGAGGTCGACGGCCTCGTGCCAGTCAACGGTGACCTCCGGCGACAGCTGCAGGTACTGCGGGTCGACGGCCAATAGCGCGCCGACGCCGACCGGGCGCAGTCGCCACATCGCCGACCGAAGGCTCGCGACCGCCTTGCGTGTCTGGGTATGCGGCCACAGGGTCGCGCACACCCACAGCCGATGCACCGGTTTGCGCTTCAATGCCAGCAGCGTGACGAGCCGCTGGCATGCGGGCGGCAGCTCGATCGGCTCCTCGCCGCGGCGGACAGCGAATCCGCCGAGCAGGTGCACCGAGAGCTGGTCCATACTTCGATCGTGTAATGGCGCAGGCCGCGCATCATGCGTAGTGCGCTACTCCTTTTTGCGAACGCACATACGCGTCGCGTCGCAAATGGCGATGCGACGAGAGGCAGCGGGGAAGGGGCGAAACCATGAGCGAGGCCCACGAGCGGCCGACGACGACTGCGCACCGGCTTCGGCAGATGTCGGGCCGTGACCCCGACGAGGAGCATCGAGTCGCCACACCGCTCGAGTTGCTTTTCGACCTGACCTTCGTCATCGCCTTCGGCATCGCCGCGAGCGAGCTCGCCCATATGCTCGCCGAGAATCATGTCGGTTCGGGTGTGCTGGCGTTCTCGTTGGCGACGTTCGCGGTGTGCTGGGCGTGGATCAACTTCAGCTGGTTCGCATCGGCCTACGACACCGACGACTGGATCTACCGCCTGATGACCATGCTGCAGATGGTCGGGGTGATCGTCATGGCGCTTGGTTTTCCGCCGATGTTCGCGTCGGTCGAACACGGCGAGCATGTCGACAGCAGGGTGATGGTGGCCGGCTATGTCGTGATGCGAATCGCGTTGGTGGGGCAGTGGTTACGCGCCGCCAAACAGGATCCGGAGCATCGATCGGCCTGCCTGACCTACGCACTGTGGGTGACTGTGGCGCAGCTCGGGTGGCTTGCCGCCCTCGTCCTGCAGACGTCGGTGACGGTGACGTTCGTGGTGGTGGCGGCACTGATCGGGATCGAGACCTTGGGCCCGGTGCTGGCGGAGTTCCGCAGGGGCGGCACACCATGGCACCCGCACCACATCGCCGAGCGCTACAGCCTGTTGACGATCATCGCGCTCGGCGAGGGCGTGGTCGGTACTGTGGCGTCGCTGTCGGCCGTCGTCAGCGCCCAGGGCTGGTCGTTCGACGCGGTATTCGTGGTGGTGGCGGGCGTCGGGCTGACGTTCGGAATGTGGTGGTCGTACTTCGTGGTGCCCCAGGCGGAACTGCTGCGCGCGCATCGCGAGCGGTCGTTCTGGTTCGGGTACCTGCCGATCCCGATGTTCGGAGCGATCGTGGCCACCGGCGCCGGGCTGCATGCGGCGGCCTACTACATCGAGCACCATTCGAAGCTGGGATCCACCGAGACGGTGTTGGCCGTGGCCCTACCCGTCGGGTTGTACTTCGTGGCGATATACCTGCTGTACGCGGTGATTGTGCGGACGGTCGACCTGTTCCACCTGCTGCTTCTCGGGCTCACTGCGGTCGTCCTCGTCGTCGCGGTGTGGCTTGCCGCCACCGGCTTCTCGATGGCCAACTGCCTGCTCGTGGTGACATTGGCGCCGATGGTGACGGTCCTCGGCTACGAGCTGCTCGGCCATCGCCATGCCGCGGAGGCCGTCGCCAGAGGTGTCAAAAGCCGCACAGGCTAAGAGCGACCCATCGTGAACCTGTTGCGAAAATCCGCCCGCGAAATTTCGCAACAGCTTCACGTTCGGCGGACGAAGGCAGTCCGCGCGCGGACGCTAGCGCGACGCTGTCGGATGCGCGTCGAATCCCTCCAGCAGCATCCTGTCTTGCTCGAGTTTCATCAGTCGGCGCGCCTTGCGACGCGTGATGAGGATGCCGATCACGGCGAGCGTCCAGACGATGTACTGCACTGTCCATGCCAGCCGAAACGCATCGAACGAGTAGTCGCCGGCAGCCTCGATCGCCACGCCCATCGCCTGCATGACCAGAAGCGACGCGACGAAGCCGCCCATGTTGACCATGCCCGAAGCGGTGCCGAGAGTGGCTCGCGGATTGAACGTGCGCGCGAAGTCGAACCCGACCATCGAGCCGGGCCCGCCAACCGAGATGACCACGATCAACATGACCAACAGCCACAACGGCGCCCGGCCCGGAAGCGCCAACACCACCGTCCACACCAGGGCATTACTCGCGATGATGGCCAACACCAGACGCGACCGCCGATGCGGGTGACGGCCGGTGAAGATGCCGATCACGATGCCCGACCCGATGGCCGCGACGACCGACACGGTCAAGAGGCTTCCGGCGACGTGCGTCGACACGCCCTGGGCCGCCGTGAGGTACGGGACACCCCACATCAACGCGAACACCGTGACGGAGAACTGCGTGCCCATGTGCGTGAAGAACCCCAGCCGGGTGCCCGGCCGCAGCCACACCGTCTTGACGCTGGACAGGGTCTCGCGGATGGACATGGTTTCCGAGTCGACGACGTGGCCATCGGGCGCGTTCTGCACCAGGGCCACGGTGAGAACCATCGACAGCACGCCGAGCGCCGCTACCGAGACGTAGGCGGTGGTCCAGCCCGTCCCGGCGAGGATCGCGAAAAAGGGTATCGCCGACAGCACCTGGCCGAGCTGTCCACATATTCCGGTCAACTGCGTGACCAGTGGAACCTGCCGGGTCGTGAACCAGTGCGGGACCAAGCGCAGGACGGAGATGAAGGTGACCGCGTCGCCCAACCCCAGCACCGCGCGGGCGCTGATGGCGGCCGGCAGGGACTCGGTGAACGCCAGCACGAGCTGACCCGACGCCATCAACGCAGCACCCGAGACGATCAGTGTCTTGGAGCCGAACCGGTCGAGCAGCAGTCCCGCGGGGACCTGTGCGCCCGCGTAGACGATGACCTGCAGGACGACGAACGTCGAAAGCACGCTTGGGCTGGCATTGAAGCGGTCGGCGGCGTCGAGGCCCGAAACGCCCAGTGTGGTGCGATCGAGGACGGCGACTATGTAGGCGAACAGTCCGGTGGCCCAGACGATCCAGGGACGCACGGGAAACCTTTCACCGTCAATGCATCGAGATGTCGTGTCTGTCGAGACCATGGTCGCGCAACGGCCGTCCGCGATGCCAATCGCAAAGCCGTGAAATGACTCACCTGGGCGCGGCGACGGCACCTGCAGCGAGTTGGCTGAGGCTGCACATGCTCGCGCACGGGGATTTCGACGGTTTGGCAATCATCGCAGATAGTGACGCCTTCGATGAATAGCTGGCGGGCCTTCGCGAAGTGGCTATCGACTTCGCTCGCAAACGCCAACGCGCGGCTAAAGTGGTCGCATGAATCGATGCGATGCACAGTGCGCGCACGGCCGGGCTGTCGCCGGGGTGTGTTGCATTGGCTGAGTACCGACTCGATGAGCTCGCTGAGATCTCCGGCGTCAGCGCTCGAAACATCCGCGCCTATCGGGAACGAGGCCTGCTGGATCCACCGCGCCGGGTCGGGCGGTCGGCGTTCTATGACGACTACCATTTGTCCCAGCTGCGAACCATCAACCAGCTGCTACGCAGGGGCTTCAATTCCGCGCACATCGCCGAGTTCTTCGCCAGCATGCGCCAGGGCACCGACCTCGCTGACATCTTGGGAATTCAGCGGGCGGTCCTCGGGCCGGAGCAGGGGCCTGCGGCCCCGGAGGAGAGGCCGTCCCGTGCGCAGGCGACCGAGCCGCCGCCCGCCGTCGACATCGACCCCGAGAGCGACGAGGCGCGCAGGCTGGTCGAATACGGCCTTGCCGAGCTGGCTGACGCGAAATTGACCATGGTCGATCCGGGGATCGGTGCGATCGTGGCCCGGGCGCCGAATCAGCTGCTCTATGTCCGTGCCCTTCTGCGCATCCACGAAGCGACGCGTGAAGCGATCGACGGCTTGGCGGCCGGCTTCGTTCCCGCCCTGGAGGAATTTGTCGCTGCCAGGTTCGGCAACGGCATCTCCCCAAACCGGGGAGATCGGCGAGTTGAGCCAGACCGTCCAGGATTATCGCGACCTGTGGAGCAGCGTGGTCTCCGACCGCCTGGACGAGCGCTGCACGAGCAGATGATGACGACCGGGTCCGATTACACCGCGTCCGTGCTCCTCGGTGGCTCCCGCGAGGCGAAGACGTCACGCGCGTCAGGACCGCGCAAGCCGTCCTAGCAAGTTAGACCCGGGTGGTCGCGGGGTCACCGCCGAATCGCTGCGCGAGCCACACCGGCATGATCGCGACGATGTCAGCGCCGCGGCCACCACGTTGATGACCGGCGCCTGGTTGGGACGGAACAGTTGCCGAAGATCCAGATCGGCAGCGTCTGCACCGTCGGGCCCGGCGGTGAACGTCGTGACCACGATCTCGTCGAACGACAGCGCGAACGCCAGGATCGCGCCGGCGACCAACGCGCCGCGCATCATCGGGAACGTCACGTACCGGAACGTCTGCCACGCCGAGGCACCGAGGTCGGCCGACGCGTCCTCGAGGCTGCGCGCCCATCCGCCGTAGCCGCGCCTGGGTGTTGTTGAAGACGATGACGACGCAGAACGTCGCATGGCCGATGATCACCGTCGCCAGCCCGAGCGTGACGCCGAGCGCCGAGGTGAAGGTCGCGTTCAGCGCGATGCCGGTGACGATGCCGGGCAGTGTGATCGGCAGCACCACAAGGAAACTGACCGTGTTCCGGCCGAAGAAGTCGTAGCGCTGCACGGCGAACGCCGCCATCGTGCCGAGCACCAGCGCGATCGCGGTGGCGCCGAGCCCGGCCACGCACGAGTTGGCCAGCGACCGCCACATACCCGCGCTGTGCCAGGCGCCTGCCCACCACTCGAGCGTGAACCCGGTCGGCGGGAAAGCGAACGTCCGCGACGAGTTGAACGCGTTGACCACCACCAGCAGCAGCGGCGCATAGAGGAACAGCCAGCACCAGGACGGTCCATGCCCGCAGCGCCCGGCGCAGCCGAGCCGAGAGCATCAGACGTTCTCCAGCGCGCCGGTGCGCCGCATCGCCAGCAGGTACAGCACGATCGCCACCAGCGGGATGATCGACAGGGCCGCCGCCAGCGGCTGGTTGTTCGCGGTGACGAGCTGGCCGTAGATGACGTTGCCGAGCATCTGGGTCTTGCCGCCGACGATCGTCACCGCGATGTAGTCGCCGAGCGACAGCGAGAACGTGAAGATCGACCCGGCGGCGATACCGGGAAATACCAACGGCGCCACCACCGAACGGAGTGTCGTCGGCTCGGACGCACCGAGGTCGGAGCTGGCGTCCATCAGCGAGTCGGGCACCCGCTCGAACGCGGCGAACACCGGGATCACCATGTACGGCAACCACAGATAGGTCAGCGTGATCACGGTGGCGATCAGCCCGTACCCCGGCGTGTAGCCCGGTCGGCCAGGCCATCGGCCCCTCCGGCGAGAACAGCATCCGCCAGGCGTAGGCCTTGACCAGATAACTCGCCCACAGCGGCGTCGTCACCGCCACCACCAACGCCAGCCGCGACCCGCGGCGGGCGACCTTGGCCATGTAGAAGGCCAACGGCACCGCGAGCACGCTGCAGATCACCGTGACCGCCAGCGCCACGCCGATGGTCCGCAGCGTCACCGCGCGGAACACCGCATCGGTGAGCACCCGCACGATGTTGTCGCTGGTGAACGTGTGCACCACTGCGCCGGTGAACGATTCGGTGCGTCCAGAACGCCGAAACCAGCAGCACCGCAAGCGAACCCAGATACGCGATGACGAGCCAGGCCATCGGCGGCAGCAGCAGCGCCAGGCGAGGCGATTCGGCGCTCACCGCGATCGCCGGTCGCCGCGCCTGCTCACCCCTTGATCTGCTGCCACTTGTCGACCCACTCGTCGTAGGTCGTGCAGTTGTCGCCACTGCCATCGACGCATGCCTCTGCGGCGTGGTCCAGTAGTGGATCTGCTCCGCGTACTCCTCGTCGGTGGCGTGGTAGATGTCGCAGAAGTCCTTTTCGCGGTGTCGCTCGCAGGCCTTCGTCTGCGCCGGCGCCTCGCCGAAATACTCGGCGACCTGAGCGTTGACCTCAGGCGAGGTGATCCAGTCCATCCACTTGTACATGCAGTTCGGGTGGGCGGCCTTCGCCGAGACCATCCAGGTGTCCGACCAGCCGGTGGAGCCTTCCTTCGGCAGCACGGTGTTGACCTGCACCTTGTTGTCGGTGCCGATGGTGTTCGCGATCACCTGCCAGGTGGTGCCGATCACCGATGTCCCCGACTCAAAGGCCTGCACCTCTTTGGTGTAATCCGACCAGTACTCGCTGACGTTCTCCCGCTGCTTCTTGAGCAAATCCGTTGCGGCGTCGAGCTGTTCGGGCGTCAGCGAATAGGGATCCTTGATGCCCAGTTCGGGCTTCGTCTTGGACAGGTACAGCGCCGCGTCGGCGATGTAGATGGGGGAGTCGTATGCGGTGACCTTGCCCTTGTACTTGCTGGCGTCGTCGAAAACGGCCGACCATGAGTTGGGTGCGTCTGTGACGGTTTGGATGTTGTACATCAGCAGGTTGGCGCCCCAGCCGTGCGGGACCCCGTACATCTGACCGTCGACCGAGTTCCACGACTTGTCTTTCAGGAAGGAGGAAATCGACTCGTAGTTGGGCACCAGCGAGGTGTTGACGGGGGCGACGTCACCGGCGTAGATCAGCCGCAACGTGGCGTCGCCGGATGCCGAGACACCGTCGTACTGGCCAGAGCGCATCAGCTGCACCATCTCGTCGGAGGTGTTGCCGATCTTGACGTTCACCTGGCATCCGGTCTGCTTTTCGAATGGCGTCACCCAGTCGACCTTGGGGTCGTTCGAGCCATCCTCGGCGTAGCCCGCCCACGCGATCAGGTTGAGTTGGCCCTCCCCGTTGCCCAGCGCGGCGAGCGGTTCCATTTTCGGTGGCGCCTGGCCGTTTTCGGTGCCCTTGTCCGAACTACACGCGGTGGTGAAGCCCAGCACCAAAGCGGTACACGCGGCGACCACGAGTCCGATTCGGGCTGCGGTCGATGAAGGTGACGACATTTCGCTACTCCTCGAGTGACAGGGTGTGTACTGCTTTTTCGGGCCATGCCAACGTGATTGGGCTGCCGTGGCGCATGTCTGGCGGTACCCAAGTGCTGGCGGTGAGTACGGTGGCGGTGAGGGTGAGTCCGACGTTGGTGTGCGCGGTGATCCGTGTCGTGGGTCCGGCGTAGATGACCTCGGACACCGTTGCATCGACCGTCCGGACACCGGGCACCGGTCGGTCCCCGGCGCGAACACCGCCGATACGTTCGGGCCGGACCACGAACATCCCGGCGCGGCCGAGGATCTCCTTCGCCGCGGCGCCGTCGAGCACGTTGGACGTGCCCACGAAGTCGGCGACGAAGCGATTCACCGGGTTCTCGTAGACCTCGCGCGCCTTGCCGACCTGTTCGATGCGACCGTCGTTGAACACCGCGAGCCGGTCGCACAGTGTCAGCGCCTCGTCCTGGTCGTGGGTGACGATGATGAAGGTGATGCCGACTTCGCGCTGAATCGCCTTCAGCTCGACCTGCATCTGTTCGCGAAGTTTGAGGTCGAGCGCGCCGAGCGGCTCGTCGAGCAACAGCACCCGTGGGCGCCCGACGAGGGCGCGGGCCAGGGCGACGCGCTGGCGCTGTCCGCCGGACAGTTGCTCGGGTCGCCGGCGGGCATGCTCGGACAGCCGGACCATGTCGAGGGCGTCGGCGGTGCGACGGCGGCGCTCGGCCTTGGGCACGCCTCGCACCTTCAGCCCGTACTCGACGTTCTGCGCGACGGTCATGTGCGGGAAGAGCGCGTACTCCTGAAAGACGGTGTTGACGTCGCGGCGGCGGGCCGGAAGCTCCGTGACGTCGACGCCACCGAGTTTGATCCTGCCGTCGGTGGGCGGCTCGAAGCCCGCGACCATCCGCAACACCGTCGTCTTGCCTGATCCGGACGGGCCCAGGATGGCGAACAACTCGCCGTCGCCGACCGAGAGGTCCGCACCCTCGACGGCGACGATTCGGTTGCCGAACACCTTCCGCACACCGATCAGCTCGACCTGTGGATCGCCAACGGCGGCAGCCAGATCGACGGCCGGTTCTGAGCTGACCGTCTCCGAAGGCATGGCCAATCGTATGAATTGAACCGTCGGAGCGCACGATCATCGCGGATTTCGTGGCGCAATCGCCTGTTCGGCGGGGTTTTCGTGGTTGCTCAATTCGCGAAGCGCGCGTGTTCGCTTAGCAACCGCAGCGACCTGGACTCACGCGGCGAGCAGACGCAAAACTTCCCAAATTGGGCCGAAAATGGCCACTTTTACGTCTGCTCGTGGGGAATGGGTGGGCAACCCGACCAGCGCCGATGTAAATCTTGATGCAGCTGTGACCAGTGGCGTTAGCGTGAAAGTTGATGCATTTGTCGTAATCTGTGGCTCGTGTCAATTTCCCGGCGCGATCTGCTGAAGGGTGTCGCCGCGGCGCCCGCGGCGCTCGCCGTCGGTGCCGGGCTGCAGGCCCTGGCGTCCGCAGTGGCCGTGTCGCCGGCGTCGGCCGCTCAGCCGGGCGTGCTGCTGGACTACGCCGCCGGCGTCATCAGGGCCGCCGAACTCCGCGCCTCGGGCGCACTGGGCGCCATCCGGTATGTCTCCGACCGCCGTCCGGGCGGCGCCTGGATGCTGGGCAAGCCGATACAGCTTCCCGAGGCGCGCGACCTGTATCAGAACGGTCTGAAGATCGTGTCCTGTTATCAGTACGGGAAGCAGGACACGGCGGACTGGCTGGGTGGACAGAATGCCGGTGTGGCCCACGCCAAGCGAGGTTGGCAGCTACATGTGGCCGCCGGTGGGTCCTATGGCGCTCCGATCTACGCGTCGATCGACGATGACCCGTCCTTCGACCAGTACAAGCAGCAGGTCGCCCCGTATCTGCGCGGCTGGGAAGCGGTATTGGGCCACCAGCGCGTCGGCGTGTACGCCAACTCCAAGACCATCGAGTGGGCGCTGCAGGACGGCCTGGGCTCCTACTTCTGGCAGCACAACTGGGGATCGCCCGGAAAGCTGGCCCATCCGGCCGCGCACCTGCACCAGGTCGAGATCGACGATCGGTCCGTGGGCGGTATCGGGGTGGACGTCAACCACATTCTCAAGCCCAGTTTCGGACAGTGGGACTAAACCTTACCGATCGGTAAGTATCTGCAGCAAACTAATCGGCGGTCGCCGGCCGCGCGCATGAGACAAATCCCGCCCAGTTGTGCACTCGGAGCACAGCGATGTCCCAGGTGGGAGTGGGTGAAATTTTTTCATAACGATTACATAACAATACTGCCTTGATCTGCGCAGTTGTGTCTACTCGACCGTAACCACCCGCATGCAGGACGTTTGTCCCGGATACTATCGGCGCGTCTTGAAGCCCGCGTTATCCAAGTCGCTGTTACCCGTGCGTAGAACTCGCCAGTAACCATTTGGGGCGCGAAAATGGTGTCGTCTCTTATGACACTCTTAGTACGTCCGGAGTGTCCGCTGGGTCATCAGGCGGGCCCGGATCACCGATTCGACGCCGAATCACCTGGCCCGCAGGGAAGCGTGGCCATCACGACTTCGACAGACGACATACGACGAGCGATACGCGCAAGACGGCACCGAGGAGAAAACAAGACGTGACGATCCACGAGCAGCACCGAGTGTCCGCCGACCCCACGACCGCGCCTTCGGAACCGCATGCCGCCACTGGAGCCCTCGTCGATCGTCTGCACGCCGGTGAGCCCTACGCCGTCATATTCGGCGGCCAGGGTGGCGAATGGCTGGAGAACCTCGAGGAGCTGGTCAGCTCCGCAGGCATCGAGTCCGAGATCAGCGAGCTGGTGGCCGAGGCCGAGTTGCTGCTCGAGCCGCTGGCGCGTGATCTGGTCGTCGTGCGTCCGATCGGCTTCGAACCGATGAAGTGGATCCGCAGCCTTGCCGCCGACGAGCCGCTTCCGTCGGCCAAGGACCTCATGACGGCCGCGATCTCGGGCCCGGGCATTCTGCTCACCCAGATGGCTGCGGTGCGCGCCCTCGAACGCCAGGGCCTCGACCTCAAAGGCCACCCGCCGATCGCGATCGCGGGTCACTCGCAGGGCGTCACCGCGGTCGAATCGCTCAAGGCGGGCGGTGCGCGCGACGTCGAGATGCTGGCGATGGGTCAGCTGATCGGTGCCGCGGGATCGCTGATGTCGCGGCGCCGGGGCATGGTGCGCAGGGGCGACGAGTCGCCGATGCTCTCCGTGGTCAACGTCGATCCCGACAAGATCGCTGCGCTGCTGCACGACTTCGCACAGGACGTCCGCACCGTGCAGGCGCCCGCGCTGTCGATCCGCAACGGCAGACGGGCCGTGGTCATCACGGGTACGCCCGAGCAGCTGTCCCGCTTCGAGCTGTACTGCGAGAAGATCACCGAGAAGGAAGAGGCGGAGCGCAAGAACAAGCTGCGCGGAGGCGCGGTCTTCCGGCCGATCTTCTACAAGCTGCCCGTCGAGGTCGGCTTCCACACCCCGCGCCTGGCCGACGGCATCACACTGGTCGACGAGTGGGCACAAAGGGTCGGGATGGACCGCGAATTGGCGCGGTTGATGTCGGAGAAGATCTTCATCGATCACGTCGACTGGGTCGCCCAGGTCGAGGAGCTGCACGACGCCGGTGCCCGCTGGATCATCGACCTCGGGCCGAGCGACACGGCGACGCGCCTGACCGCGCCGGTGATCCGGGGTCTGGGCGTCGGGATCGTGGCCGCCGCTACGCGGGAAGGTCAGCGCAAACTGTTCACAGCCGGCGCGGCGCCCGAGATCCAGCCGGCCTACGCCAGCTACGCGCCGACGCTTGTCGAGCTGCCCGACAAGTCGGTCAAGCTGTCGACGAAGTTCACCCGCCTGACGGGCCGGTCGCCGATCCTGCTCGCCGGCATGACGCCGACCACCGTCGACTCCAAAATCGTCGCCGCGGCGGCCAACGCGGGCCATTGGGCGGAGCTGGCCGGCGGCGGCCAGGTTACCGAGGAGATCTTCGAGGCTCGCATCGCCGAGCTGACCGGACTGCTCGAGCCCGGTCGCGCCGTGCAGTTCAACTCGCTGTTCCTCGACCCGTATCTGTGGAAGCTGCAGGTCGGTGGGAAGCGGTTGGTGCAGAGGGCCCGTCAGTCGGGTGCGCCGATCGACGGTGTCGTCGTATCGGCGGGTATCCCCGATCTCGAGGACGCCGTCGACCTGATCGACGAGCTCAACAGCGTCGGCATCAGCCATGTGGTGTTCAAGCCGGGCACGGTCGACCAGATCAAGTCGGTCATCAAGATCGCGGCCGAGGTGCCGGACAAGGACGTGATCGTCCACATCGAGGGCGGCCGCGCCGGCGGGCACCACTCCTGGGAAGACCTCGACGATCTACTGCTGAACACCTACGCCGATCTTCGTAAGCTGTCGAACATCACGATCTGCGTCGGCGGCGGCATCGGCACCCCCGAGCGGGCCGCCGAATACCTGTCCGGCCGCTGGGCCACCGACTACGGCTTCCCGGTGATGCCCGTCGACGGCATCCTTGTCGGCACCGCGGCGATGGCGACCCTCGAGGCGACCACGTCGCCCGCCGTCAAGCAGATGCTGGTCGACACCACGGGTACCGATCACTGGATCAGCGCCGGAAAAGCCCAGGGCGGCATGGCATCCAGTCGTAGCCAGCTCGGTGCCGACATCCACGAGATCGACAACACCGCCTCCCGGTGCGGCCGTCTGCTCGACGAGGTCGCCGGCGATGCGGAGGCCGTGGCGGCCCGCCGCGACGAGTTGATCGCGGCGATGGCCGACACCGCCAAACCGTACTTCGGCGATGTCGGTGACATGACCTATCTGCAGTGGCTGCAGCGCTACGTCGAGTTGGCGATCGGCGACGGGGACAGCACCGCCGACACCGCGTCGCCGGGCAGCCCCTGGCTGGCCGACACCTGGCGCGACCGCTTCGCCGAGATGCTCAAGCGTGCCGAGGCGCGGCTGCACCCGCACGACTCCGGGCCCATCGACACCCTGTTCACCGGCGACACCAAAGGTCAAGCGCTGCTGGAGAATCCGGAGCAGGCCGTCGCCAAGCTCCTCGAGCGCTACCCCGATGCCGAGTCGATCCAGCTGCACCCGGCCGATGTGCCATTCTTCGTCACGCTGTGCAAGACGCTGGGCAAGCCGGTCAACTTCGTTCCCGTCATCGACAAGGATGTGCGGCGCTGGTGGCGCAGCGACTCGCTGTGGCAGGCTCACGACGCGCGCTACACCGCCGATCAGGTGTGCATCATTCCCGGCACGCAGGCGGTCGCGGGGATCACCCGCGTCGACGAGCCGGTCGGCGAGCTGCTCGACCGCTTCGAGCAGGCCACGATCGACGAGGTGCTGTCGTCGGGCGCGACACCCACGCCCGTCGTCTCCCGTCGCCAGGCCCGCGCCGACGTCACCGGCCCGCTGTCGGTGGTGCTCGACTCGCCCGACGTCCTGTGGGCCGGCCGTACCGCGATCAATCCCGTCCACCGTATCGGCGCGCCCGACGAGTGGCAGGTCAACGAAAACCGCAGCGCCACACATCCTTCCACCGGTTCGCGGCTCGAGCTCAGCGGCGCCGGAGTCATCTTGAGCGTGCCGTTGTCCGACATCTGGATCAACATCCCGTTCACGCTGCCGTCGTGCACCGTCGACGGCGGGATGCCCGTCGTCACCGTCGAAGACGCGTCCGCCGCGATGCGTTCGGTGCTGGCCATCGCCGCCGGCGTCGACGGGGCCGATTCACTGCCGCCGGTGCACGACAACACCGCGACGGTGACCGTCGACTGGGACCCCGAGCAGGTGGCCGATCACACCGGTGTGACAGCCACGTTCGGCGCGCCGTTGGCGCCGGGTCTGACCCTGGTGCCCGACGCGCTCGTCGGCTACTGCTGGCCCGCGGTGTTCGCCGCGATCGGTTCGGCGGTCACCGACGACGGCTTCCCGGTTGTCGAGGGCCTGCTGAGCCTGGTCCACCTGGACCACGCTGCCCATCTGCTGGCGGCGATGCCCGACACCAGGACCGAATTGACCGTCACCGCAACGGCATCGGCGGCAAGTGACACCGAGTACGGCCGGGTCATCCCGGTGTCGGTGCAGATCCGCAATGCCGACGGAGCCGTGCTCGCCACCCTCGAAGAGCGGTTCGCGATCCGCGGCCGCACCGGCTCGGCCGAACTCGCCGATCCGCCGCGGGCTGGCGGGGCGATCACCGATAACGCAACCGATACGCCGCGTCGGCGTCGCCGCGATGTCACCGTCATCGCGCCGACCGACATGAGCGCGTTCGCCGTCGTCTCCGGTGACCACAACCCGATTCATACCGATCGCGCCGCAGCGCTGCTCGCCGGGCTGAAATCGCCCATCGTGCATGGCATGTGGCTGTCGGCCGCCGCGCAGCACGCAGTCGCCGCGACGGACGGCAAGCCCGCCCCGCCGGCCCGGGTCGTCGGCTGGACGTCGCGATTCCTGGGGATGGTGTTGCCGGGCGACGAGATCGAATTCCGCGTCGACCGCGTCGGCATCGACCGCGGCGCGGAAATCATCGAGGTCACCGCGAAGGTTGCCAACGACCTCGTGATGTCGGCGACCGCGCAATTGGCGGCGCCCAAGACGGTGTACGCGTTTCCCGGCCAAGGCATTCAGCACAAGGGCATGGGCATGGAGGTGCGGGCCCGGTCGAAGGCCGCCCGCAAGGTGTGGGATTCGGCCGACAAGTTCACCCGCGAGACCCTGGGCTTCTCGGTGCTGCACGTGGTGCGGGACAACCCGACCAGCCTGATCGCCTCCGGCGTGCACTACCAGCATCCCGACGGCGTGCTGTACCTGACGCAGTTCACCCAGGTCGCGATGGCGACGGTGGCGGCGGCACAGGTCGCCGAGATGCGCGAGCAGGGTGCCTTCGTTGAGGACGCCATCGCCTGCGGGCACTCCGTCGGTGAGTACACCGCGCTCGCCTGCGTCAGTGGCGTCTACGAGCTGGAGGCGCTGCTGGAGGTGGTGTTCCACCGCGGCAGCAAGATGCACGACATCGTGCCGCGCGATCATCTCGGTCGGTCCAACTACCGGCTGGCGGCCATCCGTCCGTCGCAGATCGATCTCGACGATGCCGACGTCAAGTCGTTCGTCGCCGACATCTCCGAGCGCACAGGGGAATTTTTAGAGATCGTCAACTTCAACCTGCGCGGCAGCCAGTACGCCATCGCGGGAACCGTACACGGTCTCGAGGCGCTCGAGGAGGAAGTCGAGCGGCGCCGCGAGATCAGCGGCGGCAAGCGCTCGTTCATCCTCGTGCCGGGTATCGACGTGCCGTTCCACTCGTCGGTGCTGCGGGTCGGTGTCGCCGACTTCCGGCGCTCTCTGGAACGAGTGATGCCGCGCGACAAGGATCCTGATCTCATCGTCGGCCGCTACATCCCGAACCTGGTGCCCAAGCCGTTCAGCCTGGATCGCGAATTCATTCAGGAAATCCGCGATCTGGTGCCCGCCGAGCCGCTCGACGAAATCCTCGCCGACTACGACACGTGGCGCAACGAGAAGCCGAGCGAGCTGTGCCGCAAGGTCGTCATCGAGTTGTTGGCCTGGCAGTTCGCCAGCCCGGTGCGGTGGATCGAAACCCAGGATCTGCTGTTCATCGAGGAAGCCGCCGGTGGTCTTGGCATCGAGCGCTTCGTCGAGATCGGCGTCAAGTCCGCGCCTACGGTCGCGGGCCTGGCCACAAACACGCTCAAGCTGCCCGAATATTCGCACAACACAACCGAAGTGCTGAACTCCGAGCGCGATGCGGCGGTGTTGTTCGCGACGGACACCGACCCCGAGCCGGAGTTCGACGCGGAGGAGGACGCATCGGCGCCCGCCGCAGAGACCGCGCCCGCCGAGGCCGCTGCTGCGGCACCCGCTGTCGCGCCCGCCGGCGCTCCTAGCCCCAATGTCGCGCCCGCCGGCGCTCCTAGCCCCAATGTCGCGCCCGCCGGCGCTCCGCGACCCGCCGATCTCACTTACGACGCGGCCGATGCCACGATGGCGCTGATCGCCCTGTCGGCCAAGATGCGCATCGACCAGATCGAGCCGCTCGACTCGATCGAGTCGATCACCGACGGCGCCTCGTCGCGGCGAAACCAGCTGCTGGTCGACCTTGGTTCCGAGCTCAACCTCGGCGCGATCGACGGTGCGGCCGAGGCGGATCTGGCCGGGCTGAAGGGACAGGTCACCAAGCTGGCCCGGACCTACAAGCCGTTCGGCCCGGTGCTTTCCGATGCGGTTAACGATCAACTGCGCACGGTGCTGGGCCCGTCCGGCAAGCGGCCCAACTACATCGCCGAGCGGGTCAAGAAGACCTGGGAACTTGGCGACGGCTGGGTCAGGCATGTGACGGTCGAGGTCGCGCTCGGTACCCGCGAGGGGGCGAGCAACCGCGGCGGCGACCTCGGTGTGCTGCACGACGGCGCGCTCGCCGACGCGGCGACCGTCGACAAGGTCATCGACGGTGCGGTGGCGTCGGTGGCGGCGCGGCAGGGTGTCAGCGTGTCCCTGCCCTCGGCGGCCGGCGGCGGCGGTGGGCTGGTCGACTCGGCCGCGCTGGGCGAGTTCGCGGAGAAGGTCACCGGCCGCGACGGCGTGCTCGCTTCGGCGGCACGGCTGATCCTCGGCGAGCTCGGCCTGGATACCCCGGTCGTTGTGCCGGAGGCGTCCGACGCGGAGCTCATCGATCTGGTGACTGCCGAACTCGGTTCGGACTGGCCGCGACTGGTGGCGCCGGTGTTCGACGGTCGCAAGGCCGTGCTGTTGGACGACCGCTGGGCCAGCGCCCGCGAGGACCTCGCGAAGTTGTGGCTGATGGACGAGGGCGAGATCGACGCTGACTGGCTGCGACTCTCGGAGCGGTTCGAGGGCGCTGGACACATCGTCGGCACGCAGGCCACGTGGTGGCAGGGCAGGGCCCTGGCCGCGGGTCGCAATATTCACGCGTCGCTGTACGGCCGCGCGGCCGCCGGCGCCGAGAACCCGGGCAAGGGTCGCTACGCCGACGAGGTGGCGGTCGTGACCGGCGCGTCCAAGGGCTCGATCGCCGCGTCGGTGGTGGCCAAGCTGCTCGACGGTGGCGCAACCGTGGTCGCCACGACGTCCAAGCTCGACGACGACCGGTTGGCGTTCTACCGCACGCTTTACCGCGACAATGCCCGGTTCGGCGCCAAGCTGTGGGTGGTGCCCGCGAACATGGCGTCTTACACCGATATCGACGCTCTCGTGTCGTGGGTGGGCACTGAGCAGACCGAAAGCCTTGGGCCGCAGTCGATTCACCTCAAGGACGCCCAGACGCCGACGCTGCTGTTCCCATTCGCGGCGCCGCGCGTGGCCGGCGATCTGTCCGACGCCGGGTCGCGTGCCGAGATGGAGATGAAGGTTCTGCTGTGGGCCGTGCAGCGGCTGATCGGCGGTCTGTCGCACATCGGCGCCGAGCGCGACATCGCCGCCCGGCTGCACGTCGTGCTGCCCGGTTCGCCCAACCGCGGCATGTTCGGCGGTGACGGCGCATACGGCGAGTCCAAGTCCGCGCTGGACGCGGTGGTGTCGCGGTGGAAGGCCGAATCATCGTGGGCGCAGCGGGTTTCGTTGGCGCACGCGCTGATCGGTTGGACCAAGGGCACCGGCTTGATGGGCCACAACGACGCCATCGTCGATGCGGTCGAGGAAGCGGGGGTGACCACCTACACCACCGACGAGATGGCCACCATGCTGCTGAACCTGTGCGACATCGAGTCGCGGGTTGCCGCGGCGCGCGAGCCGGTGCAGGTGGACCTCACCGGTGGACTGGCCGACGTCGACCTCGACATGGCCGAGCTGGCCAACAAGGCCCGCGAGGACATGCGCAGTGAGGGCGTCGACAAGTCGGACGAGGACGGAGCCGGAACCATTCGCGCGCTTCCGTCGCCGCCGCGCGGCTACAAGGCCGCGCCTCCGCCGGAGTGGGACGACCTCGACGTCGACCCGGCCGATCTGGTCGTGATCGTGGGCGGCGCCGAGCTCGGGCCCTACGGCTCGTCGCGGACGCGGTTCGAGATGGAGGTCGACAACGAGCTGTCCGCGGCCGGTGTGCTCGAACTGGCGTGGACGACCGGCCTGGTCAAGTGGGAGGACGATCCCACCCCGGGCTGGTATGACACCCAGACCGGCGAGCTGGTCGACGAGGGCGAACTCGTGGAGCGTTACCACGATGCGGTCGTGGAGCGGGTCGGCATCCGGGAGTGGGTCGACGACGGTGCGATCGATCCCGATCATGCTGCGCCGCTGCTGGTTTCGGTGTTCCTCGATAAGGACTTCACGTTCGTGGTGTCCACCGAGGCCGACGCGCGCGAGTTCCACAAGTTCGATCCGGAGCACACGCTGATCGCGCCGGTGCCCGACAGCACCGACTGGCGGGTGACCCGCAAGGCGGGCACCGAGATTAGGGTTCCGCGCAAGGTGAAGCTCTCCCGCACCGTCGGGGCGCAGATCCCGACCGGCTTCGACCCGATGGTGTACGGCGTCAGCCCTGATATGGCGTCGTCGATCGATCGGCTTGCGCTGTGGAACCTCGTCACCACCGTCGACGCGTTCCTGTCGGCCGGGTTCACCCCGACCGAGCTGATGCGCTGGGTGCACCCCAGCCTGGTCGCCAGCACGCAGGGCACCGGCATGGGCGGCATGACGTCGATGCAGACCATGTATCACGGCAACCTGCTCGGCCGGAACAAGCCGAACGACATCCTGCAGGAAGTCCTGCCGAATGTGTATGCGGGACATGTTGTTCAGTCCTACGTCGGCAGCTACGGCGCGATGATCCATCCCGTCGGTGCGTGCGCCACCGCGGCCATTTCGGTCGAGGAGGGCGTGGACAAGATCAAGCTGGGCAAGGCCGAGTTCGTGGTCGCGGGCGGCTACGACGACCTGACGCTGGAGGCGATCATCGGGTTCGGTGACATGGCGGCCACCGCCGACACCGAGATGATGCGGGCCAAGGGCATCAGCGATTCGAAGTTCTCCCGCGCCAACGACCGTCGCCGCCTCGGGTTCGTCGAGGGACAAGGTGGTGGCACCATCCTGCTGGCCCGCGGCGACCTCGCGCTGAACATGGGTCTGCCGGTGCTGGCGGTGGTGGGTTACGTGTCGTCGTTCGGCGATGGTGTGCACACGTCGATCCCGGCGCCAGGACTCGGTGCGCTGGCTGCGGGTCGCGGCGGCAGGCAGTCGCAGCTGGCGCGTTCGCTCGCGAAGCTGGGCGTCGGTCCCGACGACATCGGGGTGATCTCCAAACACGACACCTCGACGCTGGCCAACGACCCGAACGAGACCGAGCTGCACGAGCGGCTGGCGGACTCGCTGGGCCGCTCGGAGGGTGCGCCGCTGTTCGTGGTGTCGCAGAAGAGCCTCACCGGCCACTCGAAGGGCGGTGCGGCGGCGTTCCAGATGATGGGGCTGTGCCAGATCCTGCGCGACGGCGTGATCCCGCCGAACCGCAGCCTGGACTGCGTCGACGACGAGCTCGCCGGCGCCGCTCACTTCGTCTGGGTGCGCGACACCCTGCGGCTCGGCGAGAAGTTCCCGCTGAAGGCGGGGCTGGTCACCAGCCTCGGCTTCGGTCACGTGTCCGGGCTGATCGCCCTGGTGCATCCGCGGGCGTTCCAGGCGGCGCTGTCGCCCGAGGAGCGCGCGACTACAAGCAACGCGCGGATGCACGGGTGCTGGCAGGGCAGCGCAGGCTGGCGTCGGCGATCGCCGGCGGGCGGCCGCTCTACGAGAAGCCGGCCGATCGTCGCTTCTCCGCCGACGCGCCGGAGAAGCCGCAGGAAGCCGAGATGCTCCTCGATCCGGCGGCGCGCCTCGGCGAGACGACGGTCTGTATTAGCGTCGTGCGTAGCATTCGGCTGGCATGTCGGGGTGGGGATCGATCTGGTCTCCATCCCCGATTTCGCCGAGCAGGTCGACCAGCCGGGAACGGTGTTCGCCGAGACGTTCACCCCTGGTGAGCGTCGCGACGCCGCCGACAAGAGTTCGTCGGCGGCGCGACACCTGGCGGCGCGCTGGGCGGCCAAGGAGGCCGTCATCAAGGCGTGGTCGGGGTCGCGGTTCGCCAAGCGGCCGGTGCTGCCAGAGGGGATCCACCGCGACATCGAGGTCATCACCGACATGTGGGGCAGGCCGAAGGTGCGGCTTTCCGGTGCGATCGCCGAGCACCTCAAGAACGTCACGATCCACCTGTCGCTGACGCACGAGGCCGACACCGCAGCGGCAGTCGCCATCCTCGAGGAGCGCTGACTTCTCCCGCGAGCGTGCGTGTCTGAGGACGACACGCCGTGGAATTACCGCACTTTGCGCACGTTCGCGCGGTGAATCGACCCGCGTAAGGTCTGCTACATGGACGATCTGGTGCAGCGGGTGCGCGAGGTGTTGCCGTCGGTGCGTCGCGACCTCGAAGACCTGGTGCGCATCGAGTCGGTCTGGGCCGACCCGCAGCGTCGCGGCGAAGTGCAGCGCAGCGCCGAGGCGGTGGCAAAGCTGTTGTCGGACGCGGGATTCGGCGATGTGCAAATCGTCAGCGAGGGCGGTGCGCCAGCCGTCATCGCCCACCATGAGGCCCCACCTGGTGCGCCGACGGTGCTGCTATACGCCCATCATGACGTGCAACCCGAGGGGGACCACAACCAGTGGCACTCGGAACCGTTCGAACCGACGGAGCGCGACGGCCGCCTCTACGGTCGCGGCAGCGCCGATGACAAGGCCGGTATCGCAACCCATTTGGCGGCGTTTCGCGCGCACGGCGGCAAGCCACCCGTCGGTGTGACGGTGTTCGTCGAGGGGGAGGAGGAGTCGGGCTCACCGTCGCTGTCGCGGTTGCTGGCCGCCCATCGCGAGAGGCTGGCTTCCGACGTGATCGTCATCGCCGACTCCGACAACTGGAGCACCGAGGTGCCTTCACTCACGGTGTCGCTGCGAGGTCTCGCGGACTGCATCGTCGAGGTGGCCACGCTCGATCACGGCCTGCATTCCGGGTTGTGGGGCGGCGCGGTGCCCGACGCGGTGTCGGTGCTGGTGCGCCTGTTGGCCAGCCTGCACGACGACGACGGCAACGTCGCGGTCGAGGGTTTGCACGAAGCCAAGGCCGCCGATGTCGACTACCCGGCCGAGCGGGTGCGTCGCGAGGCGGGACTGCTGGACGGGGTGTCGGAGATCGGCTCCGGCTCAGTGCCGCAACGACTCTGGGCCAAGCCCGCGATCACGGTCATCGGCATCGACGTGACTCCGATCGACAAGTCGTCCAACACGCTGATTCCCCGGGCGCGGGCGAAGATCAGCATGCGGGTGGCGCCGGGCGGTGACGCCGCCGAACACTTGGCGGCTTTGACGCGTCACCTCGAGCAGCACGCGCCGTGGGGAGCGCAGGTGACCGTCACACCTGGCGACCTCGGGGCGCCATACGCCATCGATGCCAGCGGGCCCGTCTATGACGCGGCGCGCACGGCGTTCCGGCAGGCGTGGGGCGCAGACCCGGTCGACACCGGAGTCGGCGGCTCGATCCCGTTCATCGCGGAGTTCGCGGCGGCGTTCCCGTCGGCCAAGATCCTCGTGACCGGCGTGGAAGACCCTGCGACGCAAGCGCACAGCGTTAACGAGAGCCTGCACCTGGGGGTGTTGGAACGCGCGGCCACCGCCGAAGCGCTGCTGCTGGCCGGACTGGGGCGAGCCGACTCAGACGGACAGGTCGCGACGTAGCTTGGCGACGTGTCCGGTAGCGCGAATGTTGTACTGCCCCAATTTCTTTCTTCATCTTGGCTCTATTTTTTCGACGACAGCGGTTCTGGCAGTCGAAAGAACCTCCAGCGCCGTCGGTTTCGGGGTCAGCCCTCGAGAAGATCGTCTGTGGCGCGCCGCCCCGACTGCGTCGGGGTGATCCACTTTCCCAGATCGAACCCCTGCCGGGTCGCTTCGGCGAGGTAAGCCGCCTCCGTGACGGGGTCGATGCGAGGTTCGCGGGCCAGAAGCCACAGGTTTTTCTGGTCGGGTGTACCGACAAGGGCAACCGTGTAGGCGTCGTCGATCTTCATAACCCAGTAGTCGCCTTTGGTGAACGGGATCCACCGCAGGAATTCCGGAAGGAACGAAACCTCCAATCGTCCCGCCTCGCCGTTCACCAGAGTTGCACGACCGATTGACTGCGACGGTTTGCCGTCCTTGTCGATGCACCGGTTGTCGACACGGACGCTTCCGTCGTTTTCGGGCGTGTATTCGGCGGTGATGTCCGAGGCATCGGCGGGCTCCCATTTGAGTGGGAGCCTTCCGATCTCGTACCACAAACCGCTGTAGCGGTTGAGGTCGAGAGATCCGACGGAGGTGACGACGGCCTGCTGACTCATCGTGTCCTTACTTCTTTAGGTGCGCGCTTACGCGCTCTGTCAGGGTCGCCCACGTACTGAACGTGCGTACGAGCCGATCTGGAGCCCTCACCAGAGCCCGGCATCACACCCCCACCGGGGGACCCAAGGGAGCAAGCAGCGCGTCTAATCAGCACCTGGCTTTGCGTCGTCTCGCTTATTCAGCGTCTCGCTCGCGCTGTTAACGACGCTTCGTATGAACTCGTACTGCGTCTTCACGAGCTTGTCCGCCATATCCAGGGCGGCGTCGACGACGGTTTTGCGTCGCGACGGATGGTCGTCGCCGTGCGCTGGCATCGACTCATCGACAGCGTCGACGAACTTCCGCACGGCATCGATCGCGGTCCGTTGTCCTGATTCGACCGACTTGAGCACTTCGTCAGACAGGCCTGCAGCTCGTTCGGTCAGGTCTGATGCTCGTTCCGCCGCGCTCTTCTCGGTGCTCTCTGCCATGATCGCTCCTCCGAGGATTGGCTGCAAAGAAATGAGTCGTGAAAGGACTCGGCATTAACAATGCGCTCAGACCTCGGCGTTCAGTAGGGCCGATGGTCCTTCTCCACCTGCTGTGGAAACGAGGGGTGGGTCGCCGTCAGCGACACTCCTGCGCAGCTTCTCCGTGCGTGGCGTTTCGCCGCGGGATGATCGTCGTTGCCGAGTTGCTGCCGGCGGGAGTAACTGTGGCGATAGCAGTGCGTGTTCTTGCACCGCTGGGAGTACAACTCGTACGGCCGCTGCGTCCCCTGCGACGCAAGCGCACAGCGTCAACGAGAGCCTGCACCTGGGGGTGTTGGAACGCGCGGCCACCGCCGAAGCGTTGCTGGTGGCCGGACTGGGGCGAGCCGGCTCAGACGGACAGGTCGCGACGTAGCTTGGCGACGTGTCCGGTGGCGCGAATGTTGTACTGCGCCAACGCGATCTTGCCCTTCTCGTCGACGACGAATGTCGAGCGGATCACTCCCTCGACCGTTTTGCCGTACATCGTCTTCTCGCCGAACGCACCCCAAGCGGTGAGCACCTTGCGGTCGGGGTCGGACAGCAACGGAAACGTCAGCTTCTGATCGTCGCGGAACTTGGCCAGCTTGGCCGGCTTGTCGGGGGAGATGCCGATGACTTCGAGCCCGGCGTCGTTGAGTTCGCGCAGGTTGTCCCGGAAGTCGCAGGCCTCTTTAGTGCACCCTGGTGTCGACGCGGCGGGGTAGAAGTACACGACGACCTTGCGGCCCTTGAAGTCGGACAGCTTGACGGTGTTGTCGTCGGCGTCGGACAGGCTGAACGCCGGGGCCTTGTCACCCACCTCGAGTCGCGGAGTCTGTGGCACGCGCGGGCATCCCTTCTCATAGAGCGGTGCGAGCTGATCTAGGGTAGTTCGGCAGGGCACCCAGATGTAGAGCAGGGCTTGGAGCGCATCGGAGGCGTTAAGTGGTGGATCGCGATCCCGACACCATCAAGCGGGACATCGACCAGGCTCGCGATCAGCTGGCGGTAACCGTGGACTCGCTGGCCGAGCGCGCCAACCCCCGCAGACTCGCCGAGGATCTGAAGGCCGCCGTGGTGCGGTTCGTCAAAAAGCCGGCGGTAGCCGGTTCGCTGGCCGGTGTGGGTGTGGTCGCAATCGTGCTCGTGGTGCGCCGCGTCAGGAGCTGAGCGCTTCGCTCACCGCCGACGTGCGGCGCGAAACCAGTCGGCGAACGAGAAGCTCGGGGGATTGGCCACGCGGCCAAGCCGACTGCAGCTATGGACGGCGAGGGGCCCCTGCGCAGTTATCTCATCGTCCGCGTGTGCGCCTCCCGCACCCGTGGCCAACGATGCGCCCATCTGCGACATCAGCTAAGTCCTTATCTCGTTTCGCCCACCGCGGACATCCGGGGATGTCAGCTAACCAAACTCTAGCATCGTTACCCAGTTTTCTGCAGCTTGAAACCAGAAAGCGTCTGCAACGTGTTCATTCCGCAACGACCGGCCTGGTAAGTGGCGTCTGCGCAACCCAGCGTCACAAGTGAGTTCCAGCACACATCTGGCCATTGGAACCACGCTCGTTACACAGAATTTACGTGAATGTCAGCCGCAACCGTCCGGCTGAGGGGCCGTGGCAACGTGATATTTGCCACCGCCAGCCGGTGAAACCCGCCAATGTGCGCCGTCAGGGTTTCGAACCCCGGACCCGCTGATTAAGAGTCAGCTGCTCTACCAACTGAGCTAACGGCGCTGCGTGTGCGACAATAACAGGCCCTGACGCGCAGGGTGAAATCCCGACCGCCGGCATAGCTGGGGGCAACGCCGGCGGTGCGCCCCAGGCACAGTTTGCCCTTAGACTGTTGCGGCAAATCATCTGTGAATGAGCCCTGGCTGTGAGGTGGAGAGAAGTATGTGGCAGGTCCGTTCCGTGGCCCGTCCGCGTCGTGCGCGGCTACTTGCTGCCGCCCTTCTTCCCGCCATCGTGCTCGGGCTGTCTGCGTGCAACAGCAACCCGGCGCCGCCGCCTCCTCAGGTCATCGCCGATAAGGGCACGCCGTTCGGCGACCTGCTGATCCCGAAGCTCACCGCATCGGTGACGGACGGTGCCGTCGGAGTGAGCGTCGGGTCGCCGGTGACAGTCAGCGCCGAAGACGGTGTGTTGGGCGCGGTGGCCATGGTGAACGAGGACGGCGAGTCGGTGGAGGGCAAGCTGAGCCCGGACGGCCTGACGTGGGCCACCACCCAGCCACTGGATTACAACGAGCGCTACACGTTGACTGCGGAGTCGCTCGGGCTCGGCGGCGAGATCAACAGGTCGATGACCTTCGAGACGCACTCGCCGGAAAACCTGACCATGCCCTACGTGTTGCCCAACGACGGCGAGGTCGTCGGCGTCGGCCAACCGGTTGCGGTTCGGTTCGACGAGAACATCTCGAACCGGCTGGCGGCGCAACAAGCGATCAAGATCAAGACCAACCCGCCGGTCGAGGGTGCCTTCTATTGGCTGAGCAATCGCGAAGTACGTTGGCGCCCAGCGGCTTACTGGAAGCCGGGCACGACGGTAGACGTCGCGGTCAACACCTACGGCGTGGACCTCGGCGATGGGCTGTTCGGCCAGGAGAACGTCACAACGCACTTCACCATCGGCGACGAAGTGATCGCGACCGCCGACGACGACACCAAGACACTGACGATCAAGCGCAACGGCGAGGTCATCAAGTCGATGCCGATTTCGATGGGCAAGGACAGCACGCCCACGAACAACGGCACCTACCTCGTGGGTGACCGGTTCAGCCACATGATCATGGACTCGTCGACCTACGGGGTTCCGTCGAATTCGCCGAATGGCTATCGCACCGAAGTGGATTGGGCGACACAGATCTCCTACAGCGGCATCTTCGTGCACGCCGCGCCGTGGTCGGTGGGCAGCCAGGGATACAGCAATGTCAGCCACGGCTGCCTGAACGTGAGCAACGGCAACGCGCAGTGGTTCTACAACAACACCAAGCGCGGCGACATCGTCGAGATCGTTAACACGGTCGGATCGATCCTGCCCGGCGTGGACGGTCTCGGTGACTGGAACATTCCGTGGGAGCAGTGGAAAACGGGCAACGCCAACGTCTGACGCCGCGCTACCGCCGTGTCAGCGGTCGCCGCGGGCGCAGTTTGGATTGGCAGGTTTTGACGGCCAGGCGCACACGTCGATGTAGGTAGAGCTGGCGTACCCGCCGCCGTCGAACACGCCGTAGGCGCTGCCGTTGTCTCCGGTGTAGGTGGCGCCCCCACCTCCGCCCCCGCTCGAACTGACGATGGTGATCAACGACCAGCCCTTGCCTTCGAGCGCGGCCTTGTAGGCGTTCATGACGTCGGTCGGTGACCCGTTGACCTGGAAGTGCATGTGAATGCCGTTGTCGGCGATGTTGTCCGGGCCCTTGGTCTGCTGGCTGCCCGCGGGTGTGGGGATCAGCGACGGCAGCTGCGAGCTGTCAACGGGGGATGCCGCGGCAGCGGAAGTGGTGGTCGTTGCCGCGCTGCTGGACGTCGTGCTCGTCGCACCGGTCGTCTCGGTGCCCGAGTTGGAACCACTACACGCCGAACCGACCAAGCCGACTGCCATCGCTGCGGCTAGCACGGCATACGAATTGCGCCTCATGATCCCTCCCCTGGCCTGCTTTTCGCCGGAGCAAGCTTCCCGAACCGAGTCAGACCGTACGCCTGGTTGGCTGACGAGGAGTGCGATTTCGTGAGTTGCAGACGAGTCGTAAGCTGCCGAAAAGAAGGGGTCGGAGGGCGAACACGCCCTCCGACCTTCCGGGGTGGCTGACGGGACTTGAACCCGCGACCCCCAGGATCACAACCTGGTGCTCTACCAACTGAACTACAGCCACCATTGCCGCTGACCGATGGGACTGCGGCGTCGTCGATACTAGCCGCTGGGACGCTGCGCAGCCGAATCCATTGCGTCCCCGCCGCCGGATGGTGTCCCCAGCTCCGCGGCGATGGCCGCAATTTCGCTGGTCGAAGGACCCGGCGGCGTGACAAAGGCGGTGCCGCGGTAGTACTGGAGCTCGCGGATCGACTCGTGGATGTCAGCCAGGGCGCGGTGTGCCAGGCCCTTCTCGGGCTGACCGAAATAGATCCGGGGATACCAGCGTCGGCACAACTCCTTGATGGAGCTGACGTCGATCATCCGGTAGTGCAGGAAGTCGTCGAGCTTGGGCATGTCACGCGCGATGAAGCCGCGATCGGTGGCGATCGAGTTGCCCGCAAGCGGGGCGGTCTTGGCTTGTTTTACGTGTGAGCGGATGTAATCGAGCACCTGTTCCTCGGCGGTTGCCACGTCGATGCTCGATGCGCGCACCTCCTCGATGAGGCCTGACTTGGTGTGCATCTCGGTGACTACGGGAATCATTGACGACAGCGCCTCATCGTCGGTGTGGATCACCAAGTCGATGCCTTCACCCAGGATGTTGAGGTCGGCGTCGGTGACGAGCACGGCGATCTCGATGAGTTTGTCCGTCGTCAGATCCAGGCCGGTCATCTCGCAGTCGATCCACACCAGTTCGTCGCGCACCCGCTCACAGTACTGTTTTCGACCATGACCACCGACTCGACAGCCACTCCCGCACACCAAATTGCCGCCGGCTACGTCGTCGAGGGCCAGGCTCTGGAACTGGGCACCGTCGTCGTCGACGGGGTCTGCGACCCGACTGCGCAGGTCCGCATCCCGCTGGCCACTGTCAACCGGCACGGCCTCGTGGCCGGCGCCACCGGCACCGGCAAAACGAAGTCGCTGCAGGTGCTCGCCGAGCAGCTGTCGGCGGCGGGCGTGCCGTGCCTGATGGCCGACGTCAAGGGCGACCTGTCGGGGTTGTCGCGCCCCGGGGTGGCCAACGACAAGATCGCCGAGCGCGCCAAGGACACCGGCGATGACTGGACACCGACTGCGTTCCCGGTGGAGTTTCTGTCGCTGGGCACCAGCGGTATCGGCGTCCCGGTGCGGGCCACCATCTCCAGCTTCGGCCCGATCTTGCTGTCAAAAGTGCTGGGGCTCAATCAAACTCAAGAGTCGACGCTGGGGCTGATCTTCCACTGGGCCGACCAGAAGGGGCTGCCCCTGCTCGATCTGAAGGACCTGCGCGCGGTCATCCAGTACCTCACCAGCGACGACGGCAAGCCCGAGCTGAAGGCGCTCGGCGCGGTCTCCCCGACGACCGCCGGAGTCATCCTGCGGGCGCTGGTCAACCTCGAGGCTGACGGCGGCGACACGTTCTTCGGAGAGCCCGAGCTGGAACCCAAGGACCTGATGCGACTCGATGCTGCAGGCCGCGGCATCATCACGCTGCTCGAGGTAGGCGAGCAGGCGGCGCGTCCAGTGATGTTCTCGACATTCCTGATGTGGGTGCTGGCCGACCTGTTCACCACGCTGCCCGAGGTCGGCGATCTCGACAAACCGAAGCTGGTGTTCTTCTTCGACGAGGCCCACTTGCTGTTCACCGACGCCTCCAAGGCGTTCCTCGAGCAGGTCGAGCAGACTGTGAAGCTGATCCGGTCCAAGGGCGTCGGCGTGTTCTTCTGCACCCAGTTGCCGACTGATGTGCCCAACAACGTGCTCTCGCAGCTGGGTGCGCGCGTCCAGCACGCGTTGCGCGCGTTCACCCCCGACGACCAGAAGGCGCTTGCCAAGACGGTTCGTACGTACCCGAAAACCGATGTCTACGACCTCGAGAAGGCGTTGACGTCGCTGGGCATCGGCGAGGCGATCGTCACCGTGCTGTCGGAGAAGGGTGCCCCGACACCGGTGGCGTGGACGCGTATGCGGGCGCCGCGCTCGTTGATGGACACCATCGGGCCCGACGCGATCAAGGCCGCTGCCCAGGCGTCCCAGCTGCAGCCCAACTATGGCCAGACCGTCGACCGCGACTCGGCCTATGAACGGCTCGCCGCCAGGATGGCGCCGCCGCAGCAGGACCCGTCGCTGCCGCCCCCGCTGCCGCCGGATGTCGGGGGAGCGACGACCGCCGGTGAATCCACCGCCAAACGCGCGACCGAACCCGGCATGCTCGAGAAAGTGATGGACAGTGCGGCGTTCAAGAGCGCGATGCGCTCGGCGGGCACGGTGATCGGCCGCGAGATCACCCGCAGCATCTTCGGCACCGGTCGCCGCCGCCGCTGAGCTTTCGCGGAAGCGGTGGGGCCTAGCCGCCGCCGAGCTTCTTGTACACGGCGCCGACGATCGGTGTGACGATCGCGCGCGGGGTGTAGCCCGACGCCACCGACATCGCCTTGCTCGTCACGCCCGGAACGACGCGCATCTTGTTGCGCTCCAAGCCATCCAGCGAGATCTTCGCGGTGTACTCGGTGGAGATCCACAGAAAATCCGGAATCAGCTTCTCGACGAGCGACTGCTCGTCCTCGGACGGCAATGTCTCGCGGACCGGGCCCGGAGCCAGCAGCGTGACATGCACGCCCACCCGCTTGAGCTCACCGCGAAGCGACTCGCTGAACGTGTTGACGAACGCTTTCGTCGCCGCGTAGGTGGCGTTATTCGGAATCGGTGAATTACCAGCCGCCGAACCGGAAATCAGGATGCCGCCAGCCTTGCGCTCCACCATCCCCGGTAGCACGGCAAGTGTAAGGTCGTGCACGCCAAGCACATTGAGTTGCACCTGCGCTTTCTCGGCGGCCGGGTCGAGTGTCGCCACCGGGCCGAATGTGGCGGTGCCCGCATTGGCGCACAGTATCGAGATGTTACGGCTTGCCAGTTCGTCGCAGAACGTCCCGCGTTCGGACGGGTTGGCGAGGTCGACCGGACGCACCTCGACCGTTACGCCGTACTGCGCGGTGATGCGATCCGCGAGCGCGCGCAGCACATCCTCGCGGCGAGCGGTGATGATCAGATGGTGCCCGCGGGCCGCGAGCTCGATGGCCAGCGCCTCGCCGATGTTTTGCGACGCGCCGGTGACGACCGCGCGGGTATCCGCGCCGGGAGCGGGTACGGGCATGGGCGGGACTATATCCTGGGCGACCATGAGCGAAGTGCGGCCGCCCGCACAGACGGCGGGGCGGTCGCGCGTGTTGGCCTGGGCGTTTTGGGACTTCGGCGCCACCGGCCTGAACGCGGTAGTCGTGACATTCGTCTTCTCGATCTATTTGACCAACACCGTGGGCAACGACTTGCCGGGTGAGACCAGCCCGGCCAGCTGGCTCGGGTGGGCGCTGGGGGAGCCGGCCTGGTGGTCGCCCTCTTTGCGCCCATCACCGGCGTGTGGGTCGACGCGCCGTGGCGGCGGCGACGCGTGCTTGCCGCGTTGAGCGCATCGGTGGTCGTGCTGACGCTGGCGATGACCCTCATCCGCGACGACTACCGCTACCTCGCGCTCGGCCTCGTTCTGGTGGCCTGCACGTCGGCGTGCGCCGACCTCGCCAGCGTGCCCTACAACGCGATGCTGCGGCAGCTCTCGACCCCCAAGACGTCCGGCCAGATCTCCGGATGGGGTTACGGGCTGGGCTATTTCGGCAGCGTGGTCCTTCTGCTGGTGGTCTATTTCGGGTTCATCTCGCGGCACGGGGACCACAGCGGCTTGTTGAACCTGCCGGTCGCCGACGGCCACAACGTCCGAACCGCGATGCTCTTCACGGCGCTCTGGTTCGGACTATTCGCCCTACCCGTGTTGATCGCGGTGCCCAGCCCACCCCGAAATCACGCGGTCGAACCCGAAACCATCGGTTTCTTCGGCGGCTACCGCCAACTGTGGACCGAGATTCGGCAGGAGTGGCAGCGGGATCGCAACGTTGTCTACTACCTGATCGCCAGCGCGGTGTTCCGGGACGGCCTGACGGGAATCTTCGCGTTCGGCGCGGTGCTGGGCGTGCGGGTCTATGGCGTGTCGGATGCCGACGTGCTCCTGTTCGGGGTGAGCGCAAGCGTCATCGCGGCCGTCGGAGCCGTGATCGGCGGCCTACTCGACGATCGGTTCGGGGCCAAACCCGTCATCGTCGGCTCACTCGCCGCGATGATCGCCGTCGCCTCCACGCTGATGACGCTGTCCGGTCCGCTGTCATTCTGGATCTGCGGTCTGCTGCTATGCCTGTTCATCGGGCCGACGCTGTCGGCCGCGCGGACGCTGATGCTGCGCATCTCGGCCGACGGCAAGGAAGGGGTCGCCTTCGGCCTCTACACGACGACCGGGCGCGCAGTTTCCTACCTTGCGCCGACGCTGTTCTCGGTGTTCATCTCGGTCTTCGGCACAGATCGCGCCGGTATGGGCGGAATCATCGTGGTGCTCACCGCCGGGCTGTTGGCGATGCTGGCGGTCAAGGCGCCGCACCGAGTGGCAGTGCCCTAACGCGCAGCGGTGCAGATGGTCAATCCCGCACCGGTGTTCTGCTGCACGGTGGCGCCGTCGATGGTGATCGAGCAGTTCACTTCGGGACCCACGTTGATGATGCTGATGCTCGCCGAATTCTGTGCCGGAGCGGACAATTGGACTTCCTTGCTCCACGGGAGCATGACGTTGAACTCGGTCTGCAGCAACCCGCCGGTGTCTACGTAAGTGATGTTGATGGCGCGGCCGTCGCCGGTGACGTCGTAGACCACCGTCTCGGTTCGGCCGGGCACCGTCGTTCCGGTGGTCGGTGGCGTGGTCGGCAGTGTCGGCAGCGGCAGCACGGGGACAGTGGGCGTGCGCGATGTCGTCGTCGGGGTGGACGTCGCCGAACTGGGCTCCGGCATCGACGGCAGGGGAGCAACGACGGTCTGCTGTCGCGAGCTGTTGACGATCACGAGCGCGATGACCAAGCCGATCACCGCCAGCACCGCGACGACGGCCACGATCCACAGCCACAGCGGCGACTTGGGCCCATCCGGCGGCGGTGGCGGTTCGCCGGGCGGGTACTGCGTGTCGTAGGGCCCTCCGTACTGGCCCGTCGAGTACGGGTCGTAGCCATACGGCGAATACACCGGGATGCGTTCGGTGGGGGCCGGTACGACGGGGCTCTGATAGGTGGGACCGTACGGGGCCTGGCTGGCATACGCCGGGTCCGGATAGCCGGGGTAGCTACCGCCGAGCGGTTGGCCTGGATTTTGCCCGTCACGGAAGCCGGGTTGCTCGTCGCGCCCGCGGTGTGGTGATTCGCTCATGCCCACCTCATGGGTGCGAGGGTACCTGTGCAAACGCTCAGTAGGCCTCAGTCGCGGTGGCTGGAGCAACTCGCGCTGAGGGGTTGGAGGCGGATTTACCGGCCGCGACCTCGGCTTACGTCGATGAGGGCGACCTGGCAGGGGGCCGCGCTGGACAGACCGATGCAAAATTGTTCCGGTGGGAGTGCAGGTCCGTCGGGTGTATGGCGCGTCGATGTCGCCGGATGCCACCGCGTTCGCGCACATCGTCGACGACGGCGGCTACCCGCGCGCGGTGCAGCGCTTCCTGCGCGGGTGGCGGGCAACTTCTTCGCGCGACGTCGAGCTGCCGGTCGAAGGCCCCGTCCTGCGGGTGATGCACTCCGCAGACGGTCACTGGCTGGCGTGCGAGGTGGCCCCCGAAGGCGGCACCCGCAGCCAGATCTGGGTGGTGACAACCGATCCCGACGATCGCGACGCACGCCGGATCGATGTGTGGCCCGCAGGTGCGCCGGAAGGCACCGCGGAGTTGATCGGTTGGGACGGCACAAGGTCGCCACGATCCTGACCGGCGAGGACGGAGTGGGCAGCTCGTGCCTGATCGATCCTGCCGACGGGACCACGGTGGTGCTGGATCGACGGTCGAGTGGCAGGCTGGTCGATGCGTGGTGCGGCGCTGCCCTGGTGCGGGTGGGCCCGCGGGGCTACCGCGACCTGATCCTGTTGCGCGGCCTGACCGAAATCGCACTGCTGCCCTACGATCCGGGGTCGACAACCGACAACGGCATCATTCTTGACGATCACAACCCCCGGCGACTGCGCGCAGGACTGGAAGGCGAGCTCACCGAGCTGTATCAGCCGGCGAGCTCATACGGACTGAACAGCGCCGAGGGTTTCGTGCGCGCGTTGATCCGCAGTGAGAACGGCACCGAGCACGCCCGGCTGCTGGAGGCCACCACGACCCCCGACGGAGTGTCCTATCAGGTGATCGCCGAGCGTCCCGGGTACGAACTCGACGAGTTTACCGTCAGCGACGACCTCTCGACGGTGGCGATGTTGTGGAATATGCACGGCGCCAGCCAGTTACAGATCCTCGAGCTCGCCGACTACACGTTGCATGAGCCGATTCCGTTGCCCGGCATGGTGGCCAGCGAGCTGAGTATCAGCGCGGGCGGTTCCATGTTGGCGATGACTGTCGAAAGTCCGTCGATGCCGCCGACCGTCGAGCTGGTCGATCCGCGGACGCGCGAATGGGAGCAAGTCGACCGCGAGCCGAGTTCGGGGCCGGTGACCGCGAACCCGACCCTGGAGAGGGTCACCGCCCGCGACGGGATGACGTTCACCGGCTGGCTCTTCCGGCCGCCCGACGATGTCGAACGGACCGGCGCGATGCTGTTCTTGCATGGCGGTCCCGAAGGCCAAGGGCGGCCTGGCTATAACGAGTTCTTTCCACCGCTACTCGAACTCGGCATTTCGGTGTTTCTTCCCAACGTACGAGGCTCCGGAGGGTTCGGCCGTACGTTCATGCACGCCGATGACAAGGAGCGGCGGTTCGCGGCCATCGACGACGTCGCCGACGCTGCGGCGTTTCTTGCCGACAACGGACACGCGCCTGCCGACCGCATCGCGTGTTGCGGATGGTCATATGGCGGCTATCTGACCCAGGCGGCGCTCACATTTCACCCGGACGTGTTCGCGGCGGGTATCAGCATCTGTGGCATGAGCGACCTGAACACGTGGTATCGCAACACCGAGCCGTGGATCGCGGCGGCCGCCTACCCGAAGTATGGTCACCCGATCAGTGACCGTGAGCTCCTCGACCGATTGTCGCCGCTGCAACGAGTCGAGGGACTCACCGCGCCGCTGCTGCTTGTGCACGGGCTCAACGACACCAACGTGCCATCCTCCGAGTCGCAACAGATGTTGGATGCCCTGCTGGGGCTGGGCAGGACGGTCGAGCTGCTGGCGTTCGAGGACGACGGTCACGAAATTGACAAGCGCGAGAACCGCGCGGTGCTGGTCAAGGCTATGAGCGACTGGCTACTGATTGCGTTCGGTGGCAAGCCCGCGCCCTGACGTTTGGAGAAATTATCCGCCGGGTAAACACGCTGCGCGCCGATCAACGGCGCAAACACGGACGGAGGCGCAGCATGCGAGGCGGCGGGATTCTCGGTGTGATTGTGCTGATCTGGTTGTTGATCGGCGTGGTTGCCACCTTTCAGCGAGGTTATTTCAGCAACAGCGAAACCAATTGTGCGACAGCGGGCAGCATCGCGCTCACCGTCATTGTCGGCCCGCTCAACTACGCAGGGGTCAACCCCAAGGTGACCAACTGCAACATTCCCCAGCCCAGTCAGTAACCAACTGGCAGTGAGTAATTCGAAACGAATGGAGTAACCATGATCGTCCTGGGAGCAATCCTGTTGATACTTGGTCTGATCTTCGGTATCAACATTCTGTGGACCATCGGAATCATCCTGATGGTCGTTGGCGCCGTCTTCTGGATCCTTGGCTCTGTTGGCCGGCCGGTGGGCGGACGCAGGGCTTGGTACTAACGCCTAACCACGGCGCCCGGCCGAGGTCAGCGCAGCGACCGTCATCGCCCTCAAGACGGTTCGCGAGTTGGCCTCGGCCGTTTTCGCTGTGCCCGGTTTGACCCAATGCGGTGTCGAGTTCAACAAACCGAACGTCGCATGGGCCATCAACCGGGCATCTGCCTCGCTGACCGAGTCATCCAACTGTCGCAGCACGTCCACCCAGATCTCCACGTATTGCCGTTGCGCCTTGCGGACCTGACGCTTGGCAGTCGGTGGCAGACTCCCGAGATCGCGATCCTGAATCCGGATCAGGTCCGACTCGCCGAGCGCGAAGTCCAAATGAAAGTCGATCAGCCCGTCTAGTGCCGACTCCGGGTCCTGCGCACGGGCAACGACATCCGTCGCACCGGCGAGTAGTCGGGTGCTGATCCCCACCAGCAATTCGACCAGCAGCGCTTCCTTGTTCGGAAAGTGGCGATAGATGGCCGGACCGCTGACGCCGGCGGCCGCTCCGATGTCCTCCAGTCGCACGGCGAGATAGCCGCGCTCTGCCACCAGGCGTTCGGCGGCGGCGATCAAGGCAGACCGACGATCGGACTTCGCGCGGCTGCGACGCGTCGAGGCGGGGGCCGACAGCGACCTAGCGGTCAAGAGTCCTCCAACCCGCTGGTAGACATGTGGGTTAATCGTGACTAACATACCACAGAGTTAGTCGTCATTAACTCAACTGAAACGGGTTCGCACCGATGACCACGCGGGTCTCACATCGCGAGGCACACCTCGTACTGGTCGAGCAGTTGCGCGCCAAGCTGGCCGCAGCGGCGCTCGGCGGTCCGGAGCGTGCCCGCGAACGGCACGTCAGCCGCGGCAAGCTACTTCCGCGCGACCGGGTGGACGGCCTGCTGGATCCGGGCAGCCCTTTTCTTGAGCTGGCGCCGCTGGCGGCCGACGGAATGTACGACGACGAATGCCCGGGCGCGGGCATGATCGCGGGCATCGGCCGCGTCTCGGGCCGCGAATGCATGATCGTCGCCAACGACGCGACGGTGAAGGGCGGCACGTACTACCCCGTCACGGTCAAGAAGCACCTGCGCGCCCAGGAGATCGCCGGCCAGAACCGACTGCCGTGCATCTATCTGGTCGACTCCGGTGGCGCCTTTCTCCCGCGCCAGGACGAAGTGTTCCCGGACCGAGAGCACTTCGGCCGCATCTTCTTCAACCAGGCCAACCTGTCCGCGGACGGCATCCCGCAGATCGCGGCGGTACTGGGCTCCTGCACCGCGGGCGGGGCGTATGTACCAGCCATGAGCGACGAGGCCGTGATCGTGCGCAACCAGGGCACCATCTTTCTGGGCGGTCCACCGCTGGTGAAGGCGGCCACCGGTGAGGTCGTCACAGCCGAGGAGCTCGGCGGCGGCGACCTTCACTCCAAAACCTCCGGTGTCACAGACCATTTGGCTCACGATGACCGCGACGCGCTGCGGATCGTGCGGCGCATCGTCGCGACCCTCGGCCCGCGCACTGCGCTGCCGTGGGATGTCATGCCCACAGTCGATGCGATCGCTGATCAGACCGAACTGTACGACGTGGTTCCGGTCGACCCGCGGGTGCCGTACGACGTACACGAGGTCATTACCCGCATCGTCGACGGCGGTGAGTTCGCGGAGTTCAAGGCCGATTACGGCAGCACACTGGTCACCGGCTTCGCCCGGATCCACGGCCACCCGGTGGGCATCATCGCGAACAACGGAGTGCTGTTCAGCGAATCCGCTTTGAAGGGAGCGCATTTCATCGAGCTGTGCGACAAGCGCGCGACGCCGCTGTTGTTCCTCCAGAACATCTCCGGGTTCATGGTGGGCCGCGACTACGAGGCGGGAGGCATCGCCAAGCACGGTGCGAAGATGGTCACCGCGGTCGCGTGCGCCAGAGTGCCGAAGCTGACGGTGGTGATCGGCGGCTCGTACGGTGCGGGCAACTACTCGATGTGCGGACGGGCGTACTCCCCGCGGTTCCTGTGGATGTGGCCCAACGCGAGGATCTCGGTGATGGGCGGCGAGCAGGCCGCCTCCGTGCTCGCGACCGTGCGAGGGGACATGACGCCAGAGCAGGAAGAAGAGTTCAAGGCGCCGATTCGTCGGCAGTACGAGGACCAGGGCAACCCCTACTATTCGACGGCCCGGTTGTGGGACGACGGCGTGATCGACCCGGCTGACACCAGAACGGTTCTCGGCCTGGCGCTTTCGGTTGTCGGGCAGGCGCCGCTCGAGCCAGTCTCCTATGGCGTGTTCCGGATGTAGATACTATGACTTCAAATAAACTAGACACTGTCTTGATCGCCAATCGCGGCGAGATCGCCGTCCGCGTCATCCGCACGCTGCGTGCCATGGGAATTCGGTCGGTCGCCGTGTTCAGCGATGCCGATGCGGGTGCGCGTCATGTCGCCGAGGCTGACGTCGCGGTCAACATCGGACCCGCCGCCGCGCGGGGCAGCTACCTCAACATCGACGCCGTGGTGGCTGCCGCGCAGCGCACCGGCGCTCAGGCGATCCACCCCGGTTACGGGTTCCTCTCCGAGAACGCACAATTCGCCGCCGCGCTGCAGAAGGCAGGCATCGTGTTCATCGGTCCGCCGGTCGGCGCGATCCAGACGATGGGCGACAAGATCGCGGCGAAGGCGGCGGTGTCGGCGTTCGGCGTACCTGTCGTGCCCGGGGTTTCCCGGCCGGGTCTAACCGATGACGACCTGATCGCCGGCGCCGAAGACGTCGGCTATCCGGTGCTCGTGAAGCCGTCGGCGGGCGGCGGAGGCAAGGGCATGCGCGTCGTACACGACGCGGCCGACCTGCCCGCCGCACTCGCCAGCGCTCGCCGGGAAGCCGCGTCCGCGTTCGGCGACGACACGCTGTTCCTCGAGCGATTCGTCCTGAATCCCCGCCACATCGAGGTTCAGGTGCTCGCCGACGACTACGGCAATGTCGTGCACCTCGGCGAGCGCGAATGCAGTCTGCAACGCCGGCACCAGAAGGTCATCGAGGAGGCGCCATCCCCGCTTCTCGACGCGGCCACCCGTGCACGCATCGGTGCGGCGGCGTGCGACACAGCCCGCAGCGTGGACTACAGCGGCGCGGGCACGGTCGAGTTCATCGTGTCCGCCGACAGGCCCGACGAGTTCTTCTTCATGGAGATGAACACCCGCCTGCAAGTCGAGCATCCGGTGACCGAAATGGTCACCGGCGTCGACCTTGTCGAGCAGCAAGTGCGCATCGCGGCCGGCGAGAAGCTGCCGATCGCGCAGGATGACATCACCATGAGCGGGCACGCCATCGAGGCGCGCGTCTATGCGGAGGATCCCGGGCACGGCTTCCTGCCGACCGGCGGTGAAGTGCTCGACCTCGCCGAGCCCGACGGTCCCGGCGTGCGGGTCGACTCGGGGCTTGCGCGCGGCACGGTCGTCGGCAGCGACTACGACCCGATGCTGTCCAAGGTCATCGCACACGCAGAGGACCGTCCCGCTGCGATTCGTGCACTGGACAAGGCCTTGGCCAACACCGCCGTCCTCGGAGTCACGACCAACATCGAGTTCCTCCGCTTCCTGCTGGCCGATCCCGACGTCGCCGCGGGCCGACTCGACACCGGCCTGCTCGACCGCCGTACCCCGGACTTCACCCCCGCGGAACCGGGGGACCGCGAGCTGATCGCCACCGCGGCCTACAAATGGCTGCGCACCTGGCCCGAACCGGGCGGGAGCCTGTGGGCCGTGCCGTCGGGATGGCGGATGGGACAACGCGCTTCGTTCACAGTTCGGCTGCACTCAGGTGACCGCACCGAGCACGTCTACCTCGCCGGCACACCGCACTCGGCCACCGCAGTCGTCGAGGACGGCGGATCACATTCGCTGACAGCAACTCTCGACGGTGATCGCCTCACAGTCACGCAGGACGGACTGCGTACCGAGTACGTCGTCGCGGCCGCCGAAGGCCGGGTATGGCTGTCGGGTGCCGGCCACACCGGCGTGGTCGAGGAAATGCGTGAAGCGCCGGTGCGGCCCGACGACGAACACAGCGGCGATGCCGAGCTGACCAGTCCGATGCCGGGTTCGGTTGTTGCCGTGGGAGTTTCCGATGGGCAGCGGGTCGATACCGGCGACGTCGTCGTGACCGTCGAGGCGATGAAGATGGAACACGCGCTTGCTGCGCCCGTTGACGGCGTGGTCGCACTACTCGTCGCCGTCGGCGATCAGGTCAAGGTGGGCCAGCTGCTGGCCCGCGTCGCAGCCGGCGGGGCCGGCAATTCAATCGCAGCCGGCGGGGCCGGCAATTCAATCGCAGCCGGCGGGGCCGGCAATTCAGCCAAAGCAGGAGAAGAGTGATGAGCACCTTTCTGGCGACGGGCACATTGCCCGATCACTATGAGCAGCTTGCCAAGACCGTGCGCGACTTCGCGCAGACCGTGGTCGCGCCGGTGGCCGCCAAACACGACGAAGAGCATTCGTTCCCGTATGAGGTCGTCTCCGGAATGGCCGACATGGGATTGTTCGGCCTGCCGTTTCCCGAGGAATACGGCGGCATGGGCGGTGACTACTTCGCGCTCTGCCTCGCACTCGAGGAGCTCGGCAAGGTCGACCAGAGCGTGGCTATCACCTTGGAGGCCGGGGTATCGCTAGGCGCCATGCCGGTGTACCGCTTCGGCAACGAGGAGCAGAGGCAGGAATGGTTGCCGCTTCTCGCGAGTGGCAAGGCTCTCGGGGCGTTCGGCCTGACCGAGGCGGGCGGGGGCACCGATGCGGGCGCGACCAGGACCACGGCCAAGCTCGACGACGGTCACTGGATTATTAATGGCTCCAAGCAGTTCATCACCAACTCGGGCACCGACATCACCAAATTGGTGACGGTCACTGCCGTCACCGGGCAGGCCGGCGACAGGAAGGAGATCTCGTCGATCCTGGTGCCGGTGCCGACCGAAGGGTTCACCGCTGAACCCGCGTACAACAAGGTCGGCTGGAACGCGTCGGACACGCATCCCCTGAGCTTCGACGACGTGCGCGTGCCCGCCGAGAATCTGCTCGGCGAGCGCGGCCGTGGTTACGCGAACTTCCTGCGCATCCTCGACGAGGGTCGCATCGCGATCGCCGCGTTGTCGGTCGGCGCTGCGCAGGGCTGCGTCGACGAATGCGTCAAGTACGCCAAGGAGCGTGAGGCGTTCGGCGCGGCGATCGGCACCTATCAAGCCATCGCCTTCAAGATCGCGCGGATGGAGGCCCGCGCGCATGCCGCCCGAACGGCCTACTACGACGCCGCCGCGCTGATGCTGGCCGGTAAGCCGTTCAAGAAGGCGGCGGCGATCGCCAAGCTGGTGGCCAGCGAGGCCGCGATGGACAACGCCCGCGACGCCACGCAGGTGTTCGGTGGATACGGTTTCATGAACGAGTACGCCGTCGCACGTCACTACCGAGACAGCAAGATCCTCGAAATCGGCGAAGGCACAACCGAAGTGCAGCTGATGCTGATCGCGCGGGAGTCGGGACTGTGAGCGGAAACAACGATCGGGCAGAAGTGAGCGACAAGCGCGTCGTCGTCCAGCGCGGCCTGTGGTACGAGGAGTTCGAGACCGGCGTGCTGTACCAGCACCGGCCCGGTCGGACCATCACCGAGGCGGACAATGTTCTATTCACCACGCTGACGATGAACACGCAGGCGTTGCACCTCGACGCGGCGTTCTCCGATGCGCTGCCGCCTTTCCACCAGCGGCTGGTCAACTCGATGTTCACGCTGTCGACGCTGGTCGGCCTGTCCGTGGCGCAGCTGACGCAGGGCACCATCGTCGGCAATCTCGGTTTCGGTGAAGTCGCCTTCCCCAAGCCGCTTTTCCACGGCGACACGCTGTATGCCGAAACGGAAGTGACCGAGAAGCGCGAGTCCAAGAGCCGGCTGGGGGAGGGCATCGTGACTTTCTCGCACGTCGGCCGAAATCAGCACGGTGACATCGTCGCAACTGCGTCGCGAAAGACCATGGTGCGCAAGCGTCCAGCGGAGGAAATCTGATGGCATTGGGCAACAACGGTCCTGGTTGGCTGTTCTGTCCGGCCGACCGACCTGAGCGGTTCGAAAAGGCTGCCGCGGCAGCCGATGTCGTGATCCTCGACCTCGAAGACGGGGTCGCCGCGAAGGACCGCGAAGCTGCGCGCAAGGCGCTTGTCGACACGCCGCTGGACCCGTCGCGCACGGTTGTGCGGGTCAATCCCAGCGCCACCCCGCACCACCAACTCGACCTCGACGCGCTGGCCCGCACCGAATACACCACCGTGATGCTGGCCAAAACCGAATCGCCGCGGCAGGTGCGGGATCTCGCGCCCCGCGATGTGATCGTGTTGATCGAGACGCCGCTGGGCGCCTTGGAGGTCGCTGAGTTGGCGCGCATGGAGAACGCATTCGCCGTGATGTGGGGCGCGGAGGATCTGTTCGCGGTCACCGGCGGCACCGCGAACCGGTGGCCCGATGGCAGCTACCGCGACGTCGCCAAACATGTGCGTTCGCAGAGCCTGCTGGCCGCCAAGGCCTACGGCCGGATGGCGCTCGATTCCGTCTACCTCGACATCAAGGATCTCGACGGCCTGCGCGCCGAGGCCGACGACGCCGTGGCCGTGGGGTTCGACGCCAAGGTCGCCATCCACCCGACGCAGGTGGCGGTCATCCGCGCCGCGTATGCCCCCACCGAAGATCAAATCGACTGGGCGAGGCGTGTGCTCGACACGGCCCGCTCGCAGCGCGGTGTCTTCGCGTTCGAAGGCATAATGGTGGATGCCCCAGTGCTGCGGCGAGCAGAGCGCATCGTCCAGCTAGCGCCCCACCCCGGCGACTAACTGGCAGCCCCCTACCAGGGGTTTTGCTCTGACCGCCTCCGTGCTGAGCACCTCAGTCGCCTGACGGCGCGATCCGCCGTCAGTGACCCTAGGAGGCGGTATGGCAGGGTCCTTTTCGGCACCCGTGACGTCGCTCGACGTCGAGTTGGAGCCAATTTCGCTAGTCGCCCCGGACGGGACGCCGACCACTGAAGACCGATACCGCCGAGATCTACCGCCCGAGACGCTGGCCTGGCTCTACGAGTCGATGGTCATCACCCGCGAGCTCGACATCGAGTTCGTCAACCTGCAACGGCAGGGCGAGCTCGCGCTGTTCGCATCGTGCCGCGGTCAGGAGGCTGCCCAGATCGGCGCGGCCGCGTGCCTCCTCAAGACCGACTGGTTGTTTCCGCAGTACCGCGAGATCGGTGCCTTCCTGGTGCGCGGCATCACGCCGGCGCAGATCGGTGCGGTCTGGCGCGGCAGGTGGCATGGCGGACTGGGCTTCACCGAGAGATGCGTCGCACCGATCGCCATCCCGATCGGCACGCACGGGGTGCATGCCGTAGGCGCTGCGATGGCCGCGCAGCGGCTGGGCGAGGACTCGGTGACGCTGGCGTTCCTCGGTGACGGCGCCACCAGCGAGGGTGACGCGCACGAGGCGCTGAACTTCGCGGCCGTGTTCACGGCGCCATGTGTGTTCTTCGTGCAGAACAACCAATGGGCGATCTCGGTGCCGCTCGAGCGGCAGATGGCGGCGCCCTCGATTGCCCACCGGGCGATCGGTTACGGAATGCCGGGCGTCCGCGTGGACGGCAACGATGTGCTCGCCTGCTTCGCGGTGACGGCCGAAGCGGCCAAGCGCGCGCGTGAGGGTCTCGGCCCGACGCTGATCGAAGCGGTCACCTATCGAATGGGCCCGCACACCACGTCCGACGATCCGACCCGATATCGGCCTCAATCCGAAGTCGACGAATGGGCTGCCCGTGACCCGATTTCGCGCTACCGCGCCTATCTCCAGTCGGTCGGGGTGTGCAACGAGCGACTCGAAGAGCGGGTCGCAACCAAGGCGAGTCGATTACGCACGGAGTTGCGTGAATCGGTTGTCGACGCCGATGACTTCGATGTGACCGACATGTTCGACGCGGTCTATCACGACATCACCCCGGACCTGAGGGCCCAACGCGACCAACTGCTGGCCGAGTTGGCGAAGGAGGCCCCGGGCGAGCGGAGCGACGGGAAGGCAGGAGCATGACTCAAATCATCGAACGGCCACCGTTTCACGACGAGGACTCGCCGGAGCCCCGAGGCCCGCTATTGACACCCGTACCGACCGTGCCGACGCTGACGATGGCGCAGGCAGTCAACCGGGCATTGCATGATGCGATGGCCGCCGACGAGCGGGTGTTGGTGTTCGGGGAGGACGTTGCAACACTCGGCGGAGTCTTCCGCGTCACCGAGGGATTGGCCGAAACCTTTGGCGAACAGCGGTGTTTCGACACCCCGCTTGCTGAGAGTGCGATTGTCGGCATCGCGATCGGCATGGCCATCCGCGGTCTGGTGCCCGTCCCCGAGATTCAGTTCGACGGGTTCGCTGCCCCGGCGTTCGACCAGATCGTCAGCCACCTGGCGAAGTATCGAATGCGCACGCGCGGTGACGTCGACATGCCGGTGACGATCCGCATCCCGTCATTCGGTGGAATCGGCGCGGTGGAACACCATTCGGAGTCCACCGAAGGCTACTGGCTGCACACCGCCGGCCTGAAGGTCGTGGTGCCATCGACACCATCGGATGCCTATTGGCTGCTGCGTCAAGCGATTTCGAGCCGCGATCCCGTCGTCTATCTCGAGCCCAAGCGACGCTACTGGGTCCGCGAGGCGGTCGATACCCAATCGCCGGGACTACCGATCGGACGGGCGGCCGTGCGACGCGTCGGTGACGACGTCACGGTGGTGACATACGGATCGCTGGTCGCCACAGCGTTGAGCGCCGCGGATATGGCTGCCGAGCAACACGGGTGCAGTCTCGAGGTCATCGACTTGCGCTCGTTGAATCCCTTGGATTTCGAGACCATCGCGGACTCGGTGCGCAAAACCGGTCGAGCGGTGGTGATGCACGAAGGCCCGCGCACACTCGGTTTCGGTTCCGAACTCGCCGCACGAATACAGGAGGAGTTGTTCTACGACCTCGAGGCACCGGTGTTGCGCGCCACCGGCTTCGATACCCCGTATCCGCCCGCACGACTCGAGAAGCTGTGGCTGCCCGGCGTGGACCGGCTCCTCGACTGTGTCGAGCGTTCGATGGGCCAGCCGTGAACGGCGATGAGCGCTTGCGCGAAGAGCATTCAGCCCCGGACGGCGTGAGGGACTTCCTGGTTCCCGATCTCGGGGAGGGCCTCGAGGATGCGACGATCACGGGCTGGAGCGTCGCCGTCGGCGACGCCGTCGAGCTGAACCAGACGTTGTGCACGGTCGAAACCAACAAGGCGGAGGTAGAGATCCCGAGTCCGTATGCAGGCAAGATCGTCGAACTCGGTGGGCGCGAGGGCGACACGCTGGATGTCGGCTCGGTGTTGGTTCGCATCGCGACCGGCGCGGAGTCGGCCGTCGGCCCATCCGAGATCGCCCCGAAACGCAAGCCGGTGCTGGTCGGCTACGGTGCCGACGAGGAACTGGACAGCAGCAGGCGACATGCAGCGCCGCCATCGGGCAGGCCCCGGGCCAAGCCGCCCACCCGCAAGCTTGCGGCCGAGCTGAACGTCGACCTGACCACGCTGACGGGCTCCGGGTCGGACGGTGTGATCACCCGCGAGGACGTCATGGCCGCTGCGGGCAGGTCGGCGCCCAGCCCTGACATGGTGGCGGTGCGCGGTGTCCAGGCAGATATGGCACGCCGGATGTCATTGTCGCGCAGAGAGATTCCCGACGCCCATGCCAGCGTGCAAGTCGACGGGACGAATCTGCTACGACTTCGTGACCGGATGCGGGATGCCACCGGAGGCGATACGCCGATCACACCGTTCGTATTGACGTTGCGCCTGTTGACGATTGCGCTTTCCCATCACCCGACCCTCAACGCCACATGGGTGGACACCACGGCGGGCCCTCAGATCCATCTGCACTCTGCCGTGCATCTCGGTTTCGGTGTGGCGGCGCCGCGCGGGCTGTTGGTGCCGGTGCTCAGCGACGCGCAGGACAAGACGACCCGCGAGATCGCCGCCGTGGTGGCCCGGCTGATTGCGGACGCACGAGCGGGGACGCTGAAGCCCACTGAACTACAGGGCTCTACGTTCACGGTGTCGAACTTCGGTGCGCTGGGATTGGACGACGGCGTGCCGGTGATCAATCACCCGGAGGCCGCCATCCTGGGAATGGGCTCGCTCAAGGCGCGACCGGTGGTCGTTGACAACGAGGTCGTCGCGCGGCCGACGATGTCGTTGACGTGTGCATTCGACCATCGCATCGTCGACGGTGCGCAGGCGGCGGCGTTCTTGCGCGAGCTGCGCGACCTCGTCGAAGCGCCGGAGACGGCACTGCTCGATCTCTAGCTCACTTGCGCCTGGCGGCGGCCAGCCGACGCGCGAACTCCGGCGACTCGATCGAGGTGGCTTGCGGGCCGAGTTCGGTGTCAACGGCGATGCGGTGTTGGTCGGTGTCGAGGAAGCCCGGGTTGGCGGTCGCCCGCATCGATGCCTTGGTCGCGATGACCACTTCGCGCGGCGCTCCGGCCGGGCCTGCGGCCAGTCTGCGCGCGGCGGCGACGGGATCGTCGGCGACCTCGAGCGCGAGCCCGTAGCGCACCGCGGCCTCGGCATCGAAGCGCATACCGAACAGCAGGGAAGCGCGGGCGACCTGCGGGCCGACAGCGCGTTGCATCATCCACGTCGCACCGCCGCCGGGATGAATTCCCAACTTCTGGAACCGTGGATCGAACAGAGCGTCCGGACCCGCGATGCGTACATCGGCGGCCAGCGCCAGGTTCAGGCCGGCGCCGACGGCCGCACCGTTGACGGCGGCGATGGTCGGCAGTGTGCAGTTGGCGACCGCGAGGAATCCGTCGTAGATCCCACGCAGGCCGTGTTCGGTCGCCTCGCCGAGCGCGCTGAGGTCGGCGCCCGCGCAGAATGCCCTGCCCGCGCCGGTGACGATGAGCGCATGCACATCGTCGTCGGCTTCCGCGGCATCGACGGCGGCCCGCAGTGCCCTTGAGATCTCGGCGGTCACCGCGTTGCGGCGATCGGGGTCGTTGACGGTGAGAAGGGCGACGCGGTCCTCGACATGGACCAGTACCGGTTCGGACACGGCCTCAGCCTAGTGACAGCTCAGCCGGCCACCGTCAGGGTGACGTTGTTCAAGGCCACCGCGGCGTCAGTGGGCAGGATGTCCACGAAGGTGGGGGCATCGCGGACGGCGGGGCCGGAGGCGATGACGTTGCCGGGAAAACTCGGGCTGCACGGGAGATCGTGGCAGCGGTACCAGAATCCGGGTGCGCTCTGATAGGGGAACATGCTCGGCGCCTGATCGACCTGATAGTGCCCTGGTGGGATGTACGCCGTCACCCAGCCATCGGCTTTGGGATTGTTCGCGACGCCGAAGACGCCGTTGCTGCCATAGCTCGGCGGGCTGGCCTGCGCCGGCGCGGCCAGCACACCCGCCAGCAGCGTCGTTGCCGCGGTGACCGCCAGCTTGGAGTTCACGCCGTGAAGTGTATCGAGCGATTTGCCCACCGCAGAAGGTATCGCGGTTACGACGTAGTGCCGCCCTCACCCTCAGCGGAGGTGTCGCTCGACTCGGCCGCACCGGTGCCAGCGGCGTCGAGGGCGCCCGGTTCTGGCTGCGTCGCCTGTTCGATGCCTGAATTGCCTTCCGGCTCAGGGGAATTAAGACCGGAAGTGGAGTCCTCACTCTGTTTTCCGGGTTCGGCTTTCTTGCTATCCCGCACCAGGTTCGTTGTCGGCTTCTCTTGCGTCAATTGGCTTGACGCCAATTCGGTCTCAGAGGGTTCGGCGTCGGTGGTCGACTTGGTCGACGGTTTCGGCGACGTGGCCGCCGCCAGCCCCTCGGCAATGGCGCCGGGGATCTTCGCCGCTGTCGCGATGAGTTCCGCAGGCGAAGGAAAGAGTCGCGCCGGACGGTAGGCGCTCGGATCTTTCGGAATCGGATTGCCGTCGTAGTAGGCCGAATCGACGGCCAGCTTCAGCAGCGGTTCGGTGAGGTCTGCGATCTGGTTGCCGAACGGGACGACCTGGCGCATCAGGTTGGCCAGCGGCAGCCCGTCGCTGGTGTAGGTGACGTAGGTGGTGTCGCCCTTCGTGGTGACGTACGACGTGATCCTGTCCGCGGGCGAGCTGCACCGGGCGTCGGTGCAGTCGAGAACGGCTCCGCTCTCGGTGATTGCGCACGTGTTCGCGTTGCATGTGACGGCGGGTGTGCCGTCGGCGTTGACCGGCAGGTCGAGGTTGTTCTGGTTCAGGTGGCGGTAAAGATAAGCCACCAATGAGTTGACGGCGGCCACGGGGTTCCAGACGTCGGCGGGCGCACCCGAGTTGTAGTCGTACTCGTAGCTGGTGTCGACGGCGGCCAAGGTGTCGGATTCGCTCGGGGTGGGGAGGGGATTGACTCCGATCGCTGCGAACCACGGGTACCTGGTGCCGAAGCCGCCGTCAGGGCCGGCGACGTCGTTGTCCAGCACGACGACCGACTGGCTCAGATCGGAATCCCTCAGCGTCATCAGCAAACTCAGGTTCGCCGCTCCCCAGCCCGATGCGATGACTGCGTTGTGCTCGCCTGCGTTGGCCTCGAGCGCCTGTTTGATGCCCAGCGGGCCGGACAGAAAGTTCACGTGGACGATGTCGTCGCCCTGGGGTCCGGTGTAGATCGGATCGGTGAACTTTCCGCCGAAGAAGTTCTCCACACCCGCACCGCTTGGATTGGTGGAGCTTCCGACGACGATCAGCGCCGTCAGGTCGACAAGGGAGGCGGAGATGGATGCGGGCTGCGTGACGGCGACCCCGGCGACCGTCGTCGCGACCCCGACCGCCGCGACGCCCATCGCCATCTTGCTGGCGCGCCTTCTGCAGGCACCGACCATTCCGACGTCCTCCCGAAACTTGCCTGGCAAACCTACCGCGTTCGGGGCCGGCAGGCGAAGTGATGATTCGTGAGTCGGCCGCTCTCGCGCCCCCGGCAGGACTCGAACCTGCGGCCAACCGCTTAGAAGGCGGTTGCTCTATCCGCTGAGCTACGGGGGCAGCGCACCGGAGTCTATCGTTTCGCCTGCCGCCGCCGGCGGTGTCGACAGCTACTAAAGGCCCTTCGCACCGCTGGGGAGCGGACTAGCGTGGGGACAGTTAGGCCAACGGAGCAGGGAGGGGAGCGACGGGCATGAGTGACGTGCCGGAACACGATGCGGACGGACTTCCGGAGGAGCTCAGCGCGTTCGACCAGATCCTGCATCGCGGTGAGGCCCACCCGCGCACCCGCTCCGGGATCATGACGCTCGAGCTTCTCGACTCCACTCCGGATTGGGATGTGTTTCGAAGCAGATTCGAGCATGCTTCACGCAAGGTGCTGAGGTTGCGTCAGAAGGTCGTTACGCCGACGCTGCCCACCGCCGCGCCGCGCTGGGTGGTCGACCCCGATTTCAACCTCGACTTCCACGTCCGTCGACTGCGGGTCGCCGAGCCAGGCACCCTGCGCCAGGTGGTGGACATCGCCGAAGTCGCCGCGCAGTCACCGCTCGACATCTCCCGCCCGTTGTGGACGGCGACCCTTCTCGAGGGGCTCGAAGGCGGCCGGGCCGCCCTCATGGTGCACCTCAGCCACGCCGTCACCGACGGCGTCGGTGGCGTCGAGATGTTCGCCAATCTCTACGACCTCGAGCGTGATCCGCCCCCGCAGGAGGCGCCGCCGTTGCCCATCCCGTCCGATCTGTCACCGAACGATCTGATGCGCCAAGGGTTCAATCGCCTGCCCGGTGCCGTGGTGGGTGGTGTGCGCGACGTGTTGATCGGCGCCGCGCAGGCGGTGGGGCATGTCGTGCGCGATCCGGTGTCCCGGCTGGGAAGCGCCATCGATTACGCGTTTTCCGGTGCCCGGGTGATCGGCCCGGTCGCCGACCCGTCGCCGGTGCTGCGCCGCCGCAGCCTCGCATCCCGCAGCGAGGCGATCGACATCGAGTTCGGCGATCTGCATCGGGCGGCCAAGGCCGCCGGTGGCTCGATCAACGACGCCTATTTGGCCGGAGTGTGCGGTGCGTTGCGGCTCTACCACGAAGCCAAAGGGATTCCGGTCGACTCGCTGCCCATGGCCGTACCCGTCAATCTCCGCTCGGATGCCGACCCCGCCGGCGGAAACCGTTTCGCCGGTGTCAATCTCGCGGCACCGATCAGCCTGCAGGACGCGGAAGTTCGCATCAAGAATATCCGCTCGCAGATGACCAGCAAGCGAGAAGAGCGGGCGATCGACATGGTCGGCGCCATCGCACCGGTGCTGAGCCTGTTGCCGGACTCCGTCCTCGAATCGATGGCCGGCTCGATCGTCAACGCCGACGTGCAGGCCAGCAATGTGCCGGTCTACGCCGGTGACACTTTCATCGCAAGCGCGAAAATCCTGCGGCAGTACGGCATTGGCCCACTGCCGGGAGTGGCGATGATGGTGGTCCTGATCTCCCGCGCAGGCTATTGCACGGTCACCACCCGGTATGACCGCGCGTCGATCACCGATCCTGATCTGTGGGCGCGGTGCCTGCTGGCAGGATTCGACGAAGTTCTGGCGCTCGGTGGCGAGGGTCGAGCAGCGCCGGCGACCTTCACGCTCGACACCACGCAAACCAATCCAATCTCATCCAATGGAAGTGCAGCGCAATGACTTCTGGGAACGGTCAGCCTTCGCGGCAACCCAGCCAGCGCACCATGCGGCTACCGGGATCGGTCGCCGAGATCGAAGCCAGCCCGCCCGGGCCCGAGGTCGGAGCGTTCTTCGACCTCGACGGCACCCTGGTGGCCGGATTCACCGGCGTCGTCATGACGCAGGACCGGTTGCGCCGCGGCCAGATGTCGGTCGGCGAGTTCGTCGGAATGGTGCAGGCAGGCCTCAATCATCAGCTCGGCCGTTCGGAATTCGAGGACCTGATCGGCAAGGGCGCCCGCATGCTGCGTGGACATACCCTCGACGAGATCGACGAGTTGGCCGAGCGCCTCTTCGTGCAGAAGATCGTGGGCCGCATCTATCCCGAGATGCGCGAGCTCGTGCGGGCTCACATGGCCCGTGGCCACACCGTGGTGCTCAGTTCGTCGGCGTTGACGGTGCAGGTGGAACCGGTAGCTCGCTTCCTGGGCATCGAGAACGTGTTGAGCAATAAATTCGAGACCGACGAGCGCGGCCTGCTCACCGGCGAGGTGCTGACCCCGATCATCTGGGGCCCCGGCAAGGCCAGGGCCGTGCAGGCGTTCGCCGGAAAGAACGGTGTCGATCTTTCGAAGAGTTACTTCTACGCCGACGGCGACGAAGACGTCGCGCTGATGTATCTGGTCGGGAACCCGCGGCCCACCAACCCCGGGGGCAAGTTGGCCGCCGTGGCTGCCAAACGTGGTTGGCCCATATTGAGATTCAGCAGCCGCAGCGGCGCCAACCCGCTGTCGCAGCTGCGCACGGCTGCAGGCATCGCGTCGATGGTGCCGATCGGGGCGGGCGCAGTCGGCCTCGGCCTGCTGACCCGCAACAGGCGCACCGGCGTCAACTTCTTCACTTCCGCCTTCGGCCGAACACTGCTCAACACCATCGGGATCAGCCTCAACGTGCTGGGCAAGGAGAACCTGACCGTCAAGCGCCCTGCTGTGTTCATCTTCAATCACCGCAACCAGGCTGATCCGCTGATCGCCGGGCGACTGGTGGAAACCAATTTCACGTCGGTCGGCAAGAAGGAGCTCGAGAAGGATCCGATCGTCGGAACCTTGGGCAAGATGATGGACGCGGCCTTCATCGACCGCGACGATCCGCGGAAAGCCGTCGAGGGGCTCAAGAAGGTCGAGGAGCTTGCCCGCAAGGGGCTCTCCATCCTCATCGCCCCCGAAGGCACCCGCCTCGACACCACCGAGGTCGGCTCCTTCAAGAAGGGCCCGTTTCGCATCGCGATGTCGGCGGGTATTCCGATCGTTCCCATAGTGATTCGCAACGCAGAGGTCATCGCGGCTCGCGACTCGAGCACGTTCAACCCGGGCACCGTCGATGTCGTCGTGTATCCGCCCATCCCCGTTGATGATTGGTCGCACGAGAACCTCGACGAGCGCATCGCTGAGGTGCGTCAGCTGTATCTCGACACGCTCAAGGACTGGCCGCACGGCAAGCTGCCCAAACCGGCGCTGTACAACCGCAGGCCGGCGAAGAAAGCCGCGAAGAGACCCGCGGCGAAGGCCGCGGAAAAGAAGGCGCCGGCCAAGGCTGCGGCCAAGAACGCGACGCCGGCGAAGACCACTGCCAAAAGGCGACTGCCAAGAAGGCGGCCGCGAAGAAGACGGCCACCACGAAGGCGACGAAAAAGCCTGCGGCGAAAGGCCGGCCGTGAAGGTCCCGGCCAACGAGTACGCGCCGTTCACCGCGACCGACGACGCGCTCGTGCTGGCATCGGTGTCGTCACCGGCCGAACGGGAGCTGCTCGACGATTGGCTGCAACGGCAGCGACGCGAACATCCCGACGCGAACGTTGACGTATTGGTGCTGCCCCACGACGACCCGCCTCCTGCGGTTCTCGCACAGCTCGTCGCCGAACTCGAAGCCGACGAAGACCGCTCGGTAGTCCCGGTACGGGTGTTCTGGGTGCCCGGCGGCCTGCCCACCCGATCGAAGGTGGTCTCCTTCCTATCGGGGCGAGACACGTATCGACCGCCCGAGATCTTGCAGCGCCGCATCCTGCGCAGAGATCCGTCGCGCGCACGTGTGGTCGCCGGTGAGCCCGCGAAAGTATCGGAGCTGCGTCAGCAGTGGGCCGACACCACAGTGGCCGAGAACTCAAGGGAATTCGCGCGATTCGTCATCCGGCGCGCCGCATTGGCGATCGAGCGCGTGGAGCTGCGCCTGCTCGGCCCCGAGTACAAGTCACCGCGACTGATCAAGCCCGAGCTGATGGCGTCGTCGCGTTTCCGTGAGGGCCTCGAGCAGATTCCGGATGCGACGGTGGAGAAGGCGGGGGAGATGCTCGACGAGCTCTCCACCGGGTGGAGCCGATTCTCGGTCGACCTGATCCCGTCGCTGGGCCGCGCGATCTTCAGCCGTGGGTTCGACCCGAACATCGACTACGACCGTGCCGAGGTCGAGGCGATGCGGCACAGTCTGGAGAACCACCCCGCGGTGCTGCTGTTCTCCCACCGTTCCTACCTCGACGGCGTGATCGTGCCGGTGGCGATGCAGGAGAACCGCTTACCGCCGGTGCACACCTTCGCGGGCATCAACCTTTCGTTCGGGTTCATGGGCCCGCTCATGCGCCACTCCGGTGTCATCTTCCTGCGCCGCAAGCTCGACGATCCGCTGTACAAGTACGTGCTGCGGCAGTTCGTCGGCTACATCGTCGAGAAGCGGTTCAACCTCAGCTGGTCGATCGAGGGCACCCGATCTCGCACCGGAAAGATGTTGCCGCCCAAGCTCGGACTGTTGGCCTACGTCGCCGACGCCTACCTCGACGGGCGCAGCGACGACATCCTGCTGCAGCCGGTGTCGATCAGCTTCGACCAGCTGCACGAGACGGCGGAGTACGCGAGATATGCCCGTGGCGGCGAGAAGACGCCCGAGGGTCTGTCGTGGATGTACAACTTCATCAAGGCGCAGGGCGAGCGCAATTACGGGAAGATCTACGTCCGCTTCCCTGAGGCGGTGTCGATGCGCGAGTACCTTGGCGAGCCGCACGGTCCGATGACCAACGACGACGCCGCCAAGCGCCTGGCGATGCACAAGATGGCGTTCGAGGTGTCATGGCGGATTCTGCGGGCGACTCCGGTGAACGCGACCGCGCTGGTGTCCGCGCTTCTGCTGACCACCCGCGGGGTGGCCCTGACGCTTGACCAGTTGCACCACACCCTGCAGGACTCGCTTGACTACCTTGAGCGCAAGCAGACTCCGATGACCAACAGCGCGCTGCGGCTGCGCACGGCAGACGGCGTGCGCGCGGCGCTCGACGCGTTGTCCAACCGCCACCCGGTCACCTGTGTCGACGGTGGCAGGGAGCCGGTGTGGCGCATCGCGCGCGAGGACGAGCATGAGGCGGCGTTCTATCGCAACACCCTCATCGACGCATTCCTGGAGACATCGATCGTCGAGCTGGCCCTGGCGTATGCCGCACGCGCCGAAGGAGATCGGCTGGAAGCCTTCTGGAGCCAGGCGTTGCGGCTGAGGGACCTGCTCAAGTTCGACTTCTACTTCGCCGACTCCGCGGCGTTCCGCGAACACGTGGCCGAGGAGATGTCGTGGCATGACCGCACGCGAGGAGGACAGGACACCCCAGATTGGGAGGCGCAAGTCGCCGCCGGCGACATCGACCAACTGCTGCGCGCCAAGCGTCCGCTCATCGCAGGCGCCATGCTGCGGCCGTTCTTCGAGGCCTACGAGATCGTCGCCGACGTGCTGCGCGATGCCCCAGCCGACATCGACGAGAAGGAGCTCACCAAGCGGGCCCTGGGCGTCGGCAATCAGTACGTCGCGCAGAACCGGGTGCACAGCAACGAGTCGGTGTCGGCGCTGCTGTTCACGACGGCGCGTCAAGTGGTTGCCGACCAGAACCTGCTGGCGCCCGCCGCCGATCTGATCGACCGGCGCACCGCGTTCCGCGACGAGCTCCGCGGCATCCTGCGCGATATGGACAAGGTCGAGCAGTTCTCCCGCGAGCAGTTCTACATCCGCGAGTTGGAGCGGCGCCGCATTGCGCGCGAACCGGCCTAGGTGATCGTCAACACTCAGCGGTAGTAACGCCTTGGCGGGATTTCGCGCGATTTCCCGCCGTGGCGTTACTTGCGGCGTGCTGGAGAAGGCGGCGCGACGTCCGCAGCGAGCCCCCCTGGCCCAACGCCATACGCTGGGCACATGACATCCGTCGCCCCCAACTTGCGCAGCAGCGCGGTGTGGCCGGTGCTCGTCGGCGTTGGACTGCTGGCCGGCGTCGTCGCCGCGGGCCTCGGGGCGCTGTCGCTCGCCGACGCGTTGACCGCGACGGGCCTGCCCGATCCGGGTCCGATGACGACGTACGGTCTGCCGTTCGTGCGGGCGGCGGGTGAGATCGCCGCGGTGGTCGCCGTCGGCTCGTTCATGTTCGCGGCGTTCCTGACGCCACCGCAGGACAACGGCGTGCTGGACGCCGATGGGTACCGCGCTCTGCGGCTGGGTGTCGTCGCGTCGGGGATCTGGACCGTCTGCGCTGCGCTGCTGGTCCCGCTCACAGTCTCCGACGTCACGGGCCAGCCGGTGGCCGCCCACCTGAACCCCGCCGACCTCTGGTCGGTGGCAAGCCTGGTGGACATCGCCGGCGCCTGGCGATGGACCGCGATCCTGGCGGCGTTCGTGACCATCGCGAGCATTCCGGTCCTACGCTGGTCGCCGACACCTCTGCTGTTCGCCGGGTCGCTGCTCACCCTCGTTCCGCTCGCGCTGACCGGGCACTCGTCGTCGGGCGGCTCCCACGACATGGCCACCAACAGCCTGCTGATCCATCTGGTCGCGGGCGCGGTATGGGCAGGTGGCTTGCTGGCGTTGCTCGCCCATGTGCTGCGCCGGGGCGGGCATGCGTATCTGGCCGCGCGGCGGTTCTCCGCGGTGGCCCTGTGGTGCTTCGTGGCCATGGCGCTCAGTGGATTGGTCAACGCGCTGGTCCGCATCCAGCTTGCCGACCTGATCGACACCACCTACGGCCTACTGATCCTCGGCAAGCTCGCGGCGTTGTGCACGCTCGGCGCGATCGGATGGCTGCACCGGCGAGGGAGCCTGTCAGACCTCCGTACGGATCCCGAAGCGCGCGCCACGCTGACGAGGCTCGCGCTCGTCGAAGCGGTGGTCTTCGGTGTGACGTTCGGCATCGCGGTCGCGCTGGGTCGCACCCCGCCGCCCGCGCCCCCGATCGCCAACCCGTCGATCCCCGCCGTCGAGATCGGCTACGACCTCGCCGGACCGCCGACCGTGGCGCGCGTGCTGTTCGACTGGCGGTTCGACCTCATCTTCGGCACCGCGGCCATCGTGTTCGCGATCGTCTATCTGGTGGGCGTGATCAGGCTGCGGCGGCGCGGCGACACCTGGCCGACCGGCCGGACGGCGGCGTGGCTGCTGGGCTGCTTCGTGCTGGTGTTCGCGACGTCCTCGGGTGTGGGTCGGTACATGCCGGCGATGTTCAGCATGCACATGGCGGCGCACATGCTGCTGTCGATGCTCACCCCCATCCTGCTTGCGCTGGGCGCCCCGGTGACGCTGGCCCTACGTGCGCTGCCCGCCGCCGGCCGCGGCGATCCGCCCGGGGCCAGGGAATGGCTTCAGGCCGCCCTGCACTCCCGGGTGTCCCGGTTGCTCACCAACCCGATCGTCGCGACCGTCATGTTCATCGCCGGTTTCTACGGCTTGTACTTCGGCGGGATCTTCGACGCGGCGGTGGACAACCACGCCGCGCATCTCATGATGAATCTGCACTTCCTGCTGTCCGGCTACCTGTTCTACTGGGTGGTCATCGGCGTGGACCCCACACCGCGTCCGATACCGCCGCTGGCCAAAGTGGGGATGGTGTTCGGCTCGCTGCCATTTCACGCGTTCTTCGGCGTCGTCCTGATGAGCACCGACACCGTACTGGGGGAGAGCTTCTATAAGTCGCTGAAGCTTGCCTGGCACACGGATCTACTCGGCGATCAGCGGCTCGGCGGTGGACTCGCCTGGGCCGCAGGCGAAGTCCCTCTCGTCGTGGTGATGATCGCGTTGCTGATCCAGTGGCGGCGCAGCGACGAGCGCACCGCCAAGAGGCTCGACCGGGCCGCCGACCGCGACGATGATGCCGAGCTGGCCGCCTACAACGCGATGCTGGCCCAACTGGCACGCCGCGACGACCGCTGAACATTCGGCGAATGGGAAGTTAACGCACGCCTTTTCGCGGGTTGCGTGGCACAAGTGGTCAGTCGACAATGCCAGGATTGACGGCATGGCCGGTGTCGACTTCTCCTTGCTCGACGTTCCTCGCGAGCGACCGGTGAATGATCCTGCGGCGTTTCTGCGCGCCGCGATCGCCTGGCACTTCGGCGAGGACACCGGCTCACCGTTCTGGTTGCGCGCGGCCAAGACTCTCGACTTCAACCCGCTCACCGACATCGACACCTTCGACGATCTGCGGCGGTTCCCGAACCTGCTGAGCGAACTGCGCAGCGCGCCGGTCGATGACCTCAGCCCGCGGGGCTACGGCTCCCCGGCACCCGTCCCGATGGTCTTCGAATCCGGCGGGACGACGGGTGCGCCGAAGCGAACGGCCCAGCTACCCGACTGGATCGAACAGGTGACCCGTTGGCAGGTCGAAGATTTCGCCGCGGGCGGCTTCGTGCGGGGCGCCGGGCTGGTGTGCCTGATGCCGAGCGGACCGCACGGTGTCGGCTACTTCTCGCGGGCTGTTTCAACGCGGTTGGGTTCGACGTTTCACGGCATCGACATGGATCCGCGCTGGGTGAAGAAGCTCGCCGCGCGCGGTGCCGATGGCGAAGTGGCGAGATACGTCGAGCACGTTCTCGAGCAGGCTCAGCACATCCTCGCCACCCAGCGTGTCGCCAATTTGCACACCACGCCGCCGCTGTTCGAGGCGATCGCCCGTGACGACCGTCTGGCGGCGTCGGTCAACGAGAAGATCCGCTATGTGCTGCTGTCCGGCGCGCATCTGGACATCGACACACTGGAACTACTGCGTGACCTCTTCCCGCAGACGACCATCACGATGGCGTTCGGCAGCACAATGGTTCTCTCGCAGGCGATTACGCGTCCCACTTCGGATGGCGACTTCGTCTTCCACCCCCGCGGGCCGTACGTCGTATTCTGGGTGATCGATCCCGACCGCGGTGTTCTCGTGCCTCACGGCGAGCGCGGCCAGGTGGTGATGAACCACATCAGCAAGGGCATGTTCATCCCCAACAATCTCGAGCGCGACAGCGCGATCCGAATGCCCGGGCCCGACGGACAGATCGGCGACTCGGTGAGTGCAGTCGTGCCGGTCGCCACCTTCGAGGGGGAGGCCGTGATCGAGGGCGTGTACTGACCGTGTTCGAACTTGCCGCCCTCGGCCCGAACGGTGAATATCGGACGCGGAAAAGCGAATTGATCGCTGAAGTCACCGGCCTGCCGGTCGCCGAGATGAGTATCGTGCCGCCCTTGTACGTGGCCCGTTGTATCGGTGCGCAACGCAAGCTGCGACCGCTGCCGCCCGCGCATCGCGACGCCGCCCTCGCCCGTGCCGCAGAGATGTTCCTCGGCGACGAGATCGCCGGACTCGACTTCGACCGCTACGTCGACATCGCCAGCCGGGTGTCGGGTCTGCCTATCGCTGTGACGCGCGTCGGCGCCCGCACCGTGGCTGCCGAGGTGGGCACGGCGCCCGGTTCCGCGAGGCCCGCGCAGCCATCGGGTGCAGCGCGGGATTGGCGCGACATCCGCACGGGCGGTGCGGTGTGGACGCGGCGTGGCGAGGTCTTCGCCGTCCACGCATCGGGAAACGCGCCAGGGGTCCACGGGCTGTGGCCGCAGGCGCTCGCCCTCGGCTTCCGGCTGGCCGTCCGCCCGTCGCGGCGTGAACCCTTCACCGGTCATCGATTGATTACGGCCCTGCGGGAGAGCGGCTTTCGCGACGCGGACGTGGCGTACCTACCGACCGACTACGCCGGAGCCGACGAGATCATCCGCCGCGCTGATCTGGCGATGGTCTACGGCGGGCAGGACGTGGTGGACAAGTACGTCGCCGACCGATCGGTGTTCGTCAACGGGCCGGGGCGCTCGAAGATTCTGATCACCGCCGACCGCGACTGGCGCGACTACCTCGAAGTGATCGTCGATTCGGTCTGCGCCCACGCCGGGACGGCGTGCGTCAACGCCACCGCCGTGCTCTACGAAGGCGATCCCGCGCCGTTGGCGCGAGCCATCGCCGAGGGACTGTCGACGCTGCCGTCGCTGCCGCCGGCCGACGAGCAGGCAGTGTTGCCGGTCGTGTCCGCAGCCACCGCGAAGTCCATCGCCGACTTCCTCCGGGTACGGGCCGCGGGCGCGACGCCGCTGCTGGGTGCGGATCAGGTGGTCGGCGATCTGGGCGACGGCACCGCTGCGCTGCGGCCCGCGGTGCACCTACTTGCGGGTCCCGACCCCGACATGTTGAACACCGAATTGGCGTTCCCGTGCGTGTGGGTGTCGGCGTGGTCGCGCGAGGAAGGTCTTGAACCGTTGCGCCATTCGCTGGTGCTCAACGCCATCACCGGCGACGAGGAGTTGATCGACGCCCTCGTCGCCGAGCCGACCGTCGTCAACGTGTTCAGCGGGCCGTTACCCACGCACCACACCGCCGCCGGGCTTCCGCACGACGGATTCCTGCCGGACTTCTTGATGCGCAACAAGGGCTTCGTCCGCGGCTGACGGGGTTATCCCCAATGGCCGATTCCTCCACAGCCTCACGTCCTCGGCACGCGCCCCGCCGCGTCGATGTCGGCGTCCGGGCGGTCAATGGCGGTGTCACCGACGGCACGGGATCACCGGCGCCGTCGCCAATGAAATGGAAGGAACCACCATGTTCGAAACGCCGTTCACGATTGTCGGCAATATCGTCACCGACCCGATCCATCGCCGAGTCGGTGAGCAGGAGATGGTCAGATTCCGCGTCGCGAGCAATTCCCGTCGCCGTGTCGCCGAGGGAACCTGGGAGCCGGGCAACTCGTTGTTCGTGACGGTGAATTGCTGGGGCCGGGTAGTGGCCGGCGCCAGCGCCGCCCTCGTGAAGGGCGATCCCGTGATTGTCGTCGGCCACGTCTACACCAGCGAGTACGACGACCGTGACGGAAACCGACGCTCGTCGGTCGAGGTAAGGGCGACATCTGTCGGGCCTGATCTCGCACGCTGCACCGCACGCATCGATCGCGTCAAGCAGCAGAACGACGATCGGCCCACCGACCCTGGCGAGACGTCCGACGACACCGTCGACGACGACGCAGACCAGTCCGACACGGCGCTGCCACTGACGGCGTAGACGCGGTCGGCCTGACCGCACCAGCACACGGTCGGCTGGGCCGGCGTGGCCACGCCTAGGATGGTCCGCGGCGACAACCGACCCAGACTGCTTCGCGGAAAGGCAAGACCACGGCATGGCCGAATTCATCTATTCGATGCGGAAGGTCCGCAAGGCGCACGGCGACAAGGTCATCCTTGACGACGTCAGTCTGAACTTCCTTCCGGGCGCGAAGATCGGCGTCGTCGGCCCCAATGGGGCAGGCAAGTCGAGCGTCTTGCGGATCATGGCCGGTCTGGACACCCCGAACAACGGCGACGCGATGCTCGCGCCCGGCGCGACGGTCGGCATCCTGCAGCAGGAGCCGCAGCTCGACGAGACGAAAACTGTGCGTGAGAACGTCGAGGACGGCGTGGCGGTCAAAGCCAAGCTCAACCGGTACAACGAGGTGGCTGAGCTGATGGCCACCGATTACTCCGACGAGCTGATGGAGGAGATGGGCAAGCTCCAGGAGGAGCTGGACGCCGCCGACGCGTGGGACATCGACAGCCAGCTCGAGCAGGCGATGGATGCGCTGCGCTGTCCGCCGCCCGACGAGCCGGTCAGCCACCTCTCCGGTGGTGAGCGCCGACGCGTGGCGCTGTGCAAGCTGCTGCTGTCCAAGCCCGACCTGCTGCTGCTCGACGAGCCCACCAACCACCTCGACGCCGAGAGCGTGCTGTGGCTCGAACAGCACCTGGCCGAGTACAAGGGCGCGATCCTCGCCGTCACCCACGACCGGTACTTCCTGGACAACGTCGCGGAGTGGATCCTCGAACTCGACCGGGGCCGTGCCTACCCCTATGAGGGCAACTACTCGACTTATTTGGAGAAGAAGGCCGAGCGCGTCGCCGTTCAGGGCCGCAAGGACGCCAAGCTGCAGAAGCGTCTGCAGGAGGAGCTCGCGTGGGTGCGCTCGGGCGCCAAGGCCCGGCAGGCCAAGAGCAAGGCCCGGCTCGGGCGCTACGAGGAGATGGCGGTGGAGGCCGAGAAGACGCGCAAGCTCGACTTCGAGGAGATCCAGATCCCGGTCGGTCCGCGGCTGGGCAATGTCGTGGTCGAGGTCGACCACCTCGACAAGGGGTTCAACGGCCGGCCGCTGATCAAGGACCTGTCCTTCACGCTGCCCCGCAACGGCATCGTCGGCGTCATCGGGCCCAACGGCGTGGGCAAGACCACGTTGTTCAAGACCATCGTCGGCCTCGAGCAGCCGGACAGCGGCACGGTCAAGGTGGGCGAGACCGTCAAGCTGAGCTATGTCGACCAGAGCCGGGCCGGTATCGACCCCAAGAAGACGGTGTGGGAGGTCGTGTCCGACAAGCTCGACTACATCGAGGTCGGGCAGACCGAGATCCCGTCGCGCGCCTACGTGTCGGCGTTCGGCTTCAAAGGCCCGGATCAGCAGAAACCGGCCGGAGTGCTGTCCGGCGGCGAGCGCAACCGGCTGAACCTTGCGCTGACGCTCAAGGAGGGCGGCAACCTCATCCTGCTCGACGAGCCGACCAACGACCTGGACGTCGAGACCCTCAGCTCGCTGGAGAACGCGTTGGACAACTTCCCCGGCTGCGCCGTAGTCATCTCGCACGACCGCTGGTTCCTCGACCGCACCTGCACGCACATCCTGGCGTGGGAGGGCGATGACGACAATGAAGCCAAGTGGTTCTGGTTCGAGGGCAACTTCGCCGCGTACGAGGAGAACAAGGTGGAGAGGATGGGTGCCGAGGCGGCTCGTCCGCACAGGGTGACCCACCGCAAGCTAACCCGCGACTAGTGTCATTCTGCGGGCCGCGGAGCCGCGCCGGCGGCGACATCAATGACGGACGGTCTGCAGGTGAGGTCAGGAGCGTCGCATGTCGGTGAATCCGGATCCTAATCAGCGCGAAGACACCGAAATCATGTACATCGGCGGTGCGTCCCCCGGGCCGGCCGTCGCCAGCGAACCTCCGGCGGAGGCCTTCCACCGCCTCGCGCGGGCCTATCTCGCAACGTATCGCGGTCCCCACGGTGATGCGCCGGGAGCCGAGGTCACGGTCAGCGCGCCGATCGACCGGCTATCCGCGGGCAGGCTGGTGTCGCCGTCGCTCCTGGACGCGCATTATCGACTGGGCAGCCACCGCAAAGTCGGGGAGACGCTCGTCGGCCTGTACCCCGAAGACGACCCCGGCGGATTCGGGCCGGCGCTGCAGATCGTCACCGACAGCGCCGCGATGCTCATGGACTCCGTCACGGTGCTGCTGCACCGCCTCGGTATCGCCTACACGGCCATCATGAACCCGACCTTCCGGGTGCGCCGCGGACAGGCCGGCGAGCTGTTGCAGATCGAGCCCGCCTCGGATGCGACGTCTCGCGACGGCCTCGACGAGACCTGGATCCATGTCGCGCTGGCCGGTTCGGCCAACGAGAAAGCCATCGCCGAGGCTGAAGCGCTACTGCCCAGCGTGCTTGCCGACGCCCGCCAGGTGAGCCTGGACTCCGCCGCGATGGGCGCGGCGCTGCGCGGCCTGGCCGCCGAACTCGACAGCGACGCCGTCCGCTTCCCGGGACCCGACCGCAAAGATGTCGCCGCACTCTTGCGTTGGCTGGCCGACGGGCATTTCGTGTTGCTCGGTTATCAACGCTGCCCGGTGCACGACGGCCACTCCTCGGTCGACCCGTCGAGCCGGCTGGGCGTGCTGCGGCTGCGCCAAGACGCTTTGCCGCCCCTGACGGCCGGTGATGACCTGCTGGCGCTGGCGCAGGCCACGATGCCGAGCTATTTGCGATACGGCGCCTATCCACACATCGTGGTGGTACGTGAACAGATGGCGGACACCGTGATCGAACACCGCTTCGTCGGGCTGTTCACTGTCGCGGCGATGAACGCCAATGTGCTCGAGATCCCTTTGATCTCCCGGCGCGTCAACGACGCGCTGGCGATGGCGCACCGTGACCCGAGCCATCCGGGCCAGCTGCTGCTCGACATTATTCAGACCATCCCGCGATCGGAGTTGTTCGCGCTCAACGCCAAACAACTGTTGGACATGGCGATGGCCGTCGTCGACCTCGGCTCGCGGCGACGAACTCTGCTTTTCATGCGGATGGACCAACTCGCGCACTTTGTGTCCTGTCTGGTGTACTTGTCGCGCGATCGCTACACCACCGCCGTGCGGCTGGAGATGCAGGACATCCTGGTCCGTGAGCTGGGCGGAGAGAGCATCGACTACGCAGCACGTGTCAGCGAATCACCATGGGCCGTCGTTCATTTCACTGTTCGACTGCCCGCGGGTACGCGTCGCCAGGGAGTGGACGTCTCGCTGGAGAACGAGACGCGAATTCAGAACCTGCTGACCGAAGCCGCCAGAACGTGGGCCGACCGGCTGCTCGGCGCAGTGAAAACAGGTTCCATCGGACAAGCCACCGCCGAGCACTACGCGCAGGCCTTCTCGGGCGAGTACAAGCAGGCCGTTCCGCCGCTGCTCGCCATCAACGACATCGCGATCATCGAAGAGCTGCAGGATGATTCGGTCAAGCTCGTCCTGGCCGACAGCGGTGAGCCCGGGGTTTCGCACCTCATCTGGTATCTCGGTGGCCGGTCGGCCTCGTTGAGCGAGCTGCTCCCGATGCTGCAGTCGATGGGCGTCACGGTGCTCGAGGAACGTCCATTCACCGTCGTTCGCCCCGACGACCTGCCGGTGTGGATCTATCAATTCAAGATCTCGCCGCACCGGGGCATCCCGGAGCCGCCGGAAGGCGCCGAACGCGAGGCCACCGCCGAGCGGTTCGCCGACGCGGTGACCGCGATCTGGCACGGGCGCGTCGAGATCGACCGCTTCAACGAGTTGGTGCTGCGGGCCGGGCTCAACTGGCAGCAGGTGATCTTGCTACGCAGCTACGCGAAGTACCTGCGGCAGGCGGGATTTCCCTATAGCCAGTCGCACATTGAAACTGTCATCAACGACAATCCGCACACCGCTCGGTCGCTCGTCGAGCTCTTCGAGGCTCTGTTTTATCCGGCGGTCGACCCGCCGGATGACGCCCCTACGCGCGGCGATGCCCAGGCCGCTGCCGCGGCGGTGGCGGCGGACATCGACGCATTGGTCAGCCTCGACACCGATCGGGTGCTGCGCGCGCTCGCCTCGATGATTCAGGCAACACTGCGCACCAACTACTTCGTCACACGCCCAGAGTCGGCTCGTCGGCAGAATGTGTTGGCGTTCAAGCTGAATCCGGAGCTGATCGACGAACTTCCGCTGCCGCGGCCCAAATTCGAGATCTTCGTATACTCGCCGCGGGTCGAAGGTGTGCATCTTCGGTTCGGCTTCGTCGCTCGCGGTGGCCTGCGATGGTCGGACCGCCGCGAGGACTTCCGCACCGAAATCCTCGGCCTCGTCAAGGCGCAAGCTGTGAAGAACGCGGTCATCGTCCCCGTCGGCGCCAAGGGCGGCTTCGTCGTCAAACGGCCGCCGCTGCTCACGGGAGACCCTGCCGTGGACCGGGACGCCACCCGCAACGAGGGGGTGGCCTGCTACAAGCTGTTCATCTCCGGGCTGCTCGACGTGACCGACAACGTCGACAAGGCGACCGGCAAGGTCGTTACCCCGGCGAACGTGGTCCGCCGCGACGGCGACGACGCCTACCTCGTGGTCGCAGCCGACAAGGGCACGGCGACGTTCTCCGACATCGCCAATGAAGTGGCCGAGTCGTATGGGTTCTGGCTGGGCGATGCGTTCGCCTCGGGTGGTTCGGTCGGCTACGACCACAAGGCGATGGGAATCACCGCCAAGGGTGCGTGGGAGGCCGTCAAACGCCACTTCCGCGAGATGGGCGTCGACACGCAGTCCGAGGACTTCACGGTGGTGGGCGTCGGCGACATGAGCGGCGACGTGTTCGGTAACGGCATGCTGCTGTCCAAACACATCCGGCTGCTCGCGGCATTCGACCACCGCCACATCTTCATCGATCCCGCTCCCGACGCCGCGGTGTCGTGGGACGAACGCAAGCGACTGTTCGACCTGCCGAGGTCGAGTTGGGAGGACTACGACCATTCGCTGATCAGCGAGGGCGGCGGGGTGTACAGCCGCGAGCAGAAATCGATCCCGGTCAGCCCCCAGGCGCGCAGCGCGCTCGGCATCACCGAGAACCTCGAGGAGATGACGCCGCCGGCCCTGATCAAGGCGATCCTGAAAGCGCCCGCCGATCTGCTGTTCAACGGCGGCATCGGGACGTACGTCAAGGCCGAGACCGAGTCCGACGCCGACGTCGGTGACCGCGCCAACGATCCCGTGCGCGTCAACGGAAACCAGCTGCGCGCCAAGGTCATCGGGGAGGGCGGCAACCTCGGTGTAACGTCTCGCGGCCGCATCGAGTTCGATCTCGCCGGGGGCCGGATCAACACCGATGCGATGGACAACTCCGCAGGCGTCGACTGCTCCGACCACGAGGTCAACATCAAGATCCTGATCGACTCCTTGGTGACCGCCGGCAAAGTCAACGCTGCTGATCGCACCGAGCTGCTGGTGTCGATGACCGGCGAGGTGGGCCAGCTGGTGCTGGCCGACAACGAGGATCAGAACGACTTGATGGGAACCAGCCGCGCCAACGCGGCCAGCTTGCTGCCCGTACATGCGCGGATGATCAAGGACTTCGTCGCCGAGCATCGCCTGAACCGCGAACTCGAAGCGCTGCCCAGCGAGAAGGAGATCGCCCGGCGGATCGAATCCGGAATCGGCCTGACGTCACCGGAACTCGCGACTTTGATGGCACACGTCAAGCTGGCGCTGAAGGATCAGGTGCTGTCCAGCGACATCCCCGATCAGGAAGCGTTCGCCGTTCGGCTGCCGTCCTACTTCCCGACGCAACTGCGCGAACAGTTCGGCAGCGAGATCCGGTCGCACCAGCTGCGCCGGGAAATCGTCACCACCATGCTGGTCAACGACCTGGTCGACACCGGCGGCATCTCTTATGCGTATCGCGTCGTCGAAGACGTCGGCGTCGGACCCGTCGACGCGGTGCGCAGTTTCGTCGCCACGAACGCGATCTTCCGCGTGGGTGAGGTGTGGCGAGCGATCCGCGCCGCCGGCAAGAACGGGGTGTCGGTGGTGATCTCGGACCGAATGACGCTGGACCTGCGCCGTCTGATCGACCGCGCCGGACGCTGGCTGCTCAACTACCGTCCGCAGCCGCTGGCGGTCGGCGCCGAAACCAACCGATTCGCGCAGAAAGTGGCCGCCCTGACTCCGCAGATGTCGGAGTGGCTGCGCGGTGACGACAAAGCCATCGTGGACAAGGAGGCCGGCGAGTTCACGGCACACGGTGTGCCCGAAGACGTTTCCTACATGGTGGCGACCGGGCTCTACCAGTACAGCTTGCTCGACGTCATCGACATCGCCGACATCGTCGAGCGTGAGCCTGCCGAGGTGGCCGACACCTACTTCGCGCTGATGGATCACCTGCACACCGATGGACTGTTGTCGGCCGTGTCCCGGCTCGAGCGCGACGACCGGTGGCACTCCTTGGCGCGGTTGGCGATTCGCGATGAGATCTACGGCTCGCTGCGCGCGCTGTGCTTCGATGTGCTCGCGGTGGGTGAGCCGGACGAGACCGGCCCGGAGAAGATCGCCGAGTGGGAGATGACGAACAGCTCTCGAGTGTCGCGTGCTCGCAAGACGCTGACCGAGATCTATCAGGATGAAGTGCAGGACATTGCGACGCTGTCGGTCGCGGCCCGTCAGATCCGGAGCATGGTTCGCACGAGTGGAACGAGGTCGTCGGGGTGACAACTGATTTTGTGGCACCGGTGCACGTGCGTTGGTCGGACATCGACATGTACCAGCACATCAATCACGCCACGGTGGTCACGATTCTCGAAGAGGCCCGAATCCCTTTCCTGCGTGAGCCATTCGAGTCGGTGATCGAAGAAATCGGCCTGCTGATCCACGAGGTCAACATCCTCTACAAGGGCCAACTTCGGCTGCGTGACTCGCCGCTGCAGGTGACGATGTTCTCCAAGCGGGTGCGCGCCGTAGACTTCACCATCGGCTACGAGGTGCGCCGGCATGGACAAACGCATGATGACAGACCGTCCGTCATCGCCGAAACTCAGTTAGCCGCGGTTCATATCAAAGAGAAACGGCTGCAACGACTGTCAGGAGAACAACGCGAATACCTGCTGCGCTATCAACGATGAGCGCCGCCGATCGTGGTATCTGGCTCGCCGACACCCAACAGCGAGACGACCTCGCAGCGTTCACCGATCGCGCGTTGCGGCTCGACGAAGCTGCGGTGATCAGGTTGCGTGAGCGGCCCGATGGTTTTGTCGTCGCATGGGTGGCAACCGGTTTCGATGTCTTGGCCAGCCGGGTGGTCGGCGGTCGGATCTCGCCGCCGGACCTGTCGGTGGGAGCGGACGCACTTGCGGCCGGGCTCGCCGCGATGGACCGCAGCGGCTACGTCGAGCCCGGGTTCGCGATGGACTCCACCTGGCGAGGCGCGCTACCGCCGGAGACGGGCTTCGTGCACCTCGATGACGTGCCCGCGCGGGCCGTGCTCGACTTGGCGCAGCGCGGGGCCGCGCTGGCCAAGGAGCATTCCAGCGGCCAGGGACCGCCGGCGTCGCTGCTGGATCAGGAGGTGGTCGCGGTCAGTTCGGGCGACGAGACCGTCGGCATTCCGATGCGGTGCGTATTCGCCTTGACCGCAATGGGTTTCCTCCACGCCGACACGGTCGACACCGACGAGATCGTCCGCGTCCGCACGCTTCCGTCGTGGCTGCGCATCGACGCGCGCTTCGGGTCGGTGTACCGCCGCCGCGGCGACCCCGCCCTGGTATTGCGGTAGCCCCCTCGCCGAGGAAACTAGACCAGCCACACCGCGGTGTCGGGGGGCAACACGCCGTCGCTCACCCCGCCGCTGGCCAGCAGCACCTCACCGGGCGGCAGAGGTATCGCGCGTCGGCCCGTGTTGAGCACACACAGCGCGCCGCCACCGTTACGGAACATCAGACTGTCGGCGGGGGAGTCCAGCCATTCGATGGACCTGGCGCCGAATTCGACTCGGTCACGACGCAATTCGATCGCTCGCCGGAAGAATGACAGCGTCGAGTCGGGGTCATCGAGCTGCCTCTCGACCGTCAGTGTCGCCCATTCCGACGGCAGGGGCAGCCAGGTGTCGGGGTTGGTCGAGAAGTCGAACGGGGACGAATCGCCGGCCCACGGCATCGGCACCCGGCCGGCGTCGCGGCCACGCCTCGTGCGCCCGGACCGCTCCCACACCGGGTCGCGCAACGCCTCGTCGGGCAGATCGACGTTGGGCAGGCCGAGCTCTTCGCCGTTGTAGAGGAAGATCGCGCCCGGCAGGGCGAGCATCACCAGCGCCATCGCCCGCGCCCGCGCCAGCCCGATCGGACCGTCGCCGTAGCGCGTCGGCACCCTGTCGACGTCGTGATTGGCCAGCGTCCAGGTGGGCACCGCGTCGACCATTTCGGCTGCCGTCATCGAGTTCTCGATGGCACCGCGGATGTCGTCGGCTTCGAAGCCGGCCCGCAACAGCCGGAAATTGAAACCCAGGTGCAGTTCATCCGGTCGCACATAGCGGGCGAACTGCTCGTTGTCGTACACCCACACCTCGCCGATCGCGACGGCGTCGGGGTAGTCGTTGAAAACTGAGCGGATCTGGCGGTGGATGTCATGCACGCCGTCGTTGTTGAACCGCGGGTCGTCGTCCATGTCGGCAAGCAGCACCTCGGCCCTGATGACCTCCATGTCGGGTAGCCCCGGCGGCTTGGCCATGCCGTGTGCGACGTCGATGCGGAATCCATCGATGCCGCGTTCCAGCCAAAACCGCAGCGTCTTCTCCAGGTCGTCGAAAACCTCCGGGTTCTCCCAGTTCAGATCGGGCTGTTCGGCGTCGAACAGATGCAGGTACCACTGGCCGGGGTTGCCGTCGGGCTCGACGATCCGCGTCCACGCCGGGCCGCCGAAAATCGACACCCAGTTGTTCGGGGGATGGGCCCCGCCCGGGCCGGTGCCGTCGCGGAAGATGTAGCGCTCACGCTGGTCGCTGCCGGGGCTCGCGGCCAACGCCGCCTGGAACCACGGGTGAGCCGAGCTGGTGTGGTTGGGCACCAAATCCATCGTGACCTTGATGCCCAGGCGGTGCGCGGCATCAGTCAGCCGGTCCAGCGCCCCGATGCCGCCGAAGAGCGGGTCGACGTCGCGGGGATCCGCCACGTCGTAGCCGTTGTCGGCCATCGGCGAGACCATCACGGGGTTGAGCCAGATCGCGTCGACGCCGAGCGCCTTGAGGTAGTCCAGCTTGGCGGTCACCCCGTCGAGATCACCGACGCCATCGCCGTCGCTGTCGCAAAACGACCGCGGATACACCTGATAGAACAGCGCATGCGACCACCACGGCGTGCGAGAGCACAGGAGCCATCAGAAGGGCGAATTCACCATCGAGTGCGCGGCCATCTCCAAGTAGGCGATGAGTTCGGAGCGATGCTCGTCGTCGAGCGTCTGCGAGTCGATCTCCGCGACGGCCGTGTGCATGCAGCGCAGCCACGCGTCGCGCTCAATGTAGCCGATCTTGAACGGGGCGTGGCGCATCCGCAACCGCGGATGGCCGCGCTGATCGGAGTAGGTTCGCGGACCTCCCCAGTACTGCTCGAGGAACATCCGCAGCCGGTCCTCTGCGGCGTCGAGTTCGTCCTCGGGGTAGAGCGGACGAAGGACCTCGTCCTCGCGGACCAACTGGTAGAACCGCGACACGATCGCGTGAAACGTCTTCCTGCCACCGACCTCGTCGTAGAACGACCGCTGCGGTTGTGTCACGGCTCCATTGTGTCTTGTCGCCAGATCCGGCAGGTCAGCCGGTCGGTCACGCGATGTTCATTGGACTGACCTGCGAACACCGGCAGAATTGTCGTGCGATTGGCAGGAATCCAGGGTTTACTGTCTCCTCGGAGGACGTATGCCGCATCGCAAGAAAGGTCGCGGCCACCGGAACGGCGCCGCGGCGGGGTTGGCCACAGCCGTGGTACCGCACGCGCAGTCACGCCTTTTGCACAGCGTCGACGGTCATCCACCCAGTACGAGAGACGGCTCGATCTGGGGCCGCCGGCGAGTGCTTCTGCTGAACTCCACCTACGAACCGTTGACCGCTCTGCCCATGCGGCGGGCGGTCATCATGCTGTTGTGCGACAAAGCCGACGTGGTTCACGACGATCCGGGCGGACCCGTGATCCACTCCGCGACCCGCTCGATCATCGTGCCGTCGGTGATCCGGCTGCGGGTCTACGTCCGGGTGCCGTACCGGGCGCGTATCCCCATGACACGGGCGGCGCTGATGCATCGCGACCGGTTCCGCTGCGCCTATTGCGGGTCCAAGGCCGACACCGTCGACCATGTGGTGCCCCGCAGTCGCGGGGGTGATCATTCGTGGGAGAACTGCGTGGCCGCGTGCTCGACCTGCAATCACCGCAAGGCTGACCGATTACTCGCCGAACTGGGCTGGTCGCTGCGCGCGGTGCCCGTCCCGCCGAAGGGCCAGCACTGGCGGTTGCTGTCGAGCGTGAAAGAACTCGACCCCGCCTGGGCGCGATACCTGGGTGAGGGCGCGGCGTAGGTCCCGCCTGTTATACGGTTTGCGACGTGAGCACCGCATTGACTCATTCCCTCCTCGGAGGGGTGCCGCTGGCCATCCTGCTGGTGTTGATCGCCCTGATCTACGGCGTCGGCAAGAACCGCAAGGGTCCGCACCCGGCGACCTACGAGCTGTCTGACCAGTGGACGCACGCGCCGATCCTGTGGGCGTCCGACGAACCCGCCGACCATGGTCATTCGTCTGGCCACGGGGATCATGGTCCGCTGACGATAGGAGGCGGCGCCAGTGGCAAGTGGTGAGGTCGCAACTCGCTCGTCCGGTGAGGTCGCCGAGCTGCCGAGAGGTTACGTCGTAACCTCCAGCGGACGGGTCTCCGGGGTTACCGAGCCGGGCGAGCTGTCGCTGACATATCCGTTCCCGGTCAAGGACTTGGTTTTCCTCGACGACGCGCTGACCTACGGCTCCCGCGCAGCCAAGGCCCGCTTCGCGGTTTACCTTGGCGATCTCGGCGATGACACGGCGGCCACGGCTCGCGAGATTCTGGCGAGGGTGCCCACTCCGGACAACGCGGTACTGCTTGCGGTGTCGCCGAACCAGAAGGCGATCGAGGTCGTTTACGGCAGCGATGTCAGTGGCCGCGGCATCGAGGAATCGGCCCCATTGGGCGTCTCGGCTGCCGCCGCGTCGTTCAAAGACGGCAACCTGATGGACGGCCTGATCAGCGCCGTGCGCGTGATGAGCGCAGGCGTATCACCACGCTGACCCAGCGGTTTGCGCCGAATTGAATTGCCGCGCTTCCTAACCCCGGGCAGCCCATAGACTTCTTTGTGGTCTGTGCATAGAAGGGTGCAACGGTGGGAGTGCTCGACGGTTTCGAGTCGACCTGGTCGAACGCGCGCGCGACCTTCGGACAGGGCACTCCGCTGGAGGGGGCGCAGTTCGACAACAGCGGTCACTTGCGCGAGATGAAGTCGACCGTCGAATCGGCGAAGCCGAGCTCCGGGTGGACCGGCACGGCGTCGGACTCCTACGCCACGGCCAACGACAAGCACGCCCGGGTCCTCGGCGGGATGGCCGACCTCGACCAGCGGCTGCGCACGGAGATCGACAGATCAGCGCAGGTGGTCACGGCCGGGCGCCAGAACCTCGACGCGGTGCGCCAGTGGGTGTACGACGCGGCGGCGACGGTGCCACCCGGGACGAATCGCGACAGCATGCTGTACCCCATCGTCAGCAAGGGCGCCGGCGAGATCGCCGACATCCTGAAGAAGTCCAACGGCGACCTGAGCACCATCGCCGGCCGGGTCCGTGGCATCGGCAGCGAGTACCGGATGCTCGGTGGCGACCTCAGACAAGGCGGCGGTGACGGCACAGATCCGCTGGGCGCGACGGGCGACGAGACCGAGGAGGACATCAAGAAGCGGGCCCAGGCCGACGTCAAGGCCGCGCTGGACGGCGACAAGGGCGCGATTACGCGGGTGCAGAACGTGCTCAACACCATCACCGCGCAGCAGCAGTCCGGCCAGCCGAAGCTCAACGCCGAACAGCAGGCCTATCTGAGCCAGATGCAGGCGCAGCAGAAGCTGCGAAGCGTCGAGGGGCTTCAGGAGGCCGCGAACAAGGGTGCGCGCGGCATCATGGCCGACTCCTGGCAGCTGATGAGCAACCCGAAGCTCGAGTTCCCGAAGACCGAATCGGTCGACGGCGCGCTGCAGGGCAGCGAGATGGTCAAGGGCGGGTTCAATCAGCTGCCCAACAGCGTGCAGTCGACAATCCAGTCGCCCGGTATCGAGCAGCACCAGAACCTGCAGAAGATCGCTGACATCGTCAACGGCGGCAACGCCAACGGCTATTTCCAACACGACACCGATCTGGACCGCGGCCTGATGCACAAGGTCGCCGACATGATGGAAGACCCGAAGTGGCGGTCCGACGACCCGCCGGTCGACGTGCCCGGCAACTGGCCGTGGGAGGATGGCAGGCCGCCGCACGCCGAACTCGAGCGGGTCGCTCAGGACGTCATGAAGGGTGTCCACAACGACCACCAAGTCGTCCACGATGCGGTCACTGGAAATGTGGAGCCCGGCAACGAGTTCCGTGAGCAGTTCAAAGTCAACAGCGACCACCTGATGTACAACCTCACCCACGAGGCCTGGGACGATAAGGGCGCCGCTGCGGGCTCGCTGTTCGACTGGATGGACGACTCGGCCAAGGGCCCGGAGGCCCAGATCTCCGGCGAGACCGCAAGGGCCGTCAGCGAATACATCGGCAACCACCCGGACCTGAATTCGCTGAACGACGACAACACCGTCGGCCTCTACGGAACGCACTCGCTCGGCCAGGTGAATCCGCTTCTGGTGCAAGGGTTCGCGGAAGGACTTTCGCCCTATGTCAACAATATCGCTGGCACCGAGGGCGGCCTGCCCGGTTTCGGCGGCATGCTCGACGATCCCAACGACGTCCGGGACGGCACGCTGCCCGAGGCCAAGAACCTGTTCTCGGTACTCAACGGCGATCCCGAGGCCGCGAAGGTCTTCAACGGTGCGGCACTCGGTCAGGCGATGTTGCACGACGCCGCCTACGCGCAGCACCCCGATCCGGGGGAGAAGCCGACGGCTCTCTACGACAGCGCAACCCTGCGCGGCCTGGTCGACGTCGGCATGACGAACAACATCGACACCGAGGGCAAGAACCAGGCGCAGATCGACAAAGAACTTTATGCGACCAAGAGTGCGGCCTTCGACTACGGGTTGGAGGGTCTGACGAAGGCCGGCGGCGCCGCCATCCCGGGCGTCGGCGGCGAGATCGGTACCGAGGCACTGTCGAAGCTCGGTCCTGCGCTGAAGGACAGCATCATCGGTCCTGCGCCGGCCGAGCCGGGCCAACCAGATCCGCTCCCGCGCTTCGCATCCGAGCGCGCCGAGGCCGAGATGCTCAACACGCTGAACTCGATCGGACATCCGATCGTGGACCTTCCTCCGGATTACCGGGGAGAGGGCGGCCGGATTCTCAGCTATGAGGAGATGTACAAGGCGAACCCCAACCTGACGCCTGGTGAGTACGCCAACAAGGTCAACACTGCGGTCAACAACACACTCGGGTTCAATTTCCAGGACACCTATATCAAGGATCGTTACGACCAGGTCGCCGCGAACCGAACCCCCGACCCGAACAAGTGAGCATGATCAAGACCTTCTCGACCGCGGCAGCCGTCATCCTGTCGATCCTCTCGAGTGCCGGGTGCAGATCCGAGGCTTCGAAGGACACCGATTCGGCGGCTGCCGGCTGGCCCGAGGACTTTCGCAACTTCAGCTTCGTGTGGACCGCCGAGAGCGGTATCGATTTGGTCAATGGTGCGGCCGTTCCCGTGCGCGCCTATATCGAGTCGTTTCTCCTCGGCGGGCTGACCGGTGAGGAGAAGTACGAGTACCCGGGCTTTCACGATGCCGCGGAAGACAAGTGGCGGCCCGGCGGATCGTCCACGACGCAGTCGCCAATCGGCACCATGACCAATCACCTTTTGTCGCTGGATCGTTCGGGCAGCGACGTCACGGCAATCGGTTGCATGTACAGCTACAACGCGGCATCGCCGCATGGCAACGACGAGTACGAGGCGTGGGCCGTGCCTCCCGGCGCGCCGGAGGCCGGCATCATCGCGTTCAAGGTCACGCTGTCGGCGCCGTCGGGGCCGTCCGGTCCGACGGACCCGCAGCAGGGGCCTTCGCGCGCACCATCCGACGACGTCTTCGGTGGCTACAAGATCACGGGGTACTACGGCGGCTACGTCAGCGCCAAGGGCGCCGATGCGGTCTGGCCGGAGAACGTACAGTCCACCGCCGACTGCGTTGCGAAGGCGCCGGATCCGCTTGAGCGGCGCAAGTATCTGTCCACGAACTTCCTGCCGCGCAGCGACTTCGCGACCCTGCCCGCCGCACCCGGATGGCCTGCCAAGGCCGCTAGCTGACGACCGCCGCCGTCAAGGTCTTGCGGATCTCGATGTAGCGCTCGAGGAACATGCGCTCGTCGAGTCGCTTGCGGCGCAGCCATCCGGTCACCTCGTCGTTGCACTTGCTCGTGTTGCACGACGCGCAGGCGGGCACGACGTTGTCGATGGTGTACCGCCCGCCCCGCGAGATCGCCATGACGCAGTCCTTCTGCAACCGACGGTCGGTCGCGCCGCAGTAGGCGCAGCCGTTCCAGGCCGCCTTCAGGGCTGCCCATTGCTCGACGGTCAGGTCGTTGTCGGCAAGGTCCATGCGGCGCTTGCGTTTGCGCGCAGCGCGTGCCCTGCGAGTTCGACTGACCGCCACGTCAAGAGTGTGCCGCGCGAGCATCGGCAAACTCCCGCACGCTACCGGCGTGTCGCCGTCAGGGTTCTCAGCCGGCGTCGAAGGCGCGGGCTCGCAGCGCGCGTTCCACGCCGGCGCGGCCCTCGACCACCAGCCGCCGCAGCGCAGGCGGCACCTCCGGATCGGCCAAGAACTCGTCGGCAGCGTCCAGATTCTCGCGGCTGATGTCCCATGCCGGGTACAGCCCGACGACGACCGTCTGCGCGACCTCGCTCGATCGCCGTTGCCAGACACCGGAAATGGCGTGGAAATACTTGGCGCCGAAGGGCTTCAGCAACTCGTGCTGGCCGGGCCGGACGAACCCCCCGATGATCGAACGCGCGGTGATGTTCGCCAGCGTGTCGTCCTCGATGACCTGTTGCCACGCAGCATCTTTCACCGCGGGCTGCGGACGCGCTGCCGACGCGGCCGCCGCGTGCCGCTGGCCGGCAGCGGTCGGATCATTCTGCGCCTCGGCGTCGATGAACGGCGTTGCAGGGCCGTCAGCGTCGATCGCGCCCGCGGCGGCGAGCGCGGTGACGATGCGCCAGCGCAGGTCGGTGTCAATCACCAGGCCCGGCAGGTTCACGGCAGCGGGCTCGTTGTCCAGCAGCGTCGACAGCACGGCGACGTGGTTCGCAGAAAGGACCGACGTGCACAGCGCGTTGACGAACGCCAGCTGGTGGTCAGATCCGGGTGCCGACTCGCGGGCGAGGTCGAGCAGCGCATCCCCGAACGCCGGCCAGCCGTTTTCGGTCGCCCATTCTGGATCGGCGTAGGCTCCGAGCGCAGTCTGCGCCTGGAGCAACAGGCGCTGCGCGACACCGACTTCCGTTTCGGCATGCACACCGCTGATCACCAGCGCCACGAAGTCGCGCGCCTTCAGCTCCGCTTCACGGGTCATCTCCCACGCCGCGGACCACGCCAATGTGCGGGGCAGTGGCTCAGCGATGTCGGCGATGCGGGTGAGCACCGTCTGCAGCGAATCCGGGTCGAGGCGCAGCGAGCAGTACGTGAGGTCATCGTCATTGACGAGGATCAGCTTGCCGCGTGGAACACCCTGCAGCGCTGCAACATCCGTCACCTCGCCGTCGACGTCGAGTTCCTCCCGGTGTGTCCGGACGAGCTTGCCGTGACCGTCGTTGTCGTAGATCCCGACCGCCAGACGGTGCACCCGGGTTTCACCGGTGCCGGGCTGCGCGCCGCTCTGCGTGACGGCGAAGCGGCTGAACCGGCCGTCGGCGTCGAGGTCGAAGTCGGGGCGCAGCGTGTTGAGTCCAGTGGTCTTGAGCCATTGGCGGCCCCATCCCGACAGGTCGCGGCCCGACGCCTTCTCGAGCGCGCCCAGCAGATCGCCGAAGGTGGCGTTGCCGAATGCGTGGTCGCGGAAATAGTCCCGCAACCCGGCCAGGAACTCCTCCAGCCCGACGTAAGCGACGAGCTGCTTGAGCACGCTGGCACCCTTGGCGTAGGTGATGCCGTCGAAATTCACCTCCACTGCGGCCAGGTCCGGGATGTCGGCGGCCACTGGATGCGTCGACGGCAGTTGGTCCTGCCGGTACGCCCACGACTTCTCCACGTTGGCGAATGTCGTCCACGCTTCGGTGTATTCGGTGGATTCGGCCTGGCACAGGACCGACGCGAAGGTCGCGAACGACTCGTTGAGCCACAGGTCATCCCACCAAGCCATGGTGACCAGGTCGCCGAACCACATGTGGGCCATCTCGTGCAGCACCGTTTCGGCGCGGCGTTCGTACGACGCCCGGGTGACCTTGCTGCGGAACACATAGTCCTCCAGGAAGGTGACCGCACCCGCGTTCTCCATTGCGCCTGCGTTGAACTCCGGTACGAACAGCTGGTCATACTTGCCGAAAGCGTAAGGCACGCCAAAGTTGCGGTGATAGAAGCCGAATCCCTGTTTCGTTTCGGTGAAGAGTCGGTCGGCGTCCATGAAATCCGCCAGTGTCTGGCGGCAGAACAGGCCGAGTGCGATGTCGCCGTGGTCGTCGCGGTAGACGTCGTCCCACCGCGCGTAGGGCCCCGCGATCAATGCGACCAGATATGTGCTCATGCGGGGCGTGACCGCGAAGGTGTGTCGCTTGGCGGGACCGTCGACCGGGGATTCGATCGTCGCTCCGTTGGAGACGACCTCCCAGTGCGACGGTGCGGTGACGGTGATGTCGAAGGCGGCCTTGAGGTCGGGCTGATCGAAGCACGCGAACATCCGCTTGGCATCGGCAGTTTCGAACTGCGAGTACAGGTAGACCTCGCCATCGATCGGGTCGACGAACCGGTGCAGACCCTCGCCGGTGTTCGAATACCGGCAGTCGGCGTCGACCATCACCACGTTGTGCTCGGCCAGCCCGTGTAGGGCAATGCCCGATGATTCGTCGTACTCGGACACGTCGATGTCGCGACCGTTTAGTGTGGCGCTGCGGATCCTGTCGGCGGCGATGTCGATGTAGGTGTCGGCGCCTGCGAGTGCGTCGAATTCGACGGTCGTGACGGATCGAAACGTCCGCTCACCGGGACGGCCGTTACCGTCCGTCAGATCAAGGCCGATGCGGTAGGTGCCGACGGTGACCAGCGCGGCCCGCTCGACGGCCTGGTTGCGGGTGAGATTGGGAAGTACCACGCAGTCCAACCTAGTGGCCGGACTGGGTATCGGCCCGTCAGAGTCCCGGTATCCCGAGCCCGTTGAGCCCGTTGATGTTGTTCAGGAAAGTGCCGTTGCCCAGAGACGTCACCATCGACGGGCAGTACATCGATATGGCGATGCCGGTGAAGAAGGCCGCCATGTCCGGGTTGATCCCGTTGTTGGAGACGGTGGAGTAGACCGACGCCAGGGACTTGCCCGGTTCGACCAGCATCGGACATATCGACTGGCCGAGTTGCTGGGTGCTTGCCGGATCGTTGAAGCCGATGCCGGCATCGGTCAGGGCGGCGAGAAACGAGTCGCCGTTCGGGTCGGCGGCGGCCGGCCCCGCGAGAGATGTCGCTGCGGCCGTCAGCCCGATGGCGACGGCGAGAAATCGATGTTTGTTCACTTCGGTAACAATTGTTCACAACGGTCACGTCCGCAACACGATCGGATAACCGTTCGCATACTTCGGCGTTTCTCGAGTCGCGAGATAAAAGCGTGGGGAAACACCCGATTTCTCCGCCGTCGATTAGTCCATACATTCGTTGAGGTGGACACGTCGGCCCGGCGAGACGGGAGACCCACGCGCCGCGCATCTGGAGACGCGTGGATTCTCGGCTGTTCGGCCGGCGCCACCTTGACCGTCGACCCCGACACGGGATGGGTTACCGGATGGCTCTTCGCCGAAGCTCCCGACCACGATCGGGTCAGCTACGCCGGCACCGGGCCGACGAGCAAGGGCAGCGTGATCGTCTACGAGGACGCGAGCTTCCTGTACAAGCCGAGCCCCGAGGCGCGCCATGAGGCGGCGGCCTCGGGCGGAGACCACGACACATTCACGATCACGGTCCTCGACGGCCGCGGTCGCGCCCGATCCATCCCGGTGACCGTCGACGTGCTGCCCGCCGTGAACTGATGCCACCAGTGGGAACACATGGGTCAGTGACTCAGTTGGTGACAGTGAGAGTCTGACTACCAGTGCGCTGAGAGGACCGTTGATGCCCGAGAAGTCTGTCGCCGATTTCTGGTTCGACCCGCTGTGCCCGTGGTGCTGGATCACGTCGAGGTGGATCGTCGAGGTCGAAAAGGTTCGCGACATCGAGGTGAACTTCCACGTCATGAGCCTGGCTGTGCTCAACGAGAACAAGGACCTGCCCGAGGAGTACAAGAAGGGCCTCGCGCAGGCGTGGAAGCCGGTGCGGGTAGCCATCGCCGCCGAGCAGGCCAAGGGCCCCGAGATTCTCGCGCCGCTGTACGCCGCGATGGGCACGCGTATCCACAACCAGGGCAATAAGGACTTCGAGGTCGTGATCAAGGAGTCGCTGGAAGAAGTCGGCCTGCCCGCCGAACTGGCCGAGGCGGCCGACACCGACAAGTACGACGAAGCGCTGCGCAAGAGCCACCACGAGGGGATGGATGTGGTCGGCGAGGACGTCGGCACCCCGACGATTCACGTCAACGGCGTCGCGTTCTTCGGCCCGGTGCTGTCGAAGATCCCGCGCGGCGAGGAAGCCGGCAAGCTGTGGGACGCCTCGGTGACGTTCGCGTCCTATCCCCACTTCTGGGAACTCAAGCGCACGCGTACTGAGCCGCCGGAATTCGACTGACCGCTCGGCGGTCGTCTTCGACTGAGTTCGACGACTGCGTACTGAGCGGTCATTTTGCTCTGCCAGAATGACCGCCATGCGCGTCTACCTCGGCTCCGACCACGCGGGCTTCGAACTCAAGCAGGCCATCATCGAGCATCTCCGCAAGACCGGTCATGAGCCGGTGGACTGCGGCGCCTTCACCTACGACGCCGAGGACGACTATCCGGCGTTCTGCATCGCCGCCGCCGAGAAGACCGTCGCTGATCCCGACAGCCTCGGCATCGTGATCGGCGGATCGGGTAACGGCGAACAGATCGCCGCGAACAAGGTGCCCGGCGCGCGTTGCGCGCTGGCGTGGAGCGTGGAGACCGCATCGCTGGCGCGTGAACACAACAACGCACAGTTGATCGGCATCGGCGGGCGCATGCACACGGTCGAAGAAGCGCTTTCGTTCGTCGACGCTTTCCTGAGCACGCCGTGGTCGAAGGCCGAGCGCCACCAGCGCCGCATCGACATCCTCGCGGAGTACGAGCGCACGCACGTCGCGCCGCCCGTTCCCGGCGCCCCGGCCTGATGTTTACGTCCGCTTTCTCCTCGGGCCCTGTCAGGCCCGCATCGTCACCGGACTGAGAATGCCCGAAGGTCACACGCTGCACCGGCTGGCCCGGCTGCACCAGCGCCGCTTCGGTCGCGCACCGGTGCTGGTGTCCAGCCCGCAGGGCCGATTCGTTGACGGTGCCGCCGCAGTCAACGGCCGGGTCCTGAAAAAAGCCAGTGCGTGGGGCAAGCACTTGTTCCATCACTACGACGGTGGTCGCGTGGTGCACGTACACCTCGGGCTCTACGGCACATTCAGCGAAGTGCCCATCCCGATGCCGCTGCCGGTCGGCCAGGTGCGGATGCGCATGGTCGGCGCCGAGTACGGCACCGATCTGCGCGGGCCGACGGTCTGCGAGGTGATCGACGAGCCCGAGATTGCCGACGTGATAGCCAAACTCGGCCCCGACCCCCTCCGGCGCGACGCCGACGGCGGCCTGGCATGGGCCCGAATCCGTAAGTCGCGCAGACCGATTGGCGCTTTGCTGATGGATCAGTCCGTGATGGCCGGAGTGGGCAATGTGTACCGCAGCGAGCTGCTGTACCGCCACCGGATCGATCCGTACCGACCGGGAACGCGCATCGACGAAGCGGAGTTCGAGGCGATGTGGACCGACCTCGTCGAGTTGATGAAGGTCGGGTTCCGCCGCGGCAAGATCATTACGATCCGACCCGAGGACGACCACGGCCTGCCGTCGTATGCACCAGGCAGGGCGCGCATGTATGTGTACCGGCGCGCCGGTGAGCCGTGCCGGATCTGCGGCACGACGATCCGCACGCAGGTGTTGGAGGGCCGCAACCTGTTCTGGTGCCCGAACTGCCAAAAGTGACGCCGCGAATCTGAACTTATGACCTACATCTCGGTGAAATCTCGCCCATAAGTTCAGACTCGGCGGGGCTCGCTAGAAGCCGCCGAAGTCGCCACCGCCGAAGTCGCCGCCGCCCCAATCGCCGCCGCCACCGTCCCAGCCACCGGCGTCCCAGCCGCCGCCGTCGCCACCGCTGTAGTCGCCGCCGTCGCCGCCGTAGTCCTGGCCCTGGTCGAATCCTTGGTCGTAGCCCTGGGCGAAACCTTGCTCATACCCGCTGCCGTGCATGCCGGAGAACAGGGTGTCGAACAGCACCACCGAGCCGAGTCCCCACGCGCCGGCGACGAGCGCGGGCTTCCACCAAGGCTCCGAGTACCAACCGGCCGGCACCGGACGACCGGCGACCCGGCCGCCGGGGTAGTAGTTCGGCGTGCGTTCCGACGGGGCGGGCGAGGCCTCGATCTCGCGGCCCTCGAAGTTGACGCGGCGGTCCTCGGTCACGTTGCCGGCCGAGCGTTGCCCCGCCAGCGTCTCCAGCTCCGGGCCGGGGTCCATGCCCATTGCGAGGCGTGCGGCGCGGACGTAGTAGAGGCCCTCGAGTGCGCTTTCCTTCGCGAGCAGCGCCTGCCTGGCGCTGGTGGCCTGCTCGATCTGCGAGCCGGCCGCGGTGTAGCGCTCGGAGGCGTCGGCCAGGGCCTGCTTGGATGCGTCGTCGATACCGGTCAGGTTGATGACCTGGCCGCCGAGGCGTTCGATGGCGCGACGTGCGTCGGCCTTTGCGTCCTCGAGTGAGGCGGCGTTGCGCCGGTCGGTGGCCCTCATCGTGGCGAAGACCACCGCCCCGAGTGCGACGATGACCAGGACAACAAGGACCAGCAAGGCGCCGTTCATGGCGTCCAGCGTACCGACAGGAATGGGTCAAGATCGGGCCCGCGATCGCGCCCGATCACGCCCACACAGGACTGGTCCGCTCGGGCATGAAAGCCGCCGAGGTGGCTTTCTCGATGTCCTCGGCGCGTTAATGTCGCGCCATAAGTGCGACAGCGGGGGGAGGACACACATGGCGTCGTATCGAATCGGCGGGCTGGCCGTCGCTCTCGGCATCGGGTCGGCGGTCGTGGCGGGACACGGAGTGGCGTCGGCCGAACCCTTGGATGGCTCGACGAAGTCCTCCCCGACGGAGTCGTCGGCGACGACCGGTACCGACAACGGCGCGTCGTCGTCGACCGGTTCGGCGCAGGGTGAGCCGGGCACGACCGCGTCCGGCTCCCATGAGAATAACGACAAGTCCTCCGACACGAGGAAGAACGAAACAACGAGCCCCTCAAGCGGTTTCGATGCTGAGGATGCGGGCGAAGACGTCGCACCGACTAAGACGACGGGGTCGAAGAAGGCGTCACGTCCGTCGGACATCGATCCCGACGTCCGGCCGGCGCGCACCGTGGACGCGCCCAGGACCGCCCGGGCCGAGGCGCCTTCCGCGGCGGCCGACGAACCGCGCGTAATCGCCGACATCTCGCCGACACCGGACATCGACGATCCGGTGATCTCGGTCGCGGCGGCGAGCGCAACCTCCGAGCCGCAGGAACCGAACGTGCCGGCGCCGACGACGCGGCAGGATCCGGTTCCAATGGCGACGGTGGCGCTATCGAGGGCGATGAGCGCGCTCCTCAACCCGATGGCCGATGGCACGCCGGCAGCCCCCATCGAGTCCACGGCGGTGTGGACATTGGCGGCCGCAGCGCGACGGGAAATCACGTCCACACCCGCCATCGAGCAGCCAGCCGACCCGGTGACAAACAGCCTCGCGACGACTGCGGCCACCGACGAATCCACCGTCGTCGCCATCGAACAGACCGCACCGCTGGCCTGGCTGCAACAGCTGCCGATCCTCGGACCGGTCGCGGTGACCCCGATCGTCACCGTCATTCACCTGATCCCGATCGTCGGTGACGTCATTCATCCGTACGTCGGCTACCCGATGCAGATGGGTCTGCCGGCGGGGGCGCCGGTATCGCGCGACGTCAAGGTGATCTCGTCCGACGGCACCCCGATTTACGTCCACTTCATGCCCGCGCGCGGGTTGCTGGCGGGGCAGACCGCGCCCACCGTGCTCAACGGGCCGGGGTTGACTCTGCCCGGAGCGACGAACATCGACGGCACATTTCTCGATGACATCACCCTCGACGCCACCGGCATGATGAGTGTCGGCGTGCTGCGGAACGCCGGCTACAACGTCGTCACGTGGGACCCGCGAGGGGAGTGGAATTCCGGCGGCCGGCTTGAGCTCAACTCGGCCGACTTCGAGGCGCACGACATGTCCGCGATCATCAGCTACATCGCCACCCAGCCCGAGACGCTTCTCGACACCCCGGGCGACCCACGGCTCGGCATGACCGGCGTGTCCTACGGGGGCGGCATCCAACTCGTGACCGCCGCCAACGACACCCGGGTCGACGCCATCGTGCCCGCCATCACCTACAACCGCCTCGACACCGCGCTCTACAAGAACGCCGCGTTCAAGAGCAGCTGGGCCACCGTGCTCGCGGCGGGCCTCCAGTTGACCGGTGCACGGATCAATCCGCGAATTCAGCCTGCGGCGATCTACGGCGCTCTGACGGGGATGATGTCGCAGAGCGACCTCGACCTGCTGCAGTCGCGCAACCCCGACATCGGCGCCATCACGGTGCCGACGCTGCTGATCCAAGGTACGGCCGACACGATCTTCTCGGTGGCCGAGTCCGACGCCACTGCGCAGACGTTGATCGCCAACGGCGTGCCGACCAAGGTGGTGTGGTTCTGCGGCGGCCACGGCTTCTGCGCCAACAACCCGATCGACCTGCGCGACGGCGCGCTGATCAAACAGCGGACGCTGCAATGGCTGGACCGCTACGTCAAGGGCGACGAAGACACGCCGACCGGCCCGCAGTTCGAGTGGGTCGATCAGCGTGGGCAGTGGTACTCGTCGGACACCTATCCGGTGAAGGCGGGTTCGTCGATCGTCGCCTCCGACAGTGACGCGCACACTCTGCCGCTGCTTTCGTACCTCGGCGGCTCGGGGTTCCCGTTCGTGCCGTTCTCTCTCGCCGCCCCCGTCGCGGTGAACCTGCACATTCCGGAGGCCACGTCGACCACCTATCTGGTGGGCGCGCCGAAGCTGTCGTTCACCTATTCGGGCACTGGGACCAGCCGGCACGTCTACGCCCAACTCGTCGACGACAGGACCGGTCTGGTGCTGAGCAGCCTGGTCACCCCGATCCCGGTGACGTTGGACGGCCAAACGCACGAGTTGACGATTTCACTGGAGCCGGTGGCGCACACGCTGCGTCCGGGTGAATCCGTGACGCTGCAGCTGGTCGGTTCGGCCGGCCTGTACGAAAAGGTGTCGCCTTCGCTGGGGTCGCTGAACGTGTCGAACCTGCAACTCGCGCTGCCGACGGCTGATCCGTCGGCAGTCATGCTGACGTCGGTGGTGCTGTCGACAGCTGCGGCGTAAATATCAAGGCTTTCAACAATGATGCTCAAATGTGAGCGTCTGACCGCGGCCGACGCCTTGGCGGGTCCCTGGCGGCTTGCTGGTAGGTCTACAGCGCGAGGACCCGCTGGATGTGCCACGCCACGTCGCCCTCGTCACCTTTGTCGGCGTGCCTGAAGTACTCCCGGTGGGCCGATCCGGGCTTGAGCCGCTCCGGCTTATTACCCTGCACCGCGATGTCGCGGATGCCAGGTCCGAAGAGCGCGCCCAGCGCGCCGCCGAACCAGTCGCCGCCCCGCTCACCGCGCGTCACCGGGAACCACAGGTTCGTCCAGCGCGTCACCGCGAAAGGCCCCGACTCTCCGGGCATCGCAACGTCCTCGGGCCGGGTTGGGCATCGATACAGGGCGCCTCGGCGAACCAGGCCGTCGAACAGTTCGCGGCGAACGGTGCCGTCGGACTGTTTCAACCCGCTGGACAACGGGGGCCGCGTGACGATCAGATCCGCGAGGGCCAGGGGTGCGCCGATCGTCACGAAATCGGTTATGCGCCAAGGGAGTTGCCGCGAACATTCGTTCGCCTCTGCCCAAAACACACCGAGCGCGTCGTAGGCGATGTGCGCGCCCAGGCCATGCCCCACCACGACGATGCGGGAGTAGCCCCTCCCGTGCACCGCGCGTAGCAGATCGATGAACCCTCCCCGGATTGCTCGCCGCGCTGCATATGAGGAGGGCGCGCCGTCGAGGTATCGGGCGGTGTCGGCCAGCGGTGCGGTGGTCTTGTTGACCAGCGCCCGGGCCGCGAGGCGATACAGCCCGAACCAGAAGATCAGGACGACCGCGCTGATGATCGCCCCGATAATCCATGCCGGGACATCCGTGTTGAACGCGTACCCGGCGGCGAACAGCACGGGGACCACCATGAGCGCCGCGAAGAGCACCAGCCACACCAGGCGCCATTCGCCGAACAGTCCGTCGGGGACGTTTCTGGGCCGTCGCAGGAATAGCCGGAGCATCGTCGGCATCACTCCGGCGAATCGGCCTGCCGTCATCAGGTAGTGCCAGTCGTACTCGTAGAAATCGGCTCTAGGGTGCCCTGAGTCGGTCGCGAAGCGGCGGGCTTCGTAGGTGTCGGCGATCTCCGTCGGAAGCGGGTGGTAACTGGTCAGCGGCCCGAGCGCTGTCTTGGTGAAGTCGTCGAGGGTCTGCAGCGGTCGCGGCTCGCCGAGGTCGTGCACGATCAGCACCGCGGTGCCATCGTCGGGTGTCAGGTCCGTTGCCTCCGCCGCCATATCCATCTCCCGGGCGTCCGTGGCGTACCGGATTTAGGTGGCACGCGGGCGGAACGATACCGATTGGCCGGCGCTGACGTCGGTGGTCACGCCGGGTTTTCGCTGACGACACCGGCGATTCGCCGAATGTTGGCCACGCGCGCCGACCCGGAGAGGACCAGTTCAGAGCGGGCGACGGGAATCGAACCCGCGTAGCTAGTTTGGAAGACTAGGGCTCTACCATTGAGCTACGCCCGCGTTGCAGTACGAGCAGACTGTACCGGCGCCGCCGGAATCAAATCCAATTGAAAGCTTCGCGTCGCCAGCCCGTAGTATCTCGCGTGGTCGTTCTATGTTTTCGGGCGGCCACAGAAGACGGGGTGTAGCGCAGCTTGGTAGCGCATCCGCTTTGGGAGCGGAAGGCCGCAGGTTCAAATCCTGTCACCCCGACTGCAACGCGTACCAAGACCGGAACCGCCCAGAATTATGAGGAGCAACGAGCGTGAAGAGCACCGTCGAGAAGTTGAGCCCCACTCGGGTTCGCATCAACGTGGAGGTGCCGTTCACCGAACTGCAGCCCGACATCGACACGGCCTTCAAGCAGATGGCCAAGCAGATCCGGATGCCAGGCTTCCGTCCGGGCAAGGTGCCGGTCAAGCTGCTCGAGTCGCGCGTCGACAAGCAGGCGATGTTCGATCAGGTCGTCGGTGACGCCGTGCCCAGCCGCTACACCGAGGCGGTCACGACGTCGGAGGTGAAGCCGCTGGGCCAGCCCGACATCGAGATCACCAAGAAGGAGTACGGCCAGGACCTCCAGTTCACCGCCGAGGTGGACATCCGGCCCGAGATCGAGCTCCCCGACCTCAAGGGTCTGAAGCTCACGGTCGACGCCATCGAGGTGAACGACGACGAGGTCGACGCCGAGTTGCAGTCGCTGCGCGCCCGCTTCGGCACGCTCAAGGGTGTCGAGCGAGCCGCCGAGAACGGCGACTTCGTGTCCATCGACCTGTCCGCCACCGTCGACGGCAAGGAGCTGCCCGAAGCCTCGACGGAGGGGCTCTCGCACGAGGTCGGGTCGGGCCAGCTGATCGAAGGTCTCGACGACGCGATCGTCGGCCTGAAGGAAGGGGAGACCCGCGTCTTCACCACCAAGCTTGCCGCCGGTGACCATGCCGGCGAGGAGGCCCAAGTCACCGTCACCGTCAAGTCGGTGAAGGAACGCGAGCTGCCCGAGCCCGATGACGATTTCGCCCAATTGGCAAGCGAATTCGACACCATCGACGAGCTGAAGACCAGCCTCATCGAACAGGTGACCAGGATCAAGCGTGTTCAGCAGGCCGAGGAGATCCGCGACAAGGTGCTCGAGACGCTGCTCGAAGAGGTCGACGTGCCGGTCCCCGAAAAGGTGGTGGCATCGCAGGTCGAGGACACCCTGCACAACGCGATCCACAGCCTCGATCACGACGAAGCGCGGTTCGCCGAGGCACTGGCCGCGCAAGGCAGCAGCCGCGAGCAGTTCGATGCCGACAACCGCAGCAATGCCGAGAAGGCGATCAAGACCCAACTGCTGGTGGACGCGATCGCCGACAAGCTCGACGTCCAGGTCGGACAGAACGACCTCACCGAGCGTCTGGTTCTGATGTCGCAGCACTACGGACTGGAACCTCAGCAGCTGCTGGCCCAACTGCAGCAGAACAACCAGCTGCCGGCGATGTTCGCCGATGTGCGGCGTGGCCTGACAGTGGCGGCCGTCGTCGAGAGCGCGACCGTCACCGACACCGACGGCAACGTGATCGACACCACCGAGTTCTTCGGCCGCCCCGGGCAGGAGACGCAGGCGGAGGCGGAAGCTGAGGCGCCCAACGGCCCCAGCGATGACGCCCTCTGGGAGGCAGATGAGGAATATCCCGAGGGCAAGTGACGCTCTGAGCGAACGCGGCCCGTCTCGGGAGTGCATGACGTCGCAGGTTGGTTAGTGTCGGTGGGGGTAGGACATGAAAGAAAGCAGGTATCCAGTCGTGACTGAAATGCGTGGCGCATCGCCCGGTCTGAACCTCGTCGACTCGGTCTATGAGCGGTTGTTGTCCGAGCGCATCATCTTCCTGGGTTCGCAGGTGGACGACGACATCGCCAACCGGCTGTGCGCGCAGATCCTGCTGCTGTCGGCCGAGGATCCCACCAAGGACATCCACCTCTACATCAACTCGCCCGGCGGCTCGATCAGCGCAGGCATGGCGATCTACGACACCATGGTGCTTGCGCCGTGCGACGTCGCCACGTACGCGATGGGGATGGCCGCGTCGATGGGTGAATTCCTGCTGGCGGCTGGCACCAAGGGCAAGCGCTACGCCCTGCCGCACGCCCGCATCCTGATGCACCAGCCGCTCGGCGGAATCACCGGCGGCGCCGCCGATATCGCCATCCAGGCCGAGCAGTTCGCGGTCATCAAGAAGGAGATGTTCCGGCTCAACGCCGAGTTCACCGGCCAGACCATGGAGCGCATCGAAGCCGATTCGGACCGCGACCGCTGGTTCACCGCGCCGGAGGCCCTCGAGTACGGCTTCGTCGACCACATCATCACCAGCGCCAGCCTCAACGGCGCAGGACCATCGGCAGGACTGGACAAATGACCGACCACACAGATCCCCGCCTGCAGCCGCAGGCCCGCTACATCCTGCCGTCGTTCATCGAGCACTCGAGCTTCGGCGTCAAGGAATCCAACCCGTACAACAAGCTGTTCGAGGAACGCATCATCTTCCTCGGCGTGCAGGTCGACGACGCGTCGGCCAACGACATCATGGCCCAGCTGCTGGTGCTCGAGTCGCTTGATCCCGACCGCGACATCACCATGTACATCAACTCGCCCGGTGGCTCCTTCACGTCGTTGATGGCCATCTACGACACCATGCAGTACGTGCGCGCCGACATCCAGACGGTGTGCCTCGGTCAGGCCGCGTCGGCCGCAGCGGTGCTGCTCGCCGCGGGCTCGCCCGGTAAGCGGCTGGCGCTGCCGAACGCGCGTGTGCTCATCCACCAGCCCGCGCTGTCAGGGGTCATCCAGGGCCAGTTCTCCGACCTGGAGATCCAGGCCAAGGAGATCGAGCGCATGCGCACGCTGATGGAGACGACCCTGGCCCACCACACCGGCAAGGATCCCGAGGTCATTCGCAAGGACACCGACCGCGACAAGATCCTCACGGCCGAGGAGGCCAAGGAGTACGGCGTCATCGACACCGTCCTCGAGTACCGCAAGCTGTCGGCTCAGACTGCCTAGCTCATCCGTTGCCGTAGACCCGCGTCAGCAATGCCGCCGAACCCGGTCACCAGGACTGTTATGCGTGGCAAGCTGTCGATACTGACGGGCACGGCAATAGGGGAGGGTCATCATCGCGGGGGTACGGCGCGGCGCCGCGGCACTGACACTGGTCGGTTCGGTAGGAGCCGCTGTGTTGGTGCAGTTCGGATCGTCCGCAGTCAGCAGCGCCCAACCGCCGCCGCCCCCACCACCGGTATGCCCGGCCGGGATGTACTGGGACATTTACTCCCTCCAGTGCATCCCAGTCGACGCCACCATCTATGTGAACCCGCCGAACCCGGTCGTCGGTCCCGCTGGTCCCGTCGGCGTGGGGGGAGTCGTCGGTCCTGTTGGGCCGGGTCCAGTAGGTCCGGGTCCAGTGGTCCGGGGCCGGTGGGTCCGGGGCCGATCGGACCGGGTCGTCGATAGAACAGTTTGGCCACCGCGTCGTGAACCTTCGGTTGTGGGTAACTGCTTCTTGGCGGGTACTTTGGTTGCGGGCAGCTCCCGAACCGGTCACGGCAGCGACACGCCAGAGACACCGTGGCGCGTTCCGGAGGGCTATCGGCTCGTCAGGCGATATGTTCTGCGAACACATATAAATACCAATAACGCGATTCGGCTTTATCGGTCGCATCGCGCCGGAACAAGCGGGTAGCGTCGGGGCCAGCACCCCACAAAGACCGGGCGAACTCGGCAATAGCTTTATACCGACTGCGTAGGAAGTAGGACCCCACCACCATGGCGCGCATTGGAGACGGCGGTGACCTGCTGAAGTGCTCGTTCTGCGGCAAGAGCCAAAAGCAAGTCAAGAAACTCATTGCGGGCCCGGGCGTCTATATCTGCGATGAATGCATCGACCTGTGCAACGAGATCATTGAAGAGGAACTCGCCGACGCCGACGATGTCAAGCTCGACGAGCTGCCGAAGCCGGTGGAGATCCGCGAATTCCTCGAGGGCTACGTCATCGGCCAGGACACTGCCAAGCGCACGCTGGCCGTCGCCGTATACAACCACTACAAGCGCATCCAGGCACAAGAAAAGATGCGCGACTCCCGCGCCGAACCTGTCGAGCTGTCCAAGTCCAACATCCTGATGCTCGGGCCTACCGGCTGCGGCAAGACCTACCTCGCGCAGACGCTGGCAAAGATGCTGAACGTTCCGTTCGCGATCGCCGACGCCACCGCGCTGACGGAGGCCGGCTACGTCGGCGAGGACGTCGAGAACATTCTGCTCAAGCTGATCCAGGCCGCAGATTACGACGTCAAGCGCGCCGAGACCGGCATCATCTACATCGACGAGGTCGACAAGATCGCCCGCAAGAGCGAGAACCCGTCGATCACCCGCGACGTCTCCGGTGAGGGCGTGCAGCAGGCACTGCTCAAGATCCTGGAGGGCACGCAGGCGTCGGTGCCTCCGCAGGGCGGCCGCAAGCATCCGCACCAGGAGTTCATCCAGATCGACACCACCAACGTGCTGTTCATCGTCGCGGGTGCGTTCGCCGGGCTGGAGAAGATCGTCTCCGACCGCGTCGGCAAGCGCGGTCTGGGCTTCGGCGCCGAGGTGCACTCCAAAGCCGAGATCGACACCCAGGACCACTTCGCCGAGGTCATGCCCGAGGACCTGATCAAGTTCGGGCTGATCCCGGAGTTCATCGGCCGCCTCCCGTCGTCGCCTCGGTGACGAACCTCGACAAGGAATCGCTCGTCAAGATCCTGTCCAAGCCGAAGAACGCCCTGGTCAAGCAATACACCCGGCTGTTCGAGATGGACGGCGTCGAGTTGGAGTTCACCGAAGAGGCGCTCGACGCCATCGCCGATCAGGCCATCCACCGCGGCACCGGCGCCCGCGGGCTGCGCGCGATCATGGAGGAAGTCCTGCTGCCGGTGATGTACGACATCCCCAGCCGCGATGACGTCGCCAAGGTCGTTGTCACCAAGGAGACCGTGCAGGACAACGTGCTGCCGACGATCGTGCCGCGCAAGCCGTCCCGCACCGAACGCCGCGACAAGTGCGCCTGACGCCGCTCAGCGCGAGGTGTGCCGGGTTCCGGTCGGCCGACGGCCCGGCTCGCCCTTGCTTCTCTGCGCGTTATCAGTTTTGCGGCGTCGGGATTGTTGGCGAACACGCCGATCAGTGAGCCCGCAGCCCCCACATCATAAACGCCACTACTGCGATGTACTGCAGGTCGGTAACCATGGCTCAACCTTTCTGCGCACCGGCAGCAATAGGCAGGCGTAGTCGGCTACTCGACTTTTCCCGACCGCTACGCGGGTCGGCAGCGGCGGTCGCCCGAACGGATCACCACACCCGCTCATCGCTTCACCGCCACACGCTCGCGGATGACCTCGTCGACCAACGCGGCGATCTCGGCCACCCGTCTCGTCGGGCGAACGCCGTCTCGAGTGCCCGGGCGTTCCACAGATAACGCGCGTCGTTCAACACGTCGCGGACTGCGGCGCGGAGCAATCGGCGACGGTGTGCCGTCTTGAGATTGACGCCCGCGCCGGCCCACGCCACCCGTGCGGCGACCTCGGGCTTGTCCTCGGTGTTGCCCGCGACAACCAACGGCACCCCCATCGACAACGCCCCCTGCACCGCGCCGTAGCCGCCGTTCGTGACCATCACGTCGACCTTGGGTAGCAGCACATCATGCGGAAGATATTCGGCGACAAAGGTATTGGCCGGCAACGGGATGGCGAGCTGCGACACGTCGCGGCCTCCGGTCGTGGCCACCACGATCACGTCCTCGCCGCCGAGCTTGGAGGTCGCGTGGAGATCAGCTGGAGATCGCAGGTAGAAGCGCTGCTGACGCCCGGGGCTTACCGGGCGGATAGGAAACCCTTCCCGCGCCGGAGCGCGAACTCTCACTTTCCGACGATTACGCCGACCCCACCCGATCGAACATTTCACGCCATGACGACCCAGCCGGCCTCCACGGAACGGACCGTCACCGTCCGCGACGGTGTGCAGCCTTGCGGTGCGAGACCAAGGTGCCCATCGACCCCGACGCCACCGTCGTCCTGCTGCACGGCCTCTGCCTGGAGAAGGGTCGTGGACGGGCCAGATTCGTCATCTCGCCCGGCAGTGGGGCGACCGGTCCGAATCATCAGCTATGACCATCGCGGCCACGGCAAGTCGGATGTCGCTGCCAAGCGCACCTACATCGTCGACCAGCTCGCCGATGACCTCGCCGATGTACTGGAAGCGCTGGACGTGTCGGGCCCCCTCACCCTCGTCGGGCCACTCGATGGGCGGGATGGTGGCCCTCACCTACCTCGGTCGGCGGCAGGCCGATCGGCCGGTGGAGCCTCACCGGCATCGTCCTCGTCGCGACGGCCGCCGGCCGACTCGCGGAACGTGGCGTGGCACGGCTGCTGGCCACTCCCGCGACAGACGTGCTGTGCGGGCTCGCCGACTCGACACCCCAACGGGCAATGCGCATGCTCACCAAGCCCGTGTGTGCAGCCCTGGCCAGCAGGTTCGGCGACCAAGCGCGCGGCACTCTGACAACGCTGTCCGACACCGCATTGGCGCCACGACCTCGCTCAGCCACCGCCGTCGGGTTTCTTCCCAGCCTGCGAGCTCTACGATCAGTACCCCCGCTCGCCGTGATCCGCTGCTACACGATCATTCTCAGCGGCGGAGCTCGACCTCCTCACCCCGCCGTCACATGCGCAGAGATCGCCGAGCGATCGCCGGTGCCGACTCACGTGCACCTGCCCATGGCCGGGCACATGCTGCCCTCATGAGGCCGTCGCCGCGGTCTCCGCCGCCATCAACCACACCATTGCCACCGGCGTCAGCACCGATCCCGAACCGCCGGCGCTGCTCAACCTTGCCGGACAATGGCTTTCGAACGCCGCCTATCAGCGCTTGATGCGGTCGGGGCGGGTGTAGACGTTCATCGAGTCGCCGCGCAAGAACGCCACCAGTGTCAACCCGGACTGGCTGGCCAGATCGACGGCCAGCGACGACGGCGCAGACACCGCGGCCAACACAGGGATGCCCGCCATCACTGCTTTCTGGGTGATTTCGAATGAAGCCCGGCCGCTGACCAGAAGCACGTTGGCGGACAACGGGATCCGGCCCTGTTCCAACAGCCCAGCCGATCACCTTGTCGACGGCGTTGTGGCGGCCGATGTCCTCGCGGACCGCGAGCGTGGTGCCGTCGACGTCGAACAGTGCCGCACCGTGCAGGCCGCCGGTGCTCGCGAACACCTTCTGCTCGGCGCGCAACCGGGCAGGCAGGTCCGGTCAGGGTGTCGGCGGCGACCATCGAGGGATCGTCGCCGGGGCAGTGACTGCTGATCAGTCGCATGGCGTCCAATGAAGCCTTGCCGCACACCCCGCACGACGAGGTGGTGTAGAAGTTGCGGGTGACATCGATATCGGGCATCTGCACACCGGGTGCCAGCGTCACGTCGAGCACGTTGTAGGTGTTGCGACGCCCGATCGTCCTGCCCGACGCCCTTGCAGTACCGCACGGTCAGCACGTCTTCGCGGCGGGTGATGACGCCCTCGGTGAGCAGGAACCCTTGCGCCAGTTCGACATCCGACCCCGGTGTGCGCATGGTGACAGTGATGGGGTTGCCGTTGACGCGGATCTCCAGCGGCTCCTCGACGACCAGAGTATCCGGTCGCGCGACCGCGTCGTCGGCGGTCACGTGCTGTATTCGGCGTCGGGCCGTCACTCGTCCCATTACGCCCGCTCCAGCCGGACCACGATGGCCTTCGACACCGGGGTGTTCGACCTGGCCGCCGTGTGATCCAGCGGCACAAGCGCATTGGTCTCGGGGTAGTAGGCCGCGGCGTTGCCCTGAGGCGTCGAGTACGCGACCACCATGAAGTCCTTGGCGCGTCGCTCCTGGAGTTGGCCGTCGCCGTTGGTGAATTCCGAGATCAGGTCGACACGGTCGCCGTCGGACGAGGCCGAACGTCTCGATGTCGGCCGGGTTCGACGAAGACGACCCGGCGGCCGCCCTTCACGCCGCGGTACCGGTCGTCCAGGCCGTAGATCGTGGTGTTGTACTGGTCGTGGCTGCGCAGCGTCTGCAGGACCAGCCGGCCGTCAGGCACCGGCACCCATTCCAGCGGGTAGGCCGAGAAGTTGGCTTTCCCTGTGCTGGTAGGGAATTCGCGCGAATCGCGCGGAGGGTGCGGCAGCTGGAAGCCGTCGGGCCGGCGCACCTTGCGGTTGTAGTCGTCGCAGCCTGGCACGACCGCGGCGATCGCGTCGCGGATGGTGTCGTAGTCGCCGATGAACTGCTCCCATGGCACCGGATGTCGGGGGCCGAGCAGCGTTCGCGCCAACCGCAGACGATCGCGACCTCGCTGCGCACTTCGTCGCTGGGCGGATGCAGGCTGCCGCGCGACAGATGCACGATCGACATCGAATCCTCGACCGACACCTGCTGTTTGACGCCGTTCTGGAGATCGCGGTCGGTGCGGCCCAGTGACGGCAGGATCAGCGCCGTCGTGCCATGTACGACGTGGCTGCGATTGAGCTTCGTCGACACCTGCACCGTCAGCGAGCAATTGCGCAGCGCCGCCTCCGTCACCGCGGTGTCCGGTGTCGCCGAGGCGAAGTTGCCGCCCATGCCCATGAACACCTTCGCGCGACCGTCGCGCATCGCGCGGATCGCATCGACGGTGTCGACGCCGTGCTCGCGCGGGCTCGACGATGCCGAACCGGGCGTCCAGGGCGGCGAGAAACTTCTCGGGCATCTTCTCCCAGATACCCATCGTGCGGTCGCCCTGCACGTTGGAATGCCCACGCACCGGGCACAATCCGGCGCCCGGCTTGCCGATCATGCCGCGCATCAGCAGCACGTTGGAGATCTCGGAGATCATCGCGACCGCATGCCGATGCTGGGTCAGGCCCATCGCCCAGCAGACGACGGTGCGCTGCGATGCCATCAGCATCCAGGCGACCTTGTCGAGCTGAGCCCGGTCGATGCCGGTGGCTTCGAGGACGGTGTCGATGTCGATGGCGCGGGTTCGTGCCTCGTACTCGGCGAAATTCGCGCAGTGCGCGTCGATGAAGGCGCGGTCAACCACGGTGCCCGGTGCGGCGTCGTCGGCCTCCAGCAGCAGTCGCCCGAGTCCGGCGAACAGCGCCATGTCGCCGCCGAGGCGGATCTGGACGAACTCGTCGGCGATCGGGATTCCGCGCCCGACCACACCGTGTACCTTCTGCGGATCCTTGAACCGGATGAGCCCCGCCTCGGGAGCGGATTGACCGCAATGATCTTGGCGCCGTTGGCCTTCGCCTTCTCCAACACGGACAACATGCGCGGATGGTTGGTGCCGGGATTCTGCCCGGCGATGATGATCAGGTCGGCCATGCGTGAGGTCCTCGACGGTGACCGAGCCCTTGCCGACGCCGATCGCGTCGATCAACGCCGTGCCCGAGGACTCGTGGCACATGTTGGAGCAGTCCGGCAGATTGTTGGTGCCGAAGCTGCGGACCAGCAGCTGGTAGAGGAACGCGGCCTCATTGCTGGTGCGACCCGAGGTGTAGAACACCGCCTCGTTGGGGTTGCTCCAGCGCATGCAGTTCGTCGGCGATCAACCGGTAGGCGTCGTCCCAGTCGATCGGCCGATAGTGGTCGTCGCCGGGACGCAACACCATCGGATGAGTCAGCCGGCCCTGCTGCGACAGCCAGTACTCGGGGCGGCCGTCCAGGTCGGCGATCGAATGCCGGGCGAAGAAGTCGGGGGTGACGACGCGCTTGGTGGCCTCCTCGGCGACGGCCTTGGCGCCGTTCTCGCAGAACTCGGCGAACTTGCGGCCACCTGTGCTCCTCCGGCCACGCGCATCCGGGGCAGTCGAACCCGTTGCCGCTGATTCAGCCGCGCCAGCGCGGCGGCGGTGCGCAGCGCGCCCATCGACTCCAGCCTCCGCTGCAGCGACACCATCACTGCCTTGACGCCGGCGGCTCATGCTCTGGGCCTGTCGCCACCGCCGCATGCTCGTCGTAGATCACCTCGGCATCGCGGGTGATGTCGCGCCTTCTGCCCAACCGCATGTGTCCAGCCTAGGACGAAGTCGGAGCGTGGAGCCGCCGGATGGGTGGCCGACGACACAGCAAACGCAGTCTGGCGTTGACGTCGGCGTAACACGAATGCCATCGACCATTTCTATGGTGGGCCCGTCATGGTCCGCAAAGGGTGCGGACGACGCAGCGATAGGAATGCCAAGTGAGTGGAAATGCTGTACGCCTGCAGGCGATCAACAACGTCGAGGCGTATGTGCCGCCCGCAATCAGCTTCGACCCCGGCGAAGAGCCAGGAGCGATCTTCGGTTCGAACGTGTTCACCAAGGCTGACATGCAGGCTCGGCTGCCGAAGTCGGTGTTCAAGTCGGTGGTAGCGACCATCGAGAAGGGCGCCAAGCTCGACCCGGCCGTCGCCGACGCGGTGGCGACCGCGATGAAGGACTGGGCGCTGGAGAAAGGCGCAACTCACTACGCGCACGTCTTCTATCCGATGACCGGCCTCACCGCAGAAAAGCACGACAGCTTTCTCGAGCCGGTCTCCGACGGCCAGACACTTGCCGAGTTCGCCGGCAAGACACTCATCCAGGGGGAGCCCGACGCGTCGAGTTTCCCGTCGGGTGGCCTGCGCACCACGTTCGAGGCCCGCGGTTACACCGGCTGGGATGTGACCAGCCCGGCCTACATTCTGGAGAACCCGAACGGCAACACGCTGTGCATCCCGACGATCTTCGTGTCGATGACCGGTGAGGCGCTGGACTACAAGACCCCGCTGCTGCGCAGCCAGCAGGCGATGGGTGCGCACGCCGAACGAATCCTCAAGCTGTTCGGACACGACAAACTCGAGAAGGTCGTCTCGTTCTGCGGCCCGGAGCAGGAGTACTTCCTGGTCGACCGGCACTTCTTCCTGGCCCGGCCCGACCTCATCAACGCGGGCCGCACTCTGTTCGGCGCCAAGCCGCCCAAGGGGCAGGAGTTCGACGACCACTACTTCGGCGCGGTGCCCGACCGGGTGCTGGCGTTCATGATGGACACCGAGCGCGAGCTGTTCAAGCTCGGCATCCCGGCCAAGACCCGACACAACGAGGTGGCGCCCGGCCAGTTCGAGGTGGCGCCGATGTTCGAGCGGGCCAACCTGGCGTCGGATCACCAGCAGTTGCTCATGACGACGTTCAAGACCATCGCCAAGAAGCACGGCATGGAGTGTCTGTTCCACGAGAAGCCGTTCGCAGGAGTCAACGGTTCGGGCAAGCACGTCAACTTCTCGGTCGGCAACTCCGAACTGGGCAGTCTGCTGGTGCCCGGCGACACTCCACACGAGAACGCCCAGTTCCTGGTGTTCTGCGCGGCGGTGATCCGCGCAGTGCACAAGTACGCCCCGCTGCTGCGGATCTCCGTGGCATCGGCCACCAACGATCACCGTCTGGGCGCTAACGAGGCCCCGCCGGCGATCATCTCGATCTTTCTGGGCGACCAGCTCGCCGACGTCTTCGAGCAGATCGCCAAGGGTGCGGCGACGTCGTCAAAGGGCAAGGGCACCATGATGATCGGCGTGGACACTTTGCCGCCGCTGCCGACGGATCCGGGCGACCGCAACCGCACGAGTCCATTCGCGTTCACCGGCAACCGATTCGAGTTCCGCGCGCCAGGCTCGGGCCAGACCGTCGCGGTGCCGATGACCATCCTCAACACGATCATGGCCGATTCGTTCGACTACATCGCCACGATCCTGGAGAAGGCCGTCGAGGACGGCGAGGATTTCGACGCGGCGGTGCAGAAGCTGCTCACCGACATCATCACCGAGCACGGCGCGGTCGTCTTCAACGGTGACGGATATTCGGAGAACTGGCAGATCGAGGCGGCGGACCGGGGCTTGCCGAACTTCAAGACCACGCTCGACGCGCTGCCGTCGCTGATCACGCCGGAGTCGATCGAGTTATTCGAGCGCTACAGCGTGTTCAACGACCGGGAGTTGCACAGCCGCTACGAGGTCCGGCTCGAGCAGTACGCGCTGACGATCGGCGTCGAGGCGAAGCTGACGCTGGAGCTCGGTTCGACGGTCGTACTTCCCGCGGCGGTGCGCTATCAAACGGAGCTGGCTCAGAACGTGTCGGCGCTCAAGAAGGCCGGCGTCACGCCGTCCACCGCACTGTTGGAAGCCGTATCCGAGCCCATCGCCGAGCTGACCAGTGCGCTCGCCGATCTGAAGAAGGCGCTGTCCGAGCAGCCGGCGGAATCGGCGTTCGACGAGGCGATGCACGCCCGCGATGCGTTGCTACCGGCGATGGAGGCGGTGCGTACGGCGTCGGATACGCTGGAAGGTGTTGTGGCAGATGACCTCTGGCCGCTGCCGACCTATCAGGAGATGCTCTACATCCTCTAAAGGGACTCGTCGAGTGTGGGGGTCATGCCCGCCACATGCAGGCATTGTTAACCCGCGCCCCCACACTCGACGGCCAACCCGTTACTGCGGGTCGACGATCTGCAGCACGCCGCCCGTCACTCCTGCGATGAACAGCTTGCCGGTCTTGGCATCGACGCCGAGGGTGTACGGGTTCTGCACCGTCGCTATCCGCTGTACTTCGTTCGGCGTTGCGTCGGCCATGTCGTAGCCGACCACCTCGTTGGTGCCCGATGAAGTCACCCACAGTCGGTCTCGCGTTGCGTCGTAAGCCATTCCGTACGGACCGCCGGGCTGGTTGGCGATTCCGACCTGGTGCGGGGCGGGCAGGGGTTCGAAGACGCGGATCGCGTCGCCACGGGTGTCGGAGGCGATCAGGCGGCCGTGCTTGTCCGCCACCAGATGGGTCGGCCCGTCACCGGCCGGGACCGAGCCGACGATCGTCAGCTTGTCTGCGTCGTAAACGGTCAGATCGTTCTTGCGGACGTCGATCAGGCCGACGAGGTTGCCGACGGGGGCCAGGCCCGCGGGCTGGACGCTGTCGGTGAACACCTTCACTACGTCGCCGCCGCGCACCACCGCGACCGTGCCGCCGAGTTCGTTGGCCACGAACACGGTGCCGTTGGCGGCTTGCGTGGCGTCATGCGGGACGGTGCCGGTGAGGATCAGCGGCTCGGCGTTGCCGTTGGTGAGGTCCACGCGGATCAGCGCATTGATGCTTTCGACCGGAACGAGCACCGGCCCGCCAGGTGCAGCCAGTTGGAGGTGGCGCGAGAAGCCAGGCACGCCGGTTCGGCCCACCAGCTGGCCGGTGTCGGCGTTGAGCAGCAGTATCTCGGAAGGGTCGCGTTTGGCCACGGCGACGATGCGGGTGACGGAGTCGACGACGACGCCTTCGGGTGCTGCGCCGACCGGGATCACGCGCCCGGGGATCGGGCCGGTCTGCGGAGGCGCCTTTTGCGGTTCGGCCGCGGGGGCGAGACCGTCGGCAGGTGGTCGACTGCCCTCGGTCGGCACGCCCGGCGGGAGGATGCCGGTGGATGTCGGGGTGGACGGCGCGGATGACTGAGGCTGCTGCACCGGCGCGGTACTGCAGGACGCGAGCGCGACGACGAGCACAACGGTCAGGACTGCGGCGCGCATCCCTCCATGGTCACCCCTTTTGCGCGAGCGTCACCCCTTTTGCGCGAGCGTCACCCCTTCTTTGCGCGAGCGTGCGTGTTTGATGCCGACACGCCGGGCTTTGGGCCGATTTCACGCACGCTCAGAGCACCTTGCGCGCCGTTTCTGCGGCCAGAGCGACCGCCTCGTGTACCGGCAAGGTCCGAAACGAGGTGGACAGGATCTCCACACCCCACGGACCGTCGAAACCCTTGTCCCGCAGCAGACCAATCAGCGCGGTGAGATCGAAACACCCTTCACCGCAGAGAAGTCGACGCTCGACCGTGTCCTCGAACAGCGTGCCGACGACTTCCTCGGCAGCGTCATCGAGCTCGACGGGCCGGGACATCGCTGGGAATCCACCACCGCTCGACCGGTGCGTCGCGCACACGGCGCGCGGCCTCTCAAACCATGGCATAGGCCGAATAGCAGTGCGGCACCGCGAGAATCGCACCTGACAACTCAGCAGTCGCGATCAGCTCTGCGGCGGTTTGCGAGTCTGTCGTGAGCGGCTTCTCGCAGACGACCGAGATGCCTCTCTCGAGAAAGGCCTTGGCGATCGCGAAATGGCTGTCATTCGGCGTAGCGACAGTGACGACGTCCACGCCGTCTTCGCGGGCTGCTTCGCGGTCGGCCATCTCGAGGTAGTCGCGATAGACGCGGTCGACTCCCAGGCCCGCGGCCAACCGCGCCGACGCGTCGACGCGCTGTCCGAACACGCCGGCGACCAGGACGTAGTGGTCGTCGAGTCGCATCGCGTGCCGGTGCGTCTTGCCGATGTCGGCGCAGTCGCCGCCGACCATCCCCGCGACCAGTCGCGGGTTCTCTCGATGGCTCACTATGGGGCTCCTCGGTTGGGCGCGAGCGTGCGCATTTGCACGTCAGATCACGGCGTGTCGGGTTCAAACACGCACGCTCGCGGAAAAAAAGGGGGGTGGCTACTACTTGTTCTGGGGGAAGCCCAGCTCCAGTCCGCCATGGCTGGGGTCCAGCCAGCGACTGGTGATCGCCTTGCCGCGGGTGAAGAACTGCACACCTTCGGCGCCGTGGGCATGGGTGTCGCCGAACAGCGAGGCCTTCCAGCCGCCGAAGCTGTAGTACGCCATCGGCACCGGGATCGGCACATTGATGCCGACCATGCCGACCTCCACCTCGTTCTGGAAGCGACGCGCAGCGCCGCCGTCGTTGGTGAAGATCGCGGTGCCATTGCCGTACGGGTTGTCATTGATCAGCTGCAACGCTTCGTCGTAGGACTCGACGCGGACCACCGAGAGCACGGGGCCGAAGATCTCGTCGGTGTAGACGCTCATCTCGGGCGTGACATGGTCGATCAACGTGGGGCCCAGCCAGAACCCATTCTCGCCACCGTGGGGCGTGACGTCGCGACCGTCGACCACGATCTTGGCGCCGTCTGCCTCGCCGGCGTCGATGTAGGACGCCACCTTGTCGCGGTGCACCTTGGTCACCAGCGGCCCCATGTCCGAATCCTTGGTGCCGTCACCGGTCTTGATCGTGCGGGCACGTTCGGCGATCTTGGCGACCAGGTCGTCGGCGATCGGCCCGACCGCGACGCATACCGAGATCGCCATGCACCGCTCACCTGCGGAACCGAATCCCGCGTTGACCATTGCGTCGGCCGCCAGGTCGAGATCCGCGTCGGGCAGGACCACCGCGTGGTTCTTGGCGCCGCCGAGCGCCTGGACGCGCTTGCCGTTGGCGGTGCCGGTGGAGTAGACGTACTGCGCGATCGGGGTGGAACCGACGAAGCTCACCGACTTGATCTTCTTGTTGGTCAGCAGTTCGTCGACCGCGGTCTTGTCGCCCTGCAGCACGTTGAAGACGCCGTCTCCTAGCCCGGCTTCCTTCCACAATTCGGCCAGCCACAGCGACGCCGACGGGTCCTTCTCGCTCGGCTTGAGCACCACCGTGTTACCCGCAGCGATCGCGATCGGGAAGAACCACATCGGCACCATGGCCGGAAAGTTGAACGGGCTGATGATGCCAACCGGCCCGAGCGGCTGGCGGATCGAGTACACGTCGACCTTGGTTGAGGCGTTCTCGGTGAATCCGCCCTTGAGCAGATGCGGGATACCGCAGGCGAATTCGACGACCTCCTGGCCGCGGCTGACCTCGCCGAGCGCATCGGAGACGACCTTGCCGTGCTCGCTGGTGATGATCTCGGCCAGTTCCTGCTTGCGTGCGTTGAGCAACTCGCGGAAATTGAACAGAATCGCGGCACGCTTGGTCAGCGACGTGTCACGCCAGGCGGGGAACGCGGCGGCGGCCGCATCGATCACCGCGCGGGCGTCCTCGACGGTGGCGAGGGCGACCTCGCCGGTGACAGCGCCCGAGGCGGGGTTGGTCACGGGCAGTGTGTCACTGCCGGCGCCGGCGAACGGCGCATTGTTGATCCAGTGTGCAATGGTCTTGCTCTGTGCCATTTCGGGGTTATCTTCCATATTTCGAGACGTATTCGGTCATGGTCTTCAGTTGGAATCGCGACACGTCGTGTGCGGTTTCGTCCTCCGCGAACACTGACGACACCATTACGGTATCCCCGCGGTCGTAGAAGCCGATTTCGGCGAGGCCGCCGAAGAACTCGTCCCAGTTGACGTCGCCGTCGCCGATCTTGAGGTGCTGGTGCACCCGAACCGGATTACCCGGGGGATTGGTGATGTAGCGCAGCCCGTGGCTGCGGTGATGATCCATCGTGTCGGCGACGTGGACAAGCCGCAGCTTGTCACCCGCAGATCGCATGATCTCGGCGATGTTGCCGCCCATGTGGAAGGTATGACAGGCCACGTAAACCATTCCGACGTTAGGCGAGTTCAGTCCGCGGATGATGCGCACCGCCTCAAGGCCGTCCTCGACGAAATCGTCTGGGTGCGGGTCGATCCGGACGTCGATGCCTTCGCGCTCGAAGATCGGCAGTAGTTCCTCCATTGAGCGGAAGAATGCGCGCTCCGACTCCTCGGGCTTCTCCGGGCGGCCGGAGAACTCGGTGTTGATCACGTTGACACCGAGATCGACGGTGATCTGGATGACGCGCTTCCAGTTGCGCACCGCGGCTTCCCGGGCGTCCTCGCCGGGGCCCGACCAACGCAGCACGGGCAATACGGATGCGATGCCCACGCCGGCGTCGGCGCATGCCTTGCGGAACTTCGCGACCAGCTCGTCGTCGGCACGCGGGTGGTTGAAGAACGGGATGAAGTCCCGGTGCGGCGTCAACTGCAGGTACTCGTAACCGAGCTCGGCGACCAGAGAGGGGAATTCGAGCAGTTCGTAGTCGTGGTGAAACGGAGTCGGATCCAATGCGATCTTCATCTAGCCGACCCTCTCCGCGAGCTCGACGGCGACCGGCGCGCCGCGCTCGAGCGACCTAACGCCCGCTTCGCACACCGCTGCGGCCGCGTAGCCGTCCCAGGCCGTCGGACCGTCGACATTCACGCCCGCCCGCACGGCATCGACCCACCGCTGCACCTCGGTGTCGTAGGCCTGGCCGAACCGCTCCTTGAAACTGGGCGTGATCTGACCGCCCCAGGACCCCGGAGCGCCCTTGCGCACCAGGCCGACGTCCAGGCCGATCATCGCGGAGCCCTTCTCGCCGACCACCTCGGTGCGTACCTCGTAGGCCACGCCCGTGGTGACGAACACCTCGACATCGACGTGCTTGCCCGACGCGGTCTTGAAGATGGCGATCTGAGGATCCTGAAGTCCCTGCGGCGCAGCTGGATTCGCGGCTGGCCGGATGACCTGCACGGAGGCGATCTCCTCGCCGAACAGGAACCGCGTCATGTCCACCTCGTGCACCAGCGAGTCCTTCACGATCATCGAGCTGTCGAAGTTCGGTGGCACAGTCGGGTTGCGGTGCGCGCAGTGCATCACCAGCGGTGTGCCGAGATCGCCGGCGTCCAGCAGTGACTTCAGCTGCGCGTACTCGTGGTCGAAGCGACGCATGAAACCGACCTGGATCAGGGTGCGGCCTAGTTCGGCCTCCCGCTTGACGACCTCCAGCGACGTGGCGGCATCGGTGGTCAACGGCTTCTCGCACAGCACCGGCTTGCCGTGCTCCAGACAGGCCAGCAGCTGCTTCTCGTGCGTCGGTCCCGGTGTGGCCAGCAGCACGGCGTCGACGTCCGGATCGGCGATCGCGTCGAGTGGATCGCCGATCACCCCGCAGTCCGGCACGCTCGCTGCGACCTGCTCGGCCTTCTCGGCCAGGTAGTCGTTGACGACGGTGACTTGGGCGCCGGCGATGCGCGACGTGATGCGCGCGACATGATCGGCGCCCATCATCCCGACGCCCAGGACGGCAATACGAAGATCTGACATGGTGTTTCGGCTCCCGGTGACTAGTTGAAACGGACCGACGGGACGCCGCAGGTGCTCAGGTACTTGCGGGTGCGCTGGGCGATCGGCAGCGGCGCGTCGACCTCGCAGGGATACATGTCCTGCTCGACGATCGCGAACACGTCGATGCCGAGCCTGTCGATCTCGGCCAGCAGCGGCGGCATCTCCGGGATGCCCAGCGGCGGCTCGATCATCGCGCCGAGCTTGACGGCCTCGCCGAACGGCAGATCCTCGGCCTCGACCTTGGCGCGAACCTCGGGGTCGACCTGCTTGAGGTGCAGATAGCCGATGCGCTCGGGCGCCCGCCGGATGATGGCGATGTTGTCGCCGCCGCAGTAGCTGATGTGTCCGGTGTCCAGGCACAGGTTCACGAACTCGCCGTCGGTGCCGTCGAGGAAGCGGTAGACGTTCTCCTCAGTGTCGACGTGGCTGTCGGCATGCGGGTGGTATTGCGCTCGCACGCCGTACTTCTCGAACATCGCCTTCCCGAGCTCGTTCATGCCGTCGGTCTTCTTGCGCCACTGCTCGGTCGTCAGGTTGCGGTCCTCGAGAACGGCGCCCGTCGACGGGTCACGCCACATCTCGGGGATGACGACGACATGCTTGCCGCCGACAGCGGCGGTGAGCCTCGCGACGTCCTCGATCTGCGTCCATACCGAGTTCCAGGCCTCGTCTCCTCGGCGTTCGGACTGGTGCAGATGCTCGAACACGGTGCCTGCCGACAGTTTCAGGTTTCGCTTGGCGAGCTCGTCGGACAGCTGTTTGGGATCGGTCGGCAGGTAGCCGAACGGTCCGAGTTCGATCCACTCGTAGCCGGAGGCGGCCACCTCATCGAGGAAACGAGTGTACGGCGTCTGCTGTAGATCGTCGGGGAACCATACCCCCCAGGAGTCGGGTGCGGATCCAACGAGTATGGTGCTCAAGGTATTTCGTCCTAGCGGTCAGAGGGGTTGATCAGGGGGCGTTGGATCTTCTTCCATTCGGCGTACTTCTCGTAGGCGTCCTGGGTGGAAGTCAATATGGAGACCTCGCTCACCGGCACGTCCCACCACGACTGGCTGTCGGGCGCATAGATCAGTGGATCGGTCTCGACGTGGATCACCGTGGTGACGTCGTTGCCCTTGGCCACCTTCACCGCGTCGGTGAACTCGGCTGCGGTGGTGACGCGGATGACCTCGGCGCCCAGGCTGGCGGCGTTGGCGGCGAGGTCGATCGGCAGCTTCGCGCCGTCGAGCCGGCCGTTGGCACCGCGATAGCGATACGAGGTGCCGAAGCGTTGCGAGCCCAACGATTCCGACAGCGATCCAATGGACGCGAAGCCGTGGTTCTGCACGAGGACGAGGATGACCTTGACGCCTTCGGCCACCGCGGTCACCAGTTCGGTGGCCATCATCAGGTAGGAGCCGTCGCCGACCATGACGAAGACGTCGCGGGTCGGATCGGCCATGCGCACGCCGATGCCGCCCGCGACCTCATAGCCCATGCATGAGTAGCCGTACTCGACGTGGTAGCCCTTGGCGTCGCGGGTCCGCCACAGCTTGTGCAGATCGCCGGGCATCGAGCCGGCCGCGCACACCACCACGTCGCGGGAATCGCTGCGCGTGTTGGTCAAGCCGATGACCTGGTTCTGGTTCAACGGACTGCCCTCGTCATCGACGCGGTACGCCGAGGAGACGGTGTCGTCCCAGTCTCGAGCGAGTTCCGTTGCCCGGGTGCGGTAGTCCGCGTCGACGGAATGTCCGTTCATCGCGGCCGACAATGCCTCTAGCGCCTCGCGCGCGTCGGCGACGACTGACAGGCCGCCCTGCTTCACCGAGTCAAACGACGCCACGTTGATGTTGACGAACCGAACGTCGGGATCGTTGAAAGCAGTGCGTGACGCGCTGGTGAAATCGCTGTAGCGGGTTCCGATCCCGATGACGACGTCGGCCTCGGCGGCCAGCGCATTCGCGGCGGTGGTGCCGGTCGAACCGACGGCGCCGACGGCCTGCGGGTGGTCATAGGGCAGGGATCCCTTGCCCGCCTGCGTCTCCGCCACCGGAATGCCGGTCTGCTCGGCGAATGCCGCGAGCGTCTGGGTGGCCTGCGAATAGATGACGCCGCCGCCCGCGACGATCACGGGTCGTCTCGCCGACCGGATCAGCTCGGCGGCGCGGTGGACCACCGAACGCTCCGGCAGTGGGCGTGCGATATGCCACGTCCGTTCGGCGAACAGCGATTCCGGCCAGTCGAACGCTTCGGCCTGCACGTCCTGGGGGAGCGCGATGGTCGCCGAACCGGTTTCGACTGGGTCTGTCAGCACGCGCATCGCGCCGAGCAGCGCCGAGGGCAACTGCTCGGGACGCCATACCCTGTCGAAGAATCGCGACAACGGCTTGAACGCGTCGTTGACGGTGATCTCTCCGTCGTGCGGCAATTCCAGCTGCTGCAACACAGGTGCGCTCGCCCGGGTGGCGAACGTGTCGGACGGCAGCAACAGCACCGGAAGTCGGTTGATGGTTGCCAGCGCGGCACCGGTGAGCATGTTGGTCGAGCCGGGCCCGATACTCGCGGTGACCGCCCACGCCTGCAGCCGGTTCTTGTGGCGCGCGTACGCCGCTGCGGTGTGCACCATCGCCTGTTCGTTGCGCCCCAATACATATCGCAATCCAGGCTCTGTCCCGGTCTCTGTCGCCTCGACCTCGGCCTGTAGCAGCGCCTGTCCGACACCCGCCACATTGCCGTGGCCGAAGATGCCGAAGCAGCCGGCGAAGAACTTGCTGCGCTCGCCGTCGCGTTCCACGTATTGACTGGCAAGGAACCGAACTGTCGCCTGCGCGACCGTCAACCGGACCGTCGGCTCGGTGTCGGTGGTCTTGGCCGCGGACTTGTCAGCTTTGGAAACCACGTCATGCTCCTCGTGGATGCAGCGGGAGCCGGGGATCGACGTCCTGGCTCTGCCAGGAGCCGCGAAGCCAGGCGTGTTCGGGGTCGTCGACGATCTTCCAGGCCCGTTCCTCGCCGGGCCCGGCCATCACATTGAGGTAGTACATGTGGTAACCGGGCGCCGCGACCGAGGGCCCGTGGTAGCCGTGCGGCACCAGCACCACATCGCCGGTGCGCACCTCTTCGAGAACCTCGATCGGACGCCCGGGTGTGCCGTACACGCGGTGATATCCAAAACCGCGGGAATCGCCGGGGCCGGAATCGATCTCGAAGTAGTAGATCTCCTCGAGCGCGGACTCCACCGGAGAATCCTCGTCGTGCTTGTGGGCCGGATAACTCGACCAGTTGCCCCCGGGAGTGATCACCTCGCACGCGATCAGCGAGTCGGCCTCGAAAACGCCCGCCGTGCCGAAGTTGTGCACCTGCCTGCTGCAGTTGCCGGTGCCACGCAACTCGACGGCGACGTCAGCGGCCACCACCCGGCGATTCGGCAGCTGCCGCTTGGCGCGTGCCCCGCAGATCGCGATCCGGCCCTCGCCCGAAATGATGTAGGAGTTCCGCACGCCGATGTAGACCATGTCGGCGGGCCCGTCGAAAACCGATGCGCGCGGAGACAGTTCGAACACCTCGCCGTCGCACTCGACCACGCCCGACCCCGCCAACGGAAGGATCATCACCTCGGTGTCGGCCGTCTCGCGTGTGACAGACTTACCGCTGGTCAACTCGACGACCTGGAGGCTGGCCTCCGACCACCCGGCGGATTCGGGGGTGACGTCGACGGTGTACGGGGCCGCGGCGCTACCCGCGGGAATGTAGTACTTGCTGAACAACTCTCACCTCACCATCGCTACGGCGGTCGCCACCGCGGAACTGACGTCGTCATCGGCCGGATACAGCAGGGTGCGTCCGACGATGAGGCCGCGCACCGAGGGCAGCGCGAGCGCCTTCTCCCAACTGGCGAACGCCTCGTCCGGATCGGCCGGATCACCTCCGAGCAGAAGCGTCGGCAGTGTCGTTGCCTCCATCACGCGGTCCATCTCGTCGACGACCGGCAGCTTCATCCAGGTATAGGCCGACGTCGACCCGAGTCCCTGCGCGATGTGTATCGACTTGATGACGGCGTCGGGGGAGAGGTCGTTGGTGACCTTGCCGTTGATGCGGGTTGACATGAACGGCTCGAGCATCGCGATCAGACCGTACGCGGCGAGTTCGTCGACGGCCTGCGCGCAGGCTGCCATCGTCGCGACCGTGCCGGGATCGTCGAGATCGATGCGGCACAGCATCTTTCCGCCGTTCATTTTCGCCGCGGCAGTGGAGGCCGGTGTGGCGGCGGTCATCCGGTCGTCGAGCTCGAATGCGGCGCCGGCCAGGCCGCCCCGGTTGAACGACGAGAACACCACCTTGTCCTCCAGCGCGCCCAGCAGAAGGAGGTCGTCGAGGATGTCGGAGGTGGCCAGGACGCCGTCGACGCCCGGGTCGGCGAGCGCGGCGCGCAGTCGGTCGAGCAGATCCGTGCGGCTGTTCATCGCCGTCGGACGAGAGCCGACGGCCAGTGCTCCGCGGGCCGGATGGTCGGCGGCCACGATCATCAGGCGGCCGTTGCCTCGAACGACCGGGCGAGCGGAGCGCGCCTGCCAGGCGTTGGCGATGGCGCCGGGATCGGCGGCCCGCAACTCCGTGATGTCGGCGTAGCCGGCGCACAACGCATCAGACATTGGCGGCCTCCACTGCGGTTTGTTCGGCTAGTGCGACCACCTCGTCGGCTGTCGGCATCGCCGTCGAGCATTCGAGCCGCGACGCCACAATCGCACCGGCGGCGTTGGCGTAGCGCAGCGTCTTCTCGAGCGACCAGCCCTGCAGCAGACCGTGACACAGGCTGCCGCCGAACGCATCTCCCGCGCCCAGGCCGTTGACGACGTCGACTTCGTTGGGCGGCACGGTCACCGAGCTGTGCCGGGTCTTGCCGAGCACGCCACGGGGGCCCTGTTTGACGATCGCCAGCTCGACGCCGAGATCGAGCAAGGCCTCGGCGGCCTTGCGCGGGTCGGATTCGCCGACCGCGATCTCGCACTCCTCGCGGTTGCCGACCGCGACCGTGACGTGGCGCAGCGCGCGCTGCACCTGCTCGGTGGCCGCCGCGGGCGACTCCCAGAACATCGGCCGGTAATCGAGATCCAGCACGGTCAGCGGTAGCCGGTTTCCTTTTGTCGGCTCCTCGCGCAAGCGCTCGTCGCGAGCCTCCCACGCCGCGAAGTGCGCACTGCGGCTTGGCTCTTCGGACAGGCCGGTGACCGTCGACCAATACAGGCGGGCGGACCGCACGGCGTCGGTGTCGATCTCTTCGGGGCGGATCTGCAGGTCGGGCGCGCTCGGACGGCGGTAGAAGTAGAGCGGGAAGTTGTCCGGCGGAAAGATCTCGCAGAACGTCACGGGCGTCGGGTATTCGCCGTGGGTGGTGACGAAGCCGCTGTCGACGCCGAGGGTGGTGAGCGCGTTGCGCACGAACGTCCCGAACGGGTCGTCGCCGACACCCGAGATGAGCGCGGTGCGCTCGCCCAGGCGTGCCGCGGCCACCGCGACGTTGGCGGCGCTCCCGCCGAGGAACTTGCCGAAGGTCTCGACATCCTCCAGGCCGCGACCGACCTGGAGTGGATAGATGTCGACGCCGCACCGCCCGATGGCGAGTACGTCGAATGGCTGGGTGGTCATCGAGGATCTCCGCAAGGTAGGGAACGACTGCTAAAGACTGTGCCCGTCCTCACTCCGGTATGTCAATAGTTTGTCCTGACATTCTAACTTTCAGTCATGGGGTGTTACGATGCAGCGAAGCTTTGACTGGTCCAACGTGAGATCGGAGACGATGTGCCTTTGGCAGTGGAGCTCGACAGGTCAAGCCCTGTTCCTCTCTACTATCAGCTTGCCCAGGCAATCGAGGCGGCGATCCGTGATGGCGAACTCGCGCCCGGTGATCGCTTCGAAAATGAACTCGCGTTGGCCAAGCGGCTGACGTTGTCACGACCCACCACCCGGCGGGCGATCCAGGAGCTTGTCGACAAGGGTCTGCTGGTGCGAAAGCGCGGCGTGGGCACCCAGGTCGTGCAGAGCCCGGTGCACCGGCGGGTCGAACTGACGAGTCTCTTCGACGATCTGGTGCGCGCGGGTCAGGAGCCGTCTACTCAACTGCTCGACTACCGGGTGGGCCATCCCGACGAGGAGATCGCGCGTGAATTGTCCATCGCGGCCGACCGCGAGGTGGTCACGATCGAGCGGCTGCGCTGCGCCAACGGCGAGCCGCTGGCGCTGATGACCAACTACCTGCCCAAGGACATCGCTCCCGACGCCGGAGAGCTCGAGACCAATGGTCTGTACCAGTCGCTGCGGGCGCGCGGCGTGCACATCAGACTCGCCCGCCAGCGCATCGGAGCAAAGGGCGCGTCGCGCACCGAAGCCCGGTTACTCGACGAAAAGGTGAACGCGCCGCTGCTCACCATGTCGCGCACGGCCTTCGATGACTCGGGTACCGCGGTCGAATTCGGTACGCATTGCTACCGGGCGTCGCGCTACTACTTCGACACCACGCTCGTCGATCGCTAGTCGATAAGCCACTGGTCAAATGGTCAAGGCCCTCCCCGGGGGCGGGGAGGGCCTTGATGGTTTGGGGGTCTAGCGGTGGTAGCCGTTGTTGACCAGGTTCTGGATGTGGAACTCGCCGTGGTGGTTGTGCCAGCCCGGGGTCGCGCTGGGGGCCGGGTGGGCCTTGACGCTGGGGGTGGTGAAACCGGGGTCGGGCTGGGTCATGGTGGCCGCGCTGGCCATGCCTGCCAGGCCGACGGCGGCGCCGCCGAGCACGGCCGGGACGGCGATGTAGCGGGCGATCCGGGCGATCAGCGTCGTGTGAGTGTTGTTCGTCATGTCAATTCTCCTCTGTGAGTTGGCTTTTGATCTTCCTGTGCCGGTGTGTTCCGGCGATGAGATAAGAATGCCGCGCTCAGAGGACGGGGTCTGTCCGGCGATCGGCCGGTGCACCGGTGGAATCTCGTGTCCACCGATCGGAGGACATACGCGCGCGAGGGCGCCCCCTTTGTGTGCGAGCATGCCCCTTTGCGGCGAGCGTTACCCCTTTTGCGCGAGCGTGCGTGTCTGAAGCCGACACGCCGTCTAAAGATCGGAGTCGACGCACATTCGCGAGCTATCGCTCAAACCTCACGAGGTGTCCAGCGTGCGCAAACTCTGAATTTCGCGCGGCGTGTCGCCCTCAGACACGCACGCTCGCGGAAAGAGAGGTCGCGGAAAGAGAGGTCGCGGAAAGAGAGGTCGCGGAAAGAGAGGTCGCGGAAAGAGAACTCGCGGAATGAGAGGGGGAGCCGGCGACGGCTAGGCGAATGCCGCCCGGAACGCCTCGAGCGCCGCGACGCTGTCGCCGGACGCCCAGGCCTCCATGCCGACAGTCCCGGAGTAGCCGATGTCGCGCAGAGCCCTCGCGATCGCCGGGTAGCTGATCTCGCCCGTTCCGGGCTCGCACCGGCCCGGCACGTCGGCGATCTGGATCTCGCCGATCGCGGCGGCGCACCGGCGTACAAGCTCGATGAGATTTCCTTCGCCGATCTGGGCGTGATAGAGGTCGAGCATCATCTTCACGTTCGGGTGCCCGACCGCTTCGACGAGGGCCAGGGTGTCCTTGGCTCGCGCCAGCGGCACGCCGGGGTGATCGACGACGGTGTTGAGGTTCTCGACGCAGAACGTCACGCCGGCGGCCGCGCCGAGCTCGCCGATCCGTTCGAGCGTGCGGATCGCCGTCGCCCACATCTGGCCGGTGGCACGATGGCGCGGCCGCGCGGCCTGTCCGTCGACCAATTCGGCGGTGTGCAGGTTGAGCCGTGGAACGCCAAGTACCTCAGCGGCTTTGATGGACAGCTCCGCGGTCCGCACCACCTCGTCGGCGGTAGCGGGATCGATGAGATCGCCGTGCAGGTAGCCGGTCATCGACGAGAACCGGGCACCCGTCGCGGACAACGCCTCGAGGTCTTTGTCGTGCCAGCTCCAGATTTCCACCGCGAATCCCAGGTCGTCGATCCGGCGCACCCGGTCGAGGATCGGCATGTCGGTGAACACCATCTCGGAGCACACCGCAAGATCAAACTCGCTCACGCCTTTGTCACCTCCATCTCGCTGACCAGCTTGGACGGACCCTACCATTTGATATGCAGTCCTAATGTCCGAACAAAGTCTTGACTTTCGGCTGTGAGCCGTATTACATCGACGCTGAGGCGTGTTGCGTCGCACTCGACGGCAAGGAGATACAAACAATGAAGTTCAGTCGGCTTGCGGCGATCGCCGGGGCAAGCGTGCTTGTGCTGGGAATCGCGTCATGCTCTTCCACCGGAGGCAAGCCCCGTGACACGGGCAATGGCATGGGTGCCGGGCAGGCCAACACCCCGCGCGCGACGGTCGCGATGATCACCCACGAGGTGCCCGGCGACTCGTTCTGGGACCTGATCCGCAAGGGCGCCCAGGCCGCGGCCGACAAGGACAACATCGAACTGCGCTACTCCAATGACCCGGAGGCGCCGAACCAGGCGAACCTCGTGCAGACCGCGATCGACAGCGGCGTCAAAGGCATCGCGTTGACGCTGGCCAAGCCGGACGCGTTGGCACCTGCGGTGAAGGCGGCGCTGGCCAAGAACATTCCCGTTGTCGCGTTCAACTCCGGCTTCGACAATTGGAAAGCGATGGGCGTGCAGGAGTACTTCGGCCAGGACGAGAAACTCGCAGGCATCTCCGCGGGTGAGCGCCTGAACGCCGACGGCGCGAAGAAGATCATCTGCGTAATCCAGGAGCAGGGCCAGGTCGCGCTCGAATCGCGTTGCGCGGGCGTCAAAGAAGGTTTCAAAGGTCAGTCCGAGATCCTTAACGTCAACAGCAAGGACATGCCGTCCGTCGAGTCGACGATCACGGCCAAACTCCAGCAGGACCCGTCCGTCGACCACGTCGTGGCGCTGGGCGCTCCTATCGCGCTGGCCGCGGTGCAGTCCGTCGGCAATGCAGGCAGCAAGGCGCAGGTCGTCACCTTCGATACCAACGCCGCGCTCGTGGACGCGGTCAAGGCCGGCAAGGTGAAATGGGCGGTGGACCAGCAGCCGTTCCTGCAGGGCTACCTCGCGATCGACTCGCTGTGGTTGTACATCAACAACAAGAACGTGATCGGTGGCGGTCAAGCCACCTTGACTGGCCCGGCGTTCATCGACGAATCGAACATCGACTCCGTCGCCGAGCTGGCCAAGTCCGGTACCCGTTAAATTCGCTGCGCACGAGAGAGCATGAAAATGGCTACAAAGACCGACCTGGACGTCGCCAGTCACAAAATCGTTCGCGACGAACGAGTCAAGGAACGAAACCGTGTGCAGCGCCTGCTGATTCGCCCTGAGATGGGTGCGGCTATCGGCGCTGTGGCGATCTTCATCTTCTTCCTGGTGGTCGCCCCGCCGTTCCGGTCGCCAGAGGCCTTGGCGACGGTGCTGTATGCCAGCTCGACGATCGGAATCATGGCCTGCGCCGTCGCGCTGCTGATGATCGGCGGGGAGTTCGACTTGTCGTCGGGTGTGGCGGTGACGACGAGTTCACTCGCCGCGTCGATGTTGGCGTACAACCTGCACTTGAATCTGTGGGCCGGCGCCGGGTTGGCCCTGATAGTCGCCCTGGCCGTCGGGTTCTTCAACGGTTATCTGGTGATGAAGACCAAGATACCGAGCTTCCTGATCACGTTGGGCACTCTGTTGATGCTCACCGGTATCAATCTCGCTGCGACGAAGCTCATTTCGGGTCAGGTCGCGACGCCGAGCGTCAACGACATGCAGGGCTGGGCCTCGGCGCAGAAAGTCTTCTCGTCGTCGTGGTCGATCTTCGGTGTCGACGTGCGGTTCACCGTCTTCTGGTGGCTGCTGTTCACCGTGATTGCGACTTACGTGCTCTTCAAAACCCGAATCGGCAACTGGATCTTTGCCGTCGGCGGTGACCAGGAGAGCGCTCGCGCCGTCGGTGTTCCTGTCACCGCGGTGAAGATCGGCCTGTTCATGTTCGTGGGCTTCTGTGCCTGGTTTGCAGGCATGCATCTGCTGTTCGCATTCAATACCGTGCAGTCCGGTCAGGGCGTCGGCAACGAGTTCATCTACATCATCGCCGCAGTGATCGGCGGCTGCCTGCTCACCGGAGGATACGGTACCGCGATCGGGGCTGCCATCGGCGCCTTCATCTTCGGCATGGTGCAGCAGGGAATCGTGTACGCGGGCTGGAATCCCGACTGGTTCAAGTTCTTCATGGGCGTGATGCTGCTGTTCGCGGTGATCGCCAACAACGCATTCCGCAACTACGCCGCTAAGAGGTGACCCATGACCGCAACTGTTGATCAAGCCGTCGAAGAGGCCCCGTCGGACGGCAAGGTGCCGTTGGTCGAGATGAAGAGCGTTGGCAAGAGCTACGGCAATATCACTGCGCTGAAGGATATTTCGCTGCGGGTGTATGCCGGCCAGGTGACAGGCATCCTGGGCGACAACGGAGCAGGCAAGTCGACATTGATCAAGATCATCGCCGGATATCACGCGCCGAGCGAGGGCGAGCTGCTCATCGACGGCGAGCCGGCGCGCTTCACGTCGCCCAAGGACGCGCTGGGGAAAGGCATTGCAACGGTCTATCAGAACCTTGCCGTCGTGCCGCTGATGCCGGTGTGGCGCAACTTCTTCCTTGGCCAAGAGATCCGCAAGAAGTCCTTTCCGTTCTCGTTGGACTCCAACGCGATGCGTGCCACCACCTTGTCGGAGCTGTCGAAGATGGGCATCGATCTGCCCGACGTCGACGTGCCAATCGGCTCGCTGTCGGGTGGCCAGCGCCAGTGCGTGGCGATCGCGCGTGCGGTGTTCTTCGGGGCCAGAGTACTGATTCTCGACGAGCCGACCGCGGCGCTGGGCGTCAAACAGTCGGGTGTGGTGTTGAAGTACATCACCGCGGCCAAGGAGGCGGGTTTCGGTGTGGTGTTCATCACGCACAACCCGCATCACGCGCACATGGTCGGTGACCACTTCGTCCTGCTCAATCGGGGTAAGCAGAAGCTGGACTGCACCTACGACGACATCACGCTCGAGCACCTGACCCAGGAGATGGCCGGTGGCGACGAACTCGAGGCGTTGTCGCACGAATTGCGAGGTAAGGGCGCATAGCCCGGCATAACGAACGCGTCTGGAGACGGTGAACGTTTCACAGTCGTTCACCTGGGCTGCAGTGTGCCAGGAAGCCGTCGTTGCGCAGAGACGGCACAATGGAATCGTGCATACCGAGCCCGAACCGAACCGCCACGCGCCCGTCTGGCGTGACCCGCTGTCTGCGGGGTGGCGTGCGCATCGAGGCCTGCTGATGCTGCGGCTTCGTTGGCACGAGCGGCGCACCGAGCCCGCGAGCGACGAACGCGCCTAGCGTTACGTTCACAACTCCAACAGTCGCACCGTCTCGGTTCGCATTTCGACCTTGCGCACCTTCCCGGTCACCGTCATCGGGAACTCGTTGACGACGTGGACGTACCGGGGAATCTTGTAGTGCGCGAGCTTTCCCGATGCGAACGCCCGCACGGCATCGGCATCCAGCGGTGTGCGGCCCGCCCGCATCCTGATCCACGCGCAGATCTCTTCGCCGTACTTTTCGTCAGGAACGCCGATCACCTGTGCGTCGTCGATGTCGGGGTGGGTATGCAGGAACTCCTCGACCTCACGCGGATACACGTTCTCGCCGCCGCGGATCACCAGGTCCTTGATGCGCCCGATGACCATGCAGTACCCGTCATCGCGCATCACCGCCAGGTCGCCGGTGTGCATCCAGCCGTCTTCGTCGACCGCCTCGTGCGTCCGGGCATCGTCGTTCCAGTAGCCCAGCATCACCGAATACCCTCGTGTGCAAAACTCACCCGGCTCACCACGTTTCACGACCCTGCCGGTGTCGGGGTCGACGATTCTGATCTCGACGTGCGGATGGGCCCGCCCCACCGTGGCGGTGCGACGGTCCAGATCGTCGTCGATGAGCGTCTGGCAGGACACCGGTGAGGTCTCCGTCATGCCGTAGGCGATCGCCAACTCGGACATGTTCAGCTCGTTGACGCAACGCTTCATGAGCTCCATCGGGCAGGTTGCCCCCGCCATGATCCCGGTGCGAAGCGATGACAGATCGCGATCGCCGAGGTCGGAGTGTCCGAGCATCGCGATGAACATCGTCGGAACCCCGTAAAGGGCGGTGCAGCGCTCCTTTTCGATCGCCTCCAACGTCGCCGCGGGGTCGAAGCCGGCCGCCGGAATCACCATCGTGGCGCCGTGGGTGGTGCAGCCCAGGTTGCCCATCACCATGCCGAAGCAATGGTAGAAGGGCACCGGTATGCACAGCCGTTCCCCGGGACCGAGCTTGATGAGCTCGGTGACGAAGAAGCCGTTGTTGAGGATGTTTCGGTGAGACAGGGTGGCGCCCTTGGGGGAACCCGTTGTGCCCGAGGTGTATTGGATATTGATCGGGTCGTCGGGTTTCAGGTCGGCCATCCGGCGATTGAGGGCGGCCGCGGACACCTGACCGGCACGATCCCGCAACCGTTCCCAATCGGCGGTCCCGAGGAAGACCACCTCGGTCACATCGGGAGTCTCGGAACGTACCTCACCGACCATGCCCCGGTAGTCGGAGGTCTTGAACGACGTCGCCGATACCAGCAGCCGCGTACCAGACTGCCGCAGCACATAGGCCAACTCGTGGGTACGGTAGGCGGGATTGATCGCCACCAGGATCGCGCCGATCTTGGCCGTGGCGTACTGGAGGATGGTCCATTCCGGGCAGTTCGGTGCCCAGATCCCGACGCGATCCCCGCGTTGGATATCGCTGGCCATCAAGGCACGTGCCACGCAGTCGATCTCGGCGTTCAACTCTGCATAGGTCCACCGCCGGCGACCGGCGACGTCGATCAGCGCCTCGGCATCGGGGTAAGTCGATGCGGTGCGCTCGAAGTTCGCACCGATCGTCTCGTCGAGGAGCAGAGTGTCGGTGGGGCCCGCCGCATAGGACTCGGCGGCGCGGTGCTCCTGGGTCATCCTTGGCTCCTTTACGATCCAGCGATCAGAGGCCCGCGCGATCGGCGAGTAGCCTTCGGTGGTGTGTGCTTCCACCCAAGAGCGCCTTGGTTGTGGT